>NZ_CP011530.1:0-1393445 GCF_001605725.1 Mycobacteroides immunogenum
TTGACTGATGAACTGAATTCCCAGTTCACGGCGGTATGGAATACCGTCGTCGCAGAGCTCAACGGTGACGACAACCAATATCTGTCGAGTTTTCCGCCGTTGACGCCGCAGCAGCGCGCCTGGCTCACTCTGGTCAAACCGCTCACCATGGCCGAGGGCTTCGCGCTCCTCTCCGTGCCCTCCAGCTTCGTCCAAAACGAGATCGAGCGACATCTGCGCGGTCCCATCGTCGAGGCACTTTCCCGACGGCTCGGCGAGAATGTCGAGCTCGGTGTGCGGATCGCGGCACCGGCTCCTGGCGAAGATTCTGACGTCGCCGGAGCCGCCCCCGAACTCGAGCTCGACGAGGTCGATGAGACCACCGAGGCGCTTGCCAGCGCACACGAATCGTGGCCTTCCTACTTCATCAATCGCCCGGGCGGCGCCGACAAGGCTGAGACCCCTGATACGAGTCTCAACGCGCGGTACACCTTCGAGTCGTTCGTCATCGGCGCTTCGAACCGGTTCTCTCATGCCGCAGCCGTCGCCGTATCCGAGGCGCCCGCGCGCGCCTACAACCCCCTGTTCATCTGGGGCGAGTCCGGCCTGGGCAAGACGCACCTGCTGCACGCCGCGGGGAACTATGCACAGCGTCTCTTCCCCGGTATGCGTGTCAAATACGTCTCCACCGAAGAGTTCACCAACGACTTCATCAATTCTTTGCGCGATGACCGCCGGGTCGCCTTCAAGCGCAGCTACCGCGACATCGACGTTCTCCTGGTCGACGACATTCAGTTCATCGAAGGCAAGGAAGGTATCCAGGAGGAGTTCTTCCACACCTTCAACACCTTGCACAACGCCAACAAACAGATCGTGATCTCCTCGGACCGCCCGCCGAAGGGCCTGGCCACTCTGGAAGATCGTCTGCGGACCCGCTTCGAGTGGGGCTTGATCACCGATGTCCAGCCGCCTGAGCTGGAGACCCGCATCGCCATCCTGCGTAAAAAAGCTCAGATGGATCGGCTCGACGTCCCCGACGACGTGCTGGAGCTCATCGCGAGTCGCATCGAGCGGAACATCCGTGAGCTTGAAGGTGCCCTGATCCGGGTAACCGCGTTCGCGTCACTGAACAAGTCCCCCATTGAGCTCTCGCTGGCCGAGATCGTGCTGCGCGACCTCATCCCGGATGCCAACTCCATCCAGATCAGTGCCGCCACCATCATGGCTGTCACGGCGGAGTACTTCGACACCACCGTCGAGGAGCTTCGTGGGCCCGGTAAGACGCGCGCGCTGGCACAAGCCCGTCAGATCGCCATGTACCTGTGCCGAGAGCTCACCGACCTCTCGCTGCCCAAGATCGGGCAGACGTTCGGCCGTGACCACACCACGGTCATGTACGCGGACAAGAAGGTGCGCGGCGAAATGGCGCAACGGCGTGAGGTTTTCGATCACGTCAAGGAGCTCACCGCCCGGATACGCCAACGTTCCCGTCACTGACGCACCCGTCCCCCACCCGGCCCGCGCGGCCGGGTTTTTTTGTGTCGCGACACCGCCACGCCGTCTCAACACACGGGAATTTCAAGACTTTTGGAGATTTTTCTCGACGATTTTTTGTCACCTCGTGGGGCTCACACGTCACATCCACAACATCGGCGGGTTGTGCACAGGACTGTGGACTGATGTTGACCGAACCGATGATCGCTTGGGGGTTGCTGAACGAACGACGCGGCGTCCACATCCACCGGCGCTCAGTCACATCCGAATCCACAAATTCCTGACAGCTCTGGCAGCGCGCTGTGGTGCGATAACAGTTGTCTGTCCACAGATTCCACAGCACCTACTAATACTGCTCAAATCTCTATCTATTCTTTCTCTCTAAAAGCAGCTGTGTGGATGGACGCGTCAACATGGCCCGTCCAACCGGTAACCCAGCGATGGACGACAGGGGTCTTACAAGAAACCGATCCGCTTTCCCGACGCGGCGAAAGCATCTACGGTTGTGCTTCGGAAGCCGCATGGCCTGACGGCTTCCCGCTCCGAGTGACAAGACCTGTGCACGGTGCCCCCGGTGATGCCGGATGGCGACCCGATGCGCTGTCAGCCTTGTCAGCCGGACGTGCCACGATGGCCATCACGGATTTTTGTGTGCAACCGTCCGACCTGGACATCGAGGAAGCGAAGGGTATTCATGGATCTCGCGAGCCCCACTGCCGCAGACACCAGCCTGAAGTTCAGGGTCGCGCGTGACGATTTCGCCGATTCGGTGGCGTGGGTTGCGCGCAGTCTGCCTTCCAGGCCGACGGTCCCGGTGTTGGCGGGCGTGCTGCTCACAGCGCACGACACGGGCTTGACCTTGTCCGGCTTTGATTACGAGGTTTCCGCGCAGGTGAAGGTTCCTGCCGAAGTGGCCGCGGCGGGCAGTGCGCTGGTTTCGGGCCGGCTGTTGTCGGATATCACCCGGTCATTGCCCAACAAGCCCGTCGATGTGGCGCTGGAGGGCACGCGCTTGCTGCTCAGCTGTGGAAGCGCGAAGTTCTCGCTACCCAGCATGCCAGTGGAGGACTATCCCGCCCTGCCGTCGTTGCCGGAGGAAACCGGTGCGCTGGGCGCCGATGTGTTTTCCGAAGCAATCGGTCAGGTCGCGGTCGCTGCCGGTAAGGACGACACGTTGCCCATGCTGACCGGTATTCGTGTCGAAATCAACGGTGACACAGTGGTTTTGGCCGCAACAGACCGGTTCCGCCTGGCGGTGCGCGAGCTCAAGTGGACCTCGGGATCCAGCGAAACCAACGCCGCGGTGTTGGTACCGGCCAAGACGTTGTCCGAAGCGGCGAAGTCCGCATCCAGTGGTTCGGATGTGCAGTTGGCACTGGGCGCGGGTTCGGCCATCGGTTCCGAAGGTCTGCTCGGCATCGTCAGCGACGGTAAGCGCAGCACGACACGTCTGCTCGATGCGGAATTCCCCAAGTTCCGCCAGCTGCTGCCGACCGAGCACACCGCGTTGGCAACGATTGCGATCTCGGAGCTGGTCGAGGCCATCAAACGTGTCGCGCTGGTGGCCGATCGTGGTGCCCAGATCCGTCTGGAGTTTGAACCGGGGTTGCTGCGCCTATCGGCTGGCGCCGACGACGTGGGTCGCGCGGAAGAAGAACTCGAGGTGGAGTTCGTCGGTGAGCCCCTCACGATCGCGTTCAACCCGACCTACCTGACCGACGGGCTGGGGTCGCTGCATTCGAATCGGGTGACCTTTGGATTCACCACTCCGAGCCGTCCGGCCGTGCTGCGTCCTGCGGATGACGATCAAAGCTCGCCGGAAGGCTCCGGGCCGTTTACGGCAGCGCAAACTGACTATGTCTATCTATTGATGCCGGTGCGCCTGCCCGGCTAGGGCGTGCGTTCCTATCGGCATACAGACGGGTCTTCGGAGGTTATAGGTCATGCAGCTGGGTTTGGTTGGTCTGGGCAAGATGGGTTTCAACATGCGCGACCGGCTGCGGGCCGGCGGGCATGAGGTCATCGGATACGACCCTCGTCCCGAGGTCACCGATGTGCCGTCGCTGAAAGGGTTGGCCGACGCGCTCGACGCGCCTCGGGTGGTGTGGGTGATGGTGCCTTCGGGTCCGATCACGCAGCAGACGATCGCTGATCTCGCGGCCGAATTGTCCGAGGGCGACCTGGTGATCGATGGCGGTAACTCGCGGTTCACTGAGGATCAGCCGAACGCGGATCTATTGGCTGCCAAGGGAATTGGATATATCGACGCGGGTGTTTCCGGTGGCGTGTGGGGCAAGGAAAATGGCTACGGGTTGATGGTCGGCGGCAGCGACGACGATGTGGCGCGGGCTATGCCGATCTTCGACACGCTGCGTCCCGAAGGCGATCGGGCCGATGGTTTCGTACACGCGGGCCCCGTGGGCGCCGGACATTACGCCAAGATGATCCACAACGGTATCGAGTATGGGCTCATGCATGCGTACGCCGAAGGCTATGAACTGCTGGCCGCGGAACCGCTGATCACCGATGTGCAGGCGGTACTGCAGGCCTGGACCAAGGGCACCGTGGTGCGGTCGTGGCTGTTGGACCTGCTGGCCAAGGCCCTCAAAGAAGACCCCGGCTTCGACGCGATCTCCGGGTACACCGAGGATTCCGGTGAGGGTCGCTGGACCGTCGAAGAGGCTATCAATCATCGGGTACCCGCCCCCGTTATCGCGGCGTCCCTTTTCGCGAGATTTGCTTCACGCCAAGAGGATTCGCCCGCGATGAAGGCGGTTTCGGCATTGCGCAATCAGTTCGGCGGCCACGCGGTTAAGCGCGTCGGCCTTTCCGGCTGAGGGAGGTGCGCGCGCCGAGGTGTACGTACGACAGCTGGGATTGCGTGACTTCCGGTCATGGGAGCGTGTCGACTTGGAGCTTGCACCCGGTCGGACCGTTTTCGTAGGTCCTAACGGCTACGGGAAGACGAATCTCGTTGAGGCTCTTTGGTATTCGTCAACCTTGGGGTCGCATCGGGTGGCCACCGATGCGCCCCTGATCCGGACCGGGGCCGAGCGCGCGGTGGTGTCGACGATTGTCGTCAATGACGGTCGTGAGCTGGGGATTGATCTGGAAATCGCCGCGGGCCGCGCGAACAAGGCGAGGATCAATCGTTCGCCAGTACGTAGCCCCCGGGAAGTCGTCGGGATTCTTCACGCGGTGCTCTTCGCGCCAGAAGATCTGTCGTTGGTGCGGGGCGACCCGTCTGATAGGCGCCGTTTCCTGGATGATCTGCTGATTCAACGCAGGCCGCGGATGGCCGGGGTACGTGCCGACTATGACAAGGTACTGCGGCAGCGGACGGCGCTACTCAAGACCGCCGGCGCGGCGTTACGGCAACGCAACGACCAGAGTGTGCTGGACACCTTGGATGTGTGGGATGGGCATCTGGTGGCCCACGGTGCCGAATTACTTTCCGCGCGTATCGAACTGGTCGGAGAGTTGCGCCCGCTGGTGGAAAAGTCGTATCAGCTGCTGGCCCCCGCGTCGCGGCCGGCGGATATCGCGTACCGCAGCAGTGTCGAGGGTGTGGAGGCCGAGCTGTCGGTTGAACGCCTTGCGGAGGCGCTGCACGCTGGGCTGGTGGCCAAACGGTCCGCGGAGATAGAACGTGGGGTCTGTTTGGTGGGCCCGCACCGCGATGACGTGGAATTGCGTCTTGGCGATGGCCCGGCGAAAGGGTTCGCGAGCCACGGCGAATCCTGGTCTTTCGCGTTGGCGCTGCGACTGGCGGCATTCGATCTGCTGCGGGCGGAGGGGACGGATCCCGTGTTAATGCTGGATGACGTTTTCGCCGAATTGGACGGCGCCAGACGGCGGTCACTGGCCACGGTTGCCGCCGATGCCGAACAGGTCTTGGTGACGGCGGCGGTCCCGGACGATGTGCCCGAGGAATTGTCGGCACGCACGGTTACCGTCGAGGTACAGGAAGATCCCGCGGGACGAAAGTCGGTGGCACATGAGTGAGGATGAGGCGTGGCCGCCGGAGCACTTGGCGGGGATGAAGGGTATGGACCTGGTGCGCCGGGTCTTGGAGGAAGCCCGTGGCGCGGCCAAGCAGCAAGGGAAAGACATTGGTCGTGGCGGCAGATCGCCGGAGCAGCGCCGACGTGTCGCTGGTGGCCGCCGTACCTGGTCGGGCCCGGGGCCGGATGCCCGTGATCCACAGTTGTTGGGAAGGGCGGCAGGGGATTTAGCGAAACGCCGTGGGTGGTCAGGGCGTGTTTCGGAAGGCGCGGTCTTCGGACGGTGGGAGGCCGTTGTCGGTGAGCAGATCGCCGCACATGCGACGCCGACGGCACTGAATGAGGGAGTGCTCACGGTCGCGGCCGAGTCGACGGCATGGGCGACACAGTTGCGGCTGGTGCAGGCTCAGCTGCTGGCGAAGATCGCGGCCGCCGTCGGCGACGGTGTGGTGACCAGTTTGAAGATCTCCGGTCCGACGGCGCCGTCGTGGCGCAAGGGACCACGGCATATCGCGGGACGCGGCCCGCGGGACACCTACGGCTGAGCGCTCATCGCCGCGTCGCGACGTGGAACACGCGTCTAGACCGTCATGACACAAGGTGATCCGAGATACGCGACGGACGGCGTAAATAGAGGGGACGAAACATGCCCTGAAACTAGGTGCCGTCGGTGCAGACCAGTAGGATGGTCATAAGACGGATCGCTGGGTCCCTGTAGTTGAGCAGGCCCGCCGGAGTCGTTACTTCCAGACAGGAGACAAAGTCGATCGTGGCTGCCCAGAAGAAGAGTGCCAAGAGCGAATACAGTGCCGACTCGATCACCATCCTAGAGGGGCTTGAGGCGGTCCGGAAGCGCCCCGGTATGTACATCGGGTCCACCGGTGAGCGCGGTTTGCACCATCTGATCTGGGAAGTTGTCGACAACTCCGTCGATGAGGCGATGGCTGGCTACGCCACCACCGTCGAGGTAACGATGCTGGCCGACGGCGGTATCCAGGTCAAGGACGACGGCCGCGGTATCCCGGTGGCCATGCACGCCTCCGGCATACCGACCGTCGACGTCGTCATGACGCAGCTGCATGCCGGTGGCAAGTTCGACTCGGATTCCTACGCGGTCTCCGGTGGTCTGCACGGCGTGGGTATCTCGGTGGTTAACGCCCTTTCCACAAAGGTCGAGTTGGAGATCCTGCGGGATGGCCATGAGTGGAATCAGGTGTACACGGCGTCCGTGCCGGGGACCCTGCAGCAGGGTGGCGCCACGAAGAAGACGGGCACCACCGTCCGCTTTTGGGCAGATCCGGAGATCTTCGAGACCACCACCTATGACTTTGAGACGGTGGCGCGGCGTCTTCAGGAGCAGGCGTTCCTGAACAAGGGCTTGACCATCAAACTCACCGATGAGCGGGTGAGCGATTCGGACGTGACGGATGAGGTAGTTCGCGATACGGCCGAGGCGCCCAAGACCGCTGAGGAACAGGCCGCGGAATCGGCTGCCCCGCATAAGGTTAAGAATCGCGTGTTCCACTACCCGGACGGCCTGGTCGACTTCGTCAAGCACATCAACCGCACCAAGTCCGCCATCCACACCACGATCGTCGACTTCTCCGGCAAGGGTGAAGGCCACGAGGTGGAGATCGCGATGCAGTGGAACGCCGGCTACTCCGAATCGGTGCACACCTTCGCCAACACCATCAACACCCATGAGGGCGGAACGCACGAGGAAGGTTTCCGTGCGGCGCTGACTTCGGTGGTGAACAAGTACGCCAAGGAGAAGAAGCTTCTCAAGGAGAAAGACTCGAACCTGACCGGCGACGATATCCGCGAGGGTCTGGCCGCGGTCATCTCGGTGAAGGTTGGCGAGCCGCAGTTCGAGGGGCAGACCAAGACCAAACTCGGTAATACCGAAGTGAAGTCGTTTGTGCAGAAGGTATGCAACGAGCAGCTGCAGCACTGGTTCGACTCGAACCCGGCCGATGCTAAAACTGTTGTCAACAAAGCAGTTTCATCGGCACAGGCACGTATCGCCGCGCGTAAGGCGCGCGAGCTCGTGCGCCGCAAGAGCGCCACCGATATCGGTGGTCTGCCGGGCAAGCTGGCCGACTGCCGTTCGACGGACCCGTCGAAGTCCGAACTGTATGTGGTGGAGGGCGACTCGGCCGGTGGTTCGGCCAAGAGCGGTCGCGACTCGATGTTCCAGGCGATCCTGCCGCTGCGAGGCAAGATCATCAACGTCGAAAAGGCCCGTATCGACCGGGTTTTGAAGAACACCGAAGTCCAGGCGATCATCACCGCGCTGGGTACCGGTATCCATGACGAGTTCGACATCGCCAAGCTGCGGTATCACAAGATCGTGCTGATGGCCGACGCTGACGTTGACGGCCAACACATTTCGACCCTGTTGCTCACGCTGCTGTTCCGGTTCATGCGCCCGTTGGTGGAGCACGGCCACATCTTCTTGGCGCAGCCGCCGCTGTACAAGCTCAAGTGGCAGCGCAGCCAGCCGGAGTTCGCATACTCCGACCGTGAGCGCGACGGGCTGATGGAGGCCGGGCTCAAGGCGGGCAAGAAGATCAACAAGGATGACGGCATCCAGCGCTACAAGGGTCTTGGTGAGATGGATGCCAAGGAACTGTGGGAGACCACGATGGATCCGTCGGTGCGTGTGCTGCGCCAGGTGACTCTCGATGATGCCGCTGCCGCCGATGAACTGTTCTCGATTTTGATGGGCGAGGACGTCGAGGCACGCCGTAGCTTCATCACCCGGAATGCCAGGGACGTGCGCTTCCTCGACGTGTAGCGGCTAGTTGGTTATTGAATCTTCAACTGAACTAAAGATTCATTCGTCGGCTGTGGAACCGATTCCGGCGCTGTCCCGTCCTACATACAGGTAGGAGAACAGGAGGGGATTGTTTGCATGGCCGAGAAGTTCAGCGTTGACACAAACGAGCTCGCTGGTCTGGGTGCGGGAACCGAGGACCTTGCTGCGTATGTAGGCAAGGTAGAAGCGTTCGTAAATGCCGAAGCCGGACCGAAGGACGGCTGGAACGGGCTTATGTCGCAGATTAAGGCGCCGTTCGAAGGTATGAGGACGGCAACCGCTAACCGTTACAACCAGCGTCAAACGGTGATGTATATGACGGGCAACGAGCTCATCTCGTTAGCCAATCTCTACCGCGATCAGGAGCAACGGCGAAGTGAACGCATCCGCCAGGTGTCTGATACCCCGGTTACCGCGCACGACTCTTTTCAGCAAGGTGATGCCACTACTGCGGCTGCGCACTACACCTCGGACGGTCAACCAGATCTGACTCCACCGGCTCATGAGGAAGCCGACGTTGTTGGGATCGTGCGTGAGGCGGCCTCATGGGTTGCAGATGCTGATGACGCCATCAAATGGGGAACCGGATGGAGCCCCATCAACGACACCTTCAATAAATTGGTAGGCAACTGGGCCGAACTAACGCGAATTGGCAACGCTTACTCGAAGGCGGGGGAAGGCATAGCTGGAGCTGGTGAGGATTTCCAGACCATGGCCAACCGGGTGAAGTCGCATTGGGATGGTGATGCTGCCAAGGGATTTGATGGATGGGCGCCTAAGCTCGCGAAGGCCTTCCAGGCCGAGAAACCACTGACCAAGGTGGTCAAGGACTGCCTGGATCTGCTGGTCGCAGAGATCAAGAAGTTGATCAAAAAGATCGTCGAGCTGATCAAGAAGAAGCTCGAAGAACATGTGCAGATCAAAAGTTGGTCGGGCGCACTGAAGGCCCTCGCGCGCCGAGTTCCCTTCGCAGGCAATGCATATGAGGCAGGCGAAGTCATCAAGATGCTGTACGACGTCTACAACGAAGCGCAGAAGCTTGTGGAGGAAGTGCAGAAAGCTGTGGACCTCGTCAAATCAGTGGTGGACTTCTTCTCAAACCCAGTAGATTTCTTGAAGGACGCGGGTGAGAAGAAATTGAAAGAAAAGTTGGACGAAGCCGAGAAGAAGGCCGGCGGCGGTGGTAGCGATGAGTTCAGGCAACTCAAGAAAGACTTGCCCGCTGCGTTTGGCGGAGCGTTCGATGTAGCCCAGACACCGGGCGGCGCCTACTCCGGTGGCAAGGACGGGCATCCGTGGGCGGACGCACAATGACAGAAGACGATCTGCTGCAAGACGGGATTTCCGCGTTGTACAGCAAGGTAATTGATGGAATCGAAGAGATGGAACTCGCGCTGCATGCCGCCGACGAGTTCATAGAAACTCCTTTCCATCAGGTCGAAGACGAGACCAGTATGCCGCCGCAGCCGCGCACGCTCTCAGATCTCGAAGAGGACGATGTGTACCAGTTCAAGCGCTTCGGCCCGAAATGAAGGAACGCAACTTGAAAAGCACAGTGCTAGCCAGTGGGTTCGCAGTAGTACTCGGGCTTGCCCTCGCCGGGTGTCATCAGCAGCCAGCCGAAACGGCGGCGCCAAGCGCCAAGTCCGAGACGGCCACGGGTACCGCAGCACCGACTTCGTCGATGGTTGACGCTCCGCCGCGGGGGGCATTCACACCGTTCACCCCAGAAACGAAGCCGTGCACCCTCGTCCTCCCAGACTCGCTGAGCAACCAGGGTGCCACGCCGATCAAGGAAAGCGACATATCCACCCGTGAGACCGCAATCCAGGAGTGCAACTACGAGGAATCGGGATATTCAAACGTCCTTGACATCAAGTTGTCCAAAAATCCTGACGCGGCAAGCAATTTCAAAGATTTCAATCTACGTGTCATCAAGGCAGAAGGCGCGGATATCTATGTGGGGGTGGATGAACCGGCGAAATGCTCGGCCTCGCTCCTAGGACCAGATAACAACATTGTGCAGCTGGAGTTCACGCCTACCTCGGCGGCGGTATCGGCGGCCGCACTACCGACCGGACAAACGTGGTGCGACTTCTCCGCGCCAATCATCGCAGAGGCCAACAAGAAGCTGGGGTGGACCAAGTAGCAATGACTACTTTGGGGTGACTCGGTGGCCCGTTCGATGAGAGTTCGGTAAAGCGACTGAGGATGTTTTCTCGACGAGGGGATGTTGCGGCATGAGGCAGTTCAGTCGCTCACGGCCTCAAATGACGTGCGCTTCTTCAACGTGTGTGGGCGGGCAGCCGCAGGTGTGATTATTGCAGATTCAACTATTTGCAAAATTCCTGTGCTCTGAGGGGAACCAAACGGCCAGCATCCGCCTCGTATCTCTGTAGATAGGGACGCTGGAAGAGGGAGGGAACGTGACGGGACCTGTCAGTGTGGTTGTGGACGATCGCAATCTGCCAACCGATGTTCAGATCAGCCAAGGACTCCGTGCGGAGGACTACGAGCGCCAGTTTGCGAAGGGATACGGTGAGGCGCTGAAGAAGCGGATTGAGGTGCGAATAGAAAGCGGAGACAAAGGTGTATCAACCGTTCCGTCGCGCCGGAACAGCGTGCTCGAGTTTTTAACGGCCCGTTCTTGGGACGAATATATGGACCTGCTGTCTGAATCGTTCGGACGTACTTTTCGAGCAGAGAGTAAGCAGCGCGACGAAGCCGGCAGACCGGGAGTGGTTCTCCTCGCGGATGGATCTGCACTAACCAAACTGGATGTTTCTATTAGTTGGGCTAAGCAGGTCGGGCCGGGTGTTGTCGCCCATGCGATCGTGGAGTGTGCCGACGAAATCCGGAACGCGAAGAATTCCAAAAAATTCAACAGAGATGACGGACAACTATCCGATGAACAATTGGAAGAAATGCTTCGCACCCATCTTCCGTCGCTACTCGCAGAAAGTTAGGTGAGAACGATGCCCAACCCAGATGCCGGCCGGATCAGCGTGTCGTTAGACAGCATGCAGAAGGTTGCACAAACTTGGTACAACATGGCGACTTCAATGGATGGTGCCGCCAGTAAAGCGGCAGCACTTAAGGATATTTCGCGCTTAGAGGCAGGCCCATTCCAGTATTCCCACCAAGCCTACATTAATTGCGCAACGTATTGGTGGACCCGCATGTGCGAGGCCCATACTGAATTCGACGCAATTGGAGACACCCTCGCCGCAGTTGCCGCGACATACAAGCGCGAAGAAGACGAGGGTGTCCACAGATTCAAGAATCTCTACTAGGAGCAGCGGTGGCAGATAAAGCGGCGTTAGAAAAAGCGATTGGCGACTTCGAGAAAGTACGGGACGGAGCCAATGAGGCCATCGGTAGTAAGCAGCATGTAAAGGATGAGATTCAGCATTGGTGCGAACAGGCTGACCGTTTCAGTTTCATGCTCGACATCGACGATCTCTGGGGTAATCGCGACAAAATGATGGAGCAAGCAGAAAAAGTCTGGGACAAGCTTGTCGAGGCGAGCGAAGGGATTGCAGCACCATTTACCTACTTGGGGCACGCAAGTGACTGGGATCCCGAACTTGCCGGCATCATCACCCCCATTGTCACCACCGGTACGGGCGCTGATACCAATCTCAGTGTCGATTGGCAGGGGCTGGGAGCCGATTCGTATGCGATCGCCAGAGAAGATCAAAAGACGGCACTGGCGAACATCAAATCGGTATCTAAACTGATTGCGGCTGAACTTAATTCGATGGCGGACCGCGGATGGAAACTGTACACAGATTTATTCAACAAAATAACAGATTTCATGGCGAAGTTTTACGATGAGATTGGTAAGTTTGGTAATCCGTTCAGGCTAATTGATGCGATTCCTTCGGCAGTCACCATAATAACAAATGGTGCACTGGCCTTGCGGGATATATTGGAGTCCTACGTTGAATTCTTTCGAGGTGAGTACAAATCGCGGCAAAACTTCAAATCTTTGGAGAAGACGGTCGAGGGCTTCGAAAAGGTGGGGCAACCAGCCCAGTGGCCGGTGTCGGCAAAGGATAGGTATAAGGACGGTTCGGTGAAGGGCGGCCATAACGATTGGTCAGTCAAACCGGGAGTGATTACCAATTCGTAGCTGCGTAGGCCCGGCAATCTATGAGAGGTTATGCTGAATGTCATCGCGTGTGAGAAACCGTTGCGTCTTGTCCGGTGTGTCCGCTGCGGTCGCCGTGCTCTTAGCCGCATGTCCGGCACCTAGCCCTAATTCGAACCCAGGATTGACGACACCGTCCTCGAGTACCTCAACCCGGCCGATTTCTGCTGCGCCCGAAGCCGCAAGTATTCCGGTCTTGCAGGTTTGTGACGACATCTTGAAGTCCCTGATGATGACATGGCCCGGTACAAAGGGTGGCGAACCCAGGATCAATGGCGAGAGTCGGCCCTCGAAATTCAACGCAGACCTCAAGCTGGCGTACTGCTTGTTCGATGTCTCCGACCCGACCTTTGCGGGGCACCCTCACGAGGATAATAACAAGAGGCAGTTTGTCGCTGAATACAGGATTGATACAGCGGAATCGTCGATATCGAACTACCCGCAGGACCGGCGCATGTTTGTGGATGCAGAGGGCTTCAAGGTGCTCGTCGGATTCGGTCAACAAGACTGGACTGTGGCCAACGAACTGTTTTTAGAAGTCAAGCTCGATGCGTGGCGTGGGACGCTCAGACTTCCGACACGTTCTGAATGGGTGGCGGGACAGGCCACGACTATCGACGAGTTGCGGCAGGCGGCAGACGCCCTGGTGACGGTGACAAAACGGTCGATAGCGGCCATTAACTAGGGGACTTGTCTTGAAGGCGGGCGGTCACCACACGCCAGGCACCAGGCGGTACCGGACCCTCGCCGCATATTCGGGATAGCCGTCAAGCTCCTGGGTGAGTAGCCGCTCCTCCCCCACCGCTCGAAACCCAAGCGCCACAATGGTTACCGCTGATCCAATCAACCCATACCACGAGTCGAGCAGTAGCGGCATGCCGATCAAGAACGGGATGGCTCCCGCGTACATCGGATGCCGCACATACGCGTAGGGCCCAGTGTCCGCGATCGAATGTCCGCGGTCGGCTTGTACTTTCACGACCGGCGCCGCGAAGCTATTGGCGCGGAACACAGACACCATGGATAGCAGCGACACCGCGATCAGCACCGCGCCGGCAGCCTGGACCCAGATAGGAACGCTCGACCAGCCCCAGCGGCGGTCGAATCCGGGCAGCGCGAACCAAAGTGGCATTCCGATGATCGCGAAGATCATGAACACCTTGTCCCAGCCTGTTTGGGTGGCCTGACGAGGTGATCCGAGTCGTTCGGCTAGTAGCGCGGGATTCTCGTTCAACAACCAAAGGTGCACACCGAGGTTGAGAACGGTCACCTCGATGCCCAGGATCCACAACTGGGGCCAATGCCATGTGCCGGCGGCGAGGATCAGCAATCCACCCAGCGCGATAGTCGAGACAACATTGGTGACGAGCAGCTTGACCAGTAGCCGCGATTTCGACGGAATGGTCTTAGTCATGGGTTGACGCTACTGCTCGGTGAGCCTCTGCAATAGCAATCGGGAATCATCAACGCCCAGCTCGATACCGAAGATTTCTCGGAGCGTGACCAGCACTTCCTCGGGGCTCAGCCGCTGGGTATCTCGCCCCACGCCGGGCCGGATGTCGTGGAGCTCGCGGTGATCCAGGATGTACGCATGATCGGGTGCGATTTTCTGTACGAAAACCCTTGTACTGAAGGGTGAATGGGGACTCGAGGCGACGAAGTAACTCGCGGCGCGATAGTCGATCGGGTACTGCGGTTCAAGCACGAAGGTGTATCTGCTCATCCACCCTGGCTGCGTCCCGTCCCCGGCGGCCTCGGACAGGGTCCAGCCGTCGGCTCTGGGTGTGACCTCGCCGCGCAGCAGTTGGTACGTCCACGATCCGTCGTTGATGGTGTCCTCGTCGACGATGCGGATTGGGGCAAGCGGGCTGGTCCCGAATCCGACATCGCAGAGCCACTGTTGTCCGTCCAGCCGGACCACGAGCATGCCGTGCGTCGCCGGCCGAATGGTGGTGGCGCCCATCTGCACGCGCCCTTGAATTCCGAAGAAGTCGAAGCCGAGGCGTTCTAGAACGGCGGCGAACAGGGCGACATGTTCATAGCAGTAGCCGCCGCGGGGCTCGCGCAGCAGCTTGGCCTGAACCGCCGGGATATCCAATGCGACGTGCTTGTGCAGCACCGCATCGAGGTTCTCCCACTTGATATTCAGGACGTGCCCACGCTGCAGACGCCGCAAGGTGTCCAGGGACGGCGACCGATCGCCGTCGAAACCGATGAAGGCCAGATATTCGCCGAGTTTGAGCTCATCGCCGTTCCACATGGTGTGGACAACGTACTAGCAGCGCTGAGTATCGATGTAGTGCTGCGGACCATATCTGGCAAAAGGGTGGAACCGAATGGCCGGTCCATGCGTCGGAGCACAATAAGAAGGGAAATCTGGCTGCGATAGGGAGGTGAGTGTGGATGAGCGACGAGCTTCAGCGTGATCTGGACCTAATCCGTAGTGTGGCCGATCGCAGCGTGATGGACATTGAAGCCGCGGGTCGTGAGGCCGCCGCCGAGGTCAAGAGGCAGCTCAGCACGACGCAGTCGGCCGATCCTCAACAGCAAGTGAAATCAGCCGCTCCGCTACCGACAGAGTTCGACGAAGACGACTACTACCAATTTCAGCGATACGGACGATGACGAAAAATATGGAGTCAGGAGTCCCAGCGTGCCTGCGGTGACTCCAAGTAGCGGCGCAGGTGGTCAGGGCCTCCAAGTTGATGTCACTCTTGCGCGCCAGGTGGCACAGCGGCTGAAGCAACTGGGTGACAGTTTGATTCCGGGTGCGCCTAGGCCGTCAGAGAGCCCAGGGCCGGAGAAATCCATAGCGGCTATTGGGGCCATGTACGCAGCCAGCGAGCACTTTTCTAAGCAGTGCGGCTCATTCCTTCAAAGGGAGGGCGCAACGCTGGATAGCGCGGTCCAGGCGTTCGAAAGTACGGATCAACAAAACGCCGGGAACATCGGTGCCGCTGAGCGCCGGGGCATGTAGGAGGACCGGATGGGGGATCCGACGCGGGCACAGATTGAACAATGGCGGACCGACCAGCTCAGCGCTGCCGCAAAGAACTGGGGAGAGGTAGCCGACCACGTCGAGTTCATCCTTAACGCAGCGAGAGACGCGATAAAATCACCCATCGGAAAGGGCCAGTTCCTAGACAAGTTCAAGGAAACAGCTGAAGCAGTCATCGCCAGAACGCCGCACCAGATTGAAAGAATCCGGGCGGCTAAGACAGCGGCTGAGACGTCAGAAGCGGACCTGAAGGACGCCAAAAACTCAGCTGTGTCAGCCATTAATGATGCCGAGAGCGATGATTTCACAGTCAATCAGGATCTCTCGCTGACTGATAGAAAGACGAACGCTTCCTTTGTCGACCGCGCATTCCGCAAGATCACAAAATTCGTCTACGAGGGAATCATCCGGGCACGCGCAAGAGCACTTGTTGGCGTCGATAACCGCATTGCCTCAGAGCTGCACAAGATCGCTGAGGAGGTAAGCGCCTTCCACGTAGGTGGATCCGATGGCACGACGGTGTTGACAGGTGGGCCGCTGCCACAGGGGCAGAGTAGAAACCTGGGCCCCGTCGCTGGCACGAACGCGCCTCCGATCTCCGGCGTCAAGGGCACCGATCTCGGGGAGGTTCTAGAGATCCCCGATGGTAAGGGCGGCAAGAAGCTGATCGCGGTCTTCGGCGACTCATTCTCCGAGGATCGGCTTGGAGGTAACCACTACAAGTCAGTTGCGGTGGAAATCAAGGGGTTTGATGAACAAGGCAAGCCGATTTGGGGTGATGTCCTGACGGGCTATGACGGACAACAGGGTCGGGCCCCGCTCTTTCCGACAGCTTTCCAAGACCCCAGGGTGGCTGCTGAGGTTGGGAAGGGCCCTAACACTCTGCCGGCGGGAAGCATTGTGATGAATAACGGCGACGTGTACACGATGGTGGCAGCCACGAAGGATCTGCACCCGGACGGCGGAACGTGGTTCACGAAGGCGACCGGCGACTTTTCGAATGGATGGCCGCCAATCGAGTCCAGTTATCGTACGGCTCAAGATTCGTCGCTATCGCAGGTCAGCGGTTACCAGGCCAAAGATGGCTCGACTTACATAGCCGCGAACGGGTTCGATCGCGGACAAGGCGTAACCATGTATCGGGTACCCGATGGCGTGGACGTCACGGATCGCAAAAACTGGCAGCCGTGGACTGGGAACGGTTGGGGCCAAAACGGGCAGGAGGCCGTCAGCCTCAGCGGGCGGCAGTCGTACGGGGAAATCAGCCTGCGTGAGGTCCAAGGCAGGCCCGTATTGTCTGGGTTCAATGTCGATACGGGAAATGTTGAAGTGCGCGTGGGTGGGGGTGAGCCCAACAAGATATTCGCGGGTCCGCCAACGACAGTGATTAATAGCGGACAGTTGCCGCAGCCCTACGGCGGGTACATTCTCCCGAATTCAACACTGGACCGGCTGCTGATTATGGGTAGTCAGTGGGACACCACAACGAACGATACTTATCATTCCAGCATATTTGAGGTGAACCCTAACAAGTAGAAGAATTCAGTTGGAGCTACTGCTTTGAACCACGTACCGACAGGACACGCTATGTATTTTAAAACCGCAACGGCGATTCTCCTGAGTCACGTAGTCGGACTTTTGGGGGCCTGCACCGCTAAAGCGGAGCCGCCGAAGTTTCCCGATATGAGTAGCTATACACCCGTCAACGCGGACGATTATGTGATCTCGCTTCCCAACGTGGGCCGGGAACCGATTAAGAAGGTGTATTTCGTGACCCCGGACGGTATTCACTGCAGCTTTCTAGGGCAGTCCGCTGGCTGCACGGGTAACATCCCGGGAGTATCGGCAAAGGACAAGAGCCCGTACACAGATATTGGCACCGACTCGGGGGTGCAACCAATGGGCTCCACACCATTTGTTGACGGGAAAATTCAAGGGCATGAACTAAAAGCACTTCCGCCGCTTCACTCACTAACGTCTGGCGGAGTGACATGTGGTGTGGACGGCAAAGGGACTACCGCGTGTAAGGATTCGAAACAGCGCGGTTTCGTCATCTCGCAGGACGGCACTAGCTGGTTCCCCCAGGTCTAGTACTTTCGCGCCGTGGTCCGGGACACGTTGGCGTTATCGGCAGTGATTCGACGGGAACATTTCCTAGCTCGCCGAGCCCAGTTTTCAAGGGTAGTCGGGTTAGGGGTGCATTTTCCGACGGAAGACGACATCTATCATTCGAATATAATTGAGGTCAAACCCGATTCGATAATTGTAAACAGTACTGGCCGAAAAGAAAGCGGCCCTAGTACGATGATGCAAAAGATGTCTACACGGGCAATGGCCATTGCAGTGTCGATGACGTCCGCTCTCGCGGTTCTGTGTGCGTGCCACGCGAATGCCGAGCCCCCAAAATTTCCCGACCTGAACGCCTATGTAGCGGCGAATGTTGACGAGTACGTAATTTTGCTTCCAAATGTCGGCCGCGAAGCCAATAAAAGAGTGTATTT
Organism: Mycobacteroides immunogenum; assembly: GCF_001605725.1. Classification (NCBI taxonomy): domain Bacteria; kingdom Bacillati; phylum Actinomycetota; class Actinomycetes; order Mycobacteriales; family Mycobacteriaceae; genus Mycobacteroides; species Mycobacteroides immunogenum. Next base: position 17,948 of record NZ_CP011530.1, read on the forward strand.
TGTAACGCCCGATGGTGTTCGATGCAACTTTCTGATGGATTCTGCCGGATGCACGGGAGACAACATCCCGGGAATATCGGATAAGGATAAGAACCCGTATACATACGTCGCTACCGGGACGGGAATTCGGCCTACTGCATCTACGCCATTTGTGGATGGCAAGATCCAAGGGCATGAACTAAAGGTCCTGCCCGTACTTCACTCGATCACGGTTAATGGCGTTGTCTGTGGCGTCGATGATGCAGGCACAACTGCGTGTAAGGACACCGATGGTCGCGGATTCGTACTGTCCAAGCGTGGGTCGATATGGTTTCCGAAGGTGTAACCGCTGTCACCACCCACCCCTAGAGTGACCGCATGGCCGTCGACCGTCCCACCATCTACTTTGCCTCCCAACAAGACTGGGAAGCATGGCTGGAAGACAACCATGAGGACTCCCCCGGTGTCTGGATCAAGATGGCGAAGAAAGCCGCCGGCATCCCCAGCATCAACCACAAAGAAGCCCTGGAAGAAGCGCTGTGCTTTGGGTGGATCGACGGGCAAGCCAAGTCGCTCGATGAGCAGTACACCCTGCGCATGTTCACTCCCCGACGCGCGCGCAGCACCTGGTCCAAGATCAATGTCGGCCACATCGAGCGGCTCACCAATGAGGGTCGCGTCAGGCCGGCAGGTCAACGAGAGGTGGATGCCGCCAAGGCCGATGGCCGCTGGGATGCCGCCTACAGCTCGCAGGCCACCATCGAGGTGCCTGAGGATTTCGCGCAGGCACTCAAGGCTAAGCCGGAAGCCTTGACATTCTTCGATTCTCTCACCAAGACGGCACGCTGGCCGTTCTTGTTCCGGCTTGCCACCATCAAGAAACCAGAGACCCGGACTCGTCGCATAACGCAGTACGTGGAACTACTCGGCGAAGGAAAGACGTTGCACTAAAGGCCGTTACGCCTTGTGTGCCACCGCCACGATGTAGTCCGAATGCAGTGAGAACAGCCGCATGCCCACCGAGTTGAATTGGGCCCGCAACAACGGATTGACGTGCTTCATGTCCGGCTGGCGCAGCCGCTTGGCAAGGAACCGCGATAGCGGTGGATAGACGTCGTTGGCGATAGACCATGTCTCCGAACGCGCGAAGCCCATATCCAACAGCAGATCCCGGTAGCCCTGCACATCGACGGCCCAGGGCACCGCGTTGGCCGGGGCACCTTGCCAACCGCGCCGTGCCACCTGGTTGCGCGCGATCGCGGTGAGGGCGGTGCGTCGCGGAACGATGTCTGCCGTCACCAATCGCCCGCCGGGTTTGAGCACGCGCAACGCCTCGCGGAAGAAGTCGATACGCGACGGGAAGTGGAACGCCGATTCCAGCGCCACCACCTTGGTGCAGGACTCATTCTCGAACGGCAGGTCGGTCGCCGACGCCTTGACGTAGGAGATGGTGCCGGACAGACCCGCGGCCGCGACACGTTCGGTGGAGATCGCGATCTGCTCCTCGGCGATGTTGACCCCGGTGATCTTCTTCACCTTGAACTCATTGGCCCAGAGAATGTCCTGATCGCCGTATCCACAGCCGCAATCCACCACCACGTCCGTCGCGGTGAATCCGGCACTGGAAGCAACCAGGCGGGCAAGATCGCGGCTGGCCTCGTCCAAGGTCGTCGGATGGTCGCGCCAGTAGCCGAAGTTGATGAAGAGCGATTCCTCGCCGAACAGATTCTGCGGTCCGACGATGTCGTACACCATCCCAGTCTTGGGGCCGTCGGCATTGGATACCGCGACGGCCGCCATGCGCCGCCACTCGTCGGCCCAGCGCCGTAGGCGCTCGCCGGTGGATTCATCGGTGAAATCAGACGTCAGAGTGGTCATGAGTGGCAGCTCCCTTTCGGTTCTGGCCGCCCCGTTGCGGCTCGCGCATGCGTAACAAACAGTACCCGATACTTTAGATATCGGCATCTAATGCCGCTGAGAACGACGCACGGGGCAGCGTCCGGGAAACCGGCCGGTGAAGTGACTAGGCTGGGGTGGTTGCCCGGCTTTCTGCGGGCGGAGCATGAACGAGGAGCACATGACCGACACAACGCTGCCCCCCGGCGGTGACGACGCCGTCGACCGAATCGAACCGGTAGACATCCAGCAGGAGATGCAGCGCAGCTACATCGACTACGCCATGAGCGTGATCGTGGGCCGCGCCCTCCCCGAAGTCCGCGATGGCCTCAAGCCAGTACATCGCCGCGTCCTGTACGCGATGTACGACTCCGGCTTCCGCCCCGACCGGAGCCACGCCAAGTCGGCCCGCTCGGTCGCCGAGACCATGGGTAACTACCACCCCCACGGCGACGCCTCCATCTACGACACGTTGGTGCGTATGGCGCAGCCGTGGTCGCTGCGTTACCCGCTGGTGGACGGCCAAGGAAACTTCGGCTCACCGGGTAACGATCCTGCCGCCGCCATGCGTTACACCGAGGCCCGGCTGACGCCGCTGGCCATGGAGATGCTTCGTGAAATCGACGAGGAGACAGTCGATTTCATTCCGAACTACGACGGCCGGGTCATGGAGCCGACCGTGCTGCCCAGCCGGTTCCCGAACTTGCTGGCCAACGGTTCGGGCGGCATCGCGGTCGGCATGGCCACCAACATGCCGCCGCACAACCTGCGCGAGCTGGCCGAGGCCGTCTACTGGGCGCTGGACAACCACGAGGCAGACGAGGAGACCACCCTCAAGGCGGTCTGCGAGAAGATCACCGGCCCTGACTTCCCGACATCGGGCTTGATCGTTGGGACGCAAGGCATTCACGACGCCTACACCACGGGACGCGGCTCCATCCGTATGCGCGGTGTGGCCGAGATCGAGGAAGACTCCAAGGGCAGAACGTCTTTGGTGATCACCGAGCTGCCCTACCAGGTCAACCACGACAACTTCATCACCTCGATCGCCGAGCAGGTGCGCGACGGCAAGATCGCCGGCATCTCCAACATCGAGGACCAGAGTTCCGACCGTGTCGGTTTGCGAATTGTGGTGGTGCTCAAGCGCGATGCCGTGGCCAAGGTGGTACTGAACAATCTCTACAAGCACACCCAGCTGCAGACCAGCTTCGGCGCCAACATGCTGTCCATCGTCGACGGTGTGCCGCGCACACTGCGACTGGATCAGCTGATCCGGCTCTACGTCAATCACCAGTTGGACGTCATCATCCGGCGCACCCGGTACCGGTTGCGCAAGGCGAACGAGCGCGCGCACATCTTGCGCGGTTTGGTGAAAGCCCTTGACGCTCTAGATGAAGTGATCGCGTTGATCCGCGCGTCGCAGACCGTCGACATTGCCCGCACCGGCCTGATCGAGCTGCTGGACGTCGACGAGATCCAGGCGCAGGCCATCCTCGATATGCAGCTGCGCCGCCTGGCGGCCCTGGAGCGGCAGAAGATCATCGACGACCTGGCCAAGATCGAGGCCGAGATCGCCGATCTCGAGGACATTCTGGCCAAGCCGGAACGTCAGCGCGCCATCGTGAAGGACGAGCTGGCCGAGATCACCGAGAAGTACGGCGACGACCGCCGCACCCGCATCATCTCGGCCGACGGCGATGTTGCCGATGAGGATCTCATCGCGCGCGAGGACGTCGTCGTCACCATCACCGAAACCGGATACGCCAAGCGCACCAAGACCGACCTCTACCGCAGCCAGAAGCGCGGCGGTAAGGGTGTGCAGGGTGCGGGCCTGAAGCAGGACGACATCGTCAAGCACTTCTTCGTGTGCTCGACGCATGACTGGATCCTGTTCTTCACCACCAAGGGCCGTGTCTACCGCGCCAAGGCGTACGACCTGCCCGAAGCGGCTCGTACCGCACGCGGTCAGCACGTCGCCAACCTGCTGGCCTTCCAGCCGGAGGAGCGCATCGCGCAGGTCATCCAGATCAAGAGCTACGAAGACCAGCCGTACCTGGTGCTCGCCACCAAGAATGGCCTGGTCAAGAAGTCCAAGCTCACCGAGTTCGATTCCAACCGCAGCGGTGGCCTGGTGGCCGTGAACCTGCGTGACGGCGACGAGCTGGTGGGCGCGGTGCTGTGCTCGGCCGAGGACGATTTGCTCTTGGTTTCGGCGCACGGGCAGTCCATCCGATTCAGTGCCACCGACGAGGCGTTGCGCCCGATGGGCCGCGCCACCTCCGGCGTGCAGGGTATGCGCTTCAACGGTGAGGACGATCTGTTGTCGCTCAACGTCGTTCGCGAGGGCACCTACCTGCTGGTGGCCACCTCGGGCGGCTACTCCAAGCGCACCGCGATCGAGGAGTACCCGGTGCAGGGCCGCGGCGGTAAGGGTGTGCTGACTGTTCAGTACGACCCGCGCCGTGGCTCCCTGGTCGGGGCGCTCGTCGTGGACGAGGAATCGGAGCTGTACGCCATCACCTCCGGCGGCGGTGTCATTCGCACCATCGCCAAACAGGTTCGGAAGGCCGGCCGCCAGACCAAGGGCGTGCGGTTGATGAACCTCGGCGAGGGCGACACCCTGTTGGCGATCGCGCATAATGCCGATGAGGGGGATGCTGACCCCGATGACGGTACGGTCGGCGCCGAGAGCGAGTAAGGAGCAGTAGGTGAGTTCACCGAACGATCCCGGGGATTCTGGCGCGAACGAACGCCCCGTGGAACAGACGGACTTACCTCCCTGGCAGCGGGCGGAGCGGCGGCGTGGTTCACACGCCGCCGCTACCGGCCCGCAGCGGATTCAGGGCCGCGAACCGCGCCCCGGTGGCGCACCGACGGAGATCATTCCCATCGTGGACGACGCGTCAGCCCCTCCGACTGCGCCCACATCGGCCCCACGACCCACGAGTCGCCCGTCCGCGGGACTCGATGCCAGGCTCAGCAGATTCATCTCTGGAACGGCTGCACCGGCCGGATTCACCACCCCGCCCACCCGTCCCGAGCCGGAGCCGGAAGCCGAGCCGGAGGCCTATGACGAGGTGCCAGAGCTCCCCGACAGACCGGAGCGCTCCGACAGGGCTGAGAGGGCTGAACGGCCGGAGCCGCCGCGTTCGGGCACCCCGTGGGGCGAGTCCAGCGCGCAGGAGCCGGTACGCGCCCCCAAGAGCGCCCTCAAGAACGAGGACCTCCCGGACCTGTCCGGTCCGGTCCCCCGTCCCCCGCGCCGAAGTGAAGCGGCACAAGGTGGCTCCGCAATTACCGTGGGTCCCTCGCGACGGGGGCCATTGCGTGCGTCCATGCAGATCCGGCGCATCGACCCGTGGGCGACGCTGAAGGTGTCGCTGGTGCTGTCTGTGGTGTTCTTCTTCGTCTGGATGATCGCCGTCGCCATGCTGTACCTGGTGCTGGGCGCGATGGGCGTGTGGTCGAAGCTCAACGAGAACGTCGGCGAGCTCATCACCAACAGCGGCGGCGGTGAGTTGGTGTCCAGCGGCACCATCTTCGGTACCGCGCTGCTCATCGGTTTGGTGAACATTGTTCTGATGACCGCCGCCGCCACGATCGGGGCGTTCATCTACAACCTGACCACGGATCTTGTGGGTGGTATCGAGATCACATTGGCCGATCGCGACTAACGGTTTGGGATGCACCGCATCTGTGCGGTAATCTCTGCGTTCGGTTCAGGGGCTATAGCTCAGGCGGTTAGAGCGCTTCGCTGATAACGAAGAGGTCGGAGGTTCGAGTCCTCCTAGCCCCACCACACTTGTTGGGAGGTTCACCACGTGAGAGTGCTGCTGCTGGTGCTCGCACTGCTGGGCGTGGCCTACGCGGCAGCACTCACCGTGGCTCGCAGCAACATGGAAGTGTGGCACACAGCAGCAGGTGAGGGGCCTTAGCTCAGTTGGTAGAGCGCTACCTTTGCAAGGTAGATGTCAGGAGTTCGAGCATTATCTCCAGCTGACGGGTTCGATGAGGGGTTGACCGGCAGGGATGCTGTGGTGGACATGTCCACCACGAGGTCGTAGTTTGGCGGTCAGCCGGCGCCCACTCGGTGGGTGACAACCGAATACGGGGGCTTAGCTCAGTTGGTAGAGCATCGCCTTTGCAAGGCGAGGGTCAGGGGTTCGAATCCCCTAGCCTCCACCATGTGATGAGTCGCGACATGAGTCACGAGGAAGCCCCCGGCCATCGGCCGGGGGGGCTTTCTGCGTGTTGCGCCAGTAGGCCTTGTCGGGCTGGATGTCGTTTGATGCGATGACTTCGCCGGTGTCGAGGTGGATGACGGTGATGGTGTGGTCGTCGGCTACGGCGATGCCGCGTTTGCCGGCATGTTCGATTCCGATGCCGAGGTGACGCATCCTGCCGGCGTGGCGGAAGCTCATAGGTCGATGATCTTCTCGTGTACCGCTTCTGGTGTAGCTCGGTCGCCGGGAGCGCGGTTCGACGGCATTGAGGCCGTCGGTGCGGTAGCGGGCGAGCAGGCGGTGGAGCTGGCGGCGTGAGTAGCCGTACTGGCGGGCAGTGTCGGTGACCGAGAGCTGGTGGGAGACGACCTTCATCACTGCGACGCGTGCACGGGACATGCACGGTCACTCTCGCCTCCGCGGCAGGGGTGCGACGTATGTCCCGACTCATCAGCGACGTATCACCTGTGACAGATGTCGTGAACCCAGAAACCCTAGCCTCCACCATAGGGTCACTACTAGAACCCAGGGCTGAATGAACGACCTGGAGCAGGATCCCTTCTCCTCCCTTCATTCGGGCAGTGCCTGAAGTGCCCTGGGTTTCATTCCGGCCCGGTTGGTAGAGCCAGGGTGGGTCGGCTCTCGTACTTGTAGTGTGCCTCTGTTTCGACGGGGGTGCGATACCCGAGGGCTTCGGGCAGGCGTTCGTGGTTGAACCAGTGCACCCATTCCATTGTTGCGAGCTCGAGTTGCTCGACGGTTTTCCAGGGGCCGCGGCGGATCAGTTCGGCTTTGTAGGCGGCGTTGACGGCTTCGGCGAGGGCATTGTCGTAGCTGTCGCCGCGGGATCCGACCGAGGCGGTGATGCCGAGTTCGGCGAGCCGATCGGTGTAGATCACGCTGAGGTATTGGCTGCCGCGGTCGCTGTGGTGGATGAGGTCACGCAGGTCTGCGCCATCGGTCTGCCAGATCGCGTAGTTGAACGCTTCGAGGGGAAGATCGGCGGTCCGCATGGTCGGTGTGACGGCCCATCCGACGATCTTGCGGGTGCAGACGTCGGTGACGAACGCGGTGTAGGCCATCGATTGCCAGGTCCGGGTGTAAGTGATGTCGACGACCCACAACCGGTTCGGGGCGCTCGCGTGGAAGTGGCGTTCAACGAGATCGGCGGGGCGTTGTTGAGTGGGGTCGGGGTGGGTGGTGAACACCTTCCGTCCTCGCTGAACGCCTTGCAAACCAGCAGCTTTCATCAATCTCGCGGTTCTGTCGCGGCCGATGTCCCATCCGGTTCGGCGCATCGCGGCGTGCATCTTGCGTACCCCGTAGACGGAGAAGTTGTCCCGATGGATCCGCCGCAATTCGTCGATCAGTTCCCGGTCCATCAGAGCGCGATCGGATGGCGGCCGGGTCCTGGCGGCGCGGTAGCCGCGGGAGGTGAGAAACCCCGCATCCGTCGCACGCAGGGTGCGGCAGATGAGCTCGACCCCGAACCGATGCCGATACCGGTCGATGTATCGGATCATCGCTGGGCGGGACGGTCGAGCTCCGCGGCGAAAAACGCCGACGCCGTCTTCAAGATCTCATTCGCCCTGCGCAGCTCGGCGTTCTCGCGTTTGAGCCGGCGGATCTCCTCATCCCCGGCGGAGGTCACGCCCGTGCGCTGACCGGTGTCGATCTGACGTTTGCGCACCCAGCGGGTCAATCCCTGCTGACTGCAGCCGCGCTGGGCGGCGACCTTCTGGATCGCCCCGTACTCGGTCACCTGCGGGTTGTCCTCCCGCGCCTCGGCGACCATCCGGACACCCCGATCACGGAACTCCTGCGGATATTGACGTGGCATGGCTTCGATCCTCTCCGATAGAGGTCGGAACGGAACCCCGAACACTTCACCTAGTGTTGCGCTACACCCTTGGATCCACCGGTGCTAACAACGCCACTTACACCGAAAATCTGACACTCCCATTCACCGCGGACGGCCCGGGATGGCTCAGCGTTACGTGTGCCGGAACTCGCTCGGAGAGCGGCCGGTCCATCGCTTGAAAGCGTGTGAGAAGTTGGTGAGGTCGCTGTATCCGAGATCTGTGGCGATCTCGCTCACCGACATTGATTGGTCGAGTAGCTGCAGCATCGCGCGCTCGCGCAGGAATGACTGGTGCAACTCGCGAAAGGTGGTCCCCTCTTCGGCGAGGCGGCGCTTGAGCGTGCTGGCGGATATCGACAGCTCATGTGCGACCCAATGGCTACCTCGCTGTCCGGAATGCTGCTCCAACAGTCGTCTCACCTTCTCTGAGAACGACGTTGTTCTGCTCCGCTGGTCGAGAGTTCGTTGCAGATCGACGATGGCGAGTCGATAAGCGAGGGGATCGGAGAACCGGCAGACCTCGTTGAGCGTGTCTGCGGGGATATAGAGAAAGGACGTTGGAGCGTCAAAGCACAGGCGCCCGGCCAGCACGTCCTTATGGTGGGTCAGAGAGGTCGGCGCTGGCCAGCTCAGGTGGAGTGTGACCGTCGGCATGTCGCCGGCGAGCATGGCAAGCAGCCGCAGGAGCACTGACCCGCTGTAGGCAACGACCAGGCAGTCCAGGGCCAGGTCGCTTGTATGCGCGGTGAGCCCGACAGTGAGGCCGTGGTCACTCGGATGGAACTGTGGGCTGAGTGCTGTCGAGATCAACGGCAAGTAGGTGAGCAGCTCTACGATCTCGGCTACCGAGCCTGCGCTGACCAGCGGAAAACTCAACGGGCCGAAGGACGTCAATTGGGCCTGTTCAGCGAATGTGAAGCCGAGCAGGGTTGCCTGGTCGACGTCGAGTTCGGGGTAGACCTCCCGAAACCACCGGATCGGGGCCTGGACGTCATGCTGGATCAGCATCGCCTCGTTGGTTCCTTCGCGAGCCATGATGTTGCGAAGCCGCGCTGCAGCGTCTGAGTCGAGTGCTTGGCTCTCGAGCAGTTGCACGAACATGAGCGGAGGCACGCCCTCGTCATTGAGGTTCACCATAGTCCCTTTGAGCTGAATTCACAAGTTTCTGACTCCGTCGAACATGGTCGCAGCGCCCATCCTCGACAACACTTTGACCAAGTTCCCGCTGAGGACAACGTATCAGGAGTTGGCTATGGCATTTGTCACCTTTGTCTCCCACGACGGCGAGAAGCACGAAGCGCCCTTCGAGGAAGGGCAGTCGCTGATGCAGGTCGCGACCAACAACGCGGTCCCCGGAATCAACGGCGACTGTGGAGGCGAAGCCGCCTGTGGCACCTGTCATGTGATCGTCGATTCGCAATGGTCCGAGCAGGTCGGCCTCTCCGGATCCGATGAGGAGGAGATGCTCGCGATGAACCCAGAGCGCCAGCCGACCTCTCGGCTGTCCTGCCAGATGGTGGCCTGCGCGGAGTGGGACGGCTTGATCGTCCAACTACCCGAATTCCAGATGTGACGACGAGAGACAGAGTAAGACCTGATGAAGATTCCTGAAGTGATTACCACCAGAGTTCAGTCGACCATCCCGATGGATCTGCAGATCCGGGGCGCGCATCTGTATGACAAGACCCGGCGATGGGTGACCGGGACGAACGGAGAGAAGCTCTTCGTCGAGAGTCCTGTCCCGCCGGTCGAGGACGTCGAGCTCGCCGACATCGACCTCAGCAACCCTTTTCTCTATCGCCAGGGGCGCTGGCAGTCCTACTTCGAGCGCTTGCGCAACGAGGCGCCAGTCCACTATCAGCCCAACAGTTCGTTCGGTCCGTTCTGGTCTGTCACGCGGCATGCCGACATCGTGGCCGTGGACAAGAACCACGAGCTCTTCTCCGCCGAGCCGTTCATTGTCATCGGGGCCCCGCCTCGCTTCCTCGATATCGCGATGTTCATCGCGATGGATCCGCCACGGCATGACGCGCAGCGGGCCGCTGTCCAAGGCGTGGTCGCGCCGAAGAACCTGCGTGAGATGGAGGGGCTGATTCGATCGCGTGTGCAGGAGGTGCTGGACGACCTGCCTGTGGATCAGCCGTTCGACTGGGTGCAGAACGTCTCGATCGAGTTGACCGCTCGGATGCTCGCGACTCTCCTGGACTTTCCGTACGAGCAGCGTCGCAAGCTCGTCTACTGGTCAGACCTTGCGACCTCGCTGGAGCAGGCTAACGGCGGGCCCTCGGACAACGACGAGGTGTTCCCCGGCATGCGCGACATGGCGCGAGGTCTCAGCGCTCTCTGGCACGACAAGGCAGCCCGGACAGCGGCCGGGGAGGAACCTGGCTTCGATCTGATCACCATGTTGCAGAGCAACGAGAGCACCAAGGACCTGATCGACCGCCCGATGGAATTCTTGGGCAACCTTGTGTTGCTGATCGTCGGAGGCAACGACACGACCCGGAACTCGATGAGCGGCGGTGTTCTTGCGCTGAACCGCTTCCCCGATCAGTTCGAGAAGCTGAAGGCGAACCCCGACTTGATTCCCAACATGGGCTCGGAGATCATCCGGTGGCAAACCCCGCTGGCGTATATGCGCCGGGTCGCCAAGGCCGATACCATTCTGAACGGGCAATTCATCCGCAAGGGCGACAAGGTAGTGATGTGGTACGCCTCGGGCAACCGTGACGAGCGCGTGTTCGAACGGCCGGATGAGTTCATCATCGACCGGGCCAACGCCCGCAACCACATCTCGTTCGGCTTCGGCGTCCACCGCTGCATGGGCAACCGGCTGGCCGAGCTCCAGCTGCGGATCCTGTGGGAGGAGTTGCTTACCCGTTTCGACAACATCGAGGTCGTCGGGGAGCCAGAGTACGTGCAGTCCAATTTCGTCAGGGGGATCAGTAAAATGATGGTCCGCCTCACCCCGAAGTCCAGCGCATGACTTCGCAGCGGGCCCTCATCGTTGGGGCCGGCCATGCCGGGGTCCAGCTCGCGGCCAGTCTCCGCCAGGAAGGGTGGACCGGTGAGATCGTCCTCATCGGCGAGGAGTCGGCGCTGCCCTATCAACGCCCGCCGCTGTCGAAGGCTTACCTGGCGGGGAAGAGCACGCTCGACGAACTTGCGATCCGCAGCGCCGAATTCTACAGCAAGCAGGGAATCCAACTCCTGGACGCGACCGTGGAGGCGATCGACCGCTCGGCCGGTCACCTTGCACTGAGCGCCGGCGACACGCTGCCCTACGACAAGCTCGCGCTGTGCACTGGGGCCAGCCCTCGACGGCTTTCCATCCCGGGTGCCGACCTGGTCGGCGTCTACTACCTACGCACCGCTGCGGACGTCGAGATGATCCGAGAGGTCACCAGCCCCGGGTGCCGGGCCGTGATCGTCGGCGGCGGCTACATCGGACTGGAGACGGCCGCTTCGTTGCGTGCGCTGGGTCTGGAGGTCACAGTGCTTGAGGCGGCCGAGCGCGTCCTCGAACGGGTCACCGCTCCCGAGGTATCGGCGTTCTTCGAACGGATCCACCGGGAGGAGGGCGTGAACATCAGGACGGGCGCGCTGGTCGAGGCTCTGTCCGGTGACGGCAGGGTCCGCGAGGTATTCCTGTCAGGTGGCGAATCAATTCCCGCCGACCTCGTCATTGTCGGCATCGGCGTTGAGCCGAACACCGAGCTCGCCGCCGCCGCGGGTCTGGTCGTCGACAACGGCGTCGTGATCGACGACCAGGCCCGGACCAGTGACCCCGACATCGTGGCCGCCGGGGACTGCGCCAGCCACGACATGGCCCGTTACGGCCGTCGCATACGCCTGGAGTCCGTGCCGAGTGCGGGTGAGCAGGCCAAGGTGGCCGCCGCGACCTTCTGCGGCAAGCCCAAGATGATCGCGGCGCTTCCGTGGTTCTGGTCGGATCAATACGATCTCAAGCTCCAGATCGCCGGTCTCAACACCGAGTACGACGAAGTCGTCTGCAGCGGCGACCCGATCCGGGACCGCGCCTTCGCCTGCTTCTACCTCCGTGCCGGCGAGCTCATTGCTGCCGACTGCGTCAACCGGCCCCGGGACTTCGTGTTCAGCAAGCGGGTCATCGCGCAACGACTCCCCGTCGGCCGGGCCGAACTGGTGCTCGCCGGCTCGACCTGAACTGACTGGTCCCTGGGGTCGACGGCGGTAGGAAGACATCGAGTGCGGCCCCACATTTTCAGAAAGGAACGTCAGTGACGAATATCATCCAGCTCCCGCTGGCGAAGGGTCGTGAGCGGCTCTCATCGGTACTCCTGGCGCCGCTGCCGAGTCGAGTCGACGCGACCCTGCTTGGGGTCAGCGACCATTGGCCTGTGCGTGAGCTCACCCCGCCCCCGGCGGGGTCGGGCCTCGAGCCGGTCCGGGGGACCGCGGGCCTGCCTTTGCTCGGTCACACCCTGGACTACATCAGGTTCGGCTCCAACTTCACCCGGGCCAGGTACCAACGCTTCGGACCGGTCTGGTGGATGGGCGCCTTCGGTACGAGAATCGTGATGGTGGCCGGCGCGGATGCCACCCAGGAGGCGCTGACGACCAAGGCGAAGTCGTTCTCCCAGGACGGGTGGACCTATCTCATCGATGCCTTCTTTCACCGGGGCCTGATGCTGATGAGCTTCGACGAGCACAGGATGCATCGGCGGATCATGCAGGAAGCGTTCACCCGCGACCGGCTCGCCGGCTATGTCGACCAGCTCGGCCCGACGCTGGAGACCAGCATCCCCGGGTGGACAGCGGGCCGGTCCACGCGCATCTACCCACTGCTGAAGGCCTTGACTCTCGACGTCGCAACGGGGGTCTTCATGGCAGGTCGGGGCAGGAGCGAGGACATCGACGCCATCAACGACGCCTTCGTGGCCACCGTGCGCGCAGCCAGCTCGATCATCCATTTCCCGCTGCCCGGTACTCGGTGGCGCGCCGGAGTCCGTGGGCGCACGCTCCTGGAGAACTACTTCACCCGGCATCTGCCGACGGCTCGAAGTGGCCAGGGAGACGACCTCTTCACGGGGTTGTGCCATGCGCGCACGGCCGACGGTGAGGCGTTCAACGATGAGGACGTCGTCAACCACATGATCTTCTTGATGATGGCGGCCCACGACACCTCGACCATTACCACCACAGCTGCCGCCTACTTCCTCGCCAAGCACCCAGCCTGGCAGGAACGGGCTCGGGCCGAGTCCGACCGACTCGGTGAACGCCGCCCCGACATCGACGACCTGGACTCGCTGGCGACTCTCGACCTGGTGATCAAGGAGACGCTGCGCCTCGTAGCGCCCGTGCCGATCGTGATGCGCAAAACGATCGAGAACGTGGAGATTGCCGGACGCCACATCCCGGCGGACACCCTGGTGGCCGTGGCTCCTGCGGTGAACCACTTCGACGAGTCGTGCTGGACCGGCCCCGATACCTTCGACCCCGACCGTTTCAGCGAGCCGCGCCGGGAGGACCAGAATCACCGTTTCGGGTGGATCCCCTTCGGAGGAGGGGTGCACAAGTGCATTGGTCTGCACTTCGGCACTCTCGAGGTCAAGGCGATCCTGCACTACATGCTGCGCACGTACACCTGGTCGGTCCCGGACCAGTATGAAGTGAGATGGGACAACACTTCGCTCCCCATCCCTGTCGACGGGTTGCCGATCACCCTGGAGCGCAGATGAATCAGGCACCGGTGGCGTCGTTGGTGGCGACCGACTTCCTCGACATCGAACACGCGTCCGTCCGGGCATTCACCGCCGCCGCGATTGGGGATGCGAGCACCGACCGGGACAAGGCCAATCGCCTCTTCACCACCGTCCGTGACCAGATCTGGTACGACCCCTACACAGTGTCGGACGATCCCGCCCACTATCGAGCCAGCTTCGTCCTCGAGGCCGGGCGTGCCTATTGCGTCCCGAAGGCGGTGCTCTTGACCGCGGTGTGCCGTGCGGCAGGGATTCCGGCGCTGCTGGGCTTCGCTGATGTCCGCAATCACCTGCAGACCGAAGCGCTGCGAGCGCTCATGGGCGGCACAGACCTGTTCGTCTATCACGGTTACAGCCTTCTCTACATCGACGGCCGGTGGTTGAAGGCGACACCTGCGTTCAACACCGAGTTGTGTGCGCGTTTCAGTGTGCCGCCGGTGGAATTCGACGGCGATCGCGACGCCCTCCTGCACGCCTTCACCGCCGACGGAGCCCAGCATATGGAGTACGTCCGCGAGCGCGGCATCTTCGACGACCTGCCTTTGAACGCGATCCTGACCGAGCTTCGGCATACCTATGGACCGGTGATGTTCAAACGCGCTGACGTGATCGCTGACGCTTTCACCGACACACCCACCAGACGCACCCCACCCAACGGGCTCTCCCGCGGGTTCGACTCACTCCTGGAGGACCGATGAGCACGGCGACCACAGCGGACGCCTTGGCCGTGTGTAGCCCAGCCGACGGCCGGCGGATCGCAACCGTCCCCGTGGATGATCGTGAGACCGTGAACCGCATCGCGGCTGACCTCCGCCGCGCCCAGGCAGGGTGGGCCGAAGCTGGCCCGCGGCAACGCGCAAGATGGTTGCATCGCTGGCGGGACTGGATCCTGGCTCACACCGACGAGCTCACCGACCTGTTGCAAGCCGAAACGGGCAAAGTGCGCCCAGACGCTCTCGTGGAGACGACCGCGTCGTGCGAATTCATCACCTACTACGCCGACAATGCCGAGAGGTTTCTCGCTGGCGAGCAGGTCAGGCCCTCGAGTCTGTTGAGTCTGCCGAAGCGGCTGTCCAAGACCTACCACCCGTACCCTGTTGTCGGGCTCATCACGCCCTGGAACTTCCCGATCACCCTCTTCCTCATGGATGCAGCACCCGCGTTGGCTGCCGGGTGCGCGGTCCTGGCGAAGTCCTCGGAAGCGACGCCACTGACGTGTGCGCGGGTCGTCGAAGGCTGGCACGAGATCGGCGCCCCCCCGGTCCTGGCCCATGTTGTGGGTGCCGGCGAAGCGGGTGCGTCGGTGGTGGACGCAGCTGACTTCGTGCAGTTCACCGGCTCGACAGCCACCGGGCGCGCGGTCGCGATCCGCTGTGCCGAGCACCTGAAGCCGGTGAGCCTGGAGCTGGGCGGTAAGGATCCGGCGATAGTGCTGGAGGACGCCGACCTTGCTCGCGCGGTCGAGGGGATCGCGTGGGGCGGTCTGTTCAACGCAGGGCAGGTCTGCATCTCCGTTGAGCGGGTGTATGTGGTAGCTGAGATCTACGACGAGTTCGTGGCTCGGCTGACGCAAAGGGTGCGGTCCCTCGCCCACGGTGCAGCGGCAGGTGACGACGTGGGTGCGATGGTCACTGCGAGGCAGGTCGAGATCGCCGATCGCCACGTCAACGAGGCGGTGGCGGCGGGTGCACGGGTCTTGGTCGGCGGAACCCGGAGCGCGGCCGGGAACTACTACGCTCCTACCGTCCTGGTCGGCGTCGACCACACGATGACTTGCATGACCGAGGAGACCTTCGGACCCACGATCCCGGTGATGCTGGTCGCGGATGAAGACGAGGCCGTCCGCTTGGCCAACGACTCGGTGTACGGCCTGTCCGCGACGGTGTGGACCCGCGATCACGCTCGTGCGCAGCGCATCGCGAAACGCCTGGACGCGGGCGCTGTCAACATCAACGACGTCTTCAGTAACCTCTTCGCCACCACACTGCCGCACAGTGGATGGAAGGCATCAGGTATCGGTGCGCGGCTCGGCGGCGCCTATGGGCTGCACAAGTACTGCCGGGTCCAGGCGGTGACGGAGCCGCGGATCCCTGTCCTGACACGGGAACTCACGTGGTACCCGTACACCTCTCGGCGTGCGGCCATCGCCGAAAGAGTATTGCGCGCGGCAGCCGGCCGCGGCCTGTGGCAACGCCTCGGCCTGAACAAGGAGAACAGCAAGTGACGACGCACAACCCCCGCAATGCCGCCAAGACCGTGGCAATCACGGGCGGAGCCCGCGGTATCGGATACCAGACCGCGAAGGAGTTGATCCGACGAGGCCACCGCGTCGCTATTGGCGACGTCGACGAGGCCCGTGCAAAGGAGGCCGCCGTTGATCTCGGGGTGAAGGTCGTCGCCCACTTGGATGTCACCGACCCTGACTCGTTCCGCGATTTTCTCGACCTGGTCGAGGGGGACCTCGGCCCGCTCGACGTACTGATCAACAACGCGGGCATCATGCCCACCGGGCACGCCCACGAGGAAGACGACGCGGTAACCCGGCGGCAGGTCGAGATCAACGTCCTGGGAGTTGTCTTCGGCACCAAGCTCGCCCTTCAACGGATGCTGCCGCGGCGTGCTGGGCACATCATCAACACCGCATCACTGGCCGGTGAGCTCGCCGTACCCGGTCTGGCGACCTATTGCGGCACCAAGTTCGCGGTCATCGGATTCACCGAGGCAGCACGACAAGAATACCGCAAGTCCGGGGTCCAACTGTCCACGGTCCGGCCCACGTTCACCAACACCGAACTTGTCGCTGGGACGGCTGGGGCCAAGGGAATGCGCAACGCCGAGCCCGAGGAGATCGCCCGAGCGACAGCCGATTTGATCGAGAACCCGCGTCCCTTCGTGCGCGTCACCCGCCTCGCCGGCGGCATGGTCGCCGCGATGAAGTTCGTCCCCGGTTGGCTGGCCACCTGGCTCGGCTCGGCCCTGGGCTCGGACTCGGTGTTCCTGGACGACGTCGACATGAGGACCCGCCAGGCCTACCTGGACAGAATCCGGAACAACTGATCATGTCTTCGAACCCCGTCGTGCGCCCATCCACCGAAGAGGAACTCACATGCCCCGCAGGACCCTGATCGAGGACTACCCGCATCGGATGGGGGGGCATTGCGGTTCTGGTGCGATGCGGGATCTTCTGCACTGGCATGGTTTGGGGTGGGATGGACCGCCCGATGAAGGCCTCGTGTTCGCGCTCGGTGGCGCGCTAGGGCTGACCTACCTCCGGTCGAGCGACCTCGTTCCGCCGCTGTACCTGGTGGGACGAGGCGCCGACTTCGAAGTCGACCTACCTCGTCGGCTCGGCGGACAGGTCCACGTTCTCACCACCGATGATCCCCGCGAGGGGTGGCTGTGGGTTCTCGACGAGATTGACGCAGGCAGACCCAGCCTGGTGTGGGGCGACATCGGCGAGCTGCCGTACCTGCGGGTCCAGCTACGGATGAGTCGCCACGACATCGTGGTGATTGGCTATGATGAGGCCAAGGGGATTGCCGTTGTCGTAGACAATGACCGCGCCGAGGTGCAGGAGGTCCCGCTCGAAGCCCTGGCTCGGGCGCGGTCCTCGACGTCGTTCCCGCAACCGACGCGCCACTGCACGTATCGCATCACCTGGCCGGGCGCGCTGCCGGATGTGGCGGGAGTGGCGGCAGAGGCATTTCGCCAGTCCGCGGCCAGCATGCGGCGCCCGTCGCGGCCGGGGATTGTCGATCTCACGACAGCGGTGCCCGGGGCTGAGGGCTTAGCCGCGGTCGCGCAGCTGGCAGCCGACGTCCAGACCTGGGTCGACCTTCCGGCAGACGACCTCGAGATCCTCTTGTTCAGCCTGAGCGCTTTCATTGAGAAGGCAGGCACCGGTGGCGGGCTGTTTCGTCGATTGCTCGCCGATGGCTGCGCGGATGTCGCACGTCTGACCGGTGACCTTGCCACCGCAGACCTCGCCGTCGTCGCCAGCCGTTGCGCACAGGCATGGACCGACATTGCACGCGCCGGGATCCAGTGCGACGTTGATGTGCGAGCCCGCGCGGGCGGGATGGCCTTGGCGGCCAGCCGACTGCCAGAACTCGAGTTGGACCTGGTCGAGTCCTTGGAGTCTGCTTCAAGCTCGCTTTCGGCTGCAGATCGCTGACAGCCCACTCTCCCTGGACGCTCGATCCCGGATCGTGTCGGTTCGACGGCAACTCTCTCAATAAGGAATGTTATGCAGAGCACGATGATGACCGTCCCGTTGACAACTGCGGCGATTCTGCGCCACGGCTCGAGTGTGCATGGCTCGTCGACCGTGCGGACCTTACAGCCCGACGGGAGCATAAAGGTCGCCTCGTTCGCCGAGATCGGACGGCGGTCCGCCCAGTTGGCCAACGCGTTGCGCGGTTGTGGGATCACAGGCGATGAGCGTGTCGCGACCTTTATGTGGAACAACCAGGAACATGTGGAGGTCTATTGTGCGGTGCCCTCGATGGGCGCGGTATTGCACACTCTCAATCTACGCCTCGCCTCAGATCAACTCGTCTACGTAGGCAACCACGCCGAGGACCGGGTCGTGATTCTCGATGGAAGCCTGGTCCCGCTGCTGGCCCCCGTGCTGCCGCAGATCACCAGCGTGCACACCGTCGTCGTGACCGGCGGGGTAGACCTCACCCCGCTGCACCGTGACGGGCTCACAGTCGTGGGTTACGAGGAGTTCATCTCCGCCCAACCCGAGACGTTCGACTGGCCCGACCTCGATGAGCAGTCAGCAGCCGCCATGTGCTACACCTCTGGTACCACCGGAACCCCCAAAGGTGTCGCCTATAGCCACCGGTCGACCTACCTGCACTCGATGGCGGCCTGCGCCGCCGACGGACTGCGAGTCGGCTGTGACGACCGGATCCTCGCCATTGTGCCGATGTTCCATGCCAACGCCTGGGGACTGGTCTATGCCGCCCTCATGGCCGGTGCCGACCTGCTCATGCCTGACCGGTTCCTGCAGGCCGAGCCGCTGGTACGGCTCATCGATGCCCAGAAGCCAACCGTCGCAGGCGCGGTCCCGACAATCTGGAACGACGTGCTGAACTTCGTGGAGGCCAACCCCGATTACGACATTTCCTCTCTCGGCCTGGTTGCCTGCGGTGGCTCCGCCGTGCCCGTTCACCTGATGGAGGTCTTCGAGGAGAAGTACGGCGTGCAGGTCGTCCAGGCGTGGGGAATGACCGAGACCTCGCCGCTGGCCGCCGTCGCGCGTCCGCCGGCATCGCTCGACGCGCAGGAGCGGTGGCGCCTGCGAGCTACCCAGGGCCGTCCGGTTCCTGGTGTGGAGTTGCGGATTGTCGGCGACGCGGGCAATGCGCTCCCGCACGACGGAGAAGCCGTCGGTGAGCTGCAGGTGCGCGGACCTTGGATCACCGGCTCGTACATCGGCGGAGAGGATGACGGGGAGAAGTTTCAGGACGGTTGGTTGCGCACCGGCGACGTCGGTCGGATCGATGAACGGAGCTTCGTGACGCTGACCGACCGCACCAAGGACGTGATCAAGTCTGGTGGGGAGTGGATCTCCTCGGTCGAGCTCGAGCTGCTGCTCGCCGGACACCCCTATGTGCTCGAGGCATCTGTGATCGGGGTGCCGGACGAGAAGTGGCAGGAACGGCCTCTCGCGGTGATCGTCGTACGTGACGGTCGTGCGCCCACACCTGCTCATCTGCGTGACTTCCTCGTTGGCAAGGTCGCCAAATGGTGGTTGCCTGAGCGTTGGTGCTTTGTCGACGAGGTGCCCAAGACCTCGGTCGGCAAGTTCGACAAGAAGCGCCTGCGCTCCCTGTATGCTGACGGAGAGCTTGCCGTCATTGAAATCTAGGAATCTTCTCCTGCCGGAGATCTGGGAGGCAACTCCCGGCTCCGTGTTGGATCTGGCCCAAACTTCTGTCGGCAGCACGTGAAGGATGGCCACCCTCGAACCCACAGCCGTCAGATGGTCCGGTTTGGGGGATCTGTCACGAAGTTGGTGATTCGGTAGGGTGAATTGGTCACTCGCTCAGAAGGATTCGTTTGCGCAGTGGGTCGCTCTTCTCGCGGCCGGGCATTCGGCGTTTGAGCATCTTGGTGCGGGGGACGTGGCCTGCGGCGGAGGCCTCGCACGAACGAGTGCAGCGCCAGCTGGTCGTCGACGTCGACTGTGGCCATCCACCGTTCGAGATCCCGACCGCGCCGCTCGCCCATGATCTCGGCGAACGCGCGGACGTGCCCGGCCAGCGCGGCCGGTCGCGGACTGAATGCCAGGATCGAATCCAGGCGCGGCCGGTGTCCGGCAGCGAGGGGTGTTGGGGTTGGTCATGATCCAGCTGATGACTTCGCGGACGATCGGTGGCTGGGCGGCGCGACCGGGAGGTGGGTGAGAGCGAGGAAAGGCTGCAGGTAGTCGCGCACCAACATCTCGCTGCCTTGGTAGCTGTGGGCCGTGATCTCCTCGAACGGCCACATTGTGTTGGGTACACGCCACATTCCACCGCCGATGCAGCTCGGGTTTGTATGCCTCGAGAATACGGACTCGGTACCCGAGGCAATTGTTGACCGGCAGTTCATCAGGCGCCTCGCGCGGGCAAAGCGGCGTGTGGTACCGCGAGACAGACCCAGCTCGCGGCTGATCGCAAGGATGTTAGTCCCCTCGGCCAGCACTGGGCGTGACCCGGCTCCCGAGTGGGTTTCGGCGGCAACCACAGCGGCATCAGGCCGGTCCTGTGGTTCGGGAGCGATGATCGCGGCGGGCAGGGCCGCCCGGTGGCGTGCCACGGCGCCATCGACCGCCCCGCCGCGATGTGCCAGATGTGCTACCGAGCGGCGACTTGCAGCGCGTCCGGTGCTCCGCCGCCGCGCCTTCTGCGTAAGCGCCGATGCGGTCACGATAGAAGATCTCAACGCCCGGATGGACCCGCAACCAGGCCGTAGGAGTGTGGCGGTCCCGTCTTCCAATACCTCGATCGGACGGTCGGTCTGCATGGCGGTCCGGAGTCGTCCCATAACGGTGCCCGCGACGGAAGACAAAGTCGTCCACGCCCAACACCCACGGAACCGGGTGTCAACGCTCCCTCGCCGAGGCGTACACCCGCGCCTTTCTCACGATCTCCGTCGTGATGGTCATCGTTGCCACCGCGTCGGTCGCCCTACCCAGAGTCGCACTGCGGAATGCGGCCCGATCAACGACGGCGATGTGACGTTCTGCGAACTCGAGACCGTGGAGCCCTGCTGTCGCCGCAGAGAGCAGACCGCAGGACTGACGCCAGCGTCACTCAGCGTCCCCGAGTTCGGTACCGGCCACCGACTCGTTGTCCAGACTCTCGGGAGCACGGGTGATGGTGTCAACGGCGGGTGAAAACTGATCAGCAGACGACGGCTGAACTGCTCAGTGTCGAAGGGACTCGCGGGATCGTCGAACCAGACCAGTGACTGATCACCGACACGCGGCCACCGGGTCACCCCCGTGATCCGGTGCGCGATGCCGTCGTAGTCAAAGGCCCCCGAGGGGCTGGCGGGGCCGGGACGGCGCATGTAGGTCAGGGCGTCAAGATCCCACAAGTGCGTAGATCCCTGGGACGCGACCACCCACTTGCCGCGCATACCGCCCGCGAGCTCATCCACGTTCTCGGACGGTGGATCGTTGACGTCAGGGGGCTGCCGGACATCCGGCTCATCCGTCATGGGGACTCCTCGTATTCGGGGGCGGGCTCGCTGTCCCGAACGCTAGATGGTGTTCATCTGGTGCCCCTACCGGGCGTGCCCATGATTGGGCCGGGGGTTTCGCGTGCCGTCTTGGGCGGATCTACTCGGCGGGCTCGAGGACGCGAGGATGGATCAGTTCGATCCGCGGGACGTGGATGTCGGCGCCACCGAGGACCCGCACCCGGGGCCACTCGCCGTCGACCATCGTCAGGCCGACCTGGGCGGGGGTGAGGCCGTCCTCGGTGGGGATCAGGCACACCTCGCCGGGGCCGGCCTTGCATCCGGGACAACCGGTCTTGACCTCGATGGCGATTCGCGACTTCTCGAGCTCGAGCTTCTCGTCGTCGGTGGCGTGACGCCAGCACCCGAAACCTTCTTGGTGGCCGACTCCGGCCTGGTACAGCGGCCGCATCTGGCACGGTTTCCCGTTCGTCTTCGGCCGCAGGCACTTCTGCTTGAGGCTGCGGTCGAGGTCGTCCTTCTTTGCCTTGATCCGCTCGGCGTTGAGAGCCATCTGCGTCAGATAGTCGGCGGTGTTGTCGCCGGCCGCCTCGTACAGGGCGAACACCTGTCGCGGGGACTGGGGGCCTGTCCAGCGCCGGCTGTCCGCCCCGTACACGGCGACCGGCAGCTTGCGTGCGACGATGCCGATCGCGACCTCGATGTAGTGTGCCAGATCGGTGTGCGTGTTGCCCACCCGTTCTGGATGGATCGCGATGCCGTACTCGGTCTCGATCCGTGCGGCTTCGCGGTTGAAGCCGTCGACGGCGAGCTCCACCTGCCGCAATGCCGTCATCAGCGGTGTGTGATCCAGCGGTGCGGGTTCGGGCTTGTGGCGGGGGGTGCGGTTGCGATCTGATCTTCGTGACATTGGTGCAAGCGTGCCAGTAACCGGTTTGGAGGTTGCTCGACGGTGGCGCACTGCTTTGTAGGTGCGGTGTGCGAAATGCGCGCGCGAAATACCAGGGGCATCCCCTCGAACCCAAACGGACAGACCATGCCGGGCCGCTCATACCGCGGTGTGCGTGTCCTGGCAGGCTGGTCCGTATGGCCGATGAGGTGAGTGAGGATGACCTGGCGGGGATCCGCGCGCGGTTCCTTCCCGGGTGGTGCGGGTCCCTGGATGTCGGGCCGGGCTGGTACCGGCTGATCGTCGATCTCGACCGGGAGCTGGGCGCGATCGACCCCGATTACCAGCTGGTGCAGGTCAAGGAGAAGTTCGGTGGGCTGCGGTACTACGTGGAGCTCGAACCGGACCGGCCCCGGCCGGGCTTCGACGAGTTGATCCGGGCGGCTGAACGACGGTCGGAGCGGACCTGCGAGCAGTGCGGCCGCGGTGGCGGCCTCACGCGCCGCGGAAGCTGGGTCCGGACCCTATGTGCCGCGGACGCCGCGGCGAGCGGATTCGTCCCCGACGAGGCCGCAGCCGACTAGAAGATCGGTGCGGGTCTGGTGCACGGTGGTCAGTCGCGGGTGTCGCGCAGCGGATGGTCGGCGATCCGGGTCCACGGCACCGTCGCGTCGTGATCGTCGAATGTGAGCGTGATGCCGACCTCGCGGACGCCGGCGGCGGTGAGGTGACGCTGGAGTGCGGTGAGGACCTCGGCGGTCGTGCCGGCGCCGACTTCTGCGGCTGTCGTGGCCACTGCTTCGTCGAGTAGGTGTGCGGCCGTGCGGTACCGCTGATCGATCAGGTCTATCTCGGCGGTGATGGCGTCCACCCGGGCCCGCCGGTCCGGGTCGGCGAGAATCCGCGCCAGCCGCTCATTGCCGGACACGAACCGCACCTCGTCGCTACTTTCCGTCATGGTCGTCAGCATCCACGCTGGGCGCGACGTTTATCCGGGTGGACAAGTGCACCGGGCCGCGCGGATCATCGCCTTGCGTGGACGAGACGACTACCGGCACCGATGTGGGAGCGATACTCGATGAGCTGGTCGGGCCCTTCTACGACGCCGAAGGTGTCACCGGGTACCTCGGTCTGGACGGCGATGACCTGGCGCGGATGGTCGCGGCGGAGCAGGTGATCTGTGCGCCGCTGGCCGGCGGCACCCCGGTATTCCCTGCGTGGCAGTTCCCCGACGGCCGCCGGGTGGATGAGTGGCTGCTGACCATCTGGCAGACCCTGCGGCGCGCCGCCGAGCCGTGGACGGCGGCCGGCTGGATGTGCGCGCCGTCAGCGGACCTCGACGACCAGACGGCGATCACCTACCTCACCCGCGGCCCGCGTGATCCCCGCCGCCTGGATGTCGTCCTGGCACGGGCATCCGAGGACAGCGCCCACTGGATGCAGTAGGGCGCGGCATCAGAGCGGTTGGTTGATACCGGTTTCGGCGGACTCTTCGGCGAGGACCTTGGCCGTGAGACCGCGGGCGTGTGCTGCGCGCCAGGCGGCGGCGAGGTTGTCGGCGCGGCTGTGCCAGGTCATCTCGCCGAGGTACTCGGCGTGTTTCTTCGTCGCATCGGTCCACCGCAGCTCCGCGTAGAGCCGCCGGTACTGGCACCGGAGGACCACCCGCCCGAGAGCGTCGGGTGCAGTGCGGATGACGCGGTTGTGGCGGCCGCCTGCGGCGTCGTCCTGCTCTTTGGCCTGCACCGCCTTGTTCGAACCGCGTGGGACTCGCCAGTGGTGGTCTTTGACCGCGTCCTTGCGGTTCCAGCCCCATCGCGACATCCCCGGCGGCCCGCTGTGTTAGACGACGGTCAGGTGCCGGCTGCCGGCGGTAGCACCTTCGGGTGCACCGAACAGGCTGGTGCGGCGGTCGGGGCTCAGCAGTGTCAGGGCGTCGAGCTCGGTGGTGCTGTATCCGTCGGTGGCGAGTTGGGCGAGGACATCGCGGGCGAGCTCGGGGGTCTCTGCAGGGACACCGGGCCGGGCGCCGTACATCCGGCCGGTCTCGTTGAGCAGGCGGAACATCGCCCGGTACTGCCGGTCGGAGAGCACGCCACGCTCACGGGCACGGACGACGAGCGAGGACTCGCTCACCCCCCAGTCCAGGCGCAGCTCGTCGAGCTCGTGGACGGTCCGGGTCGAGACCCGGTCCAGCGCCGGGCCGATGTCATCGACCGGCGCGAGGAACTCGGCAGCGAAAACATCCGCCCGTCGTTCGGTTTCGGCTGGGCTGACCAGGGTCATCGCATCCATCACCAGGTGCCCGAGTTCGTGCGCGAGGGTCATGCGCATCCGGTCCGGCGGCAGGGCAGAGTTGACGTACACCAGGTGCGGGTGATGCGCGGTGGCGCGCAGGGTGACCGCGTCGATCTCGCGGTCGTGGAAGTCCTCGACGACGACGAAGACCCCGGCCCCTTCCAGCAGTTCGACCATTGATCGGATGGGCCCGGCGATCCGCCAGAGCCGGCGTAGAACCTGCGCGACGGTGATCTCGCCGAGCTCGGCGGCGTAGTCCCCGGGGTCGAGATCCGGCAGCGCCAGCGCCGGATCGAGGTCGGTGTGGGCCACGACCCGACCGAGCCGCATCGCGACCAGGTTGGCGCGCGCCCAGACGCGGTCGCGCTTCCACTCCGCAGTAGTGGCGTTGGCGCGGAAGTGCGTGCCCTGCGCAGGGGAGCGCTCGAACGCGACGCACAGAGCATCCACTGGGCATTGCAATGCCCGCGCGTAGTCGTCGAGCGCCTTACCCGCCAAGGGCAGCGCACCGGCCTCGACCCGGGTGACGTGCGATCCGGAGACCCCGGCCTCCTCCGCGAGCCGCTTCTTCGACCAGCCGTGCGCCAGTCGCGTCAGCGCAACCATCACCGGGTTCGCCTCGGCCTGCGAGAAGAGTGCCGTCACCCAGATCGCCTCCATATCCCTCGATCGGTCCCTGCGCTCCACGCTATCGCGGCAGCACCGCAAATCCGTGCAGAAACACCGTGTGAACTGCGATTTTCCTACCGGCCCGGTTATCTGCACCTGAGACGCAAGTGACTGGTGTGACGCCCATCTCGTGCGCGAGATCGAGCCGAGCCGGTGTGGACAATTCTGCAGGTCACGGCGTGTTGTCTACCTGAGAACTGTACCACGTTAGGCAAAATTCCACGCAAGTAATTACATCGAGAGGAGACAGATCGTGACGACACTCATGGACGACCTCAACCCGCTGCAGGGAACGGTGTCCCGGAAGGAGGCGCAGCGTATCCTGCGTCCGGTGACGATCGGCGTCGGCGCGCTGCTGCTGGCCGCAGTCGATCACTGGAACACGCTCATGGCGGAGCAGCCGGCGCACCTGCGGACGGTGCTGCAACCGCTGCTGCGGGGCAGCCACGTCGCGGCGTTCGTCTCCGCCGGCACCAACGTCTGGCTGAGCACCCAGGGGATGCATCCGCCCGGACACCTGGTCAAACGGCCCTACCAGTGGTCGGAGGTGAGCAGTCACGGCCGCACCTACCTGGCGATCCATCACAAGGAGATGGAGGGCACCAACACCCGGCGCAAGGCGTTCATCAAGCAGGATTCACAGACCCTGCAGCTGGTGGGCGATCCCACGCACTGCGAACTGACCTGGGACTACGACGCGGCCACCGATTCGCACGTGCGGCGGATCTGGGTCAGCGCCCCTGGCGTGCACTGGGAACGGTTCGAGGTGCCGATGGATCGGGTGCAGGAGCGGTACGCCTCCTGGCGCAAACGGGACGTACGGTGGCTGCCCGGGCGGCTACCCGCCGACGACCTCGTCGGCACCGAGGATCTCGTACGCGATGAGCAGGATCGGCGGCGCACCGACATCAAGACCCGCCGGCCGCGCCGCGACGACGTCATCGAGGACCAGCGATGAGGGCCGCCGCGGTCACTGTTCACGGGGTCCGGTCGTGGACGGTCGTCGACGACCAGGGCCTGCCGGTGCCCGAGATCGAGCAGTTCCTGCACTGGCAGCGGGCGATCGGACGTTCCCAGAACACCGTCCGCTCGTACGCACGGCACTTGAGTCAGTTCTACCGCTGGCTCGCTGCCCGGGGAATCTCATGGGATGAGCTGGATTTCCATCAGCTGTGCGATTTCGTCGCCGTCCTCACCGCAGGACTGCCGCCGCTGCCGTCACGGTGCGGGGGCCGTGCACCCGGCACCGTGAAAGCGGTCAGTGCCGCGGTACGTGAGTTCTACGAGTTCCACCGCGTCGAGGGCCGGGGACCGCAGAATTTGGTGCTGACCCGCAATCCGTCGAAGTTGCCGCGGCGAGCGCACAGCTTCCTCGCCCACCTCGAGCAGCGCCGTCCCCGCGAGGTCTCCCGCCTGGCCCGGCCCGACCGGCAGCCGGCCGAGACGGTACAGGTGATCGACTTCGAAACCGACTTCGCCAAGCTGCTCGCCGCGGCGTCGACCACCCGTGACCGGCTGCTGCTGTCGGCGCAGTACGACCTGGGCCTGCGGGTCGGCCAAGCGCTCGGCCTGCGTCACGGCGACCTGAACCCGATGCGCCGACAGGTGGTGATCTGCCGGCGCGACGACAACGCCAACGGCGCCCTGTCGAAGCAGAAGACCCAGTTCATCGTCGACGCGCCGCGGCGGTTCTTCGACCTGTATGCCGCGTACCTTCTCGGTGAGGTCGCCCACGTCGACAGCGATTACGTGTTCGTCAACCTCTCCCGCCCACCCGTCGGTGGTCCGATGACCTACTCCAACGCTTACCAGCTCATCGAACGGATCGGCGCCGCCGCCGGGATCGACGATCTCAACCCGCACATGCTCCGCCACACCCACGCCACCGCCCTGGCCAAGGCCGGATGGACCTCCGCCGAGATCGCCGCCCGCCTCGGCCAATCCCACTCAGCGAGCGCCGACGTGTACATCCACCTCGCCAGCGACGACCTCGCCGAAAAGCTCCGTCACACCGAGCATCTGGTCTGGCGTGAACCGCAGCAGCACCGCGTGAAGGGAGACGGCGATGGCACGCGGTAACGGCGAGCGCGCCCGGTCGGGGCGCAACGATATCTCCGCTCTGCAGGTGCCGGACGGGCCCTGGTGCGCGCCGACGTGGCCGGTCGTCGATGTCGCCGGCGACCGCCGCCGCGCCGCCACCGACCCCTGCGCCGTCATCGAGTGCAACGGCGAACGGTACTGGCTCGGCGGCCCCGGCGGACGCGCCGGCGCCACCTCGGGGCTGTGCTACGCCCACTACTTCCAGTGGTTCCGTGCCGGACAGCCCGGCGACTTCGACGCCTGGGCCACCATCAGTGCCTTGCCCGTCGGTGTGCCGCGCGGCCGGCCTGCCACCACCCAGGCGGTCGACTTCCGCCGTATCCCAGCGGCGGCCGCCGACGAAATCCGGTTCGTCGCCGCCACCAAGATCGGCCGCGGCGACTGGACCCCCAACGCCGGACTGCGCCGCGTCCTGATCGTCCTCATCGAGGTCGCCGACGGGCGCATCACCAGCTCCCTGACCGAACGCCCCGTCGACGACTGGCTGCTGCTGTGCCGGCAATACTGGCCCTACACCAACTTCGACTCCCTGTGCGCCCCCTACATCCGCAGATTCTTCCGGCTCCTGCACGGGGCCACCGACCCCGACCCATGGGCGGCGGATCACTGGCACTGGCGCGACGGATTCGAGTTCGTCCTCGATACCACCCAAGCCGGGGCGACACGAACCGCTGTCGACTGGGCCACCGTCCCGGTGCCCTGGCTCAAAGACGCCGTCAAACGCCTCGCCCGCCAACAGCTCTCCACCTCCAGCATGTCCTGGGGAACGCTCACCCAGTGGCTGCGCGCCACCCGCCAACTCGCCCAGTTCCTCACCCTCGACGGCACCGTCCCCGAACCGCCGGCGGTCACCCGGACGGTGTTCCTCGACTACCTCGAATGGACCCGCCGTCCCGACACCACCGCGAACTCTCAGCTCGCGAACACCGCGGCCTACCTGCTGGAAACACTCCGCGACTGCGGACTCGTCGACGACCTCGGATCGGCGGTCTTCCTGCGCCGCGGCGAGAACGTGCACCGCAAGACCCGCCGCCCGAGGCCCTTCCCTCCCGACGTCATCGAACGCATCGACACCCTGATCGTCGACAACCCGGACACCGATCCCACCCTCCGGGCGATGATCGCGACCACACGGTGGGCAGGGTGCCGCATCTCCGAACTCGTCAGCCTCCCGATCGACTGCCTTCAACACAGCGAGCAGGGGTACTGGATCGAATACTGGATGACCAAAACCAGTGCCTGGCGCCGGTTTCCCGTCCCCGATGGCCTCGCTACGATCATCCGCGACCAGCAGACTCGCGTCCGCGACGCCTACGGGCCCGACGCCGGACACCTCTTCCCCGGCGCCCGGTCCAGCGCCGTCGCCGGCCGCACCCAGCCCTGGTCCACCAGCGGCCTGCGCCACCGCCTCGCCGCACTCTTCCGCGAGCACGGCATCACCACCTCGATCACCACCGGCGAGAAGATCTCCGGCGGCGACGTCCACCGCTTCCGCCACACCATCGGGATGAACCTGCTCAACAACGGATGGACCCAACCGGAAGTCCGCGACTTCCTCGGCCACCACAGCGACACCATGACCGCAACCTACGCCCGCATCACCGACGACACCCTCGCCCGGAAAGCCCGGCAATTCTGGGACACCAACCCCGACAACGGCGCTGACGCCACCGTCGAGCGACTGCGAGCCCGCTTCACCACCGCACTGCCGAACGGGTTCTGCACGCTCCCCGCGACGCAACGCTGCGAATTCCGCCCGAACCCCTGCATCGACTGCTCCTTCCACGACCCCGGCGGCCGCACCTTCCTCGGCGCGCACATCACCCACCGCGACCAGCTCAAACAACTCGCCGCCCAAGCACAGGAAAACGGCGACAGCCAGGCAGCGGAACTGAACAAGAGCATGCTCGACAAGGTCACCAAGCTCATCGACGAAATCAGACCAGACGCGCAGGAACCCAGGTGAGCGAAGGCGACCGCGATCACCGCACAGCCCGCCTCACCGCGGCCGCCGCCGCCCGCACAACCAGCGCGACCGCCCGCGCACGCCGAGCCATCACCCGGCTGCACAACACCGGACACCCCGTCACCTTCGTCGCCGTCGCCCGAGCCGCCGACGTCTCAACCAGCTTCCTCTACAAGCACCCCCAGCTCCGACAGGAAATCGACGCGAAACGCGGCACCGCCCCCACTGGAACCGAACGCTCCACCGCCGCCAGCGCGGAATCCCTCCGCACCAAACTCGCCACCGCGATCGACCGCAACCGTCAGTTGACCGAACTGCTCGAGCAACTACGCACCGAGAACGAGGCGCTCCGCAGCCGACTCCTCGACCTGGGAACCCGGCCACCGGCCACGCAAGAAGCCCGTCGAGGAGAACCTGCAGATAACCCGACCACCACAGGGCCACAACAGCCACGATGACCCCCGTCAGCCACGTCGCGGACAGTCAGGAGGCTCCTATAGATATCGATTCTCCTAGGCTCCACTCAAAGTTTCCGTTCCACGCAATCTCAGCCGTATCCCTGAGAGCAGGCCCTTTCCCGGGCCTTGCACCAACCGATCAGTAGGTCTAGAACGTCGAGCTCTCGTTTGGGCCGAGCACGAACCCGTGCGGGGTCCTTGAGGTTGACTCGCCAGGCCCGGGGACGGTGTCGACAACACAGGCGGTCATCGCCTGGTCCACTGCGCAAGTGCCCGTCCATACTCCACGGGTAAACACGACCTTGCTACCGGACGGCAACAGTTTCGCCTGTTCGGCACTGGACGAGGCGTCGCCGAACTTGCCGGCCTCCAAATAGCTCGCGGCCACGCTGGTGTGGCTGCTCCCCGGAATCTGCCCGGTACATGTCGCGATGTCCCACTCACCCCGAACATTGATCACCACACTGCAGTTCTGGCCGGCAGGGGTGCTGAACTGCACGCTACTCACGGCACCGTTATAGCCGCCGGTGGGGATCGCGACCGTATAGTCGGACGTCTTCACCGCGGTGTAACGGTCCAGATCCGGTAATTGGGGCTCAGCGCCGGCTAACGGTGCGAATGACAGGCCGGCGGCTGCCAGCGCTCCGATACATCCCAAAGCCTGAGACGGCGCCATTTCACGCCCCCGGCTACGGCTGAGGCTGCGGAGCCACACTCGGCGCCAGCGGCGAGGGCTCGGGCTGGCCCGAGCGCCGCAACACGCTGAATGCCACCGCACCCGCACCCAGCAGGCCCACGACGGCCAGACCGGTCAGCGCGCGCGGCAGCTTGCGCTTGCGGGCGCCGCTGACCACCTCGGGCAGCGTGTCGACCACGTCGGCAACGGCGTCCTGCACCTCCGATGACACCGCCTTGCCGCGGCGCAGCAGCTTGCCGGCGACGCTTGTCGCCGATTTCGCCAGCCCGAAGCCCAGCCCTGCGGTTCCGCGCGACACGTCAATAGGGGCCAGGGCCGCCTCCTTGAGTCCCCGGGCAAGACGCTGTCCGGAGGTCAGCTTGAGGGCAGGTTCATCGGACTTGGTGAGCAGGCTCATCGTCAGCGGGTCCCTTCGTTGGGCGGTAATTTCAAGACTGGTACCTCAGATTGCCATCTTTGCGCACGGACGGCCATGCCCCGCCGGAAAAGACCGGTGTGCCGGATGGCTGTTGCGAAACATCCGCATGAATGTCTTTTCCGCGCGGATAAGGTGGTCGTCGTGACTTCACCAATCCAGACACAGACCGCCACCTTGCACACCAACCACGGCGACGTCGTCATCGCTCTCTTCGGCAACCACGCCCCGAAGACCGTCGCCAACTTCGTCGGCCTGGCCGACGGCAGCAAGGACTACTCCACCAAGAATGCCAAGGGCGAGGCCGCCGGCCCGTTCTACGACGGCGCCATCTTCCACCGCGTCATCGACGGATTCATGATCCAGGGCGGTGACCCCACCGGCACCGGCCGCGGTGGCCCCGGATACCAGTTCGCCGACGAGTTCCACCCCGAGCTGCAGTTCGACAAGCCGTACCTGCTGGCCATGGCCAACGCCGGACCCGGCACCAACGGCTCGCAGTTCTTCATCACCGTGGGCAAGACCCCGCACCTGAACCGGCGCCACACCATCTTCGGTGAGGTTGTGGACCCGGCCTCGCAGCAGGTTGTCGACGCCATCGCTTCCACCGCCGTCGATCGTGGCGACCGTCCCACCGAGGACGTCGTGATCAACTCCATCACCATCAGCTAGGTCTCGATGGCTCATCCCGGTCAGGTCCCGGTCTATGGGTGCGCATGGCACCCGGACCGGGCCACCGCGGTGCGTTGTGTGCGGTGCGGGCGCCCGGTGTGCCCGGACTGCATGCGGTCGGCACCCGTGGGGCAGCAGTGCGTCGAATGCGTCCAGCAGGGCGCCAAGTCGGTGCGTCAGGTCAAGCCGTTGCAGCAGGCGCGAGCCTGGATCACCTGGGCGCTGATCGCCGTCAACGTTTTGGTGTACGCGGCGACGGTGTCGGATGGTGTGGACGGCGAGGTCACCAGCAGCCCGCTGTTCCGGGAACTCGTGCTCTATGTGCCATGGGTTGCCCAGGGCGAATTATGGCGGACCGTCACCACAGGCTTCCTGCATCTGGGCCTGATGCACATCGCGGTCAACATGCTGTCGCTGGCGATGATCGGGCCCGGTCTTGAGCGTGCGTTCGGTGGCCAGCGGTACGCCGCGATCTACGGCACCGCGCTGCTGGGCAGTAGCGCCGCGGCGATGTGGCTCAGTCCACATGCCGTGGTGGCCGGTGCGTCCGGCGCTATCTACGGCCTCTTGGGCGCGGCGCTGGTGCTCTATCTGCGCGAGCGGTTGAACCCGCAGACCATCATCATTGTGCTGTTGCTCAACATCGGCCTGAGCGTCTCACTGCCGGGCATCTCGCTCGCCGGACATATGGGTGGGCTGGTGTTCGGCGCGCTGAGCGCCGGTGCGCTGTTGTACTACCGCGAGGTGTGCCGCGGGATCGGCATGCCCGAACTCGCCCGCAAGCCCTCGGCACCGTGGGTACTTGCGGCCGTGGCTGCCGCGTTGTCGGTGGCCCTGATCGTGGCGAAGGTGCTCACCTACACGAGCTGAGTCACGGAAGCCGGGCAGTCAGGAACTGCAAGTTGGTGTGCTGCACAAGCAATTCCGGGTCGTACGGCCGCCCGTAGTGCGCGGCGATCTGGGCGATGGTCGTTGTCGATGTGTTCCAGCCATGGCCGGCGAGCCATTCACCAGGACGCATTCGGGCGTCGGGATAGGTCAGCATCCAGATGTTGGCTGCCTTCACCTGTTCCGGCGCCAGCGGCTCGACTGCAGCGTCCCATCGGTCCACGGACGGCACGAAATTGTCGGCATCGCAATTGACGACGCTGCCGGGGGCCGACATCTCGATGATCCGCTCGAAGAGCACGTCCTGATCCGACCCCGCCAAGCCGGCGATGATGGCCGGCGAGATGAGCCATGCCGTGGGTTGGTCTGGATCAAACCCGGCAGCACACATGTCTTCACCCCAGGGGTGGGTCATCGACGCCGCGGGCACCTGTCGATGAGTCACCCGTGCAACGGCGCCGTGCTCCTTCAGAACGCCGCTGCCGAATTCGAGGGTATGGGGGTAGTCCACCTCGTAGACGGTGGTTCCGTCCGGCCAGTCCAGACGATAGACGCGGGTGTCCAATCCCGTCGCGAATAGGACGACCTGCCGGGCACCGGCCCGAATCTCGGTCAGCAGGAAGTCATCTCCGTATCGAGCCATCAGCCCGGCCGCACTGAGCAGCATGAACATCCGGCCGCCGTCCTCGGTCGCGGTATCGGGAAAGCCGGCGGCAAGAAGCGCGGTGCTGAGCGGTTCGTTCGCGGCGTTCACCAGTAGTGCCGACAGGGGATCATCGATCAGTGGGTGGCCGCGCCTGCTTTCCAGGGCGCGGAGGGCGGCGTAGAAGAGGTCGAACTGAAGCTTGTGCGACGGTGTGGACACCGTGCTCTTCTTCTGGCCGTCCAATGGATCACCGGCTTCCCCTGCTGCGCGGACCTGCTCGATGAATCTCAGGCTATCCACCGCGGGCAAACACCGCGGCGGGACGCGGAAAGCTATCGCGTGGCGGTGATGAAGTACGCGTCAGACCACAGCGATGTGACATCGCTGTGCTCGCTGGGTGCCGGCCGCCCATAAGCAGCGGCCTGCTCCAGCCGATTGGCGGTGTCGACGTGCCAACCGTGCTCGCGCAGCCACTCGATGGGGTCCTTGCGCTCATCGTCGTAGATGAGGGAGCCGATGCTGAGGTCCTTGATGAACTCCGGCTTCAGCTTGTTCACGGCGTCCTGCCATTGCCCGGCGGTGGCCAGCTGGCGGCGCCATTCGGTGGCGAGGAAGCTGCCGGGCGCGGAATGAGCGGTGATGTTCTCGAAGAGGGCGTCCTGCGCCGCCCCGGGAAGGTAGGCCAGCAGACCCTCTGCAAGCCAGGCCGTGGGCTTGGCGGCGTCGAAGCCCGCCGTTTGCAGGGCCGAGATCCAGTCGTCCCGAAGGTCGACGGCCACCTCCCGGCGATCGGCCAGTGGCGCTGCGTTCTCCGCCCGCAGCACGTGGTCCTTGAATTCGAGGACCTTCGGCTGATCGAGTTCGTAGACGACGGTGCCGTCCGGCCAAGGCAGCCGGTAGACCCGCGAGTCCAGGCCCGCGGCCAGGATCACTACCTGTCGGATGCCTGAATCCGTTGCAGCCGAGAAGAATTCATCAAAATACTTGGTGCGGACGGCGAGGTGGTTCACCAGGTAGACGGTCGCGGTGTCCCATTCGGATTCGGGTCTACCCGCGGCCAATGCCTCGGTGAGGCGGGGCTCACCCGAGGCCTCGACGAAGGCGCGGGCGTAATCGTCGCGGATGAGCGGTTCTGATCGGGTGGTCTCCAGCGCCCGGAACGACGACACCATCAGGGCCGTGAACCCGACGCTGCTGACAATGTCCCACTGGTCGCCGTCGGTCCGTGTCATGTGCCCGCCTCTTTGCCTGGGAGTAATTACCTAAGGCAACGATACGCGCGTTATCTAGATCACGTCGGGTAGCGCGCGGCACGCAAGGCTTCGTGCACGTCGCGGGGGTCGGTACCCAGATCCCAGCGGTTCAGCACGATCAGACGATCGCCGGATTCGATCTCCAGCAGCCGGGTGCGCCGGCCCAGGCGTCGGAACTCGGTCACTTTCACCGAGTCGACGGCGGCGCGTGGCAGGACGGTGTCGCGGGTCAGGCCTTGCATCTGCAGGCCTTCGTCGACGATCCGCAGTTTGGGGCGGCAGCGCCAGGACACCGCGGCGAAGATCAGCAGGCCGAGGGCTGCCAGCGAGGCCAGCAGCCGACCCGGTGCATCGGTGACGAACAACGCCGAGGCGACACCGAGGGCGATGCCTACGAGCGCCACGGCCACGATGCCGGCAGGTTTCGGGCCCCATTCGGCGGGGGCGGCAGCTGAGTTATCCACAGGCGTTATCCACAGTGGGGATAAATCACATCGTTGTGATTGGGTGTCTGACGGGTGGACTCGACGGAAACGGGTACCAACCAGATCGATGTGCCGCCTGCGCGAATAGCAGCGGATAGTGCCGACGGCAACAGGGGCTCCACCATGCTCTTTGTCAGCGCCACCGCATGGTCAGCAACAGCCCCGTGATCATGAAGGCAAAGGCGATGGCGTAGTTCCACGGCCCCAGATCGAGCATCCACGTGATGTGCTGTGCGGCGAGCTGGAACACCATGAGCCAGGCCAGGCCGATGAGCATGAGGGTGAGGAAGAACGCGACGAACCAGACGCTCGACGGGCCGGCTTTCACCTTGACCGGGGTACGGCTAACAGTGGTCGCGTTGAACGCTGACTTCTTACGGACCTTGGACTTGGGCATCGACTACCTCGGAAGCATCTCGGATATGGCGGCACGGCGAGTGGTCGTCGCGGCCGAGTAGTAATGGGTTCTTACGCAGGTTACAGCGCGGTGCTGCGACAATCTTCTGGTGACCGCCGATGAGCCGCTTGTGCGACCGCGTTCGGGCGCGCGCGGGGGCCTGCTCTGGCGGTTGGGCGTGCCCCTGGTGTGTGCGCTCGCCGGCTTCCTACTGGCCGCGACGCACACTGTCTCGGGTGGCAATGAGATCCGCCGCGGCGACTCGCCAGCGCCTCGACTCGTGGATCTGGTGCGTGAGACACAGAAGTCGGTCGACAGGCTGAGCGGCGCGCGCGACGGCCTGGCCAACGAGATGGCGGCCGCGCGAGAGCAGTCAGCCGGCGGCGACAGTCAGGTCGCGGCCGCGCTCGCCGAGACCGCACAGGTGGCCGATGCCGCAGGGGTGCGGCCCGTCACCGGACCGGGCTTGGTGGTGACGCTCACCGACGCCAAGCGTGACGCGTACGGACGCTTCCCCAGGGATGCCTCGCCTGACGACCTGGTGGTGCATCAGCAGGACGTGGAGGGCGTACTCAACGCCTTGTGGAGCGCAGGCGCCGAAGCCATCCAGATGCAGGATGACCAGCGCCTGGTGGCGAGCTCGGTGCCCCGGTGTGTGGGCAACACCCTGTTGTTGCACGGCCGCACCTACAGCCCGCCCTACGTGATCACGGCGATCGGCGATGCCGATGCCATGCAAGCGGCCCTCGACGCGGCCCCGCTGGTAATCCTGTACCGGCAGTATGTCGCGCGATTTGGCTTGGGATACACGGTGACTCGTGGCCATCACCTCGAGGTGGCCGGATACCGTGACGCGGTCGGTCCCGGGCGCGCGGTGCCGCTAGAGGGTCACTGAGCGCTCGCCGGTAAACCGGCTGGGAAACCGCTGGCGCGGGTCCGTACCCTTGACCTGTGCGCATCCTGGTCGTCGACAACTACGACAGCTTCGTGTTCAACCTGGTCCAGTACCTGGGCCAGCTCGGCGTGGACGCGACAGTGTGGCGCAACGACGACGCGCGGCTGGCCGACACCGACGCGGTGGCCGCCGATTTCGACGGCGTACTGATCAGTCCTGGCCCGGGCACACCAGAGAGCGCGGGCGCGTCCATCGCCATGGTGCATTCATGCGCCAAGACGGGTACTCCGCTGCTGGGGGTATGCCTGGGGCATCAGGCCATCGGCGTGGCGTTCGGCGGCACCGTCGATCGCGCACCGGAGCTGTTGCACGGCAAGACCAGCACCGTCGAGCATGAAGATGCCGGAGTGCTGCGCGGTCTGCCGAACCCGTTCACCGCCACCAGGTATCACTCGTTGACCATCCTGCCGGACACGGTGCCCGACGGGCTTCGGGTGATCGCGCGCACCGCCAGCGGCGTGATCATGGGTGTCATGCACACCGAATATCCGATCCACGGGGTGCAGTTCCATCCCGAGTCGATCCTCACCGAGGGCGGACATCGGATGCTCGCCAACTGGCTCACCTATTGCGGTGCGTCCCTTGATGAGCCGCTGGTGCGCTCGCTGGAGGCCGAGGTCGCCGCGGCGCTGAACGGAGTCACCGGACGCGTCGCCGCGCTGGGCGGCTAGGACCTGTTTAGCCCGCGCCGAAGCGCAGCTTTATGGGGCCGTTGTAGCCGGCACCGGCGCCTGCGGGCGGATCCTGGTACACCACCCGGGCACGATTGTTGCCATCGGACGGCACGTCCTCGGTGGTCAATCCCCCGCCTTGCCAGCCGGCCTGGTACAGCATGGGCTCGGCGTCGGTCCAGAACTTGCCCATGATGTTCGGCATGCGGAACTGGCCGCCGTTGGACACCCGGATCTCGATGACCCCGTCCTCAGCGAATGGTGTGTTCGCAGGCGGGTTGGTGCTCAGGATCTGTCCCTTGGATTCGGGGCTGGGCACCGGGATCACGGTGGGGGGCGCGGTGAATCCGTAGGTGGGCAGATTCTTGAGAGCCACATCGATGTTCTGGCCGACGAGGTCCGGCGCGGGCTTCTCGCCCGGCCCCTTACCCACCACGATGGTGATGTTGTTGGTGACCGCCGAGTACTGACCGGCCGGCGGGTTGGTGGCCATGACGCGGCCCTTGTCCTCGGGCAGTGACTTGGTCTCGCTCTGGGTGAAGGTGCCCTTGAAGCCGGCGCTTTGCAGCTTCTTCACGGCGTCGCCGAAGCTCAGACCGTGGCAGTCGGGTACCTGTTGGCTCTCCGGGCCGATGGACACGTTGAGGGTGACTTCAGCGCCCGCGGAAACCGTGGAGCCCTTGGCCGGGTCGGTGTCGATCACCTTGTCGGGCGCCACCTTCGAGCTGGTGTTCTTTTGGACCTTGGTCTTGAACCCAAGGTTCTGCAGCGCCGCGACGGCGTCGGACTGAGACTTGCCGGTGACATCGGGAACCTGCACATCGCGAGAGGGCCCATTACCCAAGATGATGGCGAAGGTGACGATGACGGTCAGTACCACCAGGGCGGCCAGGCCGACCAGCCAGCGGCTCAGCGGATTACGGCGCGGCTCCTCGTACTGGTTCGGCAGCGGGCCGGTCTGGGGTCCCGGGGACGGGAAGGCCCGGGTGTTGGACGGCGTGCTGAGCATGGTGCTGCGTTCGGCGTCCGTCAGCACCTTGGGTGCTTCGGGCTGCTCGCCCTGGTACACGCGCATCAGGTCGGCGCGCATCTCGGCGGCGTTCTGATAGCGATTATCAGGATTCTTTGAAAGTGCCTTGAGCACAACGGAATCCAAACCAGGGGGAATCTCTGGGTTGTGCTTGGACGGTGCGACGGGATCTTCGCGCACATGCTGGTAGGCCACCGCGACCGGCG
Organism: Mycobacteroides immunogenum; assembly: GCF_001605725.1. NCBI lineage: Bacteria > Bacillati > Actinomycetota > Actinomycetes > Mycobacteriales > Mycobacteriaceae > Mycobacteroides > Mycobacteroides immunogenum. The sequence continues at coordinate 56,044 of NZ_CP011530.1, forward strand.
AGTCGCCCACGAAAGGCGGTTCCCCGGTGAGCAGTTCATAGAGAACGCAGCCCAGCGAATAAACATCGGAGCGGGCGTCGACGGTCTCGCCACGGGCCTGTTCCGGCGAAAGGTACTGCGCGGTGCCGATTACCGCTGCGGTCTGCGTGACGCTGTTGCCAGCGTCGGAGACCGCGCGTGCGATGCCGAAGTCCATCACCTTCACCGCGCCGGTCTTGCTGATCATGATGTTGGCGGGCTTGACGTCGCGGTGGATGATGCCGTGCTGGTGGCTGAAGTTGAGTGCCTGGCAGGAGTCCGCGATGACCTCGATTGCCCGTCGGATCGGCATGGGACCGTCGTCCTTGACGATGTCACGCAAGGTGATGCCGTCGACGTACTCCATCACGATGTACGGCAGCGGTCCGGTGGCGGTCTCGGCCTCCCCGGTGTCGTACACGGCGACGATCGCGGGGTGGTTCAGCGCGGCGGCGTTCTGGGCCTCTCTGCGGAAGCGCAGATAGAAGCTGGGGTCCCGGGCCAGGTCGGCGCGCAGCACCTTGATCGCGACATCGCGGTTCAACCGCAGGTCGCGAGCCAGGTGGACCTCGGACATGCCGCCATAGCCGAGGATCTCCCCCAGCTCATAGCGGTCCGAGAGGTGCTGCGGAGTGGTCATTACGGTGATTTCGTCCCAGGGATCGAGTCCGGTTGGTCGTCCGGAAGCAGAGCCACGATATTAGCTGGCGCGAGCGCTCCTGGCGAAGCTGAACCTGGGCTTGAGGGTGTCTCACTGCCGGAAATCGTTGCCGGGGTGCTCGGCGACTGGTTCTTCTTCTCGCTCGCCTGCAACAGAATGAGCGCGGCGATGATGATCGCGAAGATCCCCAACACGGCCGCCGCCCACATCAGGGCCTTCTGACCCGGTGAGAAGGTGCCGCGCCTGGGCGGGGGTGGCCGGTGCGAGCCCGTGGGTTGACGGGTCCGCGAGGTAGGTGGAGCCACCCGGCTGGGCGCCCCCACGGCGGGCCGGACCTGAGTGGCGGGCGGGATGGCGGCCGGCGTGGCCCGGCTGATGGTGGGCGCCTGATTGGGTCGCGGCGGGCGCCGTCCGGCACGCACGGCGGCCACCGCGTCGGCGAACGGGCCGCCGCTGGTGTACCGGTTCTGCGGGTTTTTCACGAGGGTGATCTCGATGAGCTCGCGCACGTTCGGTGGCAGATCAGAGGGCAGCGGCGACGGTGTTTCCTTGATGTGTTTCATCGCGACCGTCAGCGCGCCGTCGCCGGAGAACGGACGCTTACCCGAAACGGCCTCGTAGCCAACGACTCCCAATGAGTAGACGTCGCTGGCGGGGGTGGCGTCGTGGCCCAGCGCCTGTTCGGGGGCGATGTACTGGGCGGTGCCCATCACCATGCCGGTCTGCGTGACCGGGGCGGCATCAACAGCCTTGGCGATGCCGAAGTCGGTGAGCTTCACCTGGCCGGTGGGCGTGATCAGTATGTTGCCCGGTTTGACGTCACGGTGCACCAGACCTGCCGCGTGGGCGATCTGCAAGGCGCGGCCGGTCTGTTCCAGCATGTCCAGGGAGTGGCGCAGCGACAACCGCCCGGTGCGTTTGAGCACCGAGTTCAGCGGCTCGCCATGGATCAGTTCCATCACCAGATAGGCCGTGCGGCCCTCGCTGTCGATATCGGTTTCACCGTAGTCATAGACGCTGGCGATCCCGGGGTGGTTGAGCATCGCGACCGTGCGTGCCTCGGCGCGGAACCGCTCGATGAACTCGGGATCCGAGGAGAACTCTGCCTTGAGTACCTTCACGGCTACCTTGCGGCCCAGGCGGCTGTCGGTGCCCTCCCAGACCTGGCCCATACCGCCGGTGGCGATGAGTCGCTGCAACCGGTAGCGACCCGAGAGCGTTTCTCCGACACGAACTGTCATGAGGCCCCCTGTAGTGCTGCGGCGATAACCTGCCGCCCGATGGGTGCGGCGACGGAGCCGCCGGTGGCCGCCAGGGCGCGGTCGCCGCCGTCTTCGACGAGGACTGCGATGGCCACCTTGGGGGTGACCGCCGTGGTCTGAGGATCCGTTGTGGTGCCCTGAGCCGGCGCGAACGCGATGTACCACGCGTGCGGCGGGGTGTTGCGTGGATCGGTGCCGTGCTCGGCAGTGCCGGTCTTGGAAGCGATCTGTACGCCGGGGAGGGCACCCGTCTGTGCGGTGCGCTGTTCTGAGGCAATCATCAGTTCGGTCAATGTGTTCGCGATAGCGGGAGTTACGGCTTGGCCTATGTCATCCGGGGTGGTGGTGGACAAATTCGAAAGGTCTGGGCCCTTAAGGCTATCGACCAGGTGCGGCTGCATCAGCACGCCCTTGTTGGCGACGGCCGCGGCAACCATCGCGTTCTGCAGCGGGGTCATGGCGACATCCTTTTGCCCGATGCTCGACATGGCGACGGCGGCGTCGTCGGACATGGGGCCGACGGTGGAAGTTGCCACCTGGAGCGGGATGGAGTCCAGCTCGCGGTCCAGACCGAACGCCTGCGCGGCCTTGACCAGCTTGTCGCGCTTGAGTTGTTCGGCGCCGAGCTTGGCGAAGGCGGTGTTGCAGGAGCGCGCGAATGCCTCCTTCAACGAGGTGGTGTCACCGCCGCCGCAGGAGGCCCGGTTGTAGTTTTCCAAGGTTGCGTTGCTCCCCGGAAGGAAGATCGTCGGAGACGCGGTCACCTCGGTGTTGACGGTCTTACCGTCGGCCAATGCCGCCGCGGTGGTGATCACCTTGAAGGTCGATCCCGGCGGGTAGGTCTGCGCGATCGCACGGTTGAGCATCGGCTGCGCCGGATCCTCCGTCAGCTGCTTCCAGGCCCCGTTCTCCTTCTCCGGGTCCTGACTGGCGAGCAGGTTGGGATCGTAGGAGGGCGTGGAGACCATCGCCAGGATCTTGCCGGTGGATGGCTCCAGGGCCACCACGGCCCCACGGCAGCCGTTCTTGCAGCCCCGGTGCATGGCGTCGTACGCGGCCTGTTGCACGTCGGGCCGGATGGTCGTCACGACGCTGCCACCGCGTGGGTCACGCCCGGTGAAGAAGTCCGCGAGGCGCCGTCCGAAGAGGCGCGGGTCCGAGCCGTTGAGCACGGTGTCCTCGGCGCGCTCCAGGCCGGTGCTTGAGTAGTTGAGCGAATAGAACCCGGTCACCGGGGCGTACACCTCAGGGTCCGCGTACTCCCGCAGAAAGCGGAAGCGGCTGTCGGTGGCCACCGAGGAGGCCAGCAGCTGTCCACTGGCCGAGATCTGGCCCCGTTGGCGCGAGTACTCGTCGAGCAGGATGCGCTGATTGCGGGGATCGGCGCGCAGGCCCGACGCCGTGAACACCTGGGTGATGGTGGCATTGGCCAGCAGCAGGACGACCAGGCCCATGACAGCCAGCGACACTCGACGGATCGACGTGTTCATACGCGGTCGATCAGTTCGGTGCGGGCGTCGGCCAGCGGCGCGGCGGGTGATGAGGGGGCATGCGGGCTCAGCGGCCGGCGAGCGATGTGTGAGATGCGCAGCAGGATGGCCAGGAGGACGTAGTTGGCGACGAGCGAGGAGCCTCCGTAGGACATCCACGGAGTGGTGAGCCCCGTCTGCGGGATGAGCTTGGTGACGCCGCCCACCACGATGAACAACTGCATGGCCAGCGCGGCCGACAGTCCCACCGCAAGCAGCTTTCCAAAGCTATCGCGCACCGCGAGTGCCGTCCGGAACCCGCGGATGATCACGATCGTGTACAGCATGAGCACCCCGGCCAAGCCGACCAGGCCGAGCTCCTCGCCGATCGCCGCGATGATGAAATCCGTTGAGGCAGCAGGGACTGTGCCTGGCTGGCCATTACCCAGGCCGGTGCCGAAGATGCCCCCGGTGGCGAAGCTGAACAGCGATTGCACCATCTGGTAACCGGCACCGTCGGGATCGGTGAACGGATCCCACCAGTTCTGCACGCGCACCCGCACATGCCCGAACAGGAAGTAGGCGATCACGCTGCCAGCCGTGAAGAGTGCCAAACCGATGAGCACCCAACTGATTCGGGCGGTTGCTACGTAGAGCACGATGAGAAACGACGAATAGAACAGCAGCGACGCGCCCAGGTCCTTCTCAAAGACCATGACGCCCACCGAGATTCCCCAGATGGCGAGCAAGGGCCCGAGATCGCGTGGCCGGGGTAGTTCGATGCCCAGGTAGTTGCGGCCGGCGGTGCGAAACAGCGTGCGCTTGGTCATTAGGAACGCCGCGAAGAAGATCAGCAGCAGAATCTTGGCTGCCTCGGCGGGCTGAATTGACAAGAACGGCAACTCAATCCAGATCTTGGCGCCGTACTGCTCGGACATTGAAGTGGGCAGTAGCGCGGGGATGGCCAGCAGCACGCAGCCGACGATGCCGAAGGTGTACCCGTATCGGGCCAGCACGCGATGATCTTTGAGAGTGGCGAGCACGGCGGCCAGCGCGATGAGACCGACCATGGTCCACAGCATCTGCTGTGTGGCGTTGTTGTCCCCGACCTGATCGGTGTTGCCGTCGTTGTAGGCGTGTACCAGGTCCAGCCGGTGAATCATTACCAGGCCGAGGCCGTTGAGCAGCGCGACGCACGGCAGCAGCAGCGGATCCGCGTACGGTGCCCAGCGGCGGACCGCCATGTGCGCCAAGGCAAAAAGTGCGAGGTAGGCAAAGCCGTAACCGAGTAAGTCCCAGGACAGCCCGCGTTCGAGATTGGCCTCGACAAGGACCAGGGCGGTGGTGGTGATGGCGGCAGCGAAGCCGAGGAGCCCCAACTCCGCGCTGCGTCGTGTTGATTGAGTGGGCGGCGCCGCAACGGCTCCGCTGCCCCTTCCACTGGGTCCTACCGCGGTTTGGGGCGCCGTCGTCATGACACGGTCCGGCAGGTGACACCCGGCTCTTGTGGCGGCGACGGCAGCGGGGCCGGCGCAGGAGTGGATGTTGTGGTCGGCGTGGTGCTGGCGCCTGGAGTGCTCGGGGTCGTCGACGTCGTCGGCGATGGCTTTGCGGTGACGGTGCTCGGGCTGGCCGATGTGGTGGTCGGAGTGCGCCCCGCGGTGGCCGGAGCGGGCGGCGGCGTCCTGGGCGCGGGCGGCGGGCACGGCGGCAGCGCATTCTTGCTGAGCTGGCGCAGCTGACTGATGGCCTCATCGAGAGTGCCGCCCGGCAGGCCGGTTTCCACCTGCTGGCGCTCGGATGGCCGCAGGTCCGAAACCTTCAGGTACTTGCAGGACAGGTTGGACGACTCGCCGTAACTCACCAGGGACATGTCGCCCCGGCTGTCGAGGCAGCCGACGAGGTCGGGACGTTGCAGCCGATACCCCAGGAGCGAGCCCTGCACGCCCTGCATGATGGAGACGTTGCCCTCGTAGGCGCTCACGTAATAGTTATTGAGTACCACCCTGCGGCCGATTGCCAGGCCCGCTACTGCGATGAGCACCACGAGCATGGCGGCGATCAGCCAGCGCAGCCGCCGCTTCTTGGGCTTGGAGCCGTCGGATTCATCTGCGGCACTATCGGATTCGTCCTCAGTGGGCTCGGGTTCCTTCAGTGCGCGCTGGATCGCGGCGGCGCGCCCGGCGGCCGTGTTCGGCGGCGGGGTATCGGTGTCGGCATCGGTGGATACCGCACCGGCCACGATCGGCCGTGTCTGCCCGTAGTCCAGCTCCACCACGTCGGCCACGACGACGGTGACGTTGTCGGGGCCCCCGCTGCGCAGCGCCAGTTCGATGAGCCGGTCGGCCGCGGCAGAGACGTCGGCGATCTCCAGCGCTTCGGTGATGGTCTCGTGGCTGACCGGATCGGACAGGCCGTCAGAACACAGCAGGTATCTGTCGCCGGCATGTGCCTCGCGCATGATGAGGGTGGGCTCGACCGGCGCCCCGGTGAGCGCACGCATGATGAGCGAGCGCTGCGGATGGTTGTGTGCCTGCTCAGGTGTGATGCGACCCTCGTCGACAAGGGTTTGGACGAAGGTGTCGTCCTTGGAAATCTGCGTGAGCTCGCCGTCGCGCATCAGGTACGCGCGCGAATCGCCGATATGCACCATGCCCAACCGCTTCCCGGCGAACAGGAAGGCCGTCAGGGTGGTGCCCATGCCGTCCAGCTCGGGTTCGGCGCGCACGTGATCGGCGATTGCCCCGTTGCCCGCGTAGACGGCGTCGGCCAGAGCATCCAGCAGATCGCCGCCGGGCTCGTCGTCGTCGAGTGGTGCCAATGCGGCGATGACCAGCTGAGAGGCGACCTCGCCGGCGGCATGCCCGCCCATCCCGTCGGCCAATGCCAAAAGCCGGGCGCCGGCATAGACGGAGTCCTCGTTGTTCGACCGCACCAGTCCGCGGTCGCTACGCGCGGCGTAGCGAAGTACCAGTGTCACGAGCGCAGCTCGATCACTGTCTTACCGATCCGTACCGGCGTCCCCTGGGGAACCCGCAGCGCCGTCGTCACCTTCTCCCTATCCAGATATGTGCCGTTGGTCGATCCTAGATCCTCTACGTACCAATCCGACCCCCGTGGCGATAGCCGCGCGTGCCGCGTCGACGAGTAGTCGTCGGTGAGGACCAGCGTGGAGTCGTCGGCGCGCCCGATCAAAATCGGCTGGGTACCGAGCGTGATCCGGGTACCTGCCAGGGCACCTTCGGTCACGAGTAAGTACTGCATCTGCCTCCGGCTGGTCTTCGCGGGACGGATGGAACGCAGATTCAGTCCGCGATTGGCCATCAGCTGACCGGTCGGCGCGTAGATATCTGTGCGCAGGATCCGTAGTACCGACCAGATGAACACCCACAGCAGCAACAGGAACCCACCGCGGGTGAGCTGGAGCACCAGTCCCTGCATCCGGTTGTCGTTCCTCTCGCTGGTCCATCGCGCCTCGGCGAGGGTGTCCGGCAGACCGGACATATTCGGCAGGGCAACGATACTTGTCAGACGCACCGGCCGGGGGCCGATACAGCGGCCTGTGTCGAACGCGGTGTTGCCGATTCGGTCGCTGTTCCTCGGTTACCTACTGGACCCGAACGATGATCTCGGAGTGTCCCAGCCGGATGATGTCTCCGTCGGCCAGCTGCCACTCAGTGACCGGAGCGTTGTTGACGGTGGTGCCGTTTGTCGAGTTCAGATCCGACAGCAGTGCGGCGTGTCCGTCGAAGCGCACCTCGAGGTGGCGCCGCGAAACGCCGGTGTCCGGAAGCCGGAACTGAGCGTCCTGTCCGCGACCGATCACATTGGTGCCCTCACGCAGCTGGTAGGTGCGGCCACTGCCGTCATCAAGCTGCAGCGTGACGGTGGTGCGACCGGCACCCGGACCGCCCGCGGGGGCGCCGTAGTCGGGGCTGCTCTGGTAGCCGCCCTGCTCGTAGTCGCCGTACTCGGGCTCGCCGTAGCCACCCTGGGGTGATCCGTAGCCACCCTGCTGCGGCGGAGCGCCGTATCCGCCTTGCTGCGGGTAGGCGGGGGGACGCCCGTAGTCCTGGCCCGGAGGGGGACCTTGCTGACCGCCGTATTGCCCGCCGCCGTAGCCACTGCCCTGCTCGTACTCGCCGTAGTTGGGGCGTGGAGGCTCGCCATATCCGCCTTGTTGCGGGGCGCCGTACCCGCCACCCTGCTGGGGCGCGGCGGGGGGCCGACCGTAGTCGGGACCGCCACCGTATCCGCCCTGGTCATAACCGCCCTGCTGTGGTGGGCGCTGCTGGTAGCCGCCCTGCTCGTAGCCGGCGGGCGGACGACCATAGTCCTGGCCGTACTGCTGGCCCTGTCCGTAGCCACCGCCCTCGTAGCCACCCTGACGCGGCGGGTATCCCTGGCCGCCCTGCGGCTGCTGAGCGCGCGGATCCTGGTCGGGACGCCCGTACCGGTCGTCCTCTCGGCCGTACTCTTCGCCGGGGCGTCCCTGCTGGGGACCTGGGTTGTCAGTCATGGATGCTCCTGGTTGTGGATCCGGGGTCGGAGGGGCAGTCGTCACGGCGCCGTGCGTACGGTCCCGCTTGCTATCGGGATTGACCACACCGCGCGTACGAAACTGGCCGGTGTGCAAGTTTGGTGATTGTTCGAATCGGACAACAACTTCACCATACGTTTGCCACCCCTGATCGCGAATATATTCGCGCAGGAGTTCGGCGAACGTGTCTGGGTCGAGATCGCGATCGTCGGCCGCTTTCTCGTGATCTGAGGCACTGAGGAGAACAAAGAACTCGTTGGGAGCCAATAGCCGCCCCTGGCCGGCCGACCGGACGCCGTCGGCGGCTTCACGGCGCAGCGAGGCCTGCACTTCTTGCGGCACGATGCTGCCGCCGAATACCCGGGCGAAGGCATCGCCGACCACGTCTTCAAGCTTGCGCTCAAAGCGCTGGACAATTCCCATGCCTTCCTCCTTTCGGCGATCGCGTGGGAGGTGCTGAGCGCATGGCACAGCGCACCGCCGCGAGCGGATCTCGAGTAGATGGTATCGGTTTGATGATCGTCGGCACCCACTCCTCTATTACGAGAGGACATCGTCTTGGCACCAAAAGGCCATCTATCCACGCTGTTTGTGGTGATCTGGGGGTACTCAGGTGCCCGCCCGGACCATTCGCGGTTCGGAGGTGGGGTTCTGATCGTGATAAGCTGCCGCGGTCGTTGGGGCGAGTGGCGGAATGGCAGACGCGCTGGCTTCAGGTGCCAGTGTCCTTCGGGACGTGGGGGTTCAAGTCCCCCTTCGCCCACCGATAACCTCCCACCTGTTACCGCAGGTGGGAGGTTTTTTCATAGGCGGGGGCTAGGTGGTTTCCTGCCCCCGTGGGCACATTTTGGGCACAAACGGTCGCGCCCAAGAGTTGTCCACACACCGAATAGGGTCTCGGAGTTCGCTCTCCGAGACCCTATTCGGTGTGTGGACGCGTCATCCGATGCGCTCGTACTCGACTCCCAGCTCGTCGAGCACCGCCCAAACTGTGCGCTCGCATCCGCACTCGTTCTCTGCCATCACTTCACCTCCCTCACTCACACCACCCGTGCCTCCCCTGTCGGCTCCCCTCGCCGCTGCAACTCGGGAGCGTCCCAGCCTTCGTACCGCCGACCGTTCTCGCGATCCTGCTCCCCCAGCGCACACGCACCCCCAGCACCGATGTCGGCCACGTGCGCCAGCGCCCCCAACACCTTCTTGGTCTCCCCCAGCGCGGCTTCCAACAGTTCTGCGTGCCCCGTTCTCATGCCCTCCGACTCCACCACGGGCAGCCCCGCAGCCGCCTCCCGCGCCGACTGCGCGACGGCCCTGTGCGCCTGGACGATGGGGTCACCACTCGTCGCGACAGTTCCTGACATCAGTCCTTCTCCTTCTCTCGATGACATGAGTTCCATTCGGCTTGGCCAGCCACTGAGCTTTCAACGACTCGGCGGCACGGGCACTCGTCGCGCGACTCCGCTCGGCCAACTCGGCGGCACGTGCGCTCAGTTCCTCTTGCGTCACGGGCGCTCGCCCAACAGGTTGTCCCATTTCCCTTGCGCCACTTCCAGCTCGAACTGGAGCTGCGCATCGCTTGCCTTGCGCATTTCGGCGTGTGCGTCCATCGCAGCAAGGAACTCCTCGTGAGCCGTGGGACGGTCAGTCCAATTCAGCGCTTCGATGCACATGAATGTCGCCGCGAGCGCAGCGTTGCGCTCAGCCGAGCGGGCGTATGCGGCCTGGATGGCTTCATGCTGCTCTCGTGTGTACATATCTAATCCTCCTTATGCCGCTTGGCTTCTCGACTGCTGGATGGACATGTAGTTCTCGCTGGCGTACACCGCTTCTCCCCAGCGGCCCGCGCTCATCGCTTCTGCGGCATCCGACAGATACCACCGACTCAGACCATCGACATAACCTTGCGGCTGAACCCCGACCCACCGACTCCCTCGGAGCCGAGCGGACTCCACGTCCAAGTCGGAGCAGCCTGCCGAGCCAATAGCAGCCCGAGCGAACACCCTCAGAGCCTCCGCGTCCGTCACACCCTCACGACCACGAGAAACCTTGCATTCCAGCAACTCCCCACCCTGCACCAGTTCCCGATACTGCTCGGCGGACTGGCTGTTCTCGTCGGCGGGCACGGTGCTCAACATGCTTTCGAGTTCCCATCCATAGGGAATGAGGCTGGTGAGCTTGTCCGCGACCATGAGGCTGCCCTCAAGGTCGGAATGAGTTGAGATTCCTGTCATCTCGTCCAACGGGGTCACCTCGGCGGGCAGGAGGATGCCCGCTGGGTGGATAGACAGGGCGTCTGCCGTGGCATAGACGATGCGACTCTCGAACCCCCGCCGAATGCTGGCCACAGCGAGTGGCTGAGCCCACCCCGCCTGCTCGAATTGGTGACAGAGTGAAGCCAGCGCACGGTGCAGGCGAGCCTCGGGTTCGGGCAGGTAAGCGATGAATAGTGCCGTCACAGAGGTGTTCTCATCCTTGGGGAGTTCCACACCAGGGGCCAGCCCATAAGTCCTTTGCAGCCAAGCGGCGTCCACCACGGGACCGCGTGGAGCTGGTGCTGATGCAGGAGTCTGGGGAGCACTGGGGGTCTGGACTCCTGGTGGCGGGGAGGCTGGCGTTCCCTGCGGTGCGGGTGTTACTGACTGAGTTACGGGTGGCGGGGTCGGTACTCCGCCGATTGGCGCGAGCCCCGAGGGAATTGGAGAGGTGCCGCTGGTCCCTGGAGTGAATCCCGTGCTCGCGGGCGCGAGAGGTGTGGCGGGTGCCATGCTCGTGGCGGGGAGCTGATGTCCTACCGAGCTGGTGACCGCCGTGGCGATGTCCGATGCCACGGCGGGCAGATCAGGCAATGGAATGGACGGGGTGTTGGGCAGTCCAGGAGTGTGGTGCTCGGGGGCCTGGCGCTGCTCGGCGCCACGTGGTCCCTGTCCTGCGGGGGTGTTCAGCGGACTCGACGCCGAGCCGTGCGGGGAACTGGCGCTCGGAGATATCGGAGTGCTCGCTGGACCGCTCCCCGAGATGAGTCCCGCGAGGGTTGGATTCACAGGGGCTGCGGGAGCACTGGTACTCCCTGGTGCGCTTGGCGTGCTTGGTAACTCGACAGTCGAGGTGCTCATCGCACGGGGCATTTCCGGCAGGCGTTGCGCCTCGACGACGGGGTGTTGGCCTGTGTTATAGGCCGTCACGACCGCGTGAGGATCAGGCTGCTGAGCGCTCGGCGTCATGGGAACACTCGTGTAGCTCGGAGTGGTGGAAGCTCCTGGCGCGCCTGCAAGGCTGTGGCCAATGTCGTCAAGGTCGGTGGTCAGCTTGCTTGCGACACCAGCGATGTCATCCCTGTACTTCGCGGTGAGGTCTGTTGATGACGGTGTAACAGCGGTGCCAGCCGTCTCGCTGGTGATGGCGTCTTTGATTTCGCTCGTACCCGTACTGACAAGATTCGCGATGTGCTTCTTGGCCGCACGAATCTTCCCGGCGGCGTCCAACATCCATCCAGAGATTGCGGTGAAGTCGGCACTCTCCTGGCGGAGCTGGCCCGCGATGCTCGAATATCCTTCTGACACACTGTTAGCTGTCCTGCCCTGCATGCCTTCATCGGTCTGACGCTTAGCATCGTCAGCAGATTCGGCCTGTGTTCGGGCAGCGGTCGATGCGTCATCCGCCACGACCTCAGCGACGTGGTACGCGCTCTCCGACTCAGATGGCCAGTGCGTTCCAATCAGGGCATACGGGTCATCGAGAGGCATCTCGACATCGGGTTTTGGTGCCATCAGTCAGGAACATCCTTCGGGGTACGTCTTGTCGATAGAATCTGTAATGTCATGTCCTGCAATCAACTCGGATTTGACATGCTCGACGTATCTCGTGAACCCGTCCAACATGGACTTATCGTCAGGACTATTCGCGTCGATAATGTCCGCGCGAGTCGCAGCCAGTTCCTGTGTCACCCACCCCAACTTGCTCCGCACCCATTCCCCAGACCCTGGACTACGGACACCCGTGAGCTGCCGAGCAACGCTCGCATCGTCGGGAAGCACCAATCCTGGTGACGCTGTTGCATTTCCAATAACAACGCGTGAGCAGTCTGGCATCGGATGACTCGCCCACACCTGCTCCACGTCCACCAGGCCCTGAGCCGACGCCGAACTGATCGTCCCCGCCGCGCTCGCCCCCGTGGGGGTGGTGGGGTGAGTCGAGCACCCCACCACCCCGAGTCCCACGCCGAGCGCGGCGACCAGGGACACGAGATACCTTGTGTCCGGCCGGGATTGATAGATAGTCATGGTCACACGCTATCCCCTCGTGCGGGTCTCTGGGGTAGACCAGTCCCCTGGACCATCGACCAGTTCCCCTGTCGGAGGAACTCCGACGATTAAATCGCACGAGTGGGTGTCCAGCTCGGGTGACCAGGTGCACCAGGGTTGCGGGTCGGCACCAGCGGGCGGAGCGCTCAGGATGCCGAGAGCCATGACACCCGCTGCGACAAGTCTTTTCATCGTCCCGCCCCCGTCCACACGGGGGAAGCCGATGGGACATGGATGTAGGACGGGGGTTGCCCCATGTCCTTGCCGTGCGTGGCGCGGCACAGGTCGAAATCCCAAGCGTCGGCGCAGGACTTTGGGTTCGGGTGGTCCTGGTAGCCCCCAGGAGTCGGGGTTGGTGTCGGGTCAGCGCCCGCGAGCGGGGCGGTGAGAAGACCGACCGCCGCTGCGCTCGCTGCCACGGCTGCGAGGATCAGGTTTTTCTTCATTTCTCTTCATTTCTCTGATGGTCGGTCAGATGTTTTGTCTGGGTTGAGGCCTACTTGCCGCCGAGCCTGTCCATGAGAGAGCCACTCGGGGCGGGCTGCACGGGAACGCTCGTCGGCTCGGGATACGGAACCACCTCGGGGACAGGCGTGCTCGTGATGGCGGGGTAGCTCATCACCGAATTCTCCGGAAGCTGGTCGTAGTCCTGCACTCCGAGCCGAGCCATTTCGGTCAGTTCGGTGGTGGTCGGGTAACGGCGGGGCAAGGCACCCGCACGCTCGCGGGCTTCCTCGCGCTCTTCCCAGCGGTCGAGCACAGCTTCCTCGGCGGAGTTGCGGGGAGTCGGGTACTGACCGTCGTCGCCGCCGTCGTCATCATCGTCGTCGTCGCGCGCCGTGCGTGCGGAACTCCCGCCGTCGAGCGTCGTGCCCCACCACAGCAATCCACCGATAGCGGCGATGGTTCCGACGAGCCAAACCCACCAGGGTATTCCACTGCCGCCGCCCGTGCTCTTCGACGGTGCGGGCTTTGTGGTCGTGGTCGGTGTCACCGTGACGGTGTGAGTAGCGGTCGCAGGTGGTGTGTAGCTCGGCAGGTTCTTCTCCCACTGCCTGGCATCGTCATATCCAGGATCCCCGGGGTACAAAGTCGTGGGCGCAGCAGCGGCCACGGGCATCGCGCCCGTCGTGCCGTCCTCGGTGGCGAGCATCGTCAGCGGGACAGCGGCCAGGACGGCGCTCAGTCCAACCACCGCGCCAATTCGCTTGAGAGTCATGCTGATACCTCCTGAATAGAGTGCTTCTGGTGCCATTCGGCAGCCGAGCTGGGCAGTGTCCACGTGCTCGGGAGAACCATCAGCTTCAAGTTTTTGAGTCGGTCGTCCGTCACGTCGAGTCGGGTTGGGATGCCCACAGCCAGGGCTCCTGCCGCAGCCAGTGCGACTGTGCTCCAGCGGAATCGGCTGTCCAAGTCCGTTGTGTCGATGCCCGTGAACTTGTCCTTCATCGTCTTCGTGACCGACTCGCGTCCTGCTGTCCCACCGACGAATCGACCCAACACCCATTTCACCAAAGTCATCGGGGGGATCTCGCTTACCTTGATATCCGCGTCCACCAGTCGTCGCATGATCTCGCCCGAAAGCATCATGCGCCGAGGGCCGCTGGGATCCTCGTGGATGGGGTCGCAGAGGGGTTTCATCATCACAACGAGAGCTGGCTTCCCGCTGCGGAGAACAGAATCCAGCACACCCTCGGCGGTCTGCGTGGTGCGGTGAACGGTAGCCGCGATGCTCCTGTTGCTGTTCGCCGAGGGCGCGGGAACCCACTTCACCAGAGGGATTGGAGAGTCCTCGGCTATCAGGACAATCGAGCACCCCGAGGTCACAGGGTCAAGTGCGACGACATGCCTGCTCATAGTGAATACCCCCCTGCGGATGGTCTTTTCGTCACCGTGTTCTCCTCTGATTTCTCGGTCTGCTCTTGTTCCTCGACCGACTCGGACTGCTCGTCGGCGGGTGCGGGTACAGGGGGCGTGACAGGGCTTTTAGTGGTCGAGCCCGGTCGGGGTTTCAGCGTGCCGATCTGTTCTCCGCCCGCCCACTGGTCGCTCAGTGGGTCGAACTTTTCAGCTCCAGCAAGGAGGTTGCCTCCGCTGTCGGTAAGCACGACAACCTCGGTGTCCGCGATGGTCTCAGCGCCACCCTTACGCCAGTCCGCAGTGGCTTTGATGCCGAGCCTGGGATACAGACTCGGCAGTGAGCCAGCGACTTTCGCGCTCTGCTCCCAGATGGTGCGAACCTCATCTGAGGGTGCCTTCGCCAACACCACCGAGCCAGGTGAGTAGGAGTAGGGGGTTTGCACCTCCACAACCTGCTTGCCGACCCTATCGACGTACAACGCACGTCCTGGGTGGGTCAACCGCCCACCGATACGGCGTGCATCATCGCGCAGATTCTCCGGAACGAAGGTTCCCGTGACAGTGCGCTCCCCTGGCACACCCAGCAAGACAGCAAGGCCGAACTGGTCCTGCAACGACACAGGAATGGTGTCGGCGTAAACGTCCTGCGCGGCGATGAGCACCACGATCCTTGCTTCCCTGCCCACTCGGATAATCCGTGCCAGCCGTGCCATGAACAGCTCCAGCCCGTTCTTCTTATCCAGCTCGGAGACCTCCGATTTCATGGTTCCGAACTCGTCGAGCACGAGGAGGATGCCCGGGTATCGGGCATACGGTTCTGCCGTCGTGCGCTTGGCGATCTTCGCCTCGGCACGACGCCGCTCCAATTCGGCACACACCTCGGCCACGAGCAGAAGATGCTGCGCGGGCTCGCTACTGACCATCCGCACATTCGGCTGCTCGGCCAAAGCCGCGTAGTCCGAGCCCTTGCCGTCGCCGAGATAAATCTCCCACCCGCTGAGCCGAAACTGCTCAACAACGCTGCGCACCCACACCGACTTACCGACACCAGGCTGCCCCGCCGCGATGCAATGCCGAGTGCTGGTGACAGTGGGAGCGATCAGGTTGCCTCGTGCATCCCACCCCACGGGCCAGCGCGCCTCGGGCACCCGACGAACGGCGTCATCCACAGTGGCAGCGGGCACAGGCGCCGGAAGCGCAGCCGCGTCGGGAAAGGCACTCGGAGCATCGTCAAAGCGCATCACCACCCCGCCATCGGCGGTATCCGCGAGTCGCAAATTCGAGGAGTCCATGCCCGCCGCGCGGAACCCATTGCGCAGCAGGTCGAGACCCTTTGTCCACTTCGCCGCGCTCGCATTCGAGCTGTGGGAGAACGCCAGCTCCAACCCGTCCTGACCAATCTCAACACCCGCGATGGACGGAATCCCGACCGTGGCGACTTTCCGCTCGACTGCCCCATACCGTCCACTGAGTGTCTCCGAGGTCGTCTGCGAGTCCGCGATTCCAGCGCTCTCCGCCAACCTCGCGAACCAGTCGTCATCCCTCAACGTGCCGAGAATTCCGTATCGCTGCTGCACGTCCCCGTGCCACAGCTCAGCCACTGTTCTCGCCCACGCCATGAACTCCGCGTCGTCCAACAATGTCGCGTCCAGTCCCGCGAACACGTCAGGGCAGCTATCGGTCTCGACCAATCCACCGTTTGGTCGCAGCACCGCGAGGGGGCCAGCATCCGAGCGACCAACACCCAACCGCGCGGCGAGCGCGGGCGGGCACGCAGCGCGCCAGTGCCACACGATCACGCCCGACGCCAAGGCGCGGGTCGCTCCCGTGTACCGCACTACGGGCTGTCCCAACAAACGCTTCTCCTCAGCGGCGAATCGCTTGCCGACCTCGGCCACCGCGCGGTCGGCGTCCGCCTGTGCCCGCGCCATGATGGTCTTCACGCGCTCGGCGGTGCGCTCGCGTTCGGCATCGGCCTGGTCGGCGTCGCGGAGCAGGTCACGGTGCGCGGCTTCCGCCCTGCGGACATCCTGACGCCACATAAATTCATCGCGCGCGTGTTGCTGACGCGCCTGGGCCGCGCACCGCGCGGCGCGATTCGAGGACGCCATCACATCCACCTCGGCTCGGAGGCGAGGAACGTCATGGCGGCGCGAAGCGCCTCGCGCCCTTCAGCTTCCGCGTTCTCCTGGGCGGCACGAACCATGCGCGCCGCGCTGTGCTCGGCGGACGCGAGTTCCTCCCGAGCGTCGAATCGAGCCGAAGAAAGCTGTCCGGGGCGGGCGGGCACCGAGTAGCTCCGGGAACTCCCAGAGCCCCGAATGGCGAGCCAGATGATGAGCCCCGCGCCCGCCAACATGACGAGACCAATGAGGCTGTACTGACCACCGAGAAGTGAGAAGCCCAGCAGCGCAAGGACTGTAACGCCAATCCACTTGCCCACTCGGTCTCACCTCCAAAAGCCATGCTCACGGGCTGGGAGCGCTTGCGCGAGCAGTTCCGTGAGCTATTAACTAATTCTAATCAAAATATTCGCTGTGTCAACCCTTGATTTCACCAATCCCGGTGTCTACCAGGCTTTCCCGTTACTCTGGCATTAACACCACCGTTTGCTATCTGGTCAGGAACCGCCCGTGAGCTGGGGTTTAGGGGAAACGGGAGACACGAGAAGTTGCGAGAGCGGGGTGTTTCCGCAGGTCAGAAGCCATAGATGCTACTGAGTGTGAGAGTAAATCTGACGGAAAAGTCCAGGTCACTGGGGTTCTCGGGAGGTCAGAAGGTTCGCCGCGAGGTGTCGTCCGAGGCGAAGCCTTGGGCGGCAGCGAGCATCGGGCGTGGCGCTGGGGAGGGAGTTCTTCTTACGGCACGGAGATGCGGAGTGCCGAGAAGGGTTATGGGACGGGCGAAATGGGGCGCTGAGGGCTCTTACGGGCGGGGTTACGAGAGGGCTCGGGAGCAAGGGTGCGAGGGGCGCTCGGATGGCCGTGAAAGGGTGTTCCTAGCAGGCCCTATGCGAGTGTGCTCTCACCCGAAATCAAGGGGCTCGGGAATCTTACGGAGCGTCTTACGGAGCCCCTTACGGCCAGTCTTACGGAGCATCTTCCATGCGGCCTTACGAAATCGGGGTCACCAGAGGGTCGAGCGGGCGGGCAAACTGGCTCAGGACACGGCTTGGAGGCCGTGGCGGCGCTGGGTCTCGGCCTCGGACAGCACCTTGCTCACGACCGAATGATGGACGCCCGCTCGCTCGGCCACGATGTTCTTCCGCCCCTCAGTCTCCGACAGAGCGAGGATCCGAGCGACCGTGGCCACGGGCTGACGGACGGCGCGAGATTCCACGATGCGCTCGGCCAGCGCGACGAGTTCTGGCGCGGGACTCGGCGCGTCACCACTCCCCTGCGGCGCGCTGGGCGGCGCGGGGCGCGTCGCGTTGGGCGCGGCCGTGGAGACGGCGCGCGACGCGGGACGCGATGCGTCGGGCGCGCTTGAGGTGATTGGGCGCGGCGCGCTGCTGGACGCTGGAGGTTTGCTGACCTGGGGTGATGCGGCGCGTTGGGCGACGCGGCGGGGCGGCTTATCCCCCACGGCGACGAGCGCGAGCGTCGCGACGCCAATCGCCAAATCAATCACCAAGGGCAAGACGAACGCGAGCTGACGCGGGATGTGCGCGATCACCGCGAGGTCGCGCAGCGCGACGAAACTCAACAGGAACGCGCCGAGTGCGAGGCCCGTGGTGGCTGCAACGGCGGCTCGATACACGCGGCCCGAGGCGGTTGTCTTGGCCAGCACGGCGATGCCGTGAACCGACGCCAGCAGCACTGTGGGCGGCACCATCGCTACCGCTGCCGCGAGCCACCGGGTGCTCTCGGTGGCGGTGAGCACCGCATGGGCGACGTTCCCGATAAGCGAAACGGCGGTCGCTCCAGCTAACCAGGCCCAGAAGAACCGCGTGGCGCGGTGATGCGCGCGCTGCGCGAGTTCCGTCTGCGTGAGGATGGTGCTCATATGGCCGATTGTTGTTGAGCTGGAGTGGGATTGGCTAGTCACGGCCCGTCACGTCCCCCTGGGTGCGGTAGTCGCTTCTGCTCGTGATTCCCCAGATGTTTGTCCGTGCCAGCCGCTCGTCCAGCTCGGCGCGGAGCCTGGCGACCTGGACGCGCAACTCCTCGACAGCGGCTTCCCCGCCCCCTGCGTGGGCCTCGGCCTCGGCGCGCTCAATCAGCGAGTCGATGTTGAACGGGCGGAACTTGGCCTCGGGACCGAGCGCGTTCAACAGCTCTTCGACAGCCGAGCCGAAAGTCGGCGCGGACGACGAGGACAGGTCGGAGGCGTAGTAAATAGTCGGAGTGGGCTTGACCTTGGCGGGCGCGGCCTTCGGCTTCCCCTTGGCCGAGGGTGCCGCCGTGGTCGGCTTCGGCTTCGGCGTAGATGCGGGAGGTGGTGGAGTGCTGCCCCCGCGAGGATCCGCATCGCCGTCGTCCTCGTCCTCGTCGTCATCCTCGTCGAGTGGCGGCGGTGTCACCGCTACGTCACTACGAATCGGCGTCACATTGTCCGGAGTGTCCGGGTCTTCCCCACCGTCGTCGTTCGGGAAGAGCAGGGGAATCAGCGAGCCGTACGTGTCGGCGCGGGCTCCCCACTCCTCCTGGGGCTTGACGGAAATATTGAGGACGCGCGCGCCCGCGATGTTCCGTGTTTCCCGCACCCCGGGGAGCGTCTCGATGCGGGCGCGGAACGTCTTCAAGTTCATTCCGCCCGATTGGCCTTCACCCGTGCGGAACGTGTCGAACGCCTTGAACAAACTCTTAATCGGTAGCGGTTCACCGACCAGCCAGGCATCCTCGATGCTCATTCCCAGACCGCGCTCGCGACGGATACCCAAGCTGCCGCCGACCGCTTTGGCCATGGGCCGCACGCCAACCGTGCAGCACTGCGCGACGAACTGCGCCACCCTGTCCGACGAGGACTCGAAGTGCGCTTTGACGGCGGGATGCGCCGCCTGCCACTGATACCCGGAGAGGATGTGGCGCTGGCGGGCCGTGGCCCACCGCACGAGAATCCCCGGAAGCTCCGTGAGGAGCTGCTTCTCGATTGCGGGGTTCTCCTTGTTCTTGTAGGACTTGGGGAACGCGGCGGGCACAGTGCGCGCGAAGTAAGCGTCGCCTTCCACCACGGAAATGGTGGGAATCGTGTTCGCCGAGAACAGAAACAGCGAGTTGGCGCGGAAGTGGAACATTTTCCCGTACTTGCGATTGGCCGTGATTTTGTCGTCGCCCGTCACGCGCTTGAAGACGGACAAGTCGTTCACGTGGTCCTTGGGAAGATCCGGGCACACGTTGATGGCGCGGCCATACAACTCGGCTGCGGCGAATTGGTTGTCGGCCAGTTGCTGCAATGTCAGCCCGGAGACGTACTGTTCGCCGCCCGCGAGCTTCTCGGCCAGCCGCAGGATTGTGGACTTTCCCGAGCGGGACGGGCCGAACAGGAACAACGCCCTGGCGGGGGTGAGGCTCGGGTCGAGGAACTGGCTGATGACCTCTTCCACCAGCTCGACCTGGAATGGCCCCACCCGGTCGGATAGCCAGGCGTCGTAGGTGGGGCACGCCGCGTCGGGATTCCAGTCCGCCGGAATCTGTCGGGTGCTCAGGTACTTCGGGTCATGCGGGTGCAGGACCAGCGTGCGCAAGTCGAGCATGCCGTTGCGCAGGTTCAACATCTGATGAGGCGCGAGATCAGGCAGTCTGAGCCCTGCTGCGTGCAGCATCGCTTGAGCCTTGGCGGTCGCGTTGGCCAGGTGCCCAGTAGTGAAATGCGCGCCGAGCAGGGTGGACACCAGCGCGGGGAAACCCGCATCACTCGTGTCGTAGACGCCCTGCCGGTACACAGCGACGGTGCCGTCAGCGGCCAAAGCGATGGGCGCGATGTCCGACTCCGCGACAACTCGCACGAGCATGTCAGCGTCCAAGCCACCGCCGTCGCGCAACCACACCCCGCCGTCCAAACGCGGCGGAAGCTTCACCCGGCCGCTCACGAAGTCATATGCCTGAGTGACCGATTCAGACAGCTCTGCCTGCTGCTGCGCGAGAGACTTCTTGGGAGCCGAGTCTTTCTGGGCCTTTGGCCTGCGCGATGCGGGCTTGCTCGTGGCCCTGTCCACCAGCCGATTCCAGGCAGCGGCGCGTTTGTCCACAGGCAAGGCGGTCAGGTAGTCGTCCACCCCGGTCTTGCCGCCGCCGGGCACCTGGGTGTAGCGGATGGACTCAGCGTTCGACAGGGCGGAACCGAGGCGCTCAGCCCCTTCGTAGACCTTTGGGTTGCTCCCGGCGTCAGCGTCCATGCAGATCAGCACTTCTCGCCCCTCAGCGAGGCGCACGAGGGCGATGTCGGGAGTCCAGTCTCCCGTGCTCCACGCAGAGCACCCCGGAATCGACAGCACCCATGTGTCCTTGTCGCCGCTCTCCGCGAGCATCGAGGCGACTGCCAACGCCTTCTTGAATCCTTCGACAAGGAGCACCCTGCCGTCGTCGGAACCACGGCGGACAACACCATGATTCGCGGCGCGAGGCGCTGGCTCGAACTGGTATTTCCCTTCACCGTCGGCGGGGCTGTCCGACCGGAACTGGAATCGGGGCTCACCGCCGTCGAGTGGGTGCCACACGAACAGCAGGCCCTGAGTGCGAGACTTCAAATGCTGCCAGGGATTTCGGTCGGGGCCAAGACGCAGGTCCACGGAGGTCTCCACGGAGCGCACCAGGTGCGGGTGGGTTTCGAGGAACTCGGCGGTGCAGGCCGCACCCGCGATCAGGACCTCACGGTCCTTCTCGTTCAACGGCTGCGCAGGCAACTCAGAGGTTAGAGTTGGTGTTACAGTTGTCATGTCGGACTTTCTTGTTCGGTGTCAGGGTCAGCGCTCGTTTCCAGGCGGGGATGCTGACCCTGATTCGTTTTCAGGGGTCTAGGCGGCTTTCCGCTTCTGCTTCCAGGTGCGGTCCACGTCCTCTTGGCGCAGGAGCCAAACGCGTCGCCCACCACCTACTTGGACCGATAGCGCGGGCAGCCGCCCTGCCGCGATAGCCGCGTGCACGGCTCTGCGGGTGCGTCCAACGCGGGCTGCGGCAGCACCTACGCCGAGCAGCAAGTCAATGTCATCACTCATATCATCGAGATTAGCTCTGAATTGCCCATATGCAACCGAAAATGGCGTACTAGCAGTAGATTTGCACGTCCCGTGACACGATTTGTGATTGCTAAATCCGCACGAACAGGAGCGGAAATCTTACGGAACGTCGCGAAAGAGATTGGAATCCCAGGAACGACCTGGGCAGAGCGTCTTACGGAACATTCGCCCCGTTCTAGGCCTCCTTCAATGGCCATCGTGTGCTGCCAGCAATCATGTGATGCTAGTCACATTCGGGAGGGTGTATGGCCACTCCTGCCAGGCGCGCAGACATTTCTGCCAGGTCAAAACAGCATCTCCGCCGACTCAACCGATAGCCTCGGGCACCGAAAAGACCAGCTCAACAATACTTTCCGCGTGTTGCGCTAAGCACAACGGCAGAAACGGCACTTTTCGGCCATTAACCCCTATACAGAAAAAACACACACTATCTCCCCCTCCAGACGCGCGATGTCAGGGTCTTGGGGACGTGACAGCTACCAGAAACACGCATTTTTACCTCTATAGAGTTAGTGGCCGAAAAGTGCCGTTTCTGCCGTTGTGCTCGATGCAACACGCCCATCAGCAGGGCACTGAGCTGTAAAAACACATGCTGAGCTGGGGTATCGAGTCCCTAATCCTCAGTCGTAGCTATTGGTTCCGACTCCCTTGGGTTCCACGCCGATGGCGACCATGCGAGACCTCCTGTCGCGTCGATTAGCTTCCCTCCACTGCCGTCCAGCGCACCGGGCATGACACGCGTTTTCGTGTCTTTCTCTTGCAGCATCAGGCAGACGACTGGAAAGTCGTTGTTACCAAATCTTGTCGTGATGCCGGGTGCCAACGGCACCACCGCAGTCGTCTTCCACTTGTCATCGTCCGACATCCCAATCCCCTCACTCCCGAACAACCGAACAATCCAGGGAACTCCTGTCACGTCCCCCGCCTCCACGAAACGCTAGCGACCGAGCACTCCCCCTGTGCCCGCTTCACCCGAAGTGCTACGGCGGCAACAACATCACCCCAACCCACCGGACATCCCCGGACCCTCCCCGGACACCCGAGCCCTAAAACCCCAGTTCAGCCCCCATTTCCCCACGGTTTCCGGTGTCCGGGTGGTCACGACCACCGGACATCGGGGCGTGCCCCGTCCACGAAGAGCCCGCTGAGCAGGGGTTGTCGAGTCCCCGTGACGGTAAAAGTGCTGGTCGGCCAGGTTACCGGGGGTCGGTAACCCTAAAGCACCGTCCGGGCGCCCGGCCGAGACCCCGGACGACGAAAGGGCTGGTCAGTGGGCTCTCGGACGGGACGGGTGTCCGGGGATGCCCCGGACTCTCGGTGCCGCCCGCACCGTCCACACGTACGCCCAAAACCCGTTACATCCGCCCCCTTTTCACCCGTGATGTAACGGGTTTTGAGCACCCGCCAGCGCCGCTCGCCGATACCGCTTCCTGCACGAATCCGAGCACCACGTCCGCCGTCTTCCCGTGCTCGGTTGAGCCAAATCCCCCTGGCATACGGGGCACCGAACAGGGTGCGTTTCCGGACGAAAACGACCGGAAACACCCTCACTCTCGTCACCCCATGACACCCACCCTGGACGCTCCTCGCGGGCGAACAACTCGACCCGAGGACCAGGCGAGGACTGTTCAATCAACCAGTACTGCTCCACAGGCTTGCGTGAGTGCTCGCGCCTCCGTGCCGCGATCACATTCGGCATCGAGCGGCCCGCCGGGAGCGTCCGCAGGCTTCCCCGAACACCGAACAACAACAACTCAGCGGCATTTCGGAAATACCAACCCACACCCGACCCGTCAGGTTCCCCGTCGAGCCGAGTCTTGAGCCATGTGATACTCGTGGTGTACCGAAAACCCCAGCGCTGCATGACTTTTAGCCCATCGGGCAACATCGCGCTAGGCACCCACAGATAGAGATGCGCGTCCTGCGCGAGGATGGATTGCACGGGCATATCGCAGATGTCGTCGAGCGCCATGGTGGCGTAACGCGGTCTGAGCCCGCTCTCTGGCGACATGCCCGAGCGCCGATTCCCGAACCGCCAGGGCGGGTCGGCCAGCACGCATTTGAAGCCGTCTGGGGTGGTGGGGAGGTTCATCGGATTCAGTACGTGAAAGCCATCGGCGTCCAATGTCCATAAGCCTGGACCAGGAGTATCCCAATGGTTCGAGGCGTCGTGTCCTGCGAGGGACATTCCTGATTCACCATTGCGTCGAGCCGATACACCGGCATCGGGCGCACGAGCCCCGGAACGATTTTCGTTCCTTGTGTCCCCTGATCCCGAACGTCCGTCAAGACGTAGCGGCAGCCGATGGGTGGAATCACCGATTGTATGGACTGCTCTTGCGCCAGGTCGGCGGCGTGCTCTTCAGGCTTCACATAATGCTCGTGATAATCACGCAGAACCCCCGCCTTCGCGGAGTCGCGCGTATTCAAACCATCGATGACAGACTGCGCTTTCTGCCGTTGCTTCTCGGGTGTGAAGTGTGACAGCTCTGGCGCGGTCGTGTCTTCATCGGGGAAAAACAACAAGAGCCCCATGAACGCAACCATGAGCACTGCGATAACCGCTCCGACACTCAGCAAGGCAAGCCCGAAGCGGGATTTCGCCGATGCCCCCGAACCGCGAGCCGAATTTCTCAGGACCACCCCGGCGACGAGGGCTGTCACACCCGCAAGGAGGATTGCAGTCCAGACGGTTGCCGACGACGAGTTCCCCTCGTCTGGATGGGTATAGAAGATAACAACACCCGATATAGCCAGTATCGCCGCACCTACGAATACGGTGAGAGCGCCAGCACCAAACCTGTTTTTGTACACAGTCATCCGTTCGGGTAATTCAAATGCACGAATTCCG
This sequence comes from Mycobacteroides immunogenum, assembly GCF_001605725.1. NCBI lineage: Bacteria > Bacillati > Actinomycetota > Actinomycetes > Mycobacteriales > Mycobacteriaceae > Mycobacteroides > Mycobacteroides immunogenum. The sequence continues at coordinate 80,183 of NZ_CP011530.1, forward strand.
CTTGGGCGGGTCCGCCAATGAACGAGGGGTCTATCGGAGCCCAGCTCTTGTGGAAGTTATTCGTCCCCGAGTGCTGGTCCACTACGTCCATCAAGGTGCCATCGGCTGCCCGTACCTGTCCGGCATAGACGGCAACGTGGTCAATCTTCCCAGCATTGTCCTTGTAATAAACAAGGTCTCCCGGCACCAGTCCCGCCTTGGACGGGGCTAGAGGATCAAGCCCGCTAGCGGTAGGAGTTCCCATCACACCCGTAATCTGTCCCCGCCCTGAATGCTGAGTTAGGTAATCATGAGATGCGGCGGCGTTATTCCAGGTTTGTGATTCGTGGTTCCATCTGTTGAAGGTGTCTTTGTTGTAATACCAGTCATCGCGGTCGCCGTGGTGCCAGTCGTCCCAACCGTCGCCCTCGTCCTTGAATCCACCTGCGCGCAGTGCCTGGGATACGAAGTTTGTGCAGTCTTCTGGATATACCTTGTAGTCAGGGTTATTTCCGTCTGCCCACTTGTCAGCGTATTCGATTGCTCTGCGACGCGCCTCCGACAAGTCAGGCGGAAGAATCAAATCATCGCCACTGCCCTTGTCCGTTTTGTAGTCCATCGCCTGGGCACCAGCGAGCGTGCGCCCTTCTAAGCCCCGCGCCTCGGCGGTCAGCTCACCTGCCACCTTCTCATCGGTGGACGCCAAACCCTGTGCGTGCCAGCGCAGAAACTCGGTGAGCTGCTGGGCCTCGGCCTTGCGGGCGGCGCGCTCGGAGTCGCTGCCACCGCTTCGGGCGTCGGTGACCGTCAGGTCTTCGCTGACCGTGTATCCCTTACCCTCGACTTCCTGGATAGCATTGACGGTCGCACGCTTGGCCCCGTCAATGTCCTCAGCACCACGGCGCGCGATCCGCGCAAGTTCCCTCTTGATGGAGCACTGGGTTCGCACCATGTCCTGGGCTTCACGCGCATCGTCGTAAGCGGCAGTAGCCCCCGCACCCGTCCAGTCGGTGCCGCTAGGCGCTCGTACGTTGTTGACGTGCTGCTCAAACGCCTGTTCGGACTGGTCAGCGAACTTCTCCCACGCCGTCGCGGCCTCGTGCAGATGCGTGGTGGTCCACTGGAATATCTGGGATTTCGTCGGCATCTTCGACGGTGCGATGGCAGCCACTTACATCGTCTCCCCGAACGACTTGGCGCTGCCAACATCGGTGTTCTCGTACCCGTTCGCGCCAGCGCGCAGAGTCCCCGACCGACCTGACAGGAACGCCGCTTGATCAGCCCGAACACCCGAAATCAGGGCATGCACGGACTGCACAGCGCCAGCGGTGGGCTGCGAACCACCAGCAGAACCAGCAATATTTGAGCTGTTCAGCTCACTTGCAAGGTCATCGCTTCGTCCCGCTGCTCGGCGCAGTCCACCAGGATCCACATTCAACGACTCAGCCATTTCGACAGTCCTCCCAGTTAACGCGAGAATAACACCGTGGCGCGCGGTAGGGACTGGACAATGCCTGCTCAGCCCACCGCCTCGCCTTCCTCGGCCAACCCTTCCCCCTCCACATCTGAATCGCGCCGCACTCTCCAGGCCGCTGTTCTACATGCCGCCGAACACCACACTTTCCGCCTCCCACGGCGCGGCTGACGGAGCACCGCTGCACACCCCAGACACCTCACCATTTCGTCACCAGATTCCGCTTCTGTGACGAAATGGGCACCCTCTCCCAGACCCTCCAGCACCCTATTCGACCACACAATTTCCGTCCGCCGGCCGTCACCGCTGCCTTGCGCCGTCAACATCGGAATCTCGTAGCGGTACCAGCCATCCAGCATCCCGTCCCACAGCGCACTGGCATATCCGCTCACCACGACCGACGCATCAGCCCCGACGCACGCCTCGGCCAACTCCCGATGCGCCTTCTCCGACCTCATCTCCACCCGATACTCCCCGCCGCGCCGAACCCCCTTATCCACGATGTACGGAGGGTCCACATACAGCAGGTTTCCACGGTCACCACCGTACGCCGAAACCAGCTCGACGGCGGGGCGACACTCCAGGCTCACACGCTGAATCCGCTTGGCGGCAGCACCAATTCGTCCCGCGTACCGCTGGAGAACAACGGGCATCGGGGTGGACACGGGTCGCAAGTCGTGCCGCCAGCCCGTGCGCGTGAGGCTCCCGGACCTCCCTTGCGTCAACGCCACGAACACCCGCCGCGCAATCTCCAGCTCGTCCAGCTCACTCGAAATCTCTTGCGCCAGTGCCCTTTCAGCCCGACTGTGCGGGGTCAGGGAACACATCCGTTCCAAGTCGTCGGGACGGTCCCGCAACACCCTCCAGAAAGTCATCAGGTGGTTATCCAAATCGTTGACGGTCTCTTGGCGCGAGGGCCGCTTCGCCAGCAGGACAGCCAGGGAGCCCCCGCAGACCTCGATGTAGTGTTTATGTGCGGGCAACACCGAAGCCAGCCGTGGGGCTAGCCAGGCTTTTCCACCGAAATAAGGCACGGGAGAACGGGTCACGAGACGTGATGCTACCGGGAATCCCCGTCTCTTCTGGGATTTCCGCAGCCACAATCCACCGAACGCTCCCCTGCGGTCTTGTGCACGTGGCACACGACATACCAGTCGATGTCGCCCCGCTCGGCGGGCGGCAGAGTGTCCAGACACGCTATCCACTCGTCTATCTGCTCAACGGCGATCACGTGGACTTGCGTGTCGGGGTGATAGTCCCACCCCGAGTCCAGCTCAGCGTCGGGCTGATCGTCCCAGACACCTTCGGGCAACTCGGTGTCGGATGGAGCCCACCGCATGGCGTCTGACCACGGGTACTGCCAATCATCCAGAGACTCGTCGTCCCCATCATCGAGCAGTCCGTCAATCCGACCAATCAGGTCATCCATGGGTCACCGTTTCCGGTCGAAAACGTCCGGAAACTCCCCCACCGTGTGACGGGTTTCCGAACACCCGTGTGACGGGTTTCCCCGTCCCCGCACCCTCCCAGCACCCCCGCACTGGCTCGGACGACCCCAAGCCTTCGGCTCGGAGCCGCCCTCGCGCGGAACACCCTGATCTGCGCGGCCACGGGTCAGCCCGACTCCCCGAGCACTCGGTACAGCGTGCTCCTCCCGACACCCAGGCTCCGAGCCACCTCGGGCACCCGATGACCCGCCCCAACCAATGTCCGAGCCTGCTCGACCTGTCCATCGGTCATCGCCGCTGGACGCCCAATCCTGGCTCCCCGCGACCGCGCGGCCTGGAGTCCAGCCTGCGTCCGCTCGATGATAAGCGCCCTCTCGAACTCAGCCAGCGCCCCGAACACGGACAGAACCAGCCTCCCCGATGCCGAGGACGTGTCGATGGATTCGGTGAGGCTGCGCAGGTGAATCCCCTTGGCACTCAGGGATTCCACGAGTTCCAGCAGGTTCCGCAGGGAGCGAGCCAGGCGGTCGAGCCTCCAGACGACCAGGGTGTCACCCTCGCGCAACACTTCCAGGCACTTGTCGAGTTCGGGTCGGGAGGAGACCGAGCCCGACACTCCCTCGTCCACGAACACTCGCTCGACGCCAGCGCCGTTGAGGGCGTCGAGCTGGAGGTCGGTGGACTGCTCGACGGTCGAGACCCGCGCATAGCCAATCAACATGTCTCTAAACCCTCAATCATCTGAGATTCGGGAATCCTCTTGTGGGACAGGCTTTTGAGACCGTGAATGTCATGGTCGGCGTAACACGACCTCTCGGAGCCGAGTCGTCCCAAAGGTGTTCGGTTCTGGGACTGGCTGAGAGCGACATACAGACCGACGATGAGCAGCCGTTCCTCGTGGGTCAAGGGCGGCTCGGTCTCAGTCATCCGACTCCACCGCCTCGACGTACTTGTTCACCAATCGCGCCCAGCACCAACGGAGTTCGGATACCGCCGACTCCCGTGCCGAGTCGGAACACATGACCAGCACGTCGTCACGACTGTCGGCGGCGTGGCGCTCTTGGAGGGTGCGGGCAGCCCCGAGAACCCGTGACCAGCCCGTCGTCAGCGCCGCCCACGCCTCCGGGTTCTCGTCAGCCGAGCAGCGTTGGGCGTCGGGGCCACGGGCGTGTTGCGGTTCATCGAACAGTTCGGCGAGAGCCATCAGATGCGCTCGGAGCGTGGGGGTTTCGGACATGACTCGACGCTAGGACGGATGGGCGAGGAGGGCAATCGAGAAGGGCGCACGTCCCCACGTATTGCGGACTAGCGAGGTCGTCCAGGCTGATTCATTAGTCCAAAGTCCGCCCCAAAGTACTGCTTACAATCTCACTCAGGGGTGCGTTTACGTTCTCGGGCGGCGTCATATCCAGCTTGTACTGGTTGTATCCGCCCTGTTCCGCGAGGGCAAGGAAGTCGGTCTTTCGCCCCCACCAGTCGTTAACCGAGAGTGTGCCGCCGACCCACGGGATAGAGGCATCCCAAGCGCGTTGGTCAGCGTTCTCCGGCGCAAGGACGGCGATGGCAGCGAGCCCGAGGATCGCGGACTCTGGCAATCTCACCGCGTCGGGGGTGAACCTCATCGAATGATTACCCGCCACACCGCCGCAAAGCTGTAGCTCGAAACCTTCCTCAACGTCGTCACCATGACCATGTGCACAGCGATGCACGTGATAGAGGACATCCGCGATATCGGACCGACCATCAGAGCTTTGCTTTTTTATCTTGTAGGGGAAGCGAGTCCTGTACAGGTCGATAGCAGGCATCCCGATGTGCTCGAAGACGAGTAACTCTTCACGGATGATGTTGGTGAACCGCTTAGCGTTGGGTTCCTTGCTGCCGAATCGCTTACTTGCCGTCCCATCAACGGCGTTGCAGGCGTGAAGCATGGCCGCCTCTCCGTAGACCTTGCGGCGTTCACCTTCGTGCCGCCTAGCGACCTCCAACGTCTCTAACGCCAGCTGAACGCAATGACCAACCCTCACAACGAACAGGGTAAGACTCTTCTTGGGATTTCAGAAGAGTGCCGCAGCGGCTTCATCGAAGCCATCACGTGCACTGACCCCAGATGCCACTATGAGTCGAACACTCCCCCTGTTCGACTCGGACACAACAGGATTCAGGAAAATTCTTTCGACCAATTTCTCCAGAACGCGTCATCTGGAGGGGTGAAAATCGAAATGTGTGATGCGCTAGATGAATGGCCAGGAACACGACCGCGCACCTCGCGGTGGTCGATGCTGCCCTGGTACGGGCCATAGCCGCCCAAGTGGCCGATGAGCTTCGTCCCGCCCTCGCCCAAGCTCCTCGCCAATGGCTGACCCCTGAGGAAGCGGCTACCTACCTCAAGGTGACACCGCAGAAGCTCGCAGACTTGCGCTACCTGCGAGAAGGGCCGACTTTCCGCAAGGTCGGGCGGCTCATCCGCTACACCCACGAGGATCTGGACGCCTGGCTTGACCAGGGCACTGTGCAGACCCGCGACTCCGCGTAACCCCCGGATAGTCTCAGCACATGGCAACCATCGAGAGCTACACCGTCGCGGGCGGCAAGCGGTACATGGTGCGCTACCGAGCCCCCAACGGCAAGCAGACCAAGAAGCGTGGATTTGGGACGAAACGTGCCGCCGAGGCGTTCGCCGCGACGGTCGAGGTGGACAAGATGACGGGCGCATACGTCGCCCCCTCGTTGGGACTGATCACGGTTGGTGAACTTGGCCCCGACTGGTTGGAGAAGAAGACAGCATTCGTGTCCCCTTCATGGGCGCACACGCTGGAAATCGCGTGGCGCGTCCACGTCAAGCCTCGCTGGGGTGCCACCAAACTCAGCGACATCGACCCTCTGCAAGTCGAGACCTGGGTGGCCGAGCTTTCACGTGGCAAGTCCGCGACCGTCGTCATCCGTGCACACAACATTCTGGCTGGGATACTGGATGACGCTGTGAAGGCACGCCGCTTGGCGTCGAACCCGTCGAGACACATCGACAACCTCCCGAAGAAGCGTGGCAAGAAGCACGTCTACCTCACCGCAGACGACGTGGACGCCCTGGCGAATGCCTGCCTGACGCCTGACAACCAGACCATCGTCTATGTGCTTGCGTTTTGCGGACTCCGTTGGGGAGAACTCATCGCGCTGCGGGTCAGGGACATCGAGTTCCTGCGACGGCGTATCTCGGTCCATCGGAACGCCGTGTGGGTCGGCACCAAATGCAAAGTCGGAGAGACCAAAGGCAAAGAGAACCGCAGCGTTCCCGTCCCCGAGTTCGTGCTGACCAAGCTGTCCGAGCAATGCAGGGGCAGGGGGGCCAACGACCTCGTGTTCCCGAACCGTGAGGGCACGTTCCGTGGGGTGAACAAGGCTCCGCGCGGCTGGTTCGCGCGAGCGGTCGCTCGCTCCGGCATCGACTCCACAACCACCCCGCACTCTTTGCGGCATACCTGCGCAAGCCTCACGGTCTCAGCAGGAGGCAATGTCCTCGTACTTGCGCGGATGCTCGGACACAAGGACGCATCGGTCACTTTGAAGACCTATTCCGACTTGTTCGACTCCGACCTGGACGCGCTCGCCGAACAGCTTCACACGAAGTACGAACTGGCGGATAAATCCACCCCTGCCCGTGGGCACATTTTGGGCACAAACGTGCCCGATTGAAGCCGAACCCACCCGATGACGTGGGGCATATGAAATGCTCAAATACCATTTTCGAGCTCCTGACCTGTACCTGAAAAGGGGTTCAAGTCCCCCTTCGCCCACAAGCATGTGGGCTGGGAAGCCCAACGATAAAGGGTCAGGAACTCGGACAGGGTTCCTGACCCTTTCTCATTCTCAGGGGCGGGCGGCGGGTCTCCGCTGTGTGCCGCCGTCTCGAGGGTTGTCAGTACCGCGGGCCCATGGTTCGCCAGCGGGGTGAGCGCCCGATTGGTGGAACAGGTCCGGCAGCCGAGGTACCGACGCCACCAAAGACTGGAACGCGAAGATCATAAAAGTTTGCTCTATGGGTAGACGACTGTCGGCAACGGTCTGTACCGTTATCTTCGTATTCTTTGCTTTCATGTTATGGAGATGAACGTGGCCGGGTATGAAGTACCGACAGAACACCTGAGAAAAGCCGATTATGGCCGTCGTTCGGGTGCTTCGCAGGCGGCACATGAGACGTTTCCTGCTGATGATCGCGAAACCGCGTCTTTCTTCGGGCAGGGCGCAGGACGGCATCTGGCAGCATTCGCTATTGGTCTCATCCTGGTGATGGCGGGGGTGGCTGGTCTGCATCACCTGTATCGCGGTGGGGATAGCGCCGGGGATTGGATCGTGTGGGTCACGGTATTGCTGGCCTGGTTGACCGCGCTCGGTGGCGGAGTCAAACTGGCCGGCTGGGGCATCAGACCGATCATCGATGCGCTGTTTGCCGCGACTCAACAGCGGTTCTCCGAAGCAGTGCAATCAACGGTCGCGGCGCTCGGGGTCATCGTCGGCGCGGTGGGCTTGTGGTGGGCGCTGCGTGGCGGATACACCCAATGGTGGCAGTCGATTTCCGGCGAGCCGGGGTGGTCATTGACATTGGGCGTCGGACAAATGCTGGTTGCGGTGCTGGCGGGGGCGGCACTGTTCACGGGCGGTAGGTATCTGGCCGGTTTGACCGGGGAGGTTCTTGCAGATGCCGGGCTCATCAGAACCGAAAACACTGCCGCACATCGCAACCCGACTGACGATGGATCAGATGTTGCGTCCCATCCGATGCTGGTGGCGGTCTTGGCCGCCGGTGGACTCGCGCTGGTGGCGCTGGCGGTGTGGCTGACCCCTGCGCTGGCTCCCACCATCATCGGTACCAACACGGTGGCCGCGGCCGGGTCGATCGCGGCACTGTTGGTATGGGGTGTCGGGGCGAACCTGGGCTGGTGGAAAGGCCTGGAAGGGCTGTACGCCTGGGCCACTGCGGCGTCTGAAAAGACCGCTGCCGTCGCCGGTGTCGTTGCCCTGCTGATGTTTTCGGCTGGGGGTTTGGGTTTGGGCTGGTTTAGTCCGGCGACGGTGCCGCAGGCGCATGCGCAGTGCCCGCCTGATTGTGGGGGTGGCTCTAACGGGTCCAACTCCTATGGGCCCGACGCTTCGCAGTTTCAGCCACCGCAGATGCCGAATCAGATGCCGGACTACCAGGGCGGTAACTACGGCTCCAACCAAGCCCCGCTAGATCAAAACTCGGGAATCTCGATCTACAACACCCAAGCGCCCTCGGTGAGCCAAAGCACCAGTGGTCAAAGCGCACAGCAGTCGCTGCAGGGCTCGCAGACACCCCAACACGGCAGCCAAATCCCGGATTACCAATCCGCAACCCCCTACACACAAGGCCCGGGTGCCCCGAACCCGGATTACAATGGTGGGCAAGCCAACCCGGGTACGAACACGGGATCACAAGGCGGGCAAGCCAATCAAGGCGCGCCGCAGCAGCAGACGCCTCAACAGCCGCCAGCCAATCAAGACCAAGGCCAGCAGCCACCGCAACAGTCCGATCAACAGAAGATCGATGACCTGACCAAGCAGCTGCAGGATCAGCAGCAGCAGTCGACGCAGGATCGTCAGCGCATCGACGACATGACCAAGCAGCTGCAACAGCAGCAGGGGCAGCAGAAGCAGAATGGCAATCAGAAGTTGCCCAAGGCGCCGAGCAAGGACAAGAAGAAGGACGACCAGCAGGATCGCGATAAGCAGTCCGGTGACAATGATCTGACCGCGCTGTTGTTGGGTGCGGCCTCCACGCGGCGCCGTAAGCAAGGTGAACAAGACCAGCCCGAGCAAGGTCAGCAGCGGGCGCAGGGTCCCGATACGCAGGCGCTGACTCAAGATGGTGCGCAGCTTGGTCAGTCGTTGCCCGGCGATATCACCAACACTGTCTCTGACGGTGTGAATTTGGGTCAGTCCGCGGGATCGGCGGCTCAGAATTTCGGGTCAGCGGCACAGGCCGGCGCGTCGATCGCCTCCAGCGCGCAGTCCGGGGCGGTCAATCCGATGGACGCGGTTGCGTTGGTGCAGGGCATTTCTGGAGGGATCAGCGATACCGCGGACGCGGTGAACTCGGGCACCTCGATCGCCTCGACCTGGCTCAATGAGGCCGGTCAAGGCGCACAGCTGGCCGCCGACGCGAACCCGCAACTGCAACCGCAAGCCGAGCAGGTTCAGCAACTGACCAAAACAGCTGGGCAGGTTTCTGACTTGACGGGTCAGGTGGCCAGCGGCGTCTCCCAAGCCTCCGGGGTCGTCAACACCGCATCCAGCTTGGGTGCCTCTGGCATCCCGGATACCAGCGGTACAGCCGAGGCCATGTCGGGCTCGGCCGACAGCGTCACCAACGCCGCCGGCGAAGCACAACCCGTTGAACTGATGAGCGGTCCTGTGCCCCAAGACGTTCCCGGCGGAGATGCTCCCGCGCCTGCGGATCCCCCGCCTCCGCCGCCGGACCCGACCATCAACGGGCCGGCGGGCACCCCCACACTGGAGCAGACGCGTTATGACCTCGTCACAGCGTTCCCGAATGCCGGACCTGGCTACCAGTACGGCGGAGACCCCAGTAAGTACCCAACTGCACAGGCCACAGACCCGCACACCCAGGCCATCACCAACACGCTGCCCAAAACGGATCCGTCACACCGTGCGATCCCAACTGGCACCATGACCGGGCCGAACGGCACCAAGTACCAGTTTGTCAGCACCCCTGACGGCACGGGCACCGGTGTAGCGGAATTCGTCACCAATGGGTCCGTGTATGACGTGACCAACCCCGCCAGCCCAAAGAAGCTGGGAGATCTTCCGCAGATCTATCAAGCCAGCGGCGTCATCACGAACGAGGGCGGGCAGCAGAGGGTCACGCTTATCGGCAACAGCAGCAGCGAAGACACCGTCCGGCAGATGTGGACCGCACCTTACGACCCCAAAACCCCGAACAGCTGGATCAACAACCTCACCCCCGGAGGTGCGGTTACCGGCCTGCCTGGTAACCGGGAAAGTCAGGTCGTGCCGCTACTTGGTGGTGGCAACCTGTTCGTTGGCACCTCTGGTGACGGTATTTCCGGGGTGACCGCCGGAACCACCAATGGACTGCAAAACGCTAGCGCTGTCACTTTGGTGAGCGCGCTGGACTTGCGGGGTTCAGGGGGCCCGGACCTGCGCACGGTGTATGGGCCGAGCATAGTGAGTCAGGTACTGAGCCCCGATAAAACTGTCGAGACCATCACTATGCGGGTGAGTACTTGGCCCGCTGTGGGCGAATTCTTGGCCGCTCAAAACGCGCCAGGATCTACCCCGGAAACCATCGCCGCCGCTATGAAAGCCGCCTACCCTGACTGGAAACCAGCCCCCGGCGAGCTATTCCCCTATAACCCCATGACCTACCTAACGACCTTTACCGTCGCCCACCCGTCGCCTGCACCATAGACCCTTACCAGCTCATTGACTATCCGTTAGGACAACGACCAGATATGACAACACCACGGATCAAACAGGTGTCGCGAACCATCGCAGCCGCAGTAGCAGTCAGCTCCGCTGTGTTGGGACTGGTAACAGGAACCGCCAACGCAGCACCAACCGGATTTCCGGACCTAGACGCCTTCGCCCCCGTTGAAGCCAACCAATACGCCGCCTCGGCGGGTAAAACATCTGTGGCAGTGAAGTTCTCTACTCCCGATGGCCTCGAATGCGGACTGTCAAACCTCGGCCCCGACAACCCAACTATCCATACATATGCGTGGTGTATCGGCCCTATCCCTGGAATGCCTGCTGATGCACCGGTGGTCCACGGTACAACCGATAAAGTAATGAGCAACGGAGCGGGCTTCGTGCGGGGTGGCGGAGGTACTCCAGGCCCGCAGAGGCTTGTTGATGTGGGGCAAAAGATTTCGTCAGCGAATATTACGTGTGTGGTTGGCGCGGATCGGTTGACCGCTTGCATCAACCGGGTTGATAACCATGGTTTTGTCTTACAGCCCTCTGGTTCGTGGACATTCTGAACCGGTAAAACTATTTGGCTGCAGTGACTTCGGTGATCGCTGCGGCAACCCCAGGGTTTAGAAACGATAATCGCCCACGCAACTCAGATCACGGGCGCGGCCGCTACATCGAGCAGCCGCCGTGCGCAGTCCAGCAGGATGTCGTGCAGGGCCGCATCGGGGACGTCGGCAATGTCGGGATCCGCTGCGCCGGCTAGCAGCCCGTTCATGAGCACCGACATGGCGACGCGGTCCGCCGGACCTGGGTTGGGGCCTTGTAGCAGGGCCGTGAGGTCGTCGTAGGTGTTCATGAATTCCTCGTGCGCGCGTGCTGCACGTTCGGCTACCGGGTCGAAGAAAAGGGATGTGATGGTGCGATGCCGTACAGACATCTCGACCAGTCCGCTGACGGCGGCCTCGCGTTTCGCCGCCGGTGTCGAGAGTGCATTGGCGATCCTGACGACTCGGTTGGTGTCGTCGAATACGGGCCGGACGATCTCCAGCACGATGTCGTCCTTGGAATGGAACTGGTAGTAGACGGCGGACTTATTGACGCCCAGACGATCCGCGATCATCTGCAGCGACGTGCCGTTCACTCCGTTCTCCCTGAATAGCGCAAGAGCCGCTTCGAGAACGCGCTCGCGCGCGAAGCCGCGCTGAGCCACCGCTTTCGCCACGCCCATCTCCCGTCGTTGCCGCTGAGCATACCGATGTGGGCCACATCGCACATTCAAATAAGCCGATCGGCTTGAAGTAAATAAGCCGATCGGCTAAATTCGCTACCCGTACGGCAAGGAGATCCGGCAGAGATGCCAGATCTGGCTGGGAGCCGTCCGCACCGGCGGGTGTCGTGGTGTTCCAGGCGATGACGGAGTTCACAGAGGTCGTGAACCGTTTGGCTCGGACGTGAGCCTCGTGGTGATCGCTCGAAAGTTCAATGAACGGAAGGCTTTTGACCGATGATCCTGTTGAAACTGCTCAGACGCGTCTGGTTGCTGCTGATCATCGCGCTCGTTATCGGCGTGGGTGGGCTCGCTGTGATGGGAATTCGCACCCAGTTCGGAGGAGAAAGGGCCCACCTCATCAGCCCCCGGATCGACGACACCAAACCCTTCAATCCAAAGGTCGTCACCTACGAGGTCCATGGTGAGCCGGGTGCGACCGCTGACATCAACTACCTGGACCTCGATGCCAGGCCACAGCGGCTTGAGCGGGTTCCGCTGCCCTGGTCCATGACATTGAGCACCACTGTTAGCTCCGTCGCACCCAATCTTCTTGCCCAGGGGCATGGTTCGGAGATCGAGTGCAGCATCAGCGTCAATCAAACAGTCAAGGACCGCAGGACCTTCGTTGGCACAAACGCGATGACCTTCTGCACGGTGAAATCGGCATGAGCATCTTCGGCAAAAAGACCGACGGAAATGCGTCAGATGATGCCCCCACCGACGCCATCCGCGTTGGCGGCGCCAAACACGCCACTGAATCCAAGCCGGGTGGATTCGCCAAGTGGGTTCGGCGCCTGGCAATTCCGATCATCCTCGCGGGATTTGCACTGGTCGCGGTCTTGAGCACGGTAGTGCCCTCGCTGGAGAAGGTCGGCGAGATGCGGGCGGTGTCCATGATGCCCAACGAGGCCGCCTCCACCATTGCCATGAAACGTATCGGTGAGACATTCCAGGAATACACATCGACCAGCTCGGTCATGGTGGTACTGGAAAGCGACCGGCCGCTCGGTAAGGAAGCACACAGTTTCTACGACGGGATTGTCGCCAAGCTCAGGGCGGAAAAGACCTATGTAGAGCACGTCCAGGATTTCTGGGGTGATCGACTGACCGCGGCAGGGGCTCAAAGCTCGGATGGCCACGCGGCCTACGTGCAGGTGAACACTGCCGGCAATCAGGGTGAGACCTTAGCCAACGAGTCGATCAAGACCGTGCGAGAGATTGTCGAGCATGAACCCGCCCCGCCGGGCATCAAGGTCTTTGTCACCGGTTCCGCTGCGTTGGCGGCCGACCAAGAACTCGCCGGCAACCGCAGCATGAAGACGATCGAAGCGGTGACCATCGTCGTCATCTGCATCATGCTGCTGCTGGTGTACCGTTCGGTCGTCACCATGGTGGTAGCCCTGGTGATTGTCGCTGTCGGTGTCATGGCGGCCAGCGGTGTCGTCGCATTCTTGGCCTATCACAACCTGATTGGATTGACGACATTCGCCACCACGTTGTTGATGGTCTTGGCGATCGCGGCGGCCACCGACTACGCGATCTTTCTGATAGGTCGCTATCACGAGGCGCGAAATGCCGGAGAGGACCGGGAACAGGCCTACTACACGATGTTTCATGGTACGGCGCATGTGGTGCTGGGCTCGGGCCTGACCATCGCGGGCGCCACACTGTGCCTGCACTTCACCCGACTGCCCTACTTCAAGTCATTGGGAATTCCGTTGGCCATCGGCATGACGGTGGTGGTCATCACCTCGCTGACCGCGGGTGCGGCGATCGTGGCCTTCGCGACACGGTTCGGCAATGTGCTCGAACCCAAGGTTAAGAACCGCGAGCGCGGATGGCGCAAGATCGGTGCGGCCGTGGTCCGTTGGCCCGGTCCGATGCTCGTCTCGGCGACCGCGATAGCGTTGATCGGGCTGCTGGTGTTGCCCACCTACACCACCAGTTACAACGACCGGCGGTACTTGCCCGCCAATCTCGCCGCCAGCAGCGGTTTTCAGGCCGCCGACCGGCACTTCTCGCCCGCCCGCATGAACCCCGAAATGTTGATGGTCGAGTCCGACCACGACCTGCGTAACCCGGCGGACTTTCTGGTCATCGAGCGCATCGCGAAAAGGGTTACCCAGGTGCCGGGTATCTCCCGGGTCATGACGATCACCAGACCGCAGGGAATTGCCATGCAGCACTCCACTATTCCCTACGCGATGGGTATGCAGGGCATCATCGCGGAGATGTCCCAACAGTACAACGACGACCGGACCGCCGACATGCTCAAGCAAGCCGCGGAGATGGATCAGACCATCGATACCATGACGCGGATGGTTGTCCTTATGCGCGAAATGCAAGGAATCCTCACCGATACGACCCACAAGATGCACGAGATGGTGGCCAATGTCGAAGAATTACAGACGCACATCGCCAACTTCCAAGACTTCTTCCGGCCGATTCGCAACTACTTCTACTGGGAACCGCACTGCTTCGACATTCCCGTGTGTGCCGCGTTCCGTTCGGTTTTCGATGCGCTCGACGGTATCGATACGATGGTCGACAACCTCAAGGGCATTGTGCCGAACATCGACCGTCTAGAACAGACGCTGCCCAAGATGATCGATTTGGTGCCGCCCCTGCTCGAAACGATGAAAACCGCGAGATCTCTTATCCTCACCGGTTACTCGACCCAGAAGGGATTGCAGGCGCAGGCTCAGGAAATGCGCAAGAACGTCAATGCGATGGGCGATGCGTTCGACCGATCCAAGAACGACGATTCGTTTTACCTGCCTCCGGAGGCGTTCGATAATCCGGAGTTCGCGCGCGGCATGAAGCTCTTCCTGTCGCCGGATGGACACGCCGTGCGGTTCACCATCAACCACGAAAATGATCCGCTGACCCCAGAGGGCATCGAGCGCATCGATGCCGTTCGGCAGGCGGTCAAGGAAGCCATGAAGACCACACCATGGGAGGGCTCGAAGATCTACCTCGGTGGCGGGGCCGCGATGTACAAAGATCTGCAGGAGGGCTCTAACTACGACCTCATGATTGCCGCGATCGGCTCGCTGTGCCTGATCTTCCTCATCATGGTGATTCTTACCCGCGGCGTGGTGGCCGCACTGATCATCGTGGGGACGGTAGTGGTGTCACTGGGGACGGCGTTCGGAATATCGATCCTGCTCTGGCAGCACATTATTGGGTTGCCGCTGCAGTGGATGGTGCCGGCCATGGCTGTGATCATCCTGCTGGCGGTCGGCGCCGACTACAACCTGCTGCTGGTCGCCCGCCTCAAGGAGGAGATACACGCGGGCCTCAATACCGGCATGATCCGGGCCATGGGCGGTAGCGGATCTGTCGTTACCGCAGCAGGTTTGGTATTCGCGTTCACCATGATGGTGATGGCAGTCAGCGAACTCAAGGTCATCGGACAGGTTGGTACCACCATCGGAATCGGTTTGTTGTTGGATACCTTGATCATCCGCGCCTTCATGACACCGGCGATCGTCTCACTGCTGGGAAAGTGGTTCTGGTGGCCGCAGTTGCCGCGCGAGCGGCCCAAGCCGCAGCCGTGGCCCGAGACCGTGCGGCGCGACCCCCAGCAGGTGAACCCATGAGGTGCACGTACCGCGCCGGCGATGCTATGCGCGGTGGATGCGGTAGCTTTCGCTCCCCTGTGCACGCCGATTTCAATGAACGGCTGCACGGCCACGGCGTGTACGGACAACGCGACCACAACGCGTATCAGTCAGCGCGATTCGTCGGGCAAAACCTGCCACGGACCCACAGCATTGAACAGTCGTGGCAGTTCGTGGCGGCCTCGGTCGAATTCTATTGCCCGGAAAAGCATGTGACGCTGGCAAGGGTGCGCGACAACCGAGGCCTGACATCTTGATCCAATGGAGCCGGTGGCATGTACTCGGGATCGTGGTAGCGCTGGGGGTCGGCGCAGCCTTAGCCGTGGTGGTCGTCAAGGCCTCTGCCGGTATGGCGGAGAACTGTCCGATTCCGCGCAGGATGGTCATCACCACCTGTACCGCTGAACAGGGTGTGGCCGCGCACGCAGCCGATGTCTGCCTGCAACACCCGGCCAACGACTTGTCTGTCCGGGTCCAATAGGTCTTCCCACCTTCGAGGTCCGCGACATCCGAGCCGGGTTGCTGGGGTACGGTCAAGCCGGGCATGTATCCGATGATTCGGGCAAAGGGGGAAGTAATGCCCGACCAGACCACGGGCGGTCACGACGCCGACCCACCCGAGCCGGTACGCGGTGCCGTGCGGTGGCAAGAGCCGGGTGTCACCAAGGTGAGACCACCCACCGTCGCCGAGGCGCGCGCCAGGGATAAGGCACGGCGTGCCCGGGAGGCCGCGCAGAGGCTGGCCGAGGTGCAGGAGCAGAAGGCGGAGGAACGGCGCCGGACCCGCAAAAACGTTCTGATGGGTTCTGCGGTCGTCGCAGGTATCGCGGCGGTGGTGGCCGTGGGCTATGCCGTGATCGACCGTGACGACGATGTCGAGGCCACCTGTGTCCGGCAGGGCTCCAACGTCGTGGCCCCCGAGGAGTACTGCGAGCGGGGCACCGCGTCGTCGGGCGGCATGTTCATCTACGCGGGGTCTGCCTACCAGTACTACTACGGCGGGCACAACCGTGGCATCGGCACGACCGCCACCGGCGGGAGTTTGGAGCTACCGAGAGGCACCACCGCCAGGACCGGCTCGGGTACTCGAATCTCCAAATCCGATGGCTCGGACAGCGTTTCACGATCGCCATCGGTATCACGCGGCGGCTTTGGGTCCAGTAGCTCGGGAAGTTCGGGCAGCTGATGCGTCGCGAGTATGCGCGTCCGCGCCCCGGCTGGGAGCAGACGGTCGCCTCCCAAGGAATGTGTTACGGCACGCCTGCGCGCCGGGCCGACGGCAGTGATCGCCCCTATTGGGACGAGTCGGTCCATTACGTGTTCGACATGGACGAGGTACTTTCGCTTGAGGCCACCGTCGAGGTGCTCCACTCCATGTGCCTGGAAGCCGTGGAGCAGGTAGTCCTGCTGGGCCGCTACCGCGATTTCGGGCTGCCCGAATGGAGCTGGGAGCATATCGAAAAATCTTGGCGCAGAAGCGATCCCCATCTGTACGGTCGGTTCGACCTCCGATACGACGGACAGCGGCCGCCCGTTCTGCTGGAGTACAACGCCGATACCCCCACCTCGTTGCTGGAAGCCGCGATCTTGCAATGGCACTGGAAGACGGATGTGTTTCCCGACGACGATCAATGGAACTCGCTGCACGAACAACTGGTGGCTCGGTGGAAACATATCGGCGGACAGCTACCCGGTGCGGAGACACACTTCACCTGGTCGTCGGCAGATCAATCCGGCGAGGACCATGTGACGCTGGCTTACTTGCAGGAGTGCGCGGCGGAGGCCGGGCTCAACACGGTGGGCTTGCCCATCGAGGAAATCGGCTGGGACAGCGACCTCAACCGGCTCGTGGATCTGGAAGAGGCGCCCATCGAATCGATCTTCAAGCTGTACCCATGGGAGTGGATGATCGACGACGATTTTGGCCGCCATGCCTTAGATCTGCTGCCCCAGACCCTATGGATCGAGCCGCTGTGGAAGACACTGCTGAGCAACAAAGCGATTCTCGCGATTCTCTGGGAGATGTACCCAGGGCACCCGAACTTGTTGCCGGCCTACCTCGATAGCCCGCATGAGCTGACCGAGTACGTGCGCAAACCCAAGCTCGGCCGGGAGGGCGCCAACATCACCGTGGTGGGCGCGGGATACGAGACGGCTACCGGCGGTGTCTACGGCGAAGAGGGCTACGTCTACCAGCTGCTCGACCCGCTGCCGCAGTTCGACGGCATGCGGCCGGTCCTCGGTGCCTGGATTGTCGGCGACGAGTCGGCGGGCCTGGGGATCCGCGAGACGGCCGGGCTGATCACCGACGACGGCGCCGCGTTCGTTCCCCACCGGATACCACTTCAATAGCGACATCGAGCACAGAGAGACGGGATGACTGCGATGAACGCAGCGGGATACTGGTCGATAGTCGCCCACGGTGCGGCGGCCATTTGGCTGTACGCGGCAGTGGGTTTCGTGCTGATGACCATTGGGTTCTTCGTGCTGGACTGGACCACTCCGGGTCCGCTGCGTCAGATGGTCCGGGTGGGTCTGCCCAATGCCGCGGTGATCTCCGCGGCAGGACTGTTGTCGCAGGCGTTCGTGATTGTGCTCGCCATCTACACCGCTTCGGGGAACATCGCCGAGGGGCTGTTGCGCACCCTGGTTTTCGGTCTCATCGGTATCGCGGCCCAGACGATCTGCATGAGGCTGATCGAATGGGTGCTGGGTATCGACGTGGGTGACCTGTTGGCGCAGAGGCGATTCGCGCCGACAACCCTCGTCGTGGCCGCAGCCTATGTCGCGGTCGGGTTGGTCATCGCTGCCGCGATTCTGTAGACGGGCCGCCGTCTGGGCCCGGGTGGCAGACCTAGAGCCGGGTGTCTACCCATTCGACGTAGGCCGAACCACCTACCGGATCCCCCTGGTATTCACCGGTATAGCTGTAGGCACCCACGTAGCCACGGCCGTGGCCGTAGCGCAGAGGTGAGTCCACAAGGCCGTCGATCGCCAGCACCAGGTGCCCATGGCTGTCGCGGACGGTCCAGGTGAGGCGATGCGGGATGCGCATGGAGCGGCCCTCTTCGTCGACCAATGGGTTGTCGCGGTACTCGCTGACATCCATTCGGACGTCGGTGTACACCTCGGTGGACTTGCCCAGGATCCGCACATGCGCCAGTCGGCAGGCCACGGCGCCACGCGCGCGAACGTCGGTCAGCAGTACTTGGGCTCCGTTACCGAGATCGATGATCTGGTAGGTGAAGAAGTCGATCGGCAGCTTCAGTGGGTTCGGCAGTGGCCGCCGGGTGAGCGATTGATGGCTGAGGAACCGTGCGTACTCGAAGGTGCCCAGTCCGCTGATCGGCATGGAACCCGTGGCGTCGGCGATCACACCCGTGTATTCGGCGAGCAGGCTCAGGTGGTCGTAGACCGGAGTTTTGACGAAGTAGGACACCTGATCGGTGACGGTCAGCTCGATATCGGCTGAAAAGTGGTGGTACCGGCCGCGAACGGTGACGTGCGGATACTCGACCTGGATCTGCAGGTCATCTCCCCAACGCAAGACGCTGCCGTCCTTCGCGAAGTGGCAGTCGCGGGCCGAGTCGTAGGCGCGGTAGTGGTGGTGATCGCCGGCCGCCGTTGAGGAAAGAACCGTGGCGGTGTGCCGGGCGTCCGCCGCGGTCAGGTAATCGTTGTCGAACAACTCGGCGCCGGTAGCCCCGATCAGGGTCATGGTGTTCAGATACCGGTGTGGCGAATCAAGGTCGGGAATGAAGACGCCATAGTGAGTTGCTGCCCAAGGGCCGTCGTCCGCATGCGGCCGCAGGATGCCCGGGTTGGTGAAGGGCCTTCGTGAGGCCTCGAGACGACGATCGATCCGTGGTAAGAGTCCGTCCACGACGAGACGTGACAGGGCGCGGGAGATGTTTTGGCCGGTCATCGGCTGCCTCCGTCGGTCATCGCGGCGTGTCGAGCCGGTCCGGTGGGCTCGGGTAGTAGGACACGGTAGTCAGAGATCGCGAATTCTTGGGTGCGGCGCCGGTATTCGCGAACCAGACCCGGCCAGTTGGTGGTGATCCGCCCATCGGTGTTGATGTACCAACTATCGCAGCGTGACCAGACTCCGGCGGCGAGCCGCGCCTGCAGTCCGCCGTCATAGACGTCCTCGACGTCGGGCGTCACGTCGATAGCGATTCCGGGATTGAGAGCATCGACGGCCCGGCGGATGTATGCGGCCTGGCATTCGAGCATCGCGACGATAGACCCGGATCCCAGGTTGGTATTCGGTCCGTACATCAGGAACATGTTGGGAAAACCGGGCACCGTGATGCCGAGGTAGGCCCGTGCGCCGTGGCTCCAGTGTTTTCGTAGCGGCACGCCGTCGATGCCGGTGATGGTCACATGGTCGAGAAGGCCGCCCGCGGCGAAACCTGTGCCGTAGATGATCACATCGGCGTCGTAGTGTTCGCCGGTGTCGGACAGCACTCCGCTGGACGTGATGCTCGCTATCGGATCGGTGACGAGTGTGGTGTTTTCACGGCGCAGGGCCGGTAGGTATGCGTTGGAGAAGAGCACGCGCTTGCATCCCAGCGGGTAATCGGGCCAGACCTTGTCGAAAAGTTCGGCGTCACCCCGGGTTTGGTAGCGCATGAATCCCCGGGAGAGCCCGGTCATAGCGCGGGACAGCAGCGGCGAATACTGCAGCACTCCGGTGAATCCCTCGGTAAGGGCCAGCCAGGTGAAACGTTGGGCACGCAAGGTGGCCGGCAGCCGGGACGCCAGGAGGTGATGTAGTCGGGTCAGCCGCGAATCGGGGCGCGGCACGATGTGCGGCGCTGAACGCTGAAAGACAGTGAGGGAATCGACAATCGGCGCGATCTCGGGCACCAGCTGAATCGAGCTGGCGCCGGTACCGATGACGGCGACGCGTTTCCCGACCAGCGATACGCTGCCGTCCCATTGCGCGGAGTGAAAGCACGGCCCGGTGAAGGAATCGCGGCCGGGGATCGCCGGAAACGCGGGCTGAGACAACTGTCCCACCGCGGGCACCACGACATCCACCCAGAAGTGCTCACCCTGAGAGCTTTCGAGACACCATTGGTTCGTGGTGGCGCTGAAGGCCGCCGACACGATCGCGGTACCGAAACGGATTCGTTGGCGCACCGCGTACTTATCGGCGGCCGCGCGCAGATAGTCCAGGATTTCCGGCTGCGGGGCGTAGCGGCGTGACCATCGGGGGTTCGGGTCGAAGGAGAAGCAGTAGTAGGCGGACGGTACATCGCAGGCGGCACCCGGGTAGGTGTTCTCACGCCAGACACCGCCGACATCTTCTGCCCGCTCGTAGAGGGTGACGTCGTGCCCCGCCGCGACGAGTTGGATGGCCGCCGCCAGGCCGGAGAAGCCCGCGCCGATGATCGCTACGGAACTCATGTGACCGCCTCTCTGCGCTGCGGCGACTGGGCCGCCACGAATTGACCATTCGGTAATATATGTTGAAGTGACCGCGCGGTCAATCCTTTGTCGAGGGAAGATTGCGAGCCCAGGGCGGTTTGCGCGAGTGCCGGGAGGGAGCTCCGCTACCGTCATACGGTGCAACCCGTCCGTACCGGCAGTAAGGGAATGCCTCGTCAGGAACGGGAGCAGTGGATCTTGGCTGCCGCGGCAGCAGAGTTCGGGGAATCGACCTTCGCCGGCTCGAGCATGAACGGGATCGCGGCGCGCGCCGAGGTGTCCAAGGCGTTGGTACTCGCCTATTTCGGGTCCAAGGAAGATCTCTACGTCGCATGCGTGCAGCGGGCTGGAGAGCGAATGGCTGCCGCCATCGGTGGAGCGATCGCTGCGTCGTCGGCGCGTGTGGAGGTGGCCGAGGCGGTGCTGACAGCGATTTTCACTGCTCTTGAGGACCGCCCCAGCGACTGGCCGGTGCTGTACGACCGAACGGTGCCCGACGGGCGGGCCCGAGAAGCGGCGCGCGGGCAGCGGACCATCTTGCGTGCACAGGCCGCCGCCGCGGTGACCAGAACGCTTGGGGCCGTGGGGCTTAGTGACGACGATGATCTTTCGGCGGCGACGCTGGTCTGGGAAAGCATGGTCTCGGCGTTGGTGGAATGGTGGCGACACCATCCGCAGCGCTCTGCCGATGAGATGGCCGGCCGTGCTCGAAGAGTGCTCACCGCGCTGTCGGACCGCGGCGCCTGAGGCTTGCTGGGCCCAGCCGCTTCGGCGTTGCTGGTGACCTGCGCCACAGCCGGCGGTGGGTGATCGGCGCTAGTAACAGCCGCACACTAAACAGAGTTCTCTGTGGGCCTGTCCAACAAAGTGCAGGTCAGGCTCTTCGTGGCGACCGCCGAGGCTGGCGGTGACCGGGTGCAGCAATCTGCATATTTTGATTTAAAACAGTTCAAAGGCTGGGAATAGATTTCAGGCGAACTATCGACAGCGCTGTTAGGTGATGCTAACTTGCCTGCATGCGGTTGCCTGTTCACAAGGCGCGATGGTCACCAATATCCATCGCAGCTATCTCTGGACTCCCGTCGGTCTGTGCGGCTGTGGGCCGTGGCGCGGCGGGTGGGCATGGGGCTGGGTATTCGCTCGTCGGTCTACGTGCTGCTCATGGAAGGGAGTACCCACGATGAATCTCAATGTTGTTCCGGAAGGTTTGACCGCCACCAGCGCGGCGGTGGAGGCGTTGACCGCGCGTCTGGCCGCGGCCCATGCCGCTGCCGCACCGGTGATCGGTGCGGTGGTGCCTCCGGCCGCCGATCCGGTGTCATTGGAGACCGCGGCGGGCTTCAGTGCTCGCGGTGTCGAGCACAGCGGGGTGGCCGCCCAGGCCGTCGAGGAGTTGGGCCGGGCCGGGCTGGGTGTTTCGGAGTCCGCCGCCAGCTACACCACCGGGGATATGCAGGCCGCCACGGCGTACATGATCGCGCGGGGTTAACACCGGTGTCGGCTCCGATTTGGATGGCTTCTCCCCCCGAGGTCCACTCGGCGCTCCTGAGCGCCGGACCCGGGCCGGGCGCCCTGCTTGCCTCTGCCACGCAATGGCAGGCGTTGTCCACGCAATATGCCACTGCCGCAACAGAACTCACCGAGCTACTGGGCAGCACCGTCGCGGGTTCGTGGCAGGGCCCCAGCGCCATGCAATACGCGGCCAGTCACGCCCCCTATCTGGCCTGGTTGACCCAGCAGAGCGCGATGAGCGCCACCAACGCGGTGCTGCAGGAGACTGCGGCGGCGGGATACACCACGGCGCTGGCCGCCATGCCGACGCTGGCCGAGCTGGCCGCCAACCACATGATCCACGGTGTGCTGCTGGCCACCAATTTCTTTGGTATAAACACGATTCCGATCGCGTTGAACGAGGCCGACTACATCCGGATGTGGATCCAGGCCGCCACCACCATGGGCGTGTATCAAGGTGTTTCGAGTACGGCCCTGGCGGCGACAACACCTACGCAGCCGTCACCGATCATCATGGCGCCAGGTGGCGAAATGTCCCGCATGTCGGCCGACATGATGTCAATGGCCGCGCAGCCGCAAGCCGCCGAATCCGGCAGCGCGCTCGATAGCAGCAACAACATCATGGATCAGCTGATGCGGTTCATGACCAATCCGCTTGGCACGCTTCAGGACATGATCGAAGACTTCATGAGGAACCCGGTAGCCGCGTTCTTCGCGTGGTTCCCGCTCTTGTTCTTCATTGCGTATGAGGCCTTCTTCATCCCCTTTGGGTTCACCTTCTGGGGCGTGGTGCTTACCGCGCCGGCCTGGCTGCCGATTGTGCTGGGACTGGCGCTTTCGGCATTGGTGCCGCCCGCGGGGATCGAGGAGCCGGCTCACGTGGACGAGCCGAACCGGGAGCCCGGGCGTATCGAGCGCAGGAGTCCGCAGGATCTGCAACTGGCACACGTGCCGTCGACGCCGTCGATGCCGGGCGGCTCGCCCTCCAGCACGGTGACTTCCAGTGGCTCGGCACCTGCGTCCCCCGCTGCCGCGGCCGCGACCCCGGCCTACATGGTGTATGCGGTGCAAGAGGATCCGCCGGCCGCGCGCTTCGGCCCCACGCTGAATGAGGGCAGCGGAGCGAAGGCCCCGGCGGCCGGCATCTCCGCCGCCGCTGCTGCCGCCGCGTCGGCCCGCTCCCGCGCGCGCCGCAAGCGCGCGGCCCGGATCAAGGATCCGGCTCCGCAGTTCATGGACATGAATTCGACGGTAGAACCGGACTTTTCGGTGCCGTCGACGCGGCAAGGCGCGGGCGTCGGGGCTTCGGGCCGCGGGGCTGGGCAGCTCGGCTTCACCGGCACCGTACCCAGGACCACCTCGACGACAAGCGCGGCGGGTTTGATCGAACGTGAGGCCGCCTCGGAGATGGACGGCACTCGCACCATCCCCATGCTGCCCACCACCTGGAGTGCCGATTCCGAACAGCACCCGGACGGGCCCACCGGAACTTGATCGCCACTAACCATCTGAATTATCTACAACACAACATGATTGAGGAGATGCTATGAGTTTGCTCGATGCACACATTCCGGCCCTGGTGGCTTCGGAGGGCACGTTCGGTGCCAAGACCGCGTTGATGCGTTCGACGATTTCGCAGGCGGAGTCGGCGGCGTTGTCGGCCCAGGCGTTCCACGTCGGTGAGTCCTCGGTGGCCTTCCAGGCCGCCCATGCCCGGTTCGTGGAAGTTGCCGCCAAGGTCAACGCGCTGCTCGATATCGCACAGATCAACCTCGGAGATGCCGCGGCCACCTACGTGGCCGAGGATGTCGCCGCCGCCAGCCGCTACGGCGTCTAGAAACCAACTTAGGGAGATACACGCATGTCGCAGATCACCTTCAACTACCCCGCGATGCTGGCCCACGCCGGTGAGATGAACACCTATGCCGGTGTGCTGACCGCCCTGGGCGCGGACCTGGCCGCCCAGCAGGCTTCCCTGCAGGCCGTCTGGCACGGTGATACCTCCATGAGCCAGGCCGCCTGGCAGGCCCAATGGAACACCGCCATGGAAGAACTCATCCGCTCCTACCGCGCCATGGGCTCCACCCACGAAACCAACACCCTGTCCATGAACGCCCGCGACATGGCCGAAGGAGCCAAGTGGGGCGCATAGCCACCGACTGACGATTACGCACACAAGGGCCGGAGACTCCAAAAGGTCTCCGGCCCTTGTGTGCGGGCTACGTTCAGGCGGTCGGGGCTCCGGCGACGCGACGATTGCCGCCGTTGCGCACCTGCCATAACCGGTAGACGTCGACCGCGTCATCGCGGGATTCGTGGCGCATGGGCAGCCGCCGCTGATCCCAGGGTTTGGCGAACTCGTCGTAGAAGGTGTTGAGCTCGAAGTACTTTCGATCATCAACGTAGTGCGGCTGGTAGGCATCGCGGGTAGTCAGGAAGACGACTTCATCGGGCGAGCAGTAGTAGAGCGCGCCGAGACACATGGGGCACGGCAGGGCCAGGATGTAAATGGTGCTGCCGGCCAGATGTTCGGTGCCCAGCGTGGTGCACGCGTCGCGGATGGCCAGGATCTCCGCGTGGGCGGTGGGATCGCTGGTCTGGGCGACCTTGTTCGGGCTTTCGGCGAGAATTGCGCCGTCCTTCACGATGACGGTGGCGAAGGGCCGGCCGCCCTCTTCGACGTTGCGGCGCGCCAGATCAATGGTGCGTTGTGCGAAATCCATGAGAATTCCTTATGTGGGACAGAATGATTGGGTGTGATCAGAACGGCACAGTCGGTAGGTATTTGCCGTCCAGGGTGATCACCGCGCGGTGGCCTCCGTCCGGGTCGGGTACTTTCTGTACGTCCAGTTTGAAGTTGATGGCGCTGATGATGCCGTCGCCGAACTGCTCGTGGATGAGCGCCTTCAAGGTGGTGCCGTACACCTGGATCATCTCGTAGAACCGGTAGATCGTTGGATCTGTCGGCACACCACCGGGAATCGAGCCGCGGGTCGGGATCGTCTGCAGCAGCGACGATGCGTCGTCGCCGAGACCGAGAAGACCGGCTACGGCATCGGCGGCCTGCTTCGGCAGGGGATGCTGGCCGAGAACGGCCGCGGTGACGAAGGCGGGTGAATAGCCGGCAGCATCAGCGATCTGCTGCCAGCTGAGGTCCTTGGCGACTTTGGCCTCGACGGCGGCGATGGCCAATTCCTCGCGACCGGTGGGATCCAATTGCGCGTGCACCATGGTGCTCATTCCTCTCGAAGGCGGGATGTCGGCGGGCAGTCGTCCGGGTGGATACGGCTGCCGCCCGCAACTCCAGAATGAATCACCTGCTGCTATAGCGTCCAATACCTGCTTGCAATAGCTTCGATTGGTGCAACGAATAGTTATGGGCTCAGTAGCCGTGGGCGGCTTCGCGGACAACGTCCGCGAACGCGCGCGCCGCAGCCGAGTGATAGGCGGTATCGCGGCGAAGTAACTCCACCGTCCGGGTGGGCAGCGGAGGTGACAGCGACACCAGGTGCAGATCGGGGTGTTCGTGCGCGATCGCGTCGGGTAGCACGGTGGCCAGGGCGCCACGTCTGACGAATTCCAGGAGTGCGCTGATCGAGTTGGCTTCGACGGCGATGTAGGGCGCCACTTCGAGCCCGGTGAAATAGGCGTCGATGTCCTGTCGCGTCGCGAAGTCCGTGCTGAGCAGGCCCAGCGCTTCACGCGAGAGCTGGCGCACGGGCAGCGATCCGCGCCGCGCCGCCAGTCGATGATTCGAGCCGACCACCAGCCGCAGGGTTTCCGTGAACAGCGCCTGGTGCTCGATACCCGAGGGGTGTGCGCCCGAGAAGGCGATGCCGAGGTCGAGACGATCGGCGAGTAGATCGGATTCGATGCGTTCCTGGGTTGTCTCCCGCACCGAGAGGGTGATGCCCGGATGCGCGGCGCGAAAGCGATGTACCAGTGGGCCAATGAAATACGTGGTGAAGGTGGGGGTCATGGCGATGCGCAGATGTCCGCGGGACAGGTCCTGGACATCGTGGACCGCCCGCTCGCCGGCATCCAGATCGCGCAGAGCCAGACGCGCGTGATGTGCGTAGGCCTCGCCGGCGTCGGTCAGCCGAATGGAGCGGCCCGAGCGGTCGAGCAGGATGACGCCGAGCGCGCGCTCTAGCTGTTTGATCTGCTGGGAGAGCGTTGGCTGGGAGATATGTAGTGACTCGGCCGCACGGGTGAAGTTCGCGTGATCTGCCACCGCCAGCAGGTACCGGATGTGGCGCAGCTCCATCGCCGTCACTATAGAGCGTCATAGGTGAGATCAATCGCGATCATCGAAAGCATGTCTTGGACACTATGGACGTCACTGGGCATCGTGGAGTGACCGGACCGCCCGGAAGACAAGCACCCGAATCGAGATGACGACGATGAGTTACCCCGACCGCTTGGTCGACGCCCTGTTAGCCGACGGCCGTCGGGTTGACCTGGCCCTGCGCGACGGGCGTATCACCGCGATCGACGATCATCGTCCGCACGTCGGTCCGCTGTCCGCCAGTGTGATCGATTGTCAGGGAGCATTGGTGCTACCCGCATTTGTCGATGGGCACTGCCATCTCGATAAGACCTTTCTGGGTGCGCCGTGGCAGCCGCATCGCACGGCAGGGACGCTGCGTGAACGGATCGCCAACGAGAAGTCGCTGCGCGCACAGATCGGGGTGCCGGTCACCGAGCGGGCCACGGCATTGGCGAACCGGATGGTGGAGCTCGGTACCGGTCACATCCGGTCGCACGTGGACATCGACCCGGAGAACGGCCTGGCCGGCTTGTATGCGCTGTTGGAAGTTCGTGCGGCGCTGCGGGACCGGATCTCAATCCAACTGGTGGCCTTTCCGCAGAGCGGAGTGGTGACCGCCCCCGGGGTCGCGGACCTGCTCGACGCCGCGCTCGCAGAAGGTGCCGACCTGATCGGCGGGCTGGACCCGGCCGGATTTGACGGGGATGTCGACGGCCAGCTGGATGTCGTTTTCGGGCTCGCGGATCGGCATGGCGCCGGTGTGGATATTCACCTGCATGACCCCGGCACGGAAGGTACGGAGCAACTGCGTGCCATCGCCGACCGGACCCGCACGCTGGGCCTGGGTGGCGCGGTGACCGTGAGTCACGCCTACGCGCTGGGCCAGGTGGATGCCGACGAGTTGGACAGGACCGCGTCCGCGCTCGCTGCTGCGGGGGTGGCCATCATGACCAACGGCCCCGCGGGCACCATGCCGCCGGTGCTGCGTTTGCGCCAACACGGTGTGCGGGTGTTCGCGGGTTCGGACAACATTCAGGACGCGTGGTGGCCATACGGCACCGGCGACATGCTGGAGCGGGCCACCATCATCGGGCTTGAGGGCGGACTGATGACGGACGAGGAACTCAACCAGATCGGGTCATTGATCACCGACTCGGCGGCGGCCGCGCTGGGGATAGCCGACTACGGAGTTCATTCAGGGGGCAGAGCGGACCTGGTGGTGGTTGCCGCGCGCAGCATGCCTGAAGCGGTCGCCGCGCACCCCGAACGGCGGTGGGTACTGCACGGTGGTCGCGTGGTCGGCGGGTCGTGCTGGTATGCCGGTTCGATCAGCGAGCGGCGTTGATCGCCTTGAGGATGCGCTGCTCGCTGACCGCGCGTGCGGTCCCGAGTTGCTGAGCCCACAGGCTCACCCGTAATTCTTCGATGAACCACGCGATATCCCGGATGGCGGGGTCGTCGGACCGCCCGGCGGGCAGATCGCGCAGGAGATCGTCATAGGCGTCCTCGACGGCATGGACACGGTGCATCCGTTCGCGGTCCGCCTCCACTCCCTGTGGCAGGCGTTCCAGCCGTTTACCGATGCCGCCGACGTAGCGTGCGAGGTCGGCCAGCCGCGTCGCCCCGGTCGCCGCGACGAAGCCGGCCTCCAGCAGCCGGTCGAGCTGATCGCGCATATCGGAAAGCGCGTCGTGTTGCGCCGCAGGTGCCTTCGAGGGCAGCGCCACCTGAACCTCGCTCCAGGCCGTCACCACCTTTTCGGCGCGGCGCATGATGTCGAGGGTGGTGGCCGCCAGACTCTGAGCGGTCCGATCACGTAGCGCCGTGAACTCCGTGCGGGACCACACGGGCGTGGGTGCCAGCAGATCGACGGCAGCATCGGCGCAGTCATCCAGCAGCGCGGGCAGCGAGCCATCAGGATTCGACGAGAGCAGCAGACGCGCGCGCGGGTCGAGGCCCCGTTCCACCGTTTTCATGGGAGAGGGAATCGACAAGCGCAGCAGGCGCCGGGTGCCGGCCGTCATGGCTGCCCGTTGCTCGGCCTCGGTGGCGAATACGTGGATGTCCACCGAGGTGACCGCGTCCACCAGCGCGGGGTATCCGCGTACGGTGTGGCCGCCGCTGAGTTCTTCGACGGTGCGCGGCAATTCGGGGAGATCCTCGGGCCACGCGCGTAAACCGCTGCGCTCCCACTCCCCTGCCACCGCGGCGGCCACGGCCTGACGGGTGGAACCGGCAAGCCGCTGCTGCAGCACGTCCAAATTCTTGTCGCGCGCCACTTCGGTGCCGTCGGCGGATTCGACGACAAAGGTCATGCGCAGATGCGGGGGAATTTTGTCCAGGTCGAAAGCATCGGTGGGTACGCGAATGCCACTGAGCCGGTGTAGTTCCCGCCCTAGCGCGTAGACCAGCGGCTCGGCCTCGGGCTCAAGGTTCGCGAGTACTGCGCGGGCGGTGTCGGGGGCGGGAACGAAGTTGCGGCGCAGGTCCTTTGGAAGGGACCGAATGAGCGCGGTGACCAACTCCTCACGCAAAGCCGGTACATGCCAGGCGAACTCGTCACCACCGAGGCGTGCCAGTACTTCCACCGGGATGTGTACCGATACCCCGTCGTCGGCCGCGCCGGGTTCGAAGCGATAGGTCACAGGTAGTGCGACATCCCCCGCGCGCCAGGTATCGGGCATGTCGGCACCCGCATCCGAGGTACGCAGCAGGTCGTCGCGGGTGAACGTCAGCAGCTCCGGCGTCTGATGCCGCTGTTTGCGCCACCACGCATCGAAATGTCGTGCCGACACCGCCTCTTCCGGTATCCGCGCCGCGTAGAGGGCGTAGATCTCGTCGTCACCCACCAGCAGATCGCGCCGGCGCGCTTTGTCCTCAAGCTCGGAGAGCTCCTGCAGCAGCCGTGCGTTGTCACGCAGAAAGTGATGCTTGCTCTGCCAGTCGCCCTCTACGAGGGCATGCCGGATGAACAGTTCGCGGGCCAGCTCGGGGTCGACTTGTGCGTAGCCGACCCGGCGACGCGGCACCAGCGGTAGACCGTAGAGGGTGACCCGTTCGAAGGCCATCACGGCTCCGCGCTCGGCGTCCCAGTGCGGCTCGCTGTAGGTGCGTTGCACCAGATCGCCGGCGATCCGCTCCACTGACTGCGGCTCGACTCGGGCGGCGATCCGGCCGAATAGCCGGCTGGTCTCCACCAGGTCGGCCACCACCACCCAGCGCGGCGGCTTCTTGGTCAGTACCGAACCGGGCGCGAGCACGAATTTGGTATTGCGCGCCCCGGAGTAGTCACGGGTATCGCCCTCGCGCAGTCCAATGTGTGAGAGCAGACCGGCGACGAGTGCGGCATGGACCGCGCCCGGGTCCGCGCTGTCTCCCGACTCCCGGATGCCGAGATCGCGTGCGATGCTGCGCAATTGACCCACCAGATCCTGCCATTCGCGGATGCGCAGGTAGTGTAGGAACTCGTCGCGGCACATGCGCCGAAACGCGCTGCCCGACAGCTGACTTCGCTGATCCTGGAGATATCGCCAGAGGTTCAGATAGGCGGTGAAATCGGAGTGGTCGTCGGCGAATCGGGCATGTTTTTGCCGGGCTGCTTCCTCCCGGTCTGCCGGGCGCTCCCGCGGATCGGGAATCGACAGGGCCGCCGCGAGCACCAGAATCTCCCCGACACAGCCCTCGGCGTCGGCCTGCAGGATCATCCGGCCTATTCGGGGGTCAAGGGGCAACCGCGCCAGTCGGCGCCCGAGGTCGGTAATGGTGCCGTCGGTGCTGAAGGCGCCGAGTTCCTGCAGCAGCTGCACACCATCGCGGATGCTGCGCTTGTCGGGCGGATCCAAGAACGGGAAGTTCTCGATATCGCCGAGCTGCAGTGCCGCCATTTGCAGGATCACGGCGGCCAGGTTGGTGCGCAGAATCTCCGGATCGGTGTAGCGGGGCCGAGCCTCGAAGTCCTGCTCGGAGTACAACCGGATACAGATACCGGGCGCGGTCCGCCCCGAGCGGCCAGATCGCTGCGCGGCCGATGCTTGTGAGATGGGCTCGATGGGTAGGCGCTGCACCTTGGTGCGGCGGCTGTAGCGGGAGATACGTGCGGTGCCGGGGTCGATGACGTACCGGATGCCCGGGACCGTCAGCGAGGTCTCGGCGACGTTGGTGGCCAGCACCACCCGCCTGCCGGTGTGGGGTGCAAAGACCTTGTGTTGCTCGGCGGTTGGTAGCCGGGCGTACAGCGGGAGCACCTCGGTATTGCGGAACGCGCCGCGCAAAGTCTCGGCGGTATCGCGGATCTCGCGTTCGCCGGACAGGAACACCAGTACATCTCCGGGCGGTTCGCTCTCCAGCTCGCGCACCGCGTCGGCGATTGCCTCGGTCTGGTCGCGCAGCTCGGTGCGGACGATCTCGTGATCGGGGTCGTCGGGCTCCTCCGCGGTGTTGGTACCGGCACCGCCGGGAACCGGGACTTCCAGGGGCCGGTAGCGAATCTCCACCGGGTAAGTGCGGCCCGATACCTCCACGATGGGCGCGTCGCCGAAATGTGCCGAAAAGCGTTGGGGTTCAATGGTAGCCGAGGTAACAATGACCTTCAGGTCGGGCCGCCGCGGCAGGAGTTCACGGAGATAGCCGAGGAGAAAGTCGATATTGAGGCTGCGCTCGTGTGCCTCGTCGAGGATGAGTGTGTCGTAGCGCAGTAGCCGGCGGTCACGTTGGATCTCGGCCAGCAGGATGCCATCGGTCATGAGCTTGACCAGGGTGCGATCACTGGCCTGGTCGGTGAATCTGACTGTGTATCCCACGGTCTCACCGAGTGGCGTGCCCAGCTCTTCGGCGATGCGCTCGGCGACGGTGCGTGCGGCGAGCCTGCGGGGCTGGGTGTGGCCGATGGTGCCGCGGATTCCGCGACCCAAGTCCAGGCAGATCTTGGGCAGCTGCGTGGTCTTCCCCGAGCCCGTCGCGCCCGCCACGACGACGACCTGGTGTGCGGAGATGGCCCGGGCGAGTTCTTCGCGGTGCTCGCTGACCGGCAGATCCGGATAGGTGATCGCTGGCACGGCCGCGGTGCGGGTGGCCACCAGGGCCTCGGCCACCGTGAGCTGCTCGGCCAGCTTCGCCAGCGCGTCGGGGTTTGTGTCACGCTGATTCTTCAGGCGCCGTCCCAGGCGGGCAGCGTCGCGAATGGTCAAACCGTCGAGGCGCGCGCGCAGCTCGGCACGGGACAATTCGGACACTCCAGCAAGGATAGGCGGTCGGGTAGCTTCGCCGACGTGACAGGGTTCTTGGCGGGTGACGCATTTACCGGCCGCACCGTGGTGCTGATCGGAGGGGGTACCGGTATCGGCTTGCGTGTGGCCCGACTGGTGACTGCGGCGGGTGGGGACGTGGTGCTGGGCGGACGGACCGCGGCAACGCTGGCCGCGGCCGCAGATGAATTGGGGCACAGGGCACGTTGGTATCGGGTGGACACCTCACATCAACCCAGTGTCGATGAGTTCTTCGACCAGATCGACGGGGTGCACGGGTTGCTCACCACGGCGGCGACCTACGTGACCGGTTCGATCGCTGAGCTTTCCGTCGAAGAGGCCGCCACACCTTTCGAGTCGAAATTCTGGGGTCAGTACCGGGTGGTGAAGTCGGCGCTACCGAAGCTGGCCACCGACGCCTCGGTGGTCCTGGTATCGGGGGCCGCCAGCGTCCGGCCCGCTGGAAACGCGCCGGCCTACGTCGCGGCGAACGCGGCCATCGAAGGTTTGGCGCGCGGGCTGGCCCTGGAGCTGGCGCCCATCCGCGTCAACGCGCTCTCCCCCGGCACGGTAGACGGGCACCTATGGAGCCAGCGGGCACCCGAGGTGCGCCGACAGGCCTTCGAGCACATCTCCGCGGCCGCCACGCTGGGCCGCCCGGTCACGGAAGCTGAAGTGGCGCAGGCCGCGGTCTACCTACTGCTCAACACCGGCACCACCGGATCAACGCTGTATACCGACGGGGGCTACGCGTTGCGCTAGACGCTCCAGGCGCTGGCTAGGCCCGCGGAGACCGAAGCCGCCGCCGTCAACAAGCCGTGCCAGGTCTCCGGCTGCAATTGCTGAATATCCAGCGGGCCTGCCGTCGCGATATGCGGGTCATACGGCACGGCCACGATGTGGTTGGGTGAGATCCACCGGTGGAATCGGGCCACCATCGCGGCGACCAGCCGCTCGGAGTTCCTGCGGTCCTCGCGATTGTCGTAGCCGCGAACATGGTTGATCACCACCACCATTCGCGGGATGAGGTACTCGTAGCCCTCGGCAATCAGCCATTCGATGGCGCGCACCGCGCCCTCGGCGCCGACCGGTGTGGCGGCCGCCACCAGCACCACACCGTTGGCGCACCGCAGCACGCCGGGCATCACTGGATGCCAGAAGTCCACGCCGGTGTCGGTGATGAGCAGACTGTAGAGCCGCTGCAGCCGGTGGTGAGCCTGGGTGTAGATCTCGGCATTCAGTTCGCCGCGGGGGCGCACCGAATGGGAGTTGGCGGCAAGCACATCCAGGCCGGTCTCGGAGTTCTGGCCGACGAAGAAGCGTAGATCGAAATTGCGTTCCGGCTCGTGCTGCGCCAGCACGTCGGCGAAGGTGGATGAAGCCGACGGGTCGATCCAGGAAGCCAGGTTGGCCGACTGGCCGGGGTCGGCGTCGGTGGCCAGCACCATGTCCTTGCGGCGCAGTTCGGAAAGCACGGAGCCGAGCGCGGCGGTCATCATCGTCTTGCCGACGCCACCGTTGCCGCCCAGCACCGCCAGAGAGTGAATACCGCGCCACGGGCTGCGCACCACGGCGGTGAGCTCTCGCAGCTCAGCCTCTTCCCGGGACTCACCCGGATTGATCACGCCAAAACTGCCGCGGTACACCCATTTACGCCAGCCGACGGATGCGGGGCGCCGTGGCGTGGGCAGAATCTCGGATCGAAGCTGCGCCCCGAGTGCGTCGCCGATGGCCGGTGGTAGATCGACAAGGGGATCATGCGGGGGTACCGCGTCGACAATCGAGAGCGGCCCGCGCGGTGGCATAGGGAACGGCAGCAGCTCGGGTTGGGCCTGCTGCTGTTGTGTGGCGGCTTCGGCGCGTTGCCGTTTGGCGTGCGCGCCCAGTTTGATGGGGATGATGGGACCGGTCCGGTCGAGGATTTCGTCCTCGGAGCCGTCCGCCACAGAATCGTTGGGCGCACTCACGACAATCTCCTTCTCCACCAGAAGCCGTCTGGCCCCAGCGTTCCGCCAGTTTCGTCCTGCATCGCGGGCAGTATGCGTCCCGTCGCATACGCAGTCTCTTATGCCCCGTGCGTGGTTGGCGAGGTCCGTTACCCACCCGTGTCTGAATCGGCACCAAATGGGATGAGGTTGGTACGCACTCGGTATCGCCCGCTCATCAGCAGGTGACATCCACGTACATGGTCCGGGTGGTCGTGGTGGTGGTGAAGACACCCGGCCGCTTGTTGCTCGGAAGACCGTAGTCGGAGCGAACGGTGGTCTGTCCGGGACGGACGCTGCTGGCCGTGCACTGGGTGAGAGCCTTGGATCCGGTCTTGCTGACGATCACGCTGTACCCCTGCGACTGCAACTCGCTGATCGTCTGCTGGGCGTTGGAGCCGTCGGACTGGGCGGCCGCGGCACCGACGGCGAACCCGAACGGTGCCAGTGCGAGCGCGGCGGCGGCAGTTCCGGCGATGAGGTACTTCTTCATGATTTCTCCTGTGCCAGTTGAATTTTGAGGCTGATCA
This sequence comes from Mycobacteroides immunogenum, assembly GCF_001605725.1. Lineage (NCBI taxonomy): Bacteria > Bacillati > Actinomycetota > Actinomycetes > Mycobacteriales > Mycobacteriaceae > Mycobacteroides > Mycobacteroides immunogenum. Next base: position 114,423 of record NZ_CP011530.1, read on the forward strand.
CCGGGTTGCTTGGTGATACTTCAACGATGCGGCGGCGGAGCCGGAAAGTCTGTCGGGTGACCGGTGGATACGGGGGAGGATCTTGATGTCCCCCAATTGGGGGACACGCGTGGATTTGGCGTGCCAAGCTTGCGTTTATGCAGGTGAGCGGCGAACTTGTGCGGGTGGTCGTCGGGGATGATCACCCGCTCTTTCGTGAGGGTGTGGTGCGGGCACTCGTGGGCAGCGGGCAGATCACCGTGGTCGCGGAGGCCGAGAACGGTGCCGGAGCGCTGGAGCTGATCAGGGAGCACCGGCCCGACGTCGCGTTGGTGGACTACCGGATGCCGGAGTTGGACGGCACTCAGGTGGCGGCGGCTGTGCGCCGCGACGAGCTGCCCACCAGGGTGTTGCTGCTCTCGGCACACGACGACGCGGCGATCGTGTACCACGCGTTGGCGGAGGGGGCCGCCGGCTTTCTGTCGAAGGAGTCGACGCGCGCCGAGCTGGTCAGTGCGGTGCTCGACTGTGCGCGGGGGCGCGATGTGGTGACCGCCAGCCTGACGGCGGGGTTGGCCGGCGAGATTCGCAAGCGGGCGCAGCCGGTGGGCCCATCACTCAGTAGCCGCGAACGTGAGGTGCTCCGGATGATCGCGACCGGCCAGACGGTGCCCGCCATTGCCAAAGAACTGTTCCTGGCCCCCTCCACGGTGAAGACCCATGTCCAGCGGTTGTACGAGAAGCTGGGCGTCGGCGATCGTGCGGCGGCGGTGGCCGAAGCCATGCGTCGCGGACTGCTGGAATAGCCGAGATGAGCCGGCCGGGACGCGTCGCCGACTACTTCGCGGCCGAACCCATGCGGGTGTCGGCCTGGCTGCGGTTACCGCTCATCGGGCTGATCGTGCTGCTGGGATCTGATCCGAACATCCAGATGTGGCACAACGGCGTGTACTACGGAGTGCTGGCGGTGTACACGGTGTCGGCCGTGCTGTGGGTGGCGATCGCGGTACGGGGCCAGGTTCCGCAGTGGGTGGCGCCCGCGGCCACCTCGGTGGATATCGCCGCCGTGGTGATGCTGTGTCTGGCCTCCGGCGCCGGCAATACCGAGTTGCTTCCGGTGTTTTTCCTGCTCCCGGTTTCGGTGGCGTTCCAGGAGCGCCCGATGATCACGGCGGTCTTGGGAATCGTCACGGCGGCAGCCTATTTCGGCATACTCGTGTACTACATGGCCGACGGCAACTGGGACAGAATCCCCGACGACGAGTACCTCACCTGGGCGGCGTTGCTCTGGCTGACGGTCTTCACCACCGGCATGTGCTTTGTCCTGCGACGCCGCTCCGAGCGGGTCGGCCAGCTGCTGCGCACCCGTGAGCAGCTGGTTCTGGAATCGATGCGGGCCGATGAGCGCCACAACCGCGAGGTGGCCGAGCGACTGCACGATGGACCGCTGCAGAATCTCCTGGCGGCGCGTCTGCAGATCGAGGAAGTACTTGAACGACAGCCGGATCCGGTACTGCAGGCGGTGCATTCGTCATTGCGCGAGACGGCCGCCGAGCTACGTGGCGCGGTGTCCTCGTTGCATCCGCAGGTGCTGGCCGAATTGGGGTTGACGGCGGCTATCCGGGAACTCGGGCGGCAGTACGCGGCGCGGTGCGCAGGCGATGTCGTCGCGGAGCTCGAGGAGGTGGGTAGTCCCCCTGCGCAACCGCTGGTGTACCGCGCGGCCAAGGAGTTGTTGACCAATGCCGTCAAACACGGCCGGGCCAAGAATATTAGGGTGCAACTCACCCGGGACGGGGAGCTACTCACCCTTGTTGTCGTGGACGACGGTGCCGGCTTCGATCCGCGCGATCTGGTCATCTCGGTCGCCGACGGGCATATCGGCCTGGCCTCGCTGACCGTCCCCATCGAGGCGGCCGGTGGGGAGGTCGCCATTGCCTCGGCCCCTGGCTCGGGTACCCGGGTATCCGTCACGGTGCCCGCCGATATGGCAGCGTGAGGGGGATCGTTCGTCCCCTCAAGAGATGGAGAACAGGTGTACGACCTCGTCATCATCGGTTCCGGCAGTGGAAACTCGTTGCCCGACGACCGTTTTGCGGATCAGCAGGTCGCGATAGTGGATCGCGGGGTGTACGGCGGCGCCTACGGCGGAACCTGCCTGAATGTCGGCTGCATACCCACCAAGATGTTCGTCTATCCGGCGGATTTGGCCGATGAGGCACGCGATGGTGCCCGTCTGGGTGTGGACAGTTCGGTGAGTGGTACCCGCTGGGCCGATATCCGGGAACGGGTGTTCGGCAGGATCGATCCCATCGCGGCGGGCGGGCTGCGCTACCGCGTCGAAGACTGTCCGAACATCACCGTCTTTCAGCAGGAAGCCCGGTTCATCGCGCCGAGCGCCGATGCCGACGGCGACGCGGTGCACCGGCTGCGGCTGGCCGACGGGACAATCCTGGAAGCGCGGCAGGTGGTGATCGCCGCAGGCTCTCGTCCGGTCATCCCGCCACTCATCGCCGAGAGCGGCGTGCCGTTCCACACCAACGACGACATCATGCGGCTACCGGAGCTGCCAGGCCGGGTGGTGATCGTGGGCAGCGGCTTCATCGCCGCCGAGTTCGCGCACGTGTTCAGTGGATTGGGGTCGGCGGTCACGGTGATAGCCCGCGGCCCGCGGCTGCTGCGGGCGCAGGACGAGACGATTTCGCAGCGTTTCACCGAGGTGGTGTCGGGCAGGTGGGATGTGCGCCTGAACACCGAGGTGACCGGTGCCCGCCGGGCCGGTAGCGGTATCGAGGTGGACCTCAGCGACGGATCGTCGGTGACCGGTGATGTGCTGCTGGTGGCGACCGGGCGCACCCCCAATGGGGATCAACTGGATGTCACGGCGGCCGGATTGGTGCTTGACGAGCAGGGCCGTGTCCCGGTCGATCAGTACCAGCGCACGCCGGTGCGGGGCATCTACGCACTGGGCGATGTGAGCTCGCATTATCTGCTCAAGCATGTGGCCAACCACGAAGCCCGCGTGGTGCAGGCGAATCTGCTGTCGGGGTGGGACTCCCCGACCACCGCCAGCGATCACCGGTTTGTTCCGGGAGCCGTGTTCACTCGTCCGCAGGTGGCCTCGGTGGGGCTCTCCGAGGAACAGGCCCGTCAGCGCGGATTCGACATCGCGGTCAAGGTGCAGACGTACGGCGATATCGCCTACGGATGGGCCATGGAGGACACCGAGGGCTTGTGCAAGCTCATCGCCGATCGTTCGACGGGGCTGCTGGTGGGCGCGCACATCATCGGCTATCAGGCCTCGGCGCTGATCCAATCGTTGATCACCGCGATGAGCTTCTCCATCCCTGTCCGTGAGATGGCACGCGGACAGTACTGGATTCATCCGGCGCTTCCCGAGCTGGTGGAGAACGCGTTACTCGGGTTGGAGCTCTAGCGCTGGCCCGGCCGTGCCTGTTGGAGCAGGTCGGCGAGTGCTACCTCAAGGGTGTCGAACTGAAACCGAAAATCTTTGTGCGACAGCACTTGTGATGTGGCATGCCGTCCGGTTAGCCCGAGCGCGGGGTCAGTGCGCAGCGCGATCGCGCCGATCTTGAGTAGGAACGCGGGGGTGGGTGGACCAGGACGGTGCAGTTTCCTGCGGAGCGCTGCCATGAGCTCGGCGTTACGCACGGGGTGATCAGTGGCAGCGACCAGGACCCCCTCGGGAATTGTCACCTGGGGTGTCAGTCCCAGGCAGGCGCGTACGAGAGAAAGCCAGTCTGCGACATGAATCCAGGAGAACCATTGCTGACCGCTGCCCACCCGGCCGCCCAGGCCGAATTTGGTGAGGGTGATGAGGCGGGAGAGCGCGACGGATTCCGGATCGAGCACAATCGAGGTTCGCAGTATCACGCCGTGGTCGGTGTTGGCCCCTTCGAACGCCTGCTCCCATGGCCGGGCGACTCCGGTCATCTGCGGTAGCCCCGGGACGGGCAGATCGGTGCTTTCGGTACAGCGCTGTTCACCGGCATCTGACCAGATGGCGGTGGTACTGGCTTGAACCCAATGGGCGAGAGGCTGTTTCAACTGTTGACTGGCGACAACCAGCGTGCGGGTCGGCAGTACCCGGCTATCGGTGAGCGCTCTGATGTTGTCTGCGGTGGGGCGGCAGTCGACAAGCTTGCCCGCCAGGTTGATCAACGCCGTATCCGGGCTGTCGAGTTCGTTGGCCCAGTCATCGACGTTCTCGCCGTCCCACCGGACTTGATGAACGGGCAGGTCCGGGTTGATGCGACGGGTGAGTACCACCACGTCGTGCCCGTGACCGGTCAGATCGGTGGTGATGCGGCGGCCGAGTGCTCCGCTACCTCCGGCAATGACGACCTTCATGACGATAATCACCAGCCCTTCAACGATTTCCGACGCTGGAACCCGTCGCCTGGAGTATGCCCTGGTGGGCAGTGGGCTAACGGCAATCGAGAGCTAGCTCACGGGTGGCGTCGCTCACTGCGCTGCTCAGCCGACGAGCGGCACTTCCGCGGCGATCAGGTCCAGCAGCGCGGGGTACCGCTTGGCCTCCTTGTAGTTGCCGGGTTTACCGCTGCTGACCACGCCGACGGACAGGGCGCGCGCGGGGTCTGCCCACACGGCGATGTCGACAAGCCCGGTGTGCCCAAACGCTTCCGGTGAGTTGCGGCCGAACGGGCCGAAACGCTTGGAGCCCAACATGTATCCGGTCCCCCAGCGCATCGGCATGCCGCCGGTCGCCATATCGGGGCGCAGCCGTCGGGCAGGTGCCGCCGCCGCTCGGATGGTCTCCGGCGACATGATGCGTACCCCGTCCAATTCACCACCACGACAGAGGATTTCGGCAAATCGGGATAGTTCGTTCGCGTTGGAGACGGTATTGGACGAAGGCACCACACCGGTCAGGAAGAATGGCTGGTTCGACATCGGAATGATCTCGTGCATGGTCCCGCCGACCACCGCCCGGAAGGCCGCGCGCATGGGTGCGGGCAGTGGCTTGCCGGTGGGATGGCTCGGCGCCACCAACGGCACATCTTCCGGTGCCACACCGTAGTTGGTCCAGCGAAACCCGAGTGGGTCAAGGATTTCGGTGGCGAGGATCTCCCGGATGCTCTTGCCGGTGGCGCCCAGGACGATCTCGCGCACCAACGGGCCCCAGGTCAGCGCGTGATACATGTGGATCAGACCGGGCCGGTACAGCGGTCGCAGTTGCCCGAGCTGTTCGCGGGTGTACTCGCTGTCATCCATCCGGGTGATATCCGGTCGCGGACCGGTGGGAATCGGAATACCGGCGCTGTGCGTCATCACGTGCCGGATGGTGATGCGGTCCTTGCCGCGGCTGGTGAAGGTGGGCAAGTACTCGCAGACCCGGTCGTCGAGCGAGAGCGCTCCGCGTTCCACCAACAGGTGCACCACCGTCGTCGAGATGGCCTTGGCCGCCGAGTACACGCAGAACGGTGTCTCGGTGGTGACGGCGATCTTTTCGGCGTCGACGGGATCGGTCGGGGCATTGCCCCAGCCATGCCCGATGGCGCGGTTGAGAATCACCTTGCCCTTGTGTCGCAGACACACCTGGATCGCAGGATGCATACCGGCCTGATACCAGTACCGCGCCGCCTGCCAGATGCGCTCGACGGAGGCCGGGTCGATGTCGGAGTGGTCCTCGGCCTGATCGCCGCTGCCGATATTCGTCACCGAGTCCAGATCGGCTGGAACTCGTATGCGCCCGTCTTCGGTGCCGGTCATGGATTCCTTTCGGCCGACTCTGCGCCTCACGACGCTTTGCGGCTCAAAACCGTCGTGAGATGCAGACTCGACGTTAGCGCTCGCGGTGCGACCCGTCAGAAGCCCAGGTCGCGGCCGATGAGCTCTTTCATGATCTCGTTGGAGCCTGCCCAGATCTTGGTGACGCGGGCGTCCATCCAGGCACGTGCGACCCGGTACTCCTTCATGTAGCCGTAGCCGCCGTGCAGCTGTACGCAGGCGTCGATGACCTCGTTCTGTACCTGCGACGACCACCACTTGGCCTTGGCCGCGTCGATCGCGGTGAGTTCGCCCTTGCTGTGTGCCAGCACGGCCTGATCGACGTACACCTGCGCCGCTTCGAGCTTGGTGACCAGTTCGGCGATGAGGAACTTGTTGTACTGCAAGCTGCCGATCTGCTGACCGAACGCCTTGCGCTCCTTGGCGTATTCGATGGTCTCCTCGAGCACGGCCACCGCGTGGGCGATGTTGGCGACGGCGCAGCCCATCCGCTCCTGGGGCAGGCGCTGCATCATGGAGATGAATCCCTGGTTCACCTCGCCGATGATGTTCTCGGCGGGCACCCGCACATCGGTGAAGAACAGCTCGGCGGTGTCGGCTTCGGGCTGGCCCACCTTGTCGAGCTTGCGGCCGCGCTCGAAGCCGGGCATGCCCTCCTCGACCGCGAACAGGGTGATGCCCTTGGCCTTCAGCTCGGGGGCGGTGCGTGCCGCGACGATGACGAGATCGGCCCGGGCGCCGTTGGTGATGAAGGTCTTGGAGCCGTTGATGACCCAGTCGTCGCCGTCCTTGACGGCTGTCGTCTTGAGGGCCGCCAGGTCGGAGCCGCCCGAGGGCTCGGTCATGCCGATCGCGGTGATCATCTCGCCGCTACAGAACTTGGGCAGCCAGCGCTGCTTCTGCTCATCGGTGGTCAGCTCCACCAGATAGGGGGCGACGATGTCGAAGTGAATGGACATCGAGGACGCCAGTGCCGCGCTGGAGCGGGCCAGCTCCTCCTGGAGAACCGCGTTGTAGCGGTAATCCCCGGCGCTGCTGCCGCCGAACTCCTCGGGCACATCGAGGCCCAGGTAGCCCTGCTTACCGGCCTCTTCCCAGAGATCGCGGTCGATGTAGCGCTGTTCGATGAACGTCTCGGCGCGCGGGTCGACGTGGCGTTGCACAAACGCCTTCACGGACTCGCGGAATGCCTCGTGGTCTTCGGTGTAGATGGTCCGTTGCATGGTGTTATCGAAGCACGCGTCTAAATCCGTGTGCAGGGGTGATAGGGATGAGAACCATGAAGCTGCTCGTCGCTGCCGTCCTGGCCGCGTTCACAGCCGGCTGCGCCACAACACCTCAACAGACTGAACTGCCCAAACCGGCAGAACAGCACGAACAGGACAGCTCGCTGATCGCGCCGGTGGCCGGGGACCCGGTGTGGACCCAGCCACGTGCGCCCATCCGTGTACATGGCGACACCTATTACGTCGGAACCGAGGGCATCAGTTCGGTGCTGATCCGCACGGACGACGGTCTGATCCTGTTGGACGTGGGTATGCCGCAATCGGCGCCCCAGATCGAGCAGAACATCCGCACGCTGGGATTCGATGTGAGCGACGTGAAGTATGTGCTGACCTCGCATACCCACATCGATCATGTGGGTGGTGTCGCGGCGGTGGTCCATGACAGCGGCGCCACCGCCGTCTCGAGCCCCGCGGGCGCCGCAGCGTTGCGTAATGGCCACGTGGCTCCCGACGACCCACAGGCCTCCGATACCGCGAACTCCACCTTCCCCGCCGTTGAGCGTGTTCGAGAGGTCGCCGACGGTGAGGTAGTGCGTCTCGGGAAGGCAGCCGTGACAGCACATTTCACGCCAGGCCACACGCCGGGAGGAGTCAGCTGGACCTGGGAGTCGTGTGAGGGCGATCGGTGTCTGAATGTGGTCTACGCCGACAGCATCAACGCTGTGTCCTCGGGCGACTTCCGGATCGCACCGTTGGAATCGCAGTTCCGGCAGAGCATCCAGACCCTGCGCAATCTGCCCTGCGACATTGTGTTCTCGGTACATCCCGAGCAGTCCGGCGCCATCGACAAGCTGAACAGGCTTGCTGTGCAACGTGATCCGAACCCGATGCTCGAGCCGACCGCGTGCCGGGCGCTTGCCGACAAGTTCGAGACGAAGCTTGACGAGCGGATCGCCGGGGAGAAGGCAGGGCGCTAGGGGCGCGCTCATCATTCCCGGGCTAGCTCAGCTGCACACTGCGGTGCAGCTCCACCGGGGTGATGCCGAACATCTCGTGAAACGCCCGGTTGGCATGGGAACTGTCGCTGAAACCGGCCGCGTGCGCGGCATCGGTCAGGGTGCCTCCGGTGCGCGCGACCTCGATGGTGCGGATGAGCCGTGCCCAGCGGACATACGCCGGGAAGGACATGCCGGTGTCTCGGGCGAACATGCGGCCCAGCCGGTCAGCGGAGAGATGTACGACCCGCGCCACTTCGGCCAACCGCACCGGCCCGGTCAGCATCCCGGGCAGCAGCCGGATGGCCTCCCGGACACTCTGGTGTGGTTCTGGCGCGTGCACATCGCCGACGAGACAGGCGATGACGCGCTCTGCCGCGGACGAAGCATCTTGTATGTCAATGAGTTCTGATGCGGCGGCGCACCAGGCGGCGGCGTCGTCGCGTGCGGCACCGTCGAACAGCGCGCCGAGAGCGCGGCCTTCGAAGCAGGTGGGTTCCAGATAGATCATCAGGCCGGTCGATGTGCCGCCGTGCACGGTGTGTTGCGCTCCCGCGGGAATGACGGCGGCGCGGGTGCTGACCCTGCGATCGGCCGCGTCGGTGAGCTGCAGTGTCCCGTCCAGGGCGATGGCGATCTGCACCGCCGCATGAGTATGGCGATGGGTATCCCCCAGCGCCCCGCGGTAGACGAGCCGCCCGGGTTCGATGACTGCCGCGCCTGTCCAGACCATGCCTTTGAGTATCGGCGACAGGTCAACGGATCTGTACATGCGCGGCATGCACACAAAAACCAAGACTGCTTGCATGGCTATTTGGTTTGTGCGATACGGCTACGTGCCGCTGATGTTGTTGGGTATCAACGGGGTTGCGATTGCGCTGGCGCATCGGCCGGGGGCACCGCTGTGGATGGTAGTGCTCATTCTGGTGGCGATCGGACTGTCGTTCCTCGCCGAGCGGGTGGCGCCCTACTCGCCCGAGTGGAACGAGTCGATGGGGGACGCGCCGCGGGATGCCGCGCATGCCTTCGTGAACGAGACCGCGCTGCTGCTCACGGTGCTGGTGGTGCCGGCGGTTGCGCTGCTCTCGCCGTTCCACGCCTGGTGGCCGTCGTCGATCCCCTTTGTGTTGCAGGTGCTCATCGCCGCGGCCGTCGCCGATTTCGGAATCACGCTCATGCACTACGCCAGCCACAAGGTGCCGGCACTGTGGCGACTGCATGCCGTGCACCACAGCATCAAGAGGTTCTACGGCTTCAACGGATTGATGAAGCATCCCGTGCACGGTGGGCTGGAACTGATCGCGGGGACGGCGCCGCTTCTGATCATGGGGTTGCCGCAGGCGGTCGCCGAGGCATTGACGGTCTTGATCGCGGTCCAGCTGTTGCTGCAGCATTCCAACGCCGACTACCGGATCGGCCGTCTGCGAGTGGTGTTGGCGCTCAATGAGGGGCACCGGTTCCATCACCTCAAATGGGCGGGCATCGGCGACGTCAATTTCGGGCTGTTCACGCTGGTCTGGGACCATCTGCTGCGGACGTTCTCCTTTGACCCGGCGCGGCGCTTTCACAGTGATGATCTGGGTATGGCGGCCAAGCCGAACTATCCGGTCGGGTACACCGCGCAGCTCGCGGAGCCGTTCCGGGCCAGCGGTGCGTGCCACTTCGACGGGGTGAAATCTGAGGTGACGGCGACCGAGCGGCAGCCCTCGACGTGACACTGAACACCCTGTGAGGTGCGACTTTCGGCTTGCGGGGCCACCGGCGGTGAGCTTAGATACATGTTGTGTCTATGATCCGTACGGTGGCCATCTCCGCGAGTGAAGAGGCGTACCGCTCCGTCAAGGAGAGCATCCTCAACGGCGACATCCCTGGTGGCGAGCTGTTGAGCGAAGGCGAGATCTCCGCGCGTATGGGGTGCAGCCGCACACCCGTGCGCGAGGCATTCCTGCGGCTGGAAGCGGAAGGCTGGCTGCGGCTCTATCCCAAACGCGGTGCGCTGGTGGTGCCCATCACCCCCGAGGAGCGCCGCCACGTCGTCGACGCCCGCCGCGTCATCGAGGGAGCCGCGGCGGCACGCATCGCCGAGCGGGGTGCACCTCAGTCGTTGCTGTCAGACCTCTCGGCGCTCATCGAGGTGCAGTTGGGCCGCGCGGCGCAGGGCGATGCCGCGGGTTTCGCGGCGGCCGATGTGGACTTCCATCGCGCGATCGTGGCCAAGCTGGGCAACCCGCTGCTGGAGAACTTCTATGACTCTCTCCGGGAGCGCCAGCGCCGGATGGCGGCCGCGGCCATCGGAGTGGACCCGGTACGGGTCGCGCGATCGGTCGCCGGGCACCGCGCGCTGGTGGACGCGCTGGCGGCGGGCGATGCGGCCCGCTTCAGCACCGAATTGGTCGAGCACATGAAAGTGGTGACGGAAGTTGACTAGCCGGCTGCTCTCACGCCTAGCGCCTTGGCAGCGTGTCGCTCTGGCGATGTTCGGAATTGCCTGGGGTGGTAACGAATTCACTCCACTGCTGGTGATGTACCGGCAGGCGGGGCAGTCCGCGGCCTCGGTCGATACGCTGCTGTTCGCGTACGTGCTGGGCATCATCCCCGCCCTTTTCCTGGGTGGACCGCTCTCGGATCGTTACGGCCGTCGCGCGGTGATGCTGCCCGCACCGTTTGTCTCGATGCTGGGTTCTCTGGTGCTCGCACTCGGTGCACAACATTTCGCACTGCTGTTCACCGGCCGCGTGTTCTCCGGTGTCGCGCTGGGCCTGGCGATGGCCGCGGGGAGCTCGTGGGTCAAGGAGCTTTCGGCGCCGCCGTTCGACCGCCCAGGTGCCGGGGCGCGGCGCGGGGCGATGAGCCTGACGGCAGGATTCGCACTGGGCGCCGCCGTGGCGGGTGCCTTGGCGCAGTGGGGTCCCTGGCCGCAGCACCTGGCCTTCTTTGTCAACATCGCGATCACGATTCCCGGTGCGATGCTGGCGCTTTCGGTTCCAGAATCGGCTGCCGAGCGCGCCCCGGGCCGTCTGATCGATGACCTCAAGATTCCGGCAGCGCGCCGCCGGCGCTTCCTGTTTGTGGTGATGCCGTTGGCGCCGTGGGTGTTCGGCTCGGCGGCGGTGGCCTATGCGGTGCTGCCGACGCTCATCGCCCCGACACTTCCGGGCGACCGCATCGCCTTTTCCGCGCTGTGCTGCCTGGTGTGCCTGGGCTGCGGCTTCACCGCCCAGATGCTGGCGCCCAGGCTCGACCGGGCGGGCACCGCCCGGCTGGGCATCATCGGGTTGGGGCTGGTTGCCGCAGGTATGGCACTGGCCGCGCTCGCCGCACACCAGCTCACCATCCCGCTGGTTCTGATCGCCGCCCTGGTGCTGGGCGCCGGCTACGGCACGGCACTGGTCAGTGGCCTGCAAGAGGTCAACCGGATTGCCGGGCCGACGGACCTGGCCGGACTCACCGCCGTCTTCTACGGACTGACCTACCTGGGCTTCGGGGTGCCGATGATGTTGACGATGCTCGGCGACGCATCGCCGGTGCTCACGCATCCGGTGCTGCTGTGCGGTGGCGCACTCTTGGCCACGGTCTGCTTGGTGGTGCTGATGCTCAACTCACGGACCGATATCGGCGAACAGCCGGGCACCACCGCGGCGGCACCGGCCGAGGAAATGTGTGAGCCGGTGTTGCGTTAGCCGGCGCGCGGTTAGGCTTTCGCAGCATGATCATCGCCGGGCTGGTACTGACGGGCATTGCCGCTCTCATCCACGTGTACATCTTCTATTTGGAGTCGATCTCCTGGACCAGCGAGAAGACCCGGAAGGTCTTCGGGGTCCGCACCGCGGAGGAAGCCGAGATCACCAAACCGCTGGCCTTCAACCAGGGTTTCTACAACCTGTTTCTGGCCATCGCCATCGGCGTGGGCACGGTGCTGTGGGCGCGTGGTTGTACCTCGGTGGGTGCGACGCTGGTGTTCACCGGCGCCGGATCGATGGTCGCCGCCGGGCTGGTGCTGCTGATCTCATCGCCCGATAAGGCCTCGGCGGCCCTGAAGCAGTTGGTACCGCCGCTGCTGGGAATCATCGCGCTGGCAGCCGGACTGCTCTAGGCCGGGGTGGGACCCGTCGCGACGGGGCGTTGCGGGTCGCTTGACCACTCCGACCACGAGCCCGGGTAGAGCGCCGCGTCGTATCCGGCGATGGCAAGCGCCGCGATCTGATGGGTGGCGGTGACGCCCGAGCCGCAGTACACCGTGACGGGTGCGGCACCCGCGCCCAACTTTTCGAAGCGTTCACGCAACTCGGCCACCGGTTTGAAGGTGCCGTCCGCGGTCAGGTTCTCGGCGGTGGGAGCGGACACGGCACCAGGGATGTGCCCGGCACGAGGGTCCAGGGGTTCTTCATCGCCGCGATAGCGGGCCGCGGCGCGTGCGTCGAACACCAGATTGTCTGGTGATTGGGCTTGAGCGGCAACCGCATCGGCGTCGACGGCGGCAAGACCGTGCAGTGAGTTGATGGTGATGTCGCCCGCGGCGGGGACAACCTCCTCCGTCGCGACCGGACCACCCGACCGCTGCCAGGCAGCCCAGCCGCCATCGAGTATCCGGACATTCGACACGCCCGCTGCGCGCAGCAGCCACCAGCCGCGCGCAGCCGCCTGCCCGTTCCAATCGTCGTAGACCACCACGGCGTCGCCGTCGTTCAGACCCCAGCGGCGGGCGCTGGCCTGAAGAGCCTGCGGCGTGGGCAGCGGATGGCGCCCGCGACCAGTGGCGGAGTGATCGGCGAGGTCGGCATCGAGATCCACGAACACCGCGCCGGGCAGGTGACCCGCCAGGTAGGCCGGACGACCGTTCGGCGCCATGACTGTCCAGCGCACGTCCAGCAGCCGGACATCAGTCAGCCGGTCAGCGAGTTCGGAGGGCGAGATGAGCACGTCCATACCGGTGACGGTACGCGCTGATGGGCTCCTATCGTTGGGTGCTGCCCGCGTCGACGGGAAGGCTCACCGAGGTGATGTACCGCGCCTCATCCGAGGCCAGGAACAGCGAGGCGTTGGCGATATCGCTCGGCTCCACCCACGGCAGGTCGAGCAGGTTCATGGTCTTGGCCGCGACGGCGAAATCCTCGCGGGTCGGCTCTTCGAGGTCGGGCCGGAACATCCCCCGCACGTGCTCGTTCTGAATCATCGGGGTATCGACGTTGGTCGGATGCACCGTGTTGACCCGAATCTTGTAGGGGGCAAGTTCGATGGCCAGTGCGCGCATGAGGCCGACCACGCCGTGCTTGGCCGCCACGTAGTGCGACACCCCGACCAGCCCGCGCAGCCCGGCGATGGAGCTGACCAGCACCATCGCGCCGCCGCCACGCGCTATCAGGTGCGGTGTGGCCGCGCGGGTGGTGTGCCACACTCCGGTCAGATTGACGTCAAGCATTGTCTGCCAATCACTCTCGGGCATATCCAGCAGCATCCCACGCGAGGTGATGCCGGCGGTGGCGCACACGATGTCGAGCCCGCCAAACTCGGTGACCGCGTCCTGGGTGAAGGTCTGCACATCGCGCAGATTGCGCACGTCCACCACCCCGGGAATGACCCGGCGCCCGGCCGACTCGACGAGCTCCGAGGTCTTGTCGAGGTCGGCGCGAGTGGCCGGCGGGGTGATGGTGGTGTGTACCGGGGCGCAGATATCGAGCGCGATGATGTCGGCGCCCTCCTGCGCGAAACGCACCGCCTGAGCGCGCCCGATGCCCCGGGCGGCGCCGGTCACCAGGGCCACCTTGCCCGTCAATCGTCCAGTCACGTCATGCCTTCTGTGTCAGTCCGGCGTCGACCACCAGCTGGGTGCCGGTGATGTACCGCGCTTCGTCGGAGGCCAGGAAGACCACCGCGTTGCTGATGTCGACGGCTTCTACCCACGGCACCGGTAACAGGGTGCGGGCCGCCAGCGCCTCGGCGGCATCCTCGACAGTGGGGTGCTCCAGATCGGGGCGCAGCCGTGCGATGACCGCCGGGTTGAGGATCATTCCGGTGCTTACCGCGCCGGGATGCACGGTGTTCACCCGAATACCCTGCGGCCCCAGTTCGTTGGCGGCCGTACGAGCCAAGCCGACGACGGCATGCTTGCTTGCGGTGTAGTGCGCCGTGTGGGCGGTGCCCTTGAGCCCGTTGGTGGAGCTGATGATGATCACCGAGCCGCCGTCCAGAAGGTGGGCGGCACCGGCCTTGACCGTGTGCCAGGCCCCGGTGAGGTTCACGTCCAGCGCGCGCCGCCAGGAGTCCTCGGTGAGCTCGCATGATGGAGCCAGGCCGTCGTAGACCCCGGCATTGGCGACCACGATGTCCAGTCGGCCGAGCATCCGCACCCCGGTGTCGATGGCCTCGGTCAGTGCCGCGGCGTCACGGACATCTGCGCACGCTCGCACGCAACGACGACCGTGCTGTTCGACGGTGGCGGCGGTGTGGGGCAGTTCTTGCGAACCGGGCAGGTCGATGGCGATCACGTCGGCGCCTTCCTCGGCCAGGCGCGCACAGTGCGTGCGCCCCATACCCTTTCCGGCACCTGTGACGACGGCAACGCGCCCGGCCAGCCGGGTCACGCGTTGCTCCCGGTCAAGGTGAAGCCTTTGTACCCGCTGGCCGCGACGTCGGCACAGATGGTGCCGTAGACCCCGAACCCGCCGATGAACGGCATGAAAACCCTTGGCTTGCCAGGGATATTGGCGCCCAGATACCACGAATTGGCCTGGGGGAACATGGTGGAGGCGGCTCGCTCGTTGCATTCGGCCACCCAGTCGGATACAGCGCGAGGCTGGGCCTCCACCGTCGAGAAACCATGGTCGGCCATGTGGTTGAGCAGATCGCCGATCCAGTCGACGTGCTGCTCGGCGCCCAGCACCATATTGGCAAGCACCGAAGGGCTACCCGGACCGGTCACGATGAACAGATTGGGGAACCCGTCGACTCCGAGGCCCAGGTAAGTGCGGGGACCGGCCTGCCAAGCATCCGCGAGTGGCTGCCCTCCGCGGCCGCGGATGTCGATGCGATTGAGCGATCCGGTCATGGCGTCAAAGCCGGTGGCGAACACGATCATGTCGAGGCCGTAATGCTGTGCGGCGGTGGCGATGCCCTGCCCATCGATGGACTCGATCGGGGTGGCTCGCAGATCCACGATATGCACGTTGCTGCGGTTGTAGGTCTGAAAGTAGTTGGTGTCCGTGCAGATCCGCTTCGTTCCTATGGGATGGTCGGTGGGTATGAGGACGTCGGCAACGGCAGGATCGTCGATGACGGCCCGCACCTTCTCCTCGAAGAAGGCGCGGGCCGCGTCGTTGGCGCGGATATCGGTGGTCTGATCCGGGAAGGTCTTTCCGAAAAGGACACCGCCCAGATTCCAGCGCTTCTCGAACGCGGCGCGGCGCTCCTCCGCGGAGATATCCAGCGTCTTGCGCGGATGAGCCTGATGCGGTGAACCGCCACCGCTTTCCCTGGACAGCCGGCGCCGCTCGTCATAGGTCGCCTTGACCTCGGCCCGCCGCTGCGGCGTGATCACGGTATTACCCGCGGGCACGCTGTAGTTGGCGGTGCGCTGAAAAACGAAGAGCTCCTGCGCGGTTTGCGCGGCGATCGGCACCAGTTGAATGCCCGAGGAACCGGTGCCGATCACCCCGACCCGCTTCCCGGTGAAATCCACCCCGGCCGCCGGCCAATGCCCGGTGTGGTACAGCTCCCCGGTGAAGGAGCCGAGGCCCGCGATATCGGGCATGTTCGCGGTGGACAGCGCGCCGGTGGCCAGCACGCAGAACCGGGCGGTCACCGCGTCATCCCGGTCGGTGCGCACCGACCACAGCAGGTGCTCTTCGTCGAACACCGCCGACGTGACACGGGTGTCGCAGCGGATATCGCGGCGCAGGTCGAACCGGTCGGCGACATGATTGATGTAACGCAGGATTTCCTCTTGGGTGGCGTACTTCTCCGTCCAATCCCAATCCTGTTGTAGCTCATCAGAGAACGAATACGAGTAGTCGATGCTTTCCACATCGCAGCGCGCGCCCGGGTAGCGATTGAAGAACCAGGTGCCGCCCACGTCCGTGCCCGCTTCGAACACGATGACCGACAGACCCTGCGACCGCAGCCGTTGCAGGGCATACAACCCGGCGAAGCCGGCGCCGACCACCACCACGTCGAAGTTCTTCACGAGGGCTTTCACACTTGGTCACGCTAGGGCCGCAGCGGTTCTCGGCGAGCCTGCGTTCCCAGTGACCGGGCGGTCGGATCCAACGGACCGCTGATCGGGAAAAGGCCCTATGGTGGCGGCGCCGCGAGCGCACTATCGTGCCCATGACCGAACGCGTACTCGATCGCATCAACGATCTCGCCGACCAGCTGCGTGAGCAGGCCTGGGAGGCGGAGAAGCTGGGCAAGCTGCCCGACGAGACCGCCAAGATGCTCAAGGCGGCCGGACCCATCCGGCTACTTCAACCCAAGAACCATGGCGGCTACGAGGTGCATCCTCGTGAGTTCGCCGAAACCGTAATGGCCACCGCCGCACTCGATCCGGCATCGGGATGGATTTGCGGCGTTGTCGGTGTACACCCCTGGCAGGTTGCCTTTGCCGACCCCAAGGTCGCCGAGGAGATGTGGGCCAAGGATCAGGACATCTGGATGGCCTCCCCCTATGCGCCAACAGGCGTGGCCACCCCGGTGGACGGCGGCTACCTCTTCAACGGGCGCTGGCAGTTCAGCTCGGGCACCGACCACTGTGACTGGATCATCCTGGGCGCGTTGCTGGGCGATGCCGACGGCAAGCCCGTGATGCCACCGAAGATGCTGCACATGATCCTGCCGCGAACGGACTACCAGATCGTCGAAGATTCCTGGAATGTGGTGGGGCTGCGCGGCACCGGATCCAAGGACATCGTGGTCGCGGACGCATTCGTCCCGGCGTACCGGGTGATGGACGGCGACGAGGTGATCGACGGCACCGCGCAGCGCAAGGCCGGGATGACGGACACCCTGTACCGGATGCCGTGGTCGACGATGTTCCCGCTGGGCATCAGCTCGGCGGTGATCGGCATCGCCGAGGGCGCGTTGGCGGCACACCTGGACTACCAGCGCGAGCGCGTCGGCGCCCAAGGCACGGCGGTCAAGGACGATCCGTACGTGCTGTTCGCGATCGGGGAGGCCGCCGCGGATATCAATGCCGCGCGCCAGGAGATTCTTGCCAACGTCGACAAGATCTGGGACATCGTAGATTCCGGTAAGGAGGTGTCCTTCGCCGACCGCGCCGCGGGCCGTCGCACCCAGGTGCGTGCGGCGTGGCGAGCCGTGATGGCCGTCGACCAGATCTTCTCCCGCTCGGGCGGTAACGCGATGCGCTTGGACAAGCCCCTGCAACGTTATTGGCGTGACGCCCACACCGGGCTCGCGCACGCTATTCACGTGCCCAGCACGGTGTTTCACGCGTCGGCTCTCAGCTCGCTGGGAATCGAACCGCAGGGCCCGCTGAGGGCGATGATCTGATGCTGAAAAGCTTGGGATACATCACCATCCAGACCCAGGACATGGACCGCTGGCGACATTTCGCCCTGCGGGTGCTGGGCTTTGCCGAAGGCAGTGGGCCCGATCCCGAGGCCCTGTACCTGCGCATGGACGAACGGGCCGCACGCATCGTGGTGGTGCCCGGAGAAACGGATCAGGTGGTCACCGTCGGCTGGGAAGTGCGCGACGGCACCGCATTGCGTGAGACCGTGCGAGCAGTGGAAGGGGCCGGCATCGGTGTGAAACAGCTGTCCGCCGATGAGGCGGAGGTGCGCCGGGTCGAGGAGGTGGTGACCTTCACCGATCCCGTCGGCACCACCGTCGAGGTTTTCCATGGTCCGGTGCTGGACCACAGCCCGGTGGTGACGCCGTACGGCGCGCGATTTGTCACCGGCGCCCAGGGGCTCGGGCATGTGGTGTTGCCGGTTACCGACCCGAACGGCGCTTTCACCTTCTATACCGAGGTGCTGGGGTTCCGGCCGCGGGGTGCGTTTCGCATTCCCGCTCCGCCGGAGTTCGGCCCGATGCGGGTGCGTTTCCTGGGCATCAACGAGCGCCACCACAGTCTGGCGCTATGCCCCGCGCCGCACGGCGGTGCGCCCGGGCTGGTTCATGTGATGGTCGAGGTGGACAGTCTCGACGCCGTCGGACAGGCCCTCGATCGCGTGCTCAAGGACGGCTACTCGGTGTCCTCCACGCTGGGCCGGCACACCAACGACAAGATGGTGTCGTTCTACGTCCGGGCACCCGGCGGATGGGATATCGAGTTCGGCACCGACGGGGTACTTGTCGACGAAACGTATTACACCGCTGAGGAAATCACCGCAGACAGCTATTGGGGCCACGACTGGTCCGGCAGCGAGCCGCTCGCCGCCATGTAGCCCCACCCTGGTCTCACCGAATAGACGTATAAGCCCCCAAACACACGGTGTGCTGGGGGCTTATACGTCTGCTAGGGGCACTTGTGAGCCGGGGTTGTGGCGGCAGACACACTCATGGTACAAAAAGGTATATGACTAATAGTCATATGTGACCGAGACCCCAAAGCCGTGGGAGGGCACCATGACAACCACCATCACCGCCGATGCGACCACCCCGAGCGCCGTCATCGATCGGGTGTCTCTGCTGCTGGACGCCTTCGACGGTCCGGGCCGGCTTACGCTGGCGCAGCTGGTGCGCCGCACCGGTCTCCCCCGCTCATCCGTGCACCGGATGCTGGAGCGGCTGGTGCAATTGCGCTGGCTGCGGCGTGATGGACGTGACTATGAGCTGGGTACCCGGCTGGTCGAGCTGGGCTCCCTCGCGGTGCATCAGGATCGGCTGCACGCGGCGGCGCTGCCGATGCTGCACGAGCTGCATCGCGCCACCGGCCTGGTGGTCCACCTGTCCATCCTCGACGGCGCCGACGTCGTCTACTTGGAGAAGATCGGGGCCGGGATGGGCGCGGCCGTCACTACCCGCATCGGTGGGCGCCAGCCCGCGCACTGCACCGCATCCGGGAAGGCCATCCTGGCGTACCGGGGTGACACGCTGGATGGCTTTACCGCGCTGGCCCGCAAGACACGCTTCTCCATCGGCTCGGCCGCGCAACTGCGGCCGGAGCTCGACAAGGTGCGGGGGCACGGGGTGGCCTTTGATCGCGAGGAATTGCAGCAGGGCATCGGCTGTGTGGCTGCTCCGATCGGCAGTATCGGCGATGCGGTCGCGGCGGTTTCGGTGTGCGGGCCCATGGCGCGGATGAGCTTTGATCAGCGTCTGGTGGCCCCCGTCCGGATGACGGCGATGGGGATTTGGCGCAACGTCGAGAACGGCCCAAGCCGGGTGGCCCCGACATTGCAGCCGATCCGGCCGCTGCGCCCCGCCCCCGCGCGACGCGAGATGAGCTCGCGCACACTGCAGTACGCGTGAGTCTCGATCCTCAGATAGCGGCGCTGCTGCCGGCGCTGAACGAGGGCTTCCCGCGCGTCGAAACGATGACCGGCGCGCAGGCGCGCGCGGCGATCCGTGCCCGGTACGCGCCGCCCACTGAGCCCACACGTATGCGTGCGGTGACCGATGAACGCGCCTCCGGACCGGGCGGTGAGATACCGATCCGGGTGTACCGCCCCGACACGCCAGGACCCCTGCCCACCGTCGTGTTTGCCCATGGTGGCGGATTCGTGTTCTGCGACTTGGATTCTCATGACGAGCTGTGTCGCCGCCTGGCCGCTCAGACACCCGCGGTGGTGGTATCGGTCGGCTATCGGTGCGCGCCGGAACATCGATGGCCGACGGCGGCCCAGGACGTGTTCCTGGCGGCGTGTTGGGTGGTGCGTAATGCCCGCACGCTCGGTGGTGACCCCGCACGGGTGCTGGTCTGCGGTGACAGTGCGGGAGGGAATTTGGCCGCGGTCACCACGTTGATGGCCCGCGACCTGGGTGGGCCCGCGTTGGCGGGCCAGATTCTGATCTATCCGGTGCTGGACGCGGATTTCGATACCCCGTCTTACCGTCGGTTCGCGACCGGCTACTACAACACGCGTGCCGCGATGCGATGGTACTGGGACCAGTACCTGCCTGATCATGGGCTGCGCGGACACCCGTATGCGGCGCCGCTGCACGCCGACCTGGAGCGGCTGCCACCCGCGGTGGTCGTCACCGCACGCTTTGACCCGCCGTGCAGTGAGGGTGAGGCCTATGCGAGCGCCCTGCGAGAAGCGGGCGTACCGGTGCGGTACAGGTGCTATGACAACGCGGTTCACGGATTCATGACCATGCTGGGGACTGACCTGGCCGGTGTGGCGATCGAACGGCTATGCCGCGATGTCAACGACCTGCTCGGTTAAACCCCGTATTCCCCGGCCAGCACCGGCAGTCGTCCGCTGCGCGCGGCATCAAGAATCGAGCCACGCAACGCCGAGCACACCAGGAACAAACCGGTGCAGTTCCGGCGCTCCGGGCACCGCGTCTCGGCCTCGGTATTCCACTGCACGCTGGTCTGCTGCCAGCTGCTCTTGCGCGCCAAAACCTCGGCCCCGCAGCGTTGGCAGTCCACCGGCACCATCGGCGAATCCGCCAGACGGTTATCCGTGCGGATCACGATGACGCGCTCGCGGCCATGGCAGCGAGGTTCTCCTCAACCTGTGCCTTCCACACCTCACCCGGACGGGTGGTGTCCACCTCGTACTCGAACCTATCGGTCATCTCGGAGGTGACCTCGGCGGTGTCCACATAGAACTGTTCGTACCAGCGGCGCAGCTGGTACACCGGGCCGTCTTCCTCGCACAGCAGCGGATTGTCGATGCGCGCCTTGTTCTTCCAGATCTGCACGTCCTGCTCGAAGCCGGCCTTGATCCAGTCGCCCAGTGTGACGGCGGCGGCCAGTGCGTCGTCGTCGGACAGCCCCGCCGACTTCTTCACGATGATGCCGTACTGCAACACGAAGGAATTGGCGTCGATCGGGTAGTGGCAGTTGATCAGGATCGAATTCGAGTCGTACCCGACGAAGTGGTACGTCAGATCGTCGATCATGAATGACGGGCCGTAATACGACGCGACGGATGTCTGTCCGGTCATCTGCACGCCCTCGGGGATGGGTAGATCGGCGCGCGGCTCTCCGGTGTTCATGTATTGGGTCGCGATGTGTCCCTCGAAGATGTTCTTGAAGTACGTGGGCACGGCGCCGTGCACGTAGAAGAAGTGCGCCATGTCGACCACATTGTCGATGATCTCGCGGCAATTGGTGTTGACAACTGTTGTGTACCAATGCCAATCGGTCCACTCGTCACTATCGGCTCCCTCGATGCGGGGAATGGTGACGTCTTCGGGAGGCGGATTGCCTTGTGGGTCGTTCCAGATGAACAGCATGCCGTCCTGCTCCAGGGTGGTCCAGGTGGCGGTCCGTGCCAGCTTGGGTGTCCGGCGGCTGTAGGGCACCTTCTTGCAGCGCCCGTCACCGCCCCAGCGCCAATCGTGGAACGGGCAGGCGATTTCGTCGCCCTTCACGTCGCCTTGGCTGAGGTCGCCGCCCATATGCCGGCAGTACGCGTCCAGGACACTCACCGTGCCATCCCCCGCGCGGAAGACCACAAGCTTCTGGCCGAAAGCGTGGACCGCATGCGGCTTGCCATCTCCGAAGTCTTGGATGAGGCCGAGGCAATACCAGCCACGGGCGAATCGTGCCGGCGCCGCGTCGGCTTCGATGTTCCGAACCGCCGCGGCACCGGATTCGGTATCTGACTGGGCTGTCGTCATAGACCCGTTCTAACAACCGAATTCCTGCCGTAGCAGGGGGTTGGTCCGCTCACCGGACATCGTGTGTGGCGATTGACCGTCGTCTCCCGCTGGAAGGGAAACCCGGGCGTGGGGTGGCGTGTATCGGCTTAGCCTCGCTGCCGTCCACGCGAATTCGACGGAGGTATGCACAGATGGCGTCAGCACCCCCCCGGACCGATCCCGGCCGGAACCGTCGCAGATGACATCGAGGTCGATCTGCTGGTTGTCGGCTCCGGGACGGGAATGGCCGCCGCGCTGGCCGCCAGTGAACTCGGGTTGTCGGTACTGATCGTCGAGAAATCGCACTATGTGGGCGGGTCTACCGCCCGCTCCGGAGGAGCCCTGTGGTTGCCTGCCAGCCCCGTGCTGGGGGCCGCGGGAACCGGCGACACCCCGGAGCGGGCGCGTACCTATCTGCGGGCGGTCGTTGCGGGAAGCGCCCCGGATGCGCGCAGTGACGCCTTCCTTGAGCACGAGGCGGCCACCGTCGAGATGCTGATGCGCTCGACCCCGATGCGCTTCACCTGGTGCCGCGACTACGCGGATTACCACCCGGAAGAGCCCGGTGGCAGCGCGGCGGGGCGCACCTGCGAATGCCGTCCGTTCGACGCGTCAGTGCTGGGCGAGTACCGCGGCAGGCTGCAGCCGGGCGTGATGAAGCCGCCGGCGGTGCCGATGCCCGTCACCAGCGCTGACTACCGCTGGATGAACCTGATGGCGCGGCTACCGCGTAAAGCATTGCCACTCATCGTGAAACGCGTCGTACAGGGTGTCGGCGGGGCCGTGCTGGGCCGGCGGTACCTGGCGGGCGGGCAGGCGCTGGCCGCCGGACTATTCGCGGGGGTGTTACGCGCGGGCATACCGATCTGGACCGATACTTCCCTGGTACACCTCACCATGGAGAGTGGCCGTGTCGCGGGCGCGGTGGTCACCCATGACGGACGAGAGATCACGGTGACAGCCCGCCGCGGTGTGGTGTTGGCTGCCGGAGGCTTTGACCACGACATGGAGATGCGGCACAAATTCCAGTCGACGGCACTGGGCGAGAACATGAGCCTGGGTGCCGATACCAACACCGGCGATGCCCTCCGGATAGGCCAGGACAGCGGTGCGGCAATCGATTCCATGAACCACGCGTGGTGGTTCCCGGCCGTGGCACCACTACCCGGCGCCGCGCCGAAGGTCATGCTGGCGGAGCGCTCGCTGCCGGGATCGTTCATCGTGGACCAGACCGGGAACCGGTTCATCAACGAAGCCGCCGACTATATGTCGTTCGGTCAGCGGGTGCTGGAGCGGGAGCGCCGCGGTGCCCCGGTGGAATCGATGTGGATCATTTTCGACCAGCAGTACCGCAACAGTTACGTCTTCGCGGGCCAGCTGTATCCCCGGATGCCGATACCGGGCAAGTGGTTTGACGCAGGGATTGCCCATCGTGCCGGCAGTCTGGTTGAGCTCGCATCGTTGGCAGGGTTGCCGGAGGGCGAGTTCCTGGCCACCGTGCGGCGATTCAATGAATCGGCGGCCGCCGGCGACGATGCCGAATTTCACCGCGGCCGTAGCGCGTACGACCGTTACTACGGCGACCCGACAGTCACGCCGAATCCGAATCTGCGGCCGTTACGCGACGGACCCTTCTATGCGGTGCGCATGGTTCTCAGCGACCTGGGCACCTGCGGTGGCCTGCGTGCCGACGAGCACGCGCGGGTAGTGCGTGAAGATGGCAGTGTCATCGGGGGCCTGTACGCGATCGGCAACACCGCCGCCAATGCCTTTGGTGCCACCTACCCAGGTGCGGGAGCAACAATTGCCCAGGGCCTGGTGTACGGCTACATCGCGGCACGCGACGCGGCCGCGCGTTGATCAGTCCGTCGGATCGGACTGGGTGGAAAGCTTTTCGGCGTCCACCCGCTTTTCCACCTCGCGCCAGTAGCCGGGGACCAGGCGAGGCGTGCCGCCATCCGGACCCGCCTTGTCGAACTCCTCGGCCGCCGCGGCCAGATCCTCGATCATCATCAGCGCCAGATCGCGCTCGGCCGCGTAGTAGCGCTCGGCCCATTTGAGCGCGACACGAGAGTATGCCCAGGCGGGCTGGGCTGCCGCGCCATCCGCGTCCAGCGCGGCCCGTCGCTGCATGTTCTCGGAGTACTCCACGTGGCGTTCCAGAATCTCCTTGAGCCGGGCAGGGTCCGTCATATGCCCCTGCATGACGCGGAGCACCACGCTGTGTTTGAGGACCTGAGGCTCGGCGGGCGTCTCGTTGGCCCACTGGCTCATCGCCGCCATACCCGCCGGAGTGATCTTGTACAGTCGCCGGCTGCGAGCGCCGTTGTCATGGTCTACCCGTGAGGTGGCATACCCGATCTTCTCCAGTTTGCGTAGCTCGGAGTAGATCTGGCTGAACGAGGGGCTCCAGTAGAAGTAGCTGATACTCCAGTCGGCCCATTTCTTGATGTCATAGCCGGAAACCTCTTCCTCGTAGGAGAGCATTCCGAGGATTGTCCAGCTGGTGGCAGCAAGATTGGGTTCGTCGGGCGAACTGGTTGCTGCCATCGATCAAGGGTAGCAACGTCAGATGTTCCGCAGGGTGGTCCGGGCCGCTCAGCGGGACGGCGGTAGCTGTGTCAACATCACTGATATGGATGAGCAGGAATGGCAGCCGCTCGGCGCGTTGATGCATCGCGTGTCGGCAGCGTTGCGATCGGAGATCACGGCGGCGTTGGCGCCGCTGAATCTGCCATTCCCCCAGTACGTCTGCATGCGGGTGTTGTCCAAGAACCCGGGCTGGTCCAACGCGGATCTGGCCCGCGCCATCGACGTGACCCCGCAATCGATGAACACCGTCCTGCAGGCGCTGCAGGATGCCGGACTGGTGTCGCGGCCGGACACTGTCGACTCCGGCCGCGCACGTCCAGCGCAGTTGAGCCGGTCCGGGACGGCCTTGCTCAAACAGGCAGAAGCGTTGGCCCGGGAGGCCGAAGAGCGTTTGTTATCGGGCATCTCGGCACGGCAGCGCAGCGACTTCTTTCAAACGCTGCGTGATATCGCCGGCGAGGATGCTGCCACTCCGTAACGCGGGCACGCGGCGCCGGGGCCGGGGTACTTTCACACCATGAAGTGGGTAGCCGCGGTCGTGTGGATCGGTGTTTGTGCGGTGGTCGCCGGTTGCGGGGCGCATACTCCGCCGCCCGAGGGGTCCGGCGGCCCCAGCACTCAGCTCCCCGATCGACGCACACATGACGGGGCGATCATCGTTACTCCGGACAACTTCGTACGCGCGGAGTCAGACCTGTACTTCGGGAACATCGTGAAGGACGGGGGTTTTGGCGCGTTCCACCACATCCGTGAGCTGTCACCGCTGGACAAGCAGCTGGTTATCCGGCAGAACCGGGACACGCTCTACTCCTCGGCGGTGTTCGATCTCGACGCGGGACCGATCACCATCTCCATGCCCGACCCGGGACAGCGGTTCATGTCGCTGCAACTCATCACCGAAGACCATTACGTGCCGGCCGTCTTCTACGGACGGGGTGAGCACACGATCACCAAGGAGCAGGCAGGCACCCGCTATGTGGCCGCGGCGGTGCGCACCCTGGTCAACCCGGGCGATCCCGCCGACCTCGCACAGGTTCACGCACTGCAGGACGGTATCGCTGTCCGCCAAGAGAAGACGGGCACCTTCGACATTCCTGTGTGGGACAAGGTAAGTCAACAACGGGTGCGCACAGCTCTGCTGGAGCTCGCCGCGACCGTCCCCGATACCAAGGCGATGTTCGGCACCCGAGAAACAACCGATCCGGTACGTCACCTGATCGGCACGGCATCCGCCTGGGGTGGGAACCCCGAGAAGGATGCTTTCTATCTCACCGTGAATCCCGCGAAGAACGACGGCGCCACGGTGTATCGGCTCACCGTCGGGCAGGTACCCGTGGACGGGTTCTGGTCGATCACCGTCTACAACAAGGACGGCTACTTCACGCCGAATGCCCGTAATGTCTACTCAATCAACAACATCACCGTGCGACGGGAAGGTAGCGGGGATGCCACGGTGCAATTCGGTGGGTGCGTGGAGGGCGTGGTGAACTGCCTGCCGATCACCACGGGCTGGAACTACATGGTCAGGTTGTACCGCGCACAACCGCAGGTTCTCGACGGCAGCTGGGTCTTCCCCGAGGCCCATCCCGTCGCATAGACCAAACCTATTGGGGTGTAACGATCCGGGCGATCTGCTGGGCGATTTCGGCGCGCATATCGGCATCGGACATGTCATCCAGGCCGAACCCGGCACGGAGGCTGGGACCCATCAATCGCCAGCCGAGCTGTAGCGCTATCGCATGGGCGCCGGCCAGCCGTGCTTCACGATCGTCGGCGTGACCAGGGCGGATTTGTTCCAGCAGCCACTCCATGCCCGGCTTGCGTTCCTGGAGTTCCTCGATGGGAAAACCGTCGAGGGTGGAGCGCACCATCACGCGCAGTTGAAGATCGTGTGCGGCCTCGAGTTCCTCGATCGGCGCCGCTGCTTCGCGCAGGGCGGCCGCGGCATCGGCGAGGTGCTGCAGGGTGGCGGCCAGCAGCTGGCGCTTGCTGCCGAAGTGCCGGTGGACCAGGCCGTGGTTCACCCCCGCGCGCGTAGCGACCTCGCGGATCGATGTCGCGGCCGGCCCCTTCTCGGCGAAGAGGCCTGAGGCGGCGTTCAGGACGGCCTCGACGACCTCCTCCTTGCCGACGGGCTTGGTATCCGTTGCCTCCTGTGTAGTCATGTGTGTACAGTAGCGGATGACCGAGTGTAGTCATTTGACTACACCGGATTATCGAACAGAAGGAACGGGTCATGAGCAGTGATTTGCGTGTAGTGAAGCTGGGCGAGAACATCGGCGCCCGTATCGACGGAGTTCGCCTGGGCGATGTGGACGCCGAGACCGCGCGCGCCATCAACGAGGCGATGCTGGAACACAAGGTGATCTTCTTTCGGGGCCAGCATCACCTGGACGACGAGGCACAGTTCGCGTTCGCACGATGCATGGGCGTACCCACCTCGCCGCATCCGACGCTGAAATTCGACGGCGAGCGCGTGATGCGGCTCGATTCCGAGGAAGGCGGCCGCGCCAACCAGTGGCACACCGATGTCACCTTCGTGGACAGGATTCCGAAGGCATCCATCCTGCGGGCCGTCGAGCTGCCGCCCTATGGCGGCACCACCACCTGGGCCTCCACGGTCGCCGCGTATCGGCAGTTGCCCGCGGCGTTGCAGGAGCTGGCGGACAAGCTGTGGGCCATGCACAACAACCAATTCGATTACGCTCAAGTCGATCCCGCCAAAGTTGCAGAGCTACTGG
Organism: Mycobacteroides immunogenum; assembly: GCF_001605725.1. NCBI lineage: Bacteria > Bacillati > Actinomycetota > Actinomycetes > Mycobacteriales > Mycobacteriaceae > Mycobacteroides > Mycobacteroides immunogenum. Next base: position 141,504 of record NZ_CP011530.1, read on the forward strand.
CCAAGTCGGGCTCCGGTTCCAAGTACGTGCGTGAGTTCGGCGCCACTCATTTCGAGGCCCAGCACCCGGTGGTGCGAGTGCATCCCGAGACGGGTGAAAAGGCCCTGCTGCTGGGCAACTTCGTCAAGCGAATCCTGGACGTGAGCGGCAGCGAGTCGCAGGCGTTGTTCCGGATGTTCCAGGATCGGATCACCTGGCTGGAGAACACGATTCGGTGGAGCTGGGAACTGGGTGATGTCGCGATGTGGGACAACCGGGCCACCCAGCACTACGCCATCTCCGACTACGGCGATCAGCGTCGCCGCATGCACCGCGTCACGCTGGCGGGCGATGTCCCGGTGAGCGTCGACGGGGAAAGTAGCCGGGTGATCGCCGGGGACGCCAGCGACTATTCGGTGATCGACAACCCGAAGCGCCTGGTGGCCTGAGCGGGCAGCCCTCGAGTGGGAATCTCGCGAGGGAATCCAGCCGGTTTGCCTCGTGAGATTCCCACTCGGCGCTCGGGTTAGGCCGGGCGTCTGCCCAGGAAGAATGCTGCCGCGGCACCCAGCGCGGCTGCCACTGCCGCGATGCCGCCGGCCACCCACCACGACGGGCCGTTGGAGGCGTCGGGGCTCTTGGGGCCGAGCAGTGCGCCCACGATGGTGTTGAAATTGTCGGTCTGATCGGTGAGGCCGGAGACATTCGCGGCACCCGGCCCGTATGCGGCGATGCGCACCTGGGTTCCGGTGTGAGTCTGCGACTCTCCTTCCGGCGCGGTGGGATACACGATTCGCATGGTGGCTCCGTCGGCGGTCTTCACCGCGACCGACAGGCTTGACGGGTTGTTGAAGTCCTCGGGAACGATGAGCGAGGAATGCCCGTGATCGGCGGTCACGATCACCAGGGTGTTGCGGTCCTGACGGGCGAAGTCCAGGGCGGCGGTGACGGCCTCGTCGAGGGCGATGGTCTCACCGATCTGGCCGCAGATGTTGGCCGCGTGATCCTGCTTGTCGATCGAAGCGGACTCGACCTGCAGGAAGAAGCCCTTGTCCTTGCCCTTCTTGGAATTGACCAGTAGATCAATGGCTTTGGTGGTCATTGCGGCCAGTTGGGGTTGCTCCTTGGGCAGCTCGGGGTTTTGCCGGCAGGTGGTCGCGGGCAGCTTGCCGCCGTTGGGCACCGCGGCCGGTACCTTGTCCCACTGCACCGGCAGGTTGCCCTTGCCGAAGACCCCCAGTACGGGGTTGTCGAGGTTGTTCACCTTGTTCAGATCGCCTGCGGTGGTGGGTAACTGGTAGCCAGCGGCCTTGGCGACCTCGAGGGACGTCTTGCCCTTGTGCTCGCCTGCGGTGATGGTCTCGTCGAAGTACTTGGCGCCGCCGCCCAGGCTGATATCGGCGCGGGTGTTCACCAGCTGCTCGGAGATGGATCCCCTGCCGCCGTTGTCGACGGCGTTGGTGGCGCATTTCGCGAGGGTCTCCTTGGGGCCCTTGCAGTCCCGATCGGTGACGTGCGCGGTGAGCACCGCCGGGGTGGCGTCCTGCAGTTCTGCGGTGGTGACATTGCCGGTCGCGAAGCCCTGCTTCTGCACGATCTCCAGGATCGTGTCGAGCGGCTTACCGTCCAGGCCGACGGAGATGGCGCCGTTGTAGGTCTTGGTGCCGGTGGCCCATCCGGTGCCGGAGGCCGCCGAGTCGGTCACGTAATCCGGCTTGCCCTTATCGGGCCCGTCCTTGGTCAGCGCGAACGTGGTGTATTCGCCAGTGATCGGCAGCGCGTCCAGTCCGGGCAATGTCCCGGCGGCGCCGTACTGGTAGTTGCGCGCCGAGGTGATCTCCGAGGTGCCCATGCCATCGCCGATCAGCAGGATGACGTTCTTGGCGTTCCGGCCACGTACCGAATCACGCAGATCTGCCGTCTTGTCACCGTCACGGCCGCCCTGGGTGCGGTTGGCACCGCCGGTCTTGGCGATCTCGTTCGTGGGCACCTCAGGTGAATCCGAAGGCGGCGCGGCGCCGGCTGCCGGGGCCAGGGCCAGGGTTAGCGCTGCGGACGCGGCCAGTGCCGTGCTGCGAAGGCTCATGCTGACAGCTTGCTGTGAATCGGCGTCCAGCTGCCAGCCTTACGGTGAACGCGGGGTGAACCGCCTGCTATCCGGCGGGCAGGTCCAGCACCAGGCGACCTTCGCCGCGCGAGACGCAGGTCAGGATCTGTCCCTCTTCTCGTTGCGACTCGGTGAGGATCTGATCGCGGTGATCTGCGTTGCCCGCCAGTACGTGCACCTTGCACGTGCCGCAGAAACCCTGCTGGCACGAGTAGGCCACGTGGGGCAGCCGTTCCTTGATGACATCTAGTGCGGTGCGGTCGGCGGGTACGTTCAGCACCGGTCCGCCCGGTCCCAGCTGCACCTCGAACGGATGACCGTCCACCACGGGTGCCGCCGCGAAACGTTCGAAATGCAGTTCCACTGAAGGCATTTCGAGCAAGCGCCGCTGCAGCACCGCGAGCATCGGGGCGGGACCGCAGCAGTACACCGCGTCGTTCTCACCCACGTCGGGCAGCAGGTCGTCGGCCGTCGGCAGCCCGGACTGATCGTCAGTCCGGATGATCACCCGATCACCAAAGCGCTTGAGTTCGTTGAGGAACGGAAGCGAATCCCGGTGCCGTCCGGTGTACACCATGGTCCACGGCTTACCCAGCTGTTCGGCGAAGGCGATCATGGACAGGATGGGCGTGATGCCGATACCGCCGGCCACGAAATGCAGCTTGCGGGGTCCCGGCTGGGTCATGGCTAGCGGGAAGGCGTTGCGCGGTCCCAGGATCGACACCGTGGCGCCGATCTGCAGCGCGTCGTGTACCTCGATCGAGCCGCCACCGCCGTCGGGGATGCGGCGTACCGCGATGCGGTAGTGGTACGGATCCGACACATCACCGCACAGCGAGTACTGCCGCATCCGTCCGGACGGCAGCAGCAGGTCCAGGTGTGCGCCCGGGTGCCATGGCGGCAGCCGCTCCCCGTCGGGCGACGCCAGCACTAGGCTTGCCACGTCCTGATCCTTGGCCTCGATCCAGCGGTCCTTGACCACCAGCTGCAGCGTCCGGTCGACGTGGTTCTCCGGTGGCTTCTTGAGAATCAGCAAGGCGCCGATGGCGCGGACCGCGACCGGGAACAGCGCGGTGCCCAGTGCGATCGTGGGTGAAACCGGCAGCGTGCCGTACAGCGTGGGCGGCAGTGAGGGCCGCTTGCGCTTGGGGGTGGACTGGGCCGTGCGGCGGAATCGGTCGAACATCAGTAGCCGGCCGCAGCCTTGGCGGCGGGCGACGTACTCAGGTATGCCACCGCCTGCGCCGTGCTGCCCACCTGGTCGGGTGAGAAGCCCGGGCGCATGAACTCAAGAGCCGATTTACCCAGCTCGCGCCAGCGCAGGAAAGCGCCCCGCTTCATGGCCTTGTTCATCTGCCGCAGCACGCCGAACACGCCGTAGTTGGGCAACGACGGGTCCTGGCGCACCAAGAACTTGGTGTAGCGCAGCATCACACCGACCAGCAACACGGTGGCCAGTACGAAGGTGAGCATCATGTGTCCGCGCCGGATCTGGAAGTACCGGGCGACGTCGTACGCGACGCTGCGGTGCTCCACTTCCTCGGCACCGTGCCAGCGGAACAGGTCCACCATCTCCGGATCGGCGTTGAACTTCTCGAAGGGGTGGTTCAGTACCCAGTCGCCCAGCACAGCGGTGAAGTGTTCGATACCGGCGATGAGGGCCAGCTTCTCCACCATGACGCGGTAGCGCAGCTTCTCACTGCGCAGCTCGTTGGTGCGTTCCAGCATGTGGGTGATGTATTCGATCTGGGTCAGCGCCGGCCGTACATCCAGGCCGTTCTTTTCCAGGAAGTCGCCGAGGACCTTGTGGTGCGTCTCGGCGTGCACGGCTTCCTGGCCCATGAATCCGATCATGGCCTCGCGGATCTTGTCGTCCTTCACGTAGGGCAACGCGCGGGTGAAGGTATCGACGAACGCCCGCTCGCCCTCCGGGAGAAGGAGATTGAAGGCCGAGATGAAGTGCGACACGATGGGCTCGTTCGGAATCCAGTGCAGCGGGGTGTGGCTGGTGTCGAACTGGACATTGCGCGGCCGCAGCACGACCTCGCCCGGCTCGGTGGGTACGACCTGCAGGCCCGTGGTGTCAGTTGTGTTGCGCGCCATGATGTCTGATCTCCTTCTCGCTACCGACTGATCTTGTCGCTGAGGCCCCAAAAGAACCGATTCAGCGCCGGGGCCAGGCGGCTGAAGTGGTACTGCACATGCGCCTCCGGGGTGACGGGCACGACTGACTTGCCCTTGGCGACGGCGTTGACGATCTCCTTGGCCACCTTCTCCGGGCCGTATCCGCGCTTGGCGTACAGGCCCGCCCCCTGCTGCTGGCGCTTGGCCTCTGCCTCCGGTGACAGACCCGAGAACTGGGTAGTGCGAATGATGTTCGTGTTGACGATGCCCGGACAGATGGTGCTGACCTTCACCTTGTCGCGCGCGAGCTCGCCGCGCAGCACGTCGGAGAACATGAACACGGCTGCCTTGCTGGTGGCGTAGGCGCCCATCTCGGGGATCGGTGTGTACGCGGCGGCGCTGGAGATGTTGACGATGTGACCGCTCTTGCGCTCGGCCATCCGCGGCCCGAAGGCGCGGCAGCCGTGGACGACGCCGCCCAGGTTGATGTTGAGCACCCGCTGGAAGTCGGCGGAGGGAGTGTCGAAGAACCGCCCGCCCTGTCCGATGCCGGCGTTGTTGATCAGGACGTCGGGCACACCATGCTGGGCGCACACATCGTCGGCGAACGCGGATACCGCCGTCTCGTCGGAAACATCCAGGGCATAGGGGTACGCGGATCCGCCGAGCTTCTCGATGAGCCCTACCGTTTCGTTGGCGGTATCGAGATTGATATCGGCGACGACGACGCGAGAGCCCTGGCGCGCGAAGGCCAGCGAGGTCTCGCGGCCGATACCGCTACCGCCGCCGGTCACCACCACCAGACTGTTGCGTTGGGCACTGCCGGATGTCATGCATCCTCCGAATCCTGCGCACCGCTGCGCTTACGTGATGAAGGAGATTGTAAAACACCGCGAGCACGCGAAAAAAGACGTGACGTCCAATACGGGATTCACCGGTATTCCCCGAGGAAACATGCGTTGACCTTGCTATGAAGAACGCATTGAGAACACGACGCCATCAGGTGTCGCGCCATCTAACCACCCGAGTTGGCGTGCGACGGGGTTCCTGACATATCGTTTTGATTACTTGTCGCGTCGGGGCACGAGATCCGCTGGTCAACGGTGTCCGGTGGGTGCCTCATCGTCACCGCGAGCGCAACCCAGCAGACGGGCGAGAAGGACGCTACGGACAAGGGCCAACGGGCCAGCCCCGGGGTAGAGCATCACCCCGTGCCGGTCTGTGAGGCACCTTCGAGGAGGGCATAGACGGGTGCATACAGCCGATGCACCTGAGCAGGCCCCGGAGACGAGACGAGCAGCCATGCCACACCCCGCGACCGGGCTCTACAACCCGGCATACGAGCACGATTCGTGCGGTGTCGCCATGGTCGTGGATATGCACGGCCGGCGCAGCCGCGACATCGTGGACAAGGCAATCACCGCACTGCTGAACCTGGAGCACCGTGGTGCGGCGGGAGCCGAGCCGAACAGCGGTGACGGCGCCGGAATCATGCTGCAGATCCCGGACAAGTTCTTCCGTGCCGTCGTGGACTTCGAGTTGCCCGCCGAGGGCAGCTACGCCTCCGGTATCGCCTTCCTGCCGCAGGGGTCCAAGGACGCCGCCGCCGCGAGCGAGGCCGTCGAGAAGATCGTCGAGGCAGAGGGTTTGACGGTCCTGGGCTGGCGTGAGGTTCCGCACGACGACTCCTCGCTGGGCGCGCTCGCCCGCGACGCCATGCCCACCTTCCGGCAGCTGTTCATCTCCGGCGCCTCCGGCATCGAGCTGGAGCGGCGCGTCTACGTGGTGCGCAAGCGCATCGAGCACGAGCTGGGCAACCAGGGATCCGGCCGGGGCAGCCTCGGCGAGGAAACCGTCTACTTCCCAAGCCTTTCCGGCCGCACCTTCGTCTACAAGGGCATGCTGACTACCCCGCAGCTGCGGGCGTTCTATCTGGATCTGCAGGACGAGCGGGTTGAGAGCGCGCTGGGCATCGTGCACTCGCGCTTCTCCACCAACACCTTCCCGTCCTGGCCGCTGGCCCACCCCTACCGCCGGGTGGCGCACAACGGTGAGATCAACACCGTCGCAGGCAATGAGAATTGGATGCGGGCCCGCGAGGCGCTCATCAAGACCGATGTCTTCGGTGAGCCCGGCCAGATCGAGAAGATCTTCCCGATCTGTACGCGCGGTGCCTCGGACACGGCGCGGTTCGACGAGGCACTGGAACTGCTGCACCTGGGTGGCCGCCCCTTGCACCACGCGGTGCTGATGATGATTCCCGAGGCCTGGGAACGGCACGAGTCCATGGACCCGGAGCGCCGCGCCTTCTACGAGTACCACTCCTCCCTCATGGAGCCCTGGGATGGGCCGGCCTCGGTGTGCTTCACCGACGGCACCATCGTGGGCGCGGTGCTCGACCGCAACGGTCTACGGCCGTCGCGTGTTTGGGTGACCAACGACGGACTTGTCGTGATGGCCTCCGAAGCCGGCGTGCTGGACCTGGATCCGTCCACCGTCGTGCAGCGCACCCGGCTGCAGCCCGGCCGCATGTTCCTGGTGGATACCACCCAGGGGCGCATCGTCTCCGATGAAGAGGTCAAGGCAGAGCTGGCCGCGGCCGAGCCGTACCAGCAGTGGCTCGACGAGGGTCTGGTGCGCCTTGAGCAGCTGCCGGACCGTCCGCACCAGCACATGCCGCACGACCGGATTGTGTTGCGTCAGCAGGTATTCGGTTACACCTACGAGGAGATCAACCTGCTGGTGGCGCCGATGGCCCGCACCGGCGCCGAGGCCCTCGGATCGATGGGCACCGACACCCCGATCGCGGTGCTGTCCAACCGTTCCCGGATGCTCTTCGACTACTTCCAGCAGCTTTTCGCCCAGGTGACCAATCCCCCGCTGGACGCCATTCGCGAAGAGGTCGTGACCAGCCTGGGCGGTGTGATCGGCCCCGAGGGTGACCTGTTGCACCCGACCGCCGAGTCGTGCCACCAGATCCTGTTGCCGCAGCCGGTGTTGCACAACGACGAGCTGGACAAGCTGATTCACCTCGATCCCGCCGATGAGGTCAAGGGCCGCCGGCATGGCTTCTCGAGCCGGGTGGTGCGCTGCCTGTACCCGGTCGCCGAGGGCGGCGCCGGACTGCGCACCGCGCTCGAATCGGTGCGCGCCGAGGTCTCCGCAGCCATCGCCGATGGCGCCCAGGTGATCATCCTGTCGGATCGTGAGTCCGATGATCAGATGGCGCCCATCCCGTCGCTGCTGGCGGTTGCGTCGGTGCACCATCACCTGGTGCGCGAACGCTCGCGCACCAAGGTCGGCTTGGTGGTCGAAGCCGGTGACGCCCGCGAGGTGCACCACGTCGCGGCGCTGGTCGGTTTCGGTGCCGCCGCGGTCAACCCGTACATGGCGTTCGAGTCCATCGAGGACCTCATCGACCGCGGCGTGATCTCGGGTGTGGAGCGCGACAAGGCGATCCGCAACTACATCAAGGCAGCCGGCAAGGGCGTGCTCAAGGTGATGTCCAAGATGGGCATCTCGACGCTGGCCTCCTACACCGGTGCCCAGCTGTTCCAGGCCATCGGTCTCTCGCAGGAGCTGCTCGACGAGTACTTCACCGGACTGGCCTGCCCCACCGGCGGTATCGGTCTTGACGAGATCGCGGCCGATGTCGCCTCGCGTCACCACCTGGCATTCCTGGAACGCCCCGAGGAGTGGGCACACCGCGAGCTCGAGGTCGGCGGCGAGTACCAGTGGCGGCGTGAGGGTGAGTACCACCTGTTCAACCCGGACACCGTTTTCAAGCTGCAGCACTCCACCCGCACCGGCCAGTACTCGGTGTTCAAGGAGTACACCCAGCTGGTCGATGACCAGAGCGAGCGGATGGCGTCGCTGCGCGGCCTGCTGAAGTTCAAGGCCGGGATTCGTCCCCCTGTTCCCCTGGACGAGGTGGAGCCCGCCAGCGAGATCGTGAAGCGCTTCTCGACCGGTGCCATGAGCTTCGGCTCGATCTCGGCCGAGGCGCACGAGACGCTGGCGATCGCGATGAACCGCCTGGGCGGCCGGTCGAACTCCGGTGAGGGCGGCGAGGATCCGCGCCGGTTCATCCCGGACGAGAACGGCGACTGGCGCCGCAGTGCCATCAAGCAGGTGGCCTCCGGCCGCTTCGGTGTCACCTCGCACTACCTGAGCAACTGCACCGACATCCAGATCAAGATGGCGCAGGGCGCCAAGCCCGGCGAGGGTGGCCAGCTGCCCGCGCACAAGGTGTATCCGTGGGTGGCCGAGGTGCGCCACTCCACGCCCGGTGTGGGTCTGATCTCCCCGCCGCCGCACCACGACATCTACTCGATCGAGGATCTGGCGCAGCTGATCCACGACCTGAAGAACTCCAACCCGCAGGCGCGTATCCACGTGAAGCTGGTGTCGGAGAACGGTGTCGGCACGGTGGCCACGGGTGTCTCGAAGGCGCACGCCGACGTGGTGCTCATCTCCGGGCACGACGGCGGAACCGGTGCCACCCCGTTGACTTCCATGAAGCACGCCGGTGCGCCGTGGGAATTGGGTCTGGCCGAGACGCAGCAGACGCTGCTGCTCAACGGCTTGCGGGATCGCATCGTCGTGCAGGTGGACGGCCAGCTCAAGACCGGCCGCGACGTGATGATCGCAATGCTGCTGGGCGGCGAGGAGTTCGGTTTCGCGACCGCCCCACTGGTGGTCTCGGGCTGCATCATGATGCGCGTATGCCACCTGGACACCTGCCCGGTGGGCGTGGCCACCCAGAATCCGGTGCTGCGCCAGCGCTTCAACGGCAAGCCGGAGTTCGTGGAGAACTTCTTCCTGTTCATCGCCGAAGAGGTGCGCGAGCTCATGGCCGAGCTCGGCTTCCGTACCGTGAACGAGGCAGTCGGACAGGTCGGCGCGCTGGACACCGAGAAGGCGATCGCGCACTGGAAGGCCAGCAAGATCGACCTGACTCCGGTGCTGACCGAGCCCGAGTCGGCGTTCATGAACCAGGACCTGTACTGCAGCGGTTCGCAGGACCACGGCCTGGAGAAGGCGCTGGATCAGCAGCTCATCGTGATGAGCCGCGAGGCATTGGATCACGGCACCCCGGTGAAGTTCGAGACGCTGATCACCAACGTCAACCGGACCGTCGGCACCATGCTCGGTCACGAGGTGACCAAGGCCTATGGCGGCGAAGGTCTCCCGGACGACACCATCGACATCACGTTCACCGGCTCGGCCGGGAACAGCTTCGGTGCGTTCGTGCCGCGCGGTATCACCTTGCGGCTGTTCGGCGACGCCAACGACTACGTGGGCAAGGGCCTGTCCGGCGGGCACATCGCGGTGCGCCCGTCCCGCGAGGCACCGGAAGGCTTCGAGGCCGAGAAGAACATCATCGGCGGCAACGTCATCCTGTTCGGAGCCACCAGCGGTGAGGCATTCCTCAACGGTGTGGTCGGTGAGCGGTTCGCCGTGCGTAACTCCGGGGCATCCGCCGTCGTCGAAGGAGTCGGCGATCACGGTTGCGAGTACATGACCGGTGGCACCGTGGTGGTGCTCGGCCCCACGGGCCGTAACTTCGCGGCGGGTATGTCGGGCGGCGTGGCCTACGTCTACGACCCCGACAAGAACCTGGTGGACAACCTCAACGACGAGATGGTCGATGTGGACGCGCTGGACCCTGACGATGAGCAGGTACTGCGCAGCCTCATCGAAAAGCATGTGGCGGCGACCGACTCTGCTGTCGGACAACGCATTCTGGCCGACTGGAGCGGCCAAAGCGACTCCTTCGTCAAGGTGATGCCTCGCGACTACCGTCGCGTGCTGGAGGCCATCGCCGACGCGGAGCTGACCGGAGGCGATGTGAACGAAGCGATCATGGCGGCCGCTCGTGGGTGACCCAAGCGGCTTTCTGACCCACACCACCCGCGAACTGCCCAAGCGGCGCCCTGTGCCGCTGCGGCTGCTCGACTGGAAAGAGGTCTACGAGGACTTCGAGCACTCGGCGCTGCAGACGCAGGCGTCGCGCTGCATGGACTGCGGAATCCCGTTCTGCCACAAGGGCTGCCCGCTGGGTAACCTCATTCCCGAGTGGAACGACATGGTGTACCGCGGAAACTGGCGCGAGGCCATCGAGCGTCTGCACGCCACCAACAACTTCCCCGAGTTCACCGGCCGGCTCTGCCCGGCGCCGTGTGAGGCATCGTGCGTGCTGGGCATCAACCAGGACCCGGTGACCATCAAGCAGGTCGAGGTCGAGCTGATCGACAACGCCTTCGAGAACGACTGGGTCAAGCCCATTCCATCCGAGGTGAAGACTGGCAAGAAGGTCGCGGTGGTGGGTTCCGGACCGGCGGGATTGGCTGCGGCACAGCAGCTCACCCGGGCCGGACATGATGTCACCGTGTACGAGCGTGCCGACCGCATCGGCGGTCTGCTGCGCTACGGCATCCCCGAGTTCAAGATGGAAAAGCGCCACATCGACCGGCGTCTGGACCAGATGCGGGCCGAGGGAACGGTCTTCGAGGCCGGCGTGAACGTGGGCGTGGATATCACTGCCGAGGAGCTGCGTGCGAAGTTCGACGCGGTGGTCCTCGCGGGCGGCGCGACCGCCTGGCGTGATCTGCCGGTTCCCGGCCGTGAGCTCGAGGGCATCTACCAGGCCATGGAATACCTGCCCTGGGCCAACAAGGTGCAACTCGGCGACGACGTCGTAGACGCCGACGGCCAGCCGCCGATCACGGCAAAGGGCAAGCACGTCATCATCATTGGCGGTGGCGACACCGGTGCCGACTGCCTGGGCACCGCGCACCGGCAGGGTGCGGCGAGCATCCAGCAGTTCGAGATCATGCCGAAGCCGCCGGAGAGCCGCTCTGAGCGCGACCCGTGGCCCACCTACCCGACGTTGTTCCGGGTGGCCTCCGCACACGAAGAGGGCGGCGAGCGGATCTACGCCGTCAACACCGAGCGGTTCCTCGGCGAGGACGGCAAGGTCACCGGTCTGCGGGCTCACGAGGTGGTCTTCAACGCCGGTAAGTTCGAGAAGGTCGAAGGTTCGGATTTCGAACTGCAAGCCGACATCGTCTTCCTGGCAATGGGATTCGTTGGCCCGGAGAAGCCGGGGCTGCTCGAGAACCTGGGCGTGGAGCTCACGGACCGCGGCAATGTGGCGCGCAACGACGCGTACGCGACCTCCGTTGACGGTGTGTTCGTGGCCGGCGACATGGGCCGCGGACAGTCGCTGATCGTCTGGGCGATTGCCGAGGGGCGATCCGCCGCTGCCGCGGTGGACGCGTACCTCACCGGCGAGACGGCGCTGCCCGCGCCGATCAAGCCGACCGCCGCACCCCAGCGTTAGCCGCTTCGGCCCGAGAGGGCGCTGACGTACGGAGTCCGGGCTGATTCCGCATGCGTTCTCCCACGTGGTTGCGAACATTGCCGGGTCTACCTGGTTCGGTAGCTCGCAGCGACTTCATTGCCCGCTGCCCAAAAGGTTTGCTTGACGCGGGTGTGACACGTGAGATCGGCATGAATTTGCGTTATGCTACGGACCGGTTCTGAAAGCTAGCCGACGCAGGAGATGTTCTCGTGCCCAACACACCCGTTACCAAGACATGGGTTGGCCGAATTGCCTGGTCACTGCTCCGTCATCCCATGAAGAGTCATAGTTTCCCTGCGAAAAACGAGCGGCTGATCACTCCCGAAGAGCTGCTGCGCTTCAGCCACTGAGCGTTGCTCGCGGCAGCTGTCGGCGTGTCCGATCGCAGACACGCGCAGTGCTTCAAGATCGTTATAGAGCTGTAACCAGCCGGGGCGCGGGTGGTAGCCGACGATGATTGAGTGCGTGATGGCTGGACCTGAGGGGGGGACATGGCGAGTGCGCATGTATGCGCCGGTCTGCTGTCGGCGGTTCTCTGTGGATGGTTAGGTCCGGCGGCCATGGCCCGGGCGGAGCCGTCGAGCGCGGCGGGCCTCTGCCATGAGATGCGTGGCAGTTGGGACGAAGCTGCCACCAGATGCACGCTGATTTCCCGAAACAGCAAGGCGGCCGATGTGAAGGCCACCGCCACGTACTCGTCGGAGCTGCTCGACGACCCGGTCATGGGCCCGACACTGACCGATAACGTGCGGAAGTTTCTGGGGCAGTTCTCGTCACTGAATGACAGCTATATCGGTAGCAGCGAAGCGACGTTGGGCTACACCCGCTACGAGCGGACACCGGCAGATAAGTCAGTGGTGCTCAAGTACTACACATTCTTCGGTGGTGCAGCTCATCCGAACACGGCGCTGTCAACCTTTACTTTTGACGTCACGCGTGGCAGGCAGCTGCAGCTTGCCGACTTGTTGTGTGGCGGAGGCAATCCCGACAAAATTCTGCCGCAGTACGTGCGTCCGTACCTTCAGAAGGAGATCGACAAACTCAATGCCAATCGGCCGGCAGGCAACTCTGCGCTGACGATCGACGAGTTCGAGCCATTACCTCCGGGGGCCGAGCACCGACACACCTACGTCAACTCGTACGACGCGTGGGCCCTTGATGGCGAGTCGCTGCTGCTGTTCCTACCGTCTGCCCGACTGGGGCCGGTGGGTGCCGGACTCTTCCAGGTCAGAGTGCCGCTGTCGGCATTGCAACCGATTCTGCGGGAAAGTTGCGCTGCCTAGGGCAACGTCAGAACCTGAGGCCCGTCCTCGGTGATGGCGATGGTGTGCTCGGAATGGGCGCCCCGCGAACCGTCCGCCATCCGCAGGGTCCACCCATCGGAATCCACGGTGAGCCGGTTGGTTCCGCGTCCGAACCACGGCTCCAGCGCGAGCGTGAGGCCCGGTTCCAGCGTCAATCCCCGTCCGGCGGTCCCCTTGTTCGGCACGTGGGGGTCTTCGTGCATCGTGCGGCCCAGGCCGTGCCCACCGAAGTCGGTGTTGATTCGGTACCCGGCGTCTTGGGCGACCGCGGCCACTGCCGCAGAAATATCGCCGAGCCGATTACCCGGTCGGGCTGCCGCGATGGCGGCGTCGAGAGCCACCCGGGTGGTCTCGATCAGTCGGACATCCTCGGGGTCCGGGGTGCCAACGATGACGCTCACGGCGGAATCGGCCACCCAGCCGTCAATACTCACCGCGAAGTCCATGCTGAGCAGATCACCGTCGGCTAGCCGATAGTCGTGTGGAAGTCCATGTAGCACCGCGTCGTTCACCGAAAGGCAGATGACGTTGCGGAAGGGGCCGCGGCCAAATGAGGGGGAGTAGTCCCAGTAGCAGGACACGGCACCACGGTCGGCGACCATCTCTCGCGCGCGCTGTTCGAGTTCCAGCAGGTTTACTCCCGGCGCGGCCAGCGATGACAACTCGGTCAGCACGGAGGCCACGAACTCGCCGGTCACGCGCATGCGTCCGATCTCCGCGGGCGACTTCAGCTCGATCACGGGCTCCTCCTTGATGGTATTTAAATACCACCTTAGGGCTTTTGGTATTTAAATACCAAGACTAGAGTCGGTGCCATGGTCCGTCAGCCGCTTACCGCCGAACAACTCGCCGCCGGCAAGCGGCTGGGCGGCTTGCTGCGTGCCGCGCGTGCCGACCGGGCGCTGGAAGATGTCGCGCGGGCCTCGGGGATTTCTCCGGAGACGCTGCGGAAGATCGAAACAGGACGCCTGCCGACACCCGCATTCGGTGCCGTCGTCCAGCTGGCCGCAACACTGCGCCTCGACCTCAATGACGTGGCCGCGGTCTGGCAAGAAGAGTCCAAGATCGGCGCCGCGTCCTAACCACCACGGCCGTAAACTCGGCGGGTGCACAGCTGGGGTGGGGAGAGGCGGCTGCCGCGTAAGGCCGCGGTGATCGCGGTGGTGGTGGCGGTACTGGCGATGGTGGTACATGACCAGCTGGTCCCGTTCGGCATCCGTTTTTTTGGACTGACCGAGAACGGCTACGACCTGGACACCTACCGCGCCGCGGTGCGGGGGCTGTGGGAGGGCAAGCGGCTGTACGAGGCGCCGGCGCTCAACCAGGCCTGGTTCGTGTATCCGCCCTTCGCGATACTGATCCTCGCCCCGCTGGGATGGGCGTCATTCGAGGTCGCCAAGTGGGTACTGCTGGTGCTCTCGCTTTGCGCCCTCGCACTGATCGCGTGGCGCATCCTGCGGCTGGCCGGTATCCGCGGCGACGGACGGCTGCTCATTGTCAGTGTGGCGCTCGCAGTGATGGTCATCGATGTCGAGCCGGTTCAGGCGACGCTCTGGTGGGGGCAGATCAACGTCCTGCTCATGGCCGCGGTGCTTCTCGATCTGCTGGGTCCGCCGCAGTCCCGGTGGCGGGGCATAGGGCTCGGTCTTGCCGCGGGCATCAAGCTCACCCCGCTGATCTTCCTGCCGTACCTGCTGCTTACCCGCCAGTGGCGTGCTTCGGCGATCGCCACGGGCACGTTCGCCGCCACCGTGGCGTTGACGTGGCCGCTGCTGCCGCGTGACAGTGGATGGTTCTGGAGCCATCTGGGCGACACCGCGCACATCAGCCGGATTGACCACCTGGCAAACCAGTCGATCAACGGATTTCTGGCCAGGTACTTCTTTCCTCTGCCGCGCCCGGAATGGCTGTGGATTGTGTTGAGCCTCTTGGCACTTGCCGCGGGTCTTGCTGTGGCCGTGTGGGCGTACCGCCGGGGTGAACGAACGCTGGCGGTGGTGTTGGTGGGCCTTACCGGCTGTGCGGTATCGCCGTTCAGCTGGGCCGCGCACTGGGTGTGGTTCGCACCCGCGATCATCTGGATGGTCGCGAAAGCATGTACAGCGCAACGGCCTTGGTCGCGCGGGTGGGCCTACCGCGCGGGCGGTCTTTTCGCGCTGGTCTTCATGTGGACTCTGCACCGGCCGGGGCGCGGAAACACCACCATCTACTTCAGCGGGGCGTACTGGAATTTCCTGGATCTGCGGCCCTTCTGGGTGGGCCAGCTGGCGAGCGGCTGGTATCCGTTGGTGTTTCTCTGCTTCATGATCGGCGCCGCCGGCTGGCTGCGCCTGAGCACCTATACGACTGCCCCACAGGACGAGCTCGCGCTGCTGACCGCGGACATCGAGGACTTCGTCCCCGACGATCTTGACGAGCCTATGGGGGCACGCGCCTGATGACCGACGCGCCGCCGACTGCCAGACGATGGATGCTGCTGGCCGGTGCGGCCGCGCTGGTTGCGGCGCTGATCATCACATCCGTCGTGATTTCCCAAAGGCGTGATTCCGCGGCCCCATCCAGCGATCCCGTGGCCACACCCAGCACGAGCACGCCCGCAGCCCCTACCGCCTATGTGCCCACGCCGATACCGGAGCATCCGCTGCTGCGGTATCTGCCGGCGCTGGCCAATGCGCCCGGCTGGTTGGAAATGAACTACTGGGCACCTCATGGCGATGACGATTACGCCAGATCGAGGCGTGCTCGGTGTGGTTTTGCCCCGGAGCCCGGCGACCCCAACAGGCCCATGCTGATTGGTGCCTATTACAAGAGGCCGAATCGCGGCGGACCGAGCTTGCGTGTGCAGCTGTGGAGCACCTGGCCAGACCGTGATGTAGTGGACGATATGGTCGCGTGGGGCAACCACTGCGCGCGGTACGTCGATGAGTTCCACAACACCCATATCATTCGAATGATTCGCAATAGTCCGGTAATGCCGAGCGACGCAATCCAATTCGAGCACCGAAACATCACTCCGCCCATCGCCCCGGACCCGAACTACGCCGACCCCAACAATCGTGCCGTGGTGATCGCCCGCAATGGGATGGTGCTGCGCGCCGAGACCTTCCCTACCCGTGAGAATTCCGGGGAAGGCGACTTAGCGCAGATGGTGCGGGCGTTCGTCGCCCAAGCGGCAGAGAAGCCCAACACCGTGATCTCGACGTCCAGCATCGCCCAGTGGCCTCCGGCACGGATTGCGACACCTGCCATGGCGCAGCCTGCGGTGGAGTCTGATGTGCGTATCCGGCCCCCCGACTTTCCGCCGCCCACCGTCACTACGGATACCCAATCGTGCGAAAACGACCCGCTGGCGTCCAGGGGACGCGGCAGCGAAGACGCGTGGCGCACGTCGCCGCCGGGAGGCGATCTGCGGGTTGTGGCCAACGGTACGAAGGTGCTGCGGGAACGCGCCGGCGTGGACGGACTGGCATTACTCGACCGGTGGATTCAACAATGCCGGGAACACCTCGACACCCCGGAAGTCTGTGTCGGTACCGGTTGGAGTCCGTCATTGACGGCCCTGCCGCCCATCAGAATTCACGGCGAGTTGGTCAGCGGCTATGAGCGGGTGGTGCTGACTCTGGGCCACGCCAAGGGCGGCAACGCCATCTGCGAAGTGACAGGCACGGTGGCACAGACAGCGCGGGTGCGCGGCGTCGTGCTCTACGCGGGGACACCGTACGTATCAGTGTCGGGTGTGAACAAGGCCTGGCCGGAAGCTGAGCAGGCGCTGCGCGAGCAACGCGATCAGCTGGCGTACGTGATCGATCGCATCCACCACGCCTAAGGTCTGACTATGGACCCGGTTAGCGCGCTACGCGAGATCGCGTACTACAAGGAGCTCGCGCGTGAGGAATCCCGTCGAGTCATGGCCTACCGCAAGGCCGCCGAGGCCATCGCCGCACTCAGTCCCGAAGAACGAGAACGTCATGGCGACAACAAGACCTGGAAAAGCCTGACGGGCCTGGGGCCCAAGACGGCGACCGTCGCCGCCGAGGCTTGGGCAGGCAAGGTCCCGGCGACCCTGGAACAACTGCGTGCCAATGCCCAGAGCACCGGTGGTGGCACTATGCGGGAGGCACTCAAGGGTGATCTGCATCTGCACTCCAACTGGTCGGATGGATCGGTCCCCATCGAGGAGATGATGAGCGCCGCCAAGGCGCTCGGCCACGAATACTGTGCGCTCACCGACCATTCGCCCCGTCTGCGGGTGGCCAACGGGCTATCGGCGGACCGGCTGCGCGCTCAGCTGAAAGTCATCGACGGTCTGCGAGATCAGATGGCGCCCATGCGAATTCTGACAGGCATCGAGGTCGACATTCTGGATGACGGTGATCTGGATCAGGACCCCGAGCTTCTCGATCAGCTCGACATCGTGGTGGCGAGCGTGCATTCCAAGCTGGCGATGGATTCCGCCGCCATGACACGGCGCATGATCGCTGCCGTCACCAACCCGCGCGTGGATGTGCTGGGACATTGCACGGGGCGGCTGGTGGAGGGGGAGCGCGGCACTCGCGGCGAGTCGAAATTCGATGCCGCCGAGGTATTTCGGGCCTGTCGCGATTCTGGCACGGCCGTCGAGATCAATTCGCGACCGGAGCGCCGGGATCCGCCGCGCCGGCTGCTGGACCTGGCGTTGAACATCGGCTGCGATTTTTCCATCGATACCGACGCGCACGCGCCAGGGCAGCTGGAGTTCTCCGGGTACGGCTGCGAGCGCGCGCTCGACGCGGGGGTCCCGGAGGAACGCGTGATCAACACCTGGCCCGTCGAGCAGCTGCTGGCCCGGACGCAACAAGCCCGATAATCGCCTATTGACACTTTGAACACATTCGCGCAAAGTGTTCAAACGTGAAGCTCGTGAAGACGACGGGCCCGCGCGGCGAGGTTCCCGAACCGATCGTCGCTGCCGTCGCACAGACCCTGGTCAGATCCGGAATTCAACGATTCAGCCTCTCGGCCGCCGCCGACGAGGCGGGTGTTTCACGTGGCACCATCTACAACTGGTTCGGCGGCAAGAAGGAAGCCATCGATGTCGCCGTGGGCTTCATCGCGGGCGCCTTCATCGAGCTGTTCGCCGGAGCGGTGAGTGCCAAGACCACCCTCACCGATCAGGTCGGTGAGGCCGCGGTGCGTATCAGCGACCACCGCGCCTGGTCCGATCGGCTCGATCCGACGCTGCATGTCTCGAACGTGCTGGAGCTGGTGCTCGAAGAATGCGGCGACGACCTGATGCGCCGCTCTGTCGAGTTCTGGGTGCCACAGGTGGACGCGGCCAAGAGGAGGGGAGAAGTCGGCAATGACGTCGACGCCACCGAGGCGGCCGAATGGATCATGCGAACCCTGATGAGTATCGAAGTGCTGCCCGCCATCTCCGTCGACCTGAAGGACCCGGACCGGGTGCGCGGCTACTTCTCCCGTTACATCCTGCGCGGACTGGCATGACGGACATCGACTTTCGGGTCGCAATCATCGGCGCAGGTCCGGGCGGCATCGCCGCCGCCCACTATCTGCGCAGGCAGGGCATCGACGATTTCGTGATCTTGGACCGCGCCGCCGACTTCGGTGGCACCTGGCGCGACAACACCTATCCCGGGCTCGCCGTCGATATCCCGGTGTTGTTCTACCAATTGAGTTTCGCGCGCACCGGGCAGTGGAACAGACTGTTTGCCGACGGCGCCGACATCCAGCGCTATCACCTGTCGGTGGTGGCACAGCTGGGGCTGCGCAGGCATTTCCGCGGTGACAGCGAGGTGATCGCGGAACGCTGGAACGAGCCCAGCGACTACTGGGAACTCACCATCGCGGGACGGCCGCCCATCCGCGCCAGGTATGTGATCAGCGCCGTGGGTGGATACATCGACACCAAACCGGGCCCGGATATCCCCGGCATCAGCGACTTTCGCGGCAGGGTCATGCGCCCGAACGCGTGGGACCACTCGTACGACTACGGCGGGAAGCGTGTCGCGGTCATCGGTACGGGCTCCAGCGGCATCCAGATCGCGCCCGCCGTCGCCCGGACTGCCGCGTCGGTAACCACCTTCCAGCGCACGCCCGCATGGATCATCCCCAAGCCCAACCCCGATCTATCGCCGCGCGCTCAGCGGATCCTCAACGCGCCGTTCGTGCTGACGATCATCAACATGCTGATTGTCGCGGCCATGGATATCGCGGAGGCCCTGCTGTTTCACTTGCTGCCACTGCTTCCGGAATCGATACTGCGCCTTCTGATTCCCCGGTACGACAACATGGCGAGGCGGTGGTACCGCAATCTGCTGGCGGGCATCGTCAGGGACCCGAAACTGCGGGACGCCCTGATGCCCAGCTACGGCATACTCGCGCGACGCACCATCTTGTCGAACGACTTCCTGCAGGCCGTGGATGCCGGTGCGGTTCGACTGGTCACCGAACCGATCACGTGCGTCACCGAGACCGGTATCGAGACGGCAGACGGAACACACCACGCTGTCGACCTTCTGGTGTTGGCGACGGGATACCAGATCTATACGGACCCGGAACACTACGAACCGGGAGTGGTTCAGGGCCGCAATGGATTTGACCTTGGTGAATACTATCGCGACAACGAGATGCGTACCTACGGCGGATCCGCGTTGCCTGGGTTGCCCAACCGGTGGATGTTGGTGGGACCCGAGGGCAACCAGGGGCAGGGCTGGCACGCGATGGTAGAGGCCAATGCACGCCACGCAGCCCGAATCATCGGCGAATCGCGCCGGCGCCGGCGCGAGGTCGCGGAAGTGAGTCAGCGTGCGTTCGACAGATGGGTACGCCGAATGGCGCATCAGAGCAAGGCAATCCGGCTGTATGCCACCGATTGTCAGCCGCCGCTGAGTACTTACTTCGTCAACTCCAAGGGCGAGGCACGGTATTACCGTCCGCAAACGGTGAGCGAAATGAACTGGTTCTCCAGGCATTCCCGCATCGCCGACTACTCGTTGCGGCCGGCTTCCATGGATGCGGAGGTGCGTTATGACAAGTCAGCCTGACAAGCCCCTGGCCGGCCGCGTCGCGTACATCACCGGAGCCGGACGCGGACAGGGGCGCGCACACGCCCTCCGGTTGGCGGCCGACGGCGCCGATATCGTGGCCATCGACACCTGCGACAAGCCCTCGCCCTACAACGAGTACCCGGCGACCACACTCGAGGAGTTCGACGAGACCGTCGCCGCGGTAAAGGATCTGGGACGCGACATCATCGCCGAGCGTGTCGACGTGCGCGATCTCGCGGGACAGCAGAAGGTGATCCAGGAAGCGATCACCAGGTTCGGGCGTCTGGACGTCGTGGTGGCCAATGCGGGTATCGCCAGCTGGGCGCGGCTCTGGGAGATCGAGGCCGACCAGTGGCGCGATGTGATCGACGTCAATCTGACCGGCGTGTGGAACACCATCAAGGCGGCGGTACCGGCCATGATCCAGGCAGGCAACGGCGGATCCATCATCACGGTGAGCTCGTCGGCGGGGATCAAGGCCATGCCGGGCTGCGGGCACTACGTGGCGGCAAAGTTCGGTGTGGTGGGTTTGACGAACTCACTCGCAGTCGAGCTGGGGGAGTACGGGATTCGTGTCAACTCCATTCACCCCTACGGAACCAATACACCCTTGGCGGCTGACCAGTCGGTGCTGAGAATGTTCGAGAAGCACCCCGCATACCTGCAAAGTTTCAGTCAAACGCTGGTGGATAACGACAGACTCGTTGAGCCCGCCGAGATCGCCGAAGTGGTGGCATGGCTCGCGGGCGACGCCTCTGGTGTCATGACCGGCGCGCAGATTCCCGTCGACAAGGGGTACCTGAAGAGATGACCACATGTCCGTTCGCGCCAGGTTTCGATTTCACCGACCCGGACCTGATTCAGCAGCGCATGCCCGCCGAGGAGTTCGCGCATCTACGGAAGACCGAACCCATCTGGTGGAACGCCCAACCCAGGGGAGTGGCCGGATTCGACGACGAAGGCTACTGGGTGGTGACCAAACACGCTGATATCAAGGAGGTGTCACGCCTCAGCGATATGTTCTCCAACAGTGTGAACACCACAGTGGTGCGCTACAACCAGGACATCACCGCCGAGCAACTCGAAATCCAGCGTGAGAACCTGCTGATCGATATGGACGAACCCAAGCACCGTGTCCTGCGGCGTATCGTCTCGCCACTTTTCACCCCCAAGGCTGTGGCGGGATTGCACGCGCGGCTCGTCGAGCGCGCCAGGGGAATAGTGGAGGCGGCCGCCCAAAAATCGAGCGGTAACTTCGTTTCCGATATCGCCTCGGTGTTGCCGATGCATGCCATCGCCGACCTTGTCGGCATTCCGGAATCGGACAGGCAACAGGTGCTGGACTGGACCAATCAGATGTTCGCCTACGACGACCCCGCCATCGGCAAGGATACGGCCACCACCGCGACGGTTTCGATGCTCGGCTACGCATACGCGATGGCGGAAGAACGGCAATTGAATCCGCGAGATGACATCCTGACCGGGCTGGTGCAAGGCGCCTACGATGACCGCCCGCTGACTCCCTTGGAGTTCGCCTACTTCGTCATTCAACTCATGGTCGCGGGCAACGAGACCTCACGCAACGCGATCACTCATGGCGTGTTGGCCTTCGCCAACAATCCGGCACAATGGCAGCTGTATCGCGAGTGCCGCCCACAGACAACAGCCGATGAGATCATCCGGTGGGCCAGCCCCATCATCGCCTTTCAGCGCACCGCGCTTCAGGATGTGGAACTTGGCGGGGTGCAGATCCGCAAGGGCCAGCGCGTCGGAATGTTCTATGCGTCGGCCAACTTTGACGAGGACGTGTTCGACGATCCCTTCACCTTCAACATTGAACGCGACCCCAACCCGCACCTCGCCTTCGGCGGCCACGGGATCCACTACTGCCTCGGAGCGAATCTGGCCCGGCTGGAAATCGGCATCATGTTCGACGCGATGGCCGACCGGCTGCCGAACCTGGTGCCGACCGGTGGGCCCACCCGCTTTCGCTCGGGGTGGATCAACGGTGTGGTGACACTGCCGGCGAACTACGTCGGCTGAGGTCGTCATGGTCGATCGGTCACACGGATATGAGGCCGCCGCCGCCGAATTTATGAAGGTTCGGTCACCCAGCATCGGAGTAGCGCGGGTTCAGGACTGGGCCAACGCGTTACCGCGGGGTGCCGCTGTCCTTGATCTGGGCTGTGGGCCCGGTGTCCCGATCACCGAAGTGTTGGTGGGCGCGGGACTTGGTGTGTACGGCATCGATGCGGCGCCGTCTCTCGTCCGGGAGTTTCGGCGCAACCTGCCCACCACACCGGTTGTGTGCGAGGCGGTCCAAGACTCGACGTTCTTCGACCGGACTTTCGATGGGATCCTGGCTTGGGGCCTCATGTTTCTGCTGACAGTTCAGGACCAGCGTCGCCTGATTCAGCGGATCGCTGAGGCGTTGGTGCCTGGCGGCCGACTGCTTTTCACCTCGTCGGCGCACATCGCATCCGGTACCGACGTGTTGACTGGATTGGAATCGCGATCCCTCGGTGCCGACGAGTATCGGCAGCGGTTGGCCGCGGTCGGGATCTCAGTCGCTCATGAATATGTAGACGAGGGTGGCAACCACTACTTCGACGCCGTCAAGGGACCGGCGGCGCACCGGCCAGGATCAGCCACGACGCGGTGAGTACACCTCATGACCTGTGGCATCGCGGTCAGGTCATTGGCACAGTGTGATCGGGATCGCAAGGGTCTAACTTTACTTTTCTCGCCGAACCGTAAGCGGTAGCATCGCGGCATGTCCGAACACTTTGACGTGCTCATTGTCGGCGCAGGTATCTCCGGAATCAGTGCCGCCTGGCACATCCAGGATCGCTGCCCGTCCAAGACCTACGCGGTGCTTGAGGCCCGCGACGACATGGGTGGCACCTGGAACCTGTTCAAGTATCCCGGCATCCGGTCCGACTCGGACATGTACACACTGGGGTTCCGTTTCTCTCCATGGAATGACAGCCGGACCCTGGCCGACGGTCCGTCGATCCTTGACTACGTACACAAGACGGCGGCCAACGCGGGTATCGACGGGCACATCCGCTACCGGCAGAAGGTGGTCGGCGCGGCCTGGAACACCGAAACTCAGCAGTGGACGGTCCAGGTGGATCACGATGGCAAGACCGTCGAGTACACGTGTTCCTTCCTGTTCTGCTGCAGCGGTTACTACGACTACGACCAGGGCTACTCACCAGAGTTTCCGGGGGTGGCGGACTTCAAGGGCACCGTGGTGCACCCACAACACTGGCCCGAGGATCTGGATTACCAGGGCAAGAAGGTCGTGGTTATCGGTTCCGGTGCCACTGCGGTCACGCTGGTTCCTGCGATGGCGCCCAACGCCGGCCACATCACCATGTTGCAGCGCTCGCCCACATACATCATGTCGCTGCCCAACGAGAACCCGATCATCAATGGGCTGCGAAAGATCCTGCCGCCCAAGGTTGCTTACCCGATCGCGCGCTGGATCAACATCGGCCAATTGATCTTCAGCTACCAGGCCAGCCGCAAGTTCCCGCGCGCCGCGCGCCGGCTGATCATGGCGCAGGCCAAGCTTCAGCTGCCCAAGGGTTTCGACTACCAGACCCACTTCGGCCCCAAGTACAACCCGTGGGACGAACGTCTGTGTGTGGTGCCCAATGGCGACCTGTACAAAGCGATTCGCAAGGGTGAGGCCGATATCGTCACCGATCACATCGAGACGTTCGACGAAACCGGCATCAAGCTGAAGTCGGGCAAGCACCTCGACGCCGACATCATCATCACGGCGACGGGTCTGAATCTGAAGTTCTTCAGCGGTGTCATCCCGACTGTCGACGGCGAGCCGGTGGACCTGCCCGCGCAGACCGTTTACAAGGGTGCGATGCTCACCGGCGTTCCGAACATGGCATTCACCATTGGCTACACCAACGCCTCGTGGACCCTCAAGGCCGACCTGGTCTCGGAGTATGTGGGCCGACTGCTGAACTACATGGACGAGAACGGTTATGTCACAGCAGTTCCGGAGCTGGCGGATGAGACTCTGGAGAAGCAGCCGTTCATGGACTTCACCCCGGGGTACGTGTTGCGCGCGCTGGATGAATTGCCCAAACAGGGCGACAAGCACCCGTGGCGTTTGAAGCAGAACTACGCCTACGACATCGGGATGATGCGTCGCAGCCGGGTCACCGAAGGCATGCGCTTCGGCAGGAAGAAGGTGGCAGCAGAGCCTGCCGCCGAGCGGGCAGCCGTCAATAGCTGAGCATTTCTCCAGAACGGCCGGGTGTCACGACATGGCACCCGGCCGTTTCGTCAAAGCTACTTCTGTTCTGGTGCTGTGTGATTCGCGCTCGCGGCGATCAGGGCCGAAAGCATTGGTTGCATGGGCAGCAGCGGTCGTGCCGCGGTCAGCAGCCGCGCCGTCCAGTCGATCGTCGACGACGGGTCCTTGATGCTGTCGAGAGCGACTCCCTGACCTACCGCGACGCACAGGCGGGCGAGGTCCCGCACGCTTTGTTCGGGCAGCCCGCGATCTTCATCGAGCTGCGCGATCATGTCGGCAACGTGCTGGAGCATGGTCTTGTCGCGGTCGGCCAGCTCATCGTTGAGCGCGGAATTATGCCGGGCGACGAGCGCGAGCTCTATCTTCAGCAGGGCCCAGCCGGTTTCGCTGAGGGACTGCTCAATCCACGCCTGAAACCTTTCTAGGCGGTCTGCCGGAGAATCCTCGGCGAGTGATTGGCGGTAGCTCTGCATAACTTGCTCGGTGTGGCGATCGATGACCTCTAGCGCCAGCGCCTCTTTACTCGGAAAGTTGGAGTACACCGCGCCACGGCTGTAGCCCGCGTCTTCAGCCACCTGCTCATTCGATGTCGCCGCGAAGCCATGCTGTAGGTAGAGCCGGGTCGCGGACTCCACGAGGCGGGCCTTTGTCTGCGCCTGAGCCTCAGAGCGCGTCAATCGTTTGGCCACGACCACGGAGTCTATGCGGTCGGCTCCGCGTGAAAGGACTGCGATGTACGGTCGATCGATGATCCGCTGGGAGGGTTCGGTGTGACCGAACTGCTGGCCGATATCGACGGCGGGGTAGCGACACTCACGCTGCATGGACCGGCGACGCGTAATTCCTTCACCGCCGAGTTGGGACGCCAACTCGGTGCCGCTTATCGCCTCTTCGATGATGACCCGGCCGTTCGGGTTATCGTGCTCACCGGCACCGCGCCCGCGTTCTGCAGTGGCGCGCAGATCTCTCCCGACGCGGAAACATTCGCTGCCCCAACCAATCCGGACTTCTCGGCGTCGCCCGTGCGGCCCACCGCGTTTGAGCTGAGGACCCCCGTTATCGCGGCGGTGAATGGGCATGCGATCGGTATCGGGATGACGCTGGCCCTGCACGCCGACATCCGCATCCTCGCTGAGGAAGGGCGTTACGCGATACCGCAGGTGCGCTTGGGAATGGCGCCGGATGCCATGGCGCATTGGACGCTACCCAGGCTGGTCGGTACGGCGGTCGCGGCGGAACTACTGCTCACCGGCACGAGCTTCTCGGCTCGGCGGGCTGTCGAAACCGGCTTGGCCAACCGTTGCTTACCCGCCGATGAGGTGCTGGGTGCTGCGCTGGAGCTGGCTCGCGATATAGCGGCCAATGTGGCACCCGAGTCTGCGGCGCTCACCAAGCGGTTGCTCTGGGACACGCAGATGACCGGCATGCCTCCCGACGCGGTGGCGTCCCGAGAAACGGAGGACCACCTGCGGCTCATGGGCTCAAGGGACGCGACCGAGGGACCGCGTGCGTTCGTGCAAGGCCGCACACCGCGCTGGAGCGGTCTGGGATAGACGCACCTGCGGCCGGGGGTTGAAGGATGGCCCAGGGCCGCCTAGTCTATTTCTGGTTACGCACCGTATCCAGATAGCCGGAATGGGCGAGCAGAGGAGCGCATCGTGGGTCGACACCACCTCCCCGCTGTCGTGGACGACGAGCCGGGGTTGCCGTCCCTTGCCGGCCGGAGCGCCGATGTCGACTGGGACCGGGAGCGCGCCGGGACAATACGCGCCGCGATCGAGCCCGATCGCGATCTCCCGATGCCGCCGCCCTGGTTCAGGGGCTGACGGGTCCTAGCAGCCGGTTCAGGTAGTCGCCGCTGAACGTGCCCTCGGGATCCATGCGGGCACGGATGTTCTGGAATGTGCGCCATTCGGGGTACCGCTCACTCAATTGCCCGGCCGTCAACGTGTGCCGCTTGCCCCAATGCGGCCGCCCGCCCAACCCGATCAGGACGGGCTCAAGGTCGCGGAAGTACGGCTCCCACGCTCCGTGAATTGTTTGATGTACAGCCAGATATACGCTCTCGCGCCCGTAGGCAGGCGCCAGCAGCGCGTCATCGGCCTGGGTAAAACGAACCTCCAGTGGGAAGGCCACCAGATGCCGATTTCGCTCGATTGTGGCCAGCGCGGTCTCGATTGCTTCATGGGCATTGGCCAGTGGGAGTGAGTACTCCATCTCGGTGAACTTCACCTTGCGGGGGCTGGCGAACACCGCCGCGCTCTCATCCTGAGACTCGTTGGAACCAGCAAGGGCGGCAACAAATTTGGATATATGTGGGGCGGCGGTGGGCAGCCGCCCGGCCGTCCACATCAGTGCGCCGAGCGCACCGTTCTCCACCAAGTCGCGTTCCACCCAGTGCTTGAGCGGATTGCGTGGCCACGGCGCCGCGTCGGTGCGGGTCGACTGCAGCAGCAGCACCCGGCGTGTGTGCGGAAACAGATACAACTCAAGGTGATCGGTATCGGCCAGCAGTGTGGGTAGCTCGGCGAGCACGCTGTCCAGATCCTGCACGGACTGACGGCGGTGCAGCCGGAAGGCCGGAACGCATTGCAAGGTGAACTCGGTGACCACGCCGAGTGCGCCGAGCGAAATGCGAGCGGCGCGCAGCTCATCTCCGCCATTGATCTCGTGAATGGTTCCGTCGGCAGCCATGATTCGCATGGACAGGACTGTCTGTGAAACGTTGCCGAATTTCAGTCCGGTCCCGTGTGTGCCGGTGGCCGCGGCCCCTGCCAGTGTCTGCACGTCGATATCGCCGAGGTTGGGTAGCGCCAGCCCGTGCCGCAACAACTTGCGGTTCAGGTCGTGCAGGCTGATTCCTGCCTGCACGCGTACTCGATCCTGATCGTCCACCGAGATCAGTTGGCGCAGTTCGGAGATATCAATCTGTACATCGTTGGTGACACAGAGCTGGGTGAAGGAATGGGAGGAGCCGATCGGCCGCACGGTGCGCCCCGCCGAACGTTTCAGGGCGAATGCCAGTTCCTCTTCCGACCGAGCACGCGCCACCATTGCTGGGGCGCAAGATGTTTGGCCGCTCCAATTGCGCCATTCGCTCACAGGAACATCATTCCCTCGCCGCGATAGGTGGAAACCGACCCGGCGTGCTGGCCGTGCTCGACAAGCTGCAATTCGGTGAAATGCTCGCAGAGCTCACCGGCCTTGGCGTGCCGGAACCACACCACGTCGCCGATCTGTAGCGCTCGCGCGCCGCGCAGGGGAGTCTGCACTTCGCCGGCGCCCTCGGAGGCCTCGAAGGATAAACCCGTGGGCCACGAGGGAACCGGAACGCGGCTCGCACCCGCCGGGCCACTGGCGATGTATCCGCCGCCCAGCACCGTGGCCAGGTCCGGCGCGGGTTTACGAACCACCGGAAGCGCGAACGCGGCGGCGGGATCCAGCCGCAGGCTGCGGTAATGATCGAACAGTGCGGGTGCGAAGAAGCCTGACCCGGCGGCCAATTCAGTGGCGAAGCCCAACCCGGCGATACGGGCGAGGCTGCCGGTGCCGCCGGCGTTCACCAACTCCAATGGCGGTGCGCCCGCGGCCCGTAGCCGCGCGGACACCGCGTCCAAGATCCTGGGCAGGCGCTCGCCGAGTTCGCGAAGGGAAGAGGCCTGCATTCCACGAACCGCCAACTGGTACCACGGATTTCCCGGCACAATATCGCCCACGCCGGCGATCTGCCCGTCGTAGGCCATCACTGCCGCGAGTCGCAGACCCGGGGTCGCGCACACCAGGTCGGTCAGGGCTGCCGCCTGCTCCGGAGTGCGCACGGGTGATCGCTTCGGTCCCAGATGCATCGGGCCGCCGAGAGGTCGCCAACCCGCATCGATATCCAGGCATACCGGGATGGGGGCGTTCGTCTCACGCGCGATGTCCGCCAATAGACGCACGTGGTCGGCCGAATCGATCAAAGGCCGGATGACAGAGCGGTGACGGGCCGCGGTGGCCAGGGCCCCGCGGTCGACACTGGGATAGGCGATCAGCAAGTCCTCGACACCGGCGTCGGCCAGATGCACGGCCTCTGCCGGGGTGAATGCCAGGACCCCCTGAAAACCCGGTATCTCCAAAAACTTCCGGATCAGCGCGGTACTGCGTATCGACTTACTGGCAACCCTGATGGGTAGCCCGGATGCGGCTTCTACCAACGCCGCGGCATTGGATCGCGCCGCATCCATGTCCACCGCGGCCAGCGGCACGGGTGCCCCCCGCAGCGCCTCGGCCAGCCGCCGCACCGACATCAGGCAGGAACCACGACAACGCCGTCATGGTCGGCGTAGCAGATAGCGCCCGGTGTGAAGTCGATGCCGCCGAAGCTCACGACGACATCGCGTTCGCCGGCGCCGGTCTTGTGACCCTTGCGGGGATTGGTGCCCAGGGCCTTGATACCGATGTCCATGGTCGCCAGCTCCGCACTGTCCCGGACGACGCCGTTGATCACCAGGCCCGACCAGCCACTGTCGACGGCGATCCCGGCGATCACGTCGCCGACCAGCGCGCAATGTAACGAGCCGCCGCCGTCGATGACCAGCACTCCACCTGAACTAGGCTCGGACAGAACGGATTTGAGCAGTGCATTGTCATGGTGACAACGCACCGTGGTGATGACCCCGGCGAATACCGGCCGCGCTCCGTACTGGGTGAGCTGCAGATCGCAGCTGGCCATGTCGATGCCGAGCTCGTCTCCCAGGTCGGCGGTCGGTCGGGGGGTGATCGGTGCGGTCGTCATACCCCGAGTTTATTGCCCGGTGTGGCCGCCGTTGGAGGCCACCGCCTAGGCAATCTGACCGGACCGATCACTCCGATTCGACGGCGTCTTCACGTCCGCGCCGGCGACGCAGCAGCACCAGGGCCAGGACCGCGACTGCAGCGCCGATTATGACCTTCAGGTTCGGGGATTGCCGGCCCTGTTCGGGCGCGGGGCCGGGGATCGGCGGCGGAGCGGAGTCGACGGTGGATTTGGCCTGCGCGGCGGCCTCGCGCGCGGCGGCCGCGAGATCCGGCTGCGCGGGCTCGGGAAGGGGCGCCGGCGCGGGAGCTTCCGGCTTGGGTGCCGGTGCGACAGGTTTGGGAGCCGGAGTCGGAGCCGGAGCCTGGGCGGCTGGCGCCGGCTCGGACGCGGGCGGCGCAGGCTTGGCAGCCTCGGCGGTCTTAGGAGCTTCGGGTGCCGGTGCCTTGACGGGCGGCTTGGGTGCTGCGGGCGGCTTCGGGGCAGCCTCCGCTGGGGATGCGGCCTTGGGGCCAGACTTGGGCGGCGCCGATGACCCGGCGGGCCGCTTGGCAGGCGCACGTTTGGCAGCCGGACGCTTGGCGGCCTTCGCCGGGCGGGCCGGAGGCGCGGGCTTCGGTGCCTCGCCGCTGGCTGCCTTCTCCGGTGTTTGGTTGGGCTCGTTGGCCGAATTGTCCTGGTCCGCCATGCGCCTGCTCCTTCGCAAGTTTCGGTCGTCCTGGGTGTTCGTGGCGCGCTCTCGGCCACGATGGGCGGCTCACACCCGAATCTCTGCCGCCCCGCCGCTGTCCATCATGCCGTTACGGCGCAAAAAGGCCAGTCGAGCCCCCAGCCGCTCACGACTGACGGCGCTGAGTCCAAAACAGCGCGGCGCCTACCGAGACCACTACGGCCACCACGAACGGCCACATAGGTAGGTCCCCATCGGTGGAATCGGCGGACGGCGTAGGTGCCGCGGATGTGGCTCCCGATGGCTGCTGCGATACCGCAGGTGCGCCCGCGGCGGCCGGCGCGCCAGAGCCGGTGATGGTGAATGGCCACGACCCGTCGACCGGGTGACCGTCTTCGGAGATCACCCGGTAGTTGATCGTGTACTTCCCGGCGGGGGCGTCCGGCTTCATCCCGACAGAAATCACTGCGCCCGAAACCACGGGATCGCCCGACTGCCACGGATCGGTCTTGCTGTCCGGGCCGATGATGGTCATCGCGGAGAAGCGCTTCTGTAGCGGTTCGTTGAAGGTGGCGCTGACCTGCACCGGTGGTCCCGAAAGTACAGCGTTCTCGGCGGGATCGGACGAGACCTTGACCGCGTGTGCCGAGGCTACTGCCGGGAGTGCCAGGCCGAGGGTCAGCGCGATGAACGCCGCAACCAACGCCGAGGCCGATTTCCGTAGCACTGTCATCACTGTTGCTTCCGCCTATTCGTCACAGCAAGCACGAGGGCGACGGCGCCGAGGATCAGCCCGATCCCGCCGAACCAGCGTGCCGTCTTGTCTGGGTGAGCACCGCTTGCGCCGGACTCATGGGTGGCCGAAACCTGGGGTGAGTGAGCCGAGTGGCCGTCGTGATCGGCCTTGCCCTCAGTCAAGTCCAGTGTGGGCGCCGGGTGCTCAGGTTCGGCACCACCGGGCTGCGACTGCTGATTCCACGTGACCACCTGGCCGTCGGCGTAAGTCTGAGTAGCCGGGAACGTCACCGAATCGGTATCGGGCAACTTGACGCGCACCCGGAACAACGCGAACTGGTCGGGCCCGATCCCATTGCCGGCCACGGCCTTCCATGTCACCGACCGCACGGTGCCCTTCGCGGTATCCCGATCGACCGCGCTGGTCCAGCCCGGCAACAGCTCGGTGCTCGCCGAACCGACGTCCGGCAGCCGAACGGTCAGCTCGGTGGTCAGCGCTTTGGTCTGAGACTCGTTCGGGACCGAGAACTCCAGCGTCGCGTAGCCGCCACGTGCGGTGTTGTCAGTGGTCACCCGCACGTGCGCGGAGGCCGGAATGGCCAGCGCGACGAGGGCGGTGGCCGCCGCGGCCGACGCCGCGATCACCCGGGGAAACGCGCGCATGGATTACCTCACTCCCAGTCGTGCGAGCAGATCGGCGTCGATGCCGTCGAGCTCGCGGGCTATCGCGGCATGCGCCGCACGCCGGCGGGTCGGCGGCATGTGCTCGGAAGCTCCGACGGCCGTGCCCAGTTCCTCGAGCCGCGCCCGGACTGTTGACGTGAACTTCTTGGTCTCGGCGTCCTTCGGGGCTCGATCGAGCACGGCCTGCAGCGACTGCTCGGCGCCCGCGATGCGGGCGGACAGCTCCGCGCCGAACCCCGAATACTGGCCGAGCTCAGCCAGCGGAATGCCGAGACGATCGGCGCGGCGTTGATCCAGGACCCCGCGAACCGCGATCGCCGCCTTGTAGAGCACCGGCAACAGCACCGGGGCCAGCAGCCGTACCACCGTCAGCGTGCGCTTGATGCGGGTGGGTGAGAGCAGCTTGCCCTCACGTACCGCCCTGAGCTGGTCTTGGGCGATTTGCCGCTGTGCCTTCAACGTCGCCAGCTCGGTCTTGCGTGCGTCGCGCCGGGCGGCGGACTCGGAGCGCGCTTGCACGCGCATCCGTCGCCGGTCATTGCGCGCCGCCAACCTGGCTTCGAGCTTGGCCTTTGCCTTCAGGGCGCGCGCCTCGGCGCGCTTGGTCGAGCGGCTCTTGCGGCTGGTGAGAAAACCCATCCCAGCGGCCTCCGTTCATCGCGTTGCGAGTGTGGCGCTAACCCTAGCGCGCCGATCCGCGTCGGCCCCGTGCGGATAGGACCTCGTATTCAGGTGGTCGTGGCGTGCACTGCAAAGGTTCCCGCCGCCCCTCAGCGAATTCCTGACGGCGATCATTCGGGTGGTCCATGAGGAACATGAGGTGAAAGACCCCACAATCTGTGATAGACATTTGACCTCCGAGCAAATTCCCGGCATGCTGTTCGCCGTGGGGCGACATCGAGCAAATCCGAGCAGGAGAAGCCAGCGGCTGAAGCGTGCCTCCGCACGCGCGGCCGTGGTGACCGTGCTCAGCTCTGGGACCCTGATGGGCGGATTCGGAGTCTTCGCCATCACAACGCCGGCGGCGGATGCCAAGCCGGGCGGCGGATCGGGCAACGATCACGACCACGATCACGGCCTGGGTGGTGCCCTGCACAAGCTGACCGGCGGCCTGCTGGGCGGAGGCGGCGGTAACGGTGGCCCGGGCAGCGGCGGAAGCCGCAATGCTCCGTCGTCCCCGAGTTTCGGTAAGAGCCTGCATGGCTCCGGATCGGACAGCGCGGCGGCCAGCAGCAGCGATTCCGCCAAGAGCGACAAAGACAAAGACAAAGACAAGAGCCCCGGGGCAAACGTCCCGAAGCCCGGATCTGTCGGCTCCACCGGCAAGACGTCCGACGGCCCGGCAGGTAGTGCGGGTTCAGGTACCAATACCGCGGGTACCCCGGCTGGTTCGACGGGCGGGGGAATCGGGGGCGTGGGAGTAACGCTGCCGCACTCGGGTGGCTCTGCCGGAGTGCATACTCCGACCGCCGAAGGTGCTGGCGCTACGGAAAACTCCAGTGCCACGGGCACTCACACCGAAGAACGCCCCTCCTTGAAGGGTGCGCTCGGCTCGGTGGCCGGTGCGCTGTCACCCAAGACGGAGACCGCGACGACGCCGAAGACCGAAACGGCTACCTCGCCGCACACGTCCACGGCGCCGGGCGCAACGGCCGATACCCCCACCACCGGCACCACGCATACCGAACATGAGGCAGCTTCCGAGGAGCCCAAGGTTCCCGGCGTCACGGTCAACATGGGCGGGCGCACCATCATCATCTGGAAGAAGAAGCCCAGTACCTCGACACACACTCCGGGTTCGGGCACCGGCACGAATCCCGAGCATGAGTCCGAGGGTGGCCGTGATCCTGGGGCAAGCCTTCCGGGGAATGTTCTTGAGGGTTCGGGTTCGGGTTCGGGTTCGGGTTCAGGCCATGAGCATGGATCTTCGGGCACCGGAACGAATTCCGGGCACGGATCCGAGAGCGACCACGATCATGGGATCAATCTGCCGGGATTCCCTGGCCTCGGCGGTTCTACCAACCCGAACGCCCCATTCGGCGGTGCCGCGGGAACGCAGAACACGGGCGGAAACCCCAGCATCCACACGGGTCCTGTCGCGCCGCCGGTGGCGCCCATGCCGAAGTCTCCCGCTGTCGCGATCGCTACACCCCCCGCGCCGCCGGTCATCGCGCCGCTGGCGCCGGTTGTGCCTCCGACGCCCCCGGTTGTCACCGTGAAGCAGGCCGAGGCCGGCCGTGGCGGCGACGCCGTGGTCACTGCGGGTGGTACCAAGCAGCCCGAGGCCGTCACCAAGCCGATCCAGCAGTTCGTCGCGGCAGAGACCATCGCGCCGCGCACCGGCTACACCGACTACCTGCGTCTGACGAAGACATCCGAGATCGCCGCGGTGGCCATTCCGGGCGCTGCCGGCATCGCGATGATGACGTTTGTGGGAGCCGCGCTGGGCTATCGGCAAGCCAAGGCCGGGCATACCGTGCGCGCCTCCGCCGCCGCCCGCTTCCTGGAGTAGGGGAGAATCGACACAGCACCCCATGAGGGGTCTGTCCGGGAAGGCACACCGTGAGGGGAGAGGCACATGGGCGCAGGCCGTCGTGTGACCGACGCCGTCAACGCGGTGCTTGATCTTGCCCCACGCAAGGGCGAGGTGACGTTGACAGCTCTCGTGGAGGCTGTCGGACGGGACCGGGACCGGTCCATCGAGATCATCTCAGCCGACCTGCCTCCCGGCGTGTGCGGTCAATGGCGCCAATACGAGAACGAAGACATCTTCATCATTCAGCGCGGGCTGCCCACCTGGGACCGCACCCTTGCCCATGAACTCGGACATGTGGTGTTGCGGCACGAGGGTATTTCGGTAGTCGAAATGGCAAGGGATGAAGCAGAATTCGCTAGTGATGATCTGATCGCCTACATGCTGTCGCAGCGCACCGGGTGCATGGGTGCCGCAGGCATGGAGGCTGAGCAGGAAGCCGAGGATTTCGCGGCACTGCTGCTGTACCGGCTGGGCCGACTGCCCTCGGATCGCGCATCCATCGTTCAGGTGAGGCTCGGGGAGGCCTTTGGGTGATCGCCTGGGTGATTGCCGGGCTGCTGGGTATGGCGACGGGCTTGCGCATCGGGTGGGTGCTCGTCCACAAACAATCCCCGGTGAGTACCGGAATGATTGTCGCGCTCGGAAGCTTGGCGCTGGTGTCGGCGCTGAACTGGGAGCCGTTGACGATACTGGTGGACAGCTCGGTGGGTTGGCCCAACATCTCGGTCGCACTGAGCCAGGCCGCGCTGACGGCTTGTGCGGCGGGCAGCTGCGTGATGATCACCAGTATGTCTGCCAACCGCACCGCGGCGGCCAACAAGCGCTGGGCGCGCTGGCAGTACCTGGCCGCGACCGTCATCGGCGGCGCCAGCCTCGCGGTGTTCTTCTATCGCGGTCGGCAGCCGGAGATGACCCCGCGCGAGTTCCTGCGGCGCGATCTTGGCGGATTCGCTTCCGGCACGGCGTGGTTGGTGCCGATGTTGTACATCGCGGTGGCGTTGTCGGTGGTGCTGTGGGCCGGCATGGCCTACTCGAATCGCACCCGCCGGGGTCGCGCCCTATTCCTCTTCACCGTCGGAATCAGCCTGCTGGTGCTGGCCGTGCTGGTGGTCGCCGGGGTCGCGGTGGCCAAGTCCGAATACGTAACCATTGGCACCGCGGCCACATTGATCGGGTGCGCGATGGCCATGGTGGCGGTGGGTTCGCTGCTGCCGACCTTTGAGACCTGGTTGGTGGCCCGGCGCGAGATGTTCGTGCTGGCCCCGTTGTACAAGGACCTGAAGAAACGTCAGCCGGATGCCGCGATCGGAGTGCGGCCCCGGGGACCACTGGCTTTCCAGGTGGCCGACCGCATGGCGTACATCTCCGACGCGCTGTTCCTGGAAGCGATGCATGCCCAGGGCCTCGATCCAGAATCCGAGGGCGAAGGCGATATCGAGCTGGGCGTGGAACCGGTCAAGCTTGACGTGCTGCCTACGGCGCAAGCGCACGCGGTAGTGAAATGGGTTCTCACTGAGGGCGATCCGAAGGAAAACTTCCCGGGCCCCGAATGGCTGCACCAGCCCGACGGATACTCCGATCGTGAGTGGATTCTCGCGATCGCTACCGAGTACCGCAGGCTGGTGCGTGCTGAACGTCGTTCTTAAGTTGTCAGGGCCGTCCCCCTTGCGCGTTCCCCGCCGGCTCGACGAGCGGTGAACGCCAAACTGGCCGGTCCTTTCCCCGAGTGGACCGGCCAGACAAGCGATGGACTAGCTGTCGAGACCCTCTTTACGGCGGTACTCGTCGACGGTCTGGGTGATGCGATCCTGCGCCTCGACGGACAGCCCCACGGTGCGGGCCGCGATCCGGCGGACACCCTCGTCGCGCATGTTCGCGAGCCAGGTCAGTTCCTGGTCGAGCTTCTCGTAGTACTCGTCATCGGTGAAGTACGCCGGCTTGATCCGGAAAAAGTTCGCGAGAGCCTTCATGGTCGCCGACGAAGGGTTCGTGCGGTTACCCGAGCGCAGCTGCGACAGGTACGGCGCGGACATGGTGATGCCCTCGGAACGCAGGGCTGCGATCACCTCGGCAGAGGTGTGGGGGCCACGCCCGGGGGGATACACGGTGTCGAACAACCGATTCAGACGGGCGGTGAACGTGGTGCTCATCGAGCCTTACCTCCACAAACAGATAAAGTTGCTAATTCGGGGGACGTATTTGCTGCCCATCGTAACCTTAGTTTTGCCTGTAGCCAAGCGCAACCGTCAAGTTTGGCTACGGTGGACACGGTGTTCGGTTATCCAAACCTGCTAGCTCAGGAACAATTGTGCAGCGTCCAATATTCAGGACGATCTGGGAATCTTCGTTCTCAGGCAAATGATTGATAAATCCCCAGCGCGACGGCGCTGAGGCTCCCGCGCGGGCTCCGCTCAGAGATCGCATTCGTTTCCTAAGTCCGCACGGTTGGGTGCCCGACTGTATAACCTGCTGAGTTGCTACTCGCACCAAGACCGCACTTCCTGCGCGCACGCCTCGTTGACCTGGCACGATGTCATGCTCGTGACGATAACCGCAGCTGGCGTTTATGGTGTGAATCGCCGCGCATAGGTAACGTTTTAATAATGGAACGGTGACCGCAAGTGTGGCCTTCAGCTGGGCATCGCCTCTGACCAGCGGCGAATCAGCGCCGAACGACTGTGAGGAAGATCACAGCAACCATCAAGCTTTGAGGGCGGCCACGTGTCATCTAAGACGGACCCGGCGGGCCGATCAAGATCATTCGGAGCGGAAAGATCGCGGCCTGCGGCCGGCTTGCTCGGTGGCGGATGTGGCCCATGGGTCTAGAGCGGACGCCGCCTCTGGGGCGCGAGGGATGTCAGCGCACATGACGTCCCTTCCTGGGCCTGGCTTTCGGGGAATTCCGCCGACGGTCGCTGACAGGTAACGCGGTGCTCCGCTTTCTCGCGCTGAAATGCGGGGGCAGGCTCCCATAGAGATGGTCGCCAGGAGGGCCGATTGAGCGATGCGGGCGGTCGCTGGTTTTCGTGCGCCGTTTGCGTCGTCGGTGTCGTGGGGATGTCTTGCGGAGTTCGGGCCGGGTGGAAGCCGGGCCGGCGCGGTGCCCGCGTGGGCTCCGGCCGGAGGCCGCTGAGTCGGGCGCGGTGGCCGGGCGGATCGACGGGCGCGTGAATCTGTAGGACCGGCACTCTTGGTGAGTGGATGGCTCCAGGAACCGGCGGGTGCGGCGTGGAGCTAGTGATGGAGTGGTTGCTGGAAACAACATTCATCTGCGTGGGCGGCCCCGCGATCAGGCGCCGAAACAGCGTCGAAAGGTGGGGCGGGCGGCGCCGAAAGCCGCTATGCGGCAAGCAGCATTGCCAACACCGCGGTGTCTGGATCGCTGATGGGGTCGATGCCCACCCGGCTCACCACCGATGTGACGGTGCCGTCCGACTCGGCCTCTACCCACGCGGCTCGATGTTCCAAACCCAAATGCGGCAATCCGGGCAGCAGCAGGCAACCCGACGCCGCGCCAAGACATTCCGGCAATGTTGGATTGGTCTCCGACGGCGGGTGGAGCATGAGTAGCGCCGGCGGTTGATGCTCCGCGAAACGCCCAGGGGTGACAGCTGATTCACCGATAACGGTGCCTTCGGCGATCACCAGTCCGACCATCCCTGGTGCGGGATCGTCGGGCAGATCTTCGCGGGCGCCAAAAATCGTTGTGGTGGAAAGCAATCCAGGCAAGGTGGCGATGCGTACCGTCACGATGAGCAGTTGCATCCACTCCTTGGTGGAATCTGGCCAGCGGCCGCACACCACGAACCCTCTGAGCGATCCGCCCGCGTGAAAGGGCGCGATCTCGATCGGCTGATCGGAACTGGTCGCCATATCTGCCACGCTCACAATCACTCTGACATCACTACCAGTATTGCGCGACGCTGCTGATTCCAGAATTACCATGCGCGGGACCACCCCGCAATCGCTAGCGGACACGCCGAAAACACACTTGGGCCCCGGATTCGTAACGAACCCGGGGCCCAAATGAAACAGTGAGATCAGCCGAAGATCAGACCCGACGTCTTGGTGGTCGCCGCGGTGTAGCGGTCCTGCACGTCGGCCCAGTTGACCACGTTCCAGAACGCCTTCACGTAGTCGGCCTTGACGTTCTTGTACTGCAGGTAGAAGGCGTGCTCCCACATGTCGACCTGGAGCAGCGGGATGATGCCCAGGGGAACGTTGGCCTGCTGGTCGTACAGCTGGAAGGTCAGCAGCTTCTGTCCGAGGCTGTCGTAGCCGAGCACTGCCCAGCCCGATCCCTGCAGGCCATTGGCGGCGGCGGTGAACTGCGCCTGGAACTTGTCGAACGAACCGAACTGATCGTCGATGGCAGCGGCCAGATCGCCGGTGGGCTTGTCGCCACCGTTGGGGGACAGGTTCTTCCACCAGATCGAGTGGTTCACGTGGCCGCCGAGGTGGAACGCGAGGTTCTTCTCGTTGAGGAAGATTGCCGCGTGGTCGCCCTTCTCGCGAGCCTCTTCCAGCTTGGCCACTGCGGAATTGACGCCCGCCACGTAGGCCGCGTGGTGCTTACTGTGGTGTAGCTCGTTGATCTGTCCCGAGATGTGGGGCTCCAGCGCTCCATAGTCGTAGTCCAAATCGGGCAGTGTGTACTCAGCCACGAGATTCCTTTCCGCTTGCGTCGTAATCGCTCGTATCTGCGTTATGTGCAGATCCATCCAACAGAAGGCACGGTCCAACCTGTTCCCACCGGAGTGCCGGCCTACAGATTCAACCCTGCTCTATTGCGCTCTGGGCCGCAAGGACTGGGGCAGGGCGCGCGGGTTCCCGAGGGGATTACTGAACACTCGAGGCGGGGCAGGCAGACCGAGGACGGGGGTCAGACCAGGATGAGAAATGCGAGGCCGGCCGCCAAGATCAGGGCGATGATCAACGCGCGGAATGCCGCGACGCGGTACGAGGTGTTGTAGCAGCGAGGCGTCAACTGCCAGCCGGAAGTGGACATCGGATCGTGTCCTGCCGACTGTGCTGTCATCGCTGCCCTCCTGCCGCTCTGAGCAAGTACCTGCACGGTGAGATGAGTCACAGCACCTCTCGTGTGACGGTCATCATAGCTCCAAATCGCGGTGCGCGAAAATTCACCCAGCGTGTACCTGGAAACCGCAGCTAGACCAGCAAATTGGAACCCCCTGGCGGCGTACCATCGAATGCATGGCTTCTTGGGTGGATAACGTTCGCGATCAGATCTTGGGCCGACTCGAAGACGGCCTCGCGCCGGGAAAGTCGGCAATCGTCGCAGAGGACGCGGCGCTACCGGGCCGTGCCACGCCCATACGGATATCCGGCACGCATTTCGTCAACGGGCACGCGATCGTGCCGCCCTTCCCCGAAGGGCTCGAGATCGCGGTGTTCGGTGAGGGGTGTTTCTGGGGCGCCGAGCGTGGCTTCTGGAAGCTGCCCGGCGTCTATTCCACCGCGGTCGGGTACGCCGGCGGGTACACGCCCAACCCGACCTATGAAGAGGTGTGCTCGGGGCGGACCGGGCATGCGGAGGTTGTGCTCGCGGTGTTCGATCCCCGTGAAGTGACCTACGGGCAGCTGCTGGTGCATTTTTGGGAGAGTCATGACCCGACTCAGGGCATGCGGCAGGGCAATGACCGCGGAACCCAATATCGCTCGGTGATCTACACGACCAGCGAGGGTCAAGCGTCCGAAGCTGCCGAAAGTGCCGAAAGGTATGAAGCCGCCCTGGCGGACGCCGGATACGGAGCGATCACGACCGAGATCGCGGCACTGGACGGCCCCGTCGGGCACGCTTCGCGGCGCTTCTTCTATGCCGAGGAGTATCACCAGCAGTACCTGGCCAAGAACCCGAATGGGTACTGCGGCCTCGGCGGGACATCGGTTTCCTGCCCTATAGGCCTGGATGTGCCGCCCGGTTCGGCACCGGCGTGAGCTATCCCACGGGCACGGCAGTGAATTCGCTAACTCTGCACAGGCAGTGCTACGGTTCCCCGTCGCGAACTCCGCTGAACCTGCCCGTGGAGTCCTGGCCAGCGCAAATGCAAATGAGCAAGCTGTGGTTTGTGGATCAACCTGTGGATAGTGTGGATAAGCCGACATTGCTGTGGCGTGCGTCACACTGTGAAAAGTTGCGGGAGCCACGACAGTCATATCGATCGAGCGACAGGAATGGACGATGAGTTTCCCTTCGGGCGATGAGGTTCCACAGGTCGGCATCGACGAGATTTCCGCCGCGCTGGATCTTGGTGTCAAGTTGCTTGACGTTCGTGAGGACGACGAGTGGGCGGCCGGCCACATCGAGGGCGCGCAACATATACCGCTCGGGGATGTGCCCTCCCGGATGGACGAGTTGGACCCCGATGCGCCGCTGTGGGTGATCTGCCACGCAGGTGGGCGTTCTCAGCGCGCCGCCGCATACCTGAACCGCAACGGTTTCGATGTCAGCAACGTCTCTGGAGGCATGCTGGCCTGGGTTCAGGCAGGTAAACCCACTATCAGCTGAGCTCGGGGCGACGGGCCTCCGTAGCCGCGGCCATTGTCGTACTCGCTGCAGGTTGCGCCCCCAGGCCGTTACGCTGGACGAATGATCCAGGTGTGCTCCCGCTGCGGAACCCAGTGGAACGTGCGCGAGCAGCGCCGATACTGGTGCCCGCGGTGTCGGGGCACGCTGCTTGAGCCGGGTATGACGGCCCCCCCGCGGCCGGCCGGGCCTACGCCGCGCCCGCCCGCCGGGACCCCGCCGCCGGCTGGAAAGTATTGGGTTCCGCCCGCGCAACCGGGTTCCGTGGCAACGTCTGCGGGACGCCCGCAGGCTCGTCCCACCCGGCTTCCGGCGGGATACCGATGGATTGCCGTGCGCCCCGGTTCGCCGCCGTCACCGACCCGCCGACGGCGCCCGTTGGGACCCACACCGCGTTACGCCTACATCCCCCGCTGGGGTCTGGTCGACCACATCGAGCCGGCCGGATCGTCACGCCAAGGGATAGCCGGGGGTGGTGTCCCCAGCCGGGTGCTGGAAAGGCTCCTGCTGGGGACAATCATCACCCTGGCAATCACCGCGTGTGCGCATTTTCTTCGATATGCGTTGATGGTTTATAACCGCGGCGCGCTGATCCCGCGGTTTGTCGCCAGCGTGTCGAACGGGCTAGTCCTCGTGAGCGTGGCGCTCGCTTGCGCGGTGCTGGTGGCCACCGCGTGGTTCCTGACCGAATGGATGATCGCGCGGCGGGCAGATACTTACCGAGAACTGGGGTTCCACGATCCCCGCGGGGTGTGGGAGATCCGCGTGCTGTGCCTGCTGCCGATCGCGAACATCGTGGGCATCCCGCTGCTCCTGCTGGAACTCGCCAAGATCGAGAACCGCTGGTATCGGCAGTACCGGAACATTGTGTGGTGGTCGGCGCTGTGGGCCGCGACATGGCTGCTGGTGCTGGTGACCTGGGTGGCCCGCGATTCGGTGACGGTGCAGGGAGTCGCTGACAACGCGTTGTTCACCGCCATCGACTACGCGGTCGCGGCGGTCGCGGCCTGGTCGCTTCGCCGGGTGTACGAGGGCTTCACGGTGCCCGAAGGACATCACCGCGCGGTGCGTTGGCTGGCGGTGGAATCGCCCCAAGGTCCGGTGCCCCTTGACGCCGATCGCCCGGATGTTCCGCCGACACGTGAGAACAATTCCGGCGCTGCGGTTGAACCAGTGGGCCCGGAACCGGCAGCATTGGAGCGTGACCGAGTCGCCGGAGCCTGGTGATGATGAGGCCCATGCACGGGGAGCCGACGACATAGACGGCAGAGGCGAACGCCACCCGTTCGTCGTCGCACATCGGGGCGCCTCGGCGGCCCGGCCCGAGCACACCCTCGCCGCCTACGAGCTCGCCCTGGAAGAAGGCGCGGACGGCGTCGAATGCGATGTCCGGCTCACCCGGGACGGCCAATTGGTCTGCGTGCACGACCGCAGAGTGGATCGCACCTCCAACGGGACCGGCCTGGTGAGTGAGATGACGTTGAGTCAGCTGCGCGCACTGGATTTCGGCAGCTGGCATCCCGGCGGTACAGAAGTTGAGTCGGGTACCGGGCTGCTGACGCTGGAGGAATTGGTCTCACTGGTACTGGACTGGAACCGTCCGGTGAAGTTGTTCATCGAAACCAAGCATCCCGTCCGCTATGGGTCGTTGGTCGAGAACAAGGTGCTCGCGCTGCTGCATCGCTTCGGAATCGCCGCACCGGCCTCGGCCGACATGTCGCGTGCGGTCGTGATGTCGTTCTCGGCCGCCGCGGTGTGGCGTATCCGCCGGGCGGCGCCCATGCTTCCGACGGTGCTGCTCGGCGAGACCTCCCGGTATCTCGGCGGCAGCGCCGCCACCACGGTGGGCGCCACTGCGGTGGGGCCCTCTATCGCGACCCTGCGTGAACACCCCGAGCTGGTGGACAGGGCGGCGGCACAGGGACGGGCGACATACTGCTGGACCGTCGACCACTACGAGGATGTTGAGTTCTGCCGGAGCATCGGCGTCGCCTGGATTGCCACCAACCACCCAGGACGGACCAAATCGTGGCTGCAGCGGGGGCTTACCGGCACCACGTTGTAGCCGGATTTCGTCTAAAACGCCAGGGCCGTAGCTCTTTCCGTGTTGTGTCCTAGTCCAGGTAGGTGACCGGCAGGGTCGCGGTGAGGAACCTGCGCGCGTCGAACTCGTCTACATAGGGTGCCAGCGCGCCGTTCGTCCGCAAACCGTAGCGGTCCGCGAGTTCACGTCCGGTAGTGGTTTGCGCCAGCCAGCCGTGCCCCGATAGCCATTCGCTGGACCGGGTGCGCTCTTCATAGCCACGCGTCAGCTCCGAAGCATTGAACGCCTCGGCGGCAAGGGCGTCGCGAACGTCCGCCCAGGACTGTCCCGAGGGAGAGATTCCGTCGGTGTCCGTCGCGATGGTGCTGCCCAGCGCGGACATTTCGATGATCCGCTCAAAGAGTGCGTCATGACTGGGGCCGGGCAGGTGAGAGATGAGTGCCTCGGCCAGCCAGGCGGTGGGCAGATCGGGGTCGAAACCGGCCGCGGTCAGGTCGGACTGCCACGGCCCGCTCAAGAAGGTGGCGACCTGCCGTCGTGCGGTGCGCGGTATCGCCCCCACCGACTTGAGCACACTGGCCTTGAACTCAAGTAATTCCGGGTAGTCGATCTCGAAGACCGTGACGCCGGCCGGCCAATCCAACCGGTAGGCGCGCGTGTCCAGTCCGCCGGCCAGGAGCACTACCTGGGTGGCTCCGGATTGGGCCGCGGCCAGCAGTGCGTCGTCGTAATGGCGTGTCATCACCGCCCGGCATCGGGCGAGAAAGAGAGCGCGCTCGGTGGCCGCGGCGGTAGGCGGATGTGCCCGCGCTGTCTGCAACAGCGCCAGTGCGTACGGATCATCGGACTTCAGCACCAAGCGTTCCGCGAAGGTGTCGACGAACAGCGGTTCGGCCCGGTCTGACTCGATCGCACGGGAAGCAGTCAGCGTCAGTTGAATTTGCCTACCGCGGAACAATGCCTGCACCGCCTTTCGCCGCGTCGTCACCGTGCGATGTTCCCTGGATCCCGATCAAAGATTATCGGAAAGCAACTAAGCAAACGGGTGGGTTGACGGCCGGAAATACGAGATGTCCCC
The DNA here is from genome assembly GCF_001605725.1 of Mycobacteroides immunogenum. NCBI lineage: Bacteria > Bacillati > Actinomycetota > Actinomycetes > Mycobacteriales > Mycobacteriaceae > Mycobacteroides > Mycobacteroides immunogenum. Next base: position 184,783 of record NZ_CP011530.1, read on the forward strand.
CACCCCGGCGATGAAACGAGGTGGGGGACATCTTGTTGGGTGCTTAGAGCGCGCCGCCCGCTGCCGGTGGTGCGGTCGGGTCGCTTGAATCAACCGAGATCTCGCGTGCCACGAACTCTTCGAGGTCGAAGTAGTTGTCGCCGGCCCGCTCCGCGACGGTGAGCAGCGTGTCCATGAGCGCGACCTCTTCGACCTGTTCCTTGAGGAACCACTGCATGAACTGCTCACCGATGTAGTCGCCCTCGTCCCGCGCGGTGCGCGCGAGTTCGGTGACCTGCTCGGTGACGGTCTGCTCCTGGGCCAGCGCCAGCGCCAGCGGCTCGCGCGGCGCCGTGAAACCGTTGGTCACCGCACCCACCGGAGGGATCTCGACGGAGACGTTCCTGTCGATGAGGTACCGCACGATCATCATGGCGTGGTTGCGTTCTTCGACCGCCTGCTTGTAGAAGTGTGCGGCGAGCTGGGGAAGGTCGGCATCATCGAAATACGCGCCAATTGCAATGTATTGCTGAGACGCGGTGAACTCGTGGCCGATCTGGTCGTGGAGGAGCGCGTTGAATTTCGTCTTGGGAGTATCGGTCGCGGACATGAATTCGACAATAGGCCAGGTCAGGGCCATTGTCACCCAAGGTGAACCTTAATGAGGTTACCTTCACCTAAGTAATTGGTGGATATTAGGCAAGTAAATTGGCCTATTGTTAACTTAGCCAAAGTTAATGAATGCGCATTGGTGATGAGGAATCACCGTGCGCACAATTGTTTAGAGCGCGCCCCCGGCCGCCGTCGGCGCCGTCGGATCCTGGCCGGTGCGGCGATTGAGCTCACGCTCCACGAAGTTCTCCAGGTCGAACAGGTCGTGATCGGCGCGGTCCACCACCGTCAAGAGCGTATCCATGGTGGCCACCTCCTCCACCTGTTCCTTGAGGAACCACTGCATGAACTGCTCGCCGTAATAGTCGCCCGAGGAGCGCGCCGCCCGGGCGAGCTCGGTGATCTGGTCGGTGACACGTTTTTCTTGATCGAGGGCAAGGGCGATGGGCTCGCGTGCGTCGGCGAACTCAGTGATCACGGGATCGACCCCGGGGATCGTGACTGTCACTTTTTTGTCGATGAGGTATCGGATGATCATCATGGCGTGATTGCGTTCCTCGACTGCCTGCGCATAAAACTTTTTGGCCAGCTGCGGCAGGTCGGCATCGTCGTAATACACCGCGATCGCGATGTATTGCTGAGACGCGGTGAACTCGTTGCCGATTTGATCGTGCAACAGTGCCAGGAACGGCGAGGATGGGCGCGCATGCGGATCGGTGGTAGCCACACCGAAAACCCTAGTAGGTCAGGGAGTCGGTGTGGCCGGGTCGGGCAAGAGGTCTGCGGGAACTTGTTGGCCGGTGCGCAGGGCGTCGAAAAGGCGGGCCGAGGCGTCCTGGTCCCAGGTGACGATGTCGCCCGCCCAGTTCGACGAGAACGAACCGATGGGGATCGTCAGATTCTGTACCGAACCCGCTAGCGCCCAGCCCAATTGAGCCAGATTCCAGCTGTGATCGCCCTCGGCGATAGTGATCGCGTCGGCGGTCGAGGTGGCAAGCGGATACCACCGGAACGGATTGGCCCACACCGCAGGACTGCTCATCCGGTGAAACAGTGCGGCCATGAAGGCGCGCTGATGCGTCATCCGATCCAGATCGGCGCGGGGTGTGGCCCGGCTGCGTACGTACCCAAGTGCGTTGGGCCCGTTGAGAATTTGGCAGCCTGGGGCTAGGTCGACGCCGGCCAGGGGATCGTCGATAGCCTCGTCGAGGCACAGCGAGACGCCACCGATCGCATCGACTACGGAGGCGAATCCGCTGAATCCGATTTCCGCGTAGTGGTCTATGCGCAGGCCGGTGGCCTGTTCCACGGTCTGGGTGAGCAGCGCCGCACCCCCGAGGGAAAACGCGGCATTGAGTTTGTTGCTGCCGTTCTCGGGGATGGGGAGGTACGAGTCGCGGGGGAGCGAGATCATGGTGGCCGCCCCGCCGTCGTAGAACGCGGGTATGTGTACCAACAGGATGGTGTCGGTGCGGCCGTCACCGATGTCTCCCCCGGTGGTCAGCTCGGCCTCCTGCGCCGGGGTCAGGCCCTGACGGCTATCGGAACCGACTAACAGCCAGTTGGTTCCGCTGCCCGGTGCGGGACGGTCCGGGTAGTCGTTCACCGCGTTGACGTGGTGTAACCGTCCGTCGAGCCAGAATGCCGTGCCGATGACGGTGCAGAATCCGAGCAGTAGGACGGTCAGGGCCAGCGCGAAGGCGCGCCGTATCCAGGTTCCCCACCGCCGCTTGCGCGGCGGACGTGTGGGGGGTGGGGGAGCCGGCGGCGGGGCAGCAGTGCGCCGCGATCGTGGCTCGCGCGCTACCGGCCGTGCCGGCGGTGGTTGCCTGCGTGGTGGTGGCGGCGGTGGACCGGGCCTGGGCGGTGGATTCACCGGAGGTGGCGGTGCCGGTTGGGGACGGCGCCGGATGACCTGGCTGTCCTCCCGGCGGTCGGGGCGCCGACCGCGGAAGGGAATGGTGGGCTCGGTCATCGGGGGTGTCCCATGAGATGAGGCTAATGGAGCCAGCCCAGGTGATCCCGGAGCAACGCGAACCCGACGAATGCCACCGTATCTATCACGCCATGGGCGACGACCAGGGGCCATAGCCGTCCGGTGCGGTGCCATACGTATCCGAAGAGCAGGCCCATCACGAGGTTCCCGACACCCGCCGAGACACCTTGATACAGGTGATAGCAACCACGTAGCAGTGCCGAGGACGCGATGGCGGCCGTCGCGCCGTAACCGAGTTGGCGCAGACGCGTCTGCAGATACGCGACGACCACCACCTCCTCGGCCCATCCGTTTGCGAATGCGGACAGCACCAATACGGGCACCCGCCACCAGGTGTCATCGAGCGAGGCGGGAATGACCTGGACGCTCATGCCCATCCAGCGCGCACCGACGTACAAGGCCAGACCCGGCAGTCCGACGAGTGCTGCCAGGCCCAGCGCGCCCAGGCCGTCGGTCCGCCAGCGCCAGCGGCCGAGTCCGATCGAGGACGGGCTGTATCCGCTGCGCCACAGCAGATACACCGCAAGCGCACCCCACGCCACCAGTCGGGTGATGGACACCAGGTTCAGCCCCAGGTCAATCAGACCGAGCTCGGCGCGGCGCGGATTGAGGGCGACGGTCTGGTTCGCCAGTCCGGTCAGGACGGCCGAAGTGAACTGCAGGATGGCGCTGAGAGCACTCATCCCGAAGCTGATGGCGAGCACGATCCCGATCTCGATGCGGATTGTGCGCGCTGACATGTCGGATTCCGCCACGGCGCTCATTCTGGCTGGTATTGGTGGAAGAGTGTCCGATGTGGTGAGCACTCTGCGCTATGTGGCATCGCCCGATGGGGTGCGGCTGAGCCTGACGGTGTCGGGGGAAGGGCCGCCGTTGGTGATGGTGCACGGCGCGATGGATTCCGGTGCGAGCTGGTCCGATGTGGCCACCGAACTCCGGCAGGACTTCACCTGCTTTCTTGTCGACCGGCGCGGCCACGGTGCCAGTGGCGACACGCAGGAGCACAGCCTGGCACGCGAGGCAGATGATGTGATCGCGGTAGCTGCTGAGGCCGGCCCGGATGCGGTGATAGTCGGACACTCGTTCGGCGCTGTGGTGGTGCTTGAGGCGTTGCGTCGCGGACTCGATGTGGCAGCCGTGGTGCTGTACGAGCCGCCGCTCCCGGTCTCGGATGCTGTGGCTGCCGCGAATCGGCAGGGGAGTGCGGCGATCCGCGCGCGTTCGGCAACCGTGTCGCGGGAGTTTGAGGCGTTGGATCGTTGTGCGGAGCTGCTGGTCGAGTACACCCGGTCGGTGGTCCCGATGCTGCTACTTGAGGGGACGAATTCGCCGCTGCAGTTTCGCGAGCCGGTCGGGTACCTGGCTCGGCGCGTTCCTGGGGTGCGAGTGAAAGAGCTTGTCGGACAAGATCATTTCGCACACCGCGAGGCCCCCGTGATGTTCGCCCGGATGCTCCGGGAGTTCTTCCTGAGTTAGATCTTGCGGGCGCGCAGCCCGTTGAGGAACGGGCAGCCGGCCAGGATGCGCAGCGCCTGGCTGAGCCCGGCGGTGTCGTTGACGGGCTCTTGGAACGGCAGCCGCACATCATGGTCGCTCTCGGCGCCCTCCACGCGTAGCTGGATGCCATAGCGGTCGATGCCGAGCAGGCGCACCTCACCGTGTTGCAGGTTCAGCGGTAGACGGCGCGCCAATCGTTCGACCAGATCGCGGTGATCGTGGTCGATATGCGACAGCCATCCGGCCTCGAGCGCACAGAAGGGGTCGGGCCGCGCGCCGAGCAGCGCCGAGACGTCCACGGACTCGGCTCCGGTGGAATCGGCGACGACAACGGACTCCACGGTCAGGCACAGCAGGATCGAGCCGGGCTCGGTGCGCAGCCGCATATCGGTGCGGATGTCCAGTAGTGCGGGATTGGGTATGCGGCTGGCGATGATGTCGACGATGGCACGGGCCTCCCGATCGGAGGCGGCCACGACATTGCCGCGCACCCAGACCAGTGATCTGACCGGCTCGCGCAGCGGGAGGGGTGCCTGGTCCGTGAGTTCCAGCAGCGCGGGCATGCCGGACGAGCCGGCCGCGACGACCGTCGCCGCGATGGCGCTATTGGAGGGGACCGCGACGACGAAGGTGCCGTCATCGAACAAGTGGTGCAGTGAGGTGCCGACCACATCGGCTCCGGCGATGGCGAGGGTGGAGCTCGCGGCTCGCGCGCATGCCGAACGCACGCGCTCGGCGGTGGTGGGCGGTGCTGCGGTCATGGCGGTCCTCTTCCTGGCGACTAGCGAACTGAGGTAAGCCTAAGTTAACAACGAGCGGTGGAGAGTGCAAGGGACACCTGTCCCATCGCCTGTGTCGGGGGTTCGCCCGGCGGCCGAGCGCCTAAGGTTTGAAGTGTGCAGCGCATCACTTATCTGGGGCCGGAAGGCACATTCTCTGAGGCCGCGCTGATCAAGCTGCGCACGACAGGACGCATTCCCGGTACACCCGAGGTGGAGCCGGTGTCGGTGACCAGTGCGCGAGAGGCGTTGGTGCAGGTCCAGACCGGTGGCGCCACCTATGCCTGTGTACCGATCGAGAGCTCGCTGGAGGGCCCGGTGGTCCCGACGCTGGACACCTTGGCTGTGGGTGCGCCGCTGCAGATTTTCGCCGAAACCGTGTTGCCGGTGTCCTTCACTATCGCGGTACGCCCGGGCACCTCCGCCGCAGAGGTGAAGACCGTCGCAGGCTTTCCGATTGCCGCCGCGCAGGTTCGCGAGTGGCTCGCCGCCAACCTGCCGAACGCCGAGTTGGTCGCGGCGAACTCGAACGCGGCAGCCGCCGAGGATGTGAAAGCCGAGCGGGCCGACGCCGGCGTGTGCACCGAATGGGCAGCGCAACGGTTGGGACTGGATGCGCTCGCCAGCGGGGTGGTGGACGAAGCTCACGCGCACACACGCTTTGTGCTGGTGGGGCAACCGGCCCCGCCACCGCCGGCCACCGGCGCGGATCGCACCTCGGTAGTGCTGGGACTCGGAAATGTGCCTGGTGCCCTGGCCGCGGCCATGAACGAGTTCGCGATACGCGATATCGACCTGACGCGCATTGAGTCCCGGCCGACCCGCACCGGGTTGGGTACTTATCGGTTCTTCCTGGACTGTGTGGGTCATATCGACGACATCGCCGTCGGCGAGGCACTCAAGGGCCTGCATCGTCGTTGTGAAGATGTGCGGTATTTGGGATCGTGGCCACGAGGGACCACGGCAGCCTCCGGATCTAACCCGCCGGTGCTGGATGAGGCGTCCGGGTGGCTCGTCGAGACACGAGAAGGGACGCTGCGATGAGTGGGCGGCTTGTCTTGGTCCGGCATGGACAGTCCTACGGCAATGTTGAACGGCGGCTGGACACGAAACCGCCCGGCGCGGCGCTGACCGAACTCGGATTGCAGCAGGCGCGGTTGTTCGCCAGACGCTATGAGGAGCATGCGCCCGCGGTGCTGGTGCACTCGGTGGCGGTGCGTGCCGTGCAGACCGCGGCAGGGATCGCCGAACACCTAGGTGTGCAAGCCGAAGAGGCCGATGGTCTGCATGAGGTACAGGCCGGAGAGTTGGAGGACCACACCGATCTGGAGTCGTTCGCGATCTTCGACCGGACTTATGAGCGTTGGCATTTCGGTGATCTCGAGGCGCGAATGCCTGGCGGCGAATCGGCGCAGGACGTGTTTGACAGGTACCTGCCCGCGATCGCGGATCTGCGGCTACGGCACTTGGAGAACGATGCTTCGACCGGTGATGTGGTGATCGTGAGTCATGGCGCGGCGATACGTTTGGTGGCCGCCACCCTTGCCGGCGTGGATCCGGGCTTCGCGGTGAATCGCCACCTGCGTAATGCGGAAGCCGTTGTGCTGGCGCCGATTACGGATGGCCGGTGGAGTTGCGTGCATTGGGGAGATGCGGTGGCGCCCTTCCCGCATCAAGAAGCTGCCAGCGCTGAAGAGCTCGCGCAGTCGGCAGATCCGATGGGCTAGACCGCCAGCTGGATCTGACTCTCACAGTCACATTGCGCGGCAACACAATCGATCACGAGGCTGTGCCGTAAGAGATACTGTCCGTCGCAGTCCCGGTCCGTGCACTCGGCATGGCGCGCGGAATGCACGATCAGAGTGCCGTGGCAGTGGTCGATATCGCGGATGCAATCACGGCAGGCCACACCGCAGCTGATGGCATGCCGCCAGTCCGGTGCTTTCTTCACATAACTGTTGTAACACCGGATGCCGACAAGTCGGCGCAACCACGCGGGCCTTGCCGCTACTCGAGGCCGAGGCTCTTGAGCGCGTGTGTCATCCGCTGCGGCGTCGCGGGGGTCAGGGTCGCCCACAGTGCTCCGTCGCTGGACGTGCTGGGGGTGGCCATGATGCGCCCAAATGCGGTGTCGTACACGGCAACTCCACCCGGAGCACGGTCCGTGATGCCGTCAGTTCGCCGGATGGCGGTGATCTCTGTCATCGCGCCGCGGCGTGCCATGGCCTTCGCGACGGTTACCGCGTCGGCCTTGGTTGCGCCGAGGGCCATGAGCTGCCGGGCCATGTCGGCCGGTTCGGAGTTGAGTGCCAGCGCCAACTGCTCGGCGGGTGCGTTGATCGACCCGAACTTCAGCGGAGTGGCATCACCGAGGTAACGCCACAACTCGGCACCGAGCGAGCCGGTCACCGATCGCATGGCGACACCTTCGCCGTCGTTGACCAGCAGCACGTACGCCTCGCCGTGCTCGACCAAGCACAGGCGCAGCATCTGCGATCCTGCCCAGCGACGCACCGCCACCTGGCCGGTGGCCTTACTTGCCGAGGTCAACATGTCACGCAGGGTCGGGTGAAGGTCCTCACCCTTGAGCAGGTTGCGTTCCTTGAGCCGGGTGCGGGCGCTTTCCAGCGCGTCTCGGTGTTCGGCTTCGTCTTCGTGGCGGGGACCCGCGGCCAGTACCACCGGCAAGAGGTCATTGCCGGTGATCTCGCGAGTCAGCTCCAGTTCGTCGAAGTCCAGGCGGACGGTCACAGCTCCGCGCTCGCGCCGAGAACCGGAGGCGCAACCGCTCCCTTGGAGCCACCACGCTCGAAGAGCTTTGAGGCATCCACGTTTTCGAAGTCGGCTACCTTGTCGCTGCCCGACTTGCTGGTAAGGATGTCCGGCAGTTCGACAGGCTTGCTCTCATCGCCCATGAAGACGCCGGTGGCGCCGATGGCGGTGAGATCCTTGCCGTCCTCGTCTTCGTCCTTCTTGTTGACGCTGCCGCCAACCTTGATGCCCTTACCGGCAGAAGCGGCCAGCGCGCCACCGGCCATCATGCCGGCCATGGGCGCACCCATACCGGCCATACCCATCCCGGAACCGCCGGCGGCGGCCGTGTTGCCAGTCATCGAGATGGCCGCCGCGCGGGCGCTTTGCACACCGGGCACCGAGTCGGGGCTCAGCGGGCTCGGGCCCATCTCCGACAGGCCGGCGCCGGCCGCGCTGACACCGGTGTTGCCGCTGTTGGCTTCCGACTTCTCTTCGGGGTACTTGATGATCTCGGGGGCTGGCGGGAACTCGACGACCTTGGACGCGGGCTCGCTGGCCGACTCGTAGGTCTCCATGGCCTTGGCTGCCTGCAGGTCCAGGCCCTGCTCCATGCCTTCGGTGGTTGCGTGCAGGCCGAAAAGCGCTCCACCCGCCGACAGTGCCTCGGCCTTGGCCTTCTCCAGCTGGGCCAGGTCGTTGATGTGCGGCATGTCGAGAACCGCGGTGCCGTACGACTCGGCGTAGGTGTTGGCGGTATCGCTGACCTCCTGGGTCAGTCCGGCCATCTTGTCCAGCCAGTCGGTGAACGGGTTCAGCTTGGTCAGCGCCTCTTCGGCGCGTGGACCGCGGTACCCCTCCATGAGCTTCTCGCCCACCCGAAGGCTGTTCTCGTGCACGTCGGCGAACGCGGCACTGATCTCCTGCCAGGCCAGCGCGCTATCGACGACATGCGTCGGGCCTGCGCCGGTGGTCAGGTCAAGGGCCAGCTTCTTCGCCTTGCGGGCCACCCAGTTGACGCCTGTGAATCCGGTCATGATCTATTCCCCCACAGCGTTGATACGAGAGGCGTTGTGGTGCTCGATGTCCACGAACGCCTGCGAGTTACGCCGGAATGCTTCGGCGATGCGCTTGAGCTGCTCGATGCCGTCCTTGGCAACTTTCTCAAAGTTCTCGTTGGTCTTCGCCGAGGCGTGGGCCACCGCGGTGGACACCTCGTCGCGGCCCGCCGAACCGAACTTGGCGGTTTCGAGCTGCTTGTCGAGAGCTTCCTGCAGTCGCTGCGCCATCGCGTCGTACTCGACGGCGGCATCCTTCATCGCATCCGGATCGACCTGCAGAACAGTCCCCGGCTGGTTAGCCAGGTCCCAGCGGATCTCCTCACGCTGGGCGGGCGCCGGTACGTCAGCCATCTTCTGTCCCCTTTCCCCCACTTGTCTCGCGTCGTCCTAAGGGCAGTTTTGCCCTTTCACTAGAGATGGACGGCGGATCCCTCTATTTGGTTCCATCATTCTCCAAGATTTTTGGATTTTTTTCCAGCAAACCTCAGCCGCACCTTTAGCCCCAGCCCAGCTGGTGTAAACGGTCGTCGTCGATACCAAAATGGTGGGCGATCTCGTGGATCACTGTGATCGTGACCTCATTGATCACCTGATGTTCGCTGGAACACATTTCTAGCAACGGCTCGCGATAGATCGTGATGGTGTCCGGCAGCGCCCCCGCATAGAAGCTGTCGCGCTCTGTCAGCGCGATCCCCTCGTACAGGCCGAGTAGCTCGGCATCCTCCGGGTGACGGTCCTGGACCAGCACCACCACGTTGTCGATGGCGGCGGCGAGCTTTGGCGGTATCGCATCGAGAGCGTCGGAAACGAGCTCTTCGAACCGTTGCTCGCTCATCTGTACGGGCATCAGGAGGCGCCCGGCGCGGCTAGGCCGGCCCGGGCGGCGGTGCCCCCGCGGGCGCCTGTCCCGGAGGCGGTCCCTCCATCGGTGGTCCCTCCATAGGCGGACCGTCCATCGGCGGACCAGGCTGCGGTGGCGGCCCGGCACCAGGAGGCAGCGTCGTCACGATGGTGATGCCCGGCGGGTTACTGGGGTTGGGCACACCCGATGAAGTCGGCGGAGCAGAAGTCCGCGTCGGCTGCTGCGTCGTCGTCTGCTGGGTGGGCTGCTGAGTCCGCGTCGGCTGCTGCGTATACGTGGGCTGCTGGGTGTAGGTGGGTTGCTGAGTCTGAGTCGGCTGCTGGGTCGGAGCCGGGGTGGACGTCAGCGGGATCGGCGTCATGTTCAGCCGGTCGGCCGGGATGTCCGGCGGCGGCACCGGCGGTTGGCCGTTGATCAGCAGTTGGCCGCTCTTGGCGCTGTTGACCAGCGTCGACCAGGCGCCATTGCCCAAGGTGGAGCCGATATTGCAACTGACCTGACGGCTGCCCGCGGTCCAGCTGGGCAGGGTGATCGTGTTGTAGGACAGCGTCAACGTGGTGGCGCGGAATCCGTCGGGATTGCCCATATATTCGTTGGTCAACCGAGTGCAGTTGTCCTTGATGAACCCGTCCTGATCAGGTTCGGGAGGAACCGAGCCCGGGAACTGTTCGGCCAGGCTCACTGTTCCGGTGATCTCCATGGCATGTGCCTTGTCGCAGTCCACGGGAAGTTCGGTGGGCAGGTTGGTCGTCGAATCGATGCCCAGGCAGGTGCCCACGGGCCAGACCTTCGACTGATCTTGCTCGGCAACCTTGCCGCGGAACAGCTGCTGCTGGTTATCGGCACCGGGAAGCTGCAATCCGCACAGTACGCGACGTTCGCCCGCCTCGGTCCAGCCCTTTTCTCCCGGCCACAGCATGCCCATGGTGAACCGGCTGTTGGGGTCATAGCGGTCACCCAGGTAACGGTTGATGGCCACCTGGCACTGTTCCTGGCTGATTTCCTGAATGCGTCCGACGGTGGGCGGCCGTGAGTTGGGACCGTATTCGGTGCCCGGGAAGGTGCGCAGGTCAATGGACTCGGCGATCTCGAAACGATGATCGTTCGCGCAGTCGACGATGTTGACGTCATTGGTGGAGGCGGGGGCGGGCCAGTTGAGGCATTCCCCGGCTTTCGCCGAGTTGAAGGTGCTGTTGCCCGGGGCGCCGGTGCTGGGCACCGGGTTGGCGTCGATCTTATTGACCAGACGGTCCGCGGAGGTCCAGCCGTCGGGCAGCGCCTGGGTGATCCCCGCGATGAACAATCCGCCGAAGGTGACCAAGAGCAGCGCGCGGTGTGTGGAACGTTCCTTGAGCCCTTCTTTCAGACCGTTCCACCAGTGCGGTTTGTCGGATTGCGGGGCTTCAACCTGGGATGCGGCGTCGGCTGGCGTGTCGGAATCCGCGGATTCGGGGTGCTCAAGGATTTCTGTCGGCGGCGCCTCGGCTGAGTCGACGGATTCGGTGCCGGTCTCGGCGGAGTCCGCAGCTTCCTGGGGTTCTTCGGGTGGCGTGGCAGAGTCCGGCGACTCGGCGGGGGAGTCTCCGGCGGTGTCGGTGCCCAGCTCGTCGTTGGTGGGCTCTTCCGGGGTGGAGTCGTCCCGCTCGACCTTCGGCGTGGGTTCGGCTTCGTCACTCATATTGCAGTCATTGTTACAGGTGACGCTGCGGGTTAGCCGAGCGATGCTGCTCGCATGCGCCGCTAGATTGAACACTGTGACAACGATGGAACCTGACCGTGACAACCCTGACGACCAGGCGGGGGAAGCCGAGCATCAGGCCCGCGTTGCCGAGCAGGTCGCGGCGCTCGCTCACGAACTGTTCGATATGGCGCGGGAGGGCAACGCCTCGACCCTGGCGGCGTATCTCGACGCGGGCGCGCCGGTGGATCTCACCAACGAAGCCGGTGACACCCTCGTCATGCTGGCCGCGTACCACGGGAACACCTCGACCGTGCGTTCGTTGATCGCGCGCGGAGCCGACGTCAACAGAGCCAACGACAAGGGACAGACGCCGCTGGCCGGAGCGGTCTTCAAGGGCTCCGACGACATCGTCCAGATCCTGGTGAACGCGGGCGCCGATCCGGCCGCCGGAACACCGTCGGCGCTCGACGCGGCACGGATCTTCGGTAAGGACGAGTACCTGAGCCTGTTCGGTGCCTAATGGGTTGGCCGGGCTTTCCGGCTCCCACGTAATGTTCAGCAGGTGATCGACCTCAAATTCCTGCGCGAAAACCCCGACGCGGTGCGTACCTCCCAGCGTCTGCGGGGCGAGGATCCGGCACTTGTTGAGGTGCTGCTCGACGCCGATACGGCACGACGGGCGGCGATATCGACCGCCGATACGTTGCGTGCCGAGCAGAAGGCGGCGAGTAAGAAGGTCGGTCAGGCATCGCCCGAGGAGCGACCGGCGCTCTTGGCGGCCGCTTCGGAGCTCGCCGCACAAGTCAAGGCGGCCGAGGCCGAGCAGGTGGTCACCGAGGCCGCGTTCACCGCGGCGCACAAGGCGATCAGCAATGTGGTGATCGACGGCGTGCCCGCGGGTGGCGAGCAGGATTTTGCCCTCCGTGAATTGGTGGGTGAGCCGAAACCCATTGAAAACCCCAGAGACCACGTGGAATTGGGAGAGTCGCTGGGCCTGTTCGATATGGAGCGCGGCGCCAAGGTCTCCGGGGCGCGGTTCTACTTCCTCACCGGGTACGGCGCGTTGCTGCAATTGGGCTTGCTGCAGCTGGCGGTGCAGACCGCGGTGGCCAACGGCTTCACCCTGCTGATTCCGCCGGTGCTGGTCAAACCCGAAATCATGGGTGGCACAGGATTTTTGGGCGCCCACGCCGACGAGGTGTATCACCTCGAGGAGGATGATCTGTACCTGGTGGGTACCTCCGAGGTGCCGATCGCGGGATACCACTCCGGCGAGATCTTGGACCTGAGCGATGGGCCGCTGCGTTACGCGGGATGGTCCAGCTGCTTTCGCCGCGAGGCCGGCAGCTACGGCAAGGACACCCGCGGCATCATCCGGGTGCACCAGTTCGACAAGGTGGAGGCCTTCGTCTATTGCAAGCCCGAGGACGCGGAGAGCGAGCACGACAAGATCCTGGGGTGGGAGCGGCAGATGCTTGCCCACATCGACGTGCCCTACCGCGTGATCGATGTTGCGGCAGGTGATTTGGGTTCATCGGCGGCACGTAAGTTCGACTGTGAGGCCTGGGTTCCGACGCAGCAGGCCTACCGTGAGCTGACCTCCACCTCGAACTGCACCACCTTCCAGGCGCGGCGGCTGGCGGTGCGCTACCGCGATGAGAATGGCAAGCCGCAGACCGCGGCCACCCTGAACGGCACCCTTGCCACCACGAGGTGGCTGGTGGCGATCCTGGAGAACCACCAACAGCCCGATGGCAGCGTCCGGGTGCCCGCGGCGTTGGTGCCCTTCGTCGGGACCGAGGTGTTGGAGCCCAAATGACCAAGATGTTCGACGTCGAACTGAACGAGTTGCGTACCTGGTTCGGTTTCGGAGTGGCCGGGAACTTTGCCGGTCACCTGGAACAGGCCGGAGAATCAGCCGATTTTGTGAATGTGGCTTCGGACGGGGTCGCGCCCAAGGGGATCTTCCCCTGGTATGCGCCGGGTGCCGACAGTTTCTTGGGGCAGTTCCCGCTGTCGCAGGACGAGACGGTGCTGCCCGAGAGTGAGACGCCTTTGAACCTGCAGATCGAGCCCGAGGTGGGTTTGGCGTGCCGAGTGCATTGGCGCGGCGATGTGGTCGCCTCGCTAGAGCCGTTCGCGCTGGGAGCCTTCAATGACTGCTCGATCCGTCGACCCAATGCTCTCAAGATCAGCCACAAGAAGAATTGGGGCTCGGCGTCCAAAGGTGTTGCGCGCCAGTTTTTTGAGATCAGCGATCTGACACCGGACGGTCCCACCGCGACGTTGCGGCTCAACTGCCATCTGCACAGCGCGGACGGTCAGGAACACGAGTACGGGATCGATAGCCCTCTGCTCGGATACTCGTACTACGGCGAGGTGCTCCTGGACTGGATCACCGAACGCCTGGACACCCAAAAAGGTTCTCCGGATACACCTTTGGAAGATGTCGGTGCGCTGATGGTGGCCGCTGGACACCCCGAGCACGTGCTGATCGGCATCGGGGCGACCAAGTACACACCACTGGGGGAGTCGACGTTTCTGCAGGCGGGTGATGAGGCCGTGGTGCGGGTCTACAGCACCGAGGGCGATGAGGCTTCCGAACTGCGGCAGCGGGTACGAACGGTCCGCTAGGCGGGAGAGTCGGGGCCATCTTGCCGGGGGCGGGCTAGCGTCGAGGCATGACCGAAGGAGTGACCTCGGATACCTACCGAGAGCTATCTGAAAGCGGTGTACAAAAGCACAATAGCCGGATGATTCGGCTGCTCCGCGAGAACGGTGGCAAGCTGCCGGGAGTTTCCGATGACGAGATGCCGGTACTCATCGTGACGATCACCGGCGCGAAATCGGGCACGCGGCGGCTGACACCCCTGGGGTATTTCGCGCATCAGGGGCGCCGGTTCATCGTGGGCTCCAACGGCGGACAAGAGCAGCCGCCATCGTGGATCTTCAACGTGCGCGCAAACCCCGAGGTGACGGTGGAGGTGGTGCCGGATGTCTACAATGCCGTTGCGCGCGAGCTGGATTCGGAAGAGCGCGACGACATGTTCCCGGCGCTGGTGGCTAAGTATGGGTTCTTCGGCGACTATCAGTCGCGGATCAGCAGGGTGATCCCGATGTTTGAACTCGTGCCACGCTAGTCGAGTCTTCTGGACCTCAGTTCGTGCCCCTTGGAGGTCAAGCAACGCCCGGTCTCCAGGTTCCAGTCCCAGCCGTGCAGATTACAGGTGAGCTTATTTCCTTCCACCACACCGAATTTGGACAGATCGGCCTTCAAGTGCGGGCAACGGCGCTGGATCTCCCAGCCGTCCAACGTGATGGACGCGCTGTCGTCGTGGGCCTCGGCGAACCAGCCATCGGCGTAGGCGATGCGCTCGTCGGTGAGGCATTTGAAGAACGTGTACAGGTACTCGTTGTAGCCGCCCACGCGCCACGCCTTGAATCGGGTGGACAGGAAGATGGTGTTCACCCAGTCGGGCTCGTCGTCACGTAGCACGGTGCGTACCAGCTCGGGTGCGATCGCAAAGCCGTAGCGGTACTTCTCGTTGGGGATAGGCTCGCGCACAATCCGTTTCGGAAAGTCCAGGACCACGGTTTCGCTGCCGAGGCGAAGCTCCACGGGGTAGCCGATGCCATCGCAGATCTGGTCGGTCTGCGCCATGATCGGTTCAAACTTGGCGCGCAGCGGTCCCAGTAGCGGCTCACCTTCCGAGGCTGCCCAAGCGGCCTTCTCGGCGGCCAGCACGGGTGCCATCCGCTGGGCGTAGGCCTCGATGTAAGCGGCCTTGCCGGCCCCGAAGATGTGCTCAGCCTCTGCGGTAGAGACCGGATGCTCCAACGAATTCAATTCTGAGGCAGTGAAATCGGCGACGGTGCCGGGGATCATCAGCAGGCCCTTGTCGTGGCCGTGCTGACGCATCTGGTCCAGGAACACCAGCTGGTCGGGGAAGATATTGGCCGGGTCGCCGTGGTCGTCGTTGAGGTCGCGTAGCTCGGCGTCCAGGAAGCACGGCGGCCCCGCCGATGGGATGACCCAGGTGGCGCCCACCTGTGCGATGTACTGACGGCAGCGGTCCATCTGACGCTGGCGCTTCTGTGTGCCGAAGGCCTCTTTGGCGCGGGCGGGCATGTCATAGACCATCGGGTACCAGATGGCGCCCGAGTACTGCAGCATGTGCACATCGATATGGCCGAATTCCTCGGCCAACACGTCCAGGTCGACAGGGCGGGCGTCGTTCATGTTGAAAACCGTCGTGGTGCCGTCGGAGACCACGAGGCCGGAATCGCCGATGGGCCCGTCGGCGGGGGCCCGCAGCGCGACGATCATGACGTCCAGATCGCCCTTGGGGCCGCTCACCCGGTGCTTCACCGAGTCCTCGGTATCCACGAAGGTGTGGAATCCCAGTCGCTCCAGCTCACGGCGCAGATCCGGTACCGGATAGTCGGGTAGCAGCACCACCGCGTCCTTGTTGACGTGCTCGGTGAGGTTCTGCGGGTCGTAGTGATCTTTGTGTAGATGCGAGACGTAGAGGTAATCGCAGTTGCCCAGCCGGTCCCAGTCCAAGGTGCTGTTATCGGGGAACGGGAACCACGAAGCGAAGTACGCGGGGTTGACCCAGGGGTCGCAGAGGATGCTGCCTGCCGCCGTCTCGATGAAGAATCCGGCATGGCCGACACTGGTGACTCGCATGGCCCCAGCCTATCGAGCTGCGATTACGGTGCAAAAAGGTGCGCAAGGCGCCGGAAAATGCACCGAAATCCCCTTGTATAGGTTGGTTGAGTGTCCACCACAGATGGCCTCACTGCCGACGTTCTTACCGTGATCGCGCGGCTCAACCGCTGGGTTTCCAGCTACGCCGACCTGCCGGTGCCTACCGGGCAGGCGCGGCTACTGGCCCTTGTCGGCGAGATGGAGAACGCACGAATCTCAGATCTGGCGCAGGCCGACCACTGCAGTCAGCCCACGATGACGGTGCAGCTGAAACGGCTGCAAGATGTCGGGTACGTGGAGCGCCGTGTCGATTCCGCCGATAAGCGAGCGCAGCGGATCACGTTGACGGCAGCGGGCCGGGAGGCGCTCGTCGCCATGCGCGCTCAGCGCCAGGGTGTGCTCGATCCCTGGTTGAGCACGTTGCCGCCGGATGAGCAGCGCACGCTTGCCGAGGCCGCGAAGATTCTGGAGGGCCTCACCCGCCGGATGGCGGCTCAGCCGGGCTAGCCCGGCGACCTCACTCGGCGGCGAATAGATGCCGCAGATAGGCACGCGGATCGGTCAGGAAGCGCTGCCAGTGTCCGACCATCTCCAGCTCTTCCCAATCGCGTTGCTGCACACCATCTTCGCTGAATTCCAGAATGGTGGCGCCCGGAAACGCGGCCAACACGGGGGAGTGGGTGGCCATGATGACCTGCGATCCGGCAGCCACCACGCCGTCGAGCATCGCCATGAGCTGTAGCGATGAGGTGAAGGAAAGCGCGGCCTCGGGCTCGTCGAGAATGAACAGGCCGCGCTCCATGTCCCGTTCGGCCAAGAAGGCCAGAAATGACTCGCCGTGCGAGCGCTCGTTGAGCCGGCCGCGGAAGACCTGCTCCGGGGTGTGCCCGTCGACGGCGGCGAACAGCTGATGCATGGCTTCGGCGCGCAGGAAGCACCCTCCGTTGGGCCGTGGATGCTCGGCGTCGAGGGTAAAGGTCCAGTGCAGGTCGGTATCTTCACCGCTGGGGCGTGCGCCCCAATGTTTGACGGCGGCGGGCAGTTTCCAGCGCCAGGACGTCGCCAGCGCCTCCAGGAAAGTGGACTTGCCCGACCCGTTCTCGCCGACGATCACGGTGACCCCGGTGGTCAAGTGCAGCGGCTCGGTCGCGATCTGGGCAATGGCCGGAATCTCCAGGTACCACGCATCCGGCTGCTTCTCACGATTGACCGCGATCTGGCGCAGGATCACCGGCCCATGGTATCGGGCGGTCCCATTCTCAAGAAGCGTGATCTGATCCGCCAACCGTTCTTTGATACAGAACGCTGCTATCGTGAGAAACTGTTGGACCTGCGGTTTCCTCTGATCCTACGGTTGAGGCATGACCCTGAAAACACGGCTGACAGACCGCTTCGGCCTTGAGCACCCGGTGGTGCTCGCGCCGATGGATGACGTTGCCGATGCGCGCCTCGCGAGTGCCGTCAGCGCTGCCGGTGGACTCGGCCTGCTCGGTGGCGGTTACACCGACGAGGCCTGGGTGCGTCAACAATTCGACCGCGCCACCGCCGCGGTGGGATGCGGATTCATCACCTGGACCCTGCCAGGAAACGAGCGCGTGCTGGACCACGCCCTGGAACGGGGGCCGGCCGCTATCTTCCTGTCGTTCGGCGATCCCGCGCCCTACGCAGCCACCATCCGGGCCGCCGGTGTCCCGCTGATCTGTCAGGTGCACAACATCCCCCAGGCTGCGCGGGCCATCGAGGTGGGTGCGGATGTCATCGTCGCCCAAGGAGGAGAAGCGGGCGGACACGGCGAAGGGCGCCGCTCGACGTTCACCCTGGTGCCAGAGGTTGTGGACCTGGTCGCGGATACAGCGCCCGAGGTGCTGGTGTTGGCGGCCGGCGGGGTGACCGATGGCCGCACACTGGCGGCCTCGCTCGCGCTGGGCGCCGACGGGGTGCTGGTGGGTACCCGGTTCTGGGCGTCGCGGGAAGCGGCGATTTCCCGGGCCGCTCAGCAGTACGCCCTCGGGGTGGGCGGTGACGAGACCATCCGTCAGCACGTCTATGACATTGTGCGCGGCAAGGATTGGCCCCGTGCCTACAGCGGCCGGGTGCTGCGCAACGACTTCGTCGAGAGATGGCATGACCGCGAGACGGAGCTCGCCCACGACCTGGACCGGGCCCGATCGGAATACCGGGCCGGTGTGGCCGCCGAGGATTTCAGCGTCGCGAATCTGATTGTCGGAGAAGGCATAGGCCGTATTCGGGATATCGAGAGCGCAGCTGAGATCGTCCAATCCATGGTGGCACAGGCCGCCGCGATCAATCCGACATCAAGGAGTTGACCCATGCCACTGGTACGCATCGACCTCACCGCGGACCGGTCCCTGGCGCAGCGGCGCGCTATCGCGGACGCCGTGCACGACGCTCTGGTCGCGGTCTTGAAAATCCCGGCACGCGACCGATTTCAGATCATCACGGCACATGATGCCGCCGACATCATCGCCGAAGACGCGGGGTTGGGGTTTGAGCGATCAGGCAGCGTGGTGATCGTGCACATCTTCACCCAGGCCGGGCGCACAACGCAGACCAAACAGCGGATCTTCGCCGAACTCGCGGACAGACTTGCCGCCGTCGAGGTGGATGGCGCCGATCTGTTCCTCGCGATCAGCGAAAACAGGGCACAGGATTGGTCTTTCGGCTTCGGTAGAGCCCAGTACGTCACCGGTGAGCTGGCGGTCCCCGCCGCGAGTGCATGATTGAGTCCGGACATGGAGCTCAGTGACATCACGCACTTCCTCGCGGTCGCCGAGGCCGGGGGTATCTCGCATGCGGCCAAACAGCTGCACACCGTGCAATCCAACGTCAGCACACACATCAAGGCGCTGGAGGACGAGCTCGGTGTGGAGCTGTTTCGGCGACATGCCCGGGGCATGGCCCTGACCAACGCGGGTGAGGCGTTCCTGCCGTATGCGGAACGCGTCACGGCGCTGTTGAGAGAGGCCAGCCAGGTGGTCGGTGATGAGGCCGAACCCACCGGGACACTGGCGATCGGATCAATGGAGACCACGGCCGGCCTGCGCCTGCCGGGTGTCTTGGCGGCATACGCGGCGGCCTGCCCGCGAGTGGATTTCACGCTCACCACGGGCACTACGGCCGAGTTGATCGAGATGGTAGTAGAGCACCGCCTGGACGGTGCTTTTGTCTGCGGACCCATACAGAACCAGGTGTTGACAACGGATTTGGCCTTCGTGGAAGAACTGGTCCTGGTTACTGCCCAGCGGCACACGGACCCGCGCGATGTCTTCGGCTCGCCGGCCAGAATGCTCGTCTTCCGCAACGGCTGTTCGTACCGGGCCCGGTTACACGAGATCTTCGCCGAACAGGGCAGTACGGATCCTCAGGTCCTTGAGTTCGGCAGCCTCGAAGGAATTCTGGGCTGCGTCGCTGCCGATATGGGCGCGACCTTACTTCCCGTTGGGGTGGTCACCGCCTCACAGCGGGCCTCGCTGCTGCGCATGCATCCGTTGCCCGCGTTGCGATCCCGAGTGGAAACGGTGTTTGTTCGCCGCGCTGATAGCGCGCTTTCACCGGCGATGTCGCAGTTCTTGCGTCAGCTGCGGCGCGCCGATACCCCGGTCATGTTGCGATCGGTGGCGCCGTGATTACTCGTAGCGCCCGTACCCGGTGATACCCGAATCGTCGGCGGCCACGTAGGTCGACAGGCCCACGCCCCGCCCCTCGCCGCCGCCGACGGTGGTGAGGGTGCCGTTGTCGTTGATGAGCACGATGTTGACGTGCTGTCCCTTGGGGCTCGGCTCGTCGTACAGCACCATGTCGCCGGGTTTTGGCGCGTAGCCGGGAGCCTCGTAGCGGCCCTCATCCTTGAGATACGCGGTCAACGTCAGCACGCCGGGGATGCGCCAGTGTCCGGAGTTGGGGTTGGAGAACGGCTTGCCCGACGCGCGCATCACCCAGCTGGTGAAGTCCGCGCACCACGGCTCGTCGTTGCCCTCGGAGTACTTCGACATCCCGGCCTGGGTGGCGTACTCCTCCCCGAGGATACGCACCACCGCGGCACGCCCCGGGGACAATGCCGCGGTGTCGACGACGGGAAATTCCGGTGCTGAGGTGCGAGAACGGTAGAAGCCGAGGGCGCCACCGGCCACCACGACCAGGGTCACGACAAGGGCGACCAGTAGCAGGGCACGGCGGGTCGTTGCACGCATGCGATCCAGATTACGGAAATTGCCGCAGGGCCGGTGTCTGGCCGGGTTCAGTCTTCGGAGTCCCACAAACGCCGGTAGTAGGCCATGCGTACGGAATCCTCGGCCACGCCGTACGCGGCAAAGAAGGTGGCGTCCCAGCCCTTGCCGTAGTTCCACTCCAGCGACCAGCTGGCCACGGCAAGATCGGCCCACCGGTCCGCGACCCCAAGCTCGCCGAAATCGACATGACCGCACCAGTTTCCGGCGTCATCGAGCAAGGTGTTGGGTGCGCAGGCGTCACCATGGCACACCACCAGGCGATCTATCGCGGGGTGCTGTGACAGCCCGCCGGGGTTGGGTATGCGGGCCACGCGCTGGGCCACCGACCAGCTGTACGGGCAGTCGTCGACGGGAAGCGCGTCATGAAGCGCGCGGAGCCCGGACCCGATGCCGCGCACCGCGGGCTCGGGGTCCCCGACCCAGCGCGGAGCCACCGCGCTGTCACCGGCGATGCCGGCGGTGTGCAGCCAATGCAGCGGGCCTTCGGTGTCTACCCCGAGAACGGTAGGGACCGGGGTGTAGCGGCCCGCCCAGGTGAGCTTCTCGGCTTCGGTGCGCAGGTTGACGGCCGGGTGCGGCGGCGACACTTTGACGAACTCCCGGTCTGGTCCGGTGCCGATCTGAAAGGTATGGCCACCAATCTCGTTGTCCCACACCGGGAGTATTGAACGTCCCGATGCCAGCCGCGCGACAACACCGGGAATGGTCACCGGCTCGGTCGGAATCGTCACCGTTCCAGTCTTGCGGCCTCGTCAACCGAATAGAGTGCCGAACGTGAACCTCACTGACTTTCAAGCGCTCTATGACCTGTCGGGGCGCACGGCCATTGTCACTGGCGGCACCCGGGGAATCGGATACGCGATCGCCGAGGCGCTCGGGGCCTGTGGTGCGTCGGTGGTGGTGTCGAGCCGCAAACCCGACGCCTGTACCGCCGCGGCGAAGGAGCTGAACGACAAGGGGTATCGGGCACTGGGCGTGCCTGCCCACATGGGCGACCTGGGTGATATCGACGCCCTGGTCGCCGCCACTGTCGATGAGTACGGCGGCGTCGACATCGTGGTCAACGCGGCCGCCAACCCGGTGGCACAGCCCATGGGCGGCTACACCGCCGAGGCGCTGGGCAAGTCGTTCGATGTCAACGTGCGTGGGCCGGTGTTCCTGGTCCAGGCCGCGTTGCCGCATCTGACCGCCAGTGAGCATGCGTCGGTGCTCAATGTGGTGTCGGTGGCCGCGTTCCAGTACGTGCCCATGCTCTCGATGTACGCGGCGATGAAGGCCACGCTCATGTCGTTCACCCGGTCGATGGCCGCCGAGTACACCGGCCGCGGCATCCGGGTGAACGCACTGGCCCCCGGCACCGTCGACACCTACATGCTGCAGCAGAACCCGCAGGAAGTCATCGACGCGATGGCGGCGCAGTCCTTCATGGGCCGGGTGGC
Source organism: Mycobacteroides immunogenum (assembly GCF_001605725.1). NCBI lineage: Bacteria > Bacillati > Actinomycetota > Actinomycetes > Mycobacteriales > Mycobacteriaceae > Mycobacteroides > Mycobacteroides immunogenum. The sequence continues at coordinate 206,401 of NZ_CP011530.1, forward strand.
GCACACCGACGAGATGATCGGCCCCGCGCTGCTGCTGCTGTCGGACGCGGGTTCGTTCATCACCGGGCAGGTGATCGTCGCCGATGGCGGCGGAGGAGTGCAGCGCTAGCCGGGTATCCGGTGTGCAAGCCGCACTGCCAGCGCTAGGCTCATCTTGTGGAGCCTGTCTATGGAACCGTGATCGGGCTTGCCCGCACCGTATGGGCTATTCAAGGCCTGAAGTTCACCGTCACCGGTGTCGAGAACCTGCCGACCGAAGGCGGGGCGGTAGTGGCCATCAACCACACCGGGTACATGGACTTCACTTTCGCCGGGTTGCCGGCGTTCCTTCAGAAAAAGGGGCGCAAGGTGCGGTTCATGGCGAAGAAGGAAACCTTCGACAACAAGATCACCGGGCCCATCATGCGGGGCTGCCGACACATCTCGGTGGACCGCGTCGACGGCGCCGCGTCCTATACCGAGGCGGTCGAGAAGCTGAAGGCGGGTGAACTCGTCGGGGTGTACCCGGAGGCCACCATCAGCCGCAGCTTCGAGATCAAGGAGTTCAAGTCGGGGGCCGCGCGGATGGCGATCGAGGCCGGCGTGCCCATCGTCCCGCACGTCATCTGGGGCGCACAGCGCATCTGGACCAAGGGCCACCCCAAGCATCTGGGGCGTACCAACACGCCCATCTCGATCGCGGTGGGGGCACCCATCGCGCCGACGCTGCCGGTCTCGGAACTGACCGCGCTGCTGCACGCTCGCATGCAGCATCTGCTGCTGGAGGTGCAGGACGACTATGGCCAGCATCCGGCCGGGGAGTACTGGGTGCCGCATCGGTTGGGTGGATCGGCGCCCACCCTGGCCGAGGCCGCCCAGTGGGATGCCCAGGACGCCGCTGAGCGCAAGGCACAGCGTGCCGCGCGCGAGGCGGAAAAGCAGGCCCAAAAGGATGGGGCACAGAAAGACAGCTAGATGGAACCGGTTTACCGACTCCTCGAATTCACGGCGAATACGGCGGTCCTCCTGACGGGGGCCAAGATCCGCTATCGAGGGTTGGACCAGGTTCCGTCCCGTGGCGGTTCGGTCATCGCGATCAATCACACGAGCTACGTCGATTTTCTTCCCGCGGGGCTGGCGGCTGTGCGGGCGGGACGACGGTTGCGCTTCATGATCAAGGCGGAGATGCAGGAAGTGCCCATCATGCGCTTTCTCATCAAGCACGCCAAGGCCATTCCGGTAGACCGCAGTGCCGGGCATGGCGCGTACGAAGCCGCGGTGGACAGCCTGCGCGGCGGCGAGATCGTCGCGGTGTACCCGGAGGCGACCATCAGCCGCAGTTTCGAGCTCAAGGAGTTCAAGACCGGTGCCGCGCGCATGGCGCACGAGGCCGATGTGCCGATCGTTCCGCTCATCGTCTGGGGTGCGCAACGTATCTGGACCAAGGATCATCCAAAAAACCTGAGATACAGCAAGATTCCGGTGAACGTCGCGGTGGGACCCCCGCTTCGGGCTTCCCCTGATTTCGCGCATACCACCACCGAATTGCACGATGCGATGGAGCAATTGCTGGTCCAGGCAGAGCAGGACTATCCCACCCAACCGGGTGCATACTGGTTGCCCAGGCGTTTGGGCGGCACTGCCCCCACAGTGGAGGAGGCAGCCGTGCTCGACAGCGAAGAACTGGCCGAACGGGCCCGCAAGAAGGCACAGAAGAAGACGGATCAGGGGCGCGCGTGACCCGTCCCACGCTTATCGCGTCCGATGTGGACGGGACGTTGATCGATTCCGCCGAGATCCTGTCCGCGCGCACCCGCGCGGTGATCACCGGTGCCGTGGAGTCCGGTGCCACGTTCGTTTTGGCGACCGGACGCCCGCCCCGATGGATCACGCCGATTGTCGACGCTCTCGGTTTCGCGCCGATCTCGGTGTGCGCCAACGGTTCCGTGCTGTACGACGCCGACAGTGATCGGATCATCTCCGCCGCCACCCTCGCGCCATCGGAGTTGGCGGTGCTGGCCGAAGTGGCACAAGCCGCCATTCCTGGTGTGGGACTGGCCGTGGAACGGGTGGGCCGTAGCGCACACGACGCCGCCACCCCGCAGTTCGTCAGCTCACCGGGTTACGAGCACGCGTGGCTGAATCCCGATAACACCGAGGTGTCCCTGGAGGATCTGCTGAGCTTTCCGGCGGTGAAACTGTTGGTGCGCAAGGCCGGAGCGCGCAGTTCGGAGATGGCCGAGGTGCTGGCGCCCCTGGTGACCGAGGCGGGCGCGGCGATCACCTATTCCACCGACAACGGGCTTATCGAGGTGATGCCCACTGGAATCAGCAAGGCCAGCGGGATCGCGGTGGTGGCCGAACAGGCCGGAGTACAGCCGGGATCGATCATCGCCTTCGGCGACATGCCCAATGACGTGGCCATGTTGCGCTGGGCGGGGCACGGGGTGGCGATGGGGAACGCGCACCCGGAGGCGCGTGCTGCTGCCGACGAGGTGACCGCCACCAACAACGACGACGGCGTCGCCAAGGTTCTCGAACGTTGGTGGGGCTGAGGCAGTTACGCCTGGTACACCAGGTGAGCAAGCCCGTCGCCGATGGTGCGCGTGTTGATCAGCGTTAGCTGTCGCATGGCCGCGGTTTCGCCGAAAAGCCTGGTGCCTGCTCCCGCGACCACCGGGAAGATTGTCAGCCGCAGCTCATCGATCAGACCGTGTTCCAGTAGGGCGCGCACCAGAGTGCCGCTGGCGTAGACGACGATGTCGCCGCGCACCGCGTCTTTGAGATGGGATACCGACGCAGGCATATTTCCGCCAAGGATCGTCGTGTTGCCCCATGCCGAGACGTCTGTGAGCGTCGAGGTGACCACGTACTTGGGCATCGTGTTCAGCCGGTTCGCCCAGCTGGTGTTGCGCGCCGGCCAGCGTGCGGCGAAGAACTCAAAACCGCGCCGGCCGAACAGGAGCGCCTCTGCGACGAATGCCTCGGCGGCCTCCAGTTCGCCCCAAGCCGCACGGTCCTCCGCCGAGATGCGGGTGAACCAACCACCCCTTTCGGTGCCTTCGTCACCGGTCGGATCTTGGACCACGCCGTCGAGCGAGAGATTTTCGCTGACAACAATTCTTCCCATCGCGGGCCTCCTTCACCGATTCCACTGTCTACTCGTATAGACACCGGATCGTCGGGAAATGGGCGGTGCTAGTTGGCGGGCGCGAACTGTTCGACGGGCTGCGGCGGGGGAGGCGGTGCGGGTGCGGGTGCGGCTGGGGCCGCGGGTGCCGAGAACTGCTCGGGCAAGGCGTTCTGCGCCACCGGTGCCACGCCGAGTATCTCGTGGGTCTCTCCGTCGATCACGCTTGATACCCGGCCGCTGGCCCGGTCGTAGATCAGCGAACCGTTCTGGAAGTTCTGCACGATGATGTTGGGCTCGCCGACCTCTTCAGTCACTGGCAGTCCCAGCGGTCCGCGCTCGAAATTTGTTTCGGCCCAGGCGTGATAGATGGCGCCGACGACGGGATGCGCGCCGGTGCCGGGCGAGAAGTACATCGCACCATTGCGGAAGGTGGCGAAGCGGGCCTCGCCGACGGCCTGCTGCTCGACGGAGGTGGGTGCGCCGAGGTCGCCTTCGGTGCTGCCGAGCCGCATCCAGGTGTCGTAGATGGCCCCGCCGCGCAGGGAATCCACCAGATCGGGCGGTTCGCCGTTGGCCGCGCCGGCGGCGATATCGCGTAGCCGTGGCATCAGCCGGTAGGCGGCCTCGCCCGGGCACTCGGTGTTGCCGACATCGCGGTGCGTGAAAATCGTTGGCAGCGTGACGACTTTCCCGCCGGGCACGGTGGTAAAGGGGCCGCCCTCGGAGGCCAGATCCACCTGGCCGCGGGGATCCACGCCGGCCAGCCGCAGCCGCCAGCCCAGCATGCGCCCGGCAGCCTGCAGCATGGCGGGGGAGGGCTCGTCGCGGGTGAAGTCACCGATCAGCGCGAGGCCCCAGCTGTGCTCATTGAATCCGCCGGTGTGCGCACCCTGCACGTTGTTGGTGATGCCGCCGAAGCGTCCCTCGAAGATCTGTCCGTACTTGTCCACGAGCACGTTGTAGGCGATGTCGCACCACTTGAGGGTTTTGGTGTGATACGCGTAGATCGCGCGGATGATCGCGGCGGAGTCGTAGGGCGAGTAGTTGTTGCTTCCGGCGGTGTGGTGGACCACGCCCGCGCGCACATCGCGGTTGTACACCGGTGGGCAGCGGTCTGATTCGTTGGCGCCCCACTGCGCTCGGGTGATGATCCGCGGTCCCGCCTGGGGGAGCGCGACCGGCGCCGACCAGCGTTCTTCCAGCCGCGCACCGTCGGGCGGGGCCAGCTTGGGGCTGATCAAGATGGCATCGAGCCCGGTGGTCAGCGGCTGCTCGATGCTCGCCGGCCGATAGCCCAGCCCGGAGTCCCGGCGGTCGCCGGCCCTGGGCGACTTCACATTCGCGCCGTACTTCGGTTGCACCGCGACCTGAGCGGAATGGGTGGAGCCGACAAACACCGGCTCCGTCGCGGCAGGGATCCCCTTGTCTTGGGCGACCGGATCGCCGGACTCCACGGGATCGAGTTCGTACCAGCGTCCCCAGCTGCCATCGGTCTGCTGTGCGCGTACCGATACATCGACGGAAGCCAGGTCGGCGCCGCGCACGGCGATGAGGCTGAAGGAGTCTGCCTGCTGGATGTCGTGGACAGTGGCGGGAGTGTTCGGGCCGGGCAGCCCCACCTCAGAGGTCAAGACGTCGTGCGTGGCGGCATTCTGCAAGGACTGCGAGGTGATCGCGGTCTCGTCGGCCTGCTCGGATTTGAGGTGATCGACCACGCTGACGGTCATCACCGTCGCGGTCGCGGCAACGGCCAGCGCAAGCTGCCGTCTCACCGGCATCTTGCTGACTCGTATGGGCACGTCGTCTCTCCTGGATCACATCGGACGTGCCGCATGGAGCGACACGACCACCAGGGATGTTACGTATGAGACAAATGTGACTAGTGATTCGACACGCGTCAAAGGTCGATCTTGATGTTTGGCGCGTTGATCACACGCAACGACACCGCAGAGCCTCTGTGCCCTGCGGTGCCGTTTCGCTACCTAGCTTGTGTGGTGACCTAGCCGGCCGGCGGAGCCGCTGCCGAGGCGGCCGCCGGAATGGCGCCCTTGATCAGGTCAACAGCCTGGGTGATGCCCAGCTGATTGACCGCACCCATGGCGTCGCTGATCAGGCTGCTGCTGCCGCCCAGTCCGCTGCCGCCGCCGAGTCCGCTGGGTGAACCGAGGCCCGCCAGTGCGGGGTCGGCCAGTGCCGGGTTGGTCAGGCCGGTACCCAGTGCCGGGTTCGACACGCCCGTAGCGGGGGAGGTGAGTCCCGCTGCCGGATCTGTCAGCGCAGGGTTGACCCCTGTCGCGGCGGGAGTGAGTCCCGGGGTGCTGGCGGGGGCTGCCGGGTTGGTCAGACCGGGGTTGGTCAGACCGGGGTTGGTCAGCGCCGGGTCGGTGAGGCTCGGCGTGGTGGACGTGCTCGGGCTGGTCAGGCCCGGGCCGGTCAGCGCTGGGTTCGTCAATGACGACGACGGGGAGGTCAGGCCACCCGGGGTGGTGAGGCCACCGGGCGAGGTCAGGGCCGGGTTGGTGCCACCCAGGCTCCCCAGCCCGCCACCGCCCAGTCCGGGGATGTTGAGACCGGACAGTCCGGGGATCTGGACGCCGAACTGTGACGTCATCTGCTGAACTGCGCCCATGACTTCTCCGGGCAGATCCGACACGATCGCGGCCTGCACAAATTCCTGCTGTGAAGGCGCGGGCGCGGCTGCTTGGGTCATGTTGGTCGCGAGGGCGATGGCAAACGGACTTGCGACGGCCAGCGCGGCGACCGAGCTCAAGGCTGTCGAAAGCCGGCGGCGGCGACGATTAGGCACGGAAGTCTCCTCAATATCGGGTCGATCACTTATGGTGTACTGCGGTTTTGCGTGTGCTGTCACGGGATTTCCCGCGGGTGTCGGATCGGCGGATCGGCACCGGAACTGACGCTTTCGATGGTAACCAGAGTTACTGGTGTGACTAATGGGACGAAATCAAATCGTGAGCTAATCGCGACCGGATCCGTACCTGCGAACCCTGGCGTGCTCGTCCTTTCCAGGGTGGATGTCGCTGTCAGGGGCTTGCGGTGCCGGTCCAGTACCCTGACTGCACGTGACCGGAGAAAACCAGCAGTTCGACCTGATCGTCGTCGGATCGGGGTTTTTCGGCCTCACCATCGCTGAGCGTGCCGCAACCCAACTCAACAAGCGGGTGCTCGTGATTGAGCGCCGTCACCACATCGGAGGTAACGCCTACTCCGAACCGGAGCCGCAGACGGGTATAGAGGTACACAAGTACGGCGCCCACCTCTTCCACACCTCCAACAAGAGGGTCTGGGACTACGTGCGGCAGTTCACCGAGTTCACCGGATACCAGCACCGTGTATTCGCGATGCACAACGGGCAGTCGTACCAGTTCCCGTTGGGCCTGGGGCTGGTGTCCCAATTCTTCGGCCGCTACTTCACTCCTGACGAGGCGCGCGCGCTGATCGCCGAACAGGCCGCGGAGATCACCACCGCCGACGCCAACAACTTGGAGGAAAAGGCGATATCGCTGATCGGCCGCCCGCTGTACGAAGCGTTCGTCAAGCACTACACCGCCAAGCAGTGGCAGACCGACCCCAAGGAATTGCCTGCCGGGAACATCACCCGGCTCCCGGTGCGGTACACCTTCGACAACCGCTACTTCAACGACACCTACGAGGGTCTGCCCGTCGATGGGTACACGGCGTGGCTGCAGAACATGGCCGCCGACGACCGGATCGAGGTGCGGCTGGACACCGATTGGTTCCAGGTGCGCGACGATCTGCGCGCCGCCAACCCGTCGGCGCCGGTGGTGTACACCGGTCCGCTGGATCGCTACTTCGACTATGTTGAGGGCCGATTGGGATGGCGGACACTGGATTTCGAATTGGACGTGCTTGACACCGGTGACTTCCAGGGCACTCCGGTGATGAACTACAACGACGCCGATGTGCCCTACACGCGCATCCACGAGTTCCGCCACTTCCACCCGGAGCGGGCCTATCCGACGGACAAGACCGTGATCATGCGGGAGTTCTCGCGGTTCGCCGAGGGGACTGATGAGCCCTACTACCCGATCAACACCGAGTCCGATCGGGCCATCCTGGCCGCGTACCGCGCCCGCGCCAAGGAGGAAACAGCTTCGGCCAAGGTACTTTTCGGCGGCCGGCTGGGTACTTACCAATATCTCGATATGCACATGGCGATCGCCAGTGCGCTGAGCATGTACGACAACGTGCTCGCGCCGCATCTGGCCGACGGTGCACCCTTGTCCGGAGGTGACGACAGTGAGTGATATTCCATTCGGCCCCATCGATTCCACCGAATCGCACGCGGTGAGCCTGCTTTCGAGAGTGATCCTGCCCCGGCCGGGTGAGCCTCTCGATGTACGCAAGCTCTACATCGTCGAATCCGACACCAACGATCGGCGCGCGCACCCACCGACTCGCACCTCGCTGGAGATCGGCTCGGAATCAGAGGTTTCCTTTGCCACCTACTTCAACGCGTTTCCAGCGAGCTATTGGCGCCGCTGGTCGACGTTGGAGAATGTGGTGCTGCACATCGAACTGACCGGATCCGGGCGCATCGATGTGTACCGGACCAAAGCCACCGGTGCGCGAATCACCGTGGGCGGCACACAGTTCAGCGGCGAAAATGCGGTGATCGAGTTCGAGATCGGATTGGACGCCTTCGAGGACGGCGGCTGGATCTGGTTCGACATCACCACCGATAGCGAGGTCGCGCTGCACAACGCGGGCTGGTATGCGTCCACCCCGGCGCCCGGCCGGGCCAGCGTCGCCGTCGGTATCCCCACCTTCAACCGGCCGAACGACTGCGTGAACGCACTCAAGGCGCTGACCTCAGATCCTTTGGTGGACAAGGTGATCACCGCTGTCATCGTTCCCGACCAGGGCGCCAAGAAGGTCAAGGATCACCCCGAATGGGCAGCCGCCGCTGGGCCATTGGAAGGTCGGCTGCGCGTGCACGACCAGCCGAATCTCGGCGGGTCGGGTGGCTACAGCCGGGTCATGTACGAGGCGCTCAAGAACACCGACTGTGAGCAGATCCTCTACATGGACGACGACATCAGGATTGAGCCGGACTCAATTCTGCGGGCGCTGGCGCTCAATCGGTTCGCCAAGTCCCCCATGCTTGTCGGCGGTCAGATGCTCAACCTGCAGGAGCCCTCGCATCTGCACGTGATGGGCGAGGTGGTCAATCGTGACAACTTCATGTGGACCAACGCGCCGTTCGCCGAGTACGACCACGATTTCGCCAAGTTCGCGCTCGACGACATCGAAGAGGATCGCAGCAAGCTGCTGCACCGCCGGATCGATGTCGACTTCAACGGTTGGTGGATGTGCATGATCCCCCGTGTTGTCGCCGAAGAGCTGGGGCAACCGCTGCCACTGTTCATCAAGTGGGATGACGCCGAGTACGGGCTTCGCGCCAACGAACATGGTTACGGCACCGCGTCGATGCCCGGCACCGCGATCTGGCACATGGCTTGGAGCGACAAGGACGATGCCATCGACTGGCAGGCCTACTTCCACCTGCGTAACCGGTTGGTGGTCGCTGCGCTGCACTGGGACAACAACATTCGTGGATTGCTGGCCAGCATGGTCAAGGCCACCGTCAAACATCTGATGTGCCTGGAGTACTCGACCGTCGCCATCCAGAACCGGGCCATCGACGACTTCCTCGCGGGGCCCGAGCACATCGCGTCCATCCTGGAATCGGCGATGCCCGAGGTGCGTGCGATGCGCCAGCAGTTCCCGGATGCGGTGGTGCTGCCCACCGCGACCTCGCTGCCGGTGCCTTCTGGCCGCCGTAAGGTGCACAAGCCGCCGGTGTCGTTGCCTGCCATTGGATTCCGCCTATCGCGGGGCGTGATTCACCAGCTGACGAAGGAAAATCCCGCGCATCACGTGCGCCCAGAGCTGAACGTCGCGACTCAGGATGCGCGCTGGTTCCTGCTGTGCGGAATGGATGGCGTCACCGTGACCACGGCGGACGGGCGTGGTGTGGTGTACCGCCAGCGCGACCGCGCCAAGATGTTCGACCTGCTGCGCGGGTCGCTGCGCCGCCACCTGCAGTTGATGCGTAGTTTCAACAAGATGCGCAAGACCTACCGCAAGGCGTTGCCCACACTGACCAGCAAAGAGCAGTGGGAGAACATCCTGGGGATTGGCAGCGACAATGCGGCGCCCAAGTCCGTCAATCCCGGGGTGAGTGCATGACAGGTCCGCTGCCGGGCGAGGTCACCGCACCTCAGGGAGAGACCGCGATTCTCGTCGCCGTGCAGTCGGCTCTGGCCGGGCGCCCCGGCGTGCTCAGCACCGCGCGGGGTCTCTCGCATTTCGGTGAGCACAGCATCGGCTGGGTGGCCGCGGCGCTGATCGGCGCAGCTGTCGACAAACCCCGTCGGCGCAGCTGGCTGGCGGCGGGTGCCGGTGCCTTCGGAGCCCATGCCGCGTCGGTCATCATCAAGCGCCTGGTGCGCCGCCGGCGTCCGAGCCACGAGGCCGTCCGGGTGAACGTAAGCACCCCGAGCCGGTTGAGTTTCCCCTCGTCGCACGCCACCTCGACGGCGGCGGCCGCGGTACTTCTCGCACCGCTGACCGGGTTGCCCTTGCCCGCGCTGCTGATTCCGCCAATGGCGTTGTCGCGGCTGGTGCTTGGCGTGCACTACCCCACAGATGTGGCCGCCGGCGCCGCGCTCGGTGCACTGATCGGCACGGCCGTTCGCCGGGCGGACTCGCGCCTGGCGCTCAAGGAGGAACAGCGATGAGTGAGGAAGCAGCTCCGACCGCGGGCCCGCCCAAGAACCTTGCCTCGGGAATCGTCAAGGCGGTCCGCCCTCGGCAGTGGGTGAAGAACATCCTGGTCTTCGCGGCGCCCTTGGCGGCCCTCGGTGACATTCCGCCCCACGACTACCGGGGTGTCTTCATCCGGGTGGCCATCGCGTTTGTGGTGTTCAGCATGGCGGCGTCGTCGATCTACTTGATCAACGACGCCCGCGATGTGGAAGCCGATCGGCAGCATCCGACCAAGCGTTTCCGCCCGATCGCCGCAGGTGTGCTGCCGGTGCCGGCCGCCTACGGAATTTCGGTGGTGCTGGCCGCTGGATCCCTCGGCATCGCATCATCGGTCAACAGGAACCTCGTGATCGTGATGGCGGTGTACATCGCCATCCAACTGGCGTACTGCTTTGGTCTGAAACACCAACCGGTCATTGACATCTGCATTGTCTCGTCCGGGTTCCTCATCCGGGCCATCGCGGGTGGCGTCGCCGCGGGCGTCTACCTCTCGCAGTGGTTCCTACTGATCATGGCCTTCGCCTCGCTCATGTTGGCGGCAGGAAAGCGGTACGCCGAGCTGCAGATCGCCGAGCAGACCGGCGCCAAAATCCGCAAGGCATTGGAGGGTTACACCTCCAGTTACCTGCGTTTCGTGTGGACGCTGTCGGCTACGGCCACGGTGGTTTGTTATGGCTTGTGGGCCTTCGAACGCGATCATCGTGCCGGATCCTGGTTCGTGGCCTCGATGATCCCGTTCACCATCGCGGTGCTGCGCTACGCGGTGGACGTCGACGGGGGCGAGGCGGGGGAGCCCGAGGAGATCGCTTTGGGGGACAGGGTGCTGCAGTTCCTGTTCGTCGCATGGATCGGATCGCTCGGTGCGGCCTTCTACTTCTCCTGACCGGCCCAGGGCACTGGGCCCAAGCAACGGGCTGACTCGCTTCACGGTGTGGGTCAGCGTCCTCACCGTGACCGTGTTGTTCGGATGGGGTGCCTGGCAGCGGCGCTGGATCGCCGATGACGGCCTCATTGTGCTGCGGACCGTGCGAAACCTGCTGGCGGGCAATGGCCCGGTGTTCAACAAGGGAGAGCGCGTAGAGGCCAACACCTCCACGTTGTGGACCTATCTGACGTACCTGGGCGGTTGGGCCGGCGGCGGTATGCGCCTCGAGTACGTGGCGCTGACCTTGTCGTTGGTGCTGAGTTTGATCGGTGTCGCGCTCGCCATCCTGGGCACGGCGCGGCTGTACGCGCCGGTGCTCGCCGGGCGCGCCGCGGTCATGGTGCCCGCCGGCATGCTGGTGTACATAGCGATTCCTCCGGCCCGCGATTTCGCCACCTCGGGTCTCGAAAACGGTTTGGTACTGGCCTATTTGGGTGGACTGTGGCTCATGATGGTGATCTGGGCGCAAGCCGTGCGCATGCCGGTCACCCTCGATCGGCGCGGCGGCCCGCATCAGCCGGTGGACCCGAAGATCGTGCACGCCGCTAAGAAGGATCAGAAAGACGTTCTCAGTAGGCGATTCACGGTGGGACTGGCCTTCCTGGCCGGGCTGAGTGTGCTGATCCGCCCGGAGCTGGCGCTCATCGGCGGCGGATTCCTGGTGATGATGCTGATCGCCGCCCGCGGTTTCATGAGCCGGGTATGGATTGTGGTCGCGGGTGGCGCGCTGCCCGTGCTCTACCAAATCTTCCGGATGGGCTACTACGGCCTGCTCGTGCCCAGCACCGCGATCGCCAAGGACGCGTCGGGTTCCAAGTGGGGCCAGGGCTTCGTCTACCTGCAGAACATGAACTCGCCGTACCTGATCTGGATTCCGGCGCTTCTACTCAGCGCGCTGGGCGTGGCCGCCTACCAGGCGCGTCGCGGGCAGTGGTGGGTGCGGCAGGTCGCGGCTCCTGGTTACGGCTGGCTGGCCCGCCTGGTTCAAAACCCCACGGCCGTAGTCATTTTCATGCTGGCGAGCGGATTCATTCAGGGCGTGTACTGGATACGCCAGGGTGGCGACTTCATGCACGCGCGAGTGCTGTTGACTCCGGTGTTCTGCATGTTGCTCCCCATTGCCGTTGTCCCGCTGGTGGCTCCCGACAGCGCGGCCTTCACTCCCAAGAAGGCGCGCTTGCTCACGGCGGCCACCATCGGGCTTTTCGCCGGTATTGCGGGTTGGTCCGCGTGGGTCGCCAACTCCCCGGGCATGGGCGGTGACGGCACCAAGGTCACCTACAGCGGCATCGTCGATGAGCGGCGCTTCTACGCGCAGGCCACGGGTGTCGCCCATCCACTGACCGCCGCGGACTATCTCAATTACCCGCGCATGCGCGCGGTGCTGGTGGCGATAGACAACACCCCGGATGGGGCTCTGCTTCTACCGTCCGGAAATTACGACCAGTGGGATGTGGCACCGGCAATCCCGCCGCCACCCCCGATTCCGCCCGGTTACCGAGGGCCGCACGCGGTGCTGTTCACCAACCTGGGCATGCTCGGCATGAACCTGGGCCTGGATGTGCGGATCGTGGATCAGATCGGCCTGGCCAATCCGCTGGCCGCGCATACCGCGCGCATCACCGACGGACGTATCGGCCACGACAAGAACCTGTTCCCGGACTGGATGATCGCGGACGGGCCCTGGCTCAAGAAGTACCCGTACATTCCCAGGTACATCGATCAGGATTGGGTGGCCGAGGCCGTCGAAGCGCTGAAATGCCCGCAGACCGACGCGATGCTCAGTGCGGTGCGTAAACCGCTGTCGCCGCGGCTTTTCGTGTCCAACCTGCTGCACTCCTATGAGTTCACGACCTATCGGATCGATCGTGTTCCGCGCTTTGAACTGGCTCGGTGCGGTCTACCGATGCCGAAACTGGACACCCCGCAATACACTGGGCTTCCGGCTACCGGCCCGTAGGGCACTGGTCCGGATCCTCGAAGCGGCCGTTCTGTGTCTGATCTGTGATCCCAATTAGGTAACGACGCGGCCCCGTCACGGCGATACCAAGACGACCTTGTCAGACACTTCTGGCGCAACGTTGCGTGACAGAAGTGACTGAAGTGATTCAAGTGACTTCCCCTGAACATGAAATGGATGGACCCCGGATGAGCGTGCGTGTGAGAACCCGCCGCGTGCTGTCGGCCCTGGTAGCGGCGTTTGTGATGCCCATGTCGATGGTCGCGGCCATGACCATCGGCCCCGCGACGGCACATGCCTTTTCGCGTGAGGGACTCCCGGTCGAGTACCTCGATGTCTACTCCGGCTCCATGGGGCGCAACATTCGTGTCGAGTTCCAGGGCGGCGGGCCCAAGGCGGTCTACCTGCTGGACGGGCTGCGTGCCCAGGACGACTTCAACGGCTGGGATATCAACACCGGTGCGTTCGAGTGGTTCTACCAGTCGGGGCTTTCCGTGGTCATGCCCGTCGGTGGGCAATCAAGCTTCTACACCGACTGGTATTCGCCGTCCGCGCTGAACAAGCAGCCGTACACATACAAGTGGGAAACGTTCCTCACCCAGGAGCTGCCCGTGTACCTGGCCACCAACAAGCAGATATCGGCCACCGGAAATGGTGTGGTCGGACTCTCCATGAGTGGTGGCGCGGCGCTGATCCTGGCCGCCTTCCATCCGGCGCAGTTCCGGTTCGCCGGCTCGCTGTCCGGGTTCCTCAACCCGTCGACCATCTTCATGACCAACGCGATCCGGGTCGCGATGCTCGACGCCGGAAGTTACAGCGTCGACAACATGTGGGGACCGCCATGGGATCCGGCATGGCGCCGCAACGACCCCACCGTGCAGGCGCAGGCGTTGGTCGCGGCCGGCACTCGTCTCTACATCTATTGCGCCCCCGGCGGTTCGACGCCGATCGATGACAACACCGACGCTGGTGTGGCCCTGAGCGCCAGCAGTCTGGAGTCGCTGGCGGTGGCCGGTAACAAGGCATTCCAGCAGGCGTACACCGCCGCAGGCGGAAGGAATGCCAACTTTGTCTTCCCCGCGTCCGGGAACCACTCCTGGCCGTATTGGGGACAGCAACTGCAGGCACTCAAGGGTGATCTGATAGCCACGCTCAACGGCTAGGATCCCGGGGCACCTTGAACAAGGTCCGCAGGCGCACATAGTGGGAAATCGATTGAGACAGATAGGAAAACGAAGTAAATGAAGCTCTTTTCGAAGATGCGTGGTGCCTTGGCGCGTCAGTCGGCGCGCCGGATCGCGGTAGCGGCCACAGCCGTGGCCGTGCTGCCCGGTGTCGCGGGCATCGTCGGCGGTACGGCGCTGACTCCCGTCGCGGGCGCCTTCTCACGTCCCGGGCTTCCGGTCGAGTACCTGCAGGTGCCCTCGGCGTCGATGGGCCGTGAGATCAAGGTGCAGTTCCAGCCCGGTGGCTCCAAGGCCGTCTACCTGCTGGACGGTCTGCGTGCGCGCGATGACTTCAGCGGTTGGGACATCGAGACCACGGCGTTCGAGGACTACTACCAGTCCGGCATCTCCATGGTCATGCCGGTCGGCGGTCAGTCCAGCTTCTACACGGACTGGTACAACCCGGCCAAGGGCAAGGATGGCGTCTGGACCTACAAGTGGGAAACCTTCACCACCCAGGAGCTCCCGGCGTATCTCGCTGCGAACAAGGGTGTTTCGCAGACCGGTAACGCGGTAGTGGGCCTGTCCATGGGTGCCTCCGCGGCGCTGACGCTGGCGATCTACCACCCGCAACTGTTCGTGTACGCCGGTGCGCTCTCGGGCTTCCTGAACCCGTCGGACATGAAGTTCCAGATCGGTCTCGCCATGGGTGACGCCGGCGGCTTCAGCGCCTCCGACATGTGGGGCCCGGACAGCGATCCGGCCTGGCAGCGTAACGACCCGTTCCTGAACATCCAGAAGATCATCGACAACGGCACTCGCCTGTGGATCTACTGCGGCACCGGTGACTCCACCGATGTCGACGCGAACCGCAATGGTTTCGAGAACTTCACCGGCGGTTTCCTCGAGGGAATGGCCATCGGTTCGAACAAGAAGTTCGTCGAGGCGTACTCGGCCGCAGGCGGCAAGAATGCTCACGTCGAGTTTCCTCCGGGCGGTATCCACAACTGGACCTACTGGGGTCAGCAGTTGCGGGCCATGAAGTCTGACATGGTCGCGTACCTGCAGAGCCACTAGGCATAAGCAGTCAAAAGAGCGGTGGTCCCCCGACATTCGGCAGGGGGCCACCGCTCTTTTTGTCTTCGCCGGGTTGGGTCTCAGTAACACATCGGTCTGGTTGCGGAGGGTCAACAACGGGGACGGAATGTGTTGACAGGCGCCCTGATGTGGTTGACTACCTCGGGAACCCCAGGGACGTCCATCGGGATGTCCATCGGCCTGACATGTGTAACGCCGATTGAAGCAGACGGGATACTGAGGTAATGAAGCTCTTTTCACAATTGCGCGGTAAGACCGCGCGTCGACTTGCCACTGTTGCCGCGGCTGCGGCTGTTCTACCTGGATTCATCGGTGTCGCCGGTGGTTCCGCGGTCGCCAACGCGTTCTCGCGCCCGGGTCTCCCGGTCGAGTACCTGCAGGTGCCGTCGGCCGCGATGAACACCAGCATCAAGGTCCAGTTCCAGAACGGTGGCGCCAAGTCTGTCTACCTGCTGGACGGTCTGCGTGCGCGCGATGACTTCAGCGGTTGGGACATCGAGACCACGGCGTTCGAGGACTACTACCAGTCCGGCATCTCCGTCGTCATGCCCGTCGGCGGCCAGTCCAGCTGGTACACCGACTGGTACCAGCCGGCCAAGGGCAAGGACGGTGTCTTCACCTACAAGTGGGAGACCTTCCTGACCCAGGAGCTGCCCGCGTTCCTGGCCAACCAGGGGCTGTCCAAGACCGGTAACGCCGTTGTTGGTCTGTCCATGGGTGCGGCTTCCGCGCTGAACCTCGCGAACTACCACCCGCAGCAGTTCGTGTACGCCGGTGCGCTCTCGGGCTTCCTGCACCCGGCCGACATGAAGGGCCAGATCGGTATGGCCATGGGTGACGCCGGTGGCTTCAACCCGCAGGACATGTGGGGCCCGGACAGCGACCCCGCCTGGGTTCGCAACGACCCGTTCCTGAACATCGATCGCACCGTGGCCAACGGCACGCGTCTGTGGATCTACTGCGGTAGCGGTGACGCCACCGACCTGGACGCCACCCGCAACGGCTTCGAGAACTTCACCGGTGGATTCCTCGAGGGAATGGCAATCGGCTCGAACAAGCAGTACGTGGACGCCTACACCGCTGCCGGCGGCAAGAACGCCCACGTGGAGTTCCCCCCGGGTGGTCTGCACAACTGGACCTACTGGGGCAACCAGCTCAAGGCCATGAAGTCTGACATGGTCGCGTACCTGCAGAGCCACTAGGCATAACGAACAGCACATCGGCGGCGGCCACTCTGTCTTCGGGCAGAGGGTCGCCGCCGATGTCGTTGGACGGGTATTGGCGCAGAGCCACAATCACGTAACGAATTCGGTGCTGTGACGATCATTTGCGCAGGTGCGAGGCGCACCGGCTCGGTAGCCCCGCTCGGGGTTGCCGGTACCTTGGAGCAAGCGACAGCACTCGGCGAGACAGCACGTCAAGAACGGCCAGGAGAGACATGCCCAAGAGTTCGAACAGTAAACGGCACCGGATTCTCGGTTTGGCCGCGGCGCTGGCCGTCGCAGTCGTCGTCATTCTGGTGATCGCGATTGTCGTGGTCATCGTTCGCAGGCCCGATGATGTCAGCCCCGGCGCACAGGTCCCGGTCACCACGACACCGCCGGTGACCCGCCCCGGCCAGAAGCCCCGCCCCGCCTTCCAGAGTGCCGATTGCCCCGATGTGCAGGCGCTGATCATTCCGGGCACCTGGGAGTCTTCGCGCACGGATGACCCCCTCAACCCGACGGAGTTCCCGCGCTCACTGCTGCTGAACGTCTCTCGGCCCATCACCGAGAAGTTCGACAAGTCCCGGCTGCAGACGTGGACAGTGCCATACACCGCGCAGTTCCATAATCCGTTCGCCAACGACAACCAGATGTCGTACAACGACAGCCGCAAGGAAGGCACCGACCGGGCGGTCAAGCAGCTCTCCGACATGTACGACCGGTGCCCGCTCACCAGCTATGTCATCGTTGGTTTCTCGCAGGGTGCGGTGATCGCCGGTGACATCGCCAATCAGATCGGTAACGGGGAGGGCCCCGTCGACCAGGATCTGGTGCTGGGGGTGACATTGATCGCCGACGGTCGCCGTCAGGACGGGATCGGGCAGTCGCCCGGGCCCAATCCGCCCGGGCAGGGCGCCGAGGTCACTCTGGGTGACCTCGGGGTGCTGGACTCTTTCGGGCTGAAGATGACGGGACCGCGGCCGGGCGGGTTCGGTGAGCTCAACGACCGCACCAACCAGATCTGCGGCACCGGAGATCTCATCTGTGCGGCGCCGCCGGACGCCTTCAACATCTCCAACCTGGGCAAAACGCTGGACATTCTGTCCGGCGGGGCGGGCGCCCCCGTGCACGCGTTGTACGCGACCCCTGAGTTCTGGCAGATCGACGGCAATCCGGCCACGGTGTGGACCACCAACTGGGCCGAGGGGCTCATTGAGAACGCCCCCCACCCGAAGCATGGATGAGCGTTTCGCGCGCAGACCGCGTGGTCGGGCGAGCGCCTGACAAGCGTTGATGTCATCTTCACAACAGGGCGCCGAGATATTTGGCGGAGAAGGTACGCTCGCCTAAGGTTAAGAGAAAAATAAGACTGTAAGCCGTTCGCGGGGCTGAGTGATTTTGGCTAGCTGACGCCGACCGATAATCTCGTCGCGAATGGCCGCCTGAGCTGCCGTAGTACGCGAATACGTCTCGGTACGATCATCGAGGATTTGACGTCCGCCCCGGTGTGATGATCCGCGTGCACGGACTGGTCAGGCCCGCGAACCGCGCACCCGCGCCGTCATAGGAGAGAAGCACACATGGCGTTCGACAACCCGTTCCTAGACTCGGCGGGTCATATCAAGTTCCCCGAGGACGGGAGCATCGTCGGTCACGTCGAAGGTTTTGCACAGTCGCAGGCCGACAGCTTGGCGTACCGGTTCCTGGACTTCTCCACCGAGCGTGACGGCGAGTACATCGACATCACCTGGTCGGAGTTCGGTGCGCGTAACCGCGCGGTGGCGGCCCGTCTGCAGCAGGTGACCAAGCCCGGCGACCGTGTCGCCATCCTGGCCCCACAGAGCCTTGACTACCTTGTCGCCCACTTCGGCGCGCTGTACGCCGGCGCCATCTCGGTGCCGCTGTTCGATCCGAGTGAGGCCGGCCATGCCGGTCGACTGCATGCGGTGCTGGACGATTGTGAGCCCTCCGCGGTGCTGACCACGACCGATTGCGCAGAGGGAGTACGCAAGTTCTTCCGCAACCGTCCGCCCAAGGAGCGTCCCCGCGTCATCGCGGTCGACGCCATTCCCAACGACGTGGGTTCGACGTGGGTCGAGCCGGTGGCCAACAAGGACACCATCGCGTATCTGCAGTACACCTCCGGCTCTACCCGGGCCCCGGCCGGTGTGCAGATCACGCATCTTGGCCTGGCGACCAACCTGCTGCAGCTGATCGACGCGTTGTCAGCGAAGCAGGGGCAGGGCAGTCATGAGGATCTGCGTGGCACCACCTGGTTGCCGTTCTTCCACGACATGGGTCTCATCACCGTGATGGTGCCGTCCATGCTGGGCAAGCACATGACCGTGATGAGCCCGGCAGCGTTCATCCGCCGCCCCCTGCGCTGGTTGCGGGAAATGGGCGTCAAGGGTGACGACCGCGGCGGGACATTCTCGGCGCTGCCGAACTTCGCCTTTGAGCACTGCGCGCTGCGCGGGGTGCCCAAGGAGGGCGAGCCACCGCTGGATCTGTCGAATGTGTACTCGATCATCAATGGGTCCGAGCCGGTCTCCACGGCGTCGCTGAAGAAGTTCTGTGACGCCTTCGAGCCGTATGGCTTTGATCCCAAGGCGATTCATCCTTCCTACGGCATGGCCGAGGCCACCCTGTTCGTCTCCTCGACCATCTGGAACACCGAGACGGCACGGGTGCTGCATGTTGATCGCACCGAGCTCAATGCCGGGCGCATCGTGCAGGTGGAGCCGGGCTCGGAGAACTCGGTGACCCAGGTGTCCAGCGGCAAGATGGCCCGCGATGAATGGGCCGTGATCGTCGACGGCGAGACCGCCTCCGAGGTTCCCGACGGCCAGATCGGCGAGATCTGGTTGCACGGCAACAACATTGGCTCTGGTTACTGGGGCCGTGAAGAGGAGACGCGTGCTGCTTTCCATAACACGCTGAAGTCGCGGATCTCTGAATCGCACGCCGAGGGTGTGGCCGATGACGCCGACTGGCTCAACACCGGTGACCTCGGTGTGTGGGTCGATGGCGAGCTGTACATCACCGGCCGCGTCAAGGACCTCATCATTGTCGACGGCCGTAACCACTACCCGCAGGACATCGAGTACACCGCGCAAGAGGCCAACAAGGCACTGCGCCCGGGTTATGTCGCGGCCTTCTCGGTGCCTGCCAACCAGTTGCCGCAAGAGGTCTTCGACAATCCGCACGCCGGTTTGAAGTACGACCCGGAGGATTCCTCCGAGCAGCTGGTGGTTATCGGTGAACGCAGCGTGGGCGGACACAAGTCCGACAACCACACGGTGGGTGACGATGTGCGCGCGGCCGTCGCGGTGCGCCACGGTGTGACGGTGCGCGACGTGCTGCTGGTCCCGGCCGGCTCGATCGCCCGGACCTCCAGCGGCAAGATCGCCCGGCGTGCCGCGCGAACCAGCTACCTGGACGGCAGCCTGCGTGGCGGCTACCAGCAGACCGCATTCCCCGACGACCGGCGGTAGGCGATCCAGCATCGCCCCCGCCATCTGATACTCCGGAGATAGGCCTCGAACATGACTGATACGCAACAGGATTCGACACCAGAGACCAGCCTGGAAACCCCAACTCCGGAGGTAGCGGCACCAACAGGTGGTGCCGAGCTGACCGTGCCCGAGATGCGTGAATGGCTGCGCAACTGGATCGCCAAGGCCACCGGGGTGAGCCCGGACCGCATCGATGATTCGGCGCCGATGGTGGAGATGGGTCTGTCTTCGCGTGACGCTGTCGCGATGGCCGCCGATATCGAGGACCTCACCGGGGTCACCCTGACGGCCACCGTCGCCTTCCAGCACCCCACCATCGAATCGCTGGCTACGCGCATCATCGAGGGTGAGCCGGAGGTTCCGGACGCCGGTGACGAGGACTGGTCGCGCGACTCGAACGTTGCCGCAGGCGAATTCGATATCGCCGTGATCGGGCTGTCGGCCCGCCTGCCCGGTGATGTCAACAGCCCGGCGCAGCTGTGGGAGGCGCTGCTGGAGGGCCGTGACGCCATCACCGATCTGCCCGAGGGCCGCTGGGAAGAGTTCACCGTCGAGCCGCGTATCGCCGAGCGGGTTGCGCAAGCCGCCACCCGCGGCGGATACCTCAAGGACATCAAGGGATTCGATGCCGAATTCTTCACGCTGTCCAAGATGGAAGCCGACAATATGGATCCGCAGCAGCGGATCGCTCTCGAATTAACCTGGGAGGCACTGGAAAACGCCCGCATCCCGGCGTCCAGCCTCAAGGGTGAGAGTGTCGGTGTGTACATCGGCAGCTCCAACAACGACTACAGCTATCTCTCGGTGGCCGATCCCACTGTCACCCACCCGTATGCCATCACCGGAAACGCGAGTTCGATTATCGCGAACCGTGTTTCGTACTTCTATGACTTCCGCGGCCCGAGCGTTGCCGTCGACACGGCGTGTTCCTCGTCGTTGGTCGCGGTGCACCAGGGTGTGAAGGCGCTGCGTTCCGGTGAGGCCGACGTGGTGGTGGCCGGTGGTGTGAACGCGCTCATCACGCCCGTGGTGACGGTCGGGTTCGACGAGGTGGGCGGGGTGCTGGCCCCGGACGGCCGTATCAAGTCCTTCTCGCAGGATGCCAACGGGTACAGCCGGTCCGAGGGTGGCGGCATGCTTGTGCTCAAGCGTCTCTCGGATGCGCGCCGCGACGGCGACCCGATCATGGCGATCATCGCGGGCTCCGCCGTCAACCACGATGGCCGGTCCAATGGTCTGCTTGCCCCCAATCCGGATGCCCAGGCCGATGTGCTGCGCAAGGCCTATAAGGACGCCGGAATCGATCCGCGCAGTGTCGATGTGATCGAGGCGCACGGCACCGGCACCATCCTCGGTGATCCGATCGAGGCTGACGGGCTCGGCCGGGTGGTCGGCCGGGGCCGCGACGCCGACAAGCCCGCGCTGCTGGGTTCGGCGAAGTCGAACTTCGGGCACCTGGAGTCCGCCGCCGGCGCCGCCAGCCTGTCGAAGATCGTGCTGGCCTTGCAGAACAACAAGGTTCCGCCGTCGATCAACTACACCGGCCCCAATCCGTACATCGACTTCGACGCCATTCACCTGAAGGTTGTCGATCAGGTCGCCGAGTGGCCGCGCTACAGCGGGCACGCCATCGCGGGTGTCTCCGGCTTCGGCTTCGGTGGGGCCAACGCCCACATCGTGGTGCGCGAGGTGCTGCCCATCGACTTGGTGGAGCCCAGCGACGGTGCGGCGCCGGAATCCGACGATGCTGATGCCGACGCCAATGGCAAACACGCTGTGGCAGAGGCGGATAGCGAAGACAACGGCGATTTCGGCGGCTCACGCTTTGACGAGTACGGCGAGTTCGCCGGGGGCTATTCCGATGAGCCGTATGAGCTTCCCGGACTGACCGACGAGGCTAAACGACTCAAGGAAGAGGCGCTGGCGGCGCTTGCTGCCGAAGAGCCGGTCACTCCCGTTGTACCCCTGTTTATCTCGGGCTTCCTTTCTTCGCGCAAGAAGGCCGCGGCGGCCGCACTGGCGGACTGGATCGAAAGCGAAGAGGGGCAGTCCCACTCGCTGGAGTCCATCGGCCGCTCGCTGTCGCGCCGCAACCATGGCCGTTCCCGCGCCGTGGTGCTGGCCCACGACCACGAGGAGGCCGTCAAGGGTCTGCGTGCTGTCGCCGAGGGCAAGCAGAAGCCCTACGTGTACTCCGCCGACGGACCGGTCAGTAACGGTCCGGTCTGGGTGATGGCCGGTTTCGGTGCCCAGCACCGGAAAATGGGTAAGAGCCTGTATCTGCGCGATCCGATCTTCGCCGAGTGGATCGACAAGGTCGACTCGTATGTGCAGGAGGAGCGCGGCTACTCGGTGGTCGAGCTGATCCTGGACGACTCGCATGAGTACGGCATCGAAACCAGCAATATCGCCATCTTCGCCATCCAGATCGGGTTGGGCGAGGTACTCAAGGCACATGGCGCCAAACCCACTGCCGTCATTGGACAGTCGTTGGGCGAGCCCGCGTCTGCCTACTTCGCGGGCGGGCTCTCGCTGGCCGATGCCACGCGCGTCATCTGCTCACGTGCTCACCTGATGGGTGAGGGCGAGGCGATGCTGTTCGGCGACTACATCCGGCTGATGGCGCTGGTCGAGTACTCGGCCGACGAACTCAAGACGGTGTTCGCCGACTTCCCCGATCTGGAAGTGTGCGTGTACGCCGCGCCGTCGCAGACCGTCATCGGTGGTCCGCCGGCGCAGGTCGACGCGATCGTGGCCCGCTGCGAGGCGGAAGGCAAGTTCGCGCGCAAGCTGCAGACCAAGGGCGCGGGCCATACCTCGCAGATGGATCCGCTGCTCGGCGAATTCGCCGCCGAACTGCAGGGGATCGAGCCGATGTCCCCGAAGATCGGCATCTTCTCGACGGTCCACGAGGGCACGTTCATCCGCGGAGGCGGGGAGCCGGTCCACGATGTGGATTACTGGAAGAAGGGGATGCGGCACTCGGTCTACTTCACCCATGGCACCCGCAACGCCGTGGACGCCGGGCACACCACCTTCCTGGAGCTGGCGCCAAACCCGGTGGCGCTCATGCAGGTAGGGCTCACGACCATGTCGTCGGGGCTGCCGGACGCGCAGCTCATCGCGACCCTCGCCCGCAAGGAGGACGAGGTCGAGTCCATGGTCAAGGCCATGGCGCAGCTCTACGTGCACGGCCACGCCCTGGACCCGCGCACGTTGTTCAGCAGGGCGGCCAAGTCCGCTGACTACGCGCCGATCCCGGCAACCGAGTTCAAGCGCAAGCCGCACTGGCTGCCCGCGCATTTCAGTGCCGACGGATCGACCCGCATCCCGGGTACGCATGTGTCGCTGCCCGACGGTAAGCACGTATGGGAATGGAATCCCGGAACGAGCGGACTGGCGACATTCAATTCCGAGGCCGCGGCGAATGCTTTCGCGGAGCTGGTGAAAACCGCTGCGACATCCGTGCTTCCGGGCGCTCAGCTCACCGCGTTTGAGCAGCGCGCCATCCCGGGCGAAGGCTCCACGCTGGTGACCACGCTGTCCCGGCACCCGGGCGGGGCCACCGTGCAGGTGCACGCCCGCATCGGGGAATCGTTCACGCTCGTCTATGACGCGGTGGTATCCCGTGCCGGGCAGGGTGGCGCGCTGCCGTTCGCGACTGCCGCGGGGGTTGCCGCCAACGGCAGCGCCGTGGTGAGCGCGGTGCCCGCGTTGGCTTCCAACGCTACTGCTGTCGCGGAAGAGGAAGTGCCCGAAGAGATTCACGACAACCTGCTCTCCGGGGCCGGTGCGGGTGCGGACTTCAAGAAGTGGAGCAAGGAGTCCGGCGAGCCGGTTATCGACCGCCTGGCCACCATCGTGTCGATGGCCATGGGTTACGAGCCCGAGGACGTGCCGCGTGAGGTGCCGCTGATCGAGCTGGGCCTGGATTCGCTGATGGCCGTGCGTATCAAGAACCGCGTCGAGTTCGACTTCGATCTGCCGCCGATTCAGCTGCAGGCCGTACGCGACGCCAACCTGATGGACGTCGAGCGGCTGGTCATCTACGCGTTGGAGAACCCGGACGCCGTGCACGAGCTGCACGACTACCAGCAGACCGACGAGTTCAAGGAGGCCGCCCCGACGGGCGCCATGCTGTCGAAGGCCGATATCGAACAGGCGCTGACCGCGGGTGCCGAGGTGTCGGCGGCTCCGGCCGCTCCGGCCGAGGAGCCCGCGACGGAAGCCGCTGCCGAGCCGGTGATTTCGGCGGAGACGTCCGAGCTGGCCAAGGCCGCGGCGGTGATGAACCAGGAGGCCATCGCCGAGGCGCTGAATGCCGATGTGCCACCGCGTGATGCCGCCGAACGCGTCGCGTTCGCGACCTGGGCCATCGTCACCGGTGAATCGCCCGGCAGCATCTTCAACGCACTGCCCAAGATCGACGATGCGACGGCGGCCAAGCTCGCCGAACGTCTTTCGCAGCGGGCCGACGGTGAGATCGAGGCCGAGGAGGTGAAGCTCGCGCCGACCATCGAGGCGCTCGGCGAGGTTGTCCGCAGCAGGCTCGAAGCGGGCAAGATCGACGGCTTCGTCCGGATCCTGGCGCCGCGTCCCGAAGGTTCCACGGCCGTTCCCGTGTTCGTGTTCCACCCCGCGGGCGGCTCGACAGTTGTCTACGAGCCGCTGCTGAAGCGCCTGCCCGAGGGCACGCCGATGTTCGGCTTCGAGCGGGTCGAGGGCACCATCGAGGAGCGCGCGGCGCAGTACGTGCCCAAGCTGATGGAACTACACCAGGGCCCGTTCATCCTCGCCGGATGGTCACTCGGCGCGGTGCTGGCGTACGCCTGTGCGGTCGGTCTCAAGGAGGCCGGTGCCGAGGTCGCCTGGGTCGGGAACATCGACGGGGTGCGGCCGGGGACGCCGATCCTGACGACCACGGAGGAGACGCGCAAGCGCTGGGATCGCTACGCGAAGTTCGCGGAGAAGACCTTCAACGTGCAGATCCCGGAGATCCCCTACGAGCAGCTTGAGGAACTCGATGACGAGGGCCAGGTGCGGTTCGTGCTGGAGGCCGTCAAGGCCGCCGGCGTGGAGATTCCCGGCGGCATCATCGAGCACCAGCGCACGTCTTACCTGGATCAGCGGGCGATCGATACGTCGACGCCGGTGCCGTTCGACGGGCATATGACGCTGTACATGGCCGATCGGTATCACGATGACGCCATCACGTTCGAACCCGCCTACGCGACCCGTCAGCCCGACGGTGGTTGGGGGGAGTTCGTCTCCGACCTCGAGGTGGTTCCGGTCGGCGGCGAGCACATCCAGATCATCGACGAACCGATCATCGCTAAGGTCGGTGCTCATATGAGTCAGGCGCTGCGTTCCATCAACGCCACAACGGACCAGCAGGCTTAGGAAAGGTCAACACCGTGCCACCACACACAACCGCAGAGAAGCTTGCCGACCTGCGTGAACGGATTGCGCTTACCCGCGAGCCGGGTGATGCCAAGGCCATCGCCAGGCGCGATAAGAAGGGCATCCCGAGTGCCCGCGCCCGCATCGACGCGCTGGTCGACAAGGGCAGCTTCATGGAGCTCGACGGCTTCGCCCGCACGCCCGGCGATCCCAACGCGCCGTACACAGACGGTGTGGTGACCGGTCTGGGCCGTATCGATGGGCGTCCGGTGGCGGTGTTCTCGCACGACCAGACGGTGTATCAGGGCAGCGTCGGTGAGATGTTCGGCCGCAAGGTGGCCAAGCTCATGGAGTGGGCCGCGACCAATGGCTGCCCGGTGATCGGTATCAACGACTCGGCGGGTGCCCGCATTCAGGACACGGCCACCTCGCTGGCCTGGTACGCCGAGTTGGGCCGCCGTCACGAGCTGCTGCGCGGCAATGTTCCCGAGATCTCGATCATTCTGGGCAAGTGCGCCGGTGGCGCCGTGTACTCACCGATCCAGACAGATCTGCTGGTGGCGGTGCGCGATCAGGGCTACATGTTCATCACCGGACCCGACGTCATCAAGGATGTCACCGGTGAGGATGTGAGCTTCGACGAGCTCGGCGGCGCGGATGTACAGGCCCAGCGCGGCAACATCCACAAGGTGGTCGAGGACGAGGCGGCCGCGTTCCAGTACGTACGCGAGTACCTGAGCTTCCTGCCCTCGAACACCTTTGACTATCCGCCGATCGTCAACCCGGGTCTGGAACCGGAGATCACCGCGGACGATCTGTATCTGGACACGATCATCCCGGATAGCGACAACCAGGGCTACGACATGATGGAGATCCTGCTGAGGATCTTCGACGACGGCGACGTCTTCGAGATCTCCGAGCAGCGTGGTCCCGCGATGATCACCGCGTTCGCCCGGGTCGACGGGCACCCGGTGGGCGTGGTCGCCAATCAGCCGCTGCAGATGGCGGGGGCGGTCGATACCGATGCCTCCGATAAGGCCGCTAGCTTCATCCGGTTCTGCGATTCGTACAACCTGCCGCTGGTGTTCGTGGTGGACACCCCGGGCGCGCTGCCCGGTGTGGCGGAGGAGAAGAACGGCATCATCAAGAAGGGCGGCCGCTTCTTCAACGCCGTGGTGGAAGCCGATGTGCCCAAGGTGACCATCATTACCCGCAAGGCCTATGGCGGTGGGTATGCCGTGATGGGTTCCAAGCAGCTCTCGGCCGACCTGAACTACGTGTGGCCGACCGCGCGTATCGCGGTGATCGGCGCCGAGGGTGCTGCCCAGCTGTTGGTGAAGCGGTTCCCGGACCCGACAGCACCCGAGGTGCAGAAGATCCGGGCGGACTTCATCGAGGGTTACAACAAGAATCTGGCCACGCCGTGGATTGCCGCCGAGCGTGGCTACATCGACGGTGTCATCGAGCCGCATCAGACCCGTCTGCTGATTCGTAAGTCGCTGAAGTTGTTGCGGGACAAGCAGAATTTCGGCAAGATGCAGCGCAAGCACGGTCTGACGCCGATCTAAACCGGTTTCGCGAGCAGACGGAAAAGCCCCCGACACGCGGTGTGTTCGGGGGCTTTTTCGTCTGCTCGCGCTGGGGCAGTCAGTCGCGCAGGACCAGGGCGCGGCTGCCCGCGTGCGCCCATATCAAGGCGGCGCCGATCGAGACGAGCATGGTCACCCAGGAAAACCAGGTGACATCGACCCGCGGGCCGGAGACGAAACTGTCCTGCAGTGTGGGCCAGTAGCTCGGCATGAGGTGCACGTACCCGAGCCCGAGCACACTGAGGGCGCCGACGATCATGGTGGCCTCGGGTGCGTGCCTACGGTGGCTCAGGATCATCGTCACCGCTACCGCGATCAGAACCGCGTGTGTGGCGGCGAGGTAGGTGAGAGTCTGTGGCGCAGCGGCGAAACCGCGTCGCAGGTGGTCGATGGCGTCCAGGCCCCAGCCGATCACGAAGGCGATGGTGGCTGTGCGCAGGAACGCCTCGGCGCGACTTGCCGGCTCTCCCATCGTGACCTCCATCGGTCTACGCAACACCTATCCCTTGCCGGGTGGCCTGTTGCCTTCCGCGCGGTACGGCTCTCCATGGGGATCGAAGCAATGCGCTGATGCCTCGGCGCCCTCGTGGTCGACCTGCAGTGTGGTGTGGTCGATGTCGTACTCCGTATGGAGCAACTCCTCGATCTCGCGCCGTATTCCATGGCAGTCCGCATTGGGGGCCACCAAGATGTGCGCTGATAACGCCGGCTGTCCGGAGGTGATCTGCCAGATGTGCAGATCGTGTACCTCGGCCACCGACTGCACGGACGCGAGCTGGGTTCCGATGGTGCCGGGGTCGAGGCCCGCAGGCGCGGCTTCCAGGAAGATCCGCCCTGATTCGCGGACCAGCCCCCAGCCTGCCTTGAGCATCAGCGCCGCGACGACGAGAGCGGCGATGGCATCGGCGCGGGTGAAGCCGGTGAGCCAGACCACGGCGCCGGCGACGGCAGTGGCGATGAAGGCATACAGATCATTGAGGATGTGCTGGAACGCGCCCTCGACGTTGAGGCTGGAACGGTTGGCCTTGCTGATGCACCAGGTGGCCGCCACATTGACAGCGATGCCCGCGAGCGCGGTGACGAAGACCAGTAGACCCGAGACTTCCGGGGGAGTGATGAGACGCCGGATGCCTTCGTAGATGAAGAAGGCCGCCAGTAGGAACAGCGTCACGCCGTTGGCCTGTGCCGAGAGAATCTCGGCACGCTTGAGGCCGTAGGTGTAGCTGCCCCGAGCCGGGCGCGAGGAAAGCCGAATGGCGATGAGCGCCAATACGATCGATGCGGCGTCGGTCAACATGTGCCCGGCATCGGAGATCAGCGCCAGCGATTGGGCGATGACGCCGATGACGACCTCGACGGCCATGAAGCCACCGATCAGGATCAGGGCGATGGTCAGCCATTTCCGATCGGCATCG
Source organism: Mycobacteroides immunogenum (assembly GCF_001605725.1). Lineage (NCBI taxonomy): Bacteria > Bacillati > Actinomycetota > Actinomycetes > Mycobacteriales > Mycobacteriaceae > Mycobacteroides > Mycobacteroides immunogenum. The sequence goes on from NZ_CP011530.1 coordinate 234,596, forward strand.
GCACTCACGCCGTGGCCATGGGAGTGCCCGGATCCGTGCTCGTGTGCGTCCGCAGCCATGTCCGCTCCTTCTGATGATTCATGCAAACATATGCATGCTAGCATTTGTTATGACAAATGTTCAGCCCCTGACGTGTCCCAAGTGTGAGTCGCAGATGCTGTCGACGAAATGGTTTGGCGTGCGCACATTCCAATGCACGGGTTGTGCGGCCCTGCTGTTGGAGCAGGACAGTCTGCAGCAGTTCGTGGACGGAGCCGCCCGCTTCGGCCCGTCGGCGCATATTGATCAGCCGCCTACCGCGGCCCCGTACCCACCCGCGCCACCCCAGGACTATCGCGGGTTCATGGGTGGACTTTTCGGTGGCGGCGGACACGGCTATCGCCGCCGCGGGCACCATTAGCGCCAGCTTTGGTGAGTCCCCGCCGGCCACGGTCCGTCGATACACTGCCGGCTATGGGTCATTCGGCTTCTGTGCGTGGCCGATGGCGTCACGGAGAGGGCCTGGGCACCCATCGCCACGCCCACGGCCAGTTGGTCTATCCGGCGACAGGGACGCTCGCGGTGACGACGCAGCGGGGCAGCCGGGTGGCCCAGGCGAGCCGGGTCATGTGGACTCCACCCGGTTGCGACCATCGCTACCGCGCCTGCGGGCGCACCGAGGTGCGGGCGCTGTTCCTGCCCGCGTCGTTAAGCCGTTGCTTGCCTGAGTATCCGGCCGTCTTCACGGTGTCCGAGCTGTTACGCGCGGCGCTCATGACCGCGACCGAGGACCGTGAGTTCCGGCCCGGCGCGTGGGAACGACTGCGCGATGTGGTGATTGACGAATTGGCTGACGCGCCAGAGGAATCGCTGTACCTACCGGAGCTCCGCGACGACCGGCTGCGCGCCGTGGCCGGGCTGCTGCACGACGATCCGGCCAACACGGATACGCTCGGCGCCTTGGGCCGGCGTGTGGGTGCCAGCGAGCGCACGTTGAGCCGCTTGTTCGATGCCGAACTCGGGATGAGTTTTCACCAGTGGCGCACGCAGCTGCGCATTCAGCACGCTCTGACCTACCTTGGGCAGGGCCGATCCGTCACCGACACCGCCATCAGTTGCGGGTGGTCCAATCCCAGCAGCTTCATCGACGCCTTCGCCTCGACCTTCGGCATGACTCCGGGGCGCTATCAGAAAGAGCTGCACGACAAGAACAGTCGCGCACACCGGCAGCTCAGTAGTTCTTGAGCGCAAAGGGCTCGGTCATGCTGCCGAAGTCGGGGATGCCTTCGGGATGGGTGTCGGCGGCATGCTCCGACGACGTTTCGAGCAGTACATGCGATGTCAGCTCTTGTGCCCGGCGCTGATTGCGGATCACATAGTCGCGCAGCGCGGCTTCATAACTCGCCAATCCGGCGGCGAGATCGCCGTGGTGGGCCGAGAGCTCCCCCGCCAGCACGTACGCGGCGACCATAGCGACGGTGGTGCCCTGCCCGGTGCGGGGCGAGGTGCTGAAACCGGCGTCGCCCACCAGTGCCACCGGCCCGCGCACCCAGGAATCCATCCGGACCTGGCCGTAGTTGTCCACGTGGAAGTCGTCGGCATCCGTGAGGTGGGCCAGAATGCGGGGAACCTCCCAGCCCGCGCCTGCCAGCCAGCCGGCCACCAGGTTCTTCTGCGCGGTGACATCGCGATAGTCGTATCCGAACCGCTCGTCGGTATCGAACATCACGTACGCCCGGGCCCGGTCATCCGGCCGCACGCCCAGCACACCGATGACGGCGTGATCGTGTTTGTGGAACGTCTGCCAATGATCCAAACCGAGGAAATTGGGGACGCTGAAGACCGCGAGATAACCACTGAGGTGGTGGTGGAAGTCTTGCGAAGGACCAAAGACGAGCCCACGGACGCCGGAATGCAATCCGTCGGCGCCGATCACCAGGTCGAAGTCGCGGATCACACCGTTGCCGAAGGTGACGGTGGCACCGTCATCGTGTGTGTGCAATCCCGCCACGCGGTTGCCGAACAGAAACTCGGCCTTGGCGCCCACGGCGTCAAAGAGGATGTCGCACAGGTCATCTCGCAGAATCTCGATATCGGGTGCGTCGAATTGGCCGCCGGTGAGGGTGCGTTCGGTGCTGCGGAAAAGTTCATGGCCCTCGGCGTCCACCACAGACATCCCGCGCTGCTGGGTGCCCCGCTGCCGGATGGTGTCCAACAGATTCATGCGCTGAGCGACCTGCAGTGCCGGACCGCGAATATCCAGTCCCTGGCCGCCGGGCGCGAGCCCTGGCGCCCGTTCCACCACCGTTACCTCAAACCCGTACGCGGTCAGCCAATAGGCCGCGGTCAGGCCCGCCACCCCCGCACCGGAAACCAGTATCTTGCCGTCAACGTTCACGTCGTGAGCGTATGAAGCAGACGCGACGCCGCCCACCGGCAACAAGCCAGTCGATACCGGATACCCGCCAGGGTGGCGTACGCGGAGTCGGCTACGGCTTGATGCGGATCTGGTTCGGCTTCCACAGCCCGCTGTGCACCTGCGAGCCGTACTCGATCTGTGCGGGCTGAGCATCGACGATGGTGTCGAGTTTGCGCAGTGAGCCCCAGTCCCTGCCCCAGTCCTTCGATAAGTAGGTGGGCATCACATGGGCCCGCAGCAGCAGATCGGTGATCCCGAGCAGACCACCGTTCTCGCCGTCCTGCCAGGTGTCGGTGTCCTTGCGCTTTTGGTCGTAGTCCGGGGTGATCCGGAATTCGGGTACCTCGGTGATCCCGTACTGATGCAGCATGGGCTGCTGGCAGGGGAAGACCAGTCCGACGGTCCAGTCCAGCAGCACCGGCCTGGTGCTACCCACGTACTCCTGCAACGACTTCAGCTCCGGCACCCGGGGCGGCGCGAAGGCCAGCCAGTCGCCCGGAGTCAGCGAGCCATCAATCGCGACGATCCGCACGGCGGTCGCGGTGTCGGGGATATCCGAACGCGCGAAGCGCAGATTGCGCCACGACGGCGCGGGCCCCAGGTCATACGGTGTCAGGCGTCCCGTCGGGGTGAACGTGCCGTCCGGACCGGCTGTGCCGTATTCCAATTGCAGGGTCTGTCCGGTCAGCTCGCCCTTCACGTTCTTGGCGGCGATGGTGCCCGCGGCCGTCACCACGACGAGCGGATGGGCGCCGTCGCGTGCGGGCAGCCGGTACCAGTCGGAGGTCACCTTGGCCTGCTGCTGCGGGCCGACGCGGTACGAGCCCACGATCGGGACTCGTGCCGGATCGAGCCCGTAGGGCAGCCGCACCGGGGAGCCGTTGATACCCGGAGTTGGGTAGCGGTCCTTGGAGTCCCAGTCGTAGTCGGTTCCGGGTCGTGAGTCGTTCATCCGGATGGATTCGGCGACGATCTTGTCCGGCACCCCGTCTGCGGTGAAGCCGGAAGGATCGAGGCCGCCCAGCGGTCCCAGCGCGCCGGCGGGTCCGCCGATGGCGGATAGGAAACCGGCGTTGGCATCGGGCTCGACCAGAACGTCATCGGCCAGCCCACACCCACCCGCGAGCTCGCGGATGTTGGCCCAGCCGTTGGAGTACGACGGGTATTGGCGGACAACGCCGATCGCCAGCTGGCAGATGGAGGTGAGCACCATGAACCCGGCGGCCCAGGCCACCGGCGCCGAGGTGATGGACTTGGTGATCCGGTTGTCTGCGTGTCGCGGCGAGAAATGCAGCCAGGCCGCGTAGCCGACGGCAAGGGCAAACAGTGCGAAAAAGATTGTGCTGACGCTTATTCCGGCGACCTTGGGCATGCTGCTGTTGAACGGAATGCCAAAACTGGAGACGTACCACCAGCCGGCGGCACTGGCCCAGCTCAGGGCCAGCACAAAGAGCACCGTCGCCACCACCGCCATCCGGTTGCGGCTCCAGCGCAACACCTGTGGCGAGACCAGCACCGTGGCCAGGGCCGCCACGGCGGCGCCCAAGGCGGCGAAGAGCCCGAAGTGGTGCACCCACTTCGTCGGCGCGAACATCAGGAAGAAGATGGTGCCGAAGACCACGCCCAACACGCGCCAGGCCGGCCCACGGGCGACACCGGGAACGCGCTTGCGGCGCAACAGGATGAACATCGAGATGAACAGGCACGCCGCGATCAGCAGGAAGCCGAAACGCCGGGATACCGAACCGTCGACCGTCGGCAGGAACATGTAGTAGTACCGCAGGTTATCGGTGTACCACGCCTGCGACGGGCCGATGGCGGTGCGAATTCTGGTCGCCTCGAACACCGTTGCCAGCGTTTGATCGGAGAACACCACGGGCAGGATGACGGTTCCGGCGGCCAGCATCGGTGCCACCAGCGGCCAGGTACCCACCTGACGGTGCTTGGTCACGATGATCCGCAGAATGGGGCGGCCACCGGCGAGCAGCGCCGCGACGGCGATCAGGCCGGTCGGCTGAATCCCGAGGGTGAAGGCCGCGGTGATGGTGGCCAGTGCGGCGGGGGTCAGCCGGCGCGAGGTGATGGCGCGCTCGATGAGCACCCAGGTGATCAGCGAGCCGACGGCGATCTGTCCTTCGGGGCGCAGACCGTTGTTGAACGGGAACCAGGACGCCAGCAGTACAAAGCCGGCCGCCCATGCTGCGGGCTTACTGCGTGCGACGGCAGGCCCCAAGCGGGGCAACACTTCCCGGCTGATCAACAGCCAGCAGACCAGTGAGGCGACCAGGTCGGGCAGCCGGATCCACAGGCTGATGTCACTGACCTTGGTCATGATGGCGAGCAGGTTGTAATACCAGCCGAAGGGGTCTTCCGGGCTGCCGAACCAGCGGAAGTAGTTGGCCATGTAGCCGGCGTGCTCGGCGGTACGTGCCATGCCCATCTGGTAGCCGTCGTCCGACGAACCGGCACCTATCACGTACCAGAGCACCAGGGCACTCATGATGACGGTGTCGGTCAGATCGAAACGGCGCCAGCGGGTCGGAATGACGCGCCGCATGCGGTGACCATCGGTCTGGTCGATCCGCCACAGCGCGATCAGCGCGATGATGGTGGAGATGATGGCGCCCACCATCGCGGCGAGCTTGAGAAGCGTTGGACTGGAAGAAAATCGGGTGTCGACATGGGCGGTGAGGCTCAGTCCGGCGGGGGCGGGGCCGCTGAGCTGGGTGAAGACCCCGACAATCTGCGGGCGCAGATTGGGGTCGGGGAATCCGCTACGCAGATCGGCGGACTTGTCGGCCCCATCACCGTGCAGCCCCTCGAACGTCGCGAAGGTGCCCTTGTCCGACGACGTGATGACGATCCGCCGACAGTCGGGCGAGGCCACCTTGGTGCGTGGAACACTCGCGATGACCACATTGCGGTCGGTGATATCGAGGCGTTCCTTGGAGACCCGGACGAAAAGGCTTTGTAGCGCTGCCTCTTTACCTTCGGGGGGTGCGGTGCCCAGGATGACCGCGCCGTCTGCCGGTGCGGAGTTCACCACCGAGCACGGCACGATCACCGTCATGTCCATCGGCGTCTGGGAAATCAGCGGCGCGGTGACGTTGTACAGCCGGCCCTGCTGGGGCCAGTCGAGGGTCGCGGTGGAGACCTTGACCGGCAGCAGCGGGATGGAGACGCTCAGCACAAATCCGAGCAGGCCGAAAACGGTTGCCGTCCAGCGCGCGATGTACAGCTTGCGGGCCTCGGGTGAGGTGTCTGTCACGGAATTCTCTGTCATGGCAGGGCTCGAATCGGTCCTTTACGGGTCCAGCCGTTCACGACGACAGTGCCCTCGGTGAGTTGTGCGTTGGGTGCCAGATTCGGAGCCACGATGGGCTCGTACTTCTCGATCGAGCCCCAGTCGCGGTACCAGTCGTTGCGCAGATATGTGGGCACCGAAGAGGTGCGCAACAGTGCGGTGGTGAACATGAACGGTCCACCGTCCTCGGCCGACATCCACATGTTCGAGGAGGTGGCCACCTGCTTGTGCTCGGGCATCACCCGGAACTTGGGCAGTTCGGCCAACCCGAGGCGCTCGCTGAAGGGCCGTTGGCAGGGGAAGTTCTGTGCCACAGCCATATCCAGTAGTACCGGGGTGTCGGAGCCGAGTAGGTCCTGCGCGGTCTTCAGGGTCGGCACCCGCGGTGGGGTGAACGCCAGCCACTGGTCACTGGACAGGTTCGGATCATCGGCGACGATGCGGACGGCATTGGCCCCGGGCGGTGCGGTCTTGGTGGGGAACCTGAGGTTTCGCCACACCGTTTGTGGCCCAATGTCAATGGGGTAGTCCTGGCGGAGCGGCTTGAACCCGCCGGGGCTCTGCGGATCGTGGACACCCCATTCCAGCTTGAGCTGCTGGCCGTAGTTGATCTCGGGGCTGAAGGTGCCGTCCTGCTGGAACGACCAGATGGCACCCGCCGCCGAGATCACCACCAGTGGGCGATCGGGGCTGGGCGGGGGAAGCTCGTACCAGGACGATTTGAGGTGTGCGGCAATGGTGTTCTCGCCGTAGCTGCCCATCACCGGGGTACGGGCCGGGTCCAGCCCGAACGGCAGCAGCATGCTGGAGCCGTTGATGCCGGTGGGGCCGACCCCGCCGGTGGTTCCGGCCGCGTCGCTGACCTCCATGATCGGTGCGTTCGGCGAGGCGTCGGAATTCACCAGACCGGGCTTGCCGACGACGGGCAGGGACGTCATGCCGATGCGTACCCCGTCCGGGACGAAGCCGACGGGATCAATGCCTCCGAGTGGGCCGTACTTACCTGCCTGCTGTCCCGGAACCGGTTGCAGCAGACCCTCGTTGGCGTCGGGTTCCACCAGCACGTCGCGCGCCATGGCGCAGGGATCGCTGCCGGTGAGCGCCAACAGGTTGGCCTTGCCGGTGGTGTAGGAATCGCTGCGTGCGTAGACGCCCTTGGCCATCGAGGTGACCTCGAGAATCACCATGATGGCGGCGACGATCATCAGCGGGGTGGAGGCCAGGAGGCGGTTGCGGCGGGTGTTCTCGACCTCGGTGTGCCCGGCGTAGTCCAGGCGGAAGTGCAGCCAGCCGGCGATCAGCGCGGTGACGACAGAGAGCGCCAGGAACATGTTGGTCACCGGGTGGCTGGCGATCACCGGTTGCTTGTCGAACCACGGCACGCCGTAGTTGCCCACGTAGAACCAGCCGTTGATGCCCGAGGTCGCCCAAGCCAGGATGAACAGCAGCGCGGTCACGTACAACGCCAGGTTGCGCCGTGAGTGCAGCCCGACGCGGGCGAAGGTGAATGCCGCGACCGCCCCGAGTGCACCGGCCAGCCCGGCGAAGATGCCGAATTGGATGGCCCACTTGGTGGGGGTGAAGGTGAGCAGCAGCAGCCCGATCGCGGTGCTGCCGAGCAGGCGCCACACCGGCCCGCTGGCCAGTCCCGGCAGTACCCCGCGGCGCAGCAGTACCGCGAGCGTGCCGAAGAGGCAGAGCAGCAGGATGAAGACCGCGATGCGACGGGTCAGCGAGCCGTCGACATTGGATTCGACGGTCAGGAAGTAGTACCGCAGAAATTCCTGGTACCAGGCGATCGTCGGGCCGACCACATATTTGATGCGCGCGGATTCGGCGACGGTGGCCAGGGTCTGGTCCCGGAAGGTGAAGGCGAGGACTCCGGCGACCGAGGCCGCCAAGACGGCGATCGGGGTGAAGCGTCCGTATCGCGCCCGGCGCACCGCGACCACGCGGGCGATGGCGCGCCCGCCGGCCAGCAGCGGTCCCAGCGCGATGAGGCCTTGTGGCGCGACCGTGGCGGCCAGGAGAGCCACCACGATGGCCAGTGCGGCGGGGGACAGGCGGCGGGTGGCGATGGAGCGCTCCACCAGGGTCCAGGTGAGGACGGTGCCGAACACGATGATGGGCTCGGGCCGCAGTCCGTTGTTGAACGGGAGCCAGGCGGTGAGGAAGACCAGTGCGGCGGTCCATACGGCGGTGCGGCTGGCGGCGAGTTGCTCGCCCAGTCGCGGCAGCATCTTCTTACGCAGGATGTACCAGGTGCCGATGCCGGCCAGGGTGGCGGGCAACCGCATCCACACGCCGACCGTGCTCACCTGCGTGAGCCAGCTCAAAAGTGTTGCGTACCAATCGAATGGGGATGCGGTGGCGCCGAAGTAACGGTAGTACTCGGCGACGTACCCGGCCTGATGGGCCACGCGTGCCTCGACCAGGACATTGCCGTCGTCGGAGGTGATGGCACCGATGACATGCCAAAGCAGAAGTGTGCCAACGACTCCGATATCGGCGACGCCATTGGTCAGCAGCGCGGCGCGCCCCGGTAGGCGGAAGGATCGTTTGGGGAGCTTGCGCCCGCTGCGCTCCAGCACGGCCAGCGCGGCGATCGAGATGGCCACCGCGGCAATGCCGAGCACCATGGCCGCGAGCTTCGCAGTGGTCGGGCTGCTGATGAACCTGGTGTCGACGACGACGTGGGCGGTCGGTCCGCCTGCCGCGGGCACCTTGAGATCGGTGAACAGGCCAGTAATTTGAGGCTTGTTCTCGATGGCCAGAGTTCCGTTGGCATTGGGTAACCCGGCGAAGTTGGCGCCCACACCGCCGGCATTGGCCCAGATATCCAGGGAGCTGCAGCCGCCGGATTCCACCGCCTTGCGGGGTGCGACGGTCGCCACGTTATCGCGAAAGGCGACGACCACCAGGTCGGCGGTGGCGCGGACGAATAACGCGTGCCGGCTTGCCTCGAAGCCGCCGTCGGGACTGGTGGACAGCACCACGCCGCCGCTGGCGGGCAGAGTCGCGATGGCTGTGCACGGAATGTGTGCCTCGAAGGACAGCGGGGCGCCCGATACCAACGGCGCCGTGATGCTGGTGATGTTCCCGTCGGCATTGACCCCTTGGGGCCAGTTGATATCGACGGTGGACTGACGGACCGGCAGCAGGGGAACAAGCACGCATAGCAGCACACCGATAGTGGCCGCGGCCAGAGAAATCAGACGTGCCCGTTGGGCTGTACCTGCTGTCGCGGACTGTGAAAGCTGCGAAGGCACGAGGGCGATGGTATGTGACGAAGCTTCCCGCACCGGAACGCAGCGCGCTCGGTTGGCCGGATTGAGACCTCAAAAACCCGATACCTATTGATACCTCGATTAAAGTATCGAAAAGTATCCGCCGTGTCGGACCCGTCTGATACCTATTGATACAAGTCGAAGAAGTATCACGTGAGGATCCGGCATGCAGCCCAGCCCGTACACGCCAGGCCAGGTGGCGCGGGAGGTCGTCGGCCGCGCCGAACAGCTCGCGGAGATCGGCGAGCGGCTGATGTACATGGCGGAGCTGGGGCGGCTGATCGGGCGCATCCGTGTCGATACCGGTCCACGCGGTGTGGGAAAGACCTCACTGCTGCGTGAGGTCCAGCGTGAGGCCGAGGCGCGCGGCGTGGTGACGGTGTGGGTCACGGCAGGTGGCGACGAGCCGCTCGTGGCGGCGATCGCCGCCCAGATTCGTGGCCGCACCGCGGGGTGGAAGAAGAAGTCGCGCGGCCGGCTATTGCGGGCCGTCGATCAGGTGAGCATCACCGCCGGGGTACCCGGAGTCGCTCAGGTCGGTGCGACGGTCAAACCGTCGCAGTCCACCGACGGATCGGCGGGCGAGCCGTCGTTCAAGGAATTGATCCTCGAGACCGTCAAGGCGGCGCGCGAGGAGGGGCATCGGGGCCTGGTGCTGTTGATCGACGAGGTCCAGGACGCCGATAGGCAGGGGCTGCGCACGCTAGCTGTCACCTGGCAGGACCTGCAGGCCGAAGCGGATACGCTGCCCGCCGGGGTGTTCGCGGCCGGCCTGCCGCAGACGCCGGAGATCATCAGTGCGGCAGCCACATTCAGTGAGCGGTTCGCCTATCGCACCTTGCACCGGCTCGGTCCCGACGCGTCTCGGGTCGCGCTCGTCAAACCCGCCGGTCAGGTTGGTGTGGACTGGGACCCGGACGCTCTCGAAGCGGTGATCGCGCAGACCAACGGATATCCGCACACGCTGCAGCTATATGCCGACGCCGCCTGGGCGCGCGCCGGATATCCGGATCCGGGCGGCCGGATTCGAACGTCCGATGTGGAGCATGCCGCCCGGCAGGTCGCCGAGGATATGGACGCGCTTTTTCGCGCACGCTGGAACAACGCCACCCCGGTGCAGCGGCGATTCATGTCTGCGATGGCGCAGTCGTTGACCGCTGACCGGGTGGCCAGCCGGTCCGATATCGCGACCGTGATGGGGCGGGATTCGCGAGCGATCAGTGCCGCCCGTGCCGGGCTCATCGACAAGGGACTCATCGCCGTCGCCGGTCATGGTCTGCTGGAGTTCAGCATCCCCGGCTTCGCGGAATTCGTTCACGCACAGGACGACTAACCGCCTCGTGACTAGCCGCCCCATCGACACGCCGTATCCTGCGTTTCGCACCCGAGAAACGCGTCAGAAACCGTAGTCTCGGCGCCCGATCAGTCGTTGTGCGGCGACTTCTCCCGGACCGCTCCCGAGCGTTCGCATTTCGGATCGACCTTGACCGGGTGGTGCGGACAGGGCTCGTCGTCCGCTGGTTTCGCGTGGCTGGGAAACGCTGTCAGCAGGTATGACGCCAGGGATGCGGTGACCAGAAACTGCCAGGCGATTTGTCGCAACACGGGCCGCACCTTCCTTGGGGATGTCTTTACTGACAACTCCCATTGAAGGCGGCGGGCGTGTTACTGGGTTCCGATAAATTGCCAGTTTTTATCGCAAATCAGCCAAGCGTCGAGGGGTGGGTCAACGGCTCTTGCGCAGCGGTCCTGGTGTCCAGAGTCCGCTGTGTACGGCCGTGCCGAGCTGCAGCTGCGCCTCGGTCGCGTTTCGGTAGTACGGCGTGAACCGCTGCAGGGCACCCCAATCGCGGAACCAGTCGTTCTGCAGATAGGTGGGCACGGGGGTGGCCTTCAACAGCAGTTCGGTGATGCCCAGCGGGCCTCCGCCCAGGTAGTCCATCACCGGCGAGTTGGCTTCCGCGCCGAAGCGATCGGGCAGGATGCGCCACTTCGGTATCTCGATGACCCCGTTCTTGTGATCGAACGGACGCTGGCATGGGAAGGCGAGCCCCACCAGCCAATCCAGGAATACCGGGTCGGAGCCGACGACTGCTTGTAGTGAGCGCAGTGACGGTACCCGCGGCGGGGTGATCGCCACCCAGTGCTGCGGCGCCAGGTCGTCATCGGTGACCAGCAGCCGGATGCGAGTGGCCTGTGTCGGGATGGCGTCGCGCGACATCCGCAGGTTCCGCCAAGCCGGAGAAGGCCCTAGGTCAGCAAAGGAGATGGCGCCCAAGACCTTTCCGTCCTCGCCGGCGAACTGCACCTGCAGCTCGACCGGGTCGAACCGGCCCGCGGCCGCCAGTACCAGCAGCGGTTTGGTGGCGTCCTTGGGAGGCAGCCGGTACCACGCCGACAGCAGCCGGGCCGAGCGCTGCGGCCCCACCTGATAGCTACCCATGACCGGTGTGGTCTCGGGTTTCAGGTCGAAGGGCAGACGGGCGCGCGAGCCGTTGACACCCGCGGCAATGGTGGTGCCGCCCTCGGTGTCCTGACTGCCGTTGGCATTGCCGCTTTTGTCGCGCTCGACGAAGCTGTCGGAGTTCTGCGGGTTGTTCTCCTCATCGGCCGACACATCGGACGGAATTCCGTTGGGGTCGAACATGATGTTGGTGTCCGCGGCCAGCGCTTGCCCAATCGGGGCATCGATGGGTTGCAGCATGCCGGCGTTGGGGTCCTCTTCGACCAGGACGTCGTTGGCCAATCCGCAGCCGTTCCCGCGCAGCGCGTCGAGGTTGGAACGTCCGACCGACCAGGCGGGGTACTGGTTGATCATGCCTGCGGTCAGGGAGAAGATCGACCAAATCACCACGATCCAGGTGCCCACGGCCAGCGGAGATTCCGCGATACGTGCCAGCACCGGATGCACGGGCGTGCGGCCCGGGTGGTCGCGGCCCGTGAAATGCATCCATGCCGCAGCCAGGATGGCGAGAACCGAGAGCCCGAAGAACACGGTGCTGATACCGAAGTGCCACTGCGGGAAGGAATTTGACCATGGTACGCCGAAGTTTGAGACGTACCACCAGCCGTTCACGCTGGAGAACGACAGCGACAGCACGAACAACACGATCGCGGCGTAGAGCGTGCGGTTACGCGGCGAGCGCATGGCCGCGGCGGTTACCGCCACCGCCGCCAGCGCGCCCAGCGACCCGGCGAGACCGGCGAACACGCCGAAGTGGTGGGTCCACTTGGTGGGGGTGAACATGATGGCGACGAACGAGATCAGGGTGATACCGATGATCCGCCGGCTGGGCCCGCTGGCGGTGCCGGGGATCTTGTTCTTGCGCAAGGTCATTGCCACGGCCACACCGAGGGCGATGATCAGGGCCAGCACCGGGAATCGGCGTGAGATGGCGCCGTCGGTGGTGGGCAGGAACAGTCGTTCGTACCTGACGTGCTCATCGAACCAGTTCAGCGACGGGCCGACGGCGGACTTGAGGGCGTTGGCCTGGATCTCGCCGATCAGCGTCTGATCGCGGAAGATGACGACCAGCGTCACCAGTCCGGCGGCCAGGATCGGTGCCAGCAGGGCCGCATAGCCGAAGCGTTTCGCACGCTTGGACACGATGGTGCGCAGCGGCCCGATGGCGACCAGCAGTGCGCCGATGGATGCGATACCGGTCGGCCCGGAGAACAGGGTGAGTGCACCGATGATGCACGCGGCCGCGGCGGGGAGTAACCGGTTGGTGGCGATGGATCGTTCGACCGAGCACCACGTCAGCAGGATGCCCAGCGCGATGATCGGTTCGGGCCGCAGGCCGTTGTTGAACGGCAGCCAGAACGCCAGGAACATGGCCGCCGCGGTCCAGGGCACCACCGGGTTGGTGCGGGCGGCGTGGCCCAGCCGGGGAATGACCTCGCGGCTGATGACCGCCCAGCACAGGAGTCCCATGGCCAGGGTGGGCAGCCGCATCCAGACGCTGGCCGTGCTGACATGCGCCCAGATGGTCAGCAGGTCGTAATACCAGCCGAACGGCGACTCGGGTGTGCCGAACCAGCGGTAGTAGTTGGCCATGTAGCCCGAGTGCTCGGCGACGCGGGCCATGGTGAGGATGTAGCCGTCGTCGGAGGTATTGGCGCCGACGAAATGCCACCAGACCAGCACCGCCCCGACGAGCGCGTCGAGCGGGCGGGGCTTCCACCAGCCCTCGGGCATGAAGCGCTTGTGCCGTCGCCCGTCGGCCGTGTCCAGGGTGTGCAGCGCGACCAGTGAGATGGCGGTCAGCAGGACGCCCAGGATCATCGCGATGAACTTGAGGACGGTGGGCGAGCTGCTATAGCGGGTGTCGATGGTGGCCGAGAGCTTCAGGCCCTCGGGGGCGGGTCCGGACAGGTCGGTGAAGATGCCCACGATCTGCGGCCGGAAGTCATAGCCGCCCCGCTCACCGGCACGGGGCTGCCCGGGCCTGGCGTCCTTGGGGCCTTGGGTGAGGCCGACGAAGGTGCCGGTCACCTTGTCCGAGTGCGCGCTCACCTCGAGTCGCTGGCAATTGGGGCCCAGAACTTCGGAGAAGGGCGCCGAGACCACCGGCACGTTGCGCACGATCACCACGAGGTCGCCGCCGCTGCGCTGGATCAGCATGCCGCGGTCCACCGCGTTGGGCGCCTGCTTGGGCACGGTGGACAGCAGCACGTTGTTGTGCCCGTCGAGCCCCCTGGCCGCCGCGCAGGGCACCGTGATGGTCAGGTCGGTGGGTACGTATCCGATGAGTGGGGCATCGACGCTGGCGAGGGTGTTGTTCTGCGGCCAGTTCAGCTGCGCGATGTCCTGGCGGACCGGTAGCAGCGGGGTCGCGACAGCCAGCAGTACGCCCAGGAAACCCGTGACGATAGCGATCAGTCGGGCCCTGCGGTAGTCGCCGTCGCCGTTCCCGGCGACCTTTTCCGTCGCGTTGCCCTCAACCGTCACGGAGGAAGATGTTAGTTGGCGTGCAAAGAGCCCCTTGCGCGACGAGCGCTAAGCGTGCGGTGGGACCCGCACCACGAGCACGAAGGGGCCGATGGTGCGGACGGTGAATCGGGGGTCAGCGAACAGCTGCTTGTTCAGCGTGACGGTGTACCGCTTGACGTTCGGCTGGTTGGGATAGACGTCCTTGGCGAGCCGTAACGAGTAGTTGTCGCCGGATTGGCGCATCAGCAGAACAGTCGGGGCACGCCAGGGCAGCGTGTCGAGCGCACGGACCATCTCATCGGCGGTGTGCAGGTTTTCCCAGCTTTTGATCGCGGCCGCGCGCTTGTCGAACTGTGCCAGCGGGTTCGCGTAATGCGGGGTGAGTCCCTGGAAGCCGTAGTAGGGATAGAACGCCAGGAAGCTGTAATCGGCGGTCAGCACCACGGTCTCATCGCGCGGCTTACCGGTGAGCTCGGTGATCGCCTTGTCGATGGCGCCGTAGTGGCTTTCCGGGCCCGGCGGCCGGCGGTCGGCGCGTTGTCCGGTGCCGTCGGTGTCGGCATAGGCGATGACGATGTCATTGCGGAGCACGTTGGGGATGTCCTGGCTGAAGGCAAGGGCGCCGGCCAGGCCGACGACGGTGGCGACCAGCGTGGCGTGTCTGGTGCGTTTCGCCGCGACCGCCGCGACCTCCAAGAAGGCGAACACCCCGGCAGCGGCCAGCAGCACGGTGAGGGTGGGCACCAGCCGGAAGGAGAGCAAGGTGGTCTTGGCGAGGGTGGCCAGCATGGACAGCAGCGACCACAGGTACACCGAGGTCACCCCGATGGCGAGGGCACCGGCCCGCACCGAGGTACGCGCCCGTGCCACCAGCCACACGGTGCCGATCAGGCACAGACCGCCCAGCATGGTGGGCTGCAGCATCGGAAAGGACAGCTCGGCACCGTCATTGGGTAGGTAGTGCTGTGCTGAGGCGGCCTTCTCCAAAGACGCGTGGGATACCGCGAAGAGATACGGGCCCCAGAACACCAGGGCGATCGCGACAGCGATCCCCGCGATGGCGAGCCAGCGCAACAGCGGTTCCTTGAGCGCGGGCCACCAGCCGTCCCGCCGGATGCGGCCGAGCGCCACCACCGCTGCGGCCACGGTGACGGCCAGCGCGCCGAACGCGGTGAGCAGCGTGTAGAACAGTGCCGCGAATCCCAGGAACACACCCGTCCCGATGACGGCGCCCCATCCGTTACCCGCCGGCGCGCGCAGCGCGCTGTAGCCCAGCACCAGGACCGGTGGCAGCAGCACCGTGACGATCGCGCCGTACGGCTCGGCGGACGCGTAGGCCAGCGTGACGGCGGCGGTCGCGGTGCTCACGATGAGTGCGTATTCGAAACGGATCATCTTGTTCCACAAGATGAATGCCGCGCAGGCCGCGATCGCCAGGGAGGTGACGGCCCACGGTTTGTACAGCTCCCAGCCGGCGGTGCCGGTGAGCGCCGCCAGGCGCCCGCCGATCCAGAACCAGCCGGCCGGATAGAACGGCGGCATATCCGGGTAGGTCATATCGTGCAGCGCGGGCGAGTCGGTGAAGCGCGTCAGGTATTCGGTGCGGAACTGCTGATCCACCGAGATGCCGAATAGGTAGAGCTTGGTGGCCCCCAGCGGCATACCGATGGTCACCACGGTGAACAGCGATAAGCAGAGCAAGGAACACAGCTTCGCGACGAGTTGACGGCCAGTCCGCCAGAGCACTCCGGCTAGTACCAATCCGGCGATGGCGCCGAATTGGCCGACCGTGGTCAGTGCGTGCAGCTGATTGGACGACCCGAAGGCAGGCCACTCCACACGTGCGATCGCGAGCAGCCCGATGGCGCTGACCACGGCCGCCGTGACGACGGCGAGCGTCAGGTCCTTAGTGGTGTCCAGTACGTGCCGACGCGACTCCGAGGTCATCTGGGCTGTCATCTCGACGTGGTTACACGGGCAACTTGCGGAAAATGGGGCGCGGAACGTGACGCAGCACGGACATCACGAAGCGCCACTGACCCGGTGCCCAGATCAGCTCCTTGCCGGCGGCGGCCGAGGCCACCACCAGCTCGGCGATCTCTTCCTTGTCCACCGTGAACGGTGCCTCCTTGGCGCCGGTGGCCTGCCAATGCTCGATGGTCGTGGTGGTGCGCACCTGGCCCGGGCGGACCACCAGCACGCGAACACCGAACTCGCGCAATGCTTCTCCCAGTCCGAGGTAGAAGCCGTCGAGGCCTGCCTTGGTGGATCCGTAGACAAAGTTGGAGCGGCGGACCCGCTCGCCGGCCACGGAGGACATCGCGATGACCTGGCCGAAACCTTGCGCCTTCATCTTCTGGCCGATCAACACGCCTACCGACACGGCCGCGGTGTAGTTGACCTGAGCGCTCAGCACTGCCTTGGCCTGGTCCTGCCACAGTTCCTCGGCATCCCCGAGAATGCCGAAGGCGACAATGGCGACATCCACATCGCCCTGGGCCCAAGCGGATTCGATCAGCGCCGGGTGGCTCTTGGTGTCGACGGCGTCGAAGTCCAGGTACTCGACGGACTTGGCGCCCGCGGCCTCGATCTGGGCGATGGCGGCTGCGCGCTTGGGGGCATTCGGCAGGTCGGCCAGGATGACGCGAGCCTTGGCGTTCTTGAGGTAGCGCTCGACGATGGCCAGGCCGATCTCCGAGGTGCCGCCGAGCAGCAGGATGGTCTGGGGGTTACCCGTGGCGTCAATCATGTTGTCTTCCTTGTGAATTCTTAAAGCAGTTCGAGTCGGCGGGCCATATCGGAGGCGAACACGCCATGTGGGTCGGCCTTGCGCCGGGTGGCAATCCACTCGTCGACCCGCGGGTACATCTTGTGGAATTTCTCCGCGCTCACCCGGGAATCCTTGGCGGTGTAGACCCGGCCGCCGAACTCCATGGCCCGGTTGTCGAGTTCGTTGAGGAACTCATTGACACCGGGCTTGTTTGGGAAGTCCATCGCGACGTTCCAGCCCTTCATCGGGAAGCTCAGCGGCGCTTTGTTTCCCGGACCGAACAGCTTGAAGACGTTGAGCGCCGAGTACTGGCCCTGGGTCTGGATCCAGCGGATGATGCCCTTGAACTCCTCGAGCGCGTCGGGCGGAACCAGGAACTGGTGCTGCGCGAAACCTGCTGGGCCGTAGGCATATTGCCAGCCGGTGGTGATATCCAGCATGTGATAGAACTGCGTCAGGTTGACGATCTTGCCCTGGTAGTTCCCGCTCATCCGGTAGAACGCCTCACCGATCGCCATGAGCGACGGCTTGATCATGAAGTTGATCGGGAACAGGTCGGGGAACCCGGGCAGCTGCGGCGCGCTGAACTTCAGCGGGTCCTTGGCCAGCTTCGGCGGCAGTTGATCCAGCTTGGCCAGACTTCCCCGGCTGACGGCGGCGCGGCCCAGCTTGGGCGGCGGGTTGATCAGGTCGAACCACGCGCTCGAGTAGGTGTAGTTGTCCTCGGTGCCGTCCTGGTGCACGGCGATGGTCTCGTCCAGGTCGCGGGTGGCCACCCCGTCGGCGATGAAGTACGCCGTCTCGGTGCGGGTCATCGCGATGCGGGCACGCACCACGATCCCGGTCAAGCCATTGCCGCCGACAGTGGCCCAGAACAGCTCGCTGTCGGGGCCGTCGGGGGTGATGGTGCGCACGTCGCCGTCGGCCATCAACAGATCCAGGGACACGACGTGGTTGCCGAAGCTGCCCGCGCTGTGGTGGTTCTTGCCGTGGATGTCGGAGCCGATGGCACCGCCCACGGTGACCTGCCTGGTACCCGGCAGCACCGGCACCCACAGGCCGAAGGGCAGCGCGGCCTTCATCAGCTGATCAAGGCTCACACCGGCGTCCACGTCGGCGATCGCGGTTTCGGCGCTGATCGAATGCACCCGGTTCAGCGGCGTCATATCGACGACGATGCCGCCGCCGTTGCAGGCGTGATCGCCGTAGGAGCGGCCCAGGCCGCGCGCGACGATGCCGCGGCGCAAATGGGCGGGGCTGCTGGAGCTCGCGTCGGCAACCCGGCGCACGGCCTCGGCAATGACGTCGACGTCGGGGGTGGAGAGCACATGCGCCACGGTGGGCGCGGTGCGGCCGAACCCGGTCAGGGCGCGGGGCGTGAGAGGTAGCTCGGACTTCGGAGTTGTCATCGGTAATTGAGCGTAGCGGCTCAGCGGATCCGGAAGATCACCGCGCGCTGGACGACGAAGTTGATGACAGTCGCGGTGCCCTGCGCGATGACGAAGGCCACGGGCACCCGCCACGGCTTGTCCTCGAACTGCATATAGAACAGGTAATTGATACCGACCTGAACGGCGTAGGTGAGGCCGTAGAGGGCCATCACCGCGATGAACTTGGCACGGCTGGGTTCGGCTTGGAACGTCCAGCGCCGGTTGATCAGGTACGCGGTGGTGGTTCCCGCCACAAAACTAAGGGACTTGGCAACGTTGACCTGCAGCCCAAGGTGCAGGAACAGCACATACAGGCCGAAATCGACGATGGCAGAAAGTCCGCCGGTGATGACGAAACGGGCCGCCTGCGTGGTCAGCGGCAGCGGCGCCTGTTCGGCTGAGGCATCTGACACGGGCCAGAGCCTATGCCAGGTTCCCGGTACCGGCGCTCATCGCGGAGCGCGGGCATGAACTTTCGCGCGCGGGTAGGGTCGCGAAGGATTGCTGGAACATCGACATATGAGGGGCAGCTATGACGACTCCACAGCACGGACGGCACGAGCGGGCCGAGGGCGAAGGCGTCGATCCGTTGATTGACCTGTCACGCGATCCGAACCCGGGCGTCGCCGATCACGCCAAGGACGACGAGTAAGCCGCCCTGCCCCATCCGCCGAGTGTGAGCACTAACGCGCACATTCGGCGTTTTCTCCGCACTGGCGCTCACACTCGGCGCCGGAGCCATACCGTTGCCGCATGGTCCCTGCGCGGAACTTCCTGAACTCGCCGGACAGCTTCATCCCGGATTCGCTGCGTGGCCTGGTCGCGTCCACCGGCGACCTGCGGTGGAATCGTGAGCACGGGTACCTGATCAGAGATGCGCCGCTGCGGCCCGGCCAGGTAGCTGTCGTATCCGGCGGAGGCTCCGGGCACGAACCCTTGCACCCCGGATTCATCGGCCGTGGCATGCTCACCGCCGCCTGCCCTGGCCTGATCTTCACGTCTCCCAACGCCCTGCAGATCGCGGGTGCCACTGTCGCGGCGGATGCCGGTGGCGGCGTGCTGCATGTGGTGAAGAACTACACCGGCGACGTGATGAATTTCTCCATCGCGCGCCAGATCGCCGCGGAGTCGGCGGTGCGCACCGACGTGGTGCTGGTTGACGACGACGTCGCGACGGAGGCGTCCGATTCCGGCGGGCCCGGCCGCCGTGGCACGGCCGCCACCGTGGTGGTGGAAAAGCTTTGTGGTGCTGCAGCCGAACGTGGCGACGATTTGGCCGCGGTGGCCGCGCTTGGCCGCCGGGTGGTGGCGGCCGCGCGCAGCATGGCGGTGGCACTGGCGCCCGGTACGGTTCCGGGCTCGCCGGTCCCGTCCTTCGATCTGCCCGCCGGTCAGATGGAAATCGGGATCGGGATTCACGGGGAGCGCGGTGTCGGCCGTGCGCCGGTCGCGCGGGCAGCGGAGATTGTGGCGGCGCTGCTGGCCCGCATCCTGCCGGCGGCACGAGTGACCGGCGGAGACGAGGTGATCGTCGTCGTCAACGGGCTCGGGGCCACGCACCCGCTGGAGCTGAATCTGCTCTTCGGTGAGGCGGCGGCTCAGTTGGCGGCAGCGGGAATCGCGGTGGCCCGCAGCTTGGTCGGTAGCTTCGTGACGGCGCTGGACATGGCGGGTTTCTCGCTGACCGTGGTGCGCGCGGACCGGGAGATGCTTGAGCTGTGGGACGCGCCCACCAGTGCGCCGGGCTGGCCGGTGGTGACCGGGCCACCCGTGGGCACGCTTACCGACGGCACGATCATCGAACCTGATGACCGTGCCGACCAGGGGCCGGAAAACCCGTGGCTCTCCGCGTTCGTGGGACGGGTTCGCGAGTCGGTGGGTGCGCTCACCGACTTGGATCGGCGTGCCGGAGACGGCGATTTCGGCACCAACATGGCGGCGGCATTGCGGCACTACGAGTTACCGCTGCGCGGAACCGACGACCAGGTGCTGCTGGCCCTGTCGACGTCGTACTTCGTGCGTGCGGGCGGTACCTCTGGCGCGGTGTTCGGAACCTTCTTCCGCGCGTTGTACGCCGGGCTCGGCAGCGAGCCCTGGTCCGTCGAGCGGGTGGCCCGCGCGGTGCGTCAGGCGCTGGAACAGATCCAGGCTCTCGGCGGGGCCCGGGTGGGAGACAAGACCGTCGTCGACGCGCTAGCCCCGGCCGCGGACGCACTCGATGAGGCGGTGAGAGCGGGCGCCGCACTGGCCGCGGCGCTGCGATCGGCGGCCGGGGCCGCCGCCGCAGGGGTGGAGGCCACCAAGAATTCGATGGCCGCCCGTGGCCGGGCCAGTTATGTGGGCGAGGCGGCCCGCGGCGTCGAAGATCCCGGCGCACTGGTCATGTCCTGGTTCTTCGAGGCCACCGCCGGCCGCTGACGGGCACCTATACGCGCTGCCCGACGAATGCCTCGATCTCGCGCACCATCAGCTCGGGCTGGTCCTCGCTGACAAAGGTGTAGCTGTCGGGTACCTCGACCAGTCTGGCGTTCGGCAGCAGGCTCACCCAGCGCTCGGCATGGGCGAACGGGAAGAACGGCAGCTTGCGTGGCCACAGCAGCAGCACGGGGCGCTCGAAGCCGCGCAGCGTCTCGGCGGCGGCCAGTGTGTCGCGGTTGTCGATGCCGCGCAGGAAGGCCCGCACATCGTTGCGGATGCCCTGTTGCGCCAGCAGAGGCGACACCCACTCGGCCAGCACATCGTCGGGAATCGAGTGCTTGGCAAGGGTATTGCCGAGTGCGCGCTGTGCCGCCCGCAGTTTGAATGGCCGCAGCACAAAGTCGGTGCCGGGAACGCGTGCCCAATATTGGAAGATGCGAATCGACTTCGGCAGGAAGTTATCGAAGGAGTCGCATGGTGTGAGCACCACGCGGCCGACTCTGTCGCAGCCGTCGGCAAGGAGTAGTTGGGTGATGGCCCCGCCGGTGTCGGTGGCGACGATGGTGACGTCCTCGAGGTCTAGGCTTTCGATGAGCTCACGGACCAGCCCGGCGACCGTGCGCGGGCTGAGTTCACTGCCGGGGTTCACAGGCGTCTTGTGCGCGCCGAGCGGAAGATCGGGTGCGATGCAGCGGAACCGCGCGCTCAGCGGCTCGATGATCTTGCGCCACATGGTTCCGGTGACGAAGAGCCCGTGCACAAAGACGATCGGTGGGCCGTCTCCGCTCTCGTGGTAGTGGATGGGGCCTGCGGAGGACTCGAAGATGGGCATGCCTCAACCATCGCCCTGACCTGCTGCCATGACGAGGCCTGGCACTGCCAGACAGTGCCATCCGGGCCGTCCGGGTCTCACAGGCCGCTGGCCGCGAGCACACCGCACAGCGCGTCGACGGCCGGGCCGAAACCGTGGTCGGCCGGTGTGCCGAAACTGACCACCACGCCGTCCGGGTTAGGGACGTGTGGGCCGGCCAGGGGATGACGCAGCCGCGACAGCCCGGCCAGCGCCACCCCGGCCTCACCGGCCCGATACAGCACCTCGGATTCGGCGCCGTCGGGCAGGGTCAGCAGCAGGTGCAGGCCGGCGGACAATCCCCGGACACCGACGTCGTAGTCGGCGAGCCGTGCCACCAGCAGGTCGCGCCGCCGGCGGTATCGGCCGCGCATCCGGCGGATGTGCCGGTCGTAGTGGCCGCCCGCGATGAAGTCCGCCATGGTGAGCTGCGAGATCGCGTCGACGTACCACTGGCCGCCGCCCGCGGCCGCCACCGCGGCATCCACCAGTTCCGGCGGCAGCACCATCCAGCCCAGCCGCAGCACGGGTGCCAGGCTCTTGCTCGCCGAACCCAGATACACGACGTGGTCCGGATCGAGGCTCTGCAGTGCGCCAACCGGTTGACGGTCGTACCGGAACTCGCCGTCGTAATCGTCTTCCAGAACGTACGAGTCGGTGCGGCGCGCCCAGTCCACCACCGCGGTGCGCCGTGTCGGGTGCAGCGGTAGCCCGTGTGGGAAGTGGTGCGCCGGAGTCACCAGCGCGGCCGAGGTGTCGAGGGTGTCCAAGTCGCTGACGACGGCGCCCTCGTCATCGAATCCGATGGGCGTGCTGGAGCCGCCCGTCGCCTCGATGCAATCGCGAAAGATGAACAGTCCGTAGGCCTCGACCGCGATCGGCCGGCTCAGGCCGTACATCCGGGTCAGGATCTCCACGGCGTGACGGGTGCCCGCGCAGATCAGGACCGAGTCGGGTGTGGTGCGCACGCCGCGCACCCGCGACACGTATTCGGCGACCGCGGAACGCAATTCGTGACGTCCGCGCGGGTCGCCGGAGCGCAGGGCCTCGTGCGGCGCATTGCTCAGCGCGCGGCGCGCCGAGGCGAGCCAGTCGGTACGCGGAAAGGCGGTGACGTCTCCGGAGCCGGGCATGAGGTTGTGCGGCGGGGGCGTGCCCGCTCCACGTGGGCGGGGCGGCAGTTGGTCCTGGCCGCGATTGACCACGCGGGTACCCGAGCCCTGCCGCGATTCGAGCCAGCCCTCGGCGACGAGTTCGGCGTAGGCCTCCGCGACGGTATTGCGTGCCAGGCCCAGGTCACCGGCCAGGGTTCGGGACGGCGGCAGCATGGCCCCGACGGTGAGACGCCCGGACCTGACGGCATCCCGCAGTGCCGAAATCAGCAACTCGCGCACGCCCCGAGTTCCGGGGGTGATGGTCTGGCGCAGGTCGAGATGCAGGTCGTGGCTGAGCGGGCGCGGTGCCCGCGCCGCCGAATTGGCCCACGAACTCATGCTGGAATTGAACCATGAAAGTGGGCCTTTACGGTTCTAGCGTTGAGGCATGACAAGCACCCTGAACGTCCCGACCCACCAGCCGCGCATCCGCATGGACAAGGTCTCACCCGAGGTCTACGAGGCCATGATGGCGCTGAGTATCGCTTCGGCCAAGGATGTCGAGCCCAGCCTGGCCGAGCTCATCAAGATCCGCGCATCGCAGCTCAATCACTGTGCGTTTTGCCTCGATATGCACACCCACGACGCCCGCAAGCAGGGCGAGACCGAGCAGCGCATCTACCTGCTGAACGCCTGGGCCGAGGCCGGCGATATCTACACCGAGCGGGAGAAGGCCGCGCTGGCCCTCACCGAGGAGGCCACCGTGCTTTCCGCAGGTGAGCACGTATCCGATGCGACCTACGCGCGGGCCGCCGCCGAATTCACCGAGCGCGAGCTGGGACAGATCATCGGGATGATCCTGACGATCAACGCCTGGAATCGCATCGCTGTCACTACCCGCAACGCACCTCCGCGTCGTGCATAGATTTGCCACAATCTTCGCCGTCGGCGTGACAGAAGCGTGATCGTTTCGTAATCTGACCAGGTGATCTTGGCGAGATGGCGTGCGAAGGACGGTGAGAAGAGGCCCGCGATGGCGCTCTCGCGCGTCGCGGGCCTCGCGCTGTCACTCGTTGCCGGTGCCGCCGTGATGGGCGTCGTGAGCGAAGTCGAGAAGCCCCACGTTCAGTTGTCGATCAAGGCTCCGCAGAATGCGATCGCCCTCATCGCCGAGCTGCCACGGGCGCAGCGGGACCGCCGCTACATCTCGGGTGAGGCGCTGGCCATGGAGGCCAGGGCCAGAGCCGTCACGCCGTGCTCAACGGTGCTGGCGGGTGCGCGGCCTGCGGTGGCGCAGGCGGGAAACTTCCTGAAGGGGATGTTCGGGATCGGTGATATCGGTGGTGCCAACGGCCGCGGCGGCGGCGGTGATCATGGCCGCGGACTGGCCCTGGACTTCATGACGAGCTCGTATTCGACCGGTACCGCACTCGCGAATTTCGTTCTGGCCAACCGTGATCGGTTGGGTGTCACCTACGTGATCTGGCAGCAGCGATACAACGACGGCAACGGCTGGTCGATGATGGAGAACCGCGGCAGCCCGACCGCCAACCACATGGATCACGTGCACGTGTCCTTCCGTGCCGACGCGAAGCCTCCCGCCGTCAACTGCTGACGGATCACCGCCAGCCGCGGGCGAAGCGGGATATGTTGGGCTGCATGGGTTTCTTGCCGTCACGCAATTCTTTGAGGGGTCTGCGCCAGATTGGCGATGGGCTGGGCACACTGGACCGCGAGGTCTTCGAGGCCATCGCGGAGTCGCCGAGCCCGCTGCTGGATGCCGTCATGCCGCGGCTCACTCGCGCCGCCGACCACTCCAAGCTCTGGATCGGTATCGGGGCCGGACTGGTGATGTTCGGCAGGCCGGCCGCTCAGCGCGGCGCCGGCCGCGGGCTGGTGACCTTGGCGGTGACGAGCGCCGTCACCAACCAGGTGGCCAAGCGGCTGCGCCGGCGAGAGCGGCCGAACTATCTGTCGGTGCCGCTGATGCGGCGCAGCAGGCGGGTCCCCACGTCGTCGTCACTGCCCTCGGGGCATTCGGCGAGTGCGGCGGCCTTCGCGGTGGGGGTGGGCCTGGAAAGTCCGCCGCTGGGTCTGGGGCTCTCGCTGCTGGCGGGCCTGGTAGGGCTGTCGCGGGTGGCCACCGGGGTGCACTATCCCGGTGATGTGTTCGCCGGGTTCGGAATCGGGGCGGGGCTGGCGGTACTGGGGGCGCGGGTGGTGCCGCCGATCGTGACGACGGCTGTTTCCGCGGGAGACCCGCTGCGGGTGGATACCGCCCCGCGGCCCGAGGGTGAGGGCGTGGTGCTGGTGGTCAACCCGGCGTCCGGGGATGGCACCGGTCAGCGGATTCTGGATCAGGTGCGCAAGGCGTTGCCCCGCACCGAAATTGTTGAGCTACACAAGGACGATGATGTCGTCGAGGTGATGCGCACGGCGGCGGGCCGGGCCGAAGTGCTGGCGGTCGGTGGCGGTGACGGCACCGTGGCATGCGCCGCCGGTGTTGCGGCAGAAACCGATACGCCATTGGCGGTCTTTCCCGGCGGCACCTTCAATCATTTCGCCAAGGACATCGGCTGTGACAGTGTCGCCAAAACTGTCGATGCGATCCGCCGGGGAAGTGTCAGCCGAGTCGACTTGGTCTACCTGAATGAGGACCAGGTGGTGATCAATACCGCGAGCATCGGTTCATACCCCAAATTCGTCCAGGTCCGTGAGAAGCTTGAGCGGCGCATAGGTAAACCGCTGGCCGCTGTCTACGCCATGCTGCACATGCTGCGGCGCGACCATCCGGTGCGTATCCGATTCGATAACAAGACCATTCAGACTTCGCTGTTCTTCCTGGGTAATTCGCTATATCTGCCTTCGGGTTTCGCGCCATCTCTGCGCGGCCGCATGGATGACGGCTTGATCGATGTGCGAATCCTGGAGACCGGTCGCAGGTTCAGTGGCGTGCGGATTCTTACCGCGCTGGTGCTGGGGCGGCTGCAACGCAGCCCGCTCTACCACGAGCTACAGGTGCCCGAATTCTCCTTCACCGCGGTGGACGGTCCCACGGTGCTCGCTCGTGACGGTGAGGCCGGCGACAAATACGCGCAAGCCCACTTCAAGGTGCGTTATCGGGCACTGGCGGTGTTTCGCCCGCTGCCCTGATGGGTGGCAGCGCCAGCAGGCATCCGACGAAGTATGCGTAGCCAAGCACCCAACCCGCCAGCACATCGGAAGGGTGATGGACGTTGAGCACGACCCGGCCCACCCCTATCGCGACAATCAGTGCGGCACCGAGCGCCCAGAGCCAGGGCCGCAGCGCGGCATCGGCTTTCGGTAACGCCAAGGCCAGGAGCGCCAGCACGCAGACGACGATCCCCATGGCATGTCCTGATGGAAAGGACGACGAATACGCACTCACCAGTGCGGTTGCCGGACGGGGCCGATGCACCAGCGCCTTGGCCAGTTCGTTGATCAATCCGCTGAGTTCCACGGTCAGCACCAGAAACATGGCCGGGCGCAGTTGGCGCCGCCACAGCAGCACGACCACGAGCACCCCCACCGCGAGGCGGAAGGCGTTGGGGCCCAAGATTGTGCAGAACCAATCCCAGGCACCGACCCAGCCGGGATGGGCGGCGCCGTAACCGTGCGCACGGCTCAGCGCAGCGTCGTCGAGACGAGTCAACCACGCCCACTGCCGCACATAGCCGATCCACAACAGTGCATAGACGGTGAGGGCGCAACCGGCAGAGGCCGCCAGCCAACGGCGTCCCCGATGTGTGACATCAGGCATGACTAAACCCAATACGGAACCCGGGCGCGGTACTGGCGCATCACCACGATCGCGACGACCCAGCCAACCACCGTGATCGCCAGCGCGATGATCCAGTGGTGCAGCTGTTGGTCCAGGCCCAGCAGCGGGTCACGGATGATGGCCAAGAAGTGCACGAACGGATTGAGCTGCACCACGGCGGCCAATTTTCCGGCCCGCTCATTGAGCATGCGCTCGTTCCAGATGATCGGCGTCATGAAGAACAGCAGCTGCACCAGGCTGCCCAGCAGTGGTGAGATATCCCGATAGCGGGTGGCCAGCACGCCGAATACCAGGGAAACCCATACACAATTCAGCGTGATCAACACCAGTGCGGGGATGAAGCTGAGATCGGTGATGTGCCAGTGCGGTGTGTATACCGCGACCACGATCACAAAGATGATGATGTTGTGCGCGAACAACAACAGCTGCCGCCACACCAGCCGATACACATGCACGCTCAGAGGCGTCGGCAGCTGTTTGATCAGGCCCTCGTTCGCGACGAAGACGTCAGAGCCCTCAAGAATGGCGGCGTTGAACAGGTTCCAGACGATCAAACCGATGGTCACATAGGGCAGGTGCTCGGCCAGCGGCAGTTTGAACAGCTGCGAGTACAAGATGCCCATCGCCAGCGCCGTGGATCCGGTGGCGATGGTGATCCAGAAAGGTCCCAGTACCGAGCGCCGGTAGCGCTGCTTGATGTCCTGCCAGCCCAGCTGCAGCCACAGCTGCCGGTGTTCGAAACCTTCCGACAGGTCACGCCATGCGCGCTTGAAAGTGCGGGAGTCCGAAGACAATTCCAGTAGTTCGTTGGTCATTCTCACTTCTCCTGTACGGAAGGAGTCGGATTGCCCGGCCTGCCGAACTGCTCGCGGCGGCCCAAGCGGCGCAGCGCGATCCAGTCACGCAGCCCGGCCGGGTCGCGCCGGGTGATCAAGAAGTACCACCCGAAACGCACCCATTCCTGGAGCAGCAACTTACGCATGCCGGGCTGCGACATCAGATAGCCGCGGTTGCGGTAGGTGAAGTACCGCTTGGTGGCATCATCGGGATACTGAGTGTGCATGCGCCCGCCCAGAATGGGTTTGAACTCCGCGGCGCCGTTGGGGTGCAGGTATGTCGCGTCGAGGCAGGTGCCGAATGGCAGGCCCGAGCGCACCAGTCGCCGGTGCACGTCCACCTCGTCGCCGCGAACGAACAGGCGCAGATCGGGAACACCCACAGCCTCCAGGGTTTCCGCCCGGAACAGCGCGCCGTTGAACAGTGAGGCAATGCCCGGCAGTAGGTCCTGGCCGGCCTCGGTGCGCAGTTCCTCTGCCCTGCGGCGCCACACCAGCCCGCGCCGCAAGGGGAACGCCAACCGACCGGGATCGTCGATATCGCACACCATGGGCGATACCTCCGCGAGGCGATGCTTGTGGGCGCAAGCCAGCAGTGTTTCCAAGACATCGGTGCCGCCGGGCCGGCCGTCGTCGTCGGCAAGCCAGACCCAGTCGGCGCCCAGGGTGAGTGCGTGCAGCATGCCGAGCGCGAATCCGCCTGCGCCGCCCAGGTTTCGGGTGGATCCCAAGTATGTGGCGGCGACCGGCTGCCCCTCGACGAGTGCCTTGACGGCGGGGTCGTTGTCGTTGTCCACTACGACAAGATGGTCCGGGGCGACGGTCTGCGCCGTCACGATCCGCAGGGATTGCGCCAGCTCCGCCGCACGCCGGTAGGTGACGACGACGGCGACGACCTTGTCAGGCATGCCGGTCGTCTTCGGCCAGGATCTGGGCCACGTGATCGCCGGCCTCATTGCCTTCGTAGGCGCGGACCACGTCCTCGATGCCGCCGCTCATCTTGACGGTGCCATGGTCGATCCACATCGCCGTGTTGCACAGCCGGGCCAGGAATTCATTGGAGTGGCTGGCGAAGACGAGCATGCCGGAGCGTTCTACCAACTGCTGCAACCGGATTCGTGCCTTCTTCATGAACTCGGCGTCGACGGCGCCGATGCCCTCGTCGAGTAGCAGGATCTCGGGGTCGATGCTGGTGACCACCCCCATGGCCAGACGTACGCGCATTCCGGTCGAATATGTGCGCAGGGGCATGGAGAGGTACTCGCCCAGCTCGGTGAAGTCGGCGATCTCATCAACCTTCGCCTGCATCTGCTTGCGGGTCTGCCCCAGGAACATGCCGCGGATGATGATGTTCTCGTACCCGGAGATTTCCGGGTCCATGCCCACGCCCAGGTCGAATACGGGCGCGACCCGGCCCTTGATGGAGGCGCTCCCCCGTGTGGGCTCATAGATTCCTGAAAGTAGCCGCAGCAGAGTCGATTTGCCCGCGCCGTTGTGGCCCACGAGCCCGACCCGGTCGCCCTCCTTGAGGGACAGCGTGATGTCACGAAGGGCTTCGATGACCACCACATTGGACTCGTTGCGCCCGATGGCGCCGCCGGCTTTGCCGAGGAAAGCCTTCTTGAGCGAGCGTGACTTGGCGTCGAATATCGGGAATTCCACCCACGCCTCGTGGGTCTGGATACTGACCATCGTCGCGCGGCCTACAGGTACTGGCCGGTGCCGCTGCCGCCGCCCTGCGCGGGTACCGAAAGGCCCGGAGGCAGCGCCCCCGTACGCATCTGCTGAAGCTGCGCGCGCGCCGCCATCTGCTGGGCGAAGAGCGCGGTCTGGATGCCGTGGAACAGCCCCTCTAGCCAGCCCACCAGCTGCGCCTGTGCGATGCGCAGCTCGGCATCGGAGGGAATGGTGTCCTCGTTGAACGGCAACGCCAGGCGCTCCAGCTCCTCGCGCAGCTCGGGGGCCAGCCCCTCTTCGAGTTCGCGGATGGAGGTGGCGTGGATCTCGCGCAGCCGGGAGCGGCTGGCGTCATCGAGCGGAGCCGCGCGCACTTCCTCCAGCAGCTGCTTGATCATCGTGCCGATGCGCATCACCTTGGCGGGCTGTTCGACGAGATCGGTGACCGACAGGTCATCATCGGCGGCGCTGTCCGCGTCGCGTTCCTGTGCGCCCAGGATGATCACCTGGTCGTCGTCCTCGTCATGACCTGGATGGGTCATTTGTCACCTTCCGCATCTGGTTTTCGGTCGCCAACCCATTCGTAGATCTGGGCGGCGCCGTTGTCGTACAGCTTTCTCCATGATCGGGATATGTCCAACGACCTTAGTCCGTCGGGAACTGTGAACCCCTGGACTACGGGAGTGCTGGTCATGACGTAGCGAATGTTCAGCGCATGCACAGCTTCGGTCACGCGCCTGTCGGTATCGGCGTCGTCCGCGTAGGCCCAGAAGATGTAGCGGTGATAACCCGGCCCCTGCTGCTGCGGGAAGTCGTAGTGCGTCCACAGCGGGTGCAGGCCCGCGACCGCGTACATCCAGCCCGAGCCGTCCACGTTTCCGTCGCCGATGGTGGTGTTCTTGGCGCCGGGCAGGGTCGCCAGGTACGCGAAGGCGTCGAGTTTCTTGGGCCCGACCATCACCTGGTCGTATTTGGCGCCCACGAGGTACTTGTGCGGCAGGAAGTAGTGCCGGGCCGAGAAACCGCAGACCACCGCCAACACGACAGCGGTGGCCACCAGTGCCCAGCGCGCGTCGGCCCGCGCGGCGCGTGCCCTGCGCAGCCCGGCCAGCGCGGCGGCGGCCAGGGCGAATAGGCCGATCCCCGCGGCCGGCGCCAGTAGCAGGCAGACGATGGCGGACAAGCGACGCGGGTCGCTGTAGAAGGCGTCGGAGAAGAGCGCCACCGCGTGGCCGATGAATCCGCCAAAAGGTTTGGAGGAGTGGACAATCGCCACTACCAGCAGCAGCCAGACGGCAATCGGCCAGTACACACGTTTGACGATCAGCACCAGCGCGCCCAGCAGCGCCAGCCCCAGCAGTGCGGACTGCACGGGGTAGTCGGCAAGGTGGCGGGTGTGCTGGGTGAGGGCATCCAGCAAGGCACGCTTCTTGCCCCATGGCGTGGTGAATTGGTGCCCGGCGATGATCTCGGACAACAGCAGCAGCGTGCGCAGCTGCGGATAGAGCAGAAGCAGTGATCCCACGCCCGCGAGGGCCAGCGGTATGAAACCGCTTCCCAAGCGGCGCTTATCTTTTGGCTTCTCGCCGCGACGCCGGGACAGGGGGGCGAACAGCCACCAGGCGGCCACGAAGACAACGGCCACGATGGCGCCCGAGGTGTGTACCGAGGCGATACCCACGAACGCGAGGATGGCCACCGGAATGCGGCTGCGGTCGGCGACGACGCTGGTGATAGCGATCATCGCCGGACCCACCAGGGCGAAGGACATCAGGTTGGGGATGGCCGAGACGTAGAACTCGACATAGGGCAGCGCGCTGAATGAGGCCGACAGCGCCGCCGCGGTGGCTGCGGAGCCGGCCTGGAAGGTGCGGGTGGTCCGGCCGCGTAGCAGCTGCCAGGCCAGTGCCGCGGCGCAGAGCGGGAAGAGCAGCGAGCCGGCGACGGAGTAGAGCGTGTAGCTCGTGGTGGGGGCGGCCCCGGTCAGCTGGCAGAGCACCGCGGCCAGCCCGTGGAAGGCCGACGGGTAGTACAGGGTGGCGTGTGTCTCCACATTGCGGAGGTCGCCCATGCGGGTCGACGATGCTTGCCCGGTATCGAGGATGTAGCGGATGGTGTTGCCGTGCCACATCGAGTCCCAGGTGCTGGGAATCGATTGCCAGTTGGTCAGTCCACGCAGGAATGCGTAGAAGATGAGAGCCGCCCCGAGCGCGACGCCGAACGTGACGGCGGCGAGCGCCGCACGATTTTGTGACGTTGATTGTGCAGCGTGGTTTTTTGGCCGCAGCCAGCGCCACAGCAGCCGTGCGATGACGATCGCGCCCAGCAGCGCAAACCCGGCGGAAAGTGAGTTCCACGGTATGCCAATTGAGCCGAAGGTGACGATACAGAGTCCAACTAGCCCGTAGGTCAATGCAGGTGCGGTGACGGCGGCCGAATGTGTTGGTAGCCCAAAGGCTCGGCCAATCAGCCAGCCTGGGATGAACAGCAACAGCAGTGCCGCAGCCACCCCGAAAGCAAACGACATTGTCCTAGTATGACTACACGAGACGGCGCGGTTAACCGTCGTCCGTCGGGGCGTCGTGCAACGACGGGTTCAGCGCCGTGACCTGTGATGAGCATCTAAGGTGTCTGGCATGGCATATGACGTCGCCCGGGTGCGTGGTTTGCACCCGTCCCTCGGCGACGGGTGGGTACATTTCGATACCCAGGCAGGGATGTTGATCCCTGATGCGGTTGCTACGACTGTATCCACAGCTTTCCGGGGATCCTTTTCCGACACGCGGGGCCCGCACCCCAGTGCGCGGCGCAGCGCCGCAGTTCTGGAGGCCGCCCGGCACGCCGCCGCCGACCTGGTGGGCGCCGACCCGGGCGGGGTGGTGCTGGGCAGCGATCGCGCGATCCTGCTGAACTCCCTCGCGGAGGGGTCGTCGTCCAAGGCGGGTCTCGGCTATGAGCTGGTGGTGTCCCGGCTCGACGAAGAGGCCAACGTGCAGCCCTGGTTGCGGTCAGCCAACAGGTACGGCGCCAAGGTCAAATGGGCCGAGGTGGATATCGAGTCCGGCGACCTGCCGTCGTGGCAGTGGGAGTCGTTGATTACCAAGCCGACTCGCCTGGTGGCGGTGACGGCGGCGTCGTCGACGCTGGGCACGGTGCCGGATCTGCAGCAGGCCACCAAGCTCGCACATGCGGTCGGTGGGCTCGTGGTGATGGATTGTTCGAGCCTGGTGCCGTATCGCGGCTTCGATATCGAGGACCTGGATGCCGATGTCGTCGCGTTCAATGCGACGGCGTGGGGTGGACCGCCGGTGGGCGCGCTGGTGTTCCGGGACCCGGCGCTGCTGGATTCGATCAGTTCGATCTCACTCAATCCGTTGGCCACTGGTCCGGCGCGGCTGGAGCTGGGCGGGCATCAGTTCGCGATGCTGGCCGGTCTGGTCGCCAGCGTCGAGTACCTGGCCGGTCTGGACGAGTCCGCGTCGGGTACCCGGCGGGAGCGGCTGCTGACGTCCCTGAACTCCGCGGGCGCCTATCTGGACTGGCTGTTCCGGTACCTGGTGAGCGCGCTACGGACGTTGCCGCGTGTCATGGTCATCGGGGCGCCCGAGGACCGGATTCCGGCGCTCAGCTTCACGGTGATCGGTGTTCCGGCGGACCGTGTGGTGCAGCGCCTGGCCGACAACGGGGTGTGTGCGATCGCCAACACCAGCTCGCGGGTGCTCGACGCCATCGGTGTCAACGAGATCGGCGGCGCGATCACGGTCGGTTTGGGCCACTATTCGACGGCCGCCGAGGTCGACCAGCTGGTGCGCGCGGTCGCCTCGCTGGGCTGACCCTGGCTGGCCCCACTCCTCACCGAGTGTGAGCGCTGGGGCTCACACTCGGGGATATTCGCGCCCTGACGCTCACACTCGACGGCTCAGCGGGTCAGCAGCACCTTTCCTAGGACCTCGCCGTTCTCCAGCAGCCGGTGTGCCTCGGCAGCCTGGCTCAGCGGAATCTCGGCGCCCACGATGGGACGGACCTTGTCCGCCTCGACCAGCGGCCATAGGTTCTGCAGGACCGATTCGACGATCGCCGCCTTCCCGGAGGGACCGTCGTTGGGGCGGGCGCGCAGCGTGGTGGCGGTGAGCGAGCCGCGTTTGGCGATCAGCCTGGCGATGTTCAGTTCGGCGGCTATGCCCCCTTGCATGCCGATGATGATCAGGTGTCCGTCGTTGCCGAGGGCGTCGATGTTCCGGCCCAGATACTTCGCTCCCATGATGTCGAGAATTCGATCGACGCCGGCGCCGTCGGTAAAACTGTGAACGGCCTGTACAAAATCTGTGTCGCGGTAGTTGATGGTGAGGTCTGCGCCAAGATCACGACAGGCGTCGAGCTTGGCGGGAGTGCCGGCGGTGACGGCGACCCGCAGGCCCAGTGCCTTGGCTACCTGAATGGCGTGGGTGCCGATGCCACTGGCGCCACCATGGATCAGGATTGATTGTCCCGCTGACATTTTCGTGACCATCATCATGTTGGACCACACCGTGCACGCGACCTCGGGAAGTGCGGCCGCGACGTCGATGGGGACGTTGGCCGGTATCGGTAGCAACTGGCTAGCGGGCGCAACCACTTTTTCCGCGTAGCCGCCGCCGGAAAGCAGCGCGCAAACGGGTTGTCCCACAGACCATTGCGTAACGCCCGTGCCAAGAGCGGCGATGGTGCCGGAACATTCCAAGCCCAGAATGGAGCTTGCTCCAGGTGGTGGGTTGTATAACCCCTGACGTTGCAGCAGATCGGCACGATTAGCTGCCGCGGCGGTCACGTCGATCAAGATCTCGCCGGGACCTGGGATTGGATCGGGAACTTCCGTCCAGCACAGCGCTTCTGGCCCACCCGGATTGTCAACGGTGATAGCGTGCATGTCATCCAGACTATGCCGAGCTATCGGCCACTGGGTTATTAGACGCAGCGGACGGAGGCGCGGTCTAGGCCACAGCGTGGTCGGCGGGAAGGGGGATGGCGTATGAGTACGCGTTCGGAGAGTGAAGTTCCGGGACTTGATCTCGCGGAATTTCGTTCATGGCAAAACTTTTGGGTGGCAACAAACCGGCTAAATTTTCTATTGAATCGCAAGATGGTTGCATCGCACAGCATTTCGCTCACCGATTTTCATGTGCTGCAGCAGTTGTTGCGATCTGCCAACGGCAGTTGCCGCATGGGGGATATTGCGAGCAGTCTGCTGGCCTCGCGTAGCCGGATCACCCACCAGGTGCGCCGCCTGGAGGAACAGGGCCTGGTGAAGCGGGGGTCGATGCCGCAGGATCGCCGCGCGGTGCTGGCGGCGCTGACCGAGCAGGGGCGCACGCTGGGCGAGGCGGCCATGCGGACGTACTCCGAATGCGTGCGGGAGCACTATCTGATGCGCCTGACCCGGCCCCAGCAGGCGGCCATCGCCGAGAGTTTCCGGCGGGTGGGTGAGGGGGCCGAAGAGGCGCTGCACGACGCCGACGGACGCGGCGGGGAGTAAGCCGCCACGCGGAGCCGCTAGGCTTGCCGACGGTGGCGTGGCAGAGCGGCCTAATGCACTCGCCTTGAAAGCGAGAGACGGCTAACACCGTCCGGGGGTTCAAATCCCTCCGCCACCGCTCTTAGGGGCAGTTCGGGCGGGCGATTCACGACCGGCCGCTTGATCGCCCGTGTTACTGCTTGTCAGCCGTCACCATGTTGGTGTACCTCAGGGTGTCCCAGCCCAGGCTGCCAAATACCGGGAGCTCGAAGCCAGAGGTATTCATGTAGTCCAGCAGCGCGGTCCGTTCGGCAGACCACCCACGGCCGCGCAGCCAGGTCGCTGCTTCGCTCCGGGGCTCGTTGTAGATCAGTGCGAGAAAATCGGCCAGCGGCGAGCCGCCGGGCCCCGCGGAGTCCTCCGCCTGCGCCCGGCGCAACGCGAATTCGACATCGGGGTAGGTGTCACGCTGTTCCACTGCGATGTGGCTGCCCGGCGCGGCCAGGCTGTTGATGGTTTCCAGGAGTAGGTCCTGGGCCGAGGACTTGAGGAAGAACAGCAGGCCCTCGACCAGCCATGCCGAGGGCTCCGCCGGATCGAACCCGCTTTCTTGTAAGACCGTCGACCAATCCTGTCGCAGGTCAACCGAGATGGGATGGCGGATGGCGCCGGGAGCCGCATTGTGGGCGTCCAGAGTTTCCTGCTTGAACTGTTGGACCAGCGGCTGATCCAGCTCGTAGATCCGTGTTCCGGTAGGCCAGGGCAAGCGGTATGCGCGGCAATCCAGCCCAGATGCCAGCAGCACGATTTGGCGCACTCCCGCACCGCCGGTCCTCGAGAAGAAGCTGTCGAAGAACGTTGTACGTGCGGCCTGGAAATTGGCGAAGCTGCGCCCGAAATCTTCACTGGACAACGCGTGGTCCGACTCCTTGCGCTGCACCAAATCGCTCCACTGACCTCCCGCTGCGCGGCAGAAGAGTTCGGCATAAGGGTCGATCGGCGTTCCGCTGACAGGGTGGCGCGCGAGTGCCCGGCCGGCGGCCACAGCCAATGCCGTCGAACCCACGCTCGTTTGAATATCCCAGGCGTCTGTGTCGGTGCGCATACTTCGATGCTACGGATTAAAAAGCGCTCTACCGCTGCGAGTCTGCTGTGAAGTATTTGCCGGGATTCATGCGTCGCACACCTAGGTCCGACGCTGGAGTCGTTAATTAGCTTGCTACTGTGCTGATTTAGCGGGCATGGCTACTAATAAGTGCATGTCACCTGCATATGTTGCGGGTTGCGGACGCGTGTGTCTGGTTCTTTGCTGGCTCAGGCAGGCCGGGGCGCCTACGCGCCGGAGCCCTGGGTGATCAGCGTGGTGTGTACCGGTGTGGACCCTGTGGTCAGATCCAGCACCGGGCAGTGGGCGTCGACGGCCTCTTGCAGCTCGCGGTAGCGCTCGTCGGTGTCTGGCCCGGAGACCGTCACGGTAACGCGGATCTGTTGAAAGCCGGGCCGGACGGTGTTGTCCAGGCCGAAGAAGCCGCGCACATCGAGATCGCCCTCCGCGCTGGCGCTGAGCGAATCCACTTGGATGCCAAGCCTTTCAGCCCAGAACCGGTAGGTGACCACTTGGCAGGACAGCAGTGAGGCGAGGTAGTACTCGACGGGGTTGGGCGCCGTGTTCTGCCCGCCGAGGCTCGGCGGTTCATCGACATGCACGCGGTACTTGCCCAGGGCGATCTCGCTACCGACAGTGCCCTCTGGTTGGGCGGAGGCCTTGAATACCACCTGCGCCGCGGCGGGATTGCCGGCCACGGCGGCCCGAGTCGCGTCGGTGATGGCGTTGAGAGAGGTTGTCGAGGCAGTCACGTGGGGCCACGCTAGCGGCATCGGGCGCGCATGTGCAGGGTTGCGCCCGTGATGAATCCAACGGGGAGACACGTAGCCCTATTTAAAAGGAGAAATTTCCTCTAAATTTGAAGTGTGGCGGAGAACGAAAAGCTGCCCCTGGCGGGGCGGCGAGATGAAGACCTTCCCGGGCACTGGCTGCTCGCGCGGCTGGGCAAGCGGGTCCTGCGTCCAGGCGGTCTGGAACTGACCACTCGGCTTCTGGCCGCCGGGAAGGTGACCGGTGCGGATGTGGTCGAGCTGGGTCCGGGGCTGGGCCGGACCGCGCGGGACATCGTGGCATTGCGGCCGCGGTCCTACGTCGGTGTCGACGACACCGCTGCCGCCACGCAGTCGGTACGCGACGTCGTCGCACCGTGCGGCGGGCGGGTGATCGTCGCCGATGCGGCCAGCACCGGTCTCGCCGACGCCAGTGCCGATGTCGTGGTGGGCGAGGCGATGCTGACCATGCAGACCGACAAGGCCAAACGTGCCATCGTTGACGAGGCGTATCGGGTGCTGCGGCCGGGCGGCCGTTACGCGATCCACGAACTGGGGCTCACGCCTGATTCTGTGGACGCCGAAGCTAAGGACGACATTCGCCGCGCCCTTGCCCGCTCGATCAAGGTCAACGCCAGACCACTGACCGTGGCCGAATGGACGGAGCTGCTCAGTGCTTCGGGATTCGAGGTGGTGAGCACCGACAGGGCGCCCATGGCCCTGCTCAACCCACGGCGCGTGGTCGCCGACGAGGGCGTTGTCGGGGCCCTGCGACTGGTGAAAAACGTTCTCCTGAATGGGGCGGCGCGTAAACGTGTGCTCGCCATGCGGCGCACCTTCGACGAGCACAAGGATGCCTTGACGGCGGTCGCGATTGTCGGTGTCCGTCCGGAATGACCGTCAACCGTAGAGCGGGCCAACAGCGCGAGCGCGTCCTGGACGTGCTGCGCCAGGCGTCACGGCCGGTGGGCGCTCAACACATCGCCGACAGTCTGCGGATACACATCACCACGGTGCGGTTCCATCTCAAGACCCTCGAAGAGCAGGGGCATATTGTCCGGCGTGGTGGTGCCGCCGAGCAGAAGGCGGGCAGGCCCAGCCTGTCGTACGCGATCGCGCCCCGCCTCGACTACGCCGACGTGGTGGCGTTGTTCGCGGTACATCTCGGTGGCAGCGCCGCCGAGCGTGAATCGCGTGCCGCGCTGGTCGGGGCCGACCTAGCGCACCGCGTGAATGTGGCGCGGCGCCGGGACCCGTTGCCTGCCGCGGACTTGGTCGTGGAAACCCTTGGTGAACTTGGCTTTACGGTGCACTCGACGTTGATGTCGTTCGGGCGAGTCACCGTGCAGATCTGTTCGTGCCCACTTGCCGAGATCGCCACGACGGCACCGGAGGTGGTCCGGGGCATCCAGCGGGGCCTGATCCAGGAAGTGCTCGACGTCAACGCCGAGGCAATTGGCGGGCGGTTTCAGGTCACCGTGTCACCCGACGCCGCTCACGGTGACTGCACGGTCAGCATGGTGCTGGAGCCACACACGAAAGAGAGGCAGGCATGGACGTCATCTCGATAACGGCCCTAGGCGACGAGCACGTCGAAACGGCGCGAAGTGCGCACAGCGGCCGGTCGGCACACACCGTGCACGGGGGTAGTGGCCACGCGCTACGCCAGGTGGTCATGGCTCTGGCGGCGGGCGCGAAGCTTGCCGAGCATGAAAACCCCGGCGAGGCAACCCTATTGGTGCTCAAGGGGCGGGTTGAGCTGGCCACCTCCAACGCCAGGGCGGCCGCCGCGGCTGGGCAGTATGTGGTCATTCCGCAAGAGCGCCACGACCTTACGGCGCTGGAAGATTCGGCAGTGTTGCTGACGGTGGTGGGCCGGGCGGGGTGAGCCGCCCGGCCGCTGGTCCCGTTAGGCCTTGGGGCCGCCGCTTTCCGCCAGTCGCCGTACGGCGTCGATGAAGACGTCGATCTCGTCGAAGGTGTTGTAGAACGCGAACGATGGCCGCACCGTCTGCTCCAGCCCCAGCCGGCGCAGGATCGGTTGCGCGCAGTGATGACCGGCGCGCACCGCGATGCCGTCGGCGTTCAGCGCCTTACCTACCTCCACCGGATCATGTCCGTCGAGCACGAACGACAGCACCGAGGCCTTGTGATCGGCCGTCCCGACCAGAGTCACGCCGGGAATCGCCGCCAACCGCGGTGTCGCGTACTCCAACAGCGCGTGCTCGTATTCGGCGATTCTGTCGATGCCGATGCGCTCGACGTACCGCAGTGCCTCACCCAGCCCGACGGCATCGGCGATGTTCCCGGTGCCCGCCTCGAACTTGTTCGGCGGACCCTGGAACACCGCACGCTGCAGGGTTACGTCGGCGATCATGTTGCCGCCGCCCTGCCACGGCGGCGTCTCCGCCAGCGCGTCCTCGCTGCCGTAGAGCACGCCGATTCCGGTGGGGCCGTAGATCTTATGACCCGAGAAGACGAAGAAGTCCGCGCCGAGTTCCTGCAGGTTCACCGCCAGGTGTGGCACCGACTGCGCACCGTCGATGAGCACGCGCGCGCCGTAGCGGTGCGCGATCTCGACGATCTGCTTGGCTGGGGTCACCGTGCCCAAGGCGTTGGAAACTTGGGTGGCCGCAACCAATTTGGTGCGCGGACCGACCAGATCCTCCAGCTCGGCCAACAGCAGGTTGCCGGCATCGTCCACCGGGGCCACCTTGATGATGGCACCCGTCTTCTGTGCGATCAGTTGCCACGGAACGATATTGGCGTGGTGCTCCAGATGGGTGATGACAATTTCATCGCCGTGCCCCAGATTTTTGCCACCCCAGGCGTGGGCCACCAGATTGATGGCCTCGGTGGCGCCGCGCACGAAGATGATGTTCTCGTCCGCCTCGGCGCCCAGGAACTTGCGCGCGGCACCGCGTGCGTCCTCGTACGCGTCGGTGGCCCGTGCCGCCAATTCATGTGCGGCACGGTGGATGTTCGAGTTCTCGTGCTGATAGAAGTGCACCAGCCGATCGATCACCGACTGTGGCTTCTGGGTGGTGGCGGCGTTGTCGAACCAGATCAGCGGCTTGCCGTTGACGGTTTCGGACAGGATCGGGAAATCGGCCCGAATCGAGGCGACGTCGAAGGCGCGCGCGTCTTCATGGATCGGTGCGGCAGTGGGCGCCCCGCCCAGGAAGTAGTAGTTCGCCTCGTCGCCTCCCGTCGGTGCCACGGGGGGCGACCAACCCAGATCTGGCACCGAAAGCGCCTCTGAGTGCGGGGCCACCCGAGGTGAAGCGACGGCCGGGGCCACCACAGGGGTGGCGAGCACACCCGGAATCGTCGGCACCAGCCCCGAGGGGACCGCGAAGTCGGCCAGTCCGGTCGTCGGATAGCCCGTTGCGGCGGTATGTGCCGCCGAGCTGCCCGAGGTCAGGTCACCGCCGCCACCGCGTGGAGCCACCGGCACGGCACCGGGAACACCGTCGGGCGTGGCCGAACTGAAGGCCGCGACGGGCGGGGCCACCGTGGCCGTCGCCAGCGCGTCGGCCACCGGAGCCGGTGCGTATGGGCTGGCCAACGAACCGGCGGTGGCCGCCGCGGAGGACCCCGCCGTCGCGTCCGGCACGGTGCCCCGGGGCGCGACGGGAACCGCCGGTCCCGGGGTATCGATACCAGGCGCGCCGGAAGGTGTTGCCTCCCAGAACAGTTGAGTGGCCAGTGCGGCCAGCTCGGCCGACGACGGGAATCCCGGCGGGCTGTCCGCTACTGGAATCTCATCACTTGTAGGCATGGAACTTGTCCACCTGCACGTCGTCGAGAACGGCCAGTGCGTCATCGGTCAGCACAGCCAGCGACGAATACAGGGTGACGAGGTACGAGGCGATGGCCGACCGGTTGATGCCGGTGAAGCGCACCGACAGGCCCGGGGCCTGCTCGCCGACCAGACCGGGCTGGAACAGGCCGACAACGCCCTGACGTTCCTCGCCGGTGCGCACCAGCAGGAACTTGGTCTTGGCGTCCTTCACCGGAACCTTGTCCGACGGGATGATCGGGATGCCGCGCCAGGTGATGAACTGTGCGCCGAACAGGCTGACGACCACCGGCGGCACGCCGCGGCGGGTGGCTTCGCGGCCGAACGCCGCCACACCCAGCGGGTGCGTCAGGAAGAAACCGGGGGTCTTCCAGACCTTGGTGATCAGGGCGTCCAGATCATCCGGGGTGGGAGGGCCGCCGAGGGTCTTGATGGTCTGCTCCGGGGTGGCCTGGGCCAGCAGACCGTACTCGGCGTTGTTGATGAGCTCGCTTTCCTGCCGTTCCTTGATGGACTCGATGGTCAGGCGCAGCTGCTGGGCGATCTGGTCGTGCGGGCTGGAGTACAGGTCAGAGACCCGGGTGTTGATGTCCAGCAGGGTCGAGATGGTCCGCAGCGTGTACTCGCGCGGGTTGGTCTCGTAGTCGACGTAGGTCTGCGGCAGCGGTGCCTCGCCCTCGCCCTGCTCCTCGCTGTGGATCGCGACCTTATCGGGGTTGACCACGCGGTTGACGCGGTAGATGCCCGCTTCGACGGGAACCCAGTTCAGCAGGTGCAGCAGCCACCGCGGGGTGATCGTGGACAGCTGGGGAACTGTCTTGGTGGCATTGGCTAGCTGCCGTGCGGCAAGATTGCCGAGGGCCTGAGATTCGTTCTGGGCAGCGGGCACAGCGGTTTCCTCCTCAGCGATGGGATCAAGACGTGATGTCTGAAATCCTAATCGCGATTGGGGCGCCGCATCAGGTAACGAACACCCGTGCGCCGAACTCGCCCGCGCCGGATTTCTCCGACACGCCGGAGCCTGGCGGAGCCGGATCGGACGCGCCCGCCAGCGGGCGGGGTGCCGAAGCAAACAGTGCCGAGCGCTCAGACATACGTAGACTGAATGGCATGCAGCACGTCGCACTGTCGCACCGACTCCGGGCGATCATCGCGCTGCGCGCCGACAGCACCGGGGCGCGCAGCGCTTCCGTGTGTTGCTGTTGTTGTTGATTCCCTAACCCCGCCCCTGGCATCCCGGGTCCCCGTCTCTCGACGTCATCGAGACCCTGGGCTGCATTCCGCCGGCACAAGGATCAACCAAACCATGACCGCTCAATCTTTGCTAACACTTGTCGAATGGCCGTCTGCCCGCATCACGGGCCGCCGCCGTCGTTCCAACGCGGAGGCGCTTCCGCAGCGTCTGACGAGGTACCGCGGAGGCACTTACTCGTCCACCGTGGACGAGGTTGTGTTCACTGACGGAACTTCTGCTCGCACAGATTTAATTCGCCTTAACCCCACCATCGCGGCCTATTCGCTCGATATCGCCGGTATCGCCCCGAACCTGCCGTCCGGCTATGCCGTGGCGGACTGGCTGTCGGTGGCCAACCTGCGCGCTCGCACCCGCGAATCGCAGGTGGCCTGGATTTTGGCGAACTCCTTTCCGGCGCTCTCGACGGCGCGGCTGAGCCGCCGGTTGCGTGAGGCCGGGTATCTGGGCGAAGCCAATATCAAGGATCA
This sequence comes from Mycobacteroides immunogenum, assembly GCF_001605725.1. Taxonomy (NCBI): domain Bacteria; kingdom Bacillati; phylum Actinomycetota; class Actinomycetes; order Mycobacteriales; family Mycobacteriaceae; genus Mycobacteroides; species Mycobacteroides immunogenum. The sequence goes on from NZ_CP011530.1 coordinate 276,285, forward strand.
CGAGGCCATCGCCGGAACGCAGGCGGCCATCTGGTTCCTCACCAACGGGGTGGAACTGGATACGGCGGCGCGCAACGTGCCCGCGGCAACGCGAAAGTCGCCGTCGTTCATCGAGTTTGAATTCCAGGAACGGCCCCAGCTGGGCGGTTTGACGGTACGGACCGGCGTGGGTCAGCAGCCCGCCGAGGTACGCCTGCACGCTTCTGTGGACGGGGCGGTATGGCGTGAGGTCTCGTCGTCGGAACTGCGCTTCACCGCAGGCGCGGCGCACTACGCCAAGGTGTTGGGAGTAGGCGCGACGGTTGCCGAAACTCGCCATGGCGCACCGGATCTCGGATACCGTTTCTATCGTCTTTATGTACAGGGCGGCACGGCCGAGATCGAGGACGTCGAATTCTGGCTGCATGACGCGCGCAACCATCGCAACGCCGACCGTGTTGTGCAGTTGTACCGGTATCTGCTGGAGCAGTCCCTGCGCGCGGCCGGCCAGGTGGAGCATGTTCCCACCGTCGATGATTCGCAGGCGGTGATGGCGGCGGGTCTTATGGGGCCCTTCGTGGTGGATTCCACCCGTCCCGTTCTGGTTTCGATCTCCGAGGGCGCCAAGGCCATGGATATTTCCGGCGCCGAGCTCACCGGGCCGGTGGAATCGGGGACACGTTTCTACGTGCGTCCCGCCGAACACGTTGCGACGGTGACGGTCTCGGTAGTGGACCCGGCCGCGACAGCGAGGGTGTTCACGGGGGTGGCCGAAGGACCGTTGACCCCGCTGGCTCTCGTGCATCCGGGCGCGCGGGACGTCCACGAACTGACTGTCGAATGGGCCGCCGCCGAGCTCTCACGGGTTAGCTAACGCCAGGCGCGCGCGAACCTCAGGAAGGCGTCATTCTCGTCCGGAGCCCCGATGGTGACCCGGACGCCATCGACTCCAAAGGGGCGCACGATGATTCGCGCCTCGGCGGAGGCCTGGGCGAATTCGGTGGAGCGCTCACCCAGCGGTAACCACACGAAGTTGGCTTGCGACGGCGGGACGTCGTACCCAGCCGTACGCAGCGCGTCGGTTACCCGGGAACGTTCGGCGACAACGTCGTTGGTGCGGGTAAGTAGTTCCTCTGCCGCGCCCAGAGAGGCTACCGCGGCCGCCTGTGCGAGACTCGACGCGCTGAACGGCACATACACCTTGCCCAGGGTGGTGATCACGTCAGGATCGCCCACCGCGTAGCCGACACGTAGTCCGGCAAGGCCGTACGCCTTCGAGAAGGTGCGTAACACAATCACATTGGCGTGTTCGCGCGCCAGCGCAAGGCTGTCGGTGAAGTCTTCGCGGACATACTCGATATAGGCCTCGTCGATCGCGATGAGGATGTGGGGCGGTACCGACTCGATGAACTTGCGCAACTCGGCAGGACGTACCACGGTGCCGGTGGGATTGTTCGGGTTGCACACGAAGATCAGCCGGGTGAGATCGGTCACCGCGGCCGCCATGGCATCCAGGTCGTAGGTGTGCTGGACCAGTGGCACCTGGACCGGGGTGGCGCCGGCGACCCGCACCACCAAGGGGTAGGTCTCAAAGGAACGCCAGCCGAACAGCACCTCGTCGCCCACCGTCGCGGTGATCTGGACCAGCTGCTGGCACAGGCTCACCGATCCACACCCCACCGCGATGTGCTCGGGCGGCATGTCCACGTGCTTGGCCAGGTGCGAGCGCAGCTCGGCGTACCCGTTGTCGGGGTATCGGTTGATCAGCGAGGTGGCGTCGTCGATGGCGGCGCGCACGCTCGGCAGCGGTCCCTGCACGGTCTCGTTACTAGCGAGTTTGATGGCGCCGGGGACACTGCGGCCCGGTGTGTAGGCCGGTAGTTCGGTCAGCTCGGGGCGAAGTCGTGCGGGCACCTCATCAGCCTATCGGGGCACGTGAAGCCGGATGACGACCAACGGCTTTGCCTTTCGGGCGCGCGGGCCTGTACTCTGTGCCCTCGGCGGTTCGGGATCCATTTTCAAGGGTTCGCAGTACCGCTCGGGAAGTTCAGGAGGCGTGCCAGAGCGGCCGAATGGGACTCACTGCTAATGAGTTGTCCCCTTTACGGGGGACCGGAGGTTCAAATCCTCTCGCCTCCGCGTCGGTCTGCAGGCCAAACCTGTTGACCTGCAACAATTGAATAGCACGCGCCCGTAGCTCAACGGATAGAGCATCTGACTACGGATCAGAAGGTTAGGGGTTCGAATCCCTTCGGGCGCACCATCAATGCAGGTCAGAGCGTTTTAGTTCTCGCCCACCACTCTCAAATTCGGCTTGGATGGGCGCTTATTGGGCGCAAATGGATTGAAGGCGTCCAGGGCGGCGGTGTTGTCCGGGGCGGAAATAGCGCGGTCGATGTAGTGCTTGCGGGTGATGTCCGGTGAGGAATGACCGAGCTGGGCGGCGGCGGCTTCGGCCCCGAACTCACGCTCGATGGCCGTGCCAGCCGTCTTGCGGAAGGTGCGTGGTGTGACCCAGGAGTAGTCGTCGCCTCTGATCTCGCGCCAGCTCCGGTTGACGTTGTTCTTCCACCGCGCGGTGCCATTGCGACTCGGGAACACCAACTCGAACGGCAGACCCCGCCCGCGCTGGGCGAGGAGTGCCTGCCGCCCGTATTCGGGGAGGAGCAGGCGGCGGTAGCCGTGTTCGGACTTCGGTAGCGGTTGGCGTTGGCCCTTCTTATCGATAGTTCCTGCGATGGTCACCGCTACTGGTTGCGTCTCGTCGTCCAGGTGTTCGATGTCGGCCCACTGGACGGCCAGAATCTCCCCGGTGCGCTCGCCGGTCGCCATGAGCAGGGCGACGATCTCCACCATGTCCACGCCGCGCTGCGGCCCGCCCTTGCCGGGTTTGCGTGCCTGCCATGACTGGGTGCGTGTCATCAGCTCCCGCACGTCTTCCGGAGTGAGCGTGCGCTTGTCGGACGGCGAACGTGGCGGCGTCTCCGTCTCGCGAACTGGGTTGTACTCCATGAGCCCCCAACGGACGCCGAGAGCACAGGACTGCATCAGCACTGTCCGCACGTGCCGCTTGCGAGCAACGACCCCGGACAAATACCCGTCTGCGCGTTGGGTGCTCATCTCACGAAGACGAACAGCACCAATACCGGGGATGAGCACCTTCCGCGCCACGTCTATGTAAGTGTCCACGGTGTCGTCAGCGAGACTTCCTGCGCGTGTGTCCGTGACGCTGCGCCGTTTCGGCTCCAGGGTCTCCAGCCACTTCGCCACAAGGGCACTCAGCGGGGACTCGACGGTCAGCTCGTCGGCGGTACCAGCGCGCTTGCGGTTGAGAATCTTCTCCCGAAGTGCCGCTTTGGCTTTCGCCTCCGTCGCGCCATTGGCACGGACTTTTCGGGTCGTCCCGTCTTTGTCTCGGAACCGAGTTTCGGCTTGGTACACACCGGAACGGAGGGGCATCGTGTAGATGTCTCCGTGACTTCCTATGGGCAATGGTGGACGCCCGGCCACTATTTCTTCCTCCACGTCCATGGCGGGTTTACTTGCCGACGGAAGGCTTCCCGCTCGAAGTCATCGAGCAGTTCGTCAGTCAGTGATCTGTCGCCGCGCAGCCAGAGATAGATGTCTTCTGCGCGCTCGGGGCTCGTGCCCGACAGCATCGCCTCCGCACCGGGGTCAGGATCCGCATCGCCATCCGCGACCCAGGGGGTCAGGAGTGTGATGGGCGAGACGCCGAGAGCTGCTGCGATGCAAGTCAACTGGTCAACGCTGACTCCACGCCTGCCAGACTCGATGTCAGTGATTCCCGAGCTGGACATGGGAGCGCCAAGTTCGTTCATGCTCTGAGCCAGCGACCGCGACGAGACGCCCAAGACAGTCCGCAACCTCTTGAGATTCGCGCTGACCACTGCCGCCGTGTGCCGTTCATGCATGCAGAAGACAGTACCAGTCGCTCCGGAAAATTCCATGTCGTTGAGTGTGCATCAGCCATACTGACGTGTATAAATTGCGGTATGCTCTGAAATACAGTTCACGAATTTGAGCGGAAAGGGAGTAGAAGATGAAGCAAGGGAAGGTGAAAGCGCTGGTCAAGCACCCCACAGTCGAGGACGCGACAGCGCGAGTCATCGGACAGCCAGCGATTGACCTCGCTGACCTGGCGGTGCTGACGGGTGTGCATGTGTCCACCCTGCAACGCGCTGCGACCCGGGGTGACCTGCCCGTGCCGAGCGCACGGATCGGGCAGCGCTGGATTATCCCGAGCGCCCCGGTGCGTGAGCTGCTGCACCTTGGGGAGGCGGCGTGATGGCGCTTGCGATGACCCGCGTGGAGAAGTTGCTGACGGTCGGGCCATGCGTCGGTGATGAGGAGCTGCTCGCGGAACTCACCCCAGAGCACCTGCGAGCGGCCCTGCGGCACAAGCGCACGCGCACGCGCTACGGGTGGGCGCTGGGGGAACCGCTGCGGTGGTGGGCGCAGCACGAGGCCACGCTCACCCTCGTCCGGCTGGACACTCTTGCGGCGATGGTCGTGCTCGCGGACTCGCTGACCTACCTTCCGTGTGACGATCGGGCCTTCAGAACGGATGTCCAGGAACTTGTGGACGACGCGGTGGCGACAGTCACTCGCGTGGAGGAGCTGCTGCGGCGTGGGTACCCGGCGCAGTGGGCGACCAAGATGGCACGCAGCGTGGCCGGAATCGAACTGCCCGAACTGGTGGTGTCGGAGATGGTGCGGCGCGTGACTCCATCCACGATAGGACAAAACAGTTGGCACGCGACCCCATCCATGAGGGAACAAAGCGTTTGGTATGCACACAGATTGGAGGACGACGACGAGTACGTGGGGTGGACTTGCGGCCGTCTTTGCGATTGAGGACGGGGTGTTGCCGACTCGTCACAGAGTGCGGCACACGGGGCTCGCGACCTCGGCACCCACGATGCGCCGAAAAATGTTGGCGCACAAGAGAAAACCCCGCCGTTGCAGCGGCGGGGCTCAGCGAGAAAGGAACGAGATGACCGAGAAAGATGATAACACGTGCGAGGTGTGTGGGAAGCCGCTCGACGCGGAGGACTGGTACCCCACCGCGCCATGGGTACCCAAGCGCCTAGGCGGCGCTGGACGACCTGCCTGTGCCGATAAGCGCGGCAAGCTGACCGAGGTGCTCGATGAGATGGGAGTCGAGTACAGCATTCAGCCCCTGTAAGTCCGTCCATTAGAAACCCCGGAGCCCACTTTTCTCCGGGGGTTTCTTCATGTCTGGGGGACGTGCGCCCATCGCGATTGCCCATGTCTCCCAGTGCCTCTAGCGTCGAGTCATGTCCGAAAACCCAACGCTTCGAAGTCATCTGATGGCTCTCGCCGAGCTGTTCGATGAACCGCAACACGCCCGTGGCCCCGATGCCCAGCGGTGCTCGGCCAGCGACCATCCCGCGCAGTGGGCGGAACTGAGCCTCGGGTGGTCTCGTGTAGTTGGTGCTGCCAAGGTCATCCAGTCCCGTCACACCACCGACAGCAGGGATCCCGTGCTGGGCATGTGTGCCGACGCCGTACGGGAAGCTGCTACGGGCGAGTTGCGCTGGGTGTGGGCGAGGCTCGTGAACAAGTTTATTGAGGAGACGACCAATGACGAGTGACATCGAGGCTCCCCTGACCTCTATCGAGCGCCTGGTCATCGTCAGCTTGTACGCCAGTCTCGCCCTGTCTCAAAACCGAACACCTTTGGGACGACTCGGATTCGAGAGGTCGTGTTACGCCGACCATGACATTCACGGTCTCGAAACTTTGTCCCACAGAGTGATTCCCATAAGTCGGGGTTCGGAGGGTTCAGAGACGGGAGCCGAGCCGCAGGCGAGGCGAGCGAGTGCGGAGCATACGGAGCAGACATGTTAATTGGTTACGCACGGGTTTCCACCGCCGAGCAGTCCACAGGGCTCCAGCTCGATGCTCTACAGTCCGCTGGCGTCGAGAAGGTATTCACCGACGAGGGGATCAGCGGCTCCGTGTCCTCCCGTCCCGAACTCGACAGGTGTCTGGCGATGTTGCGTTCGGGTGACACTCTTGTCGTCTGGCGGCTTGACCGTCTAGCCAGGTCGCTCAAGAACCTCCTGGAACTTGTGGAGAGCCTGTCCACCAGGGGGATTCACCTCCGCTCGCTCACCGAGAGCATCGACACCTCCTCGGCTAGCGGGCGGCTCATCTTGAGCGTGTTCGGGGCGCTGGCGGAGTTCGAGCGGAGTCTGATTATCGAGCGCACGCAAGCGGGGCTGGCGGCAGCTCGCCTGCGGGGAGCCAAGATTGGGCGACCAGCGGCGATGTCAGCGGGACAGGTCGAGCAGGCGAAAACCCTTGTCGGGGCGGGTCATCGGGTCGGTGACGTGGCTCGGACGCTGGGTGTAGGGCGGAGCACACTGTATCGGATGCTCGGGGAGACGGGTTGATGAATAGACCAGATACTCACGCCGCCGACGAACTCGATGACCGACCGGAATTCAGCCTGCGAGACCTGTACCGTGTGTTATTGATTCACGCGGGTTACCTGGAGCAGCAGGTGCGATTCACCGTTGTTGGTGACGGTCGTCGTGCATTTAGCAAGGCTGAACTGCGGCGCGAACTCGCGCGCTTTGACGGGATGCGCAACATCGTGCTGGCAGTCGTGCGTGACAAGTATCCGGGCGCTGGGATACCCGAACACGTTCGCCGACAGTGGGACTCAGTGGTGTCCGAGGGTGAACGACGGGCCAGGTGAGCCCGTGTGCGCGCAGATCAGGGTGTTCCGCGCGAGGGCGGCTCCGAGGGCGGAGCCCTTGGGGTCGTCCGAGCAGAGCGGGATGCTGGGAGAGTGCGGGGACGGGAAAACCCGTTACAGGGTGTGCTGGAAACCCGTCACACGGTGGCGAGTTTCCGTACGTTTTCGACCGGAAACGGTGACCCATGGATGACCTGATTTCCCGCATCGACGCGGTGCTTGATGAGCCCGATGACGAGGGCACGGACGATTGGCAGTACCCGTGGACGGACTCGATGCGGTGGGCACCGCCGGGTGTCGAGCTTCCCGAGGGGTGCTGGGAGGACGAGCCCGAGGGGGAGCTGGACTCTGGTTGGGAATACCACCCTGATTGCCAAATTCATGTGATTCCTGTTGAGCAGGTGGCCGAGTGGGAGCGGTGCCTGGAGATCATGCCACGGGTCGAGCGCGAGGATGTGCAGTGGTTCGTGGTGTGTCATCGACACAAGACGGCTGGTGAGCGTGAGGTGGACTGCGACTGCGGAAATCCCAGTAACACCAGCACTTCCCGGTAACATCGGCCAGGTGACGCGCTCCCCAGTGCCCTATTTCGGAGGGAAAGCCTGGCTGTCCCCGCGCCTGGCGTCGGTGTTACCCGCGCATAAACACTATGTGGAGGTCTGTGGTGGTTCCCTGGCTCTCCTGCTGGCTAAGAAGCCGAGCAGGCAGGAGACCGTGAACGACCTGGACGGCCACCTGATGACCTTTTGGCGGGTGTTGCGTGACCGTCCTGACGACCTGGAGAGAGTGTGTTCCCTGACTCCGCACAGTCGGTCGGAACGGACACTGGCACAAGAGATTACGAGCGAATTGGATGAGTTGGAGATTGCGCGGCTGGTGTTCGTGGCGCTAACTCAGGGGCGCTCGGGAAGTTTGACACGTACGGGGTGGCGGCATGATTTGCGGCCCGTGTCCACTCCGATGCCCGTGGTGTTGCAGAGGTACGCTGGTCGAATTAGTAAGGCTGCCAAGAGGATTCAGCGAGTGAGCTTGGAGTGCCGTCCTGCTGTCGAGATGGTCGAGGCGTACGGGAGCAGCAGGGAGAACTTGCTCTACGTTGACCCGCCTTACGTGGTGGACAGGGGGATTCGGCGCGGCGGGGAGTACAGAGTTGAGATGAGAAGTGATAGGGCTCATCGCGAGTTGTTGGAGGCGTGCTTGTCGTGTGATGCGAGTGTTGTCGTGAGCGGGTACAGCTCGGCGCTGTACGACTCGATGCTCGGGGATTGGTATCGGTGGAAAATTCCGATGATCACGTCGCAAGGGTCGGGGGACGGTCGGCGGACGGAAATCGTGTGGAGCAACAGGCCGCTGGAAGGACTGGGCGAGGAGTCTATTTCGTGTCACGAGGAGGGTATGCGACACGAAATGGACAGTCGGTGTCCTGGCTGTTTGAGCATCATTCGACAGCCCAAAAGGGGACGGCGGAAGACGTGGTGTTCGGATGGGTGCAAGTCGCGCGGCTGGCGTGCTCGACGTGATGTCGAGGGTGCGCCGGTCGAGGACGACGAAGCCACTGGCTAGTGCGGAACTTCGTCGAGTCCGTTTTCGCGCAGAGTCGCTGTCACGGACTCCACGACGCGCGTGGCGGGCCAGTCGTCCGGGGCGGAAATCAGCGTGCCACCCGCCAGCTCGGTGGCGGTCAAAGTGTCCACGAGGTGCGTCACCGTGCCCACCTCGGCGCTGATCCACGTGCGATACCCAACACCGATTTTCCAGTTGCCACGACGTGCTAGCTGCCGCACGGGGTCATCCGAGAACACCGCTGTCGCGGGTTCCCACGAACGAATCACCGCCGCGCAGAGGTCATCGCACATCTCGGTAGTGAGAAGTGCTGGTGCAATGTCCCGTAGCCGTATCCAGAGAGTGTGCATGGGCAGACGGGATCCAAGTGCCTTGGAGCCCGCTGAGACTCGCACGTCCAGTTGTATGCCTTGCCCAACACCCGAGATGATGAACGAGTAGCCGCTTTCGGGTATTGCTTCACCGTCAGGATCGTCGGCGGTGGGACGGTCGCGCACGATAAAACGACGCACGATGTCAGCGAGCGTCTCGGGTGAGCCTTCCCAGCTGTCACCTTTGTAGGTCTGCCACGAATTGACTCCGAAGACGTGGCTAAGAGCGTTTAGCAGCGCATCTGTGCGAGCAGCAATCCATTCCGGAGACTCGCTCGTAGCGAGCCAGACTGAATGCAGCGAGGGGCTGTCAGACCAAGCCGTACGAACCTCAGAACTCACGCTCATATCTCCAACCGTAGTCATCATGGTGCCTTCGGTGTGTAGATGACCTGGGCTCCGTAAATGAAGTTGTCACTGAGCAGCTTTCGGATTGCCGCCGCGCCCGTGGGGTCTGAGACATGTATCTCCAGGCGGGCACCGTCAGGTAAGGCTCCAAGTTGGCTTTCGACTTCTTTGAGCAGTCCGTCAGTCATCCCGTTCGTCCATGGCTTGCCCGGTTCGGTGGCTAGCTTGGCGTAGCCGTCTTTGGCGTCGAGGAAGACTTCTTGGTCGCCACGGTAGGTGTGCCCGTCGAAGTTGACCATCTTGCCGGTGTCGGGGTTGAGTTGGGCGTATTCGGGGATTCGCCCGTCAGGGAGCCGTTCGGCTCCAGAAATCTGTTCTTGGTAGGGCATCCAAGGGCGTTCGCCTCGGTTGATGTGATGCCAGCCAGGGTCGGTGTCTCCCTTCGCCCAGGTCGATTCCGGTGTGCCCGGTGGCCAGCCCCCTGGATAGTGCGGGTCACCCGAGGTGTAGTGCCGTCCCTGGTGTGGGTCGAAGGTGTCCGCTGGATGCTCGACAACTGAAGGCGGTGATGGAGACGGGCTGTGGTCAACATGAGGCGCTGAGTGCTCGACTGCGGGTGGAGCGTGGTGTCCTGGCGCGTCCTCACCCACATGTCCACCGCCGCTTGGCGGTTCGGCGTGCGATACCGCTGGTTCCTCGACATGTGGTGCTGTGGGAATCTCAGCGCGTGGCACCGCCGGTGTCTCGATGTGGGGTGCTGCTGGGGTTTCGGGGTGTAGGGCGTCGTTGAGGAAGCCTTTGACGGTGTTGTGCAGTGTGTTGTCGAGGGTGGGTATGCCCTCGTGCAGGGCGGCTCGCCCCTCGGCCCCAAGCGCACCCTCGACCACCCCGCGTTCCAGGAAGCGTCCAGTGCCGCCCGTGGCGATTGCCGCCGTGGCTTCGGCGCTTTTGGCCTGTATGTCGAAGAGTCCCGCTCCGGCTAAAGAGGCCGCTGAGCCGCCGTGCGTTTTGGCGTACTCGGCCTTGTTGTAGGCGTCGATGGTTTGGTCGAGTGCTGAGGGGACGTGTCCGGGGTTACCGGTGGCTTCGTCAAGCGCGTCTTTGGCTAGGCCGATGCCGGTGTCAATCCAGGCGTCCTTGAACTTCTCGCTGCCGTGCAGGCCGATCATGTCGCCCGCATGGTCAACGATGCCTTCGGCCTTCTGTTTAGCGGCGTCAACCCAGCCGTCCAGGAAGCCTTTCTTCGGTGGTTCGGGCTTCGACGGGGCTGGGGGCGTTGCATTCTTGTTGAGGTAATCGACCGTGCCACCGATGCTGCCCAACTTGCTCGGGTCAACGGATTTCTCCGGTGTGGGTGGCCCCAGGACCGGGGCGTTCGGATTGACTGGGGCGGTCGCGGCAGCAGCCTCGGTGCTGGCGGGGGTGGCTTTGGGGTACCAGTCCTTGTAGAAGTTGTCGTCCGGCGTCGCGGCGGGAACGTCTTTGGGTTTGGTGTCTGCGACGGCCTTGTTGACGTTGAACATCGCAGCGGCCAGGTTGAATTGACCAGCGACCGTGTTCCCGGCTGCGTCGGCCTGGCCTTTGAGCTTCTCGACGCCCGCCCACCACTTGGTGGCTGAGTCCTTCAACTCGCGGGAAGCGTCCGCGACGATCTTGGCGTTCTTGTCGGCCAGTTCCTTGCTCATCCCCTCGGGCGCGGTGTAGCTGAGCGTGCATTCGGCGTCGTTGACTGTCACGCCGGGTTGGCCGTGGACGTTGTTCAGGATCGCTTTGGCGTTGTTGAGGGGCGGGATGATGTCGTAGTCGATGGTGTTGAGCATCGCCCGAGCCGATTCGTCCATCGCGTCGCGGGCGTGCACGACAGTGCGCCACGCACCGTCCGCTTTCTCCTGTGAGGCGCTCGCCCATAGGCCGCTCCACGTTGAGCCGCCCGGACGCTCTACATAGCCCTTGAAGTCGTGGGTGCGGTCTTCGAGCTGCGCCATCAGCTTGGCGGCGGGGTCGAGTGCTTCCCGGTATGAGTTCACATCGGTCGCGAGCATCCGCGACGCAGTAGGCCCCACCCCGGTAACCCCTGCCTATGCCTGGCGGTGCAGGTCAGGCATGACGCGAAACAGTGCCGCGCCGTGCTCCTCGGTGGCGATGAATCCGCGCCGACCCGCTTCCTCGACCTCGGCGAAGTTGCCCATGAACCCGGTCACGATCTTTTGCACGTTCGGCAGGGCGCGGCCCGTCAGATCCTGCAAAGCGGCCAACGCTGGGTCAGCGCCCGCGCTCGAACTCGCTGTGGGGGTTTCGGACTTGATTCTGTCCACCAGCGATTCGATTTGAGGCCGCAAACGGCCCAGCGCCTCCAAATCGAGCTTGATCGGATCACCCACCCAAAGTCCCCTCACGTGTTAGCTACGGGACGTGACATTACCCTGAGCTGGGAGGGGACACCACTCCGAGCGTGTCCTGCTCACCGGCGGGATTACCCCGGTGAAAACTGGTCAGATGGACCTTCCCGAGACCTCTGGTGGCTTCCGGTGTGTGGTGGCTGATCCTCCGTGGCATTTCGATTACACGAAATCGCGTGGTGCCGCCGAGAACCATTACAGCACAATGACTGTGGAGCAGTTGTGTGAGCTTTCGGTGGTTCGGGATAGCGCTGCCCGCGACGCACATCTGTATCTGTGGTCCACCAATGCGCACCTGCGGGAAGCGTTCGAGGTGATGGAAGCATGGGGCTTTGAGTACAAAACGCTGCTCACGTGGGTGAAACCGCAAATGGGCCTGGGTCATTATGTGCGCAACGCCACCGAAGCAGCGCTCTTCGGTGTACGTGGCTCCCTGCCGACGCTGAGTCGCAGTGTGCGCGGGCATTTCACGGCCCCGCGACGTGCCCACTCGCAGAAGCCGCCTGAATTCCTTGATCTTGTGCAGCGCCTGTCTCCCGGGCCGTACCTGGAGGTGTTCTCGCGATGCCTGAAAACGAAGGGCCTGCAGGAATGCACTTGCTCGAAATGTCGGCTCGGATGGGATGTCTGGGGTAACCAATCAGGGGTGTTTTGTGACGAGTTTTCCAATGGTTTCGTGACGGGTTTTGGAGTGCTCTGCGGGCGCTGTGGGAAGAGTGTTCCCAAGCCGCGCAGAGGACCGGTCGGTACCTGGTGCAGCCCCGCCTGCCGAACAGCGGCATGGCGGGAACGCCAGATGGCCGAGGGGCACTGAAAGGTATGAGTGCACTGTTGGGGGAGCTGAGGGGACTCGACAAGGCTGGTAGCAGCCTCGCGTCTCGTCATCGAGAGTCCGGGGCATCCCCGGACACCCGTCCCGCCAAGAGCCCCGCTGACCAGCACTTTTGCCCCGTGGGGACTCGACAATGCCTGCTCAGCGGGCTCTTCGTGCTCGGTGAGCAGCACCCGGACGCCGGACACCGTGTGCGCCGTGGGGGAAATGGGGTGTGACCTGGTGTTTTAGAGGGTGGTTGTACGGGGATGTCCGGGGTTGGGCGTGTGGATCGGGTTGTCGGGAGTGCTGGTTAGGCTCCTAGCCAAGCTGAGCGAGGAGTCGGACAGGGCGCATGTCAGAGGATGGAATAGGGGATTCAGGCAAAGAGGCCGTACCAGTCTTCAGTGGTGGGGCTTTGCGCGATGACGTGGTGGGATTCCGTCGTGCACTTGAAGAGTGGGGTTGGGGGCGACGCCCTTGGCATCGCTTGAAGTTTATGGTGGGCGCTGTCGTTCCGTCGTTGTTGGTACTCAGAGTCTGTTCAGTGGCGCATTGGAGGATAGATGACTCGTGGTTGATAGTCACACATCTGGATTTGGGTAATTGGCTTCATGTGGTGGTGGGCTCGTTTTATGGGTGGCTTCCGTATAGCGGCTATGTAGTGGCCTTTTCCATGGTGTTCTTTATCCCATCATCATGTCGGTTTTTCTATGCCTCCAGTCGAGCTGAGCGCGAACGTGGTAGGCGTTTCTTACTTCATACTGTCGACGATATGGGTGCTTTGTTGTCGCTGTTCGTTCCATTTATTCTGGTAGCTGTTATAGGTATTGCCTACGTGGCAGTCAGGGATCTTGATGGAGTTGTTGTTGCGGGCGGAACACTCTTCACTGGACTGCTCTTGGGATGGTTGAAGAATAAATCTGATGGGGTTTCAGGGGTTGCGCTGTGGAAGTTCGCGCTCGAAGCTGGTTACCCTGAGCTGCCAGTGGTGGACTCCTCGTATCGGGTTGATAATTTGGTCTCAGCTACTGCCTATTCCCCTATTCCGTACGTGCTGATGCGCTCCGATAATATAAGCGGTTACAGGTATATAGATACCTTTGAACTTTCCATGCAAATCGCCTTGGAGCGGGTGAAACTTTCGGACGAAATTGGTAGTGCAGGACGCCGTGTTCCTCTGCTGCCTAACTATCGGCTGATGTCGGAGGTAGCGGAAGAATACGAAACGGAGAATAGCGCTAATGTGCTTGCTGTAAGGGTAGGCGGAAAAATACGCATTGTATACGCTTGGGATGGCGCTGCGTCCGTGGAAGACAATTCCAACTTTCGGCATTTGAGCGATGCAATCCTTCTTGCACTCTCCTGTGTTGTTCTTTTCGTTGTCATCGCGGCTGCTGTCAGCTCGACGCCTTGGGTTTCGCATCAGTGCCTGAAAATCGGTGAATCAGCCCCAGCGCGGGGGTACGTGCTCGTTGACGGCGAAGGGGAGCAGATCGTGCGAACCGACAGCGTTCACAGTGTTGCGGATATGAAGACAGTGCCGATGCAGGAATGTCCGCAAGAATCCGTGTCCGACAAATGAGCGCTCTCGGCGCGCCGAGAGCGATGACGCACACCTGGGGTGGTCTGGTCGGTAGCGTCCTGTGCAGGCGGGGACGTGACAAGAGTCCCTGGAATCGGGAGGGATCTGATGTTGGATATGCGCGTTACGGCGCGGACGGTGGCTGGAATAACCGCGCTTGTGCTGGTCGGGTTGGGAAGCGTGGCGTGTGATTCCGGGAAAGACCCGTCATATGTCGATTTCAAAGATCCCTTCTGGTCGAGTCCTCCATTGGTCGATTACATGGCGCAGGACTATCAGGACAAGGTGGACTTGGACAGCAGGAAGAGCGGTGGATACACCTGGGAGCAGGCAGTTTCACGCTGCTTCGCCAGCGTGGTCGAGCGCAATCTCGCCGCTGTGCGCGTCCAATCGGCTATTGACCGCGACGATCAAGCACGCAAACTCAAGCAACTGCCGTCGCAGACAGTTGCCGAGGTTCCCATTCCGACACCGAGTCTGCACGCTGCCATCGATAGTGACTCTGGTGTGACCGGTCACGATCTCAACCTGTGCTTCACGGTGGTCTACACGAACAAGTCACTCCCCAGCCCCCGATAGCGTCCAATCCAAGGACATGGGGGACTCGACATCCCCAGCTCAGAGAGCATCGTGGGCGGAAACTGACAAACCTGACAGTTCTGCGGGGACTTGAGCTGACCCCTGGAACACATACGGGCGTGTGCGGTGAATCCGCAGGTCGCGGAGCTTTGTGCTCGCAGTCCCCGCGATGATCAGCGGCCGGGTGACCAGAGCTGACAACCTTGCTGCGCCCCCCACCCCACCACGGTGCCCTGTTTCCGCAGGTCAGCGGGCAGTCTGACAAAACTGACAGTTTTGGGTCGGGTTACACACACTGTGGAAATTCCCTCTCTCGAATGCGACACGCCGTACGACACGCCGTGAATCGAAAAGAGGGAATTTCCAGACCACATGTAAATCAGAGAAAAAGTGTCAGTTTTGTCAGTTTTTTGGTCTGGCTGGCGCACGGGCAGGTCTGACCAGCCTCGGGTTTCGATTTCCGTGATGCGTGGCTGCTCCAGGGCTCGGTCGTCCGGGGACGGGACTGCCGTGCGCCCACGAACGCGCGGCGGGTTTCGACCCGTAATACCCATGTGTGACCGGAATCACATTCGATTATCTTGCATCGCAAGGCGTTAACACTCGGCACACCTGCGCAGAGCCTCGGTTTTGGTGTCTTTCAAGGGGTTCCCGTGGCATTCGACCTCGCTTACCTCGTTGACCTGCGTATTTGCCGCTGGGGACACCACTTCTTGCCGTGTGCCGACGTGAGATGTCGTATAGTTTAGCAAACTCGAACAGGGGGAGTGTTCGGGTCGTGAAGAATACGCCAATATGGGTGTATTCCAATGCGTAACAGTTGATTTCGTGAGGATATCGAGTCACAGTGTGGTTACGTGAAGCGTGCGAAATCCGTGCGACTAGCAACCTGTAGAAGGGAGATGTCCGATGACCGAAGTGCTGGCTCTGCGAGACCGCGAGCGTGCCGCCCGATACCTAGATATGACCGTGCGGAGGCTGGACGACCTGCGGCGTGCGGGCGCAATCCGAGCCGTTCGCGATGGCAATCGCTGGAAGTACACGACAGCGGCACTGGATGAGTACGTGGACAGCCTGCCCACTAACGCCGCTTAGACCGACAAAAACAGCAGTCCCGACCTCACCCGCCTGGAAACGGAAGTCGGGACTGCCATCGAAAAGGAGTAACCATGTTCGACTCTTCAAGCGTAACAGTTGAATCGGCGGGAATCAGCCCCTTGGCGACGCTCGCGTTCGCGCCCCGCCCAGAGCTGCGCAGCCTTGCCCTGGAGCTGCCGGTACTGCCAATGGCACTCGCCCCGGAGTCGCGAACAAGCTGGGGACGTTTGGCTTTCGACATCCTCGCGGATGTCCATGAGTGGCTTCGCCCACTGCACCAACTCATCCAGACTTCCGGGACGCTCGAACCCATCACCGGGTACCTGGATGAGCACCCACGCACGGGTCGTTCGTCCCGGCAACTCGCTGCTGACATCCAGCGCGTCATTGGCTCCATCGACCCTGCTGACCCGTACTTGCGCGAGACCCTGACCACTCTGGTTCAGGATGCGTGGAGCGCTGCGGTGGACCGTTTCGAGAGCGACCACCTTCCTGCTTTCCGCCCGCCGGACGCCGAGCAGCAGCTCACGGATTTGGCTGCGGCTATCGCCCAAATCCGCGTGATGGCGTTGAGCTTGCGCGCCGACGAGCATCGCGGCTTCGCCGACGCCCTCTCGGCCATGCTGACCGAAATCGGCTTCCCGGTAGGGCAGCGCGACCTCGTGCTGGAGTCCGTCGCTTCGGGTGAGCCGATCGACTTGACACCGCTTTCGACCCCACCCGCCGACATCGAGAGTGAGGACTGATGAACGAGACCATCGAGCTTCCCGGCCAGCCGTTGACCGCAGCGCACCGTGAGTACCTGCACAGCGCTGGGCTCACCGATGAGTATCTCGACCGCGAGGACACCCTCATCCGCAGCGTCACCGAACAGCTTGACCTCGACATGATGCCTCGGCAGCCGTTCGCGTACGTCACCGACTTCGAGGAGGTCTCCGCGCGTGGAATCCTGTTCGGTTGGCGTGACCTCCAGGGCACGGTGCGCTGGCAGCTCCGCTTGGACGACCCAGGGGAGCTGCCGAAATACCTTGCGGAAAAGGGTTGGGCACCCACCTACGGTGTGCGCGCTGACGCCGGGGATGACTCACCAGTCATCATCGTGGAGGGCACCAAGCAGTCCCATGCCACCGCGTGTGCGGTAGGCGAAACTCACACGGTCATCGGTGTTCCGGGGTGCACCGCCTGGTCCACGGGCGGATGGGTGATCGCCCCCGAGCTGCGCAGGCTGGTCACGCGCCGCGAGGTCTACATCCTGTTGGACGCGGACGCCAATGAGAATCGGCTGGTCTACGACGCCGGCGTGTGGCTCAAGAAATCTCTTGGGCCACTCGCCAAGACGCGGTTCTTGCTGTGCCCAGGTGGGGCCAAGGAGGGAATTGATGATTATCTGGCGACTCTCGATGTCGAGGATCGTGCGGATGCCATCGAGGCCCTGATTTCGGAGTCTGCGGCCAAGCCCGCGACACGTCGCCCGGACAAGCAGAAGCACGTTCCGGACGCACAGGACGTTGCACGCCGCCGCGCTGCCATCGCTGAGAAGGCGTGTGACGGTCTGGACTTGGACAACTTGGATGTGGACGAAAACACTGGGCTGCCCAAGATTCAGGGTGAGCCGCTGGACGGGTCGGTGTGGTTCGATGCCGTGTCCGGGCAGTTCCAGCCCGAGACGCTCGCCCGATACATTCTGGGCTCTACGACCCCGGTGGCGCTGGCGGCGGGCGATGAGCTGCTCGCCGTGTACGGCAACGGCTATTACCACACCGAGCGGCTGGCATTCGATTCCGTCGTCGGTCGCTACTTGGGTGACCGATTGACCCAGACTCACGTGGCGAATGTGAGGTTGCAAGCCATCCGCTTGTGCCAGGAGCTGAATCGTCGGCTGCCGGACAGGACTCCGTACAAGGGATTCGTGAACCTCCGAGACGGCATGCTCGACCTGTCCACGTTGACGCTGCATCCACATTCCCCGAAGTACATGTCGTTGCGTCAGCTCCCTGTCCGGTGGAACCCGGACGCAACGTGCCTCCGCTACGAACAGTGGCTGACCGACCGGGTGGGCGATTTCCAGGTCGGTGTTATCGAGGAGTCCATTTCTCAGTTCCTCGACGAGGGCCGCACCCCGAGCAAGGCGCTGTTCGTGTTCGGGCCGAACCGTACTGGTAAGTCCACCGTTCTCCGCATCGCCAAGGAGATGGTCGGCGGTGACACGAAGGTGAGTGGAGTGAGCCTGCAACAGCTCTCCGGTGAGGGATTCGCCGCCGCCGAGGTGTTCGGGAAGCCGATCAACATATGCCCTGACATGCCATCCGACTATGTGCAAGACCTGTCCGTGTTCAAGCGTGTGACTGGCGATGACACGATCACCGCGTCGAAAAAGTACGGCGTGATGATGACTTTTCGGGCCAACTCTCTGTTCTTGATGAGTGGCAACAACTTGCCGACGGTCGCGGCCTCGGAGGGCACAAGCTACCTGAGTCGTGTAGTGCCAGCGGCTTTCCTCAAGTCCTACCTTGGCTTTGAGAATCCGAACGTCGAGGACGAATTGCTTACTGAGCTTCCGGGGATTCTTGTCCGCTGGGCACGCGCTCGGCAGGCGCACATCGCACGGGAATTCAAGTGGCTCCCAGTGCACCCGTCCATCACGACGCACTTCGCCGCCGAGTCCGACAGGGTGGCGCGATTCATCTCGTCCTGCTGCGTCGTCGGCGTCAAGACAGCCACCAAGGCAGCCAAGGAAGCCGCCACGGGAACCGACGCCGCAGCCCGACGCTTCGGCCCGACCGTCGTGAACATCTCGATGCCGACGTGGCCGAGTTTTCCAGTCGCCGCCACGAAGACAAATCTTTTCGATGCATTCCAGACTTGGACTACGGACGAACAAGGAAAGGGCATGAGTAAGTCGCTGTTCTTCAAGCGGCTGGAGCAGATTCCCGGTGCGCGGCTCGACCGCAAGGACGCCGGAGGCAAGGACGTAACGAACATTGCCGTTCGTCCGCAGTCGGAATGGTCGAGTGGCGACAGCGCGGCGTCTCTGCGTGAAATCTTGTTCCCCGGATGGACGCCACCGGGAACCGAGCCTGCAGAGCCCTTGACGGGCGCGGTGGCCGAGACCGCCACCGGGAACGTGAGGCCGTTGGCCGACGCGCGACGGAAGTACGTCGGCAAGACCGCGACGACGAACAAGTATTGGAGGAGCTGATCATGCCGACCGACGACTACCCGCAGCTTCCACCGCTTTCCCTCAATACTCGATTGATGTTCAGCGCCATCGAGCCTGAGCACTTCGAACTCACCCCGGAGATGCTCGAAGAGAGCCAGGCGGTCGGTCGCACCGTACGCGCCCTGGTCACTCGGTACACCTGTCAGCACGGTGATCGCGTGGTGGACATCGTGAC
The DNA here is from genome assembly GCF_001605725.1 of Mycobacteroides immunogenum. NCBI lineage: Bacteria > Bacillati > Actinomycetota > Actinomycetes > Mycobacteriales > Mycobacteriaceae > Mycobacteroides > Mycobacteroides immunogenum. Next base: position 295,161 of record NZ_CP011530.1, read on the forward strand.
TCACGCGGCGCTGCTCGCGGTGCGCGAGGTCATCGAGCAGGCCGCGCGCCGACAGTGGGACGTGACACCAAGTGACTAGCCAATTCCCTTCAGCACCAACCACACTGGCTCCTATGAGCATCCTCACCCGCCGCGAAGCCGAGGCAGCCGAGGCCCAGGCGAGCACCGCTACGCTCAGGTCAGACCGACGATTCTTGTGGGCATGGCTCACCATCTCCACACTCTTGAGTGTTTGCGGAAACATCGGGCATGCCTGGCTTACCGTCCCGCCGGGGACAGCCCAACTCCTCGCAATCGCCTGGGCTGCCGCACCTCCCACTTTGTTGATGTTGGCGGTTCACGGCCTCCCCACGCTGAGCAGGATGCTCGGCAGCGAGACCTCCGACAAGCTCCTGTCCGTCGTGGTCTGGGGAGTCACCGTGGGTGCTTTTGGATGGTCGGCCTACGGCATCTTCTCCTTCACCGAGGCGCTCGGAGTGCCCGCGCCGCTCGCCGCACTCGCGCCCATCGTCATTGACTTGAGCGTGTTCGGAGCGACACGCGGCCTCGTGCTCACATCCCCGCTCGCGGCCCGAATGAAAGTCGGCGCGCAACCCCAACGCGCCGCATCACCCCAGCTCAGCAACCGTCCCGCGCCCACCACCGCGCCGCGCCCGACCACCCCAACCACATCCACCGCCGCGCCAACCGCGCCGCGCCCCACCACCTCGGACGCGCCCGTTACTCCGCGCACCGCGCCACCCAACGCGCCGCAGGTGACTCCTGACGCGGCGGCTCCCGCGCCCGAAGTGACCGCGCTGGCCGAGAAAATCGTGGGGTCCAAGGCTGTGAGGCAGCCCGTGGCCACGGTGGTGAGGATCCTCGAACTCTCGGCAGAAGAGAGCCGCAAGAACGTCATCTCGGAGCGGCTGGGTGTCCACCATTCGGTCGTGAGCAAGGTGCTGGCAGAGGCCGAGACTCAGCGCCGTAGCCAGCTCGCCGTGGCTTCCTAACCCCTTCTACCCGCCCGCTCGAACCCTCGGAACCCCCGATTCCGTAAGGCCGCGCGTAAGAAGGGGCGTAAGACGAGCTGGAAGATGGCCCGTAAGACGGGCCGTAAGATTTCTCGGACCCTTGATTCTCGGCACGAGTGTGTCTCTATATGCCCTGCTAGGGAACCCCTTTTCCACACATTCGAGTCCCACCCGCACGCCCGCTCCCGAGCCCTCTTGGAAGCCCGCCCGTAAGCACCCCTGACCGCCCAATCCTGAAGCCCCATAACGGGACTCGGCGGCTCGCATCCCCGTGCCGTAAGCCGCACTCCATCTCCAGTCCCCGCCGAGCCTCCCCGACGACGACAGGCTCCGCCCGCCGCCGCCGACTCGCGGCAACACTCTGGTCACCGAGAACCCCCGCTGACCTGGACTTTTCCGTCGGATTTACTCCCACCCTCATTGCCATCTAGGGTATCTGACCTGCGGAAACACCACATTCTTGCGCCCTCTCGTGTCACCCGTCATCCCTGAAACCCCAGCTCACGGGCACTTTATGTACCGATAGCAAACGGTGGTGTTAATGTCAGAGTAACGGAACAAGCTGGTGGACACCGGAATAAGTGAAACATTGGGTTGACAGGGCAAAGTTTCTGGAGTTAGAATTCTAATAGCTCACGGAACTGCTCGCGCAAGCGCTCCCAGCCCGTGAGCATGGCTTTTGGAGGGTGGGTGGTGAGACCGAGTGGGCAAGTGGATTTTGGTTGGGCTGCTGGGTCTTTCGGGGCTGTCGCTCCTTTCCGAGTACCCCCTGTGGGGTGCGGTCATGCTCGCCGCCGCTGGGCTCATCGCCTTCTTCTCCGTTCGGAGTTCGGGTGGTTCCCGTTCGTACTCGATGCCCACCCGCCCCGGACAGCTCTCGGCGGCACGCTATGACTCCCGCGAGGAAATCTCTAACGCCGAGCGCGACGCGGCGCGCATGGTTCGCGCCGCCCAGGAGGGTGCGGAGGAGCAGGGTCAGTCCGCGCTCCGCGCCGCGATGACGTTCTTGAGCCAGGAAACGCGGTGGCTCGCATGAGCGGCTCGAACCGTGCTGCGCGCCGAGCCGCGCTCGCGCGCCAGCAAAGTGCCCGTGACGAATTTATGTGGCGTCAAGACCAGCGCAGGGTCGAGCAGCAGCACCGTGACCTGTTGCGCGATTCGGACGCCGCCGACAGCGAGCGTGAGCGCACCGCCGAGCGTGTTCGGACGGTCATGGCGCGGGCACAAGCCGACGCCGAGCGCGCGGCGGGCGAGGTCTCCAAGCGCTACGGCGCGGAAGAGCGCAGGCTGCTCGGTCAGCCCGTAACTCGCTACACCGGGGCGACGCGCAACCTGGCCGGCGGGCTGGTCGTGTGGCATTGGCGTGCCGCGTGCTCACCGTCGTTGGCGGCGCGGCTCGGTGTTCAGCGCTTGGATGCTGGCCCGCTCGCGGTGCTGCGCCCTGGTGGTGGGATCACTGAAACCGATTCGGCTCCTGATGTCTTTGCTTCGCTGGATGCCTCCCTACTCGATGACCCCGAGTTCCTGTCGTGGGCGGGAACAGTGGCTGAGCTGTGGCACGGGGACGTGACCGCCAGGTACGGAATTCTCGGCAAGTTGAGGGATGACGACTGGTTCGCGAGGTTGGCCGAGTCTGCGGGGATCGCTGACTCGCAAGCGAGCACGGAGAGCTTGCAAGGTCGGTACGGAGCGGTCGAACGGAAAGTCATGACGACCTACGTTCCCTCTATTTCTGGCGTCGAAGTGACCCAGGACGGGTTGGAAATCGAGTTTGCGCACAGCCCCAAGGCTTCTGCGAAGTCTTGGTCTTCACACCTCGACCTTCTCCGAAACGGTTTCGCCGCAGTAGGCATGGACTCCATCCATTTACGTCTGACCGACCGCGACGGTCGTGTTCGGATGATGTTCGATGACGCGCCGTCATCGTTTCCCGCAGCGGTCTGCATTGAGCCTCCGTCCACCGTGGCGTCGAGTAACGCCGATGCCATTCGTCGGTACGAGGGCGCGGCGTGGACTTTGGGTGTGGATGCGCGTGGCAAGACGATCAAGTTCCCTGTCGAAGACTTCCCTCATGTGCTTGTGGTCGGTGGCACGGGCGCGGGCAAGAGTGTCTGGGCGCGCAGCATCATCGAGATGTTCCGCACGGGGTACCGCGACCCGAACACCGGCAAGGACACGGCGGGCGGGTTCACGTGCTACGTCTCGTCGGGCAAGGTCACGGACTTCGTGACCCTTTCCCGCCTTCCCGGGGTGGCGATGGTCGCGGGTGATGCCGCCCAGACCGCCGTGATGGTGCGGGCGGTCAAGGACGAGGCCGTGCGCCGTTACGACGAAGCCGCCGCCGCCAAACTGCGCGGTGAAACACGAGCTTTCGACTATCCGCCCATTGTCTTGTTTCTTGATGAGTGGGGCGCGACCTGGCTGGCTCTGTCGAGCATGTACAAGTCCACCAGCGACTTCGAGACGGACATCGACTGGATTCTCCGAGTGGGCCGCGAAGCCCGTGTGCACGTGGTGCTGCTATCCCAGACGATCAGGAAGACGGGCGCGGGAGCGGTGCCAGGTAGTTGGCAGGCGAACCTCGGATTGACCATCAGCCTGGGTAAGCCCGAAGCCGAGACCTACAACAATCCCGCCGTTTTTCCTGGTGGTTCGCGCGAGCGTGCCGAGTTGGTGGGCAACAGGATCGCTGGGAAGCGCGGGCGCGGCATGGCAGTGCTCGAAGGCACCGTGACTGAGTTCCAGAGTTATTACGTGTGGTCTCCGGGGACGACTTCTCTTGCGCCCGACGCGGATAAGAAGGTCGCCCCGCCCACCCCCGAAGTCCGAGCACTGTGGGAACGCTGGGAGCCCGTCTCGGCGTCCGTTCCGTGGCTTTCCCCGCGACTCGGACTGCGTGTGGACGGACCCGATTGGGCTGGAACACCTGGGGAGAAGACCGACCTCAAGGAGATTCTCGCCACCCCCATCGTGGCGCTGACCGACCGCGCCGGGAACGTGAAACGGGGCATGGAGCGCTTCGACCCGTGGAGCCCAGAGTGGGCAGGGAAGCGCGAGAACAGCTCGCGCCGCACGGCGCTGTCGTTCGATGACGAGGGCGATTCAGGGCAGAACGTGGGTTCGGCGCACGACGCCAAAAGCCGTGTCACGCCCCCAACTCGCGCTCCCGCCGACATCACCACCATGTCCGACGACGAGCGCCGTGCGGCTGTCCGGCAAGAGGCGATTCGACTCGGATTGTTGCCCGATGCCGAGTCGGTCGAGACCGACGAGCAGGTCGAGGAAACGGAAATGGTCGAGGAGACCGAGACCGACGAGAAGCCGAAGCGACCGTCAACAGGAGGAATTTCCCTATGACCCGATACGTGATTGCACTCGACCCAGTGACGAGTGGTTGCTCTATCGCCTTGATCGTCGAGGGCGAGCCGACTCCCGCCGTCATGTGGCTTCCCGCGCCCTCGGCGAACAGTAACCGTAGCGTCGCGGCCACTGTCCACCGCACCGTAAAGACTGCGGAGGGCGTGCTGGATTCAGTGTTGAGGGGTGGTCTCCCCACCCTGGTGGTGATGATGAAACCGCTCTGCGGCACCATCCACGAAGACCCGTCCGGCCCGCGCAGAATGATGCTTTCGGGCGAGATCATGAGACGCCTCGTGGACACCGACGTGCGAGTGGCCGAGGTGCCGCCGATGACTTTGAACAAGTGGATTCTCGGAGATTTCCAGGCGGGGAAGAAGGGGCAAGAGGCGGTCGAGCGCGCCGTGCGAGACCTATTCCCTGGCATCGACGCCGAAGGTCTGAACGACAAATTCCGTTGGTCAACAGTGGGTCTCGCCGCCGCCGGGTGCCTGGCTGCGGGCATCGAGACGCGGCTCGACGTGACGGATGCTCGGCTCAAGAACCTGCGTCCGATGGTTCTCCCGTCCACGTGGACACTGCCCGTCTCAGCTGCCGAGTGGCACCAGAAGCACTCTCTTCAGGAGGTATCAGCATGATGACTATCAAAAGGTTTGGCGCGACGGTCGGTGTCGCCGCAGTTCTGGTCGCCATCCCACTGGGGATACTCGGAACCGAGCAGTCCACGGGGTCGAGCGTCGCTGTGGCGCAAGCCGAACCCACGACGTATTACCCAGGCGACCCTGGCTACGACGTGATTCAGGACTGGGAGCAGGACTTGCCGAGCTACACACCGCCGGCGACTGCCACGCACACCGTGACCGTCACACCGACAACCACGACCAAGCCCAGTCCCGCGACCAAGAACGAGGGAGGCGGAATCCCGTGGTGGGTTTGGATTCTCGGAACTCTTGGAGCCATCGGTGGATTGCTTTGGTGGGGCACGACACTCGACGACGGCAGCAGCGCCCGCGCAGCACTGCGCACTGCCGACGACGATGACGATGACGACTGGGATGACGACGAGGACGACGCGCCTTCGCTGACTTATCCCGCGATCACGACAACTCCTGTTTCCGAGCCCATTCCGTATCCCGAGCCGACTCCGAGCGTTCCCGTGCAGCCCGCCCCGAGCACGAGCTTGATGGACAGGCTCGGCGGGAAGTAGACCCGTCAACCCAGACAAATACAACATCTGACCGACCAGTCGAAGAAAGGAAAAACATGAAGAAGAACAGGATCCTCGCAGCCGTGGCAGCGAGCGCAGCGGTGGTCGGTCTGGCCGCGTGCGGGCACGCCAGCACGCCCGAGGCTCAGCCCGGGGCGCAGCCATTCCCCATTGAGCGGGCTTGTGCGGACATCCCTCGTCCCAGCGACCCCCACAACCTGATCGGGGACAACTGGCTCAAGGACAACGCTTGCGCTGTCTTCAACATGAACCGTCCGGGTGTGGACGGCGACCAGGCCGCGAAAATCGTTTACGACGCGCGCATGAAAGCCTTCATGGGAAAGCGCGACATCGCTCTTTTGGTCCGCCAGGGCAACGCGCAGATCAGCACTCCGAGTGGCGTGGAGACCGATTTCAAGGGTGCCATCGCCCAGCGCCGCGCATCGCTCAAGCAGGAGCTGACTGACTCTGGTCTGGCTCTCCAGGGCAAGGCCCCCGAGGGATTTCGCATTTCTTACTTGAAGGGTGAGGGACGATGAAACTCCAGTTGGCTGTGGGAATCACGGCTGTTGCTCTGCTCGGTTCCGCGTGCTCCGCGCAGCATGAGCCGCCTGCGCAGAGTCCGAGTCCCAGTAGTCATTCGGCGAGCCCTGGGCTCGCTCCCCGGGAACACACGCGGTCTGTTCCTGACGATTGCGCCACCGAAGCAGCCAAGGCACCTACGCGGTACGCGGACATGAAAGATGTCGTGCTGGCTGCCATCCGTGAGGGAGTTCCCGCGCACGTTCCAGGAGCTGCGTACAGCCGCATCCCGACCGACCAGCCCTGGAGCCGCGCGTTCATGGCGCTCTCGACCGAGAACGTGTGCGTTGTGGATGCCCTCTCGGCGGCATGGGGTGTCGATGTTCGAGGGTGGATTTACACGAAGGAGAGCGGAAAGTGATGAAATCCCTGGCGGTGCTTGCCCTCACGTTCGGCGTGGGAGCAAGCACCATCGGGTGCTCGGGAGCGAGCACCCCCACAGCCCCATTGTCGAGCACGATCAGCACCTCGGCGGCTCACGAGATGGTGGACGTGAGCGCTGTGTGGCAGACCGAGCCGCTGCCTGACTGCCCGAAGCCCCCAATTGTTTTCAACGGCTCTGTCCCGCCTGGGCTCTCACTGCCCGACAAGGCGAGCGTCGCTCGGCAGCTTGCGGGTGTGAAGAGCCCCGCGAGCGAGGAATGGGTGCGGACGAAACTCGGCTGGGTGACTCAGGAACTCGCCGCGACGCGCGCCGACCTCATCTCCGACCCTGGTGTTGGTGCCAAGGAGCAGTCGGAGATGTTTGTGGAGTGGGTAACTCACGTTCGTGAGGAGCTGCGCGACGGGCACGACATCGCGTCGGACCTGGATGGAGCTTTCCCGGAAGGTTGTGCGTAATGCCTCCCATGCCTGATGTTCAGAAACCGCAGGATGACCCGTACGATCTTCTCCAGCAGAGCTGGCCCCCCGAGAGCGAGTCTGCTTACCGCACAGCGGAGGTGGACGCTGATGCGCTCTCGACCACTGCGGGTGCTCAAGCTGAATCGGCTGGTGAGGCTTCTCGTCAAACCGAAACGGGAATGCAGGGGCAGACAGCGGATTCCGTTTCCGGTGCCTACGCACACCTTGCAACACAACTGCTCGGTCAGAGCCGCGACTGGACGGCAATCAGCGGTTGGATGACCGATGCCGCTAGTGAGATTCGGAAAGCGAAGAAACGGATAGTATCCCTCGTGTTGGTGGGAACATCCGAAATCCGCGACGCCTTGGACTCTGAACTCCAAGGTACTCCCGCAACTCCGTCATCGAGTGACCTCATCGACAAGTATCGTGGCGACATCGGTACTGCCGCAAGCAATCTCGGCGTAGACCTCGACAGTATCGGTCATTCCCTTCACGGCGACCCAGGCTCTTCCCACACGCCGACTTATGTCCGCGCGGCTTCGACGCCGATGACGCCCACCGTCGAGCAGGCAGCGGTTCATCAGGGCATCACGGGTGACCAGCCCCAGGTCGCCCCTCACCAGCTCCCCGAGATGCCCCGCGCCACGACCACTCATCCCACCGAATCGGTAAGTGCCACAAGTATTCCAAGCACACCGACGCACAGCGTGAACCCCACGCTCGCCAATCTCATCGGCGGTCAGGGGAGCACCCCCACGGGCACCCCGACCACCAGTGCCCCGCACACCTCCTCCCCGAACACGACCACGCCGAGCTCGCAAGCACACCAGCCCACCGAGCAGCACCAGCCCCCGAGACCCGCTGGTCTTCCGCGCATCCCATCCATCCCACTCGATGGGCTCCCCGCTGCCGCCGCCGAGTCGGTCGCCACCGCCGTGTCCAGTGCCGCCGCCCACCAACTCCCCACGGCTCCGAGCACGATCACACCGAGCGTTCCCGTGAGCACGGGGCTCACGCCAGGTGTCAGCGGCACCACTGCACCCGTGACTCCCGTGGCTCCAGGGCTCAGTCCAATCGGCGGAGGGGGTCTCGGCACGCCCACTGCCACGCAGCCCGTAACACCCGCACCCCAGGGGACACCAGCCCCATCGCCCGCTGCCCCTCAGCAGACCGCCCCACCTCGTAGCCCCGCCGCCGACCTCGGGTGGATTCAACGGACGTACGGCTTGTCTCCTGGCGTGGAAGTCCCGAAGCCCGAGACCCCCGTTATGTCAGCACTATTCATCGCTGACCTGCCCGAGTCCGAGGCGCACCTGCATCGCGTGCTCGCCACGCTGCGCCAGGAGTTCGAGTCGTCGGGCTGGTCCCAACCCCTCGCCGTGGCGACCATTCGGCGGGGCTTCGAGACCAAGCTGGTGTACGTCACCTCGGATGGGGTATCCATTCACCCCTCGGGCGTCTCCCTGCCCGATGCGGTGACCCCGCTATCCGATATGCCAGGTGCGCCAACCCATCCCGACCTGTCGGGCTCTCTCATGGTCTCGGAGAAACTCAAAGCTCGCATCCCACGAGCTTGGGATGTAGAGGCTCTGTTGAGCACCGTTCCCGCCGACGAGAACAGCCAGTCGGTCGAGCAGTTCCAGGAGTTGGTCGAGTCGGAAGAGCTGTTGCCCTGCAAGGTGTTTCGCGGTCGTGGTGACGTGGAGGCGGATGAGGCTCTGCGGATGTTCGCACGGGCAGCGATTGGCTCGGCGGGATGCTCTGACCTCGATGTGGAGAGCGCTCGGCTCCGTGCTGGCAGGTGGGTCGGTGTCCAGCCCTCGGGGTACGGGGAGGTGTTGAGCCGTTGGTATCTCGCGGATGCCGCCGAGGCTATGAGCGAGGGACGCTGGGGAGAAGCCGTGTACGCCAGCGAGAAGTACCTGTCCATTTCGGACATGAAAAGGCAAGCAGCATAGGAGGAATGATGTATGCACCGAAGCAGAGTGCGGCTATCCAGGCGGCGTACGCCCGCGCGGCGGAACGTCGCGTGGCTATCGACGCCGATTTCATGTGCATCGAGGCGATGGATTGGGTTAACCGTCCCACAGCGCACGTGGAGTTCCTGGAGGCGATGGACGAGCATCGCCGAATGCGGGATGCGTCCAGCGCGCTGCTCGATTTCGAGCTGGACCTCGCCCTCGGCATGTACGACAACCTGCTGAGCGGGCGTCAATGAGAGCCCAGGAAGCGCTCGGACTGCGCGCCGCCGAGCTGGTCGAACAGTCCCGCACCAAGAGTGCCCTGGCTGTCGAAGCCCTGCGAGACCAGTGGCTTCGGGTGCCCAATCAAACACATGTCATGGAAGGAAAGAAGTGATGTCATCAACAATCGCAACGACGGGCGACCCCATCATCCAAGTCCACAGGGGCGTCGCGCAGTCGGCGCGGGAGGCGGCTGCGGGGCTGCCCGTCGTGAACTCGGCAGGCATGCGGACGGGTCATGCGGAGCTGCTGGAGAACGCGCTGGGGGAGACACGGAAAGTGCTGACGGAGCTGGCTCGGGTGGCTGACATCGGTGCTCGGGGTGCGGGAGCGCTCGCAGATCAGGACTGTGAGAACGCCGAGCGATTCGAGGGCTGGGAGTCGGGGGAGTTGCAGCGCAGGGGAGTGCCGACAGGCGAGGTGCGGGTGATTTAGCCCTCTGGTATCCCCGAGAGCCCCCGACCGTCAGCGGTCGGGGGTTTCTTCGTGTGAGGGGCGATTCTCGGGGATTCGAGGGGGTTGGGTGGCTCGGCGCTCGTGGAGGGGCGCGCTGGTGAGTTCATTTCCGCCCATCGGTTGTCAGGTGGGCGCTTAGTGGGCGCAAATGCGCCGACCACTCGCACATTTGTGCGGCGGTTCATTAACACTTTCCGCAGGTCAAGCGCGATTCAAGCGTGCTGATGCTATGGTGTGCGACCAGGCACTTTGGGTGACCACTAACAGAAGGTTAGGGGTTCGAATCCCTTCGGGCGCACTTATCCGCAGGACGGGGTAGATGACTCGGGTTGAACGGTATTTCCCGCATCCGCCCCAGGCCGTCTGGGACGCGATCCTCAACCCGAGCAGTTGGTGGGAATCACCCGAGAAAGCTGCCGAGATCGCCGTCGGCACCACCTTCGAACTGAAGACGATCCCCGTCATGGGAACCCGCTTCAGCGGCACCTTCCACATCGAGATCCTGGACGTGGTGCCCTGCGCGCGGTTGGTGACGAGTCTGGTGGCACTGGCGCAGCAGGGGGAGCCGGCCCGGTGGGAGCGCCATACGACGTTCCGTGAGCACGAGGGCGGCACCCTGGTGACCGTCGTGAACGCGGGGGTGGACACCAGTGATCCGGGGGAGCGGCTGCTGCTGCGTGCGGTCAAGGACCTCCAGGAATGGGAGTTGCACGGAGTGGCCGAGCTCCTGAACCGGCCGCGGCCCTAGCCCCTGCCCAGGCTGTGCAGCGATGCGGTGGCCAATATCTGCTCGGCGTCGAATTGAACAAACGTCGACACCGGTTCGAACCCCAACCGCCGCAACAGGTTGACGGATCGCGCATTGGCGCTTTGGGTCGCGACGAGTACCGGTTGGTCGGGGAGTGCGGCGGCAGCGGCGCTGAGCAGCGCGGTGGCGGCCTGATATGCCCAACCTCTGCCCCAGCAGTCCCGCCGGAATACGTAGGACAGCTCCAGCTCGTCTGCGGCGGCGCTCACGTGGCCGGGAAGCTCTGAATGTCTGCGGTCGAGTGTGATGGTCCCGGCGAAGCTGTCGTCGGACTTGTCAGCCACCACGAAGGCCCCGGCTGCCGCGGTCGCCGCATGCGGACCGCGCTCGTCGAGGAACCTCTCCACATCGGTCCGGGGCCGTGGCCCGCCGAGGTACGCGCGTACCCCGGCATCCGTCATGATCTCGATCAGTCCGTCGCGATCGGCGTCACACGCCTTGCGCAGCACCACCGCACCGGCGTCGATCCGCTGGGCGCGCACCGTCATGCCAGTCCGTCACGCAGTCGCTGAAAACCCTGAGTGACAAGCGCTCCGGGGTCTTTGGAGAGCGCGGAATCGGATACCGCGAGCTGGATGACCGTCGCCAGGACCGCGTAAGAGGCATTGCAGACCAGGCGGGGATACAGGTCCACATCGGGGTCCAGCCCGGTACGCCGGCTGACTTCTGTGAGTACAACGGTCCCCACGTCGTCGGAGCGGGCGGCGTCATGTGCTGCCAGGCCTGGATTCTGCGCGGATAACCGGGTGACGGCCACGGTGGTGCTGAACGCCTCGGAGGTGGCCAGATCCAGCATGACGGCCTCCAGTGAGTCGACGACATGCTCATCGTCGGGGCGCTGCCGCAGCAGTGTGACGGCGTGGTCCTCGATGCCGCGCAGCGAGAACAGCACGGCGTCTTCCTTGCTGGTGAAGTAGTTGCGAAAGGTGCGTGCCGAGACGCGCACCGCGTCGGCGATGTCGTCGACCGTCACCGCCGCCAGGTCTCCCCGGTCCAGCGCCAGCTCGAGGGCGGCCCGGCTCAAGGCCAGCTTGGTCTCTGACTTCTTCTGTTCGCGCAGGCCGCTGGTCGATGGCATGTGGCCATGGTAACAAACCTTCCAATTGAGGAAACTTTTCCAAAAGCGGAAGCGTTCTAGGTGTATATCCGGCATCGAGGTGAGGCCGGGAGCATCAAGAAGAGGCAACTGACATGCGGAAACTTCTAGCCACTGTGGGTGTCGCTGCGGTTTTGGCAGCTGGAAGCGTCGCGTTGGCCGGCCCCGCCTCCGCGGCGCCGTGCGGCAAGGTCGTGGTGTGGGGAAACGGCGGCGGTACCTGCGAGTCTGACTTCGGGTCCGACGGCAGCTTTACGCGCTGTGACACCGTGTACGTGCTGGGCATCGGTGGGACCAACTGCTACCGGGTGTACCCGTAGACGCAGGGGACCGCGGTGAGACGGCCGTGGCCGCCACAAGTGGGACGCCACGTACCAGAAGCTGTCCCACATGGTGTCCAGTCCGCTACCGTCCCCATCATGGTTGAGGACCTGGCTGCTGACTTTGTCATTGTGGGCGCGGGATCGGCGGGAGCACCGCTGGCCACCCGGCTCTCCGAACGCACCGACGACCAGGTGCTGGTGCTGGAGGCAGGACCCAAGGACAAGGACATGGGAATCCATATTCCCGCCGCGTTTTCCAAGCTCTTCCGCAGCGACGTCGACTGGGACTACCTCACCGAGCCCCAGCCCCAGCTGAACAACCGCCAAATCTATTGGCCCCGAGGAAAGACGCTCGGCGGCTCGTCGTCCATGAACGCGATGATGTGGGTAAGAGGCTTTGCGGCCGACTATGACGACTGGGCCGCCGTCGCCGGTGAGCAATGGTCGTTCGCGAATATCGCGCCCTACTTCAAGCGCATCGAAGCGGTGGAAGGTGCGACTGAGAGCGACGAGGGCACCGACGGCGCGCTGAAGATCTCCAAGCAGCGCAGCCCGCGATCCAGCACCGCCGCCTGGCTGGAGGCGGTCCAGGAAGCCGGGTTTGATGTTGAACGGGCCAATACTCCTGAACCCAAGGGATTCTCGGAGACCATGGTGTGTCAGAGCGGTGGCCGTCGATGGAGCACCGCGGACGGCTATCTGAAGCCGGGTCTGCGGCGGCGCAACCTGAACGTTGTCACCGATGCTCAGGTACGCCGGGTCCTGTTCGACGGCACGCGCGCCGTCGGAGTCGAGTACGTGCGCGACGGCATCACGCACACCGTGCATGCGCGTCGCGAGGTCATCCTGTCCGGAGGCGCTATCAATTCGCCTCAACTGCTGATGCTTTCGGGAATCGGCGATGCCAAACGTCTTGGCGAGCTGGGAATACCGGTCATTCATGATGCCCCGCAGGTGGGCCAGAATCTGCTCGATCATCTGTGCTGTCCGGTGGGGTACGCGGTGGAGGCGGACTCGCTGTACGGTGCGGAGAAGCCGATGCAGCTGGCCAACTACTTCCTGCGGCACCGCGGCATGCTCACCTCGAATGTCGGTGAAGCGTATGGGTTCTTACGCAGTCATCCCAACCTCGCCCTGCCGGATCTGGAGCTGATTTTCGCGCCCGCACCATTTTTCGATGAGGGTCTCGGCGAGGCCACGGAGCACGCCATTGTCATGGGTCCCATCCTGCTCAAGCCGGAAAGCGTCGGCGAGATCACCCTGACCTCAGCCGATCCGCTGGCCAAGCCGCGCATCGACCCGCGTTACCTGAGCGACCCCGCCGGACGGGACCGCGCCGCCATGATGTTCGGGCTGCGGACCACCGCACGCATTGCCGAGACCCCGTCGATGCGTGCGGTACTGGGCAAGATCCTGCGGCCGCGCAATCCCAGTGCTGATCTGGAAGCGACACTGGTGGCCGCCTTGGAGAACAATTCGCACACGCTGTATCACCCGGTGGGAACCTGCCGGATGGGTGCCGACGAGGCCAGCGTGGTGACCCCGGAACTCGCCGTCCGCGGTGTGCAGGGGTTACGAGTAGTCGACGCATCGGTGATCCCCAGCCTTATCCGCGGGCACACCCACGCTCCGTCGGTGTTGCTTGGTGAGAAGGCGGCAGATCTCATACTTTCTCCACAACGGTGAAACCGAATCTCGTCCGCGAACGTCTAACTCGATAAAGTTGCAGCTAGGAGTTAGCGGAGGGGAACGATGACCGATCCGTTCGGTGTGCGCACCGAGGAGCTTGCGGCCATTTCCAAGACATGGCTGGGCGAGACCCTGCACATCAACGACATGCCCTGGTCGGCATTCGAGGATGCCTCAGGAGCGGGCAGCGAGGTGCTCGCGGCAATCCGCGATACCGCCTCGCCCGGCATCAAGGCGATGTCGTCGATTGCCCGCAGGTTCTCCGATATGGCTGGTCTGGTCGATACCTTCTCGGCCAACGTGACGACCCAGGACGTGACGACGGCAAGTTCCTTCGACGCGCTCAAGCCACGCTGATGCGCCCGACCATCAGCCAACTGCGCGGTTGGAATCTCGACGCGCTCGGCAAGGCCGCCGACGCGGCACGCGACAACGCGCGGACTCTGGACGCGTCGCTGGACTCCTGCGACCGGGTGTTCAACGATGCCTCGGGCTGGTACGGCAAGACGCATGATGCGGCGAAGATCAAGGTCGATCAGGAACTCGATCACGGCCGTGAGGTCCGAAATGTGTTGAATCGCATTTCCGATGACGCTGAGGACGCCGCGCGGACCCTCAAACACGCCAAGGACTTCACCCTGCAGGACGTGGATGGCGCGATCGCCGAGGGATTCACGGTGACCGATACCGGCGAGGTCAGTCATCCCGATGCCAAGAAGGCTCAGGCCGCCGCCGATCACCAGCGCCGGATCCAGTCCGGTCTCGACGAGCTCGCGCGCCTGGACGACATGTACGGCAAGAAGCTTCGGGAAGCCGCCGACGACCTGGACAAGATGCGCGACGGGCAACCCGACGTCACGCTCCCGTCGGGAGAACGGGTCGATCCCGACGCGTTGGTGGACCGTGTCGCGAAGATGAGTCCCGACGAGCGTGCGGCCTTTTTGGCGACGCTGTCCCCGGACGTTGTGGACGCCATGGTGATCGCCAACCCCGAGGTGATGGGCAACAGCGACGGGGTTCCCTTCGACACCAGGATCGCGGCGAACGAGATCAACATCCGCAACGCGCTCAGCGACGAACTACAGAAACAACCACCCGATCAGGCCAGGGTGAACCAGCTGCAAGACATGCTCAAACCGATGGAAGATCCGTTGGTCACCCGGCCCGCCGATGCCGGTCCAGGGGACTACCTGGTGGACCGCAAGTACGTCATGTTCTCCACCCAGGGCAACGGCCGCATGATCGAAATGATCGGCGATATCAAGCCGGGCATCAACGGCGTCGGAGTGATCGTCCCCGGTACCAACACCAACCTCAATGGGAGCGGTTCCAACCACGAGTCGGCGGTCAAGCTGGCCAAGGAGAGCGGATCGCCGATCTTCTTGTATCTGGGCGGCGATTTCCCCCAGGGGCTCGACAAGGCGGCCGATCCCTCCTACGCGGCGGCGATGGCGCCGAAGCTGGTCGACTTCGGTCATGAGGTGGACCGGGCGGTGGGGCAGAACGCGCCGGGAACACCGGTGACATACGTGGGGCATTCGTACGGTGGCGCCATCGTGGGAACGGCCGAGCAGATGGGGCTGCGTGCCGACCGCATTCTGCACGCGTCGTCGGCGGGTACGGGCATTCTGCCCGGTGGGTACACGGACCCGAATCCCAATGTGCAGCGCTACTCCATGACGGCACCTGGCGATCCGATCGCGCTCGTGCAGTCCCTGCCGCGTGATGTGCGGCTCTCCGATATCCCTGGTGTGGACCAGATCCCGGGGATACCGCACAACGTGGAAGGACGGGTCGGCAACCCGCTGGGCGGACTGCCGTCGGCGACCGACCCGGACAAGATCCCCGGTGTGACGCGGCTCGACACCGGCTATTACGGGGAATTCGGCAAGCATCCGAATCAGGTCATCGTGGGCCCCGATGGTCACGGAAGCTATTGGGATGACCCGAATTCGGATGCCTTCCACAACATCGCCGCAGTGATCGGCGGCGGTGAGGCGACGGCGTATGTGGAGCGGGGCATCCAGACGAATTACGTGGACATCAATGTCGGCGATGACGGAAACTTCCGGGCCGAGGCGTGGGACCAATCACGTGCGGCGGCAGGCGCCAAGGTGCCCAATCTCCCATGGGACGATCCGGGAACCGTTGACCGGCGCCAGCACCCCTGGGACAACCCGAGAGTGACCGATCATCCGGAACACGGCCAGAGAATTCAGGTGAAATGAGGCCTCTGACAACGATTGTGGCTCTGCTGGCGCTCGCGTCGGCAACCGCGTGCGAAGGACCGGGCACCGGGTCGACGAAAACGACAAGTGAGGACACGATGCAACCCATCACGTTGACGGTCACCGAAGCCGCGCGGATCACCGCCGGTTACGTTTCGCTCGTCTCCGGGCAGGAGGTGGATCCCAGCCCGGATCGCGTGGAGAAGGTCGGTTGCCTGACCAACAAGGAATCGTTGATGAGCGATGGGCCGCCGTGGAAGGTGCGCCGCCAGTGGTGGGTGGACAACCCTGGGCAAGAGTTGATCAATGGTGCCATGGGACGATTGGATTCGCTTGCGGCTCAGGGATTTGAGCGCCAGCCATGGACCCGGCCCGACCCGGAACCGTCGAACACCAAGACGTACCACGACGCGCGCGGCTATGTGGTGGGCGCCCGGGCCTACACCACAGCGGGCGGGCGAGATCTGTTCGAGGTCACCGTGATGTCGCCCTGCGCCAACGAAGGCTAGCGGTAGGTCACCAGATCGCGATTGCCGCCATCACCGATCAGGTGGGTGTGGTCGTTGAAGGCGAGCAGGCTCACCCCACGCTTACCGTTGACCAGTGAGGTGATCGAGGAATTGATTACTACACGTTGTGCGGTAAGCCAATTCGAGACGTCTCCGCTCCACAGGTCCGCGACGATCATGCCGATGACACCGGCCGAGGTGGCCACCACGGTGTCGCCGTCGAGTGCGGTGGCGTCGGCCATGGCGGCCAATACTCGCTGTTGGAATCGGGTGTAGCTCTCGGCGTATTCGCCGGACGAATCGGTGCTTGCCCACTGTGCCAGGCCATCCTCCAGGATGGCCTGGGTGTTTCCCTTAGCGAGGCTCTTGACGGTGCTGACCGATGCCAGCCGGCGCATCCGTGCGTTGCCGACGATCTCCTTGTAGTCGTATTCGTCCCAGCGGTCGTCCTGCTGCGGCGCACTCCCCAATGCCAGCGCGATCGCCTCGGCGGTCTGGCGTTGCCGCTTCATGCCGCCGTGCAGGACCCGGACGCCGCCGAGGCCGCGCCGCGCGAGTTCGGCCGCCACGGTGTCGGCCTGCCGTTGCCCGGTGCCGGTCAGCGGGCTATCGGGGCTGCTCGAGTAGTTGGCAGCCTGACCGTGCCGGACCAGGTAAATGACGCCCATGCAAGGAATCGTATCGACTAGTCACCATCGAGGACCCTGCGCTTCTCCGCCTCGAACTCGGCTTGGCTGAGCGCACCGGAATCACGCAGGGCGGCAAGAGACTTCAACTGTTCGATGCGCACACCGTCGTCGGTGGGGAAGTGGGGGCTTGCCGTGTGTGGGGCCGTAGCTGGCGCGGGGCGACCGGTTCGCGATCGGGCCAGCACGTATGCGATCCAACCGAGCATCGCGACTCCCAGCAGCCCGGAGAAAAGCCAGGTCAGATACCAGTAAGGGCTACCGTGCCCGAATGCGAGGCGTGGGTTGACGAATCCGTTGATATCCCCGTCCACCTGCACGTCGTAGGTGGCGGTGGCCGGGATCTGCACTACCCATACCCGCCGGTGCGCATCTCCGTTGACCGTTGTGGAGCCCCCGATGCTCTCGCGTACCTGGGGCTCGGCCAGTCCGGCCGGTGGAAAGATCGACATGCCGAGCTGGGGGATGGGCAGTCCGTTGTCGCCCGAGACCCAGGAGTGGAAGCTGACGGTCACCTCGCCGGCGGGTAGTTCCAGCTGTGTGGTGCCCGGAATTCTCACCTCGCCGTAGGCGTCGAATTTGTCGAGCACGAACACATTGAGGATCAGCGTGGCGATCACGCCCGCCACACCGCATACCGTTACAGCACTGAGTGCCAGCAGGCCTATGCGGCTCCGACTCATGCGGCGAAGTCTGTCACGCGCCGCGCCCGTACCTCATAGCATCGGACAGATGGACTTCGCCCCGTCTGCCCGTGCCGCCGAACTGACCACCGCCGTCCGCGAGTTCATCGACGGGGAAATCATGCCGGTGGAGCGCGCGGTGCTGGCCCACCACGACGAGTTATTGGGTGCACGCGCAGGCACGACCGCCGAGCTGTGGCAGGTCCCCTCCGGGCTGGATGCGCTGAAGACGAAGGCTCGTGCCGCGGGTCTGTGGAACCTCTTCCTGCCCGATCCCGCGTTGGGTGGCGGGCTATCGAATTCCGAGTACGCGCCGTTGGCCGAGCAGATGGGCCGGTCATTGTTCGCGCCCACGGTATTCAATTGCAATGCACCGGATTCCGGAAACATGGAGGTCTTGCACCGATACGGCAGTCAAGAGCAGAAAGAGGTGTGGCTCGAACCGCTGTTGGAAGGCGATATCCGCTCGGCCTTCTGCATGACCGAACCCGACGTCGCGTCCTCGGATGCCACGAACATGGCGGCCACCGCTGTCATCGACGGCGACGAGGTGGTGATCAACGGGCGCAAATGGTGGAGCACCGGTGTCGGCCACCCCGATTGCAAGGTGATCATCTTCATGGGGCTGACCGACCCCAACGCGCACCGGTACGCACGCCACTCCATGGTGCTTGTCCCGGTGGACACCCCCGGCGTCACCATCGAACGAATGCTGCCCACCATGGGCTTCTACGATGAGCCCGGCGGGCACGGCGTGGTCTCGTTCGAGGATGTGCGGCTCCCGGTTGATGCGTTCATCGCGGGGCCGGGCAAGGGATTCGAGATCGCGCAGGGCAGGCTAGGGCCGGGTCGGGTGCATCATGCGATGCGGCTGATCGGCCTGGCCGAAGTGGCGTTGGAGCACGCCTGCCGACGCGGGCTGGATCGCACCGCGTTCGGAAAACCCTTGGTCAATTTGGGCGGAAACCGTGAGCGCATCGCCGACGCGCGCATCGCGATCAACCAGACGCGGCTACTGGTGTTGCATGCGGCGTGGCTGTTGGACACCGTGGGCATCATGGGCGCGCTGTCGGCGGTTTCCGAGATCAAGGTCGCTGCCCCCAACATGGCCCAGCAGGTCATTGATATGGCAATCCAAATCCACGGCGGCGGAGGACTTTCCAATGATTTCCCGTTGGCGGCTGCTTGGGTCAACGCGCGGGCGTTGCGGTTGGCCGATGGCCCCGACGAGGTGCATCGGGGCGTGGTCGCCCGCATCGAACTGGCGAAATACGCTAGCGAGTGACGGTGAGTGCGTAGCGCATGCCGCGATGCAGGCTCGCGCCCACCAACAGGCCGAGCGCGATCGAGAAGATCGCCATGCACGTGTCCAGCAGCGCGGTGAGATTGGCATGACCTGTCGCGGCCACCTCACTGACATTCACAAAACTGAGCGCCCCCGGTACCAGGCACCAAAAGGCGGCCAGTAACAACACAATTGCCGACGGGGCGCCCTTGAACCGGGCCGCGAACAGGGCGAAGGGAACAACAGCGACCGCTCCGATGAAGCCCGTCATCGCGGGGGCAAGGAACAAGCCGCCGAGTCGTTGCCCCAGCATGGCGACGCCGATGGCCAACACCAGCCAGATCAGCGATCCACGCGGCGCTGACTTATAGAGGTAGAACCCGACGGCGATCACCGGCACCGCCAGCGCGATCGTCCAACTGCCCAGCGGGGGGCCCAGCGGCGAAGGTTCCGGTGGTCCAGCGACTTTCACGCCGATCACCACACCCAGCGCCAGCAGCATCAACTGCGCCATTCCGTACACGATGCGGGTGGAACCCGCCATCAGCTGGGTACTGGTCAGCTCCAGTGCGCCGATGGTCAGCGTCATGCCGGGCAACACCGCGATCAAGGCGGGGGCCAGCACGCGTGCCAGCCCCTCGCTGGGCACGTTCGCGACGATGAACGTGCTGATCACCGTCACCACGAAGGCGGCGACGGCCGGCATGGTGGCGGCAAGGGTGGGCATGGGATTGGTCGCCAGCATCAGCACGCCGACGATCAGGCCCAGCACCAGATATGCGGGTAGAGCCGAGGATGTGGGAGCCAATGCCAACCCGAAGCCGAGTGTCAGGATGGTGTGGCCCATGACGGTGACGAGGGCTCCGAAACGTGGCTTCAGACATCTGATCTGGTAGATCCGCGCGATCGCGTCGGTGGGTGCGATGGCGCCGGCGACAGCCATATCCGCGATGGCGTCGATGTGGCCGGCCTGATCCAACTGCGCGGTGTTGCGGGTGGACTCCTCGACTTCCAATTGCCCGGTGACACCGTCGATCTGGATGATCAGCACGGTCGGCAGTACGACCGCCCGCAGCTCCTTGTCGGTGTATTGCGGTGCGATGTCATGCAATTTGGCGAGCACCAGGTTGGTGGGCTGGCCGACCTCCAGCATCGCGATGCCGAGCATGCGCAGCATGGTGACCACTTCGGCGTCCGGGAAACTCTTCGCGTCAGCCAGCGGTACCGGCTTGTCCTTGAGGGTCTTGCGGACAAGAGCCAGCGCGCGTCCACGCCGGGGCAGCGCTGTCATGCGCCGACTCTAGTCGGCGGTCAGGCCCGCAGGTTCTTCTTCGCGGCACGCCTGAGCTGAATAATGCGCACGATTCCCACCAGTGCCGTCAAGAGCGCACCCGCGACGGCGGCGATGAGCACCGTCACTCCCAACGGGAGATTGAGGTGCCAGGCCAGGAACGTCGTGGTGACCGGGTTCATGTTCTGAGTGATGAAGATCAGCAGCAGGATCAGGATGAGCAGGCCGAGGATTACGCCGGTCCACGTGGCCGCCGCGCGAGTCCGCGTGACCGCGTCCTCTTTTTTCTTCGGTCTGGTGGGCACGGAGTTCGCGGGCAGGGGCGGCTGCTCCCCGACAGGGATTTCGGTTGATGAGTCGGCAACCGGAGAGTCCGGTGCCGTACCGGGGTCACTGGTCATGAGTTCATCATTTGCTACATCCGCGATGATTGCAAGCGTAGGAGGCCGGCTTTCGCGGAAGAGACCAACTTGCCGCCGCGAAAGGCCGACCCTCCACGCAGGTCAGGCGCGGATAGTGCCTCGGCCCGCAATGACAGGAAGATCCAGCGGCGTCAGGAAGCCTGGCTTAGCGTCGATAACCGCTGGTATTGCGTTGATGGCTCGCATTCCGGTAGCCAGGCAGCCGCCGATGGCTCCGTCGCCGCTGCGCTCATCACGGAAGACGGTCTCCTGGGTGATGTTCGGGCTGCCCTTGATTTCGATGCGGTAGGCGTCGTTGTCCACGGACTGCGCTCGCGGCCAGTGCGGCGCGGTGTCGTTGGTGATCCGGTTGACGTGTTCGATCACGATCTTGGGCTCACCGCCCACCCAGCCGCGGATCTCGAACCGCACGGCAGCGCAATGCCCCGCCGCGATGGTGCCGGTGTTGGGCTCGGCCCCGTAGTTGATCTCGCTTGGAGTGGCCCACTTTTCGTAGACGGTGTCGATCTTGTCGAGTTTCACCCCGACGGCATCGGCGATCATGGGAATCGTGTGCCCCCACGCCAGGATCAGGACCTCGGGGATTTCCAGCACCGCCGGCTGATCCATCGGGGCGCCAAGGCCCATCGGGGTGCTGAAATCGCCGTTGTAGTACTGGTAGTCGAGAAGCTCTTGTACCAGCACAGAATCCACGCGTCCACCTACGCCGAGCAGCGTCATCGGGAACAAGTCGTTGGCAAAACCCGGGTCGATTCCGGTGGTGAAACAGGAGGTTTGACCGTCGTCGCAGGCCTGCTTGATATCGGCGAGCATCTCGGGCGGGCACACCTGCGGGTACACCCATGGCGTCATCGCGGTGGAGACCACGTTGTGCCCGCTGCGTAGCGCGCGGGACATGTTGTCGATGTTCTCCAACGCGTATTGCGCGGTGGGGCCGAAGTAGGCGACGGTGCCCTCGGTGCCCAGCGCGGCATCGATATCGGTGGTGGCGGCCAGCCCGACCGGGTGGCCACCGACCAGGGTGCCGACGTCCACGCCGTTCTTGGCCGGATCGTGCACCAGGACGGCGGCCAGCTCGAAGACCGGATGGTCCAGTAGCTCGCGAATCACCAGCTTGCCGACAACTCCTGTGCCCCAGACGATGACGGGATACTTGTCGCTCATGCGAAAAACTCTCCTGCGTTGACGAATAGTGTCTGCCCGGTCACCATCCGGGCCCGGTCGGATGCGAAGAACACCACCGCGTCGGCGACGTCCTCATCGGCGGGCATCTCGCCCAACGGAAATTTGGCGGTCAGTTCGGCTAGCACTTCCTCTTGAGTGATGCCGCGCTGCTGGGCGACCAGACCGATATACAGCTGAATCGGCGGCCCGTACATCCACGTCGGTACCACCATGTTGAGACGAATCTTGTGCGGCCCCAGCTCCTTTGCCAGCTGGTACATCGCGTTCTGCAGGGCCCCTTTGGACGTCGCGTAGGCGGACTGCGGCAACTGTGGATGGAAGGCCGATTGCGAACCGATGAAGACGACCGATCCGCCCTGTTTCTTCAGCTGCGGTACGGCGGCCTGAACGAGCTGCAGCGTGCCGACCACATTGGTGTTCAGCATGGCCTGCCACTGCGCCAGATCCGCGCCCTCGATACCGCCGAACACGTCCTCCTTGGCAGCGACATTGACCAGTGTGTCCACCGCGCCGAACTTTTCGACGGCGGTGTCGATGAGGCCCTGGCACGCGGACGCGTCGGTGATGTCGGTGACCGCCCAGGCGGCGGTACCGCCCGACCCATCCAGTTCGGCGGCCAGCTTTTCGAGGTTCTCTTGAGTGCGGGCGCCGAGCACCACCTTCGCGCCGTCCTGGTGCGCTTTCAGCGCGACCTCGCGCCCCAACCCGGTACCCACACCGGATATCACCACCGTTTTTCCGGAAAGAAGCCCTGTCATCGGCCGCCCTTCTGTCTGTGACCCACGCCTCAACGTTACACAGTGTTACGATATTTGCAATGAGTACCGACGAGATGCCTCTGGGCAGGGGCCGCCGCCGCAGCACCGACATCGACACCAAGGCGCTTGCTGCCGCGCGCGAGCTCCTGACGGAGCAGGGGTGGGAGGCCACCACCATGGTTGCGATCGCCGATCGGGCCGGGGTTGGTAAGCCGGCGTTGTATCGACGGTGGCCGTCTCGTGCGCACCTGGTGTTCGAGGCGGTGTTCGGGTGGACGGCTCCCACTCAGGAGATGAGTGCCGCCGCGGGGGTTGGCGATTGGGTCCGCCAATCCTGCTCGTACACAGCCGAACTGTTTCAGCGTCCCGATGTCATCGCGGCGGCGCCCGGCCTGCTGGGCCAGATGCGCACCGATCCCGAGCTGGGGCAGGCCCTGTGGGGCAGCTTCGGCGCCACCGGTGCCGAACTGCTGTCACGGGTGATGCGCGCGCAGCGTCCCGAGGTTGATCAGCAGGACGCGCAGGACCGGGCCAACGCGGTCATGTTCATGATCATCGGAGCGAATATGCTCGCCCGGCAATTGCTACCCGGCGAGCAGGCGGAGGCTGTGATCAAATATTTGCCAGAGCTACTGGCAGGGCCGGGTGAAAGCCCCGGGGCCGCCCAGCCATCCGATTAGCCACCGCAATCTTCCTGACGGCAATGCCAGGCGGGTGAACGGTTGCCCGGTTACTGTCGGAGGATGCGCAGGGCCGCACGAGTGCTCGCTGCCGTCATGGCGGCGTTTGTCTTCGGTGGCTGCGGCAGCGCCAATCCCCTGGGTGGAGGCCCGCTTTCGGGCGATCTGAACACCTTGATCGTCGGCTCGGCGGACTTCCCCGAATCAAAGACCGTAGCCGAGCTGTATGCGCAGATATTGCAGACCAATGGCTTTCACATCACCAAGCAGCTGGGCATCGGTAGCCGGGAAACCTACATCCCGGCGGTCAAGGACCATTCGATCGACCTCATCGCTGATTACACCGGAAACCTGCTGCGCTACTTCGATCCGGAAGCCACCGCTACCAAACCCGATGACGTTGAACTTGCGCTGCTGCGCAGGCTGGATGGCGACTTGGACATCTTGGCTCCGTCACCGGCATCGGATGCCGACACGTTGTGCGTCACCCGAGCGACAGCGGATAAGTGGAATCTGCGTTCCATCGGCGACCTCGCGGCGCACTCGCAGGAAGTGAAGGTCGGGGCGCCCTCGGAATTCCTGCATCGCAGCGTCGGTCTGGCCGGGCTGAAAGCCAATTACGGCTTGGACATCCCAGAGTCGCGGTTCGTAGCCATCAGTGACGGCGGCGGCCCGGCGACGGTCAGGGCGTTGGTGGACGGGACCATCACGGCGGCCAACATCTTCAGCACCTCGCCGGCGATCGCCGAGCATGACCTGGTGGTTTTGGCTGATCCCAAGTTCACCTTTCCGGCGGGCAATCTGGTGCCCTTGGTCAACGCGCAGAAGAAGTCCGAGAAATTGAAGAGGGTGCTCGACGCGCTGTCGGCGCGATTGACCACCCAGGACCTCACCGGCCTCAACGCGGCGGTATCCGGCAACAATGGTGTCGACCCCAAGGAAGCGGCACAGAAATGGTTGACGGACAAGGGCTTCGACAAACCGATAGGTGTGTGACCGCTTGATCACCTTCGAGAACGTCACCAAGCAATACCCCGACGGGACCACAGCGGTCGACGATCTCAACCTGCACGTGGACAAGGGATCGTTCACCGTGTTTGTGGGGCCGTCGGGATGCGGCAAGACCACCTCGATGCGGATGATCAACAGGATGACCGACGCCACCTCGGGTGTGCTGACCGTCGACGGAGCGGATGTCCGGACGGTGGACCCAGTCAAACTGCGGTTGGGCATCGGGTATGTCATTCAGAACGCCGGTCTGATGCCGCACCAGCGCGTTATCGACAATGTGGCCACTGTGCCGGTGCTGCGCGGCGAATCCCGGCGCACGGCCCGGAAATCCGCGCTCGAGGTACTCGAGCGAGTGGGGCTCGATCCAAAACTGGCCACCCGGTATCCGGCGCAACTTTCCGGAGGCCAACAGCAGCGTGTGGGGGTGGCACGGGCGCTGGCCGCCGATCCGCCGATCCTGCTGATGGACGAACCCTTCAGCGCCGTGGACCCCAACGTGCGCGACGACCTACAGGCCGAGATGCAACGACTCCAGGCCGAGCTCAACAAGACCATCGTCTTCGTCACACACGATATCGACGAGGCCGTCAAACTGGGCGATAAGGTGGCGGTCTTCGGGCCCGGCGGTGTGCTGCAGCAATACGATGAGCCTGAACGTGTGTTATCCAATCCGGCAAGTGATTTCGTGGCCGGATTCATCGGGCGCGACCGCGGCTATCGAGGCCTACAGTTTCATGAGGCGAGTGAGGTGCCGCTCTATGAGATCAGACAGGTACGTGAGCCGCAGATCGGTGATCTCACCATCGCGCCAGGTGACTGGGTACTTGTCTGTAATCCTGACGGCACTCCGTACGGGTGGATGGACGATGCCGGCGTGGCTGTCTACCGATCGGGAAAGTCTTTGTATGACAGTGTGATTGCGGGAGGCTCACTGTTCGCTCCGGACGGAACCCTGCGGCAGGCGCTCGACGCCGCGCTGTCCTCGCCGTGCGGACTGGGGGTGGCGGTCGATACCGACGGGCGCGTCCGCGGCGGCGTCCGTGGTGACGATGTGTTGATGGCACTGGACCGGCAGCGCCGCAACGGACAGCGGTGAGATGCGTTACCTCTTCACTCATCTCGGCGACGCGTGGCAGTTGTCGTTGATCCACCTGCGGCTGTCGCTGGTACCCATTCTTATCGGGCTGGTTATCGCAATCCCCGCGGGCGCATTGATTCATCGGCACCGCGTCGCGCGGCGGGTGACGACGGTGATCGCCAGCGTCGTGTTCACCATTCCCTCGCTGGCATTGTTCGTCGCGTTACCGTTGATCATTCCGACCCGGATACTCGATGAGGCCAACGTGATGGTGGCGCTCACGCTCTACACCACGGCGCTGCTCATCCGCGCGGTGCCGGAGGCGCTGGATGCCATCGCCCCGCAGATCCGGGATGCGGCCACCGCGGTGGGATACCGGCCCCTGGCCCGCCTGGTCCGGGTCGAGTTGCCGCTGTCCGTCCCGGTATTGGTGGCAGGGTTGAGAGTGGTTGCCGTCACGAATATTTCGATGGTCTCGGTGGGTTCGGTGATCGGTATCGGTGGCCTGGGAACCTGGTTCACCGAGGGGTACCAGGCCAACAAGAGCAGCCAGATTATCGCGGGTATCGTCGCGATTTTTCTGCTGGCGGTCATGGTGGACTCACTGCTGGTGATGCTGGGGCGCGCGGCCACGCCGTGGGCCAGGGCAACGAAGGCCGTTGGTGCCGCATGAATTTTCTTTCCGACGCGCTGAGCTACATAGGCACCGCTTCTCATTGGACAGGCACCAGCGGCCTGGGCGTGAGGATCGGCGAGCACCTGGAATACACCGCGATGGCGCTGCTGGCGGCGGTGGTGATCGCGGTGCCGCTGGGGTTGTTCATCGGGCATACCGGTCGTGGCACCTTCCTGGTGGTTAGCGCGGTGAACGCGCTGCGGGCCCTGCCGACGCTGGGCGTGCTGCTGTTGGGTGTGCTGCTGTGGGGGCTGGGCCTGGTGCCCCCTACGGTGGCGCTGCTGCTGTTGGGCGTGCCGCCGCTCCTGGCGGGCACCTACTCGGGCATCGCGAATGTGGACCGCACCGTGGTGGAGGCGGCCCGGGCCATGGGGATGACGCAGCGCCAAGTGTTGTTCGGTGTCGAGGTGCCCAACGCGCTGCCGCTCATTCTGTCCGGGCTGCGCACGGCGACCCTGCAGATCGTCGCGACCGCGACCGTGGCCGCTTACGCCAGTCTGGGCGGGCTCGGCCGGTATCTCATCGACGGCATCAAGGTCCGGCAGTTCCATCTGGCGCTGGTCGGCGCCATCATGGTGACCGCGCTGGCGCTGCTGCTCGACGCGGTGCTTGCTCTCGCGGTGTGGTTGTCGGTCCCGGGCACCGGACGGCTGCGCCCGGTGCCCGTCCTGCCGGATCGCGAAGGACACGTTCGGTACCCGGATGGCGGCGTGTCCGCGGGCGCAACGCCGCGCTCGCCGGGTTAGCCCGGCCGCTAGGGGCTCAAGAGGAAGCCAATTTGCGCGGTCGCCTACGGTAGACGGGTGAATACCCCCGAGGCGACTGGGCCTGCCGTGCTGACCTGGCGCGCCCACGACGCGTCGCGCATGGAATCCACCAGGGTCCAACTATCGGGCCGCCGTATCCGTGCGCATGGCCGTTTTGTAGCCGGCGCGTCCGACGCCCACCCCGCGTTCAGCGCCTCATATGACCTGGTGACCGATGAAACCGGCTCCACCAATCGGCTGTCGTTGTCCACCACAGTTGCCGAGCGGGAACGCCAGCTGTCGATCGCCCGGGACGAAGAGGGCATGTGGACCGTGCAGAACCATGAGGGCGCCACCCGCTCCGCGTTCGACGGCGCGCTCGACGTCGATGTGGTGTTCAGCCCCTTCTTCAACGCGCTGCCGATCCGTCGCACCGGTCTCTACCAGCAGGAAGGCAGCGCGGTGCTGCCTGTGGTCTACGTGACCCTGCCGGATCTGGGGGTCAGCCCCGCCACCATCAGCTACCGCAACGACGGCACCGGCATCAAGGTTGTCTCGCCGGTGGCGGACACCACCGTCACTGTCGACGACGAAGGCTTTCTGCTGGAGTACCCCGGACTGGCCGTCCGGATCTAGGGCACCTGCCGCAGCACGCCGCCGGCCCGGCCGGCTTCGGCCAGCCGCTCGCGCCAGTTGGCGTCGTGCCGGCTGATGCCGCTGATATCGAACCGTTCGTGCGCCTCATAGCGCTGGCGCGCGGCATGGCCGGCCTCGACGAGTAGCTCCACCGAGTTCTCGGCGTTCAGGGTGTTCCAGGTGGCTGCCAGCAGCGCCATGGCCTCTTCCAGGGCGGGGAGGACGCCATGGGGGTTGGATTCGCACATCGCGCGCACCAGCGACGGATCGGTGGCGGCCACCCGGGTGCCGTCCCGGAATGAGCCGGCGGCCAGGGAGTAGGCCAGTGGTACTCCGTCGGCGGTCACCGCGAGCGCCTCAGCGAGAAGATGTGGCAGGTGCGAGATGGCCGCCGCCGCCGAATCGTGTTCATCCGAACGCGCCGGAACCACCACGGACCCGCAATCCAGGGCCAGTTGGGTCACCTGGGCGAAGACCTGCGGATCCACACCGTCATCGACGCTGACCACCCAGGTGGCGCCGCGGAAGAGCTGGGCGTCCCCGGCGCTCCAGCCGGATTCGGTGGTTCCTGCCATGGGATGGCCGCCGACGAATTTGTGCGCCAAGCCGTGTTCGGACACCTCTTGCAGGACAGCTGATTTCACACTGGTGACGTCGGTGAGTGGGCACTCGGGAGCCAGCTCCGCGATGCGGGTGAGCAGCGGGGCCAAAGCCGGAACCGGTACTGCGAGCACGATCAGAGCCTGGGCGTTGCGGGCCCGCCGCAGGGCCAGGTCCAGGTCGGCGGTGGCGTCGTACCCGGAGGCCCGTGCGGCGTCGGCGCCCTCGGCGGAGCGGTTGTATCCCCAGACGTGACGGCCGGCGGCGGTGGCCGCGCGCATGAGCGAGCCGCCGATGAGCCCGAGGCCAAGTACGCAGATCGGGGGGCGTTGGTGGTCGTGTTCGGCGACGTTCACCTCATCAGGTTGGCATACGTGACCAAATGGGTTGTGGTCACAACACGGGGTGTGGCATTACCGTATTGCCCATGGACGCACAGCGCGCAAAGGCCGCAGGGCCCAGTGCCGAGAGCCTGGAGGGCTTCGGTGTGGCCGTCGTGCGTGAGGAAGGTCGTTGGCGGGTCACCTCGCTGAAGGCCGGGGCGCTCACGGATTTGGCGGCGGCCGAGACCGAGCTGCGTGAATTGCGCAGCGCCGGTGCGGTCTTCGGCCTGCTGGATGTTGACGAGGAATTCTTCATCATCATCAGGCCTGCGCCGTCGGGGACTCATCTGCTGATTTCCGACGCCACGGCCGCCATCGACTATGACATCGCCGTCGAGGTTCTTGACAGGCTGAATGTTCCTGTCCCGGAGCTCGATCCTGATGAGCTCGACGAGGTTGATCCGTGGGAAGAAGGCGATCTGGGCCTGCTTTCCGATATAGGTCTGCCCGAGCCGGTGCTCAGCGTCATCCTCAGTGAGACCGATCTCTACCCCGACGAGCAGCTCGGCATGATCGCCGCCCGCATGGGTTTCGCCGATGAGTTCGGTGCGGTGCTCGACAAGCTGGATCGGTGACATTTCCCGACGATGAGGCGCTGATTCGCGCCGCGCTGACGGCCGCCCGCGCGGCGGGTGCCGACGACGTGCCGATTGGCGCGGTGATCTATGCCGCCGACGGAACCGAATTGGCGCGCGCCGCCAATGCACGTGAGCGCCTTGGCGATCCGACGGCCCATGCGGAGGTGCTGGCGTTGCGGGAGGCTGCCGCCAAGCATGGTGACGGTTGGCGATTGGAGGGGGCGACCCTGGCGGTGACCGTGGAGCCGTGCACCATGTGCGCGGGGGCTCTGGTTCTCGCGAGAGTGCACCGGGTGGTGTTCGGGGCGTGGGAGCCCAAAACCGGGGCTGTGGGATCGCTGTGGGATGTGGTGCGGGATCGCCGTCAGGCCCATCGCCCCGAAGTGCGAGGCGGTGTGCTGGAGCACGAGTGCGCGGCACTGCTGGAACAGTTCTTCGCCGCGAAAAGATAAGTGGCCCGCCCGGCGCGATCAGGGGTCGGGTCTCGCGCCGGACGGGCCGTATTTAGGGAGTCCTAGCGGTGCCAGTCGTTGCCGCGGTCGGGTCCACGATCAGGTCCATGGTCATCGCGATGATCATCGGGTCGCCAGTCGCGGCCATGGTCGTCGCCATCGCGGTCGCGGTGGAAGTCGTCGTGGCATTCGCCTCCTTCCCAGTTGAAACCCCAGATCGGGTTCCAGAACTCACCGGGACACCAGTGGTAGTTAGGGGCCGGTGCTGGCGCGGCGTTGGCAGTGGCGGCCAACCCGAGTCCACCTGCGGCGATGGCAGCGGATGCGGCAATTCCAACGAGTATTTTCACGGCATCAGCAAAGCATTGTTAACTGGCAATACGTGCCCTCTATTCGTACAAAATGCTGTAAATACGCTGTTATTCATGCAGTTTCGCGCATGAAACAGATCTCGTCGACAACGAGTCGGTCTCAAATAGCAAACAATCCCACACGCCGGGGGTGTTCCGGCGGGCGGGATTGTTTGCGAGCTAGATGTGGTTACGGCCTCCAGTCGCGACCGTGATCATGCCAATCGCCACGATCGTGGTCGTGCCAGTCGCCGCGGTCGTCACCACGCCAGTCGCGGTCATGCCGGTCGCCGTCGCGATCGCGGTGCCAGTCGTCGTGGCACTCTCCGAATTCCCAGTTGAATCCCCAGATGGGATTCCAGAACTCGCCCGGGCACCAGTGGTACGTGGGAGCGGGTATGGCGGGTGCCGCGTTGGCGGTGGCCGCGAGGCCAAGTCCGCCGGCCGCGATGGCTGCCGAGGCAGCGATGCCTACGAGGATTCTCATTGGTCAGGGCCTTCCCATCGTGATTGAGTCGATCTCCTTCGTGCCGATGCCGTTGTGGCATTGCTGCCGCACGCCGTCCGCCCGCCCCGACGAGGCGGCCGCCGTGATGTCAACGAGAACCTGCACAAGCAAGATGGAAAGCCACATTCCTGAGAGCCGCGCCGCTGTTTTCGTAGAGCACGCTGGGAGTTTTCTGTCAGCCATGCGTTCTCATGCATATGGGGGGTGTGTTGCTAACACTGCCGGTCCCGGGTGCGATAAAGCACTTTCATCTGCGGTCACGCGCGGGCGGCGGCGGATAGCCGGATCAACCGATTGGGGGATAGGGCCTTGCTGCCTGTAGTCTTCTCGGCGGTGGCGTGTCCGAGCGGCCTAAGGAGCACGCCTCGAAAGCGTGTGACGGGTAACCCCCGTCCGAGGGTTCAAATCCCTCCGCCACCGCAGGTCAGGGGCGGTTTTCGAGAGATTCGAGAGCCGCCCCTGAAACATCAATCCCCCCAATTCCCCACATCAGGTGCCAGAATGACGTGGGGAATTGGTGCAGAGTTACCGCAGAAAGAAGCCCCCGTGGACATCCACGAGGGCTTCTTGGGTTCCAGCCTTTCGTCACTGCTCAACGCGCTCGTACTCGACTCCCAGCTCGTCCAGCACGGCCCACGCAGGGTGCGCCTCGCAGCCACATTGGTTTTCCACCGCCATCACCTCCTTCCTCATCAGATGACTCTCGTCTCCCCGTGCGGCTCACCCTTGACCTGAATCTCGGGGGAATCCCAGCCACCGAACCGTCCCGCGTTCTCGGAGTCCTGATCCCCCAGCGCCTCAGCACCAGCAGCTCCCACATCCCCCACCCGAGCCAGCTCCCCCAGCGTCTTCCGAGTCTCCGCCAACGCGGCTTCCAGAATCGACGCATGGCCCGCTCTCATGCCCACCGACGACACCGTGGGCAAGGCGCTCACCGCCTCCCGCGCCGACTGCGCGACTCCACGATGGAGCTGAACTACAGGGTCACCGCTCGTTGCGACTGTTCCTGACATCACTTCTTTCCTCTCTTGAGATTGGGACTGACCCAGCTCGTCACCACGTCGGCCTCCCACGGGGATCCCGCCCGCTGGCCCTCGGATGACCCGTTACCCGCCGCCTCCTTCGTCGGACGGCGGTCGGCCCCATCGACCAGCGGGTCGGGGCTATCGAGTGGCCCCTGTTGCGCCTCGGCCAACAGGGCTCGGGCATGGGCCAGACTGTGCTCCAGGATGTCCGCGTGGTCGGGGTGGAGCCCCTCGGTCTTCAAATCGGGAATCGTCTTCATCTTCTATCTCCTTATGCCACTTGCCTTCTCGATTGATTGAGACTCGTGTACTTCTGGCTGGCGTACACGGCTTCTCCCCACCGTCCCCAGCTCATCGCTTCTGCGGCGTCCGAGAGATACCACCTGGCGAGTCCATCGAGATACCCAGTGGGCTGCGTGCCGACCCACCTGGCCGACCGAAGCCGAGCCGACTCGACATCCAACTCGCTGCATCCCGTGCTCCCAATCGACGCACGAGCGAAAGTGGACAGAGCTTCATCATCCGTCACATCATCACGACCACGAAATACCTTGCAAGCCAATAATTCCCCGCCCTCAACGAGTGCCTGGTACTGCTCGACGGTCTGGCTGCTCTCCCCGCCCGGAACGGTGCTCAGCACCTGCTCGATGGCCCATCCACGGGGGATGAGGGAGGTGAGTTTGTCGGTGACCATGAGGGAGCCAGCCAGCTCGGACGTGGCTGGCGTGTTGGGCATTTCGTCCAGCGGGATGACCCCGTGGGGCAGGAGAACATCATGGGGATGAATGGATAGGGCGTCCGCTGTCACGTAGACGGTTCTGTGCTCCAGGCCCCGCCTGATGCTGGCGACGGTGAGGGGCTGAGACCAGTTGGACTGGTCGAACTGCTGGCGGAGCGTGGCCAGCACGAGGTGCAGATGAGCCTCGCCATCGGGCAGCTCGGAGATGAAAAGAGCTGGGATGTAGGTGGTCTCGGACTTGGGGAGGTCGAGGCCAGGAGCCAGGCCGTATGTCCGTTGCAGCCAAGCCAAGTCGGCCACGGGGCCACGAGCTGGTGGTGGACTCTGGGCAGGAGCGGGAGCCGCTGGGCTGGACGGGGCTGGTGTCCCCTGAGACGTGGGAACGCCCTGGGTGACGGGTGGCGGGGTGAGACCCCCGCCGATGGGCGCGAGCCCTCCTGGAGTCACGGGGCTCATGGGAGGTGCGCCACTGGTGCCAGGTGTGATGCCCGTGGACACGGGAACAGTCGGCGTGGCGGGTACCGCGCTTGCGACGGGGAGCTGATGTCCTACCGAGCTGGTGACCGCCGTGGCGATGTCCGCTGCAGCTGTGGGGATGTTCGGGAGTTCGATGGACGGAATGCGCGGAAGCACTGGTGATTTCGTGGTCTGGTGCTGCTCGGACGGTTGGGGAACCTGCTGCTGACCAGCGGGAGCGCTGGTGGTGCCCGACGCCGAGCCGTGCGAGGAACCAGTTCCGCTCGGAGCCGTGGTGTTGCCCGATGGGCCACTCCCTGAGACGAGATTGGCCAGTGTGGGATTCATGGCATGCGTCGGCGCGCTTAGCGTGCTGGGCGTCCCTGGCACACTGGGCGATTCGGCACTCGATAGGGTACTCGTGGCGCGAGGCATTTCAGGCAAGCGCTGCGGCTCGACGTGAGGCCCCTCCCCCGTGATGCTGTGGTGAACAGCCGCCTGCTCGACGGTGGGAGTCGCGGATGCAGCCGCGCGGACATAAGTCGGGGTGCGAGATGCGCCAGGGTCACCCACGAGTGAGTGCCCGATACCGTCCAATTCTGTCGCGAGTGTTGCCGCCACAGAGCCGATTTCACCACGGTAGTGGTCGGTGAGGGTGGCCGATGATGGGGTAACGGGGGTGCCCGCAAGTTCGGAGTTGAAGGCATCACGGATTTCGCTTGTGCCTGTGGATACAAGTTGTCGGATACGGCGCTTGGCTCCCTCAATCTTGGTTGCGGCATCGGTCATCCATGCAGAGACGGTGGTGAGACTGCGGGCGTGCTCGCCCAATTGTTCTGACACCGAGGCGTACCCGCCCGATACCGACTCCGCTGTTCTTCCTCTCTCATCGACCATCTTGGACTCTGCGTCCGCCGCACTTTGCGCCTGCGCGGACGCGGCTGTCGAGGCATCGCCTGCGGCGACCTCTGCCGAGCGGTAGGACTGCTCACTCTCGGTTGGCCAGGAATGCCCGATCAGGGAGTATGGGTCATCCGTGGGCTTCTGGAGGTCTGGTATTGGAGTCACTATCGGCACCCCTCGGGATAGTCACCGTCAACTGGGTCTGCGATGTCATGCCCGTCCAACAGCTCGCTCTTCACATGAGCCACGTACCGCTCAAACCCCTTGCCCTCAGCCATATTCGCGTCACTGGCAGTCGGATGGTCACTAATGTCGGCGCGGGTAATGGCTAGAGCCTGCGTCACCCACCCGAGCTTCGTCCGTACCCATGTTTCTGTCGCTGGACTGCGAACTCCCGCAAGCTGTTTTGCAACGCTCGCCTTGTCTGGAAGTGTAATTCCCTGCGGTGCATCGCCGTTGAAAACAATCGGCAGCTTCGGGCAGTCTGGCAGCGGCTCGGTAGCCCACACGGCGCTCACGTCCACCAGCGCCCGAGCACTCACCGAACTGCTCGTCTGCCCCGCCGAACTCGACCCCGAGGGGGTGGTGGGGTGCACGGAGCACCCCACCAGTCCCACGCTGGCCGCGACGACCAGCGTCACGAGTTTCATTGTGCCCGTCCGGGATTGATAGGTAGTCATGGACACACGCTAATCCTTGGTGCGGATTTCTGGCTGAGACCAATCGCCTGGCTCACTGATGAGCGTGCCGTGCGGAGGCACCCCGACTACCAGGCCGCACTGGCTCGTGTCCAGCTCGGGAGTCCACTGACACCAGTCGGGAACAGACCATGTGTGGACGGGCTCATCCTCGCCTGGGCTGACGATGTAATCGCACGAGTGCGACCCGAGTTCGGGGTTCCACTGACACCAGCCCGATGGGTCGGCCTGGGCCACGGCCTGCGGTGCGGCGAGCAGGGCGAGAGTCGTGATGCCCGTGATGACAAGGCTTTTCATCGTCCCTGACCTCCTGTCCAGGCTGGGGAAGCCGTGTGGACGAGGTACGCGGGGGGCTGCCCCAAGTCTTTCCCAGCACTAGCGATGCATGTATCGAAATCCCACGCATCGACACACGAGAATCCCGGAATCCGCACGGGCGAGTAGTCGCCACTTGGGGTTGGGCTTGGGGTCGGGTCGGCCAGCGCGGCTGGTGCGGCCAGTAGACCGACCGCCACGAGGCTCGCTGCCGTGGCCGCGAGGATCCTGGTGTTCTTCATTTCTTCTTTCCTTTCTCTGATGGTCGGTCGGTCGAATTGTCTGGGTCGAGGTCTACTGGGACTGCTGGCGCAGGGAGGACAGCAAGCTCCCACCGCCCGCTGGTGGGGTGGACGGTGCTGGCGCAGGCACGGGGTCGGTGGCTGTGGGGTACTCGAACCCGTCGTCCAGCTCGTCCTCGTACGGGTAGTCCTCCTCGTCGTCCTCGGCCCAGTCGTCGTAGTCCTGGACGGAGCGAGGGCGAGCGTCCAGCTCGGCTACCCGCGCCTGAGCGCGCGAGATGGTGCGCTCGTCGCTCCACTCCAGGAGCTTGAGTCCGATGACGAGCGCGGCGATGAGTCCCGCTGGCACGATCAGGAGCCAGCTCCACCACGGCAGTCCACTGGACGCGGGGTGCGCGGGCGCAGGTGGCTTCGCTGCCTCGGTGTCGTGCTGCTCGCACGCCTTGCGCGTGCTGGAGTTGATGTTGCAGTAGCTGTCGCGGAATCCGCTGCTGAGGGTCGTTGGCGCGGCGGTCGCCGTGGGCGCTGGCGGAGCGCTGCTCCCGCACGCGGCCAACGGAAAAGCCAGGGCTCCCGCGACGACCACGGCTGCGCCAATTCTCTTGAAGTTCATCATTTCCTCCTATGCCACTTCTGATTTCGTCGTCTCTGGCAAGCGCCACCCGCTCGGCAGCACCATCGGGCTCAGGGCTTTCAGCCGTGCGTCCGTGCACGGCACGGCGGTCGGGATTCCCACGACTGCGCACCCAGCAGCCGCGAGGGCCACTGCGGACATCCGATACGTTTCGCCACGGTCGCGCACGCTCGGCCATGTGTCGCGGACAGCACGGTCGAGCGCCACATATCCCCGATGCCCGACCGCGCCGTGGCCGCACAGCCACTTTTGTGCTGTGGCCGTGGCCAACTCGGCCACGGGGATCCCCGCGTCGAGCAGGCGACCCGTGATGGCCCACCAGAGTGCTGCTCTGCGCCCACCCGATGGGTCGCGGTTCATGTCACCGAGAGTCAGTTTCGACATGACTACGAGGGTCGGCAATCCCCTAGAGAGCACGGCATCGAGCACCATTTCGGCGGTGTGGTCCGTGCGGGCGCGGGTGGCCGACAGCGAGTAGTCTCGCCCGCTCGGCGGGGCCACGATGAGGCCCGTGGACGGCACGGGCTCACCCTCGGCGACACGCGCGATGCTGACGGCGGTGACCGTGACATCAAGTGCGATAACGCTGCGAGACATGACAATCACCACCCGTCCAAGTCGGTGCGCGGGGTCTCCCGCACGGGGTCGGAAGTCACGGTTTCTTCCTTCTTCGTGGGAGCGGGAGTTGCCCGCCTTCTGGGTGTTCGAGCAGGCTTGGCGGGCTCGGCCTTGGTCGTGGAAAGTGCTGTCACGTCCCATGTTTCCGAGTCCGCGTCAACGAAGTCGATTGCCGCCGTGGCGATACTGGCTGTCTGCGCACCGAGCCACTCGGGGCTCATGGGATCACATGTCTCCATGCCAGGGCGGAGGATGCCGTCGCGGTCAGTCAGCGGG
Organism: Mycobacteroides immunogenum; assembly: GCF_001605725.1. Classification (NCBI taxonomy): domain Bacteria; kingdom Bacillati; phylum Actinomycetota; class Actinomycetes; order Mycobacteriales; family Mycobacteriaceae; genus Mycobacteroides; species Mycobacteroides immunogenum. Next base: position 331,432 of record NZ_CP011530.1, read on the forward strand.
ACGACGGGTGTCTGGGCGACTTCTTCCAGGTCGCCGTCCGACCAGGCGGGTGATGCGGCTTGGATACCCAGTCTCGGCGCGAGCCACGGAACCGACGAGCTGATGGGCTCCCACTGCTCCCATGCACGGCGCACCTCGGGAGTCGGTGGAGCCACTTTCGGGTCAGCTTGGGGGTCGAGCGATGTGGTGCCGGGGCTCCATCCGTACAGCGACTGGAAGATGATGACTTTCTTGCCCAGCTCGTCGCCAGTCATGCCGCGCCCTTTGTGGCCGACCAGGCGAGGGCCAAGTTGCGCGGCGCGCTCACGGGTGGCCGCACCAAAAGCGTTGTTCAAAGTCTCGCTGTCGTCCGGGTTGCCGAGCGACACCGCCATAGAGATGTTCGCCTGCCAGGATCCTGGAATGCTCGCGGGATCGGACTGCTCTTTGCGCACGGTCTGCGTGGACAGCACAACATGGATTCGAGTCTCCCGCGCAACGCGGAGAAGAGAATCCACAAGCAGTCGGAACCACTTCAAGCCTTTGGTTCCGTACTGGCTCACGATGCCCATGCCCAGGTATCCGAACTCGTCGAGGATGACGGCGATGGGCGGGAAGTCGAAGGCTGTCGCGCCTTTTCCTTCCCGCTTCGCCTGTGCGGCTGCGGCGATGCGGCGGTCCATCTCGGACTTGACCGCTTGCAGCATCACGACCAGTTGCGCGGTGTCCGTCGCAACCATCTGAATACCCGGAAGGCCCTCAAGGCCCGCGAAGTCGCTGGGCTTGCCCGAAGCGACGAACAGCCGCCAGCCGCCGCCCGCATCCCCGCCCGTGCGGGGATCGCGGTACCCCGCACGAAGCATTTCGATTTGCGTGCGAACCCAAACAGACTTGCCGCCGCCCGTGCCGCCGACGATGAATGCGTGCGGGTGGTCAGCCAGCGGATAGGTCAGCCATTGGCCACGGGCATCAACGCCCATCACCCACTCGGCGGCGTGATACCGCGCTATCGCTTCGCTCACCGTGCCCACGGGAACACTCGGCGGCTCGGGTGCCAGCGCTTTCGGGAAAACATCGGGCGCGTCCTCGAAACGCAGCTCGATGCTGCCTGCGGGTCCGTCGAGAACCCGCAGATTCTCGGCCTTCACGCCCGACGCGGAGAAACCAGACCGCAACGCTGACAAGCCCCTGGTCCACTTGTCCGCCGCATCGCCAGTGCGGTGCGCGAACCGAAGAACCAGACCTGATTCATCGACGCTCGCGGCCACCAGCGCGGGCACATCGACCACAGTGGCCCTGCGTTCATACACGCCGTACTCGCCCTGCACGGCCTCCACGCGGGTCTCCGTCGTGGTCACCCCAGCCGCCTCGAAAAGCCGCGCAAGCCAAGCATCGTCACGAACGCTTTCGAGCATCGCGTACCTGTGAGCGATGTCGGGCAGCAGCGACTCCACACCGTCTGCCCAGCCGATGAACGCCACGTCACTCGCAAGCTCGGGGGCCTCCTGGCGAACAACTGACGAAATCACGTCACTCTCGGAAATCCCGCCGCCGGGGCGCAGGGCGAACACAGGCCCGCTCTCAGACGAGGACACTCCGAGCCGCGTAGCGAGGGAGACGGGAAGCGTCGCGCGCCAGTGAGTGAGCCAGATTGGCGGGATGCCCGCCGAGCCGCCAGTCCGCACGATCCTGGCCTGCGTGAGGATCCTCTTCTCCTCGGCGCTCCACACCTTGTCGCGCTCGGCCACCGCACGCTGCGCGTCCACTGCGGCACGCTGGGCGATAGCTTCCAGCTTTTCGGCGAGCCTCTCGCGCTCGACATCTGCTTTCTCGGAGTCCTTGAGCACCGCGAGCGCGTTCGCGTCGGACATCCGAACATCACGCTGCCACATGAAATCCTGGCGACGCTCCTGTTTGCGGGCGAGCGCGGCGCGGCGCGCATCGCGGCTCACGCCGACCACCCCGAACCCTGCTCTGCTTGCACCTGCGCGGCGGCGCGCTGTACAGCGGCCTGGCCGCGCTTGTCGGCCTGGCGAACCGCGCGACGCACCACGGCACGCGCCTCACGCTCGGCGCGGGCCACTTCCAACTGGGACTGCTGGCGCGCTTGCGCCCACTCGGTCGGACGAGCATGGGAGACAGGCCGAGAAGAACGACGGCCCTGCAATGACATCCATACGAGGAGCGCGGCGACGGCCAGGAGGCCGAACCCGACGACGGGATAGTCGGAAAGGACTGATAGTCCCGAAAAGCCCAGCAGGCCAGCGAAAATCAGCTTTCCCACGTCAACCTCCTTTCGGGCTAGCTACCAGGGCGGGCGCGGAGCGGCTGACCTGGGGCTAATTGAGATTATAAACCCAGAATCTTTGCCATGTCAACCCTCAATGTCACCAATTCCGGTGTGTATCAGCACATTCCGTTATGTTGGCATTAACACTGCACTTTGCTAATGGGTCAGAAAGGCCGCTGAACTGGGGAAACGAGGAATGCGGAGGGTGCGAGGGGTTGGATGTTTTCGCAGTTCAAAGGGGTTGGGGCTGAGCGCCGAGGGAGGGAAAGGCCAGGTCACTGGGGTTCTCGGGGGCCAGAGAGTTGCCGCGAGTCATCATGCCGAGTCGGAGACTCGGTGCGGTGAGGAGATTCGGCGGGTGCTGGTCGGCTTACGGATTGGGGAGACGGGTGGCCGAGAGGTCTTATGGCACTCCAGGATTGGGCCGTCAGTGAGCCTTACGGCGGGCGTTACGAGAGGGGCTCGGGAGCGGGTGTGTGAGAGGTGCTCGGGAGGCCGTAAAACGTGTTCCCTAGCAGGCCATATGGGAGTGTGCTCTCACCCGAAATCGAGGGTCTCGCGAATCTTACGGGCGACCTTACGTGGCTGCTTACGGCCCGTCTTACGGGGTATCTGAAGGTGGCTCTTACGTTTTCGAGCATTCGGGAGGTCGAGCGGTCGGGCAAAGGGCTCAGGACACAGCCACGAGGCCGTGGCGGCGCTCCCGCTCGGCCTCAGCCAGAACTTTTGAAATCACGCTGTGGTGCACGCCGACCCGCTCGGCCACCACGTTTTTCCGACTCTCCGACTCAGCCATCGCGAGTATCCGTGCGACCGTGGCGACGGGCTGGCGAACGGCCTTGCTCTCCACAATCCTCTCGGCCAGCGCGACCGTCTCGGGCGCGGGAGCCGCCGCGTCAGGAGCCTCCTGCGGCGCGTTGGGCGGCGCGGGACGCGGAGTCACGGGCGCGGCCGGGGTGGTGGAGCGCGGCGCGGTGGGCGCGCTCGGGGATGTGGTGGAGAGGGCTTGGCGCGGCGCGGTGGGGGTCGCGCGAGGGTTGCTGACCTGTGGTTGCGCGGCGCGCTGAGAGGCGCGGCGCGTCGGTTTATCTCCAACCGCAACCAGCGCCAGGGTCGCGACGGCGATGGCCAAATCAATGACCAACGGCAAGACGAACGCGAGCGGGCGCGGGATGTGCGCGATGACTGCGAGGTCGCGCAGCGCGACGAAACTCAACATGAACGCGCCGAGTGCGAGGCCCGTCGTGGCTACGACGGCGGCGCGATACACCCGCCCGGAAGCCGAAGTTTTCGCAAGCACGGCGATGCCGTGAACCGACGCCAACAACACTGTGGGAGGCACTGCCGCGACCGCTGCCGCGAGCCACCTGGTGGACTCGGACGCGGTGAGTGCTGCGTGGGCGACGTTCCCGGAGAGGGACACTACCGTCGCGCCAGCTAACCAAACCCAGAAGAATCGCACCGCCGCGCGGTGGTGCCGCTGCGCGAGTTCCGTGGACGTGAGGATCGTGCTCATGTAGCTCAGTGTTCCTGTCCTGGAGGGGAATTGACTAGTCACGGCCCGTCACGTCCCCTTGGTTGCGGTAGTCGCTCCTACTGGTGATTCCCCAAATGTTTGTCCGGGCCAGCCGCTCGTCCAGCGCGTCGCGGAGCTTGGTGACCTGGGAGCGCAGCTCCTCGACGGCGGGGAGCCCGCCCTCCGCGTGGGCCTCGGCCTCGGCCCGCTCGGTCAGCTGGTCGATGTTGAACGGGCGGAACTTCGCGTCCGGTCCGAGCTTGTGGAGCAGCTCATCGACCGCCGAATCGAAAGTCGGCACGGACGGAGCGCTGTTGTAGTGGACGGTCGGGACGGGCTTCGGCTTGGCGGGCGCGGCCTTGGCCTTCGGCTTCCCCTTGGCCGCAGCTGCGGGTGCCGCCGGGGTCGGCTTCGGCGCTGGCGCGGGAGGCGGTGTCACAGCTACGTCGGCCCTGATAGGCGTGACGTTGCCTGGGGTGTCCGTGTCGTCCCCACCGTCGTCGTTCGGGAAGAGCAGGGGAATCAACGTGCCATATGTGTCGGCGCGGGCTCCCCATTCCTCTTGGGGCTTGACCGTGATGTTGAGAACGCGCGCGCCCGCAATGTTCCGTGTTTCTCGCACACCGGGGAGGGTTTCGATGCGTGAGCGGAATGTCTTCAAGTTCATTCCGCCGGACTGGCCTTCACCCGTACGGAAAGTGTTGAACGCATTGAACAGGCTCTTAATCGGTAGCGGCTCTCCGACCAGCCAGGAGTCTTCGACGCTCATTCCCGTGCCGCGCTCACGGCGGACGACGGTGCTGCCGCCCACCGCTTTGGCCATCGAGCGCACACCGACTTCGCAGCACTGGCCGACGAACTGCGCCACACGATCTGACGAGGACTCGAAATGCGCCGTGACCGCCGGGTGGGCTTTCTGCCACTGGTATCCGGAGAGGATGTGGCGCTGGCGAGCCTTGGCCCAGCGCACCAAAATCCCCGGAAGCTCCTCGCGGAGCTTCTTCTCGATTGAAGGATCCTCACGGTTCTTGTAGGACTTGGGGAACGCGGCGGGCACGGTGCGCGCAAAATACGCATCCCCTTCCGCGACAGAGATAGTCGGGATGGTGTTGGCCGAGAACAGGAACAGCGCGTTCGCCCGGAAGCTGAACAACTTGCCGTACTTGCGGTTGGCGGTGATTTTGTCGTCGCCCGTCACGCGCTTGAACACCGACAGGTCGTCCACATGGTCTTTGGGCAGGTCCGGGCAGATGTTCAGCGCGGCCCCGTACAGCTCGGCGGCGCTGAACTTGTCCTCGGACAGCTGCTGCAAGGTCAGCGCCGAGACAAACTCGTCGCCCCCGGCGAGCTTCTCGGCAAGGCGCAGCATCGTGGACTTGCCCGAGCGCGACGGGCCGAACAGGAAGAGCGCCCTGGCCGGGGTGAGGCTCGGGTCGAGGAACTGCGAGATGCCCTCTTCCACCAACTCGACCTGGAACGGCCCCACACGGTCGGCCAGCCAGTCCTCGTAGTGGGCAGCCGTCGCGTCCGGGTTCCAGTCCACCGGGATTTGCCGCGCGCTCAGGTACTTCGGGTCGTGCGGGTGCAGAACCAGAGTCTTCAAGTCCAGCATGCCGTTGCGGACGTTGAGCATCTGATGAGGCGCGAGATCGGGCAGCTTGAGCCCCGCCGCGTGCAACATCGCCGTGGCCTTCGCCGTGGCGTTCGCCAGATGACCTGTCGTGAAGTGAGCGCCCAGCAGAGTGGACACCAGCGCAGGGAAACCAGCGTCAGAGGTGTCGTAGACGCCGTGTCGGTACACCGCCACCGTGCCGTCCGCAGCCAGAGCAATCGGCGCGATGTCGCTTTCGGCGACGACCCGGACAAGCATGTCGGCGTCGAGACCACCGCCCTCGCGGAGCCACACCCCGCCATCGAGGCGCGGTGGGAGCTTCACTCGGCCCGCGACGAATTGGTACGCCTGCTCAACAGATTCGGAAAGCTCGGCCTGCTGCTGCGCGAGACTCTTCTTCGGTCCGGTGTCCTTCTTAGCTTTCGGACGACGAGCGGCGGGCTTAGCAGTCGCCTTGACCACCAATCGACTCCATGCCGTCACACGCTTATCCATGGGAAGAACCGTCAAGTAGTCATCCACACCCGTCTTTCCCCCACCGGGCACTTGGACGTAGCTGATGGAATCGGCGTTCGACAGCGCAGAGCCGAGCCGCTCAGCACCTTCGTAGACCGACGCGTTCACGGCGGCGTCGGCGTCCATGCAAACCAGCAGTTGACGATCCTCGACCAACTGCACGAGCGAGATGTCGGGGCTCCAGCCGCCTACAGACCACGCAGAGCACCCCGGGAGCGCGACCACCCACGTGTCGGTGTCGCCGCTCTCCGCGAGCACCGAAGCGACCGCGAGAGCTTTCTTGAAGCCCTCCACGAGAGCGATTGGACCGTCGTCAGCGCCCGCACGGACGAGGCCGTGGTTGGCGGCGCGCGGCGCAGGCTCGAACTGGTACTTCCCCTCGCCCTCGGCGGGGTTGTCCGAGCGGAACTGGTAGCGGGGCTCGCCGCCGTCGAGTGGATGCCAGCCGAAGAGGATCCCCTGTGGGCGGGACTTCAAGTGTTCCCACGGCGTACGGTCAGGGCCGAGACGAAGGTCGATGCTGGTCTCCACGGATCGCACCAAGTGCTCGTTCGCGGCAAGGAACTCGGAGGTGCATGCCGCGCCCGTGATCAGGGTGCCTGCGTCCTTCTCGTTGAGTGGCTGTGCTGGCAAATCCACTGTTACAGTGGTCATGTCGGACTCTCTCGTGTTCGGTGTCAAGGTCAGCGCTCGTTTCCAGGCGGGGATGCTGGCCTTGATTTTGTTTTCAGGGTTAGGCGGCGACTTTTCGCTTCTGCTTCCAGGTCTTGTCCACGTCCTCTTGACGGACGAGCCAGACCCTGCGTCCACCGCCGACTGGGACTGATAAAGCGGGTATCCGACCAGCAGTTATAGCCGCGTGAACCGCGCGGCGGGTGCGACCGGCGCGAGCTGCGGCAGCACCGACCCCCAGTAGCAGGTCAACGTCATCATCCATACCATCAACGTTAGCTCCAGATTGCCCATATGCAACTGAAAATGACGCACCACCAGTGTGTTTGCACGTCCCGTGGTGGAATTTTTGATTGCTGAATCCGCACGGGCGGGAGCGGAAATCTTACGGAACCCTCTGAGAAGAGGCTCAATCCCGAGGCCGAACTGGGCAAAGAATCTTACGGAAATCGACCGCGCCGAGACCCGAGCCAGCCAGGGGTGGATGAGCTACCAGCAAGCATGTGATGCTGGTCACATTGGAGGGGTGGATGGCCACTTTTGCCAGTCACATAGGCGTTTCTGCCAGGCCGAAACAGCATCTCCGCCGACTCAACCAATACCCTTAGGCACCGAAAAGCCCAGTTCAACCACACTTTCCAACTGTTGCATTAAGCACAACGGCAAAAACGGCAGTTTTCAGCCATTAACCCCTATACAGAAAAAACACACACTTCCTCCCCCTCCAGACGCGCGATGTCGGGGTTTAGGGGACGTGACAGCTACAAAGAGCACGCATTTTTACCCTATAGAGTTTGTGGCCAAGAACTGCCGTTTTTGCCGTTGTGCTCGATGCAACACACTCGCCAACAGGACACTCGGGTGCGGAAACACCCGCTGACCTGCGGTTACCGAACCTCCACGGCGGGTCGGCCAGGACGGTGCGGAAGCCGCCAGGGGTGGTGGGGAGGTTCATGAGGTCAGTTTTCACGGTGGCGATCCTGCTGGTGAGCGCGACACGCTGTCAGCCCGCAGACCTGGGATTGTCGAGTCCCTGGCTATGCACTCTCGCAGCCGTTAGGGTGTCTCTCAGTCACGTTTCCACTGCATGGGGGTGTTCATGTCAGACGAACAGTTGAAGGTCGATTTGGAGGCTCTAGGGAAGCTGTCCCCGGAGCTGAACACGCTGGGTAAGAAGTTGTACGGCAAGGCGGCGAACCCGGCGACGGTGGAGGACGGAGAAGCGCCGTCATTAGTGGCTGTGCGTGAGCTGCTGAGCCAAGCGATTCCTGGACTACAACGGGCGTTCGCGGGCCGGTGCACCAATGTGGCTGATTGGTCGGTGCAGGCCAAGAACGGCTTCGGCGACACCGAGGAACATGTCACCCAGTTGATCAGATCAACGGGCGGCCTGTCGCGGACGGCCCACTGATGGCGGGGCGTTCCCTGCGGTTACTGCTGTCGTCAGACCCCGAGCACTCGATGGCAGGGCTACGGCTGGCGATCTCGGCATTGACCGAGATACAGCAGGACGGCCAGCACTACAAACGCGCTATCGACCGGCCAGGCGGCTCCGATTGGCAGGGCAAGGCCGCTGGCGCGGCCCAGGACACCGCCGCCGCCGACGAGAAGATGCTGTACGGAGTCACCCAGCATGGACGCGACGCGGGCTCGGAGGCGTTGAACACGTTGTCGTTCAAGGTCAAAGAAGCCCACAGCGCAGCGGTGCAGATTCACGACGACATGACCTCGCACGGCTATGCCGTGGCCGAGGATTGCACTGTCACCTGGATAACGCCACCAAGGGCTCGACCGCAGGACATCGCCAAGGCCCAGGACGTGGCCGCGCGGGTAACCAAGGAACTGCAAGCCGCGTACGACAAATGGTGGGCTGCCGAGCGGGAAGCCCAGACCGAAATCAGGGCCATCGCCACCGAGCTAAACACCTCATACAATCCCATCGGTGGACTCACAGCCGCCGATGGGCACTACGACGGCGCGTACTTGCAGGGCGGCACCCAGTGGGAACAGGACGTGCTGGCCCGCGTGCAGGCCGCCTCCACCCTTTCTGATGCCGACCTCAAAACCCTTGCCGCAGGCGGGAAAATCGACATCGGCTCCAACCGTATGCAATACCTCTACCAACTGGCACACTCGTTCGACGGCAAGACCCCCGCTGAAATCGCAGCCATCAAAGCCTCGCTGCCTCCCGAGCAGCGCGACGCCATGACCCGCGCTTTCGCACTGGTGTCCAACGACCAAGTGCGTTCGGGCGTCACCAACGCCAGCGGTGTCACCGAAGACACCAAGAAAAACTTCATACCCACCAATGGTTCCCGCGTGAACCTGCCCGACAGTATTGCGCGCGAGCTGGGACGCACCGACAGGATTGGTAGTGGTCCACTCGGAGTTGGTGTAGCCGCCGATAAGGCAGGGGCGGCGAACATCGAACTTCATGGTGTCGGCCAGATGCAAGACGTGGCAAAGATTTTCGAGGGCGCGGGCGGCTATCTAAACGGCTCCGAAGCAGGGCGGTCGATGCTTGATGCGGCCACGGCATACAGCGATGCCGAAATCGACAGTCACACAGGCAATCCTGTCCATTTGACTTCCGATGCCCATGGTTCGTTGCGCGATGCCATGGCGGACGTGTATCACAGCGCCGCGCAAGACCATGTGGACGTGCACGAAATCGTCACCGGCGAGCCCACCGAGGGCGAGAAATTCATTCGCGGTGTCATGGAAGGAAACTGGGGTGACCAATCAGGCAAGGTCGATGATGTCGTCCAGTGGACAGGCGACCACTCACAGATGGGTGCCGAAACCGCCAACGCCCAAGGTCACTGGATGGCTGAACACAAGCCTGAGCTGCAGAGCATGCCAGGCGGCGGGAACTTCGCCCAGAACAACCCTGAAATGGCAGGAACGTCCGCACACGTCCAAGGCGAATATCTGAGCCAGTACGCCGACCCCGACCCAACACACCGCCACGATCCTGGCATCCAGCCGTTCGAGAAAGCATCCCAGTTCCGTGACATGGTTTCCACCTTCGACCAGGGCCAATATGCAGGCGACATCATCAACGAGCAAGCTCAGGCTCAGCACCAGCAGCTTCTCAACGACGCCGCGAGAACGGGCAGTGACCTTGACCTCAATGCGGCGGGACGGCTCTCACAAGGCATGCTCGACGGTGCTGCTGATTCGGTGGCGCAGCACCCCGACCCCGCCAGCCTCAAAGCCATTAAAGATGTCGTGGGTTGGGTTCCGAACGTGGACAAGGTATTCACTGTCGGCGACATCGTGCAACAGCTCCAACAACAAGGAGCCCAACTCCCCGATGGCTTCGCCCAAGACCTAGCACAAGCACGAAGCGTGGGCGATGTGATGTCCTATCACACAAGTGTTCTGGACGCCATGCTCCAAGCGCACCCCGAAATCGCGCATGACCCAAGCATCGGTAGGTTCATCCAAGACGGGCACTTCAATTCAGCAGCGACCGATGCTAACCCCGGACTGAAAGCAGATGCACAGGTCAAATTATCGAACTGGTTCAAGGACATTGCGCCGCGCGACTACAACCTCAGTATCGACCATTGGTTGGCACAAGAAGGCATGGGGGCCAAACATCAGTGGTGAAGCTCTGTTCCGTGGGAATTGCCCTCGCCGCCGCGCTCCTCACGTCATGTACGCATGGCGAGGCGCCCAAACAGCCTGCCCCGCCAGAAAACCTGGACCACAGCACAGTCCACTGGATGCCGACGCAGGCTGTCGATCTGATGTCGCCGGAAGGCACGTTTATCCGTGCAATGACGGAGTCGTTTACCGCTGCACAAACAACCACGGGTGGTCCGACAACCGCACTTCGGGTAGGAGGATACCCGGGGTTTGAACACGCCTTGAACGACTCTCAGAAAGTCGATGAGGTATTTGGCACTACCCCGAGCAGGGGAATATCCGTTGGTACCGACTACCGTGAGGTAGTTTCGCTGACCAAACAGGGAGATCGTTTCAAGGCTGGCGTCTGCCGGTACTACTCGCGGAGTGCTAACCAAACCCCAGATGGTCGGTATAAGAGCGACGCTCTCATTAGCTCAGGTGTGTGGCTCACGTTCGGACCCGACCCGAAACTGAGTGCACAGGAACAGCATTCTCCCCCACCTAACCAAAAGGGTACGGCTAACCGCCCAACGGACAACGTGTTCGGTACATGGATTGTCTTCGACTACAACCCGCTCATCGAGCCGACCCTGAATTGCGACAAGCTAGCGCCAGGAACGCCCAAAGACTTCCATCCAGGCGAATACGAGGAAGTCCCACCGACTCTTCCGCCCGATCCTGGGTGGCCGGAGGGAAGCAAGGCGTAGCCACGGCGCGCCGTAAGTGTCGGCACGACAGCCCGTTCTATCGTCGCACCATGAACGACCCTGACCTGTGGTCTGTTGTCAGCAAGATGCTGGCGGTCCTCACCATCGGACACACCGCGATGATGCTGCTATCCAAGGTTGTCGGACTCTCAGAGTCTCGGTGGACCAAGTTCGGCGGCAAGCTCATCGAGTGCGTGGCACTGCTATCCCTACTGTGCACCTCAGCGCTCTTCGTGCAGACCTTCACCGAGTCCGCCAACAACCTACCGCCGAACGCCCTCACTGCACCCTTTGCCGTTAACACCATCGCGCAAGCCCTCGTCACCTATTTCTTGCTCGTAGTCATCTGTTCCACTTGTGCAGCCTTCATCTACATCGGGCTGGCACTAGCTCGAAATAACTGGGTAGAGGGCCTGCTCGGGGGCTTCGGCAAGGCCATCGAGGTATTCGGCGGATGGTTCATCACCACCCTGGGGCTGGTGCCCTTCTCTCTGGCCGGACTGCTCCTGGTCAACCTCGCTAACCCGAGTGGTCAACGCACGCAGTTCTATATCGCCGTTTTCTCAGCGCTCATGCTCGCGGCAGTTCTCGTCGCTGCTCAGGGCCTGTACCGCGAGCGTGGCAGCCTCATCGCATTCTGCAAAGCTGTACTTGCGCCGATAGGCACAAATAGCCCGGACTAGACCCCAAGCACGTCGCCGACCGCCCGCCAGGGTGGATCAGCAACGATTGTTCGGTACTTGGTCATCCAGCGGCCTCGTCGTCCTCAACATCGCGCCGTACCTGCCACCCCCGAGTTCGGCACGACGCCGAGCACCACACCCGCCGACGACCTCGTTTCGGTTGACGAAGCACCGCGAAACAGCCAGGGCAACGGGTGCCTATTTCGTCAATCTGACCGCCTTCAATTGACGAAATAGCGGCCCCTCCCGAGCCCTCTCCCAGCCCTTCCAGCGCCCGATTCGACCACACAACTTCAGTCCGCCGACCATCACCAGACCCCTGGCTGGTGACCATCGGAATCTCCCAGCGGTACCAGTCCCCGAGCATCGAGTCGTATAACTCGCTCCCATATCCGCTCACCACAACAGCGGCGTCAGCCGACAGGCACGCCTCCAGCAGCTCCCGATGCGCCCCATCACTCCGCATCTCCACCCTGTACTCCCCGCCCCGCCGAATCCCCTTGTCCACGACGTACGGCGGGTCAACGTACAGCAGTGTCCCCCTATCACCCCCGTACGCCGACACCATCTCGACAGCAGGACGGCACTCCAAGCTCACACCACGAATCCGTTTGGCAGCAGCCCCAATTCGGCCCGCGTACCTCTGCAACACGACGGGCATCGGAGTGGACACGGGCCGCAAATCATGCCGCCATCCCGTGCGGGTCAGAGAGCCCGAACGCCCCTGTGTTAGCGCAACGAACACCAGCCGCGCAATCTCCAACTCATCCAATTCGCTCGTAATCTCTTGTGCCAGTGTCCGTTCCGACCGACTGTGCGGAGTCAGGGAACACACTCTCTCCAGGTCGTCAGGACGGTCACGCAACACCCGCCAAAAGGTCATCAGGTGGCCGTCCAGGTCGTTCACGGTCTCCTGCCTGCTCGGCTTCTTAGCCAGCAGGAGAGCCAGGGAACCACCACAGACCTCCACATAGTGTTTATGCGGGGGTAACACCGAAGCCAGGCGCGGGGCCAACCAGGACTTACCACCGAAATAAGGAACTGGGGAGCGCGTCACCTGGCCGATGTTACCGGGAATCCCTCTCGGAGCTGGGATTTCCGCAACCACAATCCACCGAGTGCTCCCCAGCCATCATGCACTGGAAACACACGACGTACCACTGGATGTCGCCACGTTCGGCGGGAGGAAGGGTCTCCAGGCACGCCATCCACTCGCCAACTTGCTCAACGGGGATGACGTGGACTTGGGTGTCTGGGTAGTAATCCCACCCAGAGTCCAGCTCGGCATCGGGCTGATCGTCCCAAACTCCGCTCGGCAGCTCGACGCCCGCTGGAGCCCACCGCATCGAATCCGACCAGCCGTACTGCCAGTCATCCAAGCTCTCGTCATCCACCAGCTCGTCAATCCGTGAAATCAGCTCATCCATGACTCACGTTTCCGGACGTTTTCGTCCGGAAACTCCTCCCGACCGTGACGGGTTTTAATGGGGCCTCGTGACGGGTTTTCCCCGCCACCGCACCTTCCCAGCCGTACGCTCTTCTCGGACGACCCCAAGGCTCCGCCTCGGAGCCGCCCTCGCGCGGAGAACCCTGGCCCTCGCGCCATCGGCTCATCCCGCCTGTTTCACATAACGGAACACGGTTGCCCTGGACACACCGAACATCCCGCACAACTCGGCCACGGGCTCACCCGATGAGTACAGACGAACCAACCTTTCTCGCTGCGCTCCAGTGAGTTTCGGCGGACGGGTGGCAGGGAGCCCCCGAGAGACGCGGGCCTCCCGTGAAGCCACACGCCGCTCCTTCCCGAGTTCCAGCTCTAGCTCGGCAATCGAACTCATGATTTGTACGACCGCTCGCCCCGTGGGAGTCGAAGTGTCCACGCCCTCCCGCAGGCTCCGCAATGCGATCCCGCGCTCGGTCAAATCGGCAAGGGCCGTGGCCACTTCACGCACGCTACGCCCAATCCTGTCCACCGCCGCGACCACCAGCACGTCACCCTCCCTGAGCCACGCCAGGCACTCGGCCCACCCAGGCCGTTCACTGCCTGCACGACCAGATGCCACATCCATGAACTCGCGGTCGGGCTTGATTCCCGCCGCCGTGAGGGCATCGCGCTGCTGCTCGATGGACTGATGACCCGTGCTCACTCGGACATAAGTCGCCGTGCTCACGAGGCGTCCTGATGAGACATGTTGTGCGACAGATGATGTGATACCAGGATGTGAGACCGCTCGACCTGCTTGTTCCCTTCGCCCTGGGGGTGTTGTCGTGTGCGTAACACATCTTTAGATGTGAGACGGAGATACAGGGAAGCCAGCATGAGCCGCTCATCGACGGTCAAGGGAGCTTCGGTCTCAGGCATCAGCGCTCATCCCTTCGACGTACCGATGCACTAACCGCGCCCAGCACCAACGAAGTTCACCCACAGCAGCCTCCCGTGCGGCATCGGCGCACTGGGACAGCACGTCATCCTCGCTGTCCAGCTTGTGACGGCTCTGGATGACCCGAGCAGCGCCGACGACACGAGACCACCCGACGCTCAGCGCCGCCCACTCCTCGGGACGATCAGCAGCCGAACAGAACTCGGCGTCGGGCGCGGTGAGACGGTGTGGTTCGTCGAACAGGTGGGCCAGAGCCATGAGCTGCGTTCGCGTGGTGGGATTTTCGGGCATGCTCTGAAGCTAGAACGATTGGGTGACAAGGGAAAGCGAGAGAGCTGCACGTCCCCTGGCAGGTCAGATGAGTGCTCGCTAGGCTGTCTTGCTATGGCGCGGATGAGCGGAGAGCCAACACGGTATCCAGGCATCGAGAAGGTGTCCACTACGCGATTCGAGCGCGGCTACGGGTACAAAGCACGCGCGGACGCCCGCGCGGTCGGCGGCGGTCAGCCAGAGAAAACATTTGAAACAGTCGCGGAGGCGCGGGATTGGCAAGCTACGACCGAAGCGCGGGTCGCGGATGGCACCTTCATCGGCAAGAACCCGCTTACCGTTGCGCAGGCCGTCGAGCAGTGGCTCGACGGTCAACGCGGAGAACGGAATACGAAAACGGCGCGAGAGAACGCCCTCGCCCCTGTGGTGGCCGCACTGGGAGAGCGCCGTGTGCAGAGCATCACCAAGCAGGACGTGGAGAACACGCTCAGCCAGTTGATTGCTGGGGAGATTAACGGCGTCCAGAAGCGGTCAGTGGTCTACACGAACGTCACACGCGCGAAGTGGGTAGCCGTGTGGAAAGACCTTGTGGCACAGGGAGTTTTACCACGAAATGTAGCCGAGCTGGTGAAGCCATTCAAGGCCAATGATGTTGCTCCGAGCGACACACCAAGTAGTGGCAGTGGGGACGAAATCGACATTCGGCGGCGACTTACCAACGAAGAGATTCGGGCTCTCCTCGACGCCCACGCTCCCCGTGTCGGGACTACAAAGGGTCGCGCGGAGCGCGTCAGGCTGCGTCGAGGCACGTTCATCGAACTTGCTCTGCTCGGTCTGCGGCGCGGTGAGATAGCGGGTCTGCGCTGGTCAGCCATACGAGACCTCGACGGCGACGAACCGACCTTGCGTGTGGAACGGACGCGCATACCTACAGCAGAAGGCACAGAGGAAAAGAGCAGAGGCAAGACGGTTGCCGCGAAACGGACCCTGCTTCTTCCCTCCGCGACTGTGACTGCGCTCCGTCGTCATCGTGCACTGCAAGAGGCTGATCGTGCCCGCTCGGGAAAGAGCTGGAAGGGCGACGACGACCTGTTTGTGCTCACGGCTGACAACGGGAAGCCTATTTCCCCGACTCGCTTGGACACCTGGTGGCATGAGGCGATGGGCGCGGCAGGGATCAGCGCCTATCGGCTTCACGACATGAGGCACACGGCAGCCTCGCGGCTCCTCAGCGCTGGTGTGCCGCTCATGGACGTGGCCACCTGGTTGGGTCACGGCGATGGCGGCGTGCTCGCTCTGCGCGTGTACGGACACACCGAACCAAAGGACTTAGGGAGGGCCGCAGCAGCGCTCGGACCTCCGTGAGAAGTCCCCACAAAATCCCCACAGTAGGGGAGCCATTTCTCACGAAAGCCCAGTACCTCTACCTTGCCCTATCTGTGAGAAATGGCTCCTGAGCGGGAAATATGCTTTCGACTACCCTTCTCGAAAGCGTGTGACGGGTAACCCCCGTCCGAGGGTTCAAATCCCTCCGCCACCGCCAATACCCCCTGACTGCTAGAAGCAATCAGAGGGTATTTTTTTGGGCGCAGCGGCCGGCGCTCAGGCCTTGCCGGGGCAGTACACGGTGTTGGCGTCGTGCATCAGCTGAGACACCTGCTGCGACGCAAGACCCTGCGCCATCAGCTGGCCAGTGATCTTCATGACCGCAAAACCGTACGGGCTCATGCCAAAGCCGATACGCCCCTGATCCAGGGCATCGCAGGAGTCATGGCCCGCGGAGATCAACTGCTCGGGGTCGCCCTCGATGCCGTGCGAGGCCAGCAGCTTCAAATACTGGTCGTCAAGAGCGTCGGCATGCGCCACTCCGCTCGACATTGCCAGTGCGAAAGCCGCCACCACGATTGCCTTGAACATCGATCGAACCCCCGGTCCCCAGAGTGTTGTACGGAAATATCCGGAGGGAAGTGTGGCAGTTGCACAGCATCCTCACAGGGGATTTGAAGAAATTGTGAGGTGTCAATCGGTGGGTGCTATCCCGCGGGACATAGCTGCTGCAGACGGGTATTGGCGGTGGCACCGTGCGAGAAGCTCTTCTCCAGCTTCGCGCGAACTTCCGGTGGGGCAGGGGCCGCGAGGTCTGTCTGACCGCGGGAGTCCAGGCTCACCGTCATCTCATTGAGGGCGTTGCGTTGATCGAACATGGCCGCGATGACGTTGACGTCGGATCCCTTGCCTTCGGCCATGGTGTAAATGAAGGCGTGCTGGTTCAGCATGTCCGCCCAATCTTTCACCAGACGTGGCGGCAGTCCGCCGTCGAGAAGCTTGCCGATGAGTTCGCGGTCGGTGATTCCCTGGCGTTCGTCGTGGAACATAGCGGAAGCCTGCGCCAGCTGCGGGCGGATTGTGTAGTACTGCTGACACCCCTGATCGTCTGCCAGTGCGCTCGGCGCGCTCAGGATCAAGGACGCCGCCAGCGCAACGCCTAGCGCGAATTTCATGAACATGACCCCCCTCGGGCTGACTCGGCTACAAGTACAGCACGCGCGCTAGCACCCGGTGGTGCGGTTGAGTCGCTCTTGCAGCACGTGCAATGACCGCGCGGTGCTGTCGGTCACGACGCGCAGGAGCACCTTCTCGGAGTGATCGTTGAAATCGACGCCATCGAGATACGTCGTGAGGGTGGTACCGCCGTCCAGGGCGGCAAGACTGTGGCTGATGGTCCAGTGCGCGGGATCGCCCGCCCGCACCGCCCCGGTGAACTCGACCGCCAGCAGCTCACCCGGATCGGCGGCGACGACGGTGCAGTGGCCGGTGCCCAGCAGCCGGGTGCCCATGATGGCGGGATGGGTGATGCGATATTTGCAGCCGACCTCGGGCCGGAACCCGTTGGTCTGTAGTGACCACAGATCGGGATCGACCATCGCCTGCCACACCCGTGGCGGCGGGTGAACGAAAGAGCGCTCGAACAAGATCATGCCGGCGGCCTCACCCGGGCAGCGTAGATGGTGCTCGGCCGCGGATCTCAGTCTCGGCGCAGCGTGAAAAAGTACGGCTGGTCCATATCGCGCAGGTCCATGATGCCCAGCAATGTCGCGTCATCGACCTTGCGGAAGTGGTCGATGATCGCCTTGTGGTCGTAGACCATGGCCGCGCTGACAGCGCCACGGAATTCGATGTCGCGCAGCCGGGCGCGGTGCTTGTTGGTCCTGATCAGCGGCTTGAGTGCGGACAGCGCTGTCGGTGAGGTGCGCTTGACCATCGGGGATTCGGTGAGTCCGCTGATCCGGCCCGCCAGTCCCATCGGCGCCAGCATCGGATCCACCGCGAAGATATCGCCGCCACCATCGCTGAACAGCAACGGATGCACGTGATCTACGTCGTCGAACTGCTTGCCATACCAGCCCGACACCGTCAGGATCCCGTCCATCGAATGCCCGGTGGGCACCTCGCCACCATGCCAGCGCTGGCCGATCACATCCGCTGATCGCACCGGCTCCAAATTGTCGAAGAACGCCAGGGCTTCTTGGGTAGTGGTGCCCTGCTCCAGCGCGAGAAGATCCGACGTCGTTGTCATGAGCCGAGCCTACGACCCGGGCATGCGACGCGCCCAGGGCAAAATAGCCTCCGATGACTGACCAGTACTTCTCCATTGACGCCACCTTGCCCGGCACCGCGGGCCGGGCCGGTGTCATCCACACCCCGCACGGTGACATCCAGACCCCGGCGTTCATCGCCGTGGGCACCAAGGCCACCGTCAAGGCGGTGCTGCCGGAAACCATGGCCGCGCTCGGCGCGCAGGCGGTGCTTGCCAACGCCTACCACCTCTATCTGCAGCCCGGCCCGGACATCGTCGACGAGGCCGGTGGCCTGGGCGCGTTCATGAACTGGCCCGGTCCGACGTTCACCGACAGCGGCGGGTTCCAGGTGCTCTCGCTGGGGTCCGGCGCACGCAAGGTGATGGCGATGGACGTTAACAGGGCCAGGGCCGACGACGTCACGGTCGCGGGTAAGGACAAGCTCGCTCACGTCGACGACGAGGGCGTCACCTTCACCTCACATCTGGACGGGTCCACCCACCGGTTCACCCCCGAAGTGTCCATGCGGATCCAGCACCAGCTCGGAGCCGACATCATGTTCGCCTTCGACGAGCTCACCACACTAATCAACACCCGCGAGTACCAAGAGGATTCGGTGCAGCGCACCCATGAGTGGGCGCAGCGCTGCCTGGACGAACACGAGAAGCTGACGCGGGAGCGTGCCGACAAGCCCTACCAGGCGTTGTTCGGCGTGGTGCAGGGCGCGCAGTACGAGGATCTGCGGCGGCAGGCGGCACGCGGGCTCGAATCCCTTGCCAGTGCGCAGGGCCGGGGGTTTGACGGTTATGGCATCGGTGGCGCGCTGGAGAAGCAGAATCTCGGCACCATCGTCGGTTGGGTGACATCCGAACTGCCCGAACACAAGCCACGTCACCTGCTAGGGATCAGTGAGCCCGACGATCTTTTCGCCGCGGTCGCGGCGGGGGCCGACACCTTCGACTGTGTGTCTCCGTCGCGGGTCGCACGCAACGCCGCCGTCTACACCCGCGACGGCAGGGTGAACATCACCGGCGCCAGGTACCGCCGGGACTTCACGCCCATCGACGCCGAATGTGACTGCTACACCTGCGCGCATTACACGCGGGCCTACCTGCACCATCTGTTCAAGGCCAAGGAGATCCTGGCCTCCACCTTGGCCACCGTCCATAACGAGCGGTTCACCATAGGACTGGTCGACCGCATCCGCGCCAGCATCGTGGACGGCTGCTTCGATGAGCTGCGGGAAGACACGTTGGGCCGCTACTACCGCTGAGCAAGAAAGCTCAGGCGCATCTCAGCATCCCGACGCACACTGGACGCATGCCTACTACGACCGACCCGGGCACTCTGCTGCTTCAGGTGCTCGACCCGGCCAATCGTGCGAATCCGTACCCCGTCTACCGGCAGTTGGTCGAGCAGACACAGGCCGGTCCGGTGCACCCGCCGGAGATGGGCGTAAGCGTGCTGGCAACTTTCGCGGACTGCAATGCTGTGCTGCGCCATCCGCAGGCGTCGTCGGACCGCCGCAAGTCGAAGATCGTCCAACGACAGCTTGCGCAGAATCCCAACCTGGTCGGCAAGCCCTCGTTCTTGGGGCTGGATGCTCCCGACCACACCCGGTTGCGCAAGTTGGCTTCGAAGGCGTTCGCCCCCAAGGTAATCAACGCGATGGCCGAAGATATCCAGACCCTGGTGGATCAGCTGGTGGAGGACATCGCCCGGCGCGGAACCTTCAATCTGGTCACGGATTTCGCATACCCGCTGCCCGTCGCGGTGATCTGCCGAATGCTAGGGGTCCCCATCGAGGACGAGCCGGAGTTCGGCAGGGCCTCGGCGCTGCTTTCCCAGGGATTGGACCCGGTGTACGCGTTGACCGGACAGTCGCCCGCCAACATGGACGAACGGTTCCGGGCCGCGCATTGGATGTGGGACTACTTCGTCGACCTCATCGCGGCACGGCGGCGCAATCTCGGTGACGATCTGTTGTCCGCGCTGATCCAGGTGGAAGAGGCCGGTGATCAGCTCACCGAGGAGGAGATCATCTCCACCTGCACCCTGCTGCTCATCGCCGGACACGAGACGACCGTCAACCTGATCGCCAACGCTTCACTGGCCATGCTGCGTGCTCCCAAGCAGTGGAAGCTGTTGGGACAGAACGCTGATCGCGCGCCCCTGGTTGTCGAAGAGACGCTGCGCTACGACCCGCCGGTGCACATGGTGGCCCGTGTCGCCGAGGGCGACATGTCCATTCGCGACTTCACACTGCCCAGTGGAGAGTGGGTGCTGTTGATGCTCGCTGCCGCGCAACGCGATCCGGAGGTCGGTCCCGACCTGGACGTCTTCAATCCTGACCGTGCCGAGATCAAGCACCTGGCCTTCGGGCATGGACCACACTTTTGTCTGGGTGCTCCGCTGGCCCGGCTGGAGGCCAAGCGGGCATTGAGCTCGATCACCGCGCGGTTCCCGGAAGCCCGGCTTATCGGTGAGCCCACCTACAGGCCTAATGTCACGCTGCGCGGGCTCGCCGATCTTCCGGTGAGCATCGGCTAGCGCGCGACCGACTTCTCCAGACGCTGTTCCAGCCGGTCCTGCACGACCGACATCGCCATGCAGACGATCCAGTAGTAGACCCCGGCGGTGACGTACAGCGTGAAGAACTGGAAGGTCGGCGCGGCGGCCACCTGCGCCGTACGCATCACGTCGGTCACCAGAATCGCCGAGGCCAGCGAGGTGTCCTTCACCAGTGAGATCAATGTGTTCGACAGGGGCGGTATCGCCACCCTGCTGGCTTGCGGAATGACGATGCGCCACAACGTGGTGCTGTAACTCATGCCCAGGCTGGAGGCGGCCTCCCACTGCCCGCGGGGGATGCTCAGGATCGACGAGCGGATGATTTCCGCGGCATAGCCGCCCACGTTGAGACTGAACGCGATGACGGCGGCGGGGAACGGGCTTATCTTCACCCCGAACTCGGGCAGTGCGAAGAAGATCAGAAACAGCTGCAAGAGCAGCGGCGTGCCGCGGATGATCGAGATGTAGACGCGGGCCAGACCGGATATCAGGCGATGATCGGACATCCGGGCCAGCGCCACCCCCAGAGCCAGCACCAGCCCGATCGCGAAACTGATGGCGGTCAGGGGCAGGGTGACGGTGAGCATGGCACGCGCCATGGGCCACA
The DNA here is from genome assembly GCF_001605725.1 of Mycobacteroides immunogenum. NCBI lineage: Bacteria > Bacillati > Actinomycetota > Actinomycetes > Mycobacteriales > Mycobacteriaceae > Mycobacteroides > Mycobacteroides immunogenum. The sequence continues at coordinate 352,453 of NZ_CP011530.1, forward strand.
GATTATCCAGTACCAGCTGGGTGTTGGAACCGACCTTACCGGAATTATTTTGTATAGCTTGGTCTTTGGTGGACCCGCTGGCGTCGGCCTTGAGGTACTTCTGCGAGATGCGGGTCAGAGTTCCGTCGGCCGCCAGTTGGTCCAGGGCCCTGTTGAGATCGGGCAGCAGGCCGCTGTTCTTGCGGGCCGCGAACGCCTGCTCGCTGCGCTGGCCGGTGGTCCCGGTGATCTTCACGGCAGGGTCGCCGGTACTGGCCAGGTAGGCGTAGACCGCGATGCTGTCGTTGATCACGACGTCGACCCGCCCCTGGCTCAGCAGCGTGATGGATTGCGTGAAGCCCTCCACAGCCTCCACGCGGGCGCCGGCGTCGCGGGCGAGCTGTGACCAGTTGCTCGTCGCGTTTTCAGCCGCCACCTTGCCCCGGACATCGGCCAGGCTGTGAATGGTGTCGTCATTGGCGCGGGTGACGATCACGCCCTCGCCGACGGCGTACGGGGTGGACAGGTCGTACTTGGCTTTGCGTGCCGGGGTGATCGTGACTTGGTTGGCGACGACGTCGAACCGTTCGGCATCCAGCCCGGCGAAGATCGCGTCCCAGGGAATCTCGACGAATTCCACCGGGCGACCCAGCTTCTCACCGACAGCGCGGGCCACGTCCACGTCGTAGCCGGTCAGCTCGCCGGTACGCCCATCGTGAAAGCTGAACGGCGCGTATACGCCCTCGGTGCCGACGCGCAGCGGTTCTTGGCTGGGGCCGGCGCAACCGGCTACCGCCATCAGTGCGAGAAGCGCAAGCACGATGGCACGAAGCACCGCGGGAGGCTAACACGTTTCGCGCACCTTCAGGCAGCTTCGGATCAGCCCGGGTATATCCACGGCTCGTGTGGAATGTGCCCGGCATCGAATTGGGCCAGCAGATCGGCGGCATCGCTTGCCGTGTATCCCAGCGAGTCACAGATCATCGCGAACGCCCGATCCGCACCGAGATCGGCAATGGTCACCGCACCATCGCGTTTGGCCAGGCGGGCTCCCGCGGTGTTGAGCACCAGGGGAACATGGGCATAGGACGGCACCGGATAACCCAGCAGCCCAGCCAGATAGGCCTGTCGCGGCGCGGAGGCCAGCAGGTCATCGCCGCGCACCACCTGATCGACACCCTGTTCGTGATCGTCGACCACCACCGCGACGTTGTAGGCGGTGACCCCATCGCCGCGGCGCACCACGAAATCGTCGACCAGACCGGTGTATTCACCGTGCAACAGGTCGTGCACGGTGAACGGGGCATTTTCCGTGCGCAGCCGCAACGCGGGCGGGCGCTGTGCGCGGCGCTGGGCACGTTCGGACTCCGGCAGGTCGCGGCAGGTGCCCGGATAGGCGCCGGGTGCGGAATGCGGTGCCGTCGGGGCCTGGGCGATATCTTTTCTGCTGCAATAGCATTCGTAGAGCAAGTGGTGGGAGTTGAGCAAGGAGACCACCTGGTCGTAGGTGTGGGTGCGATCCGACTGCCACACCACGGGCAGCTCCCACCGCACGCCGATGGCGGCGAGGTCGGCCAGCTGGCGCTGCGCCACCGCGGAGCTGGTGCGGGTATCCAGATCCTCTACCCGCATGAGGAACCGGCGCCCCGTCGAGCGCGCGAGCAGCCATGCCAACAGCGCCGTACGCAGATTTCCTATGTGCAGGTCACCCGATGGGCTCGGTGCGAAGCGTCCGGCTCCCGTCACACCAGGCCCGGAACAATATCGTTGAGGCTGAAGGCGATCGGCCGCTCAAGCTGTTCATACGTGCACGATCTGGGTTCGCGGTCCGGGCGCCAGCGGTTGAACTGCGCGGTATGCCGGAACCGCACGCCCTCCATATGGTCATAGCGCACCTCCACCACCCGTTCCGGGCGCAGCGCGACGAAGGACAGATCTTTACCGGCGTTCCAGCGAGAGCCGGCGTTCTTCTGCGGGGTGCGCTCGCCGGCCTCGTGGGCGGCCCAGTTCCACGGATGATTCTCCAGAGCGGTGACCAATGGCTGCAGCTCCTGGAACAGGCGCTTGCGCTCGGCCATCGGGAACGCGCCGATCACGCCTACCGAGGCCAGTGCGCCATCGTCCTGGTACAGCCCCAGTAGCAGCGATCCGATGGCGTCGTTCCCGGATTTGTGCACCCGATATCCGGCGACCACACAATCGGCGGTTCGCTCCGGCTTGATCTTGAACATCACCCGCTTGTCGGGTTGGTAGGCAATGGTCAATGGCTTCGCGATGAGGCCGTCGGTGCCGGCGCCCTCGAATTCCTCGAACCAGCGCTGTGCCACGGCCTGATCGGTGGTGGCGGGGGTTAGGTGGATCGAGGTGCCGGCCCCGGACAGCGCGCCGGTCAGCGCGGCGCGCCGCTCACTGAACGGACGCACGGTGTAGTCCTCGTCGCCCAGTGCCAGCAGATCGAACGCGATGAAGGAGGAGGGCGTCTGCTCGGCCAGCAGCCTGACTCGTGAATCTGCCGGATGGATCCGCTGTTGCAGTGCCTCGAAATCAAGCCCTGCCGCCGTGGCGATCACGATCTCGCCGTCGATGACACATCGCGGTGGTAGTTCGGCGCGAACCGCCGCCACCAGCTCGGGAAAGTACCGGGTCAGCGGCTTTTCGTTGCGGCTGCCCAGCTCCACCTCGTCGCCGTCACGAAACACGATCGACCTGAACCCATCCCACTTGGGCTCGTAGGAGGCGTCAGCCGGAATTTTTGCGACAGGTTTGGCGAGCATTGGCGCGATTGGCGGCATGACGGGCAGGTCCATTCCCATATGATGACGGTAATGCCCACGCCCGCCGAGGAACTGGATGTCGACGGCATCGCCGTCCGATTGAGCAACCCTGACAAGGTGTATTTCCCTGAGTTGGGGGCCGAGGGCGGCACCAAGCGCCATCTCGCGGAGTACTACCGGACCGTCGCGCTGGGTCCGATGATGAGCGCGGTGCGAAACCGTCCCACCCATCTGCAGCGCTTCCCCGACGGCATCGACGGCGAAGAGATTTACCAAAAGCGGCTGCCGAAGCACTTTCCTGATTACCTGGACAGTTGCGAAGTCACCTTTCCCTCCGGGCGCACCGCCGAGGTGCTACGGGTGACCAAGCCCGCCGCGATCGTGTGGGCGGCGCAAATGGGCACCGTGACGATGCATCCGTGGCAGGTTCGCTACCCGGATCTGGATCATCCGGATGAGCTGCGCATTGACTTGGACCCGCAGCCGGGAACCGGATTCGACGAGGCCAAGGCGGTCGCGCTTGATGTGTTGCGCCCGCTGCTGGACGAACTGGGATTTGTCGCCTATCCGAAAACATCCGGGGGCCGCGGTATCCACGTGTATCTGCGCGTCGAACCGCGCTGGGACTTCATCGAGGTGCGCCGCGCCGGTATCGCGCTGGCCCGCGAGGTGGAACGCCGCGCACCTCAGCAGGTGACCACGTCATGGTGGAAGGAAGAACGCGGGGAGCGCATCTTCATCGACTTCAACCAAAACGCCCGCGACCGCACCATGGCCTCGGCGTACTCGGTGCGACGCACCCCCATCGCCACTGTCTCCACCCCGTTGACGTGGGACGAACTCGTCGATGCCGAACCCGATGATTTCACCATCGCGACCGTTCCCGAGCTGCTGCGCAAACGGCCAGACCCCATGGCGGATATGGACGATCTGCCGCAGTCGATAGAGCCGCTGCTCGAGATGGTAGAACGGGATGAGGCGAACGGATTGGGTGATATGCCCTATCCGCCCAACTACCCGAAGATGCCGGGAGAACCGAAACGCGTTCAGCCGTCCCGGGATACCGATAGGAAGCAGTAGTGACGGTCCGCAGGATGTCGTGGCGGACGGCTGGGTTGTGGTTGGCTGCCGGAGTTGTCGCCGTATTGCTGCAGCATTGGCTGATACCACTCAACGCCCCGAATAGCTTCGGATTGTTCAGTAATGGTGGCGATCTGATGACCTACCGCTTCGGTGGGCTGCGGATCTTGCATCGAGAACTGTTGTACGCCGAGGAAATACCCGACGCAGGATGGTTCACCTACACCCCTTTTGCGGCAATGATCTTTGCTCCGTTGGGTTTTGTATCGCTGGGGGCGGCAAAGTTCATCTGGTTCCTGGTGAATCTGGCGGCACTGTTCGCCATCATCTGGCGCTGTTGGCGGGTCCTGGGATTCGTCGCGAATGCGCCGCTGGCCGCCGCCTGCGTGGGAATGAACCTGGTGGCCTGGGAAATTCAGCCGATTCACGGCACCCTGTGGCAGGGGCAGGTGAATCTCGTTTTGGCAGTGCTCATCATCTGGGACCTGACCCGTCCGGAGGGAGCCCGCTGGCGCGGCTGGTCAGTGGGTATTGCCTCCGGAGTCAAGCTCACAGCCGTCATCTTTGTGCCGTACCTGTTGATCACCCGCCAGTGGCGCGCCGTGGCGGCCGCGACCGCGACAGGTGTCGGCACCGTGCTGCTGGGATGGATTGTGCTGCCCTCTGATTCGTCCGATTACTGGTTGGGCGCGGTGCGCACCACTGGGCACATCGGCTCGCTGGACCATCCGGCCAATTCATCGATTGGTGGCGTGTTGGCCAACATCTATCTGCCGCAGCCCATGCCGACGTGGTTGTGGGTGCCGCTCGCGGGCGGCGCGGCGTTGCTGGGGATGGCGGCCGCGTGGCGGGCGCATCGGTCCGGCGAAGAGTTGCTCGCGATCACCGTTGTCGGCATGGTCGGCTGTGTTGTCTCGCCGTTGGCCTGGACGCATCACTGGGTGTGGACGGTGCCGCTGATGGTGTTGTTGGTCAACCAGGTCATGACAGCCCAGGGCAGGGCCAGATGGCAGTGGGCCGCGGCCACGGCCGTGATCGCGGCGTTGGTGTCGATGTGGTGGTACTGGGGCCTGTACGTGCGTGCGATGCGGCTGAACCCCGATTTCGAGTCGTACATCACCGGCTGGGATGCCGTCATTGCGCACATGTCGCGTGCCGAAAGGGTCTTCGACTCCGCCCTGTATCCGTTGCTGTTCCTCATGGTGGCGATGTGGGTATTGGCGACCAGATCCCCGCGTGCCGGTACCGTGCAGGAATGAAACGCTGGGCGGCTACCTGTGCCGTCGCGCTGTTCGCGGTGACTGGTTGTTCGGTATGGGACAAGCCCGAACCCACCGAGCCGTCGTACACGCCGCAACAAACCGGGGCGTCGCCGGTGCGTTATGACTCGGACCCGCTGGAGCAGCGTTTTCCCAAGCTGCCCAGGCCGGTGACGGGCGAGTGGGTGCAGGGCTTTTTCAGCGATGAGCCCCTGCCCGGCCCCAACACCACGTATTGGGTGGACGCGATCATCGAGATGCCGCCGCAGCAGCTGGCGGCGTATGTGGCGCCGTTCCGTTCGAGCATGGTGCTGGCCTCCAGGCCTCGCCTGTGGAAGACGCTGGATACAGGGGTGCCGTCCTCCGCCCAGTTCGAGCGCAGCGATGAACTGGACCGCATGCTGTCCACCCAGACCGACAAGGGCGGCTGGGAGGTCAAGGCCTTCGCGCCGAAAGACGGGTCGGTTCTGGTGCTGTCCGCGCGAGGTAAAGACGCGAGTTAGGACCGCGGGGTGCGACGGTTCCGCAGGCCGCGGGCCGGTTCGAGCACCTTCTCCTCGGTATCCGCGTCCTCGTTATCCGGGTCTTCGGTAGCAGCGTCTGCGCTCGCCTCGCCGGCAGGCTCAGTTGCCTCAGGCTCGTCTGGCGCTTCAGGCTTGTCGGAGGTGCTGGCCCCCTTGACGGTCTTCTTCTTGGCCGGACGGGCCTTGGGCGCCGGTGCGGGGCGCTCGGCCACGACGGCCAGCTGGTAGGCCGAGAAAGCCAGGAGGCCGATCGCCGCGGCGGCGCCGTACACCGCGAACTCCCAAATGCCGAAGCGATCCAGGTCCAGCCAAATTTCGGCGATCGCGGTACCGATGATCAGGGCACCGGCGAGGAAATGACCGGTGAAGGATGCGGCGCGCAATGTCAGCGCCAACTGTGGCGTCGCGAACTCGGGCCTGCGGGTCCGCCGCCAGGAGAGCAGAGCCGGTACCCCCGCGGCCGCCAGCAGCACGCCGGCGATGATGCGCATCCCGGTGCCGAAAGAGTGGCCGGTAGCGCCGTTCAACTCGGGCCAGCGGGGCAACGCGAAAAAGAAAAAAAGCAGTCCCGCGATCAAGGAGAGAGCGGCATGGCTGCTGGTCAAAGCGATGGTCGCCGTCCGGCGTCCGGCAGCCATTGCCCTCCTTGATGCGGTCCTGCAGTGGCGGAGGATAGGGGATTTGAACCCCTGAGGGCTGTTAACCCAACCCGCGTTCCAGAAGGGTAGCACGACCCGTATTTCCCGCTCAGGAGCCATTTCTCACAGATAGGGCAGGGTAGGTGTCCAGGGCATTCCTGAGAAATGGCTCCCCTATTGTGGGGATTTTGTGGGGACTTCTGAGGGGGAGTCACGGGCGACCAAGGGCTGCCGCCGCTCGGCCTAAATCGGCGGGATCAGTGTGCCCGTAGACGCGCAGAGCAAGAACGCCGCCATCTGCGTGCCCCAACCAGGTGGCGACATCCATCAAGGGGACGCCCGCCGAGAGCAGCCGCGAAGCTGCTGTGTGCCTCATGTCGTGAAGTCGGTACCCCGCAATGCCCGCCGCTTCCATCGACTCGTGCCACCAGGTATCCAAGCTCGACGGGGAGAGCCCGATACCGTTGTCCTTGGCGAGCACGGCCAAGTCGGCGTCGCCCTTCCAGCTCTTTCCTGAGCGTGCACGATCACCCGCTTGCAGCTCGCGGTGACGACGGAGAGCCTGAACAGTCTCAGAGGGAAGGAGCAGGGTTCGGCGCGCGGAGCCCGTCTTCCCTTTGTTCTTTTCTTCCGTTCCTCCCGTCACGGGGACGCGGGTTCGGTTAACACGAAGCGTCGGTTCATCGCCGTCGAGGTCGCGGATAGATGACCATCGCAGCCCCGCTAGTTCGGCGCGCCGTAGCCCGAGTAGCGCCAGCTCTATGAACGTGCCTCGTCGTAGCCTGACCCGTTCCGTACGGCCCTTCGCAGTCCCGACGCGGGGAGCGTGTGCGTCGATGAGCGCCCGAATCTCTTCGTTGGTAAGTCTTCGCCGAATGTCGATTTCATCCCCGCCGCCACTGGGTGTGTCGCTCGGAGCAACGTCATTGGCTTTGAAAGGTTGGACTAGCTCGACCACATTTCGGGGGAGAACACCCTGTGCCACAAGGTCTTTCCATACTGCCGACCACTTCGTACGGGTCGTGTTCGTGTATGTCACTGAGCGTTTCTGCACCCCCTCGACCTCCCCGTCGATGAGTTGCCTCAGCAGAGTCTCCACGTCCTGCTTGGTGACGGACTGGACGCGGCGGTCACCCAGCGCGGTCACGACAGGAGCGAGTGCCGCTTGCCGCGCGCTCTTCGTATTACGTTCTCCCCGTTGACCTTCAAGCCACTGTGCCACTGCCTGCTCAACGGTGAGCAGGTTCTTGCCGATGAAAGTCCCGTCCGCGACCTTTGCCTCAGTGGTGGCTTGCCAGTCGCGCGCTTCCGAGACAGTCTCAAATGTTTTCTCGGGCTGACCGCCGCCGACCGCACGGGCATCCGCGCGGGCTCGGTACCCATAACCTCTCTCGAAACGAGGTGTAGCTATCTTCTCGATACCTGGATAGCGTGTGGGCTCGCCCTTCATTCGCGCCATAGCAGGACAGCCTAGCGGGCACCCCACCTGACCTGCGCGGGGACGTGCAGCCGAGCTGATTGCCCGTGTCGCCCAGTCCATCTAGCGTCGAGTCATGTCCGAAAACCCCACCATCCGAAGCCATCTCATGAGCCTGGCCGACTCGTTCGACGAACCCCGCGCGCTCAATGGCCCCGACGCCGAGCGGTGCTCGGCTGCTGATCACGCCGAGGCATGGGCAGCGCTGACCACGGGCTGGTCTCGCATGCTCCAGGCTGCTCGCACCCTCCAGTCCCGCCACGCCGCCGACAGTCAGGATCCCGCGCTGTCCATGTGCGCAGACGCCGCGCGGGAAGCCGCTGTGGGCGAGTTGCGCTGGTGCTGGGCACGACTCGTGAACAAGTATGTCGGGGCGGTGGAGTCGGATGTCTGATTCGGAAGCACCCTTGACTCCCGACGAGCGACTCACCATTGCCGCCCTCTACACCAGTCTCGTCTTGTCCCAGAACCGAACAGTTCCAGGACTACTCGGCTCCGAGAGCCCGTGTTACCCCGACCTCAACATTTGCGGTCCCGAAACCTTGTCCCACAACGAGATTCCCGTAATGCGGGTGAGAGAGGGTTTAGAGACGGAGAAAGCATGCTGATTGGGTACGCGCGGGTGAGCACCGTCGAGCAGAGCACGGGCTTGCAGCTCGACGCACTCCACGCGGCCGGGGTGGAGCAGGTGTTCGTAGACGAGGGCGTGAGCGGGTCGGTGTCTTCTCGCCCCGAACTCGACCGCTGCCTGTCGATGTTGCGTTCGGGTGACACCTTGGTCGTGTGGAGATTGGACCGATTAGCGCGTTCCCTCAAGAACCTCTTGGAGTTGGTGGAATCCCTGTCCGCCAGGGGGATTCATCTCCGCTCATTGACAGAGAGCATCGACACCTCCTCGGCATCGGGTCGGCTCATCCTGTCGGTGTTCGGGGCTCTCGCGGAGTTCGAGCGGGCGCTCATCATCGAGCGGACGCAGGCGGGCCTCGCAGCAGCACGGTCTCGGGGAGCCCGTATCGGTCGGCCAGCGGCCATGACGACGGGCCAGGTCGAACAGGCGAGAACCTTGGTAAGTGCTGGGCACAGGGTGTCCGAGGTGGCCGAGAGCCTGGGGGTTGGGAGAAGCACGCTGTATCGCGTTCTGGGAGAAGCTAGTTGAGAGCGGCGGTCGTCGGGGAGTGGGTCATCGTCACGGGCGGCTGGAGCCTGTTCCGCACTTTGCGAGAGCAAGTGTTAACGCCCGAAACGGCGCGACAGGCAGCCACATGGTGCGAGGGGTTTGGTGATTATGATTCGGCTAGCGAATTGCGTTGGGCTGCTGGGGAAGCCGAGAAGTGGCGTCCCGAGCCCGAGGGCGGGCAGCCTCTCGGGGAGGGCGGCGACATCATTGACGTCATTGCGCGGATTGACGAGGTGCTTTCGATGGACTCGATGTCCTGGTCACCGCTGTCTGAAATCGAGGTTGCGAGAATCCTGGCAGGTGTGCGAGACGAGCCCCGCATACTGCCAGGCAGACACATCCACGCGGTGCCAGTCGGGGATGTGCCCGCCTGGCGGGACTGGTGGGATGGACTGTCAGGCGACGACCAGGCCGACACACCCTGGTACGTCGTGTGTTTCCAGTGCGGAGCGGTCGGGGAGCGCGAGGTGACGTGCGGGTGCGGAAATCCCAAGAGCTGAAGCATGTCCCGGTAACATCTGCCAGGTGACGAGAAGTCCAGTTCCGTACTTCGGCGGAAAATCCTGGTTAGCTCCGAGGCTGGCTGCGGTGTTACCCGCACATAAACACTACATCGAAGTCTGCGGGGGTAGCTTGGCCCTCCTGCTCGCCAAGAAGCCCTCCCGCCAGGAGACGGTGAACGACCTCGACGGGCATTTGATGACGTTCTGGAGAGTGTTACGCGACAGGCCCGACGAGCTGGAACGTGTGTGTTCCCTGACCCCTCACTCGCGGGCTGAAAGGACTCTAGCGCAAGAGATTTCGAGCAAACTGGATGAGCTGGAAATCGCGCGGCGGGTGTTCGTCGCGTTGACGCAAGGGCGGTCGGGGAGCCTCACGCGGACAGGGTGGAGGCATGACTTGCGGCCCGTGTCCACCCCGATGCCTGTCGTGTTGCAAAGGTATGCGGGTCGAATTGCTCAGGCAGCCAAGCGGATTCGGGGTGTGAGTTTGGAGTGCAGGCCAGCGGTGGAGCTGGTCGAGGCATACGGAGGGGCGCGGGACACCTTGCTCTATGTGGACCCGCCTTACGTGGTGGACAGGGGGATTCGGCGCGGCGGGGAGTACAGAGTTGAGATGAGAAGTGATAGGGCTCATCGCGAGTTGTTGGAGGCGTGCTTGTCGTGTGATGCGAGTGTTGTCGTGAGCGGGTACAGCTCGGCGCTGTACGACGGGATACTCGGGGGCTGGTACCGCTACGAGATTCCGATGTTGACGAGCCAGGGCTCTGGGGACGGTCGGCGGGTCGAGGTGCTGTGGAGTAACAGGCCGCTGGAGGGGCTGGGCGGCGAGGGGGAATTTCCGTTACAGGAGTCAGCTGGTGTTACGGAAATGCAACACCGTTGCGTGGGCTGCTCGGCGGTTCTGAGGCATCCCAAACGGGGGCGTCGGCGGCGCTGGTGCAGCGAGGCGTGCAGGATCGCGGGGTGGCGTGCTCGACGGGATATTGAGGGCGTGGAGGTCGAGGACGACGAGGTGGCGGGTTAGGGACTCGGACCGCCAGCTCGCGGTGTTATTGTGCGCCTAACTGACTACCTTGACGGGGGTGCGCGATGCCGAGTGTTGAACCCTTGCGGGTTGATCCGTACGAGTTCCGTGCGGCTGCCGACCGTCTGGATGCTCACGCTGAGACGTTTTCAACGAGTCATCGGTCGGCACATTCGCAGGCAGGGCAGGTGAGATTGGGGTCTGGTCTTGCTGCTGCCGCGTTGCCCGAGATGCTGACGGTCTGGGAGTCTGACGGCGTGCGGTTCGGTGAGGGTTTTGCGGCGCATGCCGAGGGAGATCGGGAAGCGGCGAGTCGTTACGAGCGTACCGATGGTCGGAGTGCTGACAACATCGGTGATGTCGGGTCAGGGCTGTGAGCTGGGATGACGCTGAACCTGAAAGAGTTGCGGGAGTTGCCGCCCGAGGTCGAATCGCTACAGAAAGCGACCGCTGATGCGGCAAAGAACCATGCCAATTCTGCCGCTTTTTATCGAGAGTTGAACAAGGCGTCCACCTGGGAGGGGCATGGCGGGGAGGCCGCGCGGGCGGGCAAGGAGGCGAGCGCACGCGACCACGAGGCCAAGGCGGAGGATCTGCGCAAGGCTGCTGACGACCTGGAGCGTGTCCACGGCGAATCCGAAGACCTGGCGAAACGCATCGGACAAATCTTCGACGAGGCGTACGCGCAGCCCGCCGTTGACATCAACGATGTCACTAACCAGGTGACCGCCCCGTCGCATACGTCCTATCTGAAAGACGAGGAAGCGGCACGGATTGCAAAAAAGGTCTCCGAGATGCAAACGAAGGTCGGAGCAGTGCTTGCGGCTGGAGCGGCTCTGGACGCCGATTTGGCAAGGGCGATAGCGACCGCGACGGGGACGCCCGTGCCCGATTTGAGTGATGGTACCCCGACACGTCCAGGACTGGATCCCAGGAATGCCGAGCGACGGCGTAATCAATCGGATGCGTTCAAGGAGCTGTTCGGGCGGGCACCGACCACTCCCGCCGACTGGGCGACGGCTGCTGCAATGGACCCGCACAGCTACGACCCGAAAAATAAAGGAGCCCCACCCCGAATAGCGGTCGCCAAAATCGAGCCGTCTCCTGGTCAGGGGGTTCTTCAAAACAACTTCTTTATCCCGAGCAAGGACGTAATAGCTCCAAACCCTACGAAATGGCCTCCGCGTGATCTCAATGCAGGTGATAACAGAGGATTCAATCCCAAGTCGCTGCCTGAAGATTCGCGAGTGTCGATACTGGTGGACTACGAGAACGGGGTAATCGTCGCGCGCCAGAATCCATCGGTGAACATGACTACCGGGGAAGCGCAGGCGGGGATACCTGAGGTGAGTGCTGTGCAGAAGAGCGATAAGTCCGTGCTCATTTACTACAACACTGCGGACCCGTTTTCAGTGGGTGGCCAAAACCTCGCGAAAGACAGCTATATCAGTGTCAATGGGAATCTGGGTATTGCGCCCGGACCCGATGGTCCACGTGTCGGTGCGAACATGACGTGGTTCCCGGCGTTCGAGGCGAATCATATGACACCCGGCGGTCAGTGGACCCCCGTCCTTCAGGAATGGCCTCAGATTCGCGACGACGCATGGGGACCGCTGACGGGGCTCGCGCCGCCCACTCACTACATCGGAGACGGGTCAATCCCGCGTTCGTTCACGAGCATCGTCCCATCCAATGAATTCCCGCACGCAGTGCCGTTACCGCCAGGTCCGGGCACGCACGTACCGCCCGTTATGCCCGCGCTGCCCCCAACGATCAGCATCCCACCGGCGCTTACCCCCTTGGGACCGCCATCGGACGCACCCACCATTCCTGTTATCGACCCGATTGGGCAGAAGTAGTGGACAGCCCATCTAAGTGGGTCCGTGCAACATTCCTTTCTGCGGTGATGGCTGGAGTGTACTGGGCTGTTGCACTTCGGATTACGGCTGTTTCATCGTCGGCACCGAGCTGGAACGTCGGAGTAGCAGTGGTACTGCTTGTGTCTGTTGTTCCTGTGGTAATCGGGCTGATGTTGTATCGCCGGGGTGGAAATTCGCAGCTCAGAACCGCTGGGGTGGCACTTGTGCTGGCACCATCCAGCGGAACTGCCGCATTGTTCACTATTGCCCTGCTGTCGGTATTGAGGTGACCGAACAACAGGCATCACCCGACGGAAGGGCAGGGTTCCACCCCTACCACCTGGTTGTAGGGCTGCTTTCAGGAACAGCACTCGGCGTTGCATCAGCGGCGGTTCTGTGGGTATTCGCCTTCGTAACCCCCATCTTGCTCGGGATGATCGTGTTCTTTCTCAGCGAGCGAGCGCGATACGTCGCGGTAGGGATGTTCGCGGCCGGTACGGGGCTGATTGTGTTCGAGGTGACAAGCTTCGCGCTGCTGCTCATCTAGGCAAGGGGCGACGGCTATGAAGGCGAAGAGATTCGACTGGCAATGAGTTGAGCTACTGCGACGGCGTTGTCGGGATTCATTGAATCCCCTGTGCGCCAAGCGGTATTTACGACTCTAACGTCCACTAGGTACTCTGACACAGCGGTAAACGCCCTCTGATAGCGGTTGGGGCTGGTACTGGTGCCCACGGCCGACTGGACATCGACGGCGGTGAGCATTCCCTTGGCATCCGACACCTGTGTGATGTTGTCGGCGAAAGTCTCTCCTGTCACGGCAACATCATGCGTGACGATGGTCTTGCCCTGACAGCGTTGCCACAAAGTGGAAGCCCTGGCATACAGGTCGCGGGCATCACCGTGGGAGCCCAACTCGACGACTGCGGCTTGTACGGAAAAGAACGGGCGGGGAAAAGCTTTCAGTTCTGTTGAGGTCTCCCACTCGATGACAACAGCAGATTTGACACGAGCGCCCTGGTACGTTCCCTGAGCGCCTGATAGCTTCACCGGAACGCACTCGGCAGGCTCGGCACCTTTGAAACCGCCAGAGAGAATATCGGCACCACCGGGTTGACCGTCTGGGTAACCAACCTTCATCGGCGATCCGAGCACTTTTGCTAACTCGGTGATGTCCGGTAACACCTGGTTGATGGACCGAATGCCCAGCGCCGATGCGCTGGGCTTGACCGCCTGCCCCTCGACCGTTCCCGAGCACCCGGCCAGCGCGACGGCAGTCAGGAGCGCGACGGTGGAGAGAACGGTACGGGTCACAGCTTGATGGTAGGTCGGGGACACCACCAGGGGCGCGCCAGCGTGTCGCGCGTGACCAGCAGGATCGGAGCCAGGAAGCTAGCTCCATGCCCCTCCCGACCGTCCCTGGCGGCTTCCGCACCGTGCTCGCTGACCCGCCCTGGCGTTTCGGTAACCGTCGTGCGGGTATGTCGCCAGAGAGTGGACTGAGGCACCGCTATCGCACCATGCACCTTGACGAGATTTGCGCTCTCCCAGTGCCGTCCGTAACCGCGCAGGACGCACATTTGTACCTTTGGGTGCCGTCCTCGATGTTGCCAGATGGGCTAAAAGTGATGCAGCACTGGGGTTTTCGATACACTACGAGCATCACGTGGCTGAAAACAAGGCTGGACGGGGAGCCCGATGGTTCGGGCGTTGGCTTCTATTTCCGCAATGCCACTGAGCTGCTGTTATTTGGTGTCAGGGGGAGCTTGAGGACGCTGCCAGGGGCACGCTCGATGACGAATGTGATCACATCCAGGAGGCGCGAGCACAGTCGGAAACCGACCGAGGCATATCACTTGATTGAGCAGGCTTCGCCTGGCCCTCGGCTGGAGTTGTTCGCACGGGAGGGGCGGGCCGAGTGGACCGTTTGGGGCGACGAGGCGGCGGGAGTTTCCGGACGTTTTCGTCCGGAAAGACACCCGCTGCGGTGCCCTGTATGCCAGGGGGACTTGGGTCAGCCGAGCACAGGTCGGCGGCGGCTGTGGTGCAGTGAGGCGTGTCGGAAGCGGTACCGCAGGGCCGCGCTGGCTGGGAGTTGAGGGGGGATCGACAAGCCCGCTCACCCCACGTCGGAGAGTCCGGGGCCTCCCCGGACACCTCCAAGTCACCCCGTAAAGCAAAAAGGGCTGGTAGACGGGTTTTCGTGGAGGGGTGACCATCTCAACCGCGTGGTTGAGGTGGGATGAGGGTGTCCGGTACATACCGGACGGCGGAAAACCGTGCTCGCCGTGGGGGAAGTGGGGTTGACCTGGGGTTTTGGTGTTCGGGTGGGCTGACCCCGGTGTGCGGGTGTTCGGGGAGATGGTGTTGAGCTGGGGGTTTAGCGGTGTGGGTGTTCGGGGAGGGTCCGGTGGCGAGGTGTGGCCCCAGTGTTGTTCTCGGAGTGACACTTCGGGGAAGCGCGGACAGGGGTGGTGTTCAAGGGCTAGCGTTTCGTGCAGGGGGGGACGTGTCGGGTTCCCTCGGAGAGTGAGGGGATTCGATGTCGGACGAGGTTGCGTTGTTGTTGGCGCGTGTTCGTGCGGAGTTGCCGTCGTCGTTCGACCACGTTCCCGATGGTTGGCCGGGTGCAATCGAATTGGCGTTGATTGATGCGGTGCTCTCGATTCAGGCCCGTTATGGCACATCTGCCGATACAGGGGTGCGGGGCGCTATCGGCAGGTACAAGAAGGCTTTCAGTGATCGCGCTCCGTGGGACGATTTGCGGGTGCTGGCGGCTGTGGATGCTCAGGCTCTTGCAGAGGTACTGGGGAACCGTCAGAGCACGGGTGGGGTGCTTAAGGCTGTGGCCATTGTGGACGCGGCAGGAAGGCTTGCAGCTTCCGGTGCGGTGCACGCCCGCGATGTGCGGGACAGTCCTGGCCACCGGGGTGCCTACGTGGGGACGAAAGGGTTGGGTACGGTCACCTGGTCGTATTTCTTGATGCTGTTGGGCCATGACGGGGTGAAGGCGGACACGCTGGTGACCCGCTTTGTCGCCCAGGCGGTTAACCGCGAAGTTTCCGCAGAGGAAGTCGCTGAACTTGTAACGGATGTCGCGAAGGAACTTGAGGTTGCCTCTACGGTGCTCGATCACGCGATCTGGCGGCACATGAGCGCGCCACGCAAAAACTGACGACCATGGGTAGGCGCGTGAAGCGCGGGAACGCCAGTAACTCTCTGCGCACGGCTCAGATAGGCAGACGGGGTGTTCCCAGCTCAACGGGGGTTTTGCGGTGGCGAGCCTGGCTGGCGACCATGGTTAGGAATGTCCACGCCTTGGGAGGTGGACATTTGCTGAAATCCTGTTATTTCCGCATTCAAGCTCTTCAAGGCCGATAGCGGCCTGGTGATTGGTGCGCTATGCGTGGGGGGTGGACAGGGGTGGACATGGGGGTGGACATTTACCCAACTCCTGTTATTTCTGCATATGTGCAGCAAGAGGCGATTTCCATGTGACTCGATAGTTCGCTACAGGGGGGTGGACAGGGGTGGACATGTCCACCCCCTCTGTGCGCGCCGCCGAGCCCGCGCAGCCCTGGCTCTCTATATAAAAATACAACATATGCATATATTACTATGTATCTATATTTCTTAAAGGGTGTTGGTTCGACGGCGGGGATGGGCGGTAGGGGTGGACATTGTCCACCCCATGTCCACCCCCTGTGGCAAACGGTGTTTTCGCGCAATACTTGCAGCTAGATGGTGATTTTATGGGGTGGACGAGCTAATGTCCACCCCAGCGGTTTGCGATGTCCACCCCTGCGTCTAGCACGCTCTCCGTCAGGCATCGTGTCGCGCTGACCAGCTCGGATGTGAAAATGACAGGATTGCGGCAAATGTCCACCGCGTAGATGGTCGCCTGTGGGAGGGGTAGGGCCGCGCTCGACGGCCACATACGGCCACGATCCCCGTGGGGCGACATGGCCACATGTAGGCCCCCTGCTGGTACGGATCGCCTGCGGCACCCCTCTCGATATGTGTTGTCGGCCAGGGGTTTTGTTGCACGCCTGGTAACACGGGAAACGCCCCCGCGCCGTCGCAGATGTGATGAAGGTCACAATTCCGTTTTAGGGCAGTCAGGTTGTTGATGGCCAGCACACTACACGAAATGGTTTGCCATTTAAGTGTTTTCGCGAGCGTAACAGGCAATCTCATTGCGGGGAAGCGCCTTTGACCTCGGCCTTTTGCGACCGCAAGCTCCTGCCTCCCCCTCTGGCCGCATATCCGCCGAGCACCCCCTCACCATTTCAGCAAATCAGAACAGAGTGGGTGTTCGGTCCTATTTCTCGTGTTACAAGCGACCTTAACACCTTATCTACGTGCCGTTTTGAGGTTGACTCCAGCACTCCAGGTGGTTACATGGGGGGTACCGAGAAGCTGCAAGTAGCAACTCTTGAACGAGGAGAGAAGATGGAAACGCTAGCCGCACTCGCCCCGCGCGGTCTGTTCGACCGTGAACAGGCTGCCGAGTTCCTTTCCACGAGCGCACGCCGTGTAGACGAGCTGCGCCGAGCGGGCGCGTTGCGTGCCGTTCGTGATGGCCGCGAGTTCAAGTTCACTAGCGCAGCTTTGGCTGAGTACATCGACGGCCTACCTGCGAGCGCGTAACGCCTAAAACGCCAGTAGGCCCGACTCTCGCCGCCTGAGAAACGGAAAGTCGGACCTACTCGCCATCACACACAAAGGACATTTCTGTGCTCGACATTTCCAGCGTAACACCCGATGTGCCAGCGGTTCCCGCGTATGTGCGAGAGGTTCGCGAGGTCGCGGGTGCGCGTGTGCAGGTCGGTGTAGGCGTGCACGCGGCCCAGGAGCTGCTTCCCGCGATTCTGGCGGGCGAGCACGTCGCGGTGGACATCGAAACGTACGGCGTCGCGCCCGCCGACCGCTGGCGCATCAAGTGCGTCGGTATCGGCAGTGCCGATGGGCAGACGGTGGTCATCCTCGATCCCCGCGACCCCCGCCAAGCTGACCTCATCGCAGACACCCTCGACCGTGTTACCGAGCTGCATCTGCATAACGGCGCGTTCGACGCTCCGATCCTGATGCGCGCGGGCCTGCTCCCAGAGTCCACAGTGGACCGCGTGTACGACACTCTGACCGTCGCTCGGATGTCCAACCCCGGTGGTCAGAACTCCCTGTCCGCGTGCGCCACACGGCTGCTCGGACTCCCCGCAGCGCCGTCGCCATGGTCCGACCTTCCTGGCACCTGGTCGGCGGGCAAGTGGTACCGCGAGGCTGACCTGTCGCGTGCGCGGTACCTGGACGGCCTAGTGGCCGACGTGTCCGTGACAGCGCGTCTGTGCGACCCCCTGATCGGCGAGCTGCGCCGACTGGCGAGCAAGGCCCCGTTCTGGGCGGTGGATGAGTTTGAGCTGCGCCGTCTCGTGGAGCGCGAGACCGCGATCATGCGGATGATGGTGCGCCGCACGGCTGCCGGGCTACCCGCCGACCTGGGCTACGCCGATGCGTTCCGCGACCGCTACAGCGTGGACATTCAGCTGCGGACGGCACGTCTGGACGCAGCGGGAATCAAGGCCAGCGCGCCCAACACCATGTCGGTGTGGCTGCAGGACGCGGGGCTCATCGACGCCCACTGGGAACGCACGGGCACCGGGAAGCCCTCCACGGCCAAGAAACTCCTCAAGAGCCTGGCCAATCGCGTCCCCGAGGTCGCGGACTACCTGACCGTCCGCAGCGCCGAGAAGACGTTCGGTTACCTGGACACCATCGCGCAGTCGGTTGCGGCGACGAGCCTGGTGCACCCCACGGTGAACGTGATGGCCGCTCGCACCGGGCGCATGTCGATTTCCGACCCCGCGTTGCAGCAATTCCCTGCTGCCGCACGGGGCATCCTGCTGTCTCCGTTCGACAAGGGTCTGGTGTCGATTGACTGGTCGAGCATCGAAGTCGTGGTCGCGGCAGCCGTCGGCCAGGACGCCGGACTGCTGCACGCCATCCACGACGGCTTGGACCCCTACAGCCTGGCGGTCGAGGCAGCGGGTGTCGAGCGCGACATCGCCAAGGTCGTCATCCTCGCCGGACAGTACGGACAGGGACCGACCAGCCTGGCGCGCACCCTGGGCATCACCGTGGACGATGCAGTCACGTTGCGGGACAGCATCTTCTCCTCGATGCCTGGGGTGCAGGGGCTCATCGCCAACATGACCCGAACCGCCAACGGCGGGCACGTCACCACACTGTCCGGGCGCACCATCCCCATCACACGGGTCAACGGCCAGCTCAAGTCCTACACCGGCACCAACTACGTCGTGCAAGGCAGCGCCTATGACCTGATGGCCGAAGCACTGTACGAGATTGCGCGGCGTGGCCTGGGTGAGCACGTGATGCTGGCCGTGCATGACGAGCTGGTGGTGGACGGCGATCCCGCCGTGGTGGCTGAAGTCGCCGAAATCATGGCCACAGCGCCCGCGCGACTCGTCGAGCACGTCGGTGACCTGCCACTGACCCTGCGGGCCGAGCCCGAGCTGCTGGGTGCGCGCTGGGGCAAGCCCGGCAAGAGCACCGACCTCACCACGTTCGACATCGAAGAAGAAGGGGACGAGCTGTGATCGGCACTGGAGAGACCACCACCGACCCGCTGGCCTCGGTGCTGGCCAGCCGTAACGCGGGCGACAAACATGACCTGGCCGCGTATGCCGGACATCTCATCAAGGCGGGCGTCGAGGTCGTGTTGGTGGAGCCGAACGGCAAGACTCCGTTGGACTTTCGAACTGAGGCGATGAAGCGCGCAGACGCCAAAACGAGCGCGCATCTGCGCGGTGACGGCACCGTGAAGGCGGGCTGGTACTCGGGAACGCGGAACGTCGCCCGTGCCAAGAAGCTGCTGGAACGCGCTGCCGAGCAGGGCATCACCCCGAATCTCGGCGTTCACATCGGCGGGTCGCGCTACGTGCTGGTGGACATGGACAATGCGGGCGATGTCGCAGCCGCGCAAGCCTTGTGGGCATCGCACGGCGACATCCTTCCGCCTGTCACGGTTCGCACACCCGGACAGCGTGACGATGACGGACGCTTGGAGCACGACGGCCAGGCAGGGCATCTGTGGCTGCGACTGCCTGACGGTGTTGACCCCGCATCGCTGCGCAGCTACTCGGAACCACTGACCAAGGACGAGAAGGAATCTCAGGGTCGTGGCGGATACGTCGTCATGGTCGGACACGGTAAGGGCGCGCTGCTGCCACCGTCTACACGCGCCGAAGGCCCGTATGTCTACCTGGATTCGGGGATCACCGAAGCCCCCATCTGGCTCATTGAGCTGCTGACCAAACCCACCCGTGTCGAGGGACAGCGCGACGGCCAGGACACCCGCTCGGAGGCAGTGGCGGCATGGGAAGACGGAACCGCGTGGGCCGCACTGCTTGAACCGCGCGGCTGGACACCGACCGGCAACACCGAGACATGCGGATGCTCGACGTGGACCCGCCCCGGCAAGAACGTGGCGGGAGCGAAATCGGCGGTCGCACACGAGGCCGCATGCGATGCCCTCGGGGAATCGAGCAAGGTCGGTGCGCTGCACCTCTACAGCGATGCTGGACCCGCCGAGCTGGGCGGCGAACGCACCTGGTCCAAGGTGGCATTCGTCGCGGCGATGGAAGGACTGTCCATTCCCGAGGCCAAGACTCAGCTCGGCATTGTGGACGCCGCGCCAGAGGTTGACCTACCCGTCCTGGGAGCCGAGTTGGGCCGCAAGCTGGGTGAGAAGCTCGCCGCCAAGAGAGCGCATCTGTCGGTCGTGCCCGACGACAACGACAACGAGAAGTCCGTCAAGGCCGACTCTGCCGTCGAGAAGAACCCGTTCGGTGTGGAGCCCTTGCATCCGTCGCAGCTTCCCGCTATCGAAGGGGATTTCTGGGACCGTTCGCCGATCCTGCAGTGGCTTGCCAAAGACGCCGAAACAGAAGGGGTGTCGGCGTGGGCGCAGCTTGGTGTGGCGCTGGCGCACGTGAGCACCTATGTTCCGCACCACGTGGTGCTGCCCACGGCGTCGGGTGCGGCCCCGCGCACTCTCGGTGAGGGCGGTTCGCTGAACTTCGCGTGCGTCCTGGTGGGCGAGTCCGGTGCGGGAAAGTCCCAGATTCTGCGGCACATGCAGGCGGTGCTTCCGCCGGATTGCTTGGTGGTCGGTGCGGGCACCGGACAAGGGTGGGTCAAGAAGTATGTGCATACCGAGACTGAGACCGACCCGCAGACCAAGCAGAAGTTGAAGGTTCGCGTGCGTGACCGCTACACGATGCTCGTGGCCGCACCCGAAATCGACAGCTTCATGGCGGACTTCTACCGCGCCGGAAGCAAGACAGGCTCGGTGCTACGCGAACTGCTGTCAGGTGATGCCACCTCGAACGTGACTGCCGAAGCCGACCGTGAAGCCACGCTGAAAGCAGGCTCGTATCGGTTCGCGGTCACCATGGGAGCCCAGCCTTCGCACATGGCCGCGATGTTCACCCCGGCAGAAATCAGCGGCGGTACACCGCAACGCTTCCCGCTGCTGCCGGTGTCCGCTGACCTGCGTTCACGCACCACGCCCTCCTCGGTGCCCACGCCGACGCTGCCGCTGTTCCCCTCGGCAGGGCCACAGTTCGTCTCGCCCGGGGACGCCGACGACGGGGAGGTGCTGCCCGCCCCACACGTCATTCCCTGGCCTGCAGCAGCCCGCGCCCACATGGCGCAGATCCGCGCCGAACGCGACACACTGGCCGCACGCGGCTACGTTCCCACATTGGGTATGAGCCCCGAAGAGCGCGAGGAGCACACCGCCCGCACCATCCAGAATCACACGGTCCTCACACGGCTGCGGGTGATGGCGCTACTGGCGATCCTGCACGGACGCAGCGAACCCACCGACGAGGACTGGGACGCCGCCGGGGTCTTCGTGCGCATCCACCTCGGCATGCTCTCGGCAGTCTGGGCCGAACTCAAAGAGTCCGGCGACGCCGACGCCCGCGAGACGGGACGGCGCAACGGCATCGCCTACGCCGCCGCCGACGCCTCCAAGGCCGACGCCACCGCCGCATCAGTCGAACGTGTCGCCACACGACTACGCAAGCACCTGGCCGCTCACGGTCCGACAGCAGGAGCCGCACTGCGCCGCACCCTCGCGAGTCGAGATCGACATCTGTTCCGTCACGCCGTCCAAGAACTGGCCGACAGCGGCCTGCTCGTCTTCGACGGCACCACCTATTCGACAGTCGTCGCCTTCCAGAGCGCCTGAAAAGAAGGAGAGTGAACACCATGACGACCCATCAACTCATCGACGGCAGGATCACCAGCCGCGCCGACCGACTCGCACCCGAACGGTGCCAACGGTGCGGATATCGCGGCGCGAGCTTGGCCCCCAACGCCAACGGGCGGCTCACCTGCTCGCTGTGCGACCCCACAGGCTGGGATGTGCCACTTGCGCCCAAGCGCGGCGGCGCGGCGCTAATACTGGCAGTTGGCCCAGACGCCTGGTTCCGCCCGTTCAACATCGAAAGATTGATTGAGCGGGCCGAGCACGAGGCCAGGCTGCGCGGCGGTGAGCGGGCCGTCGAGGAGCTGCGCGCCGAAGTCACTCGGCTCCGCGACGAGCTGGATGTACGCATCGCCGCGCAGCGAGGCACGTGGCCCGCGTTCCAACGGCAAATAGTCCGCGAGGTCATCGAGGAAGCCCTCAACAACGGGGACGTGACACCGCATGAGTAGTCAAACCCCCTCCAGCCCAACAACAATCAGTGCCATGAGCACCTTGACAGACCGCGCCGAGTCCGACGCCGAACGCGCCAAGGCACACCGCTTCTTCTGGCGCTGGCTCATCGGAGCCACCGCACTCACGCTGCTGGGGAACGCGGCTCATGCTTTGCTGGCTTACATCCCTCCCACCCTCATCAGGCTTTCGGTGTATCTCATCCCGCCGCTGATTGCGCTCATCAGCATCCACGCGGTGACCGTGCTTGCCCGCGTCGGCAAGATGCACCGAGCACGCTCCGCAGCATCCTGGCGGGACGCAGGCGGCACCGCCATCCTGGCCGTCTCGGTCACCGCCAGCTTGGCACTCATCGCCGCCGTGCTGTCCTACTCGGGCCTGCTCGGCGTCGCGCTCGCGGGTGGTCTGAGCCCGCGCTTGGCCTGGCTGTTCCCGTTGACGATCGACGCGGGGATCGCCGTGTCCTCCGTGGCCCTCGTCGTGCTGCGTCCTCTCAGTGGGGCCGACGAGCGCGCCATGCGCCTGGCTCAGCGCGCCGCGCAACCCCAGGTCAGCAAAGTCCCCGTACCACCCACCGCGCCGCGCCAAGCACCCTCAACCGCACCCACCACCGCGCCTCTCGCGCCGCGTCCCGCCTCTCCGGGCGCGCCCGCCGCACCGCGTCCCGCGCCGTCCAGCGCGCCCCAGGTGGCTCCTGACGCGCCGAATCCCACGCCCGAGACGGTCGCGCTGGCCGAGAGGATTGTGGAGTCCAAGGCCGTGCGCCAACCCGTCGCTGTCGTGGCGAGGATCCTCGAATTGGCCGAGTCGGAGTCACGGAAGAACATCGTGGCCGAGCGGGCGGGAGTCCACCATTCGGTCGTGACGAAAGTGCTTTCCGAAGCCGAGTCCCAGCGCCGCCACGGACTCCAAGCCGTCTCCTGAGCCTCTTTGCCCGACCGCCTGACCCGCTGGTGGCCCCGAAAACGTAAGACCGCGTGGAAGACGAGGCGTAAGACTGGTCGTAAGAGGCTCCGTAAGACGGGCCGTAAGATTCCGAGAACCCTCGCTCACGCCATCGAGCACACTCCCATATGCCCTGCTAGAGAACCCCTTCTACAGCCATCCGAGCGCCCCTCGCACGCCCGCTCCCGAGCCCTCTCATAACGCCCGCCGTAAGGCCACCTGACGGCCCATTTCCTCCGCCCCAGAACGCCTCTCAGCCACCCGTATCCCCGTTCCGTAAACCACCCAGCACCTGCCGAACCTCCCACCGCACCGTGGCGCAGCCACGGCACGGCGCTCGCGGCGAACCTTCTGGCCACCGAATCCCTCCAGCGACCTGGCCTTTTCCTTCCAGCCCTTCTCCACCTCAACCACTCTGACCTGCGAAAACACCCAGCTCCCCGCACCTTTCATCCCCTCCGCACTCCTCGTTTCCCCAGTTCAGCGGGTATTTCTGACCCAATAGCAAAGTGTGGTGTTAATGCCAGAGTAACGGGAAGTGCTGGTACGCACCGGGATTGGTGGGATTGAGGGTTGACATGGCAAAGATTTTGATTAGACTTATTAACGACGAACTCCTCTAACTCCGTTCGTCGGATTAAGAGAAGAGGGGTCTGGCAAAGAGCCCTCGGAGAGCCAGGAGGTGCGCAGATGGGCAAGTTCGTTGGAGCTGCTGTCTTGGCCTTCCTGGGTCTCGGACTGGTCGGTGACTATCCGCTCATCGGATTCGGATTCTTGACCGTCGCTGGACTTCTCGTGTGGATGGGACTCCAGGGCCGTGCATCGGCAAGGGTCGAACGGGCTCGTCCCGTGGCCGCGCGTTCGGCGCGCATGGACGTGCAGCAAGAAGTGAACTCGGCGCAGCGTGACGCGAACAAGCAGATGCGCCGCGCGGTCGAGCGCGCTCGTCGCGAGGCCCAGCGGAATGTTGACGCGGCGGTGGCGCGCGTCCGCGCCGAGCAGACGGAGCGGTGGGTGTGATGACGCGTCAGCAAAAGAGGGCCGCGATGGCTCGTCGTGCCGAGCGCTGGGAAGACTTCATGAGGCAGCGCGGCGTGAAGCGCGCTGACGCGCGCCTGGACGCTATTGAGCGCGACGCCGACCAAGCCGAGCGCGAGTGGGAAAAGCTGCCTGAGCGGCTCGCGGCCATCGAGCTTCGAGCGCGCCAGGACATTGAGAAGGCGGTCGCGGAGATTGTGCGTCAGGCGACCTCCGAGGAGCGTCGTGTTCTCTCGACTCCATTGACTCGGTATAGCGGCGCGGGGTTCGGTCGTCCCGCGACCTGGGTGTGGCATGTGAAAGCCGCGATGCCAAGTGGGCTTGCGCAGCGAGTTGGAATCGACAGCCGCGAGGGCGGGCCGATGCTTGTTCTGCGCGCGGGTGGAGGAGTTGCTGAGTCCGACCTTGCGCCAGCGGTCATC
The DNA here is from genome assembly GCF_001605725.1 of Mycobacteroides immunogenum. NCBI lineage: Bacteria > Bacillati > Actinomycetota > Actinomycetes > Mycobacteriales > Mycobacteriaceae > Mycobacteroides > Mycobacteroides immunogenum. The sequence continues at coordinate 376,897 of NZ_CP011530.1, forward strand.
TCCAGCGAGCTGCCCGAGCTGGCGCACGATGCGAGTTTCATCGGATGGAGTGACCAGACAATTTCGTTGCTTCCCGAGGTGGCGCAGCGCTATTCGATTCTTGAGCGGCTGCGTGACGACACCTGGCTCGCCGGACTGCTGGAAGCCGCTGGGATCACCGTTTCGAGCACATCGACCGAATCGGTGCAAGGCACGTATGGGGTCGTTGAGCGGAAAGTCACGATCACATCAGTGCCGAGCCTGTCGGACGTTCGTGTGGGGCGCACTGGACTGCGCCTCACGTTCGCGCATCAGCCTGGCCGCTCCGCGAAGGACTGGAACGCCAAGGCTGATGCACTCCGCGCGGGGCTCAAGGCGGCGGGGCTCGCAGCCGACAACATGCGGATTTCGGACGGTGACGGCGGCGAAGTCGTCCTGCATCTCAACGACGTTGACCCGTTCAGTGGCACTACTCCCGACTCGGGACTTTTCGACGCCGAGAGGGGGCGAAGCCTGCTCGGCATCACCGAGTCTGGCGACGAGGCATGGATTACGTGGAACGGCTCCAGCGGCCTGGTGGTTGGTGGTGTGCCCGGCAGCGGAAAGACAGCGAGCCTCTTGCCCGTGTTCTCCGGAATGGCTGGGAAAGCCGAACTGCACGTGTTCGACGGGAAGTCGGGCTTCGACTTGCACCCCCTCCGTCATATTTCCAGCACGTACGACAGGTCGGGCGACATCGCCGCTCCGCTCGAAACTCTGCGGAAGCTGGACGCTCTGCGCACCGCGCGGGCCGAGGCCATGTACTCGGTGCTGGGAGCCAACAACTTTTGGAATCTGACTGCTGAGCAGAAGAACAAGCTCGACGTGAAGCCCGTGTTCATCGTGCTCGATGAGTGCCAGACGTGGCTGGACCAGTCGGGCATGGACAAAGAGGAGAAGAATGCTTCCGATGAAGTCCGCAAGCTCGTTCGGACACTTATCCAGAAGGGCCGCTCGGCTGGTGTTGTAGTGGTGTTGACGACTCAAAAGCCCGATGCCACTTCGGTTCCCACTGTCATCAGAGACAACGCTGCACTCAAGATTTGCTTCCGTGTGAGCACGCCTGAGCAGGCAGTGACTGTCCTTGGTCGCCAGGCACCTGGCGCGCCAGATCCTACGGAAATCCTGATGTCCAACAAAGGTCGCGGCGTCATGGAAACGGAAGGGCTCGGAATCGTCCTGTTCCAAGCTGGCTATCGCGACCCCGCTGATTTGGACTCCGAGCTGTCCCGCTGCGAGCCCGTCGAAGACCAGTCCGCCGTGGCTGCACGGCTCCTCAACCGAACCGAAAAAGTCGTGTCACGTCCCACCGCGCGCGAGACCGACGAGCAGCCCGAAGGGGCTGTCACGCCCCCTGCGGTCGAGCGCGACGAGGACACGGGAAGCACTGGAGTGGAGGGGTTCTCACTGTGAGCAGGTTTGTTGTCGGACTTGATTGTGTAGTGACTGGAGTGTCCGTCGCCGCATTCGTCGAGGGCGCTCCGAGCCCCGTCACCAAGTTCGTGCGTGCACCGCGCATCGACAACTTCGACGTGATGCACCAGGTTGCTCGGACGCTGACGACAGCCGAACTGACACTGGAATCGGTGCTGCGGTCGGGTGTTCCCGAACTGGTCGTGATGATGAAACCGAGCATGGGAGACGCACGGAAAGACACGTCTGCACCGCGCCGCATGATGCTCGCCGGGGAGATTCAGCGACGGCTTGTGGAGGCCAGGATCCCCGTGTGTGAAGTGTCGGCCATGGCGTTGGTGTCGTGGCTTCTCGGTGGCGGACGGAAATATCCCCCAAGAGACTTCGGCGCGCTGGAGCAGGCTGTGCGGGACGCCTGGCGACCAGATGATGTCGAGCCAGAGTTCCGTTTGACGACTGTCGGCGTGGCCGCTGCGGGTGCTGTCATCACGGGGATCCCGACACGACGGAAGGTCGAGAACTCGGCTCTCGCTGCGCTGCGCGAGATGCGACTGCCGAGCGGCTGGGCGCTGCCAGAACGCGCGAGCGAGTGGAACAAGCAGTACGTGAAATCAGAAGTTGCATAGGAAAGGAAAGAACGATGAGCACAGACGAAGAAATGATGTGGAAGGTGATGAATCAGCGCAGCGACGACCTCGCTGACCGCTGGTACAAGCCCGCAGGAATCGGCTTGCTGGTTGGAATCATCGGCACAGCAATTGCCGTGAGCAATCACCCGACACCCACGTGGGCAGTCGCGGTGGCGGCGGTCGGCGGTCTGGTGTGCCTGGGCTCCTTCGCTATCCCCATGAGCACCGTCTACAAAGAGGGGAACCGCCTGGAGCAGCACGTCAACTCGATGGCGGATTACCCCGAGGACTTCGATGACGACGAGGACTTCGACGAGGACGAGGACTATCCCCACGCCGTCGAGCCCGTCTCTGCACCAGCTCAGCCCGCGCCACCAGCGGGCGGGAGCCTGCTGTCCTCGCTGAGGCAGCAGCCCCAATAGACCAGTCGCCCAGACAATTCGACCAGACCGACCAGTCGCAGAAAGGAATGACAAGATGAAGAAGAACATGGTCGCCGCCAGCGCGGCGCTGGCGCTCACGGTCGGTCTGTCCGCGTGCGGGAGCCACACCAGCGCTCCCGAGGCTCAAGGCCCACTGCCCGACGTATTCCCCGTCGAGCAGGGTTGCACCGACATCCCGAAGCCCAGCGACCCGCACGGTCTCATCGGAGATAACTGGCTCAAGGACAACCCCTGTGCCATCTTCAACATGAACCGTCCAGGCGCTGGTGTTGACTCGGAGCAGGGTGTCAGGATTGTCTACGACGCGCGCATGAAAGCCCTCGCAGGGAAGCGTGACCTCGCCCTTTTGGCTCGTCAGGGCACCGAGCAGGCGGACAATCCCAATGGGGTGACCACCGATTTCAAGGGTGCCATCGCCCAGCGCCGCGCATCGCTCAAGGCCGAAATCAACGCTAGCGGCCTCGCCCTCCAGGGCAAGGCCCCCGAGGGATTCCGCATCTCTTACTTGAAGGGTGAGGGACGATGAAACTCCAGTTGGCTGTGGGAATCACGGCTGTTGCTCTGCTCGGTTCCGCATGCAGCGCGACGCCCGTGACCGCCCCGAGTTCGAGTGAGGTGCATTCGGCGAGCCCTGGTCTTGCTCCCCGGGAACACACACGGTCTGTTCCTGACGACTGCGCGGCTCAGGCAGCCACGGCACCAGGTAAGTACGCGGACATGAAAGATGTCGTGCTGGCTGCCATCCGTGAGGGAGTTCCCGCGCACGTTCCAGGAGCGGCGTACCGTCGCATCCCCACCGACCAGCCCTGGAGCCGCGCGTTCATGGCGCTCTCGACCGAGAACGTGTGCGTTGTGGATGCCCTCTCGACGGCATGGGGTGTCGATGTTCGAGGATGGATTTACACGAAGGAGAGCGGAAAGTGATGAAATCCCTGGCGGTGCTTGCCCTCACGTTCGGCGTGGGGGCAAGCACCATCGGGTGCTCGGGAGCGAGCACTCCCACAGCCCCGCTGTCGAGCACGATCAGCACCACGGCTCCGTCTCGTGCTCTGGTGGACGCGGCGGCTGTGTGGGCCGAGCACCCGCTGCCGCCGTGCCCTGACTACCCCGGAGAACGAGGCGGAGCGACGCCTCCTGGACTCTCCTTGCCAGACCATGACAGTGTGGAGAAGCAGCTTGCTGGCGTGCAAAGCCCAGGAGACGTGGGCTGGGTGCGAACCAAGCTCGGGTGGCTGACGCAATGGCTGTCGCAGACCCGTGGGGGAATCATCAAAGCCAACAACCCTACAGACACCTGGGCACAAGACGACTTCAACGATTACGTCCAACACGTCAAGGCTGAACTGCAAGCGGGGCATGATGTCTCGGATTCAGCACTGGACGGCGACTACCCCGAGAGGTGCATCTGAGATGGCACCACAGCATGACCTTGAGAAGCCCATGGACGACCCTTACTCTCTGGTCGGGGATTCCTGGCCGTCTGAGAGCGAGAACTCGTACCACACAGCGAAGGTCGCCGCCGAAGACGCCTCGACCGCTGCGTCCGTGCAGTCCGAGAGTGCGACGGACGCTGGCTCCAAGATGGGTGATGAGCACGGGAAGACCGCTGACGCGGTGTCCAGTGGATATAGTGCTGCCGCAAGGCAGTTGAGCGAACAGAGCCGAAACTTCACCACGATTTCCGCTTGGATGGAGGACGCGGCTGTCAAAGTGTTGGATGCCAAGCGGCACATCCGTCATCTCGTCCGCACCGCCACGCCGGAAATCCGCGACGCCCTGGATTCTGAACTCCACGGCACCCTCGTCCCCCCGTCATCCGCAGACCTAATCACCAAGTACCACAGTGACATTGCCACAGTCGCGAGCACTCTCACAGCCGACTTGGACGCGATTGGGCACTCGCTCGCGGGTGACCCTGGCGCTTCCCGCAGTCCGAGCTACACAAGTGTTTCCACAGCACCGACACCCGAACGCCCCGACCCCCACATGTCCGCCGCGTCCTACACGGGTGACCCCAATGCTCCCGCCGTCGAGCCGCAGCAGCTTCCCCCGATGCCCCGCGCCGTGAGCCCATCGACCGCCGAATCACCAAGCGGAGCAAGCGCTCCAAGTGCTCCGAGTGCGCCAGCCGCCCCACACTCCACTCTCGCCAACCTCATCGGCGGGCAGGGGAGTACCCCCACGGGCACCCCGACCACGGGCACCTCCACGCCGCACACCTCCTCCCCGAACACAGGCACGCCGAGCCCGCAAGCTCACCAGCCCACCGAGCGCCCCAATCCACCGAAACCCGCTGGGCTCCCGAACATCCCGAACATCTCGCTGCCAGACATCGCCGCTGCGGCAGAGACCATCACCACCGCCGTGTCCAGTGCCACGGCACACCAACTCTCCACGGCGGCTCCGAGCACGATCACGCCGAGCACCCCCGCGTCTACGGGCATCACCCCTGGCGTGCCTGGCACGTCTCCCACGGCACCCATGACTCCCATGACCCCAGGGCTCGCGCCCATCGGAGGAGGCGGAGGTCTCGCCACGCCCGCTGTCACGCAACCCGCACCCCAGGCGGCACCAGCCGCTCCGCCTGCTGCGTCCCAGCAGACCCCGACTCGTGGTCCCGCCGCCGACCTGAACTGGATTCAGAGGAACTACGGACTCGCCCCTGGCGTGGAACTCCCGAAGCCCGAGCCCCTCTCTGTACCAGCCCTTTTCATCGTTGACCTCCCCGAACACATGGCACGCCTGCACCGCGTGCTGGGCACCCTCCGTCAAGCTTTCGACGGCGCGGGATGGACTCCGCCCCTAGCTGTGGCGACCATCAAGAAGGGACTGGAATCCCGCACGGTCTACGTGACAGCGGATGCCATCTCCATCCACCCCGAGGGCGTTCTCTTGCCCTCGGGAGTCCTCCCGTTGGACGAGATTCCCAATGCACCAGCCAGTTCCGACCTTTCGGGAAGCATCATGGTCACCGACAAAATCAAGTCGCTCATTCCCCGTGGATGGGAAGTCCAAAGCATGTTGAGCACCCTGCCCGCCGACGAGAACCACCAGAGCCCCGAGCAATACCAGGAGTTAGTTGGGGCGGGTAAACTGTTGCCGTGCAAGGTGTCTCGTGGTCGGGATGACGTGGAGGTGGGTGAAGCCATGAGGGTGTTCGCACGTGCGGCGATTGGCTCGGCGGGATGCTCGGACTTGGACGTGGAGAGTTCTCGGCTCCGAGGGAGTCGGTGGGTCGGCGTCCAGCCCTCGGGATACCTGGAGGTGCTGGGTCGTTGGTATCTCTCGGACGCCGCCGAGTCGATGAGCGAGGGGCGCTGGGGCGACGCCGTGTACGCCAGCGAGAAGTACCTGGGACTTGTAGAACCGAAATCACAAGCGGCATAAGGAGAGAAGATGTATACACCGAAGCAAAGTCGGGCAATCCAAGCGGCGTACGCCCGTGCGGCGGAACGGCGCGTGGCGCTCGATGCCGTGTTCGTGTGCATCGAGGCGACTGATTGGGTCAACCGCCCGACCGCACACGAGGAGTTCATGTCCGCGATGAATGAACTCGACCGAATGCAGCGGGCGAGCAACGCGCAACTCGATTTCGAAATCGACCTTGCGCTAGGAAAATTCGACAATCTGGCTGAGCTGGGGCGAGGTCAATGAGAACCCAAGAGGCGCTGGGGCAGCGCGCCGCCGAGCTGTCCGAGCGCTCCCGTGCCGCGAGTGCACGAGCAGCCGAGTCGTTGAAAGCACAGTGGCTGGCCGCGCCGAATGGAACTTATGTCATCGAGAAGAAGGAGAAGGACTGATGTCATCAACAGTTGCAACAACGGGTGACCCCATCGTGCAGCTCCACCGAGCCACTGCGCAGTCGGCGCGGTCGGCGGCGGGTGCTTTGCCTGTCGTGAGTGCGGTCGGTATAAGGGCGAGTCACGCGGGGATCCTGACCGACGCGCTGGCGGAGACACGGAAGGTGCTGGCCGAGCTGGCTCACGTAGGGGATGTTGGTGCGAGTGGTGCCGAGGGGCTGAGCGGCCAGGACCACGAGAGCGGTCAGAAGTTCGGGACGGTGAGGGAGGCCCGACGATGACCGACCTGTTGCAGGTAGACCCAGAGGCCCTGCTGAGCTTCGCACAACAGTTGGACGGGCGGGCCGACGACCTGGAAGCTGGCCTGGCAGCTCAGCGGATGAAGGTGGAATCGGTGGTCGCGCGGTCTGGGAGCTTGTACACCCGCGATGGGCGGGTGGCCCCCGTGTTCAAGCCGATGGGGAGCGCGCTGGCGGGGGTGCTTGATCACGCGGAAGAGAACGTCGGCGCGGTCACGGCGACATTGAGGCATGACGCCGAGCTGCTCAGGGAGTTCGTCGCGCAGCACGAAGCCGCCGAGCAGCGAGCGGTGCACGGTTGGGAATCGGGCGAGCTTCAGGTGAAGCCTCGCGGGTAGAGAAGGAGAGAAGTGATGGAGAAGAACAGTCAGTGCGGGTGCTCGGAGCATCCCGTTTGGGATGTGCTCGATGAGCAGGGAGTCGAGTACGAGCGCATCGAGCAGTGACGGAAGGACGAGAACCCAAGAAGCCCTCGTGGATGTCCACGGGGGCTTCTTTCTGCACCAAGACCCCACGTCGTCCTGGCACCTAATGTGGGGAATTGGGGGGATTGATGTTTCAGGGGCGGCTCCCGATTTGCTCGAAAACCGCCCCTGACCTGCGGAGGATAGGGGATTTGAACCCCTGAGGGCTATTAACCCAACCCGCGTTCCAGGCGAGCGCCATAGGCCACTAGGCGAATCCTCCGTCGGTCATGGTAGCGGACTGGACGGGGTGCTGATGTCCACCACTGCCTTGACCGGCCCCGATACCCGTCGTGAGCTGGCCACTAGGGCTGCTCCGCCGATCAGCGCGGCAACCAGGACACCCAGCAGCGGACGGAACCCGAGGGCGTGCGCAAGGTAGGGAGCCGAGCTGGCGCCCAGGAAGACGGTGAATCCGTACAGCGCGGTGCCCGCCCCGCGCCGGGGAGCTGCCCGATCGCCGAACATGGTGACCATCGCCGTGGAGGCGACGGCGATGCCGGCGACGAAGATATTGCTGCCGAGGATGATGATCGGCACCGAGGTGGCTCCCAGCGCTTCGACCGCCAGCCCGGCCGCAGCCAGCAGATAACCGACCAGCGCCCCGGTGTCGGTGCCGACCTTGCTCACCCATGACCCCACGAACGGGGCCACCAACATGCCGGGAATGCCGGCCAGCCGAATGGTGGTGCCCATGGACTCGGGCAGGTGCAACGCCTCCACCAGCTGGGTGGCCAAGCCCGTGTACATCGCGACGAACGACAACATCAGCACGAAGACCGCAACCAGCGGCACCGCGATGTCGGCCCGGGTCAACAGGCGGGCCTGGGCGGCGAAGCCGGATATCACCCGGGAAGAGGGATCACCGCCGCGCTGCTCGTGCATGACGAGCGCCAGCAGTGCGACGTTGACCGCGAGCCCGGCGGCGCTCACCCAGAAGAGCCATTGCCAACCCCGTGCGTCAGTGATGACGGAAGCCATCACCTGGCCAAGCACACCCGCCATCAGGTAGGCGGTGGATACCGCGCCGATCGCGGTGGTCGCCGTCCGTCGCGGCAGCGCCTCCCCGAGATAGCTCAGTGCGGACGGCGAGAACGCGCCGCCGGCGAAACCTTGCAGCACCCGGAGCAATCCGAAGAGTGCGGGTGTCGGCGCGAAGGGCACCAGAAAGGTGAGGACGGCCATCGCGGTCACCCCGGTGAGCAGCACAGGACGACGGCCGAACCGGTCGGTGACGGGCCCGAACAGGAGGAAGCCCGCCGCGTAGCCGAAGAGTGCGGCAGACAGCGCGGGGGTCATGTTGTGCCCGGCGTAGGAGGCAGAGACGGCGTCGTGGATCGGGATCCACACATAGAGCTGCATGGTGACCTGCAGCGCGCACAGCACGATCAGGACCACCCGCGTCACTTCTGCACTATTGGCCGGGCGCGGGCGCGGCGGCAACCATCAGTGGCATTGTCCGTCACGTCCGAGACCCACTGATTCCCAGCGATTCTCCAGAATGGCGAGGATGTTTTTTCAGGAATGGCGGCGACAATTCGGGGCGTGCCGCCGTCGGGGACATTGGTGCTGGCCGAGCTGCCCGCGTATGCGCGGAACAATCCGCTCTACGCGGGTCCTTCGCTCATCCACGGCTGGCTGCCGGTAGCGATTCAAATTCTGGCCGCGTTGGCGGTGGCTATCGGCCTCTACCGCCGGCCCCGGAGCTGGCTGCGGGTGTGGGTGCCCAGCGCCTTGCTATGCGGTGTGTCAGTAGGCGCGCTGGCGTACTGGTACATCACCTCGCAGGGGATGGCGGATAACCCTCCGCCAATCCTGCTGTGGGTGTGGATCGGTTTGGCCGCAGTGGCATTGGTGGTGCTGATCGCGGGCTGGATGCGCACGCGCTGGCCACGGCGCGGCGCCATGGTGTTGGCAGTGCCGCTGTGTCTGATCGCCGCCGCGACCGTGCTCAATCAGTGGATCGACTATTACGACACGCTGCGATTGGCCTGGGCGGCGGTGACCGCCGGTCCATTGCCCAACGAGGCAGACATGGCGACGGTGCGGGTTCTGAAAGGCAAGGGCACCACGGCAACCGGACGGATTGTTCCCGTCGATATTTCCGCGGATGAGTCGGGATTTCGGCACCGCACCGAGTACGTCTATCTGCCGCCCGCATGGTTCGCGCGGCCCGCGCCGCCGCCGCTTCCCGCCATCGTGATGATCTCCGGGGCGTGGTCGACGCCGGCTGACTGGGTGCGTCAGGGCAACGCGGCGGCCGCCATGGATCGCTTCGCGCAGTCTCATCAGGGCGCAGCACCGGTACTGGTCTTCGTCGACACCGGGGGCAGGTTCAATAACGACACCGAATGCGTGAACGGGCCGCGCGGAAACGTTGCCGATCACATCACCAAAGAGGTTGTTCCGTACGTGAATTCAGAGTTTGGAACAAACGCCGTCGACTGGGGTGTGGTGGGTTGGTCAATGGGTGGGACCTGCGCGGCCGATCTGACGATCACCCACCCGGAGCTCTTCCACGCCTTCGTCGATATGGCAGGCGACCTCACGCCCAACGCGGGCACCAAGGATCAGACGGTGCAGCGGCTCTACGGCGGTGACGAAGACCAGTGGAGCCGATTCGACACACTGTCGGCGATGCGTAGCCACGGACGGTATCAAGATGTGGCGGGCTGGCTGGACGTCTCGACCACCGCCAAGATCAGAGCAGGCCAGGAGCAGCTGACCGGCCCCGTCGCGGCGAGCCGGCTGTGCGAGGCCGCGCAATCGGTTGGAATCGAGTGCGCGGTGGTGCGGCGTACCGGCAACCACGATTGGGTGTACGCGCAAGAGGCCTTTGCGCAGGCCTTTCCCTGGATCGCCGGGCGGCTCGGTACGCCCGGCGTCGCGCGGATATCGCTGCCCGCTTCAGGGCCGTGAATCGCAATCATTGGCAACGCAATCCGTCACGTTGTGAGGGGCTCGGCCATACCGCAAGATGTGTGCATGCGCGCCGCCTATATCGAGCAGCGAGGACCAGCAGAAAACATCAGGTACGGCACGCTTCCGGAACCGGTCGTACGCGCGGGTGAAGTGCTTGTGCGGGTTGACGCGGTCGCGGTCAATCCGGTCGATACGTTCGTACGGTCGGGTTCGTACCTCACCGAGATTCCGTTGCCGTTTGTGGTGGGACGTGACCTGGTGGGCACTGTCGCCGATGCCGCCGCGGGATTTCGGGCGGGGGATCGGGTGTGGTGCAGCAGCCTCGGGTACGACGGAAGGCAAGGTGCCACAGCAGAATTGGCTGCGGTCCCGGCAGAAAGATTATACGAGTTGCCGGCGCGGGTAGATCCGCTGACCGCGGTCGCGGTCGCCCACCCCGCTTCCACGGCTTACCTGGCGACCGTCGAATACGGTGAGATCAAGGCCGGGGAAACGGTCTTGATCCTCGGCGCGGGCGGAAATGTCGGGTCGGTGGCCGTAGCGCTGGCGGTCCGCTCGGGTGCGCGGGTCATCGCGGTGGCATCGGGACGCAGTCTGGACAGATGCGCAGCGCTGGGAGCCGCCGAGGTGTACGACTACACCTCGGACTGGGTGCCGTCGGTCCGCAAGGCACACCACGGCGTCATCGATGTCTACCTGGATACCTCGGGTGTCAACGACGTCGCCACAGCGGTCGATTTGCTTGCGCCGCATGGCCGGATCGTGCTGTTGTCGGGAGACGGGACGCCGGACACCCAGCGACCAGTACCGCTCGGGCCGCTGTACCGCAAGAGCGGCTCCATTCGCGGGTTTGTCATGTCCAGGGCGACCGTGCGTCAGCTCGCCGACGCCGCGCGGCGCACCGCGCTGCTGCTGGCCTCAGGCGAGATATCGCCGAACGCCATTGATCTCATGCAGTTTTCGGAAGCGGCACGGGCGCATCGGCGCATCGAGACCGAGGTCATGGGCGGCACCCGGCTGGTGCTGCTCCCCGCCTGATTCCTGCCCGCAACCAGGTGTTTACTGTCATCGCCGTACCGACTTGACGGACCCGAAAATCAACTTGACGGACCTTTCGCGGATACATCGCTGCCCCTCAGCGCCGGTGCCAGCCTTTGATGCGTGACCCTCTTCGAAATCGAAACCAGCGCCTTCTGCCCCGCATCCCCCGACGAGCTGTACGCCTTGGTCAGCGACCTCCCCGAGAGTGGTCGATGGAGTCCCGAATGCATTGGTGGACAGTGGATATCCGGCGAACCGGGCCAGGTTGGCGCCCGCTTCCGCGGAAACAACAACCGTGCCACCGATGTCGTTGCCTGGGCGCCCGTGGTGCGTGGAGGATGGCAGACGGAAAGTGAGATCGTCGCCGCGCAAGCGCCGACTCAGTTCAGCTGGTCCATCCTGAACCGTTCCGGCGAACTGCAAGAGAGTGTTTGGAGCTACTTTGTGGACCCGGCCGAGGGCGGATCGACCCTGCGGCACCACTACCGGATGGGCAAGCCCACCGAAGGCATCACCGAGATCATGTCGCACCTCGACGAAGAGGGTAAGCAGCGATTTGTCCGTGAATGGGGTGACAAGCTCCGCGTCGATATGCAGGCCACGGTCGACGCGATCGCACGCATCACCGAGGAGGCCAATATCGCCCAGGAAGCTGGAGCAACCCAATGATACTGCAGCGCATAGGAAACCGTGGCATCAAGCTCGGCACGCTCTTCGAGCGCGCTGCCCGCCGGTACCCGGCCAACACCCTCACCCTGGACCACCGGCCGTCGTTGGCTCCGCAATTGGAGGGCACCGCGACCATCGCGGCGGTGGCAGCTGCCGTTGATGACATCGCGCGGCGGCTGCGTGCCGCCGGAGTTGTCCCCGGGGAGAAACTCGTCATCCACAAGTCGGACGGCTTCGACATCACGCTGGCGGCATGTGCCGCGGCGCGCGTGGGTGCGGTACCAGTGCTGTTGTCCCCCAAGCTGGATGGCCAGACGGTGGCCACCCTGATCGCACGCGTCGGTAACCCGGCGCTGCTGACCGACGCGGCCAAGCTCGACGGAGAGTTGGCCGGTCAGTCCATCGCCGACATCACGTCACGCATCCTGCTCGCCGAGGGCGAGCACCCTCAGGCCGTGACGCTCTCGGGGTTGACGCCCGCCGCGCCGGCCCCCGCGGTCATCCCCAGCCCGCACGACCCCGCGCTCATTACGCACACCTCCGGCACCACCGGCGTGCCCAAGCTGGCCGTGCACACCAACTTCACCTTCGAGGCAAGGTACCGCCCGCAGGCCGCCGTCGCCGCGCTGGTGCGCCGGCGCGAACCCATCGTCATCCACGTTTCTTTCGTGCATTCCAGGCTGGTGACCGCACTGGCCATCGCGATTCTGCGCGGTTTCCCGGTTGTGGTGCTGGTTGACGACGAGCCCGAGCACGCCGCGGAGATCTTCTTGCGCGTCAAGCCTGGAATCCTTGAGGCTCACCCGAACACGTTCATCAATTGGGAGGCGCTGGCCGAAGACCCGCGCCGCCCGCTGGCCTCGGTGAAGTACTTCAGCAGCACCTTCGACGCGATTCATCCGCGCACGGTGCGCACGCTGCTGTCCGCCTCGCAGCGTCGGCGCCCGCTGTTCGGGCAGCTCTATGGCCAAAGCGAGGTCGGGCCCATTGTGGCCCGCGGTTTCAGCCGGTTCCGCTCCGCCGACTCCGACGGGCGGTGCGTCGGCTATCCGTTCCCGGGCATGACCGATGTGCGGATCGTGTCGCGTAACGGTCAGCCGCCGTCACCGGATAACCCCGGTTACATCGAGGTACGCACCGACGGGCGGATTCGTACTTACCTGGGTGAGCAGGAGCGTTACGAGAAGCAGCTCGACGACGGCTGGTGGCGGATGGGCGATGTGGGCTACCGGACCCGCTGGGGCTGCATCCACCTGCTTGATCGCGAGGTCGATCTCATCGAGGGCTTCGGCAGCACCTTGGCGGCCGAGGATCGTTTGTTCCTGGCCGTCGATGAGCTCACCGAGGTGATCATCGTCTCCGGCCCTAATGGACTTGCCCAGCCCGTGGTGTGCACGAAAAACGATGTGCCGCTCAACCGTAACGCCTGGGATGCGGCAGCAGCGCAGCTGCCGCCGATGGCGCCGCCGCTACAGCTGCGCCTTGATGAGCTTCCGCAGACGGCCACCACGAAGATCAAGAGACTGGAACTGTCGGCACGTATCGGAGCGGGGGCCTTCTGATGAGCCGCTTGCGCGAAGAGAATGGAGCCCGGTGATGAGCCGGCTCATCGTGATCGGCGGCGGCATCGGCGGGTTAGCCGTCGCGTTGACCGCTGCCGCCTCGGGTAACGAGGTGGTGGTGCTGGAGCGGGCTCGTGAATTCGCTGAAATCGGGGCAGGAATCCAGCTTGCTCCCAACGGATTACATGCACTTGAGCTGTTGGGTCTGGGCGGCAAGATCGCAGACATCGGCGTGCGGGTGGACTCGCTGCGGTTGTTCGACGCCACCGTCGACCGCTTGATCAACACCATGAGTCTGGGTGCGGATTACCAGCACCGATTCAACAGCCCCTACCTGGTTGTGCATCGCGCGGAGCTGCACCGAATTCTGGTCAGTGCGTGCGAGGCGGATAGCCGCATCGAACTGCGGAGCCGCAGCGAGGTATTCGGATACCAACAGGATGCCGCGGGAGTGCGCGCTTTGCTTGCAGGCGGCAGCAGTGTCGAAGGTGACGGCCTCGTCGGAGCCGACGGCATCAATTCGACCATCCGGCGCACCCTGCTTGCCGATGGCGAACCTCGGGTCGCCGGGATAACCGTCTACCGCACCACGGTGCCCATCGACAAGGTCGGCCAGAGCCTGCAATCCAACTCGGTCACCTGGTGGACCGGGCCGGGATGCCACCTGGTGACCTATCCGATCGCCGGCGGTTCACTGCTCAACCTGGCGGCCAGCCGCACCGACGGTGCTACGGAGGCGTTCTCGGGAGTCTCGGTCAGTGAGGCCCGGGTGCTCCACGAGTTGGCACCGTTGCGCGGGACCGCTCGCAGCCTGCTCGAGCTGGGCCGGGACTGGAGGTCCTGGGCGCTCGTGGACCGTGACCCGGTGCGGCAGTGGTCCGACGGGCGCGTGGTGCTGCTGGGGGATGCGGCGCACCCCATGCTGCACTACGCGGCGCAGGGCGCCAGTCAGGCGCTCGAGGACGCTGTGGTGTTCGGCGCGCTGATCGGTGCCGACCCCGATCGCATCCCGGGCCGATTCGCCCGATTTGCCGAAGCGCGGCGCGACCGCACCGCAGATGTGACGCTGGCGGCCCGCGCCAGTATCGGCATCTGGCACGCCGCAGGGGACGCGGCCATGGAACGTAACGAAAAGCTGGGCGCCATGCGTGATTCAGATCTGCATGAGGCGCTGGCCTGGATGCACGGCGACACCGACTTCGGGTTGGCCGCGGTGACGTCGACGGCGGGGGTGCGATAGATGTCGGATCATCAGATTTGCATCATCGGTGCGGGACCGCGCGGGCTGGCGGTGCTGGAACGCTTGTGCGCCAACGAACGTCACGCACCCAGCGCGGACAGGATCATCGTGCACGTGGTGGACCCCTATTCGCCCGGTGCCGGATCGGTGTGGCGTACCAACCAGTCCTGGCATCTGTTGATGAACACTGTCGCGTCGCAGATCACCGTCTTCACCGACGACAGCGTGGCCATCGATGGCCCCATCGAGCCCGGGCCGACGCTCTTCGAATGGGCGCAAAGCCTTGCCTTGTTGGGCGATCCGTCGCGTAGTGGTGAGAAGGCCATCGAAGAGGCGCGCACGTTGCGCTCGAACTCATACCCCACGCGCGCGCTCTACGGCCACTACCTCAGTGATAGTTTCGCTCGCGTTGTCGGTTGGGCGCCCGAGCATGTGACGGTTCGGGTGCACCGCTCTCGCGCGGTGGCGCTGGCCGATACTCATGGCGATATCGATGGCCCACAAGGCGTTCGGCTGGAGAACGGAACTCGCCTGCACGATCTCAAGGCCGTCATTCTCGCGGTCGGCCATGTGCCTGCGGGGCTGCGCCCGGGTGAGGCGCGCGCCGCCTCGCTCGCACGCATCCACGGGCTCACCTACGTCACGCCGGCCAATCCGGCCGATATTGACCTCTCGGCCATCAAGGCCGGTGAGCCCGTGGCCGTTCGCGGTTTGGGCCTGAACTTCTTCGATTACATGGCCTTGCTGACGGTGGGCCGGGGCGGGAAGTTCGTGCGGGACGGGGCGAGCCTGGTGTACCGCCCCTCGGGACAGGAACCCGTCCTGTACGCGAGTTCGCGCCGGGGCATTCCTTACCACGCGCGCGGCGAGAACCAGAAGGGATCCTCGGGTCGTTACTTCCCCCGGCTGCTCACGGTCGAGCGCATCGCCGGGCTGCGCGAGGAGCTGGGTGGGCTGCTGCAATTCCGCCGCGACCTTTGGCCGCTCATCGCCCGCGAGGTGGAATGTGTCTATTACGAGCGGCATTTGACCCAGCGCGGCATACCCGCGCACGACTTCGCCGAGCGGTACCTCCATGCCCCGGAGACCGAGCTGTCCACGGTGCTTTCCGAGCACGATCTGCTTGATATCGTCTGGAAATGGGATGATCTCGACCGCCCGTGGGGCGAGCGTGAGTTCAGCGATCCCGAGGATTTCACCGCGTGGATTCTGGAGCATCTGCGTGCCGATGTCGTCATGGCACGGGAAGGCAATGTCGACGGGCCGGTGAAGGCCGCGCTGGACGTGTTGCGGGACTTGCGCAATGAGATCCGGCTGGCGGTGGACCATGGCGGCCTGGATGGAAAGTCCTACCGGGACGAATTGGAGAGTTGGTACACGCCGCTGAACGCGTTCTTGTCGATCGGGCCTCCGGCCCAACGGATCGAGGAGATCATCGCGTTGGTGGAGGCGGGCGTCATGCATTTGGTGGGGCCGCGTATGCAGGTCCGATTCGACACTCACGATCCCGCGGTGGTCATCGAATCGCCGCTGGTGCCAGGGTCGGTGGTGCGCACCCGCAGTCTCATCGAGGCACGTTTACACGAACCCGACCTGCGCCGCAGCAGCGATCCGCTGCTGGTGTTCCTGCAGGAGACCGGCCAGTGCCGACAGTACGAGATTCCCACGGACGACAATAACGCTTATCAGACAAAGGGATTGGCGGTCACCGAGCGCCCGTACCGGTTGATCGGTGCCGACGGGCGAGTGCATCCGCGCCGGTTCGCCTACGGCGTTCCCACCGAATCGGTGCACTGGGTAACCGCCGCCGGGATCAGACCCGGTGTGGATTCGGTGACACTCGGTGACGCCGATGCCATCGCGCGGGCCGCGTTGGCATCGGCACCCACGCCGGCTGCGGATGTGGGTGATCACGGGGTGCTGGTGTGAGCGGGTTCCTGGATGCCGGGCTGTTGTCGCCGGTCAGCGCGGGCACCGTCGCCGAGGCCGAACTGGCCGACGCGGCCTGGTTGCAGGCGATGCTCGACGCCGAGGTTGCGCTGGCCTGCGCGCAGGCCGATATCGGGGTGCTGCCGCGAGCGGCGGCTGATGTCATCGCCAAGGCGGCGGCTGCACACGATATCGACGTCCGCGCGGTAGCGCTCTCGGCGCGGGAGACGGCGAACCCTGTCGTCGGCCTGATCAAGGAGCTGACCCGGGTCGTGGGAGAGATCGAGCCGAGTGCCGCCGATTACGTCCACCGTGGATCGACCAGCCAGGACATTTTCGATACCGGGTCGATGATGGTGGCCAAGCGGGTACTGGAGTTGATCGCGGCGGACCTGGGCTATGTGGGCGCGGCGCTCGCCGAGCTGGCGGTGGAGCACCGTGGCACCGTGATGGCGGGCCGCACGCTGGCGGTGCAGGCCGTGCCGACGACGTTCGGGCTCAAGGTGTCCGGGTGGCGCGAGCTGATCTTGGAGGCGCGCGCGCGTGTACTCGGGGTGGCGGATGCGCTTCCCGTGTCGCTCGGGGGTGCTGCGGGAACGCTTGCCGGATATCTCGCGTACGCGGGACCGCAGGGCGCCGATCCCGCGGCGTTCGTCGAGAAACTGACCGCTGCATTCGCCCGCACGACGGGTTTGGCCGTACCTGGACTGCCGTGGCATGCGCTACGCGCCCCGATCGCGGATATCGGCAGCATTGCCGCCTTTGTGACCGGGGCCCTCGGAAAGTTCGCGGTGGATGTGTTGACGTTGAGCCGCACCGAGATCGCGGAAGTGGCCGAGCCGGCCCCGCCGGGCCGGGGGGTGTCGTCGGCGATGCCACATAAAAGAAATCCGGTGTTGGCCACCATGATTCGCTCGGCGGCTCTGCAGGTTCCGGCGCTCAGCGTCGTGCTGACGCAGTCGCTGCTCAGCGAAGACGAGCGATCGGCCGGTGGCTGGCACGCCGAATGGTTGGTGGTGCGGGAGTGCCTACGCCTTACCGGCGGCGCGGCCCAGACCGCCGTGGAGCTGAGCCGCGGCCTGCAGGTGCGTGCTGACCGCATGTCGGAGAACCTGGCCTTGCTCGGCGGGCAGCCTTCGGCGGAGCGGCTGTCGGCGGCACTGACCCCGCAGCTGGGCAAAGGCCCTGCCAAGGCCGTCGTCACCGAGGTGGTGGATGAGGCTGTCGCGCGTGGCCTGAGTTTGCGCGAGGCAAGTCTGGCCCGGCCCGAGATCATCGCGTGGTTGAGTGCGGTCGAGATCGATGAACTGCTGGACCCTGCCACCTACACAGGAGCGGCAGGTCAGCTGGTTGCGGAGGCAATCGCGCCACGTTTCTGAGAAGGCCACCTGCGTGAACTTCTGCTCAGCTTGATTCTTTGCGAACTGTTCGCGCGTAAGAGTCTTGACGGTGCCATACCCCGCCCTTACCGTTGCCACGCACACACGGCAGACGGGTAGTTGGGATTGACTGACATACAGGTGAGTGGGGCGCGCGAAGGGGTTCCGAGTGTTGGCCACTCGGCGCTCTCGGTGCTCCGGTTACTGGCCTCCGGAACGGCTCCTGACGTATTCGAGGCCCGGCTCAAAGAGATGGCCCGCGAATCCTCGCCGCCCTGGAGCGCGACGGATCTGCACCGGGCCCGCGGATACGCCGAGCGCATCTACGGTCTCATCGAGGGCCAGAACCAGCGCGAGGCACGATTGTCCAACTTGGTGGGCGTCGGTATCGATCTGCTCGGCTGCCATGATCTCGACGAGGCATCCACCACCCTGGTCAAACGGGCGCGGATCATGCTCGACGCCGATTTCTCGTTCATTTCGGTGCGCGATGATTCGGGGACCGAGGTACGACACCACGTGCGCTACGTCGATGGGCCCACCACGGCGATCAATCATGGACTCTTCTTTCCCATCGGCGACGACGTTGGGCTGGTGAGCCTGTATCGCCCGGGGCAGGGCCCGGTCTGGACCGCGGATTACCCGTCCGACACCAGGTTCAGCAGAGCCAGCCACGGTGATGCCGCCATGCGCTCCGAAGGCGTACACAGCCTGATGGTCATGCCGATGGAGCATGAGGGACAGCATTTCGGGAACCTCTATGTCGGGTCGCGCACGGTGCGCAGCTTCAGCCCCGCCGAGAGATCCTTGTTCGCGAGCCTGTGCTCGTTCGCGGGTATCGCGCTGGCGCGGGCAAGCGAGTTCTCCAGTAACACAGCACAAATCTGTGCCCTGGAACGTCGCCTCGAGTTGCGGACCGTCCTGCTGGACACCGGTGCCGGTCCGGCCGGTATGGACGGTTTCGTCCTCACCGCGGGAGAGCAGCTGGGCGTCGCGATGCGTGTGACGGGGCATGACGGCTCCGAGATCGCCTCCTATAAATGGAAACCCGAGGCGCGCGGCATCCTGACCACGGCGCTGACCATCGGTGATGACTACCATGGCGAGTTATCCGTGGCCAGCCTCGATGATGGTCTTGTTTCGTTGTACCCGTTGAAGATTCAGGATCTGGCCACCACTGCGGCGGTGGTGATGTGTGGCGACAACAGGATGTCGCTGTCGGTGTCGCAGCTGCGCAATGACCTGCTGCATGACGTGCTGGATTATCGCCAGCGCGACAGCAGGCTGGTCCAGATATACGCCCGCCGTTTGGCTTTGGATCTCAACCAGCCGCATGTCGTCGTCATCGTGCGGCCAGAACGTGGTGGGCTGGACCGGGCATCACTGTGGTCGGCTTCGTTCGCCTCGCGAGTGGGCGGGTTGCGGGCCACCCAGGACGAGGTGGTGGTGCTACTCATTCCGGGAACGGATCCGGGCCGCACCGCCCAGACGGTGTGGGACGAGACCACCGCACACCTGCGGATGCCGGTCACGGTGTCGTCGGCCGGGCCGTCGGATCGGATCGAGTCCATCGAAGAGACCTATCAAGACGCGATGCGATGTCTGGACGCGATGAGCGCGTTGGGTGCTCTCGGCACAGCAGCCGCCGCCAACGAACTGGGATTCTTGGGGGTGCTGCTCTCGCGCCACCAGGATGTGGAGGGTTTCGTCAGATCGATGGTGGGCCCCGTCATCGACTACGACGAGGACCGTGACACCGATCTGCTCCAGACGCTCGACGTGTATTTCACCGTCGGCGCCAGCCCCACCCGGGCCGCGAAAATCCTTCACACCCACCCCAATACCGTGGTCCGCCGCCTCGATCGGGTGAACGAGCTACTTGGCGAAGGGTGGCAGGATGCCGAGCGGCTCCTGGACACGCAGCTCGCCATCAAGCTGTGGAAAGTGAGAGGCTCGCTGCTCACTCGCCAGACCGGGTGATACCAGGCATCCGACCGTCGCGGCGATGGATACCAGTGTGGCGTGCCGGTGCCATCCGGTGAACGACCGGCCCGCGAAGTCCTGCATACCCATGCGGTTGGCCAGGTGTAGGTATCCCTGCTGTACGTGATCGGCCAAGGCCACCTGGTGTGCCTGCGACGACGTGGAGAACTCGGGGTCGTTGGTCAGCCAGAGTTCGGTGCGCGCACGCGGGTGGTCCAGGGGAGTCATCCCGACCAGGGTCAGCGGCGTCCGGGAACGTGCCGCTGCGGGGTCGGCCAACTGCACCTTGGCGATGCTGATCAGGTGACGGCGTCCCTGGTAGACGTACTGCTCGGTGCGTCGTGAGCCCTTGGTGGCCTGCACAATCTGGGCGGCGGGCAGTACGCGGCCCTGGTAGCCGGCGAATGCCGGATCGACCACCTGCAGCTGCAGGTCGCTGGGCACCCGTGTGGTCGCAACCTGGTGAGTGAGGGTCCCGAAGAGCTGCGCGAGGTCGGTGCCGTTGGCGCCGAGCAGGTCGAAGATCACCGGCGCCTTCGCGGGACGCGCTACCCGGACGAACTCCTGGAACGACGACAGCGCGCAGCCGCTCACTGACTCCAGCGGGTAGTCCTCGGGAATGGAGGTCTTGGACTTCTTGGTAGTGGATTCCAGCCAGGGCTGCGACAGGTGCAACCGCCAGCTCACCGGAACCGCGAAACCATCGGCCGCGAGCCACACGCTGAGGGCCAGTTGGCCGTTCACCGCGCGTCCGGCGCGGGGGCAGTAACGCCGATCCACACCCACCGAGTGCACGCCGGCCTTGGGGATCAGCATGGGGGTCACCACCCACGCGGCCGCGTGATACGCACTGGTGAGGTACGAGGTCAAATCCCGGCGCACCGCCCACCAGTCCCAGGTAGAGCTGTTCACGAAGTGGTGCAGGTTCTGCTCGCTCACTTCGCGACCCATCGATTGGCCCATGGTGGCCGCCATGTTCCGCGCCGACTTGCGCCCGCGCACCTTCAGCAGGCCGGTGACATAGTCCTCTCCCTTGGCGCGCTGATCGCAGCGTGGCAGTGATCGCAGCACCTCCGGGCATACATGCGCGGCTACCGATGCCATGGCGTCGACCGAGCTGACGCGCGGGCGCGTATCGAACAGATCGGTCGCGGCCTGGGTCTTGGTCGCAGAAGTCATGCTGACGCACCTCGATGAATTAGCGGATGTTCAATGTCGACCCAAGAATGGGCGAGATCTCGGCTGAGGAACAGGTATTGGCGCCACACAAAGTGACGGACTATGCGGGTGCCCCGCTACACCCACCTTGGTGGACTAATGCAAGATGACTGATTGGTAAACAACCCGCTGACCTGCTAAACGTTCGTTCCGGCCTGAGTGATTAGGTGGCGCAATAGGTGGTCAGAGGGGTCGACCTGACGGATTGTCTCCGAACTGACGAATTGAATTCGCGATTGTTTGGCGGGCGATGCCGCATCCCGAAGATAGAGGGGTGATCACCCGGCGTGCGTTGCTAGGAACGACTTTTGCATTGGCTGGCGCGGCGGCGCTCGCCGGTTGCGGCTCCCAGGCTCGCGCGGCGGACCCGCAAGTTTCGGTGACTGCGGGTGCGATTCGTGGTGAGACCACCGGCACGGTGCACGTGTTCCGCGGCATCCCCTATGCACAGCCGCCGACGGGAGAGAATCGGTTCCGTTCTCCCCGGCCGGTGAATCCGTGGGGAGATACCTTGAACGCCACCCGGTTCGGGTCCGACTTCATTCAGCCCGCCGGTGGTGATCCGGTGCTCCAGGAAGACGCCCTGTACGCCAATGTATGGACACCGTCGGTGGACGGGGGCGCCAAGCTGCCCGTGATCGTCTACATCCACGGCGGCGGCTGGTCCCGTGGTGCGGGCAGCCTTCCTGTCTATGACGGGGCCGCTCTTGCCGAACGCGCCGGTGCGGTCGTCGTCAACTTCAACTACCGGCTGGGCGCCTTCGGGTTCTGCGGCCATCCGGCTCTCGAAGACCCGGTCACCGGGCTGCACACCAACTGGGGTCTGCAAGACCAGATCGCGTTGTTGCACTGGGTCAGTGAGAACGCCAGGGCATTCGGCGGCGATCCCGGGAACATCACGCTGGTGGGGACCTCGGCGGGTGGTGCGAGTACCTGGCAGTTATCGCTGCATCCGCAGACACGGCCGCTGCTGCGCCGGATCATCAGCATCAGCCAGGCGCATGTGTGGAGCCCGTACCTGAGTTTGACCCCGGAGGACGCCACCGCCACGTTCGATGCGCTGGCCGCCGCCCAGGGGGTCGCGGTGAAGAATCTGAAGGGCGTGCCGGCGGATCGGATTCGCGACTGGTGGGTCGCGCAGTTCGCGCAGCCAAGGTCGCAGCGGGTGGTCCGCAGCGGTCGCCAGTACCGCGGGCCGGTGCTGGATCCGGTGCTGCTTCCGGCTTTCGATGTCAATCAGCCACTGCCGGATATCCCCACCATCTCGATCTACACCAGCACCGAGGGTGCGTTCTTCACCGGACCCAACGCACCCGAACCGCAGGCGCAGCCCACCGACGCCGCGTCTCTGCACGCCGCGTTCCGGGACATCCTGGAGCAGGGGGTGCCGTCGGTGTCTGATGCGGTGGTCGCCGATGCCGTCGCTCTGTATACGGATTCAGCGAAGCAGGATGGGCGCCCCGCCGACCCGCTGTCGTTGTGGACGGAACTGTGGGGAGATGCTCTGATCCGCCACGACATCCTCGCCTTCACCCGCCGCGCGGCTGCCGAACGGCGTGCGCCGCTGTATCTGATGGAGTACGCGCATCCGGTCAAGCCGCCGTACTTCGGTGTGCCGCACGAGTCGACATCGCCGTTCCTGTTCGGTACGTACGCACATCCGGCCAATGTGGCCAAGTTCGGCGATGGGCCTAAGGAACAGGAAACCTCGGCAGCCTTCATGGATTTGGTGGCGGAGTTCGTACACGGCAAGCCGCCGGCCAGTCCCCGGCTCCCGCAATGGAATCCAGTCGACCATGACCTGCGCCAGCTCGTGCTGCGCGACGGATCCGGGACCATCACCGCACCTACCAAGACCACGCAGCTGGGCGTTCTCGACGCAGTCCAGTGGGGCAAGTGAATCAGAAATCAAACGAATGGAGATCACGGGAATGACTGCGCCATCACTGCTGCTCGATACCGGACGCGCTGTGCAACAGCCGGTCTGGGAGAACCACGTACACCTGGAACGGGTGCGTTCGGAACTCAGCGAGCTGCCCGCACTGGTCGGGGCCGACGAGATTCGGACCCTGCGCACGCTGCTGAGCACCGTCGCGCAGGGCCGCGCCACCATCATCCAGGCGGGCGACTGCGCCGAGGATCCGCAGGAGTCGACCGACGCGCACGTGGCTCGCAAGGTCGCGCTGCTCAATGTCCTGGCCGGCGCCATGCGGATGAAGACGTACCGGCCGGTCCTGCGCGTCGGACGTATCGGCGGTCAGTACGCCAAGCCGCGATCCAAGCCCACCGAGACCGTCGACGGTGTCGAGCTGGCTTCTTTCCGTGGGCATCTCGTCAACAGCCCGCAGCCCCATCCGGTGCATCGCCGCGCCAACCCGGACCGGATGCTGGCCGGATACTGGGCGGCGAACCGGGTGATGGGTCACCTGGGGTGGCGGGTGCCTTCCTCGCTGTCGGTCATCGAGCCGCCGGTCTGGACATCGCATGAGGCGCTGCTGCTCGACTACGAGGTGCCCCAATTGCGCCGCGATGGGGAGAACCGCATGGTGCTCACCTCCACCCACTGGCCCTGGATCGGCGACCGGACCCGGCATCTGGATGGGCCGCACGTCGAATTGTTCTCCCGCATTGCCAATCCCGTGGCGTGCAAGGTGGGCCCGTCGATGACTGTCGAGGATCTGCTTGCCTTGTGCGAGAAGCTGGACCCGGAGCGTGAGAGCGGCAGGCTGACGTTGATCGCCCGGCTGGGTGCCGCGGCGGTGCGCGACAAACTTCCCGAACTGGTCGCCGCCGTGCGTGATTCCGGACATCCGGTGATCTGGCTGTGCGATCCGCTGCACGCCAACACGGTGTCGACGGATTCGGGGTACAAGACGCGTCACGTGCAGACGGCCATCGATGAGGTGCGCGGCTTCCGTGAGGTTCTCGCGGATGCGGATGTGCATGCCGGCGGGCTGCACCTCGAGGCCACACCGGACGATGTGGTCGAGTGCGTCTTCGACGGCTCGCAGAATCACGAAGTCGGTGAGCGCTATTCGACACTGTGCGACCCGCGCCTCAACACCGCTCAGGCCACTGAGGTGGTGTCCGCATGGTAGCGGTGGTCACCGGCGCGGGTGGCGGAGTCGGTTCCCGCGTGGTCACCGCGCTGGCGCGCCGCGACGAGCGCGTGGTTGCGGTGGACATCGATGAGGTGGCCATCAAGCAGCTGGTGGAATACGCCGCCGATGAGGGGCTGGATATCGTCGGGCAGGTCCTCGACATCACCGACGACACCGCGGTGGCGGTAGGTGTGGCCGATATCGAATCCCGGATAGGTCCCATCACGTCACTGGTCAACGGGGCAGGTGTGCTCAGAACCGGTGCGGCGGTCGAATTTTCCGATGCCGACTGGGCACGCACCTTCGACGTGAATGTGCGTGCGCCCTTTGTGCTGAGCCGTGAGGCGGCGCGGTACATGATTCCGCGCCGTGCGGGCGGCATCGTGACCATCGCGTCCAACGCCGCGTTGGTGGCCCGCAAGGGCATGACGGCGTATGCGGCATCCAAGGCGGCCGCCAACGCCTTCACCAAGAGCCTCGGCCTGGAGCTCGCCGAGTACGGAATCCGTTGTAACGTGGTGGCACCCGGATCCACGGACACCCCCATGCTGCGGGCGATGCTCGGTGATTCCTCCGATGCCGGCCTGGTCGCCGGAAGCCTTGACGACTACAAGCCCGGGATTCCCTTGGGGCGTGTTGCCCAGCCACAGCACATCGCCGATGCCGTGGCCTTCCTGCTCTCCGACCAAGCTGCCCACATCACCATGCACACGCTGGTGGTTGATGGCGGCGCGACACTAGGGGTTTGACCAATGACCACCGTGACACGCGGTATTCCGATCATCGCCGAGTACGAGCTGCCGACTGCCGATCTGCTCCCGGCCAACACGGCGAACTGGCAGATCGACCCAGAGCGCGCGGTGCTGCTCATTCATGACATGCAGCGCTATTTCCTGGCACCGCTGCCTGTTTCGCTTCGTGCCGAGCTGGTGAGCAATGTAGCGGCCATCCGTGATCGCAGCGTGGCCGCGGGCATCCCGATCGCCTACACCGCACAGCCCGGCAGCATGACTCAGGAACAGCGCGGCTTGCTCAAGGATTTCTGGGGCCCGGGGATGCGTGTTGACGAGGAACATCGTCAGATCGTCGACCCGATCGCTCCGGACGCGGGGGACTGGGTGTTCACGAAATGGCGCTACAGCGCGTTTCACCGTTCCGCACTGCTGGAACGGATGCACGCGGCCGGGCGCGACCAACTGGTGATCTGTGGCGTCTACGCGCATGTTGGCGTGTTGATGACTGCGGTAGATGCCTTCACCCACGATATCGAGACCTTCTTGGTCGCCGATGCGATCGCGGACTTTGATGACGAATCACACTGGATGGCTTTGGAATACGCGGCTCGGCGGTGCGCCGTGCTGACCGTCACGGATGAGGTGCTGACATGAGCGATCTGCTGGGGAGGGTACTGGCCGGACAAGCCGGACCGTTCGCACTGCTGTACCGTCCGGAATCCGGTGCGCCCGATAGTGTCGACGTCTTCACCGGTGCGGTGACCGCCGTCGACCGCATCGCCGACCTGCCGTTGCGGGATGAGCACCTGGGGCATGACCTGTTGGCGCTGGTGCCGTACCGGCAGATCGTCGAGCGGGGATTTGTGGCTCCCGATGACGGTGCTCCGCTGTTGGCGCTCGCGATCGAACAGCAGGACAAGGCACCGCTGTCGCAGGTGCTGGATCGCATCCCGGAACACCCGGTAGTGGTGGGCCACAGCGATTTCGACATAGACGACGAGGAGTACGCGCGGTTGGCGGCGGGGATCATCTCCGAGGAGATCGGCCAGGGTGCCGGCGCGAATTTTGTGTTGAAGCGCAACCTGCTGGTCCAGCTGCACGACTACTCGATCAATACCGCACTGACGCTCTTCCGCAGGCTGCTGGAGCGTGAGAAGGGTGCCTACTGGACTTTCCTGGTGAACACCGGGGAGCAGGTCTTCATCGGTGCCACGCCCGAACGCCATATCAGCGTGCAGGATTCGTTGGCGGTGATGAACCCGATCAGCGGCACCTACCGGTACGAGGCCAACGGCCCCAGCCTGGACGCCGTCATGGAATTCCTTGCCGACACCAAGGAATCCGATGAGCTCTACATGGTGGTGGACGAGGAACTGAAGATGATGGCTCGTATCTGCCCCGAAGGTGGTCAGGTACAAGGGCCGTATCTCAAAGAGATGGCCCGGTTGGCGCATACCGAGTATCTGATTTCAGGTATCACGGATCGGGACCCGCGAGAGATTTTGGCCGAGACCATGTTCGCACCCACCGTGACCGGGAGCCCGCTGGAGAACGCGTGCCGCGTCATCCAGCGGTACGAACCCGCGGGGCGCCGGTATTACAGTGGCGTCGCGGCGCTGGTCAGCACCGATGCGACCGGCAGGCGGCAGCTCGATTCCGCGATTCTGATTCGCACCGCCGAGATCTCCCCCGATGGAGCCCTGGCGGCCGGTACCGGCGCCACCATCGTTCGGCATTCCAATCCGGCCAGCGAGGCGGCCGAAACACGCAGCAAGGCAGCGGGTTTGCTGTCGGTACTGACGACGCGACGTGAGCTGCGTAGCCATCCCCGGGTCACCGAGGCTCTGGCCAGTCGCAACACCGGCATCGGAACCTTCTGGCTGGGTCATGGGTCGGTGGAGAGTGCCGTGAATCTGGCGGGCCGCACCGCGCTGGTGGTCGACGCCGAGGACACATTTACCTCGATGATCGGATTGCAGCTGCGGGCCCTGGGATTGCGGGTCGATATCCGCAGGTTTGATGAGGATATCCACCTCGGATCACACGACTTCTTGGTGTTGGGACCTGGTCCGGGCGATCCGACGGCGATTGATGTGCCGAAGATCGCGGCGCTTACCGCGTTGACGAAGACCGCGCTGACACAGCGTGTTCCGTTCCTGTCCATCTGCCTGAGTCATCAGGTGCTGTGCCGGCAACTGGGCCTACCCATCAGGCGCAGGGAGCAGCCGAATCAGGGTGTGCAGCGGCAGATCGACCTGTTCGGCACCGAGCGGTATGTCGGCTTCTACAACACCTTCGCCGCGGTGACCGGCGGAGAGTGGGTGGACACCGCGGCGGGCCGGGTGCAGATCAGTTCGGATGCCGCGTCGGGTGAGGTGCATGCGTTGCGCGCGAAGCGATTCGCATCGATCCAGTTCCACGCCGAATCCATTCTGACCCGGGACGGTGTCGGGATTTTCGGGGAGCTGTTGACTCCGCTGGCGACGGGGGTCCCGGTACTAGCATGACAAGTGTGCGCATCGACATACACGCTCACCTGTGGTCCGACGAGTACCTTTCGCTGCTGGACAGTTATGGGCGTCCCGGCACCGATGTCCATCGTGGTCTGGGTGCTGGGGCCACGCGGGACGATCTGGACGGTCGTTTCGCGTTGATGGATGAGGCGGGCGTTGACCTGCAGATCCTTACCGCGACACCGGCATCGCCGCATTTCGAGGACGAGACGGCTGCCGTGGCAAGTGCGCGGTTTATCAACGACGAGTACGCGAAGCTCTCCCGTGAGTATCCGGAGCGATTCCGGGCGCTGGCGTCACTACCGCTGCCGCACATCCCGGCCGCGTTGGACGAACTGGCGCGGGCGATGGACGAGCTGGACATGTTTGGCGCGTCGATCACCACCTCGGTACTCGGTCGATCCATCGCCGACCCGATCTTCGACCCGCTCTATGAGGAGCTGAACCGAAGGGGTGCAATCCTTTTCGTGCACCCGGCTGGGTGCGGCGCGGAATCGTCGCTGATTACCGATCACTCGCTGACCTGGTCGATCGGAGCTCCGATCGAAGACACCGTCGCGATCATGCACCTCATTGTGGCGGGCATTCCGTCGCGGTATCCGGACATGAAGATCGTGACCTGTCATTTGGGTGGAGCGTTGCCGATGGTGTTGGAGCGTGCGGACCGGCAGGTCACCGAATGGGAAGCGACGCAGTGCCCTGAAGCGCCCAAGGATGCGGCCCGCCGGCTTTGGTATGACACCGTGGGGCATGACCACACGCCCGCGTTGCGAGCGGCCGTCGAGTCCCTGGGTGCCGACCGGCTGGTATTCGGTTCGGACTTCCCGTACCAAGGCGGTGCGCGGTACGTCAGCTCGGCGACCTACATCGAGGATGGTGTGTCTGCCGAAGATGCGTCGTTGATTCTCGACCACAACGGCGCGGAGTTATTGGGGTTGAGGAGCCCTTAAACCCCTTTCGCCCCAATAGTTTCACCCGCCACAAAGCGGGGGTGGTTTTGTCGGTGGCTGCGGTTAGTATTCGAACATGAGTTCGATCGGGGTGTTGGAGGTGGCGGTTGATGCCTTCTGCGCTGAGTCGATCGAGGACCTGACGGCCGCTGAAGCCTTGGCGGTGTTGGCGCGCCTGGAGGTGGTGTCGCGCCGGTTAGCGTCGCGGGGGCTGGGTTTGATCCCCGCCGTGACCGGGCAAGCCTCCCCGGTGGAACTTGGGGGCACGTCGTTTCCGGATGTGTTGTCGCGGCGGTTGCATATTGGTAAGGGGGCGGCGCGGCGCCGGATCGCCGATGCCGAGCAGCTGGCGCCGCGGCGCGCGATCACCGGTGAGCAGCTGGCGCCGGTGTTGCCGAATGTGGCCGTGGCCCTTGAACGCGGCGATATCGGTGAGGAACATGTCCGGATCATCCGGCAGTTCTTCGATCGGCTCCCGGTAGTGGTCGATGCCCCCACACGGGAGGCGGCCGAAGCACAGCTGGCGGTGATGGCCACCCAGTTTGGGCCCGAGGCGCTGCGCGTCGGTGCCGACCGCATGATGGCCCTACTGAACCCGGACGGGCAGTTTTCTGATGTGGATCGGGCGCGCCGGCGCGGGGTGAGTATCGGGCCGCAGGGTTTTGATGGCATGTCAGCCATTAGTGGCTTGTTGGATCCAGAGACCCGCGCCTACCTGGATGCGGTGTTCTCCAAACTCGCCGCCCCCGGCATGTGCAACCCGAACGATCAAAGCCCCCTAGTCGACGGTGAACCAGCCCCCGAGGCCGCTGAACGCGACACCCGCAGCAGTGCGCAACGCCACCACGACGCCCTACGCGCAGCCCTGCGCTCCACCCTGGCCAGCGCAGAGCTGGGTTCACACCACGGACTACCCGTCACCGTCGTCATCACCACCACACTCAAAGAGTTGGAAGACGGCGCCGGAATCGCGATGACGGGCGCGGGCACCCGCCTGCCGATGCGCGACCTGATCCGGATGGCCACCCACGCCCACCACTACCTAGCGATCTTCGATGACAACGGCCGCGCCCTGTACCTCGGACGTTCAAAACGCATCGCCACCCCCGAACAGCGCCTCGTGCTCCACGCCCGCGACCGCGGCTGCACCCACCCCGGCTGCCATGTGCCCGGATACCTCTGCGAAGTCCACCACATCACTGAATGGGCCCACGGCGGCCCCACGGACATCGACAACCTCACCTTCGCCTGCGGCCCCCACCACCGCCTCCTGGGCCACGGCTGGAACACCCGAAAACGACCAGATGGGACCACCGAATGGATACCTCCACCGCAGTTGATGCTGGGGGAGGAAAGACAGCTGACCCCGTCCTATTAGACTGGGAGGCCGGACCCCGCGCGGCGTCTATCCTGTGAACTCCCCCAGGGCTGGAAGGCAGCAAGGGTCAACGGGCTCTGGCGGGTGCGCGGGGTCCCCTTTCCGAAGATCGCGCCCTCCGGATGCCCCACAGGGGCGAATAGGGGAAAGCCGTGTCATTCCTGTCGCTCGGTTCCGACGAACTCGCAGCTCAGCATCGCTTGCAACAGGAGAACTACAGTCAGCTCAAGGCCAAGGGTCTGTCACTGGATCTCACCCGAGGCAAGCCTGCGCCCCAGCAGCTTGACCTGTCCAACGGTCTGCTCGCGCTGCCTGGTGAGGGCGACTACCTCGACGGCAATGGCACCGATACGCGCAACTACGGCGGCGGCAACGGACTCCCCGAGCTGCGTGCCATCTTTGGTGAGCTACTCGGCATTCCCGCGCCCAACCTGATCGCGGCCAACAACGCCAGCCTCTCGTTGATGCACGACGTGATCGTGTACTCGCTGCTGCACGGCAACGTCGACTCGCCGCGCCCTTGGAGCCAAGAGTCAACACTCAAGTTCTTATGCCCAGCCCCCGGCTACGACCGGCATTTCGCGATCACTGAATCCTTCGGTATCGAGATGATCCCGGTTCCGCTGCGCGAGGACGGTCCCGATGTCGACCTCATCGAGGAACTTGTCGCCTCCGACCCGGCCATCAAGGGCATGTGGACCGTGCCGGTCTTTTCCAACCCGACGGGCACCGTCTACTCCTGGGAGGTGACCCGTCGCCTGGCCCAGATGCACACGGCGGCACCAGACTTCCGGTTGTTCTGGGACAACGCCTACGCCGTGCACACGCTTACGCACGATTTCGTCCGGAATGTGGATCTGCTGGGTCTCGCCGAGACGGCTGGGCATCCCAACCGCCCGTTGATCTTTGCGTCTACCTCCAAGATCACCTTCGCCGGTGCGGGCGTCAGCTTCATGGGCGGCTCGCTGGCCAACATCGCGTGGTATCTGCAGCACGCGGGCAAGCGCAGCATTGGGCCCGACAAGGTCAACCAGCTTCGGCACCTGCGCTTCTTCGGTGACGCTGAGGGCGTGAAGCTGCACATGCAGAAGCATCAGCAGATCCTGGCACCCAAATTTGAACTGGCGCTTGAGATCCTGGACGACCGGTTGAGCGAGAGCAAGATCGCGTCGTGGAGTGAGCCCAAGGGCGGATACTTCATCAGCCTCGATGTGCTCGACGGCACTGCCAAGCGCACCGTCGCGCTGGCAAAGGAAGCAGGCATTGCGCTCACGGAGGCGGGCGCGACATTCCCGTATCGAAATGACCCGGATGACAAGAACATTCGGCTGGCGCCCACTTTCCCGCCGCTAGAGACCGTCGGCGCCGCCGTCGACGGACTCGCGACGTGCGCACTGCTGGCGGCGACCGAAAAGCTCTTGGAGCGCGGCGCCTAGGGTGCGTTTTGCACCTTGGCGACCTGCTTGTTGAGCAGCGTCAATGCCAGCTTGTCGTCATCGCTGGACCATGGCTCCATGGCGTGCAAGACCTTGACGGTCACTGTGGCGCCACGGGTCTGCGCGGTCAGCGTCTTGATGGTGAGTTCGACGGTCTGCTCGCCGTCCATACCCAGGCTACCGGTGAACACGGATTCGACCGTGTCCACCGAGGTCCCGGAGACCTTCTCGATCTTGACGCTGCCCGTCCCCTCAACCCCGTCGAGATCGAGCGTCACCGACGCACACCGCCCGGCTTTTTCCTCCAGGGTGTGGAACGAGTCGGTAACACCCATGCCGACCACGACGTCCACCCTGATCGCCCCGTCCTCGTACTGCGCGGCTGCCTGCTCAAAGGGCACGCTGTCGTGATTGACGAAGATGTTGCACTCGACAGGGCTCACGCTGGGGCCGTCGGAGCCCGGCTGCTTGAGGACCTTGTAGGTGCCGGAGCCGTCGAGAAAGTCCTGGCGCGGCAGCAGGAGCTTGGCGGGGTCGCCCTTGGGCAGGCCGGGTGAGCCATCCGTCTTCGCCTCGCCGTCCACGACGTTGGTGCACGCCGCGACGATGAGCAGTGCAGCAGATATCGCGCCGATGTGCAGTACGCGAGCCACAGGGCTTCCCCCTCAACCGTTGGAGCGGATTCACTTAGGGAGCGTTCTGCACCTTGGCGATCTGCTTGTTGAGTAGATCCAACACCAACGTGTCCTGCTCGGGTGTCCATGGATCGATGAATCGGTCGACCTCGATCCTGACGGTCGTTCCCCGAGGGTGCGCGACCGCGATATGTGATTCGACACCGATTTGATCGCCGTCGGGTCCAAGAAGTCCACCGATTTTCACCAGCTTGGCCTCGACGGCGGCACCAGGTAGGTCTGCGATGGAGACTTTCGCCTTCATCGCCACCCCGTCACCCTCCATCTGCACTGATGCGCATTCCTGGGCTCGCGCGGCAAGGTCATCGAACGACTGCTTGATACCGAGTCCGACACTGCTCTCCGCCGTCACGGTATCGGCCTCGTATTTGGCGCGCGCCCGGTCGTAGTCGCCGTCTCCCTCTGAGATGAAGTCGTAGCATCCGGGCGGATTGACCTTCTCCGGCTTGGGCTTGCCGGTCTTTTCCTTATCCAGCTGTGCCCTGTCCTCAACGGTGAACTTCCCCTCCGCTGCGGGGAAGTCTTCACGGGTGAGCAACAGCGCTGCCGCCGGGCCCGCGGGCAACTTCACGGTCGGTGTGGCCGGCTGCTGCGAACTTGATGACGGCGCCGATTGATTGTCCGGCGATTCCTTGGATTCCTTGGAACAAGCGGAGGTAAATGCGAGTGCGAACACACTCGCGCCCACCGCCAACACAGTGCTCACATCAATGCAACGTGTCTTCATGCGCGGACTTTAGCGAACAAGATCACCCCGTGTGGCCGTTTGTTCGCGAGGGAGCCGGGTAGAACAGTCTGTGGGCGCCGGTACCCTTGCTCTCCGTGGCCCTGTACCGCAAGTATCGCCCGGCGACTTTCGCCGAAGTCGTCGGCCAGGAGCATGTCACCGGACCGTTGACCACTGCCCTTGATGCCGGCCGGATCAACCACGCCTATCTGTTCTCCGGACCCCGCGGCTGCGGCAAGACGTCCTCGGCCCGCATCCTGGCGCGCTCCCTGAACTGCGTGCAGGGACCCACCTCGACGCCGTGTGGAACGTGCGATTCGTGTGTCGCACTGGCACCCAATGGTTCGGGCAACGTCGATGTCATCGAGCTCGACGCCGCCAGCCATGGTGGCGTTGACGACACCCGTGAGCTACGCGACCGTGCCTTCTATGCGCCCGCTCAATCGCGCTACCGCATCTTCATCATCGACGAAGCGCACATGGTCACCACGGCGGGTTTCAACGCGCTGCTCAAGATCGTCGAGGAGCCGCCGGAGCATCTGATTTTCGTGTTCGCCACCACTGAGCCCGAGAAGGTGCTGCCCACCATCCGGTCGCGTACTCACCACTACCCGTTCCGGCTGCTGGCGCCCAAGACGATGCGCACGCTCGTGGAGGGCATCTGCGCGCAGGAGAACGTAGCCGTCGACGATCCGGTGTATCCACTGGTGATCCGGGCCGGTGCCGGGTCCCCGCGTGACACGCTGTCGGTGCTTGATCAGCTTCTTGCCGGCGCCGACGAAGAACGTGTCACCTATCAGCGGGCACTTTCGCTCTTGGGTGTCACCGATATCGCGCTGATTGACGACGCGGTGGACGCGCTGGCGGCAGGGGATGGCGCCGCGGTGTTCGGGGCCATCGAGGGGGTGATGGATGCCGGACACGATCCGCGCCGTTTCGGCACCGACCTGCTGGAGCGTTTCCGCGATCTGATTGTGCTGCAGGCTGTTCCGGATGCGGTGGAGCGTGGCGTGGTCGACGCGCCGCAGGATGTGCTCGAGCGCATGCGCGAACAGGCCGAGCGCATCGGGCCCGCTACGTTGACCCGGTATGCCGAGGTGCTGCATGCGGGGCTGGGGGAGATGCGTGGTGCGACGGCGCCGCGACTGCTGCTGGAAGTGGCCTGCGCCAGGCTGCTGCTGCCCTCGGCCACCGATGCCGAATCGGCTGTGCTGCAACGTGTGGAGCGTATCGAGAAGCGCCTGGACATGTCGGTACCGGAGGCCGGCGGCGCTGGGGAGGCGCCGCGTTTTGTCCGTAAGTCTCAGGCGGCTGCGGCCCCGGCTGCCGAAGCTACGGCACCGCCCGCTCCGGTTCCGGCGCCCGAACCCCCCACGCCGACGCCAGCGCCCCCGGCACCGGCACCTGCGCCGACCCCTGCACCACCCGTGCCGACGCCTGAGCCCCCTGCGCCTCAGCCAGAGCCAGAGTCTGAGCCCGCTCCGGAACCGGCACCAGTGCCTCCCACGCCTGAGCCGGAGCCCATCGCGGTCCCCGAGCCTGAGCCGGAACCCATTGCGGTCTCGGAACCTGAGCCTGAGCCCGCCCCGCGTCAGCCCGGTGCTCTCGATACCACTTCCGTGCGCAATGCCTGGGCGGAGATCCGCTCCAAGGTTCGCGACCGGAGCCGCACCACCGAGGTCATGCTGTCGGGTGCCACCGTGCGCGCCATCGAGGGCAACACCCTTGTGTTGTCCCATGATTCGCCGCCATTGGCCAAGCGCATCACCGAGTCGCGCAACGCCGAGGTTATTCGTGAGGCGTTGCGGGATGCCCTCGGTGTGAATTGGGAGATCCGCTGTGATGTAGGCAGTGCCGAGGCGGCGACACCGTCAGCGGCCTCGCGTCCTGCCAAGGCCGCCCCGCGGGTGGTGACCAGGCCTAGCCGCCCAACGCCCGAACCCGAGCCTGTTCCCGAACCGGAGCCCGAGCCGCCGTCACCCGAGGACGAGGAAGAGCAGATGCTCGCCGAGGCCGGGCAGAGTGAGGCGGGGCCACGGCGAGATCCCGAAGAGGTTGCGCTGGAACTACTTCAGAACGAGCTGGGCGCGCGCAAGATCGATCCCAGCTAGGGCTGCCACCACGGGCGCAGTGGCAGCGCGGAACCGCCACGCTCGTCCAGTTTGGTGGCCAGCACCTGGTGTAGCTGAACTACGTTGCGTTCGAAGCCCAGTCGCGAACCGGCCATGTACAGCCCCCACACCTTCGCGGTGGCCTCGCCCACCTCGGCGACCGCCTCATCCCAGTGCTCGACGAGATTGGCGCACCATTCCTTGAGGGTCAACGCATAGTGATGGCGCAGGTTCTCCTCGTGTAGCACCTCAAGGCCGACGTTCTGCATCTCGGTGATAATTCTGCCGGAGCCGGTGAGTTCCCCATCGGGAAAGACATAGCGATCGATGAAGTACCCTGCGACAGCCGAGGTTCGATTGTCCGGACGGGTGATGCAGTGATTGAGCAATAGCCCCCCGGTCTTCAACCGCGACTGCAGAAACCGGAAGTACGAGGGGTAGTTCGCGATACCGATGTGTTCGGTGAGCCCTATCGACGAGACGGCATCGAAGTCGCGCTCCGTGATATCGCGGTAGTCGGCGTGGCGAACCTCGGCCAAATCCGCCAGCCCCTCATCGGCGATGGCCTTCTGCGCCCACGCCGCTTGCTCGGCCGACAGCGTCACACCGGTGGCTCGTACCCCGCGCCGCGCGGCGTGCCGGACCATTGAGCCCCATCCGCAGCCCACATCCAGCAGCCGGTCACCAGGCTTGAGTGCCAGCTTCTCGAACACCAGCCGGTACTTGTTCTCCTGCGCCTCCTCGAGGCTGGCATCGGCGCGGGGATAGCAGGCGCATGTGTAGGTCATGGACGAGCCAAGCACCCACTCGTAGAACGTGTTAGAGACGTCGTAGTGATGGTGGATGGCCTCGGAGTCGCGAGTCTTACTGTGTCGGACCCCCTCGACTACCCGCCGCCAGCGGGGCAACGCCTCCTGTGGGGGCGGTGCGATGGGTCGCAGGTGCTCAAAGCCGATCGACCGGACGATGTTGGCTAGCACGCGGGCCGGCGGCCGCTTGAAATCCAGCCGCTCGGCCATGGCCTTCAACAGTTCATAGGGGTCGCCCGGGTGGACTCCCTGCATCTCGATATCGCCGGAGACGTAGGCACGGGCCAGTCCCAAATCACCGGGGGCCGTCGCCAGATACGTTGTGCCGCGGGGTGTCAGCAAATCAAGGCCCAGTTCCGCGTTCTCGGGCCCGGCCTTGCTGCCGTCGTACGCACTGAAACGCAGCGGCAGATCTCCGGCGGCCATGAGCTCCAAGATTTCCGCCAGCGACAGCTTGCCGTTCGCTCCGCGCTCGTTCTTGTTCTGAGTTGTGGTCATTGTCGCCGCACCGCCTTCGCGTAAAGATCCAGCAATCGGTTATCCGGGTCGTACGTCTTCTTCAACGTCCGATAGTGCTCGCCGCCGTACAGCGATTCGAATTCATCACGTGTATAGAAGGATTCGGAATACAGCGATTTGTGCCCGCCCAGCTCGCTCACCTTGTGTTCGATGAGCCGGTTGGTCGCTCCCTCTTCGGAGCCGGCAGGCACCGAGGACCAGAATCCGATATTGACGTACGTCTGTCCCGGCCGTATCGGATACAGGGGCCACCCCGCGTTGTCGCGTAACCGCAACGGACACAGCCATACCGGCTCGATCGGTATTTCATCGAGGAACCAGCGTACGAACTCCTCGGTGCGTGAAATCGGCACCTCGACGTCCTGCACCACACGTTCCCGGGCCGGGCGCCCGTTAAACCTCTCGATACGGTCGGCGATGTCATAGCGTTGATCCAGGCCGATCAGCTTCCAGTACACGCTGCTGCGCCGGTACTTTCGCGGCCACAGCCGGCGGATGCGCGGGTTCTGCGCACCGAATGCCCTGGAACACCAGAACCAGTCGGTGTCCCAGCGCCACAGGTAATCGTGAATTGTCAGCCGGTCGTTGCTGATTCCATGCGGATGTTGGATGGATCGGTAGTAGACGCGCTGCCCGGTATAGTCGCTCACCGGGCCCGGAACCGCAGTTCGGGTACCCAGGGACAGGTAGGACTCATCGGGGCTGAACACCACCCCATCCAGATAGTCGACGGGTTCGCCCTGGTAGGAAGCCGAGCCCGCGATCGTCTCCATGGCGGCCACCAGCTCGGCGAGGTCATGGAAGCGGATGTGCCGCAGGGCAACGAACTGTTCAACGGGTTCGAGTTCGATGCGCAGTCGCACCGAGTAGCCGAGCG
The DNA here is from genome assembly GCF_001605725.1 of Mycobacteroides immunogenum. Classification (NCBI taxonomy): domain Bacteria; kingdom Bacillati; phylum Actinomycetota; class Actinomycetes; order Mycobacteriales; family Mycobacteriaceae; genus Mycobacteroides; species Mycobacteroides immunogenum. Next base: position 413,756 of record NZ_CP011530.1, read on the forward strand.
TGCCGTATGAGTTGGGGAATCCGCGGTACAGGTCCGGATGACGATCTGGTGCCGCGGTGACGATCTCACCGGAGCCGGTGAGGATGTCCATTTCGAGAACGGACTCGTGCGGAAGTCCGTTGCGGAAGGATGCTGATTCGATACCCAGCCCGGTTACCGCCCCGCCCAGGGTGATGGTCTTGAGCTGCGGCACCACCAAGGGTGAGAGCCCGTGCGCAAGTGTGGCCGCGACCAGGTCTTCGTACGTGCACATACCGGCCACGTCGGCCGTCCTGTTGACGGTGTCCACGTCGATGACACCGGTGAGCCCCGAGGTATCCAGGCCCGGTGTAGTCGACTTTGCCCTCGTACGGAACAGATTTGACGTGGGCTTAGCCAAACGGACAGTCGCCGTCGTGGGTATGGCCCGGTAACTTCGCAGTAGCCGGTCCACTCCCTCGGCGTGCGCCGATCCCAATGCGATAGGCACAATTCCTACGCTAGCCCGGTTCCGGGCGGTCCGCACCCGAGATCTTGATTCGGGACCGAGCGTGACTAACCGAGGGTCAATCTCCCCAGCCGAATCGGCGCTCCGCCAAGCTGTTCGTCGATGCGGAGCAGCTCGTTCCACTTGGCAGTGCGTTCGGATCTGGTGATGGAGCCCACCTTGAGTTGCTCGGCGCCCCATCCGACTGCCAGATGCGCGACGGTGACATCCTCGCTCTCGCCCGACCGCGCGGAGACGATGGTGTCCCATCCGCAGTCGTGAGCGGTGTCGTGCGCAGTCTTGGCGGCAGTGAGTGTTCCCGCTTGATTCGGCTTCACCAGTAGGCCGTTGCACGCGCCGGCCTCGGTTGCTCGCCGCACCCGCGCGGCGTCGGTCACCGTGAAGTCATCTCCGACAACCAGGACGCGATGTCCCACTGCTTGCGTGAAGGCGGCCAGCGCCCCGGGATCGTCCTCGGCCAGGGGATCTTCGATGGACGCGATTGGATACTTATCGATCCAGCCGATCAGAATCTCCGACCACGCGTCGGAGTCGAGCTCGGCTCCGTCGAGCCCAAGGCGGTAGCGGCCGCCGCTGCCGAACTCGCTCGACGCGATGTCCAGTGCGATGCTGACCTGGGTTCCCGGCTGCAACCCGGCGCGCTCGATGGAAGTCACCAGCAACTCCAGCGCGTCCTCATTGGAATCCACCACCGGCCACCAGCCACCCTCGTCGGCAACTCCGGCAAGTCGGCCTCGCTCGGAAAGTATTGCTCCGCAAGCACGATGAATCTCCGCTACCCAGTTGAGCCCCTGCTCGATGCTGTCGGCGGCGGCGGGCACCACCATGAAATCCTGGACATCGGTACGGCGCGCGGCGTGCGCACCCCCTCCTATCACCTGAATCTCCGGCAACGGCATAGCGGCTTGACGATCGCCGATCAGATACCGCCACAAGGGAATTCCGTGCGATGCGGCAGCGGCGTGGGCGGCGGCCATGGATATTGCCACCGCGGTGTTGCCGCCGATGGCCGCGAACTCGGCCGAACTGTCGGCGGCGGACAGGGCGGCGTCGACGGCCTGCTGGTCCGTGGCATCGACGCCAACGAGATGCTGGGCCAGGCCGCGCGCCGCGCTCACGGCGCCGGTCACGTCGTACCCGGCGAAGGCCGGGCCACCGTCGCGCAAATCGGTGGCTTCACCGCTGCCTCGGGATGCGCCGGCCGGAGCGATCGCACGGCCGACGCTGCCGTCGCCCAGGCGCAGCTCTGCCTCCACGGTCGGCCGCCCCCGCGAGTCCCATACGCGCCGGGCATGTACACCGCTGATCTGTGTTCCGGTCATAACCCTTCCAACTGTTGTGTGACGGCCCAGGGATCGGTGTCCGATTCATGCAGGGCTCTTCCCGCGCGAACGCGCAATGAATCCCGTTGCGCACCAGACAGGTAATCCACCGGCGAGCGCCCATCGAGGCGGGCCAACGCCAACGCGGGCAGGAGCCGCGCGATGCGGGCCGCTGTTGCGTCCGGCGGCTCCCAGGTAACGCCCCGCAGGTACGCGGAGAGGAACGCGGTACTTGTCTGGCGCAGTTGATCGCGGTGCTGCGGCTTCCATATGCGTTTGAGCAGTAAATGATTGAGGCAGAAGGCGGAGTCGAAGGCCGGGTCGCCGTACCAGGCGCATTCGGCGTCGGTCAATACCGGCCCGCTATCCGTGGCAATGATGTTCTTTGGACTCACGTCCCCGTGCACCAGCGCGATGTGTGTACCGGCCAGGTCGTCGGCAAGTTGCGATAAGACGGCGGCATGTTCAGGCATGTGTTCGGCTGGGTACCGCAGATACGGCTCGACCCGCAGCGCGTCGAACAGCTCGTCGGATGCGAATTCGCCTGCGGTGGCGCCATCGCCGGCAGTGTGGGAATGAACGGCGGCCAGGCGTGTGCCTAGTAGCGTGCCGACCTCCGGGTCGATGCGTCCGGCCGCCAGATCCTCCCGCCAGGACGGAACAGGCCCCAGATCGACCATCGCGAACGCGTGCAGATCTTCATCGGCCACCACAACCTCCGGCACGAAGGCCGGAACGATCTTCGACACGACCGTCAAGTAGCGTGTCTCAAAGGTATTGCGCTCCAGCGGAACTACCCAGTGCGCTGATACGCGCAGCCGCTCCACGGCACGCTTGACCACCACCGAATCCCCAGAGCTCAACCACACCCGCCATACGTCGGAAGACACTCCTCCGGTCAGTGGTTGCACCTCCGACGGCGTGAGTTCGGCGCGGGAGAGAAGTGCGACCACCCAGTCAGGTGGTGCCATGTGCGCCTTCGGATTTCCACCACAGCGCGTTGAACCAGATGCGGGCCAGTGTGTCGATGGCCTCCTCGTCGGTCACCGAGCTGCGCCCTCTTTCGCCGCCCTCGACCAGCCAGACGTAACAGAAGTAGTCCATCATGGCCCCGATCGCCGAGGCGGTGATGTCGGGATCCATGCCGGGGCAGTATTCGCGCGTTTGCAGATGCCGGATGTTGTTGGCGATCATCGTGCGCGCCGGGGCGCGTAGGTTGCGCCAGTAGTCCACGAACGTGGGGTCGATCTGTGCGGCCTGGAACACCCCGGAGAGAACCGGTGCGTGCTCGCGATAGGTGGTCCAGTACACCGTGACGATATCTCTGATGACGTCGTGCGGCGCCCGATCGCTGGATGCGACGGTGTCCCCGCGCCGGTAGGCGTCGTCACGGAACTCGTCGACCATGGTGCGTAGCAGCTCGGCCTTGTCGGTGAAGTAGTTGTAGAAGACCCCGACCGACTTCCCCGCTTCGGTCGTGATGTCCACGACCCGGGTCTCGGGGTATCCCACGCGGGAGATCACCTCGCGCGCGGCGTCCATCAAGGCCCGGCGGGTGCTGCGGCCGCGTTGGGTCGAGGGCTGATCGGTGGCAGCGGACGGGCTCGCTGAATCGCTGGACATCACCACGCCGCCAAGGCTACATTAAACCTGAATCGTAATTCAGGTTTGGTCCGGTCGTGTGTCATCCATTAATGATTGCGCAGGTTGCGAGGTTTTGATGACGAGTTCGACAGCAGTGCAGCCCGACGCCGTTCAGCGCGCACGTGAGCTCGCTCCGGCCATTGGCGCCAGGGCTCTGGAAGCGGAACGCCTGCGGCGGATGCCCGATGAGACCATCGCAGAACTGTCCCGGTCGGGGCTCTTCAGTTTGATGGCGCCGCGACGCTACGGAGGCGACGAGGCAAGCCTGGAGACCCTGGTGAGTGCCGTCATCGAAGTGGGTAAGGTCTGCGGCTCGACCGCATGGATCTTGTGCATCTACGGGATTCATAACTGGCTCGCCGGGCTGTTCCCGGAGAAGCTGCAAGACGAGATGTTCGGGTCGGTGCCGGCCGGTTCCCCCTTGCTGTTTCCGGGCAGCTGGTCACCTTCAGGTATCGCCACCCCGGTCGAGGGTGGCTACAAAATAACGGGGCGTTGGCAATTCGGTAGCGGTGTGTGGCACTCGTCATGGGCGTCCGTCGCCGCAGTGGTGCAGCATGCGGAGCCGCCGAAATACCCTGACCTGCGCACCTTCATGGTGCCGCGGGCCGAGCTGGAGATCATCGACACCTGGTTCACCTCGGGCCTGCGCGGCACCGGCAGCATGGATATCGCCGTCAACGATGTCTTCGTTCCCGACCATCGTGTGCAGGAATTCGGTCCGCTGGCGCGGGGGCAGTCGCCGTCCGCCGATCTGCACGGGTCCGCCATCTACCGGATACCGCTGTTCTGCGCTCTCTCCAATGTCGCGGCCGCACCGGCGGTCGGGATGGCGCTGGGTACCGCCGAGTTGTTCACCGAGAAGATCAAAACCCGGGTGATGCGGTACTCGATGCAGGAACAGTCAAAGCTCGCGACGGCGCACCGTCGCGTGGGACATGTTGCCGCACAAGCAGAATCTGCCCGGGCTCTGTTGCTGGACACAGTGCGGAATGTGGAGGACAAGCTGCGTTCGGGCGCGGGATTGACGACGGAGGATCGGGTGCGGGTGCGCCGCAACTGTGCCTACGTCGTGGAGGTGTGTAAACAGGCCATCGGTGAGGCGGTCGAGGCCTGCGGAGCGTCCGCGCAATACGAGGACTCGCCGCTGCAGCGTCACCTACGTGACGTGAACACTTTGTCCACACACGTTGTGTACGACACAGATTCGGCCTACGAGCTGTTCGGGCGGGTGGAACTCGGGCTGCCGCCGGGATCCGTCGCGTTCTGATGAGCGCCGGCTCGTGAACACCGAGGTGCCCGAGCTCGCCGGGTTGCGTTGTGCGCTCGAGGATCGCGTGCTGACCGTACTGTTCGACCACGGCGAGCTCAATCTCCTTGACGGGCCGCTCATGTCGAGCCTGTCACGGTTGGCCCGCTGGCTCTCGGGCCGCGACGACGTGACGGTGGTGCTGTTCGGCAGCGCCAACCCGGATTTCTTCATCGCCCACCTGAATGTCGAGATTCTGCAGAAGGATTCGGCACGTACCCCGGATTCGGTCGAATCCTTTCAGCGATTGGTGGGCCGCTTTCGGGCCTTGCGGCAGGCGACGATCGCCCTCATCGAGGGCAGGGTCGCGGGCGGCGGCAGTGAGTTCCTGCTCAACCTGGACATGCGGTTCGCGGTTCGCGGCAGGGCGATTTTCAATCAAGTGGAGACCGGTCTGGGCATCGTGCCCGCCGGATCAGGCCCGCAACACCTGGTGCGGGAGATGGGCCGGGCACGGGCGCTTGAGGTGATTTTGGGTCACGAGGATTTCGGCGCCGACCTGGCGGAGCAATACGGCTGGGTGAACCGTGCCCTGGACCCCGATGAGGGGTGGCGGTTCGTGAATCGGCTCGCCCGCCGTATCGCTGTCAATCCGCTGGAACTGATCGCCGGCGCCAAGGCCACGGTAGATGCGCTGGCCAGCGACCTGGAACCGGGATTGGCCGCCGAGCGCACAGCGATTGTTGCCGCGTTCGCCGACGCCCACAGCACCCGCCGCATCGAGCATTTTCTGCGACGAGGCGGCCAGACGCTGGAGGGGGAACGTGGCCTCGGCGATCTGGTGGGTGACCCCTAGACTGCGACTACAACCAGTAGTAGAACCAAAGGGAGAACTCATGGGTCAGGTCAGTGCGTCCAGCTCGGTGTTGATCGACGCGACGCCAGAGGCAGTGCTCACCGCGGTTGCCGATTACCAGAATGTGCGCCCGAAGATCTTGTCCAGCCACTACCGCGATTACCAGGTGCTTGAGGGTGGCCAGGGTGAGGGCACCGTCGCGTCCTGGAAACTGCAGGCCACCGAGTCGCGTGTGCGCGACATCAAGTCGAGCGTGAGCGTGGCGGGACACACCGTCATCGAGAAGGACGCCAACTCCACCCTGGTGACCAGCTGGACTGTCGCACCCGCCGGAGCCGGTTCCTCTGTCACCACCAAGACCGAGTGGACCGGCGGCAGCGGTATCAAGGGATTCTTCGAGAAGACCTTTGCCCCGTTGGGACTCAAGAAGATTCAGGCTGAGGTGCTGGGCAATCTGAAGCAGGTCGTAGAAAAGGGCTAGCCGCCGGCGGGAGCGGCCTCGGGTGCCGGGGCCGGTTCCGCGGCGGGCGCGGTACCGCTGAGGTACGCGACGATGCCCTGAACCACGGCCTGTGCGTACTTGGACCGGCCTTCGGGGCTGGTCATCATCGCGGCGTCCTGGGCGTTCTTCATGTTGCCGAGCTCGACGAGCACCTTCGGGTGCTGGGCGAGGTTGAGGCCCGCCAGATCGGACCGGCCGTAGAGGCCCCCGGTACCGATGTACGTCGCCGGCGTCAGGCCGGCGGCCTGCAGGCTGTCGCGCATGGTCTTGGCGAAACGCAGTGTGGGCTCACCCTGCACGGCGTTCACCGGTGGGCTTGAGTAGTTGACGTGGAAGCCGTGGCCACCGGCCGGGCCGCCGTCAGCGTGGATGCTCACCACCGCGTCGGGGTTGTAGCCGTTCTCGATCTCGGCACGCTTGTCGATGCACGCCGCGAGCTTGTTGTCGTCACCGCGGGTCATGGCCGTGCGCACACCCAGCTGGGTCAGCTGCTGTCGGATGAGCAACACGGTGTTCCACGTGAAGGTGTGCTCGGGGTATCCGCCGTCGGTGGCGGTGCCGCTGGTCTGACAGCTTTTGGTGCCGCCGCGGCCGTCGGGCACCTGGTTGTTGATCGAGCCGTCATTGGCACCGTTGTGTCCGGGATCCAGTACGACGATGCGTCCGGCGACGCCGGGTGCCGCGCTCGCGCTGAAGATGGTGGACGCAGACGGTGTGACGGCGGGCAGCACCGAGACCGATGCCGCTGTCAGTAGCGCCGTCCCAGCCAGGCCCGCGGCGCGCCAGAAAGTCACTCGCACGTGGCCACGGTAGCCCCGACGGCAGCTACCCTTGTTGACGACCCGCCGAGGCCCGGCGAGCGTGACCAAGTTGATACCCGTCTGTTAAGGAGACCCATGCAACCCGGAGGCGCCCCGGATATGTCGGCCCTGCTCGCGCAGGCACAGCAGATGCAACAGCAGCTGATGGCTGCTCAGGCGCAGATCGCGGCGGCCGAGGTCACCGGGGAGTCCGGCGGCGGCTTGGTGCGCATCACCGGTAAGGGCAGCGGTGAGGTGACCAACGTCCAGATCGATCCCAAGATCGTCGATCCGGAGGACGTGGAAACTCTGCAGGATCTGATCATCGGTGCTCTCGCCGATCTGTCGTCGAAGACCCAGGAGCTGGCCACACAGCGGCTGGGCCCACTGGCAGGCGGCCTCGGAGACCTTGGCGGAGGGCTGGGATTGCCCGGTGTTTGAGGGCCCGGTCCAGGACCTCATTGACGAGCTGGGCAAGCTTCCCGGGGTAGGACCCAAAAGCGCGCAGCGCATCGCCTTCCATTTGTTGGGTGTGGAGGCGCCTGATATCGATCGATTGACCGCGGCCCTGACGCGCGTGCGCGACGGGGTCCAGTTCTGCGAGGTGTGCGGGAACGTCTCCGATAAGGAGCGCTGCCGCATATGTGCGGACCCACGCCGCGATATCGCCCTCGTCTGTGTGGTCGAGGAACCCAAGGATGTGCAGGCCGTCGAGCGCACCCGCGAATTCCGCGGCCGCTATCACGTGCTCGGTGGGGCGCTGGATCCTCTCTCGGGCGTCGGGCCGGACCAGCTGCGGATTCGGGAGTTGTTGACCCGCATAGGAACCGAGGAGGACGGAGTCTCCATCTCCGAGGTCATCATCGCCACAGACCCGAACACCGAGGGCGAGGCCACCGCGACCTACCTGGTGCGGATGCTGCGGGACTTCCCCGGGTTGACGGTCACTCGACTTGCTTCCGGCCTGCCGATGGGCGGAGATCTGGAATTCGCCGACGAGCTGACCTTGGGCCGCGCGCTCTCCGGGCGCCGTCCGCTCTAAATCATTTGGCGGACAAGCGTTCCCTGCGCAGTCGCGCTATCTCATCCAGGTCCAGGGCGGTCAGCTCGGGCACGTTCATGGCCCGGGCCAGCAGCAGGTCTGCCAGTTCGGGGTTGCGGGCCAGGCAGGGCCCGTGCATGTAGGTGGCGATCACACTGCCCTGCACCACGCCGTCGGCGCCGTCGCCGGCGCGGTTTCCCGCGCCGCGTGAGACCCTCGACAAAGGTGCTGCATCCGGCCCCAGAACCGTTCCGCCACGGTGATTCTCAAATCCGGTCAGGGTGTCTTGGAGTTCTTCCATGATCGGCACCCCGGCCAATTCGCCGATGGTGCGCGCGTCCTGGGGGCTGGTGGTCACATCCAGCAGGCCGACCCCCTCGACGCGCTCTCCGGATGAGGTCTCGTACCAATGCCCGAGTACCTGGATGGCCGCGCAGATGGCCAGCACCGGCGCCCCACGCTCGGCGGCGCGCTGCAATCCGGGATGCGCGATGAGGTGGCGGGTGGCCAGGCGCTGGGCGTAGTCCTCGGCCCCGCCCAACGTGTACACGTCCAGGGAATCGGGCACCGGATCGGCCAGGGTGATCTCCACGATCTCGGCGTCGATACCGCGCATCCGCAACCGCTGCCGCAGCACGACGGCGTTGCCGGAATCGCCGTAGGTACCCATGACGTCGGGCAGGACTAGACCCACGCGAACGGTGGATTCGCTCATACCGCACCACCTTTCGCCAGCGCACGGTTGAGATTGAGGAAGGCGGTGTAGTTCGCGATGACATCGACCCTGCCGGGTGGGCAGGCCTTGATTGCCTGTACCGGATCGTGCTGCAGGGTGTGCGTGACGCTGGCGTAGGTAAGCCGGACCGCCAGATCGGTGCCGCGCTCTCCTGCCGCGACGACGGGAGGCACGGGGGATTCCTCGTTGTCGCAGGCGAAGTGTTCGAAGTTGACGTCCCACAGCCAGGACAGGTCCTCGCCGTCGGGCACCTGCCCGTTGACGGCGATGACGAGCCCGTCGGCGTCGGTGTCCACCATGGACAGTGCCTCTTGCCAGCCGGCCGGATTTTTGGCCAGCAGCAGCCGAACAGTGTGGTCGCCCAGGTCGATGCTGCGGTAGCGGCCTGCGACCTGATCGACGGCTGATACCGCGTCGACGGCGGGGCCCGGACGCGCGCCCAGCTCGACGGCGGCGGCCACTGCCAGGGTGGCGTTGCCCCGGTTCGCGGTGCCGGGCAAGGTCAGCGACATGGGCAGGCTGATTCCGCTAGGGCCGTAGATGCGGTCGTCGTCGAACCACCAGTGTGGGTCGGGCCGGGAGAAGTCGGTTCCCGTGCTGTACCAACGGTTTCCGTCGCGCATGATCAGTTCTCCGCTGCGCGGGCAGCTCACCGAGTCGCCGGCCCAGCCGCCGCCTGCCGCGACCCAGACGACATTGGGGTTGTCGTAGGCGGCCGAGGTCATCAAGACGTCATCGCAGTTCGCGACGATCACCGCGTCCCGGTGGCGGGACAGCCCCTTACGCAGGGTGCGTTCGATGTTGTTGATCTCGCCCACGCGGTCGAGCTGGTCCCTGCTGAGATTGAGCAGCACGATGACCGCCGGGTCGACCGCGTCCGCGACATGCGGCACGTGCATCTCGTCGACCTCGAGCACCGCGACCTCGGCCTCACGGGTGCCGGCCAGCGCGGCGACCAGACCGGCGTCCATGTTGGAGCCCTCGGTGTTGGTGGCCACCGGTCCCACGGTCGCCAGCGCGGCGGCGGTCATCCGAGTGGTGGTGGACTTGCCATTGGTGCCGGTGATCAGGATTGTGCGGCGGCCGCGGCCCAGCTGCGCCAGAACCGAGCCGTCCAGCTTGAGCGCGACCAGCCCTCCGATCATGGAGCCCGCGCCCCGACCGCTGACCCGGGATGCCCAGCGCGCGGCGGAGCCCGCAGCGAGTGCGACCCGGCCGCGCGGCGATAGATGCTCGTTGGGCATTCGCGCAGTTTATGGGAGGCGGTGGATCGCCCGTGCGGCTGGAGGGGACGGCCGCACGGGCGATCGGGATTGCCCTTTAGGCAACCGCGCTCTGCAGTGACCGCTTGACCTCATTCACCGTGGCCAGGAGGGTGGTGCCGGCCTCGGCCAGCTTCTCCTTCTGCTCGTCGGTGCCGGTCAGTGCGATAACGCGCGCCAGGCCGGCGATCTCGGCCAGGCCCGAGCGGAGCTTGAGGACATTGATGAGCTTGGGGAAGACCTTGGCGCGGATCGCCTGCGCCGTGTGGCTGGTGATGCCGCGCTTCGCCAGCACCTTCAGGCCGAACTCTGTCAGCGCCGCTACGCCGTCCTCGGTCTTGACAACACCCTTGTGCGCCAACCGCTCCAGGACACGCTCGACCACTGGCTCGGGTAGCAGGATCTCGCCGTCGGATGTGTCCGACACACGTTGCACGATCTGCGCCGCGCTGGCCGGACCGTCGAGCAGCAGGGAAGCGGTGACGGCGCGCTTGATGCGGAAGCCGAAGCCGGCGGGGCCGAATCCGGGGCCGCCCAATCCCGGTCCGCCGAAGCCGGGTCCACCAAATCCAGGCCCACCGAATCCGCCGAAACCGGAACCGGGCCCTTCAAAGCCTGCGAATGAATCAGACATCTAACTCTCCTTTTTTGATGATCAGGCAGCCGGCCGGTCGTCGGCTGAACCTGTATCAATCTCCTTGATACCTGCGCCGAATCGGCTATGTCAAGGTTCTTGATATGAGTTGGCTGAGAATTGCGTATGAATAGGTAATCCCTTGCGGGGCAAGGGCTCGATCGCTCACCAGGCGGAATCGGCCGAGGGTGTGCGGAGACCAGGGGTTTCCGCACCCTGCTGTGAGGTTCGTGCCAGGATGCTTGCGATGAGTGAATCCGATGAGGTCGAGCCGCTCGGTTACCTGATGTTCCGGGCCGGCGCTGTGATGCGCCCGCGAGTGCTCGCCGCGTTGCGGCCACTAGGGCTCGGCATGCCGGAATTCATGTGCCTGCGGATGCTCAATGAGAGCCCCGGGCGGACCAGTGCCGAGCTGGCGCGTGAGAACAATGTTTCGGCGCAGGCGATGAATCAGGTGCTCAACGGGTTGCAGAATGTTTCGCTGGTTTCCCGGCCGACAGTGCCCGCCTCGGGTCGGGCGTTGCCGGCGAAGGTCACCGCCAAGGGCAAGGCGCTGCTCAGCCGGGTGGAACAGGCGATCTGGGCCGCGGAAGACGAGATGTTCGGCGGATTGGGCGCCGACGATCAGCGCGAACTGCGGCGAATATTGGGGCGGCTGATCGAGACCGCGGGCGAAAATGAGTGAGTGGCCGCCCTTCCAACCAGTCGGTTGGGTTAGCCGCTAGGGTAACGCGTGTGTTCCGCGCCACATCAGAGACGATGCCGCAGGATTGGGCTGCGCTCTCGGCGTGGGTGACGCGGCAGGGACACACGCTCGATACCTCGGTGGTCAAACAATTCGCCGGCGGCAGGGCGAACCTCAACTATCTGGTCACCCTCGACGGGCAACCGGCGGTGTTTCGCCGCCCGCCCGCGGGTCCGATTGCCGAAGGCGCCAACGACATGGCCCGCGAATGGCGGGTGCTCTCGCGGCTGAACGATGGCTTCACGCTGGCCCCGCGCGGGCTGCTGTACTGCGACGACATGGACGTGCTGGCCGCGCCCTTCCAGCTGATCGAGTACCGGGAAGGGTTGGTGATCGGTGGAGAGCTGCCCCCGGATCTGCCCGTGGACGCCCCGGCGCGTATCACTGCCACCCTCATCGAGGCGATGACCTCGCTGCATCGGGTGGCACCCGAGAGCGTCGGATTGGGTGAGCTCGGTAAACCCGAGGGCCTGCTGGAGCGTCAGCTCACCGGCTGGACGCGCCGGGCGCACGCGGTCTGGCCGGAGGGCCTGCCCGGTGTTGTCACGGACCTGACCTCGCGGCTCGCGGAGCAGATTCCCGAGCCCACGGCGGTCACGCTGCTGCACATGGACCTCAAGCTCGACAACATGCTCGTCGACCGGGACACGTTGTCGCCCAAAGCGATCATCGATTGGGATATGACCACCCGCGGCTGTCCGCTGTTCGACCTCGCGATTCTGGTGTCGTACTGGATGGGGCCGGATGATCCGCGCGAGGTGCAAGCAGTCAATCAGATGCCCACCACGGCAGAAGGTTTCGTCAAACGCCAAGATGTCATCGACGCCTACTTCGCGGCGGCAGGCATGACGCCACGGCCGCTGCAGTGGCACGTGGCCTGTGCGCGGCTTCGTCTTGCCGTCGCGTGGATGCAGCTGTTCCGCAAATGGCAGTCCGGTGACTTGGTGGGTGCGGACTACCCAGACTTCCAGAACATCGCCATGTCCGTTCTTGACTGGGCGGCAACACAATTCACCGAGGGAGAAATATGATCGACTTCAGCATTCCGGAAGAGCTGGCCGCTAAGGCGCAGCGGGTACGCGAGTTCGTCACCGAAACCGTGATTCCCTATGAGCGCGACCCTCGCCTGACCGCACACGGACCCACCGAAGAGCTGCGCGACGAGTTGGTAGGAAAGGCGCGGGCCGCCGGACTACTCACCGTTCAGGCGCCGGAATCCTATGGTGGCTGGGGTCTTTCACACATCGGCCAGGCAGTGATCTTCGAGGCGGCGGGATGGTCGACCCTGGGCCCCATCGCCATGAACTGCGCCGCGCCCGATGAAGGCAATATGTTCCTGCTCGGCAAGATCACCAACGAAGAGCAGTCCGAGAAGTTCCTGCGGCCCGTCATCGAGGGGCACCAGCGTTCGGCGTTCGCGATGACCGAACCTGACGGTGCCGGATCGGACCCGTCGCAGCTCAAGACGTCGGCGACCTTCGACGGCCAGAATTTCGTCATCAACGGCCGTAAGTGGCTCATCACCGGCGCCCGCGGCGCCAAGACATGGATCATCATGGCCAACCTGGAGGCCAACGATCACCTGCCCGAGGGACCCACGTTGTTCCTCTGCGATGGCGAGACCGAAGGGATTGTCATCGAACGCATCATGAACACGATGGACCGCAACTATGCCGAGGGGCACGCTGTGGTGCGGTTCGACAATCTGACGCTGCCGCGGGAGGCGCTGCTCGGGGAGACCGGCCAGGCCTTCCGGTACGCGCAGCTGCGGCTCGCCCCGGCCCGGTTGACGCACTGTATGCGTTGGCTCGGGGCCGCCGCCCGTGCTCAGGACATCGCCGTGAACTACGCGCGCACCCGGACCTCGTTCGGTAAGACCATCGGCGAGCACCAGGGAGTCTCCTTCATGCTTGCCGACAATGAGATCGCGCTGCACCAATGTCGGCTCACCATCTGGCACGCCTGCTGGATGATGGACAACGGCGCCAAGGGGCGGCACGAGAGCTCGATGGCCAAGTCGTTCGTGTCCGAGGAGCTGTTCAAGGTCACCGACCGGTGTGTGCAGGTGCTCGGCGGTATCGGCATCAGTGACGAGACGCCGGTCGAGATGATCTTCCGCGATATGCGTGCCTTCCGTCTGTACGACGGCCCGACCGAGGTGCACAAGTACGCCATCGGGCGTCAGGTGCTGCGCACCCCGCGCGCCTAGAGCGGCTTGTCGGTCCCGCATGTCATCCTTCAGTCATGCCGATCTGGGGGCAGATGCCCGACCATAGCCCCAAGTGGGTGGTGGTTGACCTGGAGACTTCCGGTTTTCAGCCAGGTCGGGCGCGTGTCATCAGTGTCGCGGCGCTCGCGCTGGACGCCGATGGGACCGTCACCGACAGTGTGGTGAGCCTGCTCAATCCGGGTGTCGATCCGGGGCCGACGCATGTGCACGGACTCACGCCGGAGATGTTGGAGGGCCAGCCGGAGTTCTCCGATGTCGTACCGGACCTCATCGCGCTGCTGCGGGGACGGACCCTGGTCGCCCACAACGTCGGTTTCGACTACTCGTTCTTGGCGGCCGAGGCCGAATTCGCCGGAGCCGAGCTGCCCACCGAGGCCGTGATGTGCACCGTCGAGCTGACCCGCCGGCTCAACCTCGATACCCCGAACCTGCGTCTGGAAACCCTTGCCGCGCATTGGGGTGTCGAGCAGCTCAAGGCGCACGACGCCTATGACGATGCCCGCGTACTGGCCGAGGTGCTGCCGAAGGTGCTGGAGCGGGCACGGGCGCGCGGCACCTGGCTGCCGATCCGTGAGACTACGCGCAAGCGCTGGCCCAACGGTCGCGTCACTCACGATGAGCTGCGCTCGCTCAAGACGGTGGCGTCACGCCAGCCGTGCCACTGGCTGAATCCCGGTCCGTACACCGCCGGGCAGCCGTTGGTGCAAGGCATGCGTGTGGCATTGAGTTCCGAGGTGGCCCGCACCCACGAGGAACTGATCGAACAGCTCATGCAGGCCGGTCTCGCCTACGCCGACACGGTCGACGAGGACACCTCACTGGTGATCTGCAATCAGGAAAACCCGGAGCAGGGTAAGGGATTTCACGCACGGTCGCTGGGTGTTCCGTTGCTGGATGACGAGACATTCATGACCGAGGTGCGGCGCGTGGTCGGCGGTACGGATATCGAACAATTCACGGTTCCCAGTCGCGCCGGAGCACAGTACTCGCTGTTTTGATGAACACACCCTGATGCGTCGAATCCTCGCTGTAATGCTCACGGTTGCGTTGCTGGTCGGCGCGTGCGGGAGGCATTCGGCCATCACCGTCGCCGACTTGGACGCGCAGACTGCTACCAAGCTGGATACCGCCATCAACGAGGTGCTGGCGCGCGCCGCGGTACCGGGCGCCATCGTCGGAGTGTGGGGTCCCAAGGGCAAGTATGTGCGGACCTTCGGACTCGCGAATACGACGACCCGGGCGCCGATGCGGCCGGACTTCTATCACCGGATCGGTAGCGTCACAAAGACCTTCACGGTCACGGCGGTGCTTCAACTCGTCGACGAGGGCAAGATCGGACTTGACGATCCGATTGCCAAGTATGTCGCCAAGGTGCCGAACGCTGACAAGATCACGCTGCGTGACCTGGCCCGAATGCAGAGCGGGCTCTTCAACTACTCGATGTCGCTGGCTTTCAGCCGTGATCTGGAGACCGATCCGCGCCGCCAGTACAGCACCCGTCAGCTGCTCGATTACGCCTTCGCGCAGCCGCCCAACTTCCCGCCGGGGCAGGGCTACGAGTACAGCAACACCAATGCGGTGCTCTTGGGGCAGGTGGTGGAAAAGGTCAGCGGGCAGCCGCTGCCTGCCTTTGTGCGCGATCACATCACCGAGCCACTCGGCATGAGCCACACCAGTTTTCCGGACACCAACGCGATCCCGGATCCGCATGCGCAGGGCTATACGCAGTTGACGCCGACAGGGCCGATCATCGATAGCACCGATTGGAGCCCGTCCTGGGCGTCCTGGGCGGGTGCCATGATCTCGACGCTGGACGACCTGCGGATCTGGGTGCCCGCGCTGGCCACCGGCGCGCTCCTGCGGCCCGATACCCGGGAACAACGGCTGCAGACTGTGGCCATGCCGCCCGTTCCCGACGATATTCGTTATGGCCTAGGAATTTTCGACGCGCGGGGATGGATCGGTCACAACGGAAGCATCCCCGGCTATCAGACCCTGGCCATCTATTCGCCTGCCGAGCAGACCACGGTGGTGGCCTTGCTCAACACCGATGTGGCCAAGCAGCCGGCGCAGCCCAGCACGCTGTTCGGCACCGCGATCACCAAGGTGATCAGCCCGGATCATGTGTTCTTGTTGGAGAACGCGATTCCGCAGCCGCGGTAGTTCGGCTTGATCAGGCGTAGGGCAGCAGCGCCATCTCGCGTGCGTTCTTGATCGCGTTCGCGACCTGACGCTGTTGTTGTACCGTCAGGCCCGTCACCCGGCGTGACCGGATTTTGCCGCGCTCGGACAAGAACATTCGCAGGGTGTTCGTGTCCTTATAGTCAACCTCTGAAACACCCAACTTGGCAAAAAGATTGGGCTTGGCAGGTTTGGTGTCGACCAGCTTGGCGCGACGATTGCGCGTGGTCTTGGGAGCCATCACCAGCTCGCTTTCCGCACGCCGGGCAGCGACCCGTCATGCACTAGTTCACGGACGCGCACGCGGGACAGTCCAAATTTGCGCAGGTACCCGCGCGGCCGGCCGTCGACGGCGTCGCGATTGCGCAGTCGCACCGCGCTGGCATCGCGTGGCTGGCGAGCCAACTCGGCCTGCGCGGCGATGCGCTGCTCTTGGGTGCTCGACGGCTGCCGGATGATCTCCTTGAGTTCCGCGCGCCGCTCGGCATAGCGCTCGACGATGGCGCGGCGCTGTTCGTTCTTGGCGATCTTCGACTTCTTGGCCATCTCAGCGCTCCTCTCTGAATTCCACGTGCTTACGCACTACTGGGTCGTACTTGCGCAGCACCATCCGGTCCGGATCGTTGCGGCGGTTCTTGCGGGTGACGTAGGTGTATCCGGTGCCCGCGGTGGACCGCAGCTTCACAATGGGGCGAATTTCGTTGCGTGCCATCAGAACTTCCGTCCCTGCGCGCGCAGCCGGGCTACCACGGCCTCGATACCGTCACGGTCGATCACCTTGATGCCCTTGGCGCTCACCCGGAGCTTGATGCGCCGGTCCTCGGAGGGCAGGTAGTAGGTCTTGAGTTGGATATTTGGTGACCAGCGGCGGCGGGTGCGGCGGTGCGAATGCGATACCGCGTTGCCGAAGCCCGGCGACCGCCCGGTCACCTCGCAGTGTGCGGACAAGGGAAGCTCCATTCATACCCATTTGGTAATGGGAATCATTTTCGACAAGTGCTGTTCGAGACTGTACCGTGAACGCAGTAGTAATGAAAATCGTTTGCATTTAGCGGCAAACGTGCTGGAAAGGGAGAGTCATGCGCACGCCGGTGGTACTCGTGTCCGGGCAGACCGACACCGATGCGGTCGTGCAGACCTTGGCGCGCGACCCGGGAACCGTGGTCGTCACGCACCGGTTCGACGGGCACATCGTGAAGCGATCGGTTGTATCCGGTGGTGGCGTCCGGGCTCCTCAAGTGACCGTTCTGGAGCTGGCCCATGGTTGTGTCTCGTGCACCATCCGCGACGACCTCCTGGTGCTCCTACGCAAGCTGCATCGGCGCGACGACGTGGGCAGGATCGTGCTGCATCTGGATCACTGGCTCGAAGCGGACCCAATCTGCTGGGCGATCAACACCGTGCCCGTCCGTGTGGGTCCGGGGTTCATCGACGGGCCGGCGGCGCGCGATGTCAAGATCGCCGGAGTGGTGAGCTGCGTCGACAGTGCGCACTGGATGGAGCAGGCGCTCGGCGACGATGAACTCCCGGATGGCCGCACGGTGGCGCAAGTGGTGATCGGTCAGGCCGAGTTCGCCGACGTGCTGTTGGTGCGCAATCCCGAACCCGAGGTGCTTTCGGTGTTGCGGCGTTTGGCGCCACGGGCGCGCATCACCGCGCGCGTCGGTCGCGTCGAACAGGCCCTCGACCACCTGGAGGACGACGCACGGTGTGGCCGTGCCGACAATCCCCATGGCGCGCTGCTTGCCGGGCAGCCCTCGCTGGCAGCCGACGGTCGCGTCGCGTTGGTGGAATTCAACGCGCGCAGACCATTTCATCCGCTGCGGCTGCATGCCGCCATTGACATGCTGCTCGACGGCGTGATTCGTACCCGGGGCCGGCTCTGGCTGGCGACCCAGGACCAGCAGGCCATGTGGCTGGAGTCCGCCGGGGGCGGGTTGAGGGTATCTGCTGCTGGAAAGTGGCTAGCGGCAATGGATTCAACAGAGGTGCGGCGGGTCGACCTGGAGCGCCGGGCATTCGCCGACCTCATGTGGGACTACCAGTTCGGGGATCGCCACAATGCGATGACGGTGCTGGTCTGCGGTGCCGACAGCGTCGAGGTGCTCGACGCGCTACGCGGCGCGCTGTTGACTGACGACGAAATGGCAAGGCCCGCAGAATGGGATGAGTTTGAGGACCCGTTCGGCGACTGGCATGAGGATCCGTGCGAGCACCTGGCTGAGGCTGAGGCCTTCCTTTCCTACGGCGACCACAACACAGAAGGGAACCACTGATGAAACCCGGAATCCACCCCGACTACCATCCCGTCGTCTTCCAGGACGCCACCACCGGCAAGATGTTCTTGACCCGTTCGACGGTCACCAGCACGCGCACCGTCGAGTGGGAGGGGCAGGAATATCCTTTGATCACCGCCGAGGTGACCGCGGACTCCCATCCGTTTTGGACAGGAGATCGCCGAATCGTGGATACCGCCGGTCAGGTCGAGAAGTTCCGCCGCCGGTACGGGACTCGCTAACCGGATCGAGAGCGAGCCTGACGCGGGAATTCGACTAAGAATCCGCGCCAGGCTCGCGTTCGAAGTGAGCGCTAGCGGGTACGAGCAGCACGGTTGACCGCCGACACCACGGCCCGCAGTGAGGCGGTGGTGATGGACGGCGCGATACCGACACCCCAGACCGTCTGGGCCTCACCGCCGTCCGGGCCGACAACCATGGCCTCGACGTAGGCGGCCGCCTGCGCGTCGTCTCCGGCGCTCAGGGCGTGCTCGGAGTAGTCCAAGACGTTGACGGTGTAGCCCACGGTAGCCAGCGCATCGACGAAGGCGGCCAACGGACCGTTGCCCGTGCCGTTGACTTCCGTTTCCTTGCCGTCGATCTTCACCACGGCGGCAATGGAATCCGTGCCGCCATCCTCTTCGGACGCGGTCACCTTCTGGCGAATGCGCTCCAGCGGGGTGATCGGTGCCAGGTACTCCTCGGCGAAGACGTCCCAGATCTCCTTGGGGTTCACCTCGCCGCCCTCACCGTCGGTGATGCGCTGGATCGACTGTGCGAACTCGATCTGCAGCCGGCGGGGCAGCACCAGTCCGTGATCAGACTTCATGATGTAGGCGACGCCGCCCTTGCCGGACTGCGAGTTGACGCGGATCACGGCCTCGTAGTTGCGGCCGACATCCTTGGGATCGATGGGCAGGTAGGGCACCTGCCACAGGATGTCGTCTACATCCGAATTCGCGTCATCCGCATCGCGTTTCATCTGATCCAGGCCCTTGTTGATGGCGTCCTGGTGGCTGCCCGAGAAGGCGGTGTAGACCAGATCGCCGCCGTACGGGTGCCGCTCGGGGACCTTCAGCTGGTTGCAGTACTCGACGGTGTGCCGGATCTCGTCGATGTTGGAGAAGTCGATCTGCGGGTCGACACCACGGCTGAACAGGTTCAGTCCCAGGGTGACCAGGCAGACGTTCCCGGTGCGCTCACCGTTGCCGAACAGGCAGCCCTCGATGCGGTCGGCGCCCGCTTGGAAGCCCAATTCCGCTGCGGCGACGGCTGTTCCACGGTCATTGTGCGGGTGCAGGCTCAGGATCACCGAGTCTCGGCGGGCCAGGTTGCGGCTCATCCACTCAATGGAGTCCGCGTACACGTTGGGGGTCGTCATCTCCACCGTCGACGGCAGGTTGAAGATGATCGGGTTCTCCGGAGTCGGCTTGATGATGTCGCCGACGGCGTTGCACACCTCCACCGCGTACTCCAGCTCGGTACCGGTGTAGGACTCGGGGGAGTACTGGAAGCGCCAGTGGGTGTCGGGGTATTTCGCGGCCTCTTCGACGCATTTATGCGCGCCGTCGGTGGCAATCTTCTTGATCGCGTCCTTGTCGCCGCGGAACACCACCCGGCGCTGCAGGATCGACGTCGAGTTGTAGAAGTGCACGATCACCTTGGACGCGCCCTCGCACGCCAGGAAGGTCCGCTCGATCAGCTCGGGGCGGCACTGGGTCAGTACCTGGACCGTGACGTCGTCGGGGATGGCGTTCTCGTTGATCAGCTCGCGGATGAAGTCGAAATCGGTCTGGCTGGCCGACGGAAAACCGACCTCGATTTCCTTGAAGCCCATCCGGATCTGCAGATCGAACATCCGGCGCTTGCGCGCCGGGCTCATCGGATCGATCAGGGCCTGGTTGCCGTCACGCAGGTCGACGGCGCCCCATTGCGGTGCGCGGGTGATCACCTTGTCGGGCCAGGTGCGGTCGGGCAGCTCGATCTTCTCTACCTCGTCGGCGAAGGAGCGGTACCGGTGTACCGGCATCGAGCTGTTCTTTTGGGTGTTCCAGGCCGGTTGGCCGGCCGCCCGGGGGCCGTTTGGGGTAACGACACTGCGGGGGGTGTAGTTGAACTCGTCTGAGGAGAAGCTAGTCATGGGAAGGCTCCGGGAGTTTGAGGGGGATCTCGACCGGCACGCCAACAACCCGCGACAGGAAGCCGGTCTGGATCAGACCCTGTCGCGGCGTCGGAGGAGGAGCGTCCGCTGCATAGAAGGGGACTCTACCAGCCGCGAGCGGCCTACTCATCTGGCAAGCTCGGAGAGCATGTGGGTACGGAGGGGGATGGCGGCGCTGGCGATTCTGCTGGTGGCTACCGGCTGCACACGCACGGTCGCAGGGCAGGCGCACGGAGGCGAACCCGCGCCCGGAGCCGACTCCTTCTTCCAGGGCGGACCGCCGGATTACGGCCAAAAGCTGGACGCGCAGGAAGCGACGACGCTCACCTATGCACGGGCGCTGCGGCGGGTGGACCCCTGTGGGTTCGCGGCCGGTCTCAAGGAGTTCGGCGACCCGGGACAGGTCGTCGGCGACTTTCAGATCTGTTATGCCAGCGTGAAAGTGACCGGCGACCCCAGTCTGACCGAGGTGTCCTATGAGTACTCGATGCAGGACAAACGCGGCGACTCCGCCGCTTTTCGGGTGGGGTCCGTTCCGGTCTACGCGACCGGAGACGAGTGCGGATACGAGGTCCCGCTCGGACTTGAACGGCTGCCGGGAGCGCCGTCGAGCCCCACGCTGCAGGCCATGATGTCGGTCTCCGCGTATCTCTACGGATCGGAGGAGTATTCGGATCCGGATTGCCGAATCGCCAGACAGGTGGTGACGGGAATCGTCAAGCAGCTCCCCTCCGGGTTGCAGCCGCGTTCTGCGCTCAGCGCCTACCCCATCAAGCTGGCCGAACGGGACCCATGCGAGATCTTGGCGGAGTACCCGGGCAAGGCGCGTGAGGTGTCGATCGACCTGTTGGGTGACCCCTTTGGCTGTGACTTCGTGCTTCCGGATGCCGATATCAACTACACCGTGCGGCTCACCAGCAGCGTGGACGACTTTCCTGATGCCTACACCAAGTCCACGCGTGACGGTGTGACGTACTTCCAGAATGAGGACCCGTCGCGGCTCGCCGGGTGTCATGCGCTGGCGCTGGTTGGAGATCCGCTGTACCCCAGAGATATTGGTGGTGGGGCGGCCAACACCGACGCTGACGCGTACTTCCCCGCCGTGGTGGCCAGCGCCTACACCGGCAGAGATCGCAAGGACTGTGGGCATATGCGGGAGATCCTGGACAAGGCGGTGCGGCTATTCGCAAAATCCGCCCGGTAGCACTGCTGGTCGCCACGCTGGTGGCGATCGCAGGATGCACCACCGTCGTCTCCGGTACCCCCACCGGGAGTCTGCCCGCGCCCACCGGTCAGATGTTGTTCGAGGGTGCGGTGCCGAGGTACGGCCAGAACCTGAACGAGAGGCAGACCGCGCAACTGGCCTACTTGCGGGCGCTGCGGCGGGTGGATCCCTGTGGTCTTTTGTTGAAACTCAAGGATATTGGCGCGCCCACATACATTTCCGGGGACGTGGGAGGCTGCTTCGGGTCCGTCAAGGTCGCGGGTTCGGCGAACCCGTCCAGTGTGGGGCTGTCGCTGATGTTGGGTGATTACTCGCGTGAGGAACCCGAGTTCAGACTCGGCGGAACACCGATCTATCACACCGCCGGGACGTGCGTGTACGAGTTTCCCGTGGCATTGGACAAGCTTCCGGGCGCGCCGAAGGTGACCAAGGTGGGTACGCCGGCGTTGCGCGTGGTGGTCGTCGATGGTTCTCGCAGCGCGCTGGGGCCGAACTGCAAAATGGCACAACCTGTTATCGGTGTGCTGACCGGGATGAATCCCGCCGATATGCCGGTGCGCGACGCGTTGAGCGCGTATCCCATCAAGATGGCCGAGCGTGATCCGTGCGAAATCCTTGGGGAGTACCCGGGGCAAGCGGACGAGGTGAGGTCGTCACTCTTCGGCGATCCGTACGCGTGCCGGTTCTCATTGCAAGACATCGATACTCAATTTGAGCTGACCATCAGATCGGGTGTCGATCCGCCGTCGCGGTTGCGTGCGGAAGTCCGGGATGGCGTCGAGTACTTTCACGGCCAGGACGACAGTATGTGTACCAGCATGGTGCGTCTGGGCAAGCCGCTGTACGCCCGCGATGTGCCGGGCGGCGCCATCCAGGAGAGCAGCTCACCGGAGCGGGTTTTCATCGAGGTGCTCAGCTTCTCGTTGGGGAAAGGCGACTGCGGATCCGCCCGGGCGATGATCGACAAGGCGGTTCGGATCTTTCGCGGTTCGTTCGACTGAGAGGAGCTTTCTGATGCCATACGTCGAGTCGGCGCAGCGCACCAAGGAGGCGGTTGCCGCGGCGCGGGTCGTCTTGATGCGGGAGGGGGTGGGCCGCACCACGATGCGTGCGGTCGCCGCTGAGGCAGGTATCCCGCTGGGAACTCTTCAGTACGTCTTTCCCAGTAAGCAGGGACTGCTCAAGGCGGTCATTGAGGACATCGTGGGGGAGATCGCCCAAGTACTGCGCGGTGCCGCGGAGTCCGAGACCGGCCTGAACAATGCGATCCGCCGCGGCACGCGCAACTTCTGGTCGCAGCTGGTGGACGACCAATTCAAGCTGCAATTGGTCCAGGTTGAGTTGGTCACCCATGCCCTGCGCACTCCCGGCTTGGAGAATCTCCCGGCCTGGCAGTACGAGCGATACACCGAGAACGTCGCCCTCTGGTGCAGAGAGGCCGCGAGCCGGGCCGGCGAGCGTTGCGCGGTCTCCTTCGACCGGTTGGCCCGGGTGCTGGTGGCCGGGGTCGATGGGCTGATCATGCAGCACATCGTCGACCCGAACCCGGAGCGTTCGGCAGAGGATTTGGAGTCGCTTACCGAGATGCTGATCGCCCTCGCGTCCGTAACCCCCGCGTAGCAGCGCCTTGCGATGAGTCGGACAGCCGCTTACTCTTAAGTCAGTCATACGACTGACTTAAGGAGATGTCATGGTAGAGATGGACGTTGTCGTCGTCGGCGCCGGTCTTGCGGGGCTGTCCGCGGCGCGCAAGCTGGTGGCCGCGGGAAAGTCGGTTCGTGTGCTTGAGGCACGCGACCGGGTCGCGGGACGCAATCTGGGCGGATTTCTGAGCAACGGTGTGCCCGTGGAGCGAGGCGGTCAGTGGATCGGGCCCACCCAAACCACCGTGCTTGAGCTGGTTGCGGAACTTGGGCTGGAGACCTTCGCCAGTTATGAATCGGGTGACTCGCTGACGATTCTGGACGGTGAGCGTATTCGCTACAGCGACGAGTACTTCGGCATCCCGGCCGAACATCTACTCGAGGTGGGCCGGTTATGGGCCAGGGTCGAGGAGCTGGCCGCGACCGTTCCTCCCGAGGCCCCGTGGCAGGCACCCGACGCGCACAACCTGGACCGGCAGACATTTGACTCGTGGTTGACCGAGAACACCACCGATACCGTTGCTCTGCGGTTTTTCCGCTTCGTCGTCCCGGCTGTGTTCTCCGCCGAGTCGTCGGAGATGTCACTGCTGCATTTCTTGACCTACCTCAAGTCCTCCGGAAACAGTCTGCAAACCTTGCTGTCTTTGGGAGGCGGTGCGCAGGAACGTCGTGTGGTCGGCGGTACGCACCAAATTTCGGAACGGCTGGCCTCAGAACTCGGGGACAGCGTGCAGCTCGGGGCCGTGGTGCGCACCATCTCCCAGAACAATGAGGGCGTGGCGGTGTCGTACGAGGACGCCGACGCGTCGAGCATCGGAGTGGTCACCGCCCGGCAGGTGATCGTCGCAATCCCGCCTACGCTCGCCGGACGGATCCGGTACTTACCGGCGTTGCCCGCGTCGCGCGATGGTTTGACTCAGCAGATCCCCGCCGGTGCGGTGATCAAATTCCAAGTCGGATATCCCACGCCGTTCTGGCGTGAAGACGGCTTGAGCGGATTCGTCGCCAGCCTCGACGACGCGTTCAATCCCGTCATGGACAACTCGCCACCGGATGCTTCGTGCGGAGTGCTGGTCGGTTTCCTGGAGGGCGCGCATGCACGCACAGCGGCCGAGCTATCGGTAACGGAGCGGCGCCAGATCATCGTCGACACGCTGGTGAAGTACTTCGGCCCCCAGGCTGCTGAACCGTTCGACGTCGTTGAACAGGACTGGACGGCAGAGGAATTCACTCGGGGCTGCTACGGCGGACGGCTCGGTGCCGGGGTGTGGACTCAATACGGCAAAGCACTCGCCGCGCCCGTCGGCCGCATCCACTGGGCCGGAGCGGAGGTGGCGCACGTCTGGAACGGCTACATGGAGGGCGCCATCCTCTCGGGCCGGCAAGCGGCCGATGAGGTACTTGCCGCACTTTGATGCCTGAAATCGACTGCGTAGCAGCGGACTATCTGGCAAGCTGCCTGGGTGCGCGGGTGGGGTTTCGGGGCGGTTTTGGTCTTCTGGGTGTGCCTGTTATCGGCATGCACGGTTGTGGTGCCGGGCGCGGTATCGGGCCCTGAGCCGGATCTCGGCGCGGATGTGCTCTTCGTGGGCGAGATTCCGGAGTACGGCCAGCAGTGGAGCGCCACGGACAAGACACGGCTGGCGTACACGCGCGCCCTGCGCCGCATCGATCGTGTGGGTTCCGTGACGCACTCAGCGGTATCGGTCAGCCCGGTGCCGTCGACTTCCGGTTCTGGGAATGTGAAATCGAATTAAAAGTGCCGGGCCACAGTGATATTCGAGTACAGGTCGGGTTGATCTACTCGACAGTGCAGAGCAGGTTCGAAAGACTCGTGTATGACATGGGTGACGCCAAGGTCTATGAATCGTCACTGTCCGAATGCGTATACGAAGTACCGTTGGCCCTCGACAAGTTGCCCGGAGCTCCGGAGTTGACCGGCGATAAGCAACCCTTGTTGCAGGTTGTGGTCCACGAATTCGATGATAGCGGACTGGGCATATGCACGATTGGGTTGCCCGTCGCCACCGCAATCGCCAAGCGGATGCCGCATGGGATTCCTGTCCGCACGGCGTTGAGTGCCTATCCCAGCAAGCTTGCCGAACGCGATCCCTGCGAGATCCTGAAGGAGTACCCGGACAAAGTCCGAAATTTAGGCCAGGACAAGGATGCCGGGAGTGCGAATGGCGACTTTCCGTTCGAGTGCGCCTTCTCGTTGGAAACTCCCGACGATGCCGGCATGGAATACTCTGTGGGCATTGATGTTTCGTACCTGGGCCTGCTGGAACTGGAGGGGTATTCCACGGTTCGGCGCGAGGGAATTGACTATTATTACAACGAGGTTCCGCAACAGTTTGTGGGATGCAAAGCGGCGGTCCTCTTGGGAGACCCCCTCTACAAACGAGATTCGGCCGGGAACCTGATCGAGGATGCGCGCGATGCCAAGCGCAGGGCGTCGGTGACGGTCATGGCCCGTGCGGCCGGCAGTGGTATCGGATACGGCGGCACCACCACCAGCTGCGGGAAACTCCGCGATCTGGCCGATAAGTCGGGCCTGATCTTCCGGGACTCAGCGCGCTAGCCCGGAGACAGTTCCGGGCGCTCCGTGCCTATCCGCCGTACGCGTTACCCCAGCGCTCCGCGAACGCGATATCGCTGAGCGCGGGGCGCTGCCGGGGTGCGTGGTCGCGTTCGACGGTCGACTCCTCGGCGCCCTCGTAGCTGTCCAGTACGGACCCGATTGCGACAACCGCGATGGGCCGCACGTTCTCGGGGATGTTGAACACGGCAGATGCCTCGTCCACCCGGAAGCCCGCCATCGGGTGGGTGTGCAGCCCGTGGGACCGGGCCTCCACCCCCAGCTGGGCGATGGCGAGACCGGTGTCCACCGTCGCGTACACCGCGGTGTTGTCGTCGTCACCCAGGTCGGTGCTGACCAGGACCAGTGCCGCCGCAACTTTTGCGTAAGAGTTTCCGCGATTCAGCACATCGGCGAGAGCCGCGTAGGTGGCGTCACCGCGGCGCCCCACGATGTACCGGACCGGGAAACGCTTGCCCCAACTCGCCGCCCAGCGACCGGCTTCGAGCAGGGCTGTCAGGGTTTCTGGAGCGAGATCGGCGTCCGGATCGAAGTTCCGCGGACTCCACCGCGAGGCGATCAGCGGCTGGATCGGAACCGTGGTGTCAGCAATGCGTTCGGTGGGGTTGCCCATGCGGGCCAGGTTATCGAGTTGTCCGACCCTCTATCCTGAGGGCCGGGGTCTGACCGACCTTGACCGAACTGCAGGAAGGTATGCCGTGGCGCTCGTCGTCCAAAAGTACGGCGGATCGTCGGTCGCAACGGCCGAACGCATCCGCAGGGTCGCCGAACGCATCGTCGAGACCAAGAAGAATGGCAACGACGTTGTCGTGGTTGTATCTGCGATGGGCGACACCACTGACGAGCTGCTTGACCTGGCTCAACAGGTCTGCCCGGCGCCTCCGCCCCGTGAGCTGGACATGCTGCTCACCGCGGGCGAGCGAATGTCCAACGCCCTGGTCGCGATGGCCATCCACTCACTTGGCGCCTCGGCACGCTCGTTCACCGGTTCGCAGGCCGGCGTCATCACCACCGGCAAGCACGGCAGCGCCAAGATCATCGACGTCACTCCGGGGCGTCTGCGGACCGCGCTCGACGAGGGCCAGGTGGTCCTGGTCGCCGGATTCCAGGGTGTGAGCCAGGACAGCAAGGACGTGACCACGCTCGGGCGTGGTGGCTCCGATACCACTGCCGTCGCGCTGGCCGCCGCGCTGAAGGCCGACGTATGCGAGATCTACACCGATGTTGACGGGGTCTTCACCGCCGATCCGCGGATCGTGCCGAACGCGGCCCGCCTCGACAAGGTCAGTTTCGAAGAAATGCTGGAGATGGCGGCGGCCGGGGCAAAGGTGCTCATGCTGCGCTGTGTGGAGTACGCCCGGCGATACAACGTTCCGGTTCACGTGCGCTCGTCGTACACCGACAAGCCCGGCACGATCGTCAGCGGATCAATGGAGGACATTCCCGTGGAAGAAGCAATTCTCACCGGTGTCGCGCACGATCGCGGCGAGGCCAAGGTCACTGTCGTCGGCATTCCCGACGTACCCGGCTATGCCGCCAAGGTGTTCCGTGCGGTCGCCGACGCCGAGATCAACATCGACATGGTGCTGCAGAACGTCTCCAAGGTGGAGGACGGCAAGACCGACATCACCTTCACGTGCCCCAAGGAGAACGGGCCCACCGCGGTGGAGAAGCTGGACTCGCTGAAGAACGAGATCGGGTTCTCGCAGGTGCTCTACGACGATCACATCGGCAAGGTGTCCCTGGTCGGTGCGGGTATGCGCAGCCATCCGGGTGTTACGGCCACCTTCTGCGAGGCGCTGGCGGAGGCGGGCGTCAACATCGAGCTGATCTCGACTTCCGAGATCCGGATCTCGGTGCTGGTCAAGGACGATGAGCTGGACGCCGCGGTGCAGGCCATCCATAACGCCTTCGATCTGGGCAGCGAAGAGGAAGCCACCGTGTACGCGGGGACCGGGCGATGACCAGTATTGCTGTTGTCGGTGCCACCGGTCAGGTGGGCGCCGTCATGCGAAAGCTGTTGGAAGAGCGGGACTTCCCGGCCTCTTCGGTGCGGTTCTTCGCCTCGGCCCGCTCCGAGGGCAAGAAGTTGACGTTCCGCGGCCAGGAGATCGAGGTCGAGAACACCGAGACGGCCGACCCAGCGGGCCTGGACATCGCGCTGTTCTCCGCCGGGGCCACCATGTCCCGGGTGCAGGCCCCGCGGTTCGCCGAGGCGGGTGTCACGGTCATCGACAACTCGTCGGCCTGGCGCAAGGACCCGGATGTGCCGTTGGTGGTCTCGGAGGTCAATTTCGACCGTGATGTGCGGGGCGTCAAGCTGCCCAAAGGCATCATCGCCAACCCGAACTGCACGACCATGGCCGCGATGCCGGTTTTGAAGGTGCTGCACGACGCAGCCGGGCTTACCCGGCTCATCGTGTCGACCTACCAGGCAGTGTCGGGCAGTGGCTTGGCGGGCGTGGAGGAGCTGGCCACCCAGGTGCGTGCCGGTATCGACGGTAGTGAGCAGCTGGTGCATGACGGCTCCGCGGTCACCTTCCCCGAGCCGGTGAAATATGTTGCGCCCATTGCCTTCAACGTAATCCCGTTGGCAGGGTCATTGGTCGACGACGGCTCCGGTGAAACCGATGAAGATCAGAAGTTGCGCAATGAGAGCCGCAAGATCCTGGGTATTCCAGAGCTCTTGGTGAGCGGCACGTGCGTGCGAGTGCCGGTCTTCACCGGGCACTCGCTGTCGATCAATGCCGAGTTTGAGCATGAGCTGACCCCGGCGCAGGCCACCGAGCTGCTCGGTACCGCGGCCGGTGTCACCCTTGCTGACGTACCAACGCCTTTGGCGGCGGCGGGTGCCGATGACTCCCTGGTGGGCCGGATCCGTCAAGACCCAGGTGTTCCCGGCAATCGTGGTCTGGCGCTGTTTATTTCCGGTGACAATCTTCGGAAGGGTGCGGCGCTCAACACGATTCAGATCGCCGAGCTACTCGTCGGCTAACTGACTCACGGGAAGTTCACAGGGTTTTCCTGCGGAGAGTCCAGGCTTACCGAGTCATTCTCGGGGCATGACAAATGCAGAAATACCCGAAAACCCAACTGAACCGGTGCCTGCCGTGTCCACGGTTGCCGCCGCGGAGCCGGCCCCGAAGAAGTCCCGCAACCTCGGCAAGGTGTTGTCGATAGCGACGGTTGCCGCAGGCGGTGCCTGTGTGCTGGCCGCGACGTTCGGTGCCGGCCTGATGGTGGGCGCGCATACCCACCACCATGGCGAGCATCGTGACCGGGCGGCGATGATGTTCCGTCACGGTGGACCCGATGCCGGCATGGCTCGCGGTGGCGGTGACTGGAACCGAGACCGCGACCGTGGCTGGAATGGTGACCACGGGCGAGACTGGGGTCGCGATGGCGGCCGCGATGGACATGAGGGGCGCGATCAGCGCGGCGACCGGGACAGCGACAATCCCGCGAATCCGGGCTGGCAGCGCACGCCGCCAACCGGCCAGCCGCCGAGCGTGACCATCACGGTGCCGCCGGGGCCGGTCGCGCCGCCCCGCCCGTAGTTGGCCCATCGCGAGCCGCGCACGGTGTCACTGACTACCCTGTGAGCTTTGGGGCTCAGTGGCACCGGGTGGTGCCGGACGGGAGATGCGCGTGCGGCCGATTGCGGTGTTGGTAACTGCCGCAACGCTTGTCGTCACCGGATTGCTCGCCGGTGCGCCCGCTGGGGCCGATCCATTACGGCCCGCTTCGCCGCCCCTTGATCCCGGCGAGGTAGTACGTATCGGGCCGGTCGCCGGCACGGGCACCGCCACCGCCGACTACAACCTGGGCGCGACAGATCTGTGTGAGTTCATGGTCTTTACCGGCGGCATGCTGCAGATCTGCGGTGACAGCTTTGCCGGGCAGGGCGTGGGGTACGGCGGATGGCACTCGCCGGTCGCGCTGCGTGTCGACACCGAGTCGGTTCCCGGCGTATCCGGTGTCCGGCATTCCGGCGTCCTGGGTACCGACCGCCCGCTGCTGGCCGATCCGGCCCCGCCGGGCTTCTCTCAGCTGCCCTCCGGCGTCGTGGACATCAACGGCACCAACTGGTTGTTGGTGGCCGTCACCAAGAATCTGATCCCGCAATCGACACGGCTGGTGCGGCCGGACCCGTTCCGTGCCGGGTGGGCGACCGTACCGGGGTCGGTGCGGCCGGGCGATTACGCGGGCGGTCAGCAGACACAGATCAGCGGCTACTACGACCCGTTGTGGACCCAGGAGTCGCCGAAGGGCTGGGTGTACGTCGTCAGTGACGCATTCGATCGCTCATTGCCCGCGGTGCTGTACCGGGCCAAGCCGGACACTTTCACCGACCGCTCGACGTGGCAGGGCTGGGGCGTCGACGCGCAAGGCAAGGGAGCCTGGGGGCGTTCCCCGACGCCGCTGTGGGGTGATCACCTGGGCGAGATGAGCATGAAGATGGTCGATGGGCAGGCGGTGCTGTCGTACTTCAACCAGACCACCGGCAATGTTGAGGTGCGGGTGGCCGACAGTCCAACGCGGCTCGGTGCGGTACCGGTTACGACGGTGGTGAATGCCGGCGCCTGGCCCGCCGTCGCCGACGAGCTGCCTGAGTCGTGGGACAACACCTTGGCTCAGCCCTACGGCGGCTACATCGGCCCGGACTCGACGTTGGATCGGCTCAGCATCTACGTCAGCCAGTGGAACACCGACTCACGCGATCACGCTCCCTATCGGGTGATCGAATTCGCGGTGAATCCGCTGCGGGCCGGTGTGGGCTAACTAACATTCGGTTGTTACCAGAGTTGTCGACGTCCGTATGACAGCTGGTTACGATGGGCCTCGATGATTGCTAGCGGAACCTTAATCGACATCGCCGCCGATGAGTGGATAACCAACGATCAAGGTTCGCGTACGGTCGGTTCTGTGGACGCTGAAGAGCTGGCAACTCGCGCGAGCGAGGCCCTGGCGTCCGGAGACGATAGCGAGGCGCTGCGTCTCGCCAATGACGCACTGGAGCTTGAGCACAAGGACGCCCGGTCTTGGCGGATCCTTGCCTATTGCCTCGGCAGCATGGGCCGGCACTTCGACGCGATCGAATGCGCGCTTTCCGCAGTGCGATACGGCAGTCACGATGCCATTAACCACTACGTGCACGCCTGGGCGCTCAACGGTGCCCGCAAACCCAATGAAGCGCTGACCGCCATCGATGAAGCGCTTGATATCAATCCGGACTTTCCCGACGCGCTGGCAATGCGCGCTATTCTTCGGCGCGAGCTCGGTGATCTTGAAGGGGCCTTCGCCGACATGCGTCTGGCGAAGAGCCTCGACAACGATCTCTACTGAGCGCACCATCGCTGGGGGAGGGATTTCGTGGCCGACGACGCTGTGATCGCCGAAATGCTGGCTGCCGTGGAGGCAAGCCCGGACGTTCTGGCACTGCGGTTGCGTGTCATCGAGCTGTTGGTTCAGCGCCGCCGATTCGCCGAGGCGCTCAACCATTGCACCGTCGCGCTGCAACAGTCGCCGGGAGACACCAAGGCACTGGAGTTGCTTGCCGCGTGCTCGGCCGGTCTGAACTCGCCGGCTCCTGAGCCTGCCGCCGCCGCGGCAGGTTTCGACTGGTCGGCAGCCGAGGATCAAGTGGCCGATATCGTCCGGCCGGCCTTCGTTGAAGAAGAGCCTGAGCCCCTGGGGCCGAACGATGTGGGAGCGTTGGAGAAATCCGAGGTTCGAATCTCGGACGTCGGCGGGATGGCCGATGTCAAACGACAGCTGGACCTGTCTTTGTTCGGGCCGTTGCGTAACCCCGAGCTGGTCAAGGCCTTTGGCGTGTCGGCAAGGGGCGGTCTGCTGCTGTACGGCCCGCCGGGATGCGGCAAGACGTTCCTGGCCCGCGCGGTGGCTGGCGAATTGGGTGCCAATTTCTATCCCGTCGGCATCTCGGACGTCATGCACCCGATCTTTGGGCAGAGTGAGCAGCGGATGCACGAGATCTTTGAAATCGCGCGCCGGAACACCCCATGCGTGCTGTTTTTTGACGAGCTCGACGCGCTGGGGCATCGCCGGTCCCAGCTTTCGGGCGGCTCGGGGCTTCGACCGCTGGTGAATCAGCTTCTCGCGGAGCTTGATCCGGCGACGGAGAGTAACGAGGGACTGTACGTGCTGGGTGCCACCAATCACCCGTGGGACGTGGATGCCGCACTACGCCGGCCCGGCCGGTTTGACCGCATGATCTTGGTGGCGCTACCCGATGAGGAGGCGCGTGTCGCTATCGTCAAATACCACCTGCGTGAGCGGCCGCTTGAGGGCATCAATCTCAAATCGATTGCCAAGCGCACAGAGGGCAGGTCCGGTGCCGATCTGGCCCATATCTGCAACACGGCAACACAATTCGCGATGGCCGACTCGATCAGCAGTGGACAGGTACGGCCAGTGCGGATGGCGGATATCGACACGGCCATTGCGCAAGTGGGTCCTAGCGCCGGGGGCTGGTTCGACACCGCGCGCAACGTCGTCGAGTTCTCCAACTCCGATGGCAGCTACGACGAATTGGCGAAGTACCTGCGTAATAGGCGATCGCGATGACATCAGCCGGCGACACACCGCTGGCTCGTTCGTTGATGATTGAAGAATTGATCGGGATACGCCAGTACGACACCGCTCGGGCTCACCTTGCCGATGCGTTGACGCGATGGCCCGACACGCCCGATCTGCTGGCCACCGGTGCGTACCTGGATCTACAAGTTGGACACCATGCCGGGGCGATGTGGTACGCGGATAACGCACTGCGTTTCGATCCCAGTAATGGCCAGGCCCAACGAATCCGCATTTGGGTGCTGCTGCGCGGCTGGAACAAGATGCCCGCCATGGCGGCCGCGCAGCACCTGGTGCGGATGCACCCGAACCGGGCGTCCAGTCACTACATGATGGCGGTGGTGCTGTACGCGCGAAGGCATAAACGAGCGGCGCTGGCCGCCATCGATGAGGCGCTTCGTATCGATCCGGATGATTCTTCCTATCGTAATCTGCGGGGTCAGATCATCGGGATGCGGAGATGGAAGGGTAAGGCTCTCAAGGAATTTCGATCAGCTCTGCGTATCGACCCGGGCAATGCCTCGGCGATGGAAAACGTTGGCAGAGCGCAGTCGCGGCGGTGGCGGTTGGCGAGCGCGTTGCGGGCCTATCTGGACCTGGGCGCCATGGACATCCGCCGGGCCGATGACGTGCGGGCGGGCGTCTCCGAGGTTTTCAATCGCGTTGTCAGCGTGATGACTCCGGTGAACTTCCTGGCCTTGGTAATCCTGGGTGCGTCGGCCGCGGTGGCCACCCGGTATGGCAACCAGCAGTTGCCTCTTCCCGCGCGAATGATCGCGGCACTGCTCGCGGTCGCCGTGATAGCGCTGCCGGTGTGGATGGTGCTGAGCGTGCCACGGCACTCGGCCCGGGCACTGTGGGCGAGCCTGCGGCGATCGAAACTGATCAGCTTCTGCGTTGGAGCCGCTATGGCGATCGCTCTGTGCCTACTCATCGTCGCACTCATCGGTTCACGGGCCGCTGCCGAAGCGGCGCTGCCGTTCATCGCGCTGCCGGTGATGATCGTCTTCGCGCTGCGCTTGGTCGCGGATTTTGTGGGCTAATCCTCGATCGGGTGCCGCTTGAGGAACTCGTCGATCAGGGCGTTGACCTCATCGGGGCGCTCCAACGCCGCGAGATGCCCAGTGCTTTCCATGATGACGAACTCGGCCCCGGGGATGGCGTCGGCCATGAGTTCGGTTTCCCCGACCGGAAACGTCGGATCCTCGCGCCCCGCGATCACCAGGATGGGCGTGGTGATGCGCCCGAACAATTCACGCTGATCGGGCCGCGCCGGAACCACGCTGTTGACCGCCCAGTACACCGAGTCAACGTTGAGGTCGCGCAGCCCGGCGCGGATGGTCTGCTCCACGCGTGGACGCTCGCGGAGACTGGTCGGCCCGGCAAAAGCCCTCACGGCACGGGTGGTGAGTGGCTCGCGGAATCGGCCGAGGATCCGAACAACCTCGGTGAGCAGCCGAAACTCGACCTTCTGGCGGGTACTGGCCCGCGACGCGGTGGCGTTCATCAACACCGATGCTCCCGCCCGGTGCGGATACCCGGCGGCAAAGGTACCGCCGATCATTCCGCCCCACGAGTTACCGACGATGTGCGCGCGCTCTATGCCGAGTGTGTCGAGGATTTGTTCGATGGCATGCGCACAATCCTCGAAGCGGAACATTCGGCTCAGTGATTGACTGTCGCCATGGCCGGGCGGATCGACGAGGATCACGGTGTAGCCGCCCGCGAAGTACTCGGCCTGGTCGGCCCACATCGAACCGGTCATCAGCAGGCTGGACCAAAAGAGGATCGCGGGCCCCTCGCCCCCGATCCGTACATGTAACCCACCGAGGCAGCTTTGGACGTATCGGTCGTGCAATGCGTCGCTGCCCATGCGCAGCAGGCTAGCGGCTGTGGACGATTGACAGGGAAGATCTACAGAATGTGGACATGATTGCCGCCAGATTGCTGCCGCCGGTGCTGCTCATCTGCTCGAACATTTTCATGACCTTTGCCTGGTACGGGCATCTGAAGTTCAAGGACCACCCGTTGTGGGTGGTGGTCCTGGTCAGCTGGCTCATCGCGTTTTTTGAGTACTGTCTGGCAGTTCCCGCGAATCGGCTTGGCAGTGAGGTGTATTCCGGCGCCGAACTCAAGGCGATGCAAGAGGTCATCACCCTGACGGTGTTTCTTGGCTTCGCGGTCTGGTATCTGGGCGAGAAGCTCACGCTCAATCACTTCGTTGGTTTTGCTCTCATCGCTGCCGGGGCGTACTTCGTCATTAATGGACCTCTTGGTTAAACCTTTTCTTGACTCAGTCTAGAAAAGAGGCATACTGGGGGAGTGACCGCAGTACGGCCCCCCGCTTCCGGCGCACGCCTGCGCCGGGCGGGACTGCGGATCACGGCGCTGCGCCGAGCAGCGCTTGATGTGCTTGGTGCGCAGTTTTATTCGACTGTTGAGCAGTCGCAGCCCAGTGCGCGCCGGGTGGGGTGCCAGTCCAAGTAGCCCGCAAGCCGAGAGGATTTCGCATGTCCAACCGCACCACAACCAATACCGGAATCGCGGTCGAGAGCGATGACGAGTCGCTGACCGCGGGTACGCAGGGCCCGGTGTTGCTCCATGACCATTACCTGATCGAGAAGCTTGCCCAGTTCAACCGGGAGCGCGTACCCGAGCGCATCGTGCACGCGAAGGGTGCCGGTGCGTATGGCGAGCTGGTCATCACCGCTGACGTCTCGAAGTACACCAAGGCCAAGCTGTTCCAGCCGGGCGTGAAAACTGAGTCACTGGTTCGCTTTTCGACAGTCGCTGGGGAACAGGGCAGCCCGGACACCTGGCGTGACCCGCGTGGATTCGCGGTGAAGTTCTACACCGAAGACGGCAACTACGACCTCGTGGGCAACAACACCCCGGTGTTCTTCATCCGCGATGCCATCAAGTTTCCCGACTTCATCCGATCGCAGAAGCGACTGCCCGGTTCGGGACTGCGCGACCACAACATGCAGTGGGACTTTTGGACGCTGCGTCCCGAGACCGCGCACCAGGTCACCTGGTTGATGGGTGACCGCGGCATCCCCAAGACCTACCGGCATATGAACGGATATGGCTCGCACACCTACCAGTGGGTCAATGCCGAGGGCGAGCGCTTCTGGGTCAAGTACCACTTCAAGACCGATCAGGGGCACGGTTTCCTCACACAGCAAGAGGCGGATGAATTGGCGGGTTCGGACGCCGATACCCACCGTCGCGACCTGTGGAATGCCATCGAGGAAGGCAACTTTCCGAGCTGGACGCTTCATGTGCAGGTCATGCCGGTGGCCGAGGCGGCGGACTATCGGTTCAACCCCTTCGACCTCACCAAGGTGTGGTCGAAGAAGGACTACCCGCTGATCGAGGTCGGCAAGTGGACGCTTAACCGCAACCCGCGGAACTACTTCGTAGAGATTGAGCAAGCCGCCTTCGAACCCTCGAACATCGTTCCCGGCATTGGTTTCTCGCCCGACAAGATGCTGCTGGGTCGCGTTTTCGCCTATGCGGACGCACATCGCTACCGGATCGGCACCAACTACGCCCAGCTGCCACCGAACGCGCCGCGTGCGGCGGCGGTGAACTCCTACTCCAAGGAGGGGCCGATGCGCTACCACTTCAACGATCCGGAAGTGCCGGTGTACGCGCCCAATTCCTTTGGCGGGCCGCACGCGGATCCCGAGGCGGCCGGTGACGGCGGGGTATGGGAGTTCGACGGCACCGCGGTGCGCGCCGGGTACATCCAGCACGCAGAGGATGGGGATTTCGTGCAGGCCGGAACGCTGGTGCGCGAGGTGCTCAATGACGAGCAACGTGCACGGCTGGCCGGCAACATCGTCGGTCACGTGTTGGGAGGCGTCTCCGAGCCCGTTCTCTCGCGCGTCTTCGAGTACTGGAAGAGCGTTGACCCCGAGCTGGGTAAGACTGTCGAAGAGGGCGTCCGTGCAGGTCTAGACGCAAAGTAGGTGAATTTCAGTAGGCGCCGGTTCCTCCTTGGGAGGGCCGGCGCCTTCCGTATGCTCGTGACATGTCCAACGGCGTACGCGTGCTTCTTGCGGTAGTTCCGGTGATTGCCTTGGCGCTGGCGCCCGAGGCGCATGCCATAGGCCCCGAGGCGATCGACAGTGTCCTGCAGAAACCTGCCGCGGTCAGCAAGATCGTGGGGGTCGAGCTGCAGGCCTCGCGGAGCCTCAGTGCCCCCTCCACCGGTATTCAGGTGAGTGAGCCCAGTTGCGTGGACTTCGCCGATGTCGGGCTGGACCAGGTTTTCAATGGAAACCCGGGAACGCTGGTCGCATACCAGGGCAGCTCATCGCAGAAGTCCGCGTCAGATGCCCGGTACTCGGTGAAACAGGCTGTGGGCGTATTCAACAGCAGAATTGCCGCGGTTGATCCGGTGGTGGCGTTGCTGTTCATGTCGGATTGCTACGGGCACCCGATCAAGGTCACCGACGACCAAGGTGTAACGGATACATGGACATTCACGCAAGGGAACTCCGCCGATGGTGCCGCCGGCTGGTCGATGGCCAATAGCGCCAACGACCGCACGTGTTATGTAGAGATGCGTGCGCGGCAGGAGGCCTTGTTCCAGGTGAAGGTGTGCTCGCCGGGGAATGGGGAGCGCGCCGCGACGCGTATTGCCGATGCGATGGAAGCGGGCGTGTGATGGCGATGACTCGGATAGCGCTGATGTCGGTGGCGACAGCGGCCCTCGGCCTCATGGCGGCCCCGGCGGCAGGAGCCGGCCCGTCTGATCCGGGTGTGGTCAATTACGCGGTGCTCGCCCGTGGGTCGGTGAGCAATGTCGTGGGTGTGCAATTGGGTTCCCACAGTGAGTTCACGCAGCCGTTCCAGGCATTCTCGGTGGACATCCCGGAATGCAATAACTGGTCCGATATCGGCCTCGATGAGGTGTACGCCGATCCGGATCTGGCGTCGTTCCGTGGCGCGACAACGCAAGATTCCGCCACGGATGCAACGCATTTGGTGAAGCAATCGATCGGAGTGTTCGCCAACAACGATGCTGCCGACCGGGCCTATCACCGGGTGGTGGACCGCACCCGGGGATGTTCCGGGCAGACGGCCACGCTGCTCCTAGAGGACGGCCGGCGCGAGGTATGGACATTCACCGGTCCGGCGCCGGGCGCCACCGATGCCGCGTGGGTGAAGGAAGAAGCGGGCGTTGATCGCCGCTGCTTCACCCAGACGCGCAGGCGTGAGAACGTGCTGCTGCAGGCCAAGGTCTGCCAGCCGGGCAATGGCAGCCTCGCGGTGAATGTGTTGGCCAACACCATGCAGAACGGCCTGGGCCAGTAGAAGATTGGCCCAGGCCGGTACCGCTCGATCCGGTTTTAGACCGACGCCGCGGCCTCATTGAGCTCGTTGAGCGTATTGGTGGCTTCCAGGTACTCCTGGACCCAGCGCTCGATGACCGCGGCTGACTTCTCGACCTTGGTGAACTGCCCGACAACCTGACCGATCGGGTTGAACGCGACGTCGATCGTCTGATCCGGGAACTTGTGTGTGGCGGCCACTGCCATCCCGGAAACCATGTACTGCAAGGGCATTCCCAGCGGCTCGGGGTTGCCCTCGGTCTGCCAGGCCTCGGTCCAGTCATTCTTGAGCATGCGGCAGGGCTTACCTGTGAAGGATCGGCTGCGCACGGTGTCGCGGCTGGTGGCGTTGGCGTAGGTCTGCTGTTGCACCGCGGTGTTCTCGGCTTCTTCCACCATGAGCCACTGTGAGCCGCTCCACGCGCCCTGCGCGCCCATGGCCAGTGCCGCGGCAATCTGGTAGCCGCTGCCGATGCCGCCGGCGGCCAGTACCGGCACCGGCGCGATCTCCTTGACCACCTGCGGCCACAGCACGATCGAGCCCACCTCGCCGCAGTGCCCGCCACCCTCGCCGCCCTGGGCGATGATGATGTCCACCCCAGCGTCGGCGTGCTTGCGGGCCTGCTTGGGCGAGCCGCACAGCGCCGCTACCTTACGGCCGGCGTCGTGGATGTGCTTGATCATCTCGGCCGGGGGTGTACCCAGCGCATTGGCGATCAGCGTCATCTTCGGATGGCGCAGCGCGATCTCCACCTGGGGTGTCGCGGTGGCCTCGGTCCAGCCCAGCAGCTGCAGGGCATTGTCGTTGCCCTCTTCGACGGGTACGCCGTGATCTGCCAGCAGCTTGCGGCCGAAGTCCAGGTGCTCTTGCGGCACCATCGACTGGAGCATCTTGGTCAGCTCTTCGGCCGACATGTTGGCGTCCATGCCTTCGTATTTGTTGGGAATGACGATGTCGACGCCGTACGAGTGATCCCCGATGTGCTCGTCGATCCAGTTGAGCTCGATCTCGAGCTGTTCAGGGGTGAATCCGACGGCGCCGAGCACGCCGAAGCCGCCGGCCTTGCTCACCGCGACCACGACGTCGCGACAGTGGGTAAAGGCAAAAATCGGGAACTCGATGCCGAGCTCGTCGCAGATGGGGGTATGCATTGCCGCTCCTGTAGGGGTGATGGGGCGCGTCGGAAAACTGGAACGTGTTCTAGTTTAGATGAGGTCCTGCACATGCCGGTAGTGGCTTCCCTACACTCACGCTGACCTAATCGCACGAGCCGGGAGTAGCCAGCGCATGTTTCCGCATATGGGAGTGCCGGACGCGGCCAATACCGCCTGGGTGCTGACGAGCGCCGCGCTGGTGCTCCTGATGACCCCCGCACTGGCCTTCTTCTACGGCGGCATGGTGCGCGCCAAGAGCGTCCTGAACATGATGATGATGTGCTTCTCGGCCGTCGCCGTGGTGTGGGTGCTCTGGGTGTTCTTCGGGTACTCGATGGCCTTCGGTACCGATATCGGGGGCGGTCTGCTGGGCGATCCGTTCCAGTTCGCCGGCCTGCAGCATTTGTTCGAGGGCGACTACAAGGCGTCGTCGGTTCCACTGTGGGGGCCGACGAAGATTCCGGCTCTGGTGTTCGTGATGTTCCAGGCCGGGTTCGCCATGGTGACCGTCGCCCTCATCGCGGGCGCGGTGGCCGACCGCATGCGTTTCCTGCCGTGGATCGCTTTCACCGCGTTGTGGGCCACCCTGGTGTACTTCCCGGTCGCGCACTGGGTGTTCGCGGTGCAAGGCACCACCGCCGACAAGAGTGGCTGGCTTGCGAATCTGGGTGTTCTGGACTTCGCCGGTGGCACCGCGGTGGAGATCAATTCGGGTGCCGCCGGTTTGGCGCTGGCGATTGTCCTGGGTAAGCGGCGCGGCTGGCCGCGAGAGGCGATGCGCCCGCACAACCTGCCCGCCGTCATGCTCGGAGCTGGGCTGCTGTGGTTCGGCTGGTTCGGTTTCAACGCGGGTTCGGCGTTGGCCGCCGACGGCACCGCCGCGCTGGTCATCGCCAACACCCTTGGGGCAGGCGCGATATCGATGGCCAGCTGGCTGCTGGTGGAAAAGATTCGGCATGGCAAGCCGACCTCGTTCGGTGCGGCCTCGGGTGTGGTGGCCGGCCTGGTGGCCATCACACCGTCGTGCGCGGCGGTTACCCCGATCGGCGCGCTGGTTATCGGTGCCGTGACCGGTGCGGTCAGCTCCCTCGCCATTGAGCTGAAATATCGCCTGGGATACGACGATTCGCTGGACGTGGTGGGTGTGCACCTGGTCGGCGGCATTGTCGGAACATTGATGATCGGTATCGTCGGCAGTGCCGCCGCACCTGCCGGCGTGAATGGTCTGCTGTACGGCGGTGGGCTGCATCAGCTCTGGTTGCAGCTGGTCGGGGTGGTCGCCGTACTTGTCTATTCGGTCGCGGTCACCGGGCTCATCGGCCTGGGATTGCGGCATTCCCTGGGCATCCGGTCGCACCCGCAGCACGAGTCCGACGGTCTGGACGACGC
Source organism: Mycobacteroides immunogenum (assembly GCF_001605725.1). NCBI lineage: Bacteria > Bacillati > Actinomycetota > Actinomycetes > Mycobacteriales > Mycobacteriaceae > Mycobacteroides > Mycobacteroides immunogenum. Next base: position 453,833 of record NZ_CP011530.1, read on the forward strand.
CGAGCACGCGGAATCGGCGTACGAGTTGGCCACCACCCGTGGCGGTGGCCTTATCAACCCTGGGCGGTGAACCTGCCGATTCCGGGCAGGAATCGACCGACCCGCGATCCGTATTCACGGTAGGCGGCGCCGTGCACTGTCAGCAGGTAGGGCTCCTCGACGACGCGCACTTGCAGCTCGATGGATGCGGCCAGTAGTGCGAAACCGCTGAGGGCCAGGGGGTTCGGCGCCATCAGTGCCGCCCCCGTGGCGAACAGCAGCATTGCGGTGAAAATTGGATTGCGTATCCAGCCGAAGACTCCGGCGCAGACCAGCGCGGTGGTTTCCTGGGTGTCGACGCCAACCCGCCAGGATTCGCCCATCGTTTGTTGTGCCCCTATCGTCGCGACGAGTCCTACCGCCGCCAATACGATTCCGGCGACCTGGACCGGCCGGTTATCAAGCGCGGCAAGGGGAGTGGCGAGGCCGGTGAGCTGCAGGATGGGGGCGAGGAGGGCAACGAGTATCGCGGCGATGAAGCCCACCCCGGCGAGCCATTCGAGGGAACCCGGGCGGCCGTGGAATCCGCGGAAACCGGTGGACCCGGTCGCGCGCCACTGGCGGTAGCTCTTCCAGCCGAGCCCCGCGGCGACGAACGTCAGGTACAGGACAAGCACCGCCATGGCCATGAGCGCCCTCTCTACGAATGCATACATTCGCATAGAACAATATGTAGGTGCCGGTGTCAACACCCAGCGTGCTGAGGTGCGGGGACTACGGTGACCAGAGCCGCCACATGCTTGTCGCGCCGTCGTACTCACGCGCTCGCTGCGCCGCCTCCGCCACGGTCTTGCCGCCGGTCAATTCGTAAAAGAAGAGCACCGCGACAAGAAAGGCCGCGTGCCCGTCGGGAGCCTCCTGGGGTGCGAAGTAGCCGGCGGCGCCCGTGTCCAGAAATGCCTCTGCGAGTTCGGGGCTCCCCGTTTCGCATCCGAGGGACACCACGAAACTTCCGGCAAGCCGCAGGTGCCGGCGTACCTCGTCCGGGCCCATCAGTCCGTTGAACGGCTGTGCAGAGGCGACGGGCTCACCGAGCTCGGGGAGCAGGATTCGGCCTTCATCGCCGTGGCAGCCGAGGATGACAAACGGGGCGACCGGCCGCGTACTTCCCAGTGCCGAGACGATATGGCGGGGTTGCCCGATGGGGTGATAGTGCACCCTGATCCCGAACTCCTCCAACGCATCCCGAATAGGTCGGGAGGAGGAGTCATCGATGTCGACGAGATCGACCTCCGTCCAGGTCAGCGCGCCTGCGACAACATCATCGATTCGGGACTGGGACACGGCTGGCAGCATAAGTGTCGACGCGGGCGCCTGCCACCGAGTTTTGCCCGTGGTGCCGAGCGAAATACGCAGGGATAGAGCTTGTCTTGGTAAGCGGCAGGGCGCCACTCATCTAGGCTCCTGCAGTTATGAGGACTGTCCTGGGGGTGGCGTCGCTGTTTTGCGTGCTGGCGATGACGATGGCGGTGGCGTCCGCGGGCACCGCGTCGGCGAATCCCGACGAGCTGCCCGTGCAGACCGAAGCGCTGCCCGGCCTGATGCTTGCGTCCGGGGATGTGGACCCCGTCATGGGCGCCAGCATGCAGGTGTCCGCGGATTGGGCGGGGCTGGTGTCGGACCGCACTGACAGGCCCGATTGCGGCAGTGTGGTTTTCGCATCGGCCGCGAGCTATGAATCGTCCAATTACCTATCGGGGCGGTTCCGGTCCTTTGTGGACAGGCCCGGCTGGCTTCGCCTGGTGCAACAGAGCATGGTGATCTTTCCCGAGTGGTCGGACGCGACAGATTTCGCACTGGGCGAGGCGGATCGCTGGCGCGCCTGCGAGAACCAGCGGGTCACCTCCCTCCTGCCGCAGCCGGACGGAAGCACGAGTCGTGAGTGGGTGCAGCTGCGCAATATCGTCCAGGTACAAGAGGTTCTGGTGGTCGGCTACACGTGGCCGACCGATTTCGGTGGAGTCATTTACTGCCAGCACGCGCTCGCGCCGTTGCGAAACGTGGCCATCGACGTACGGGCATGCGCGGAGCGGGACGGCAACCGTGCCCTCGACCTCATCCAGGCTCTGCTGCCCCGCGTGGCCAGGGCCTAGCTGCGGCGGAAGGTGCTGTCACCAAACTGGTCTCGGGTAATCTCGGACTCGTGGCCAGTGGAGGCAGCATCGTTGTCTGCGGCGAGACGCTCGTTGATCTGGTTCCGGCGACCGGTGGATTATGGCGGCCAGTACCCGGTGGTGGGCCGTACAACACCGCGATTGCCGCGGCGAAATTGGGCGCGCCGGCCGCCTTGCTCACTCATGTGTCCCGTGATGCGTTCGGGCGCCAGTGCGTACAAAAGCTTGCCGAGGCGGGGGTCGACCAGTCGTTGGTCATGCGGCATGAGCTGCCAGCGACATTGGCCGTTGCCGACATCGATGAAAACGGGACCGCCCAATATCAGTTCTATTGGCGGGGAACCGCCAATGATGTTGTGATCAAGTCACTTCCCGATCCGGTGGATGCTCCGGTGGCGATCTGGGCGGGTTCGATCGCCAGCGTGCTCTGGAGTGAACGTGACGAGGTGCGCGCATGGATCCTGCGGCATTACGCGGACATCCCGCTCACATTCGATGTGAACGTGCGGCCCACCCTCATCGCGGACCGGGAAACCTACGCCGAACGGCTCGTCCCGTGGTTGTCCATCGCGCAGGTGGCCCGGGCCAGCACCGACGACCTCGAGTACCTGTACCCGGGTGTGTCGGTACGGGACACCGTGGGCGGTTGGTTCGACGAGCACCCGCGCATCGAGATCGCGGTGATCACCTGCGGATCGGAGGGCTCGTTGGCGTTCCGGCGGGGCGAACCATCGCCGCTGCACGTCCCAGCCCACCCGGTGACCGTCGTCGACACCGTCGGTGCCGGCGACACCTACTCCGGCGCCTTCCTTGACGGGTTCTATCGGAGCCGGCTGGATCTGCCCGAGGCGTTGCACCGTGCGGCGGTGGCCGCGGCCATCACCTGCACCAGACACGGAGCACAGCCGCCCGATGCCGTGGAGCTGGCCAACGAGCTGCGCCGCACGCGGTCCTAGAGTTCAATACACAGGAATCGGAGGCCGAGGCGAGGGGGAGCGCATGCGTTCGATGGCGGGGGCCCTGCTGGTGGCGTTGGGCATCGTGGCCCCGGCCACGGCCGGCGCCGAACCCTCGCCCCACGTGCCGCCGTCGGCCATCGACCGCCTCATGCTCACCCAACGGGAAGCCGAGCGGGTGATGGGTGTTGGCCTGCCCAATACGCAACACCAGAGCGCCACTTTCGCCCTGGACACCGATAGGCCGGACTGTGGAAGTGTGGTGCTGGCCTCGGTGTCGAGCTACGACCGGGCGCCCTACACGGCCGCACACTCGCAGGCGCTTTGGGATCACCCGGGCTGGTTCACCTTGGTGGATCAGAGTGTGGCGGTCTTCAGCTCTGATGACGAGGCCCGCGACTTCGCGCGTAGCGAGGCCGATCGCTGGCGCAAGTGCGAGCACCAGACGGTCGATGTCTCCGAGCTGGCGATCGACGGCTCTACGCTGCAATCGACCGCGGACGTCCGAGACGTAACCCAGGTCGACAACGTGCTGGCCGTCGGCTATACCCGTAACGATTCGGCACACGCGTCGTGCCAGCATGTACTGCTCGGCGAACGCAATGTCGCCATCGATATCCGCACGTGTTCAACGGTTTCCAAGAGTGATGGGGAGCGTGCGTTCGAGTTGATGAAGATCGCCGGTCCGCGAGTATGGGAGGTATAGACCATGAGGATGTCGGTAGTGACGATCGTGCTATCGGGGGCATTGGCATTCGCGGCACCGGCCGCTGCCGAGCAGGGCTCGCCGATTCTGCCCGCCGCGATCGACGATTTGATGGTCACACCGGACGAGGCATCCTCGGTGATGAACGCCGACTTTCCTGTCGTCGATCGATACAGCGCACTCGAGGACCTCACCACAGACAGGCCGGACTGCGGCAGTGTGATCCGTCCGTCGGTGGCCACCTATGACCGGGGGTCATACATGGCCGCGCACAATCAGTATCTGCAGGACAGCTCGCCGTGGAACGTCCAGGTAGCACAAAGCGTCGCTGTTTACCCCACGGACGACGAGGCGCGGGACTTCGCCTCCACGGAGATGAACATGTGGCGCAAGTGCGCGAAGCAGACCGTGCACGACTCTGCCCAGTGGCGGTATGTGGTCGGGTCGTTGCAACGGGACGGCGACGCGATGGTCGGCTCCTACGTGATGATTACCAGCGACGGAGCCCGCATGTCCTGCTCTCGGCTGCTGTCCAGTGTCCGTAACACCACGACCGATCTACGCGCGTGCTCGGCCGGCCCGGAAAGCTACCAACGCCTGCAGCGCATCGCGAAGATCATCAGACCCCGCTACGACGCCGCCTAGATACCCACCGCGCGCCGGGGATTGACGGATGTTTGCAGCGCCGCGATCCGGGCGCCCGCCTGCGTTTCGGCGAATCGGTGGAGTTCGGCCATGCTCGCGGTGCTACCCGCGATCGTGCCGTCCGGTAGCCGCGCCTCACCGCCGGCGACCCTGACCGGCAGTTGACCGAGCTGATAGGCGCCGTCCGGCATTCCGGCCGCGCACATGGCATCGGTGACAAGGGCAATTCGGTCGGGACCGACGGTGGCCAGCACCATGCGGTAGATCGCGGGATGGATATGCACCCCGTCGGCGATGAGTTCGATGGTTACCTCCGGGCTCTCCAACAGCGCGGGAATCGGTCCGGGCTCGCGATGGTGGACCGGTCGCATCGCGTTGAAGAGATGGGTGGCTACCGTCGCCCCCGCCGAAATCGCTTGCAACGTTTGCTCATATGTCGCGTCGGTATGTCCCACGGCGACGGCCACGCCCCGGGCGGAGAGTAGTTCGATGGCGGGGATCGCGCCCGGCAGCTCCGGGGCGATGGTGACCATCGCGATATGTCCGTCGCCGGCATCGAGTAGCCGCTCCAACTCGGCGAGGTCCGGCTCGCGCAGTAGTCGCCGATCATGAGCGCCGGCGTAGCGTGGCGAAAGCCACGGCCCTTCCAGATGAATACCGGCGATTCCCTCGGTGCCGGTCATATCGGCGAGCACGCGGACGGCACCGAGTAGGTCATCGGGTGCCAGCGTGACCAGGCTGGCCAGCATGCCGTCGGTGCCGTGTGCCCGGTGCCAGGCGGCGGCAACCCGATTGGCATCGGCATCGTCGCCGAATGACGCGCCGCCCCCGCCGTGCACGTGCATGTCGAAAAATCCGGAAGCGGTCACTGGTGCTTCACAGTGTTTCGGTCACCTTGGACAAACCTCTTGGCACATCCGGGTTTTCGCCGCGACCGATCGCCAGCTGCATGGCCAGCAGCTGCAGCGGAATGATGGCCAGCATGGGGGAGAGCTCCTCAAGGGTGGGCTCCAGGGTCACGCCCAGTCCGGTCGCCGCCACCGCGTCGACCGATCCGATGCAACAGACGTCGGCGCCGCGTCCGGCCAGCCGGTGCAGCACGTCGTTCATGGCCCGGCCGCCGACGCCATCGGGCACGATGGCGATTACCGGCACCTGGGGGTCGATCATCGCCAACGGTCCATGCAGCAGATCCGCGCCTGAGAATGCCTGAGCAGAAAGGTAACTGGTCTCCATCAGCTTGAGAGCGGCTTCACGCGCCGTCGGATAGGAGTAGCCGCGCCCGGTGGTGACCAGGCGTGAGGCGAAGCGGTAACGGGTGGCCAGCTGCTGCACGACGGCGCTGTGCAGGATCTCCTCGCCGCGCTCGGGGAGCAACTCGGCGGCCGTGTTGTCCCGGCCCGCCACATCGGTCAGCAGCAGATAGAGCGCCAACAGTTGTGCGGTGTAGGACTTGGTCGCCGCGACGGCGAGTTCGGGCCCGGCGAGCACGTCGACGTGGTGCTCGGCCGCGGTGGCCAATGGAGAGCGTGCGGCGTTGGTCACCGCCACCGTGAGCGCGCCCTGCTGGCGTGCGACCGTGAGCGTCTGCACCAGGTCTGGCGAGCCGCCGGATTGACTGACCCCGATGACCAGCACTCCCGAAAGATCAGGCCTGGCACCGTAGGTCGTCATGGTTGACGGTGAAGCCAGTCCGGCGGGAACCTGCCAGATGATCTCGGTGAGGTACTTGCCGTACAACGCGGCATGATCGCTGGTGCCCCGCGCGACAAACAGCACAAACCGGGGTCTGTACTCGATGATCTTCGCTGCTACCTCCGAGATCGCCGCGCGGCCATCGGAGAGCAGTCGCGCCCATACGGTCGGCTGTTGACGGATCTCGTCAGCCATATGCGTCCCCGCGGTCATGCGTTCTCCAATCCATCGACGTTGACCCCGGCTAGGGCCAACGCTCCGAACACCGGTTCACGTTGCAGCACAGCAATATCCGAAACACCAGAGGTACGTGTACGTTCGATGATATCGGCGACCAGGCCTGGCTGGTTGACCAGCAGGCCGCCGCCGAGCACCACCGGTAGCCCGGGCCCCAATCGTATGCAGACTCCCTCGATCAGGGCGGCCAAGTCGATGGCTGTTTGCTTGGTGATCACCAATGCGGCCGGGTCGCCGGCGGCGGCGAGCTCGAAAACCAGCCCCGCCATCTTCGCCCAGTACCGCCGCTCGGAGTGGGCGTAGAAATGGTCGAGCAGCTGCGCGGGTTCGGTGATGCCGCATTCGGCGGCGAACCTCCGGGAGAGTGCGTCCGGCGGATCTCCCCTGTCGGACAACGCAAGTGCGTGCCGCACGGCCGATCTCGAGACACCGTAGCCGCTGCCGTCATCTCCGAGTAGGTAACCCCAGCCGCCAACGCGCGCCGTGGTGCCGTCGGCGCGTCTTCCCCAGGCGACCGAACCGGTGCCGGATATCACCGCGATACCTGCGGACAAGCCGCCCGCCGCCAAGATCAACTGCGTGTCATGCACGGCGGTGATGTCGGCGTGGGGCGCGTAGGGGCGCAACAGTCCGACCAAGGTTTCAGCGCCCTCCGGGGTATCCACACCGGCCGATCCGGCACTCACCCGAGAGATGGCATCGGGGTCCAGCCGGGAGAAGATGTCGGCGAACGCGGCTTTCGCCTGGTCCGCGGTGACCGATTGCAGGTTGGCACTACCGGCCAGCGCGTCGCTTATCACCCGGCCATCGGCCACGGCAACCGCGCGGGTCTTGGACCCGCCGATGTCGATCCCTACCGTTACGCCTCGGGCCACGCGCCCCCGCTTTCCCAGAAGTGCCGGATTTCCTCGAGGTTGCGTCCCTTGGTTTCCGGCGCCAGTACGTACACAAATACCAGCGCCACCGCCGCGAGCACCCCGAAGACCCCGAAGGCGACGACTCCGCCGAGGGTTGTCAACAGCGTCAGGAAGTACATGGAGACAACGGCGTTGGCCACCAGGTCAGACGTGAGCATGGCGCTGGCCCCGTAGGAACGCAGCCGTGCGGGAAAGCTTTCGCCGGCGTACACCCACACCAGGGAGCCGAATCCGAAGGTGAACCCCACGGCGATGAGCACGATTCCCACGAATCCGAGGACTGTCAGCACGCCACCGAATGATGACCCGCCCGCCGCGAACACCCCCACCAGCAATGCGTCGGCAACGATCATGATGCCGATACCGATCATGAGAATCGGTCGCCGGCCCATTCGGTCAATGGTCGACATCGACACGAAAACCGCCAACAGCGCCGCCACCTGGACCAGCGCCGGGAGGCCGAGTTTGGCGAAGTATCCCGACATGCCCATGGCCTCAAAGATCCGCGGCCCGTAGTAGACGACCGCGTTGATACCGGTGATCTGGATGAAGAAGCCAAGGCCGACAACGAAAAAGGTAGCTCGGCGGTAGGGGGCGGTGATCATCTCCCGCAGCCGTGCCAGCACCGAACCTCCGCCTTCGGCCTGCAGCGCCTCGGCGATTTCGTCGAGCTCATGGTCGATATCGATATCCGGATCCACGGTGCTGAGCACCTCGCGTGCCCGCACCCGGTCACCGCGCATCATGTACCAGCGCGCCGTGTCGGGGAGCTTGATCAGCGCTACCAGCACCAACGCGGCCGGTATGGCGGCCAAGCCCAGCATCAGCCGCCAGCTGCCGGTCGAGGACAACGCCCAGGCGATGAGATACCCGGCGATGATCCCGGTGACGCAGGCCAACTGATAGAGCACCAACATTGAGCCGCGGATCTTGGTGGGGGACGATTCGGCGACGAAGACGGGAACCACCACGACCGAGACACCCACCGTCAGGCCGAGTAGAAATCGTGCGGCGGCAAGGGTATTCAGGTCGACTGCCAGTGCGGATAGCAGCGAGAAGACACCAAATGTCGCCGCCACGAGGACCATTGATCGCTTGCGGCCGATTTTGTTGGACAGCGGCCCGCCGATGAGTGCGCCAAAGATCTCTCCGACCACCACAGCAGTGGCCGCCACCTGCTGATCGTGGGTGGAAAGACGCAGATCTTCGGTGAGGAACAGCAGGGCACCCGCGATGTTGGATGAGTCGTACCCGTAGATGATCCCCACGGCCGCGGCGGTCACGGCCACCATCACACCCAAACGCGATGTCGACCGGAGGTCGGTGATCAGGCTCATTCGCGAGATCCTATGGTGGCAGGTGATGTCAGGAGGCTGCTTGTGAAGATCGGTGTCGTCGCTCCCGTGGAGCTTGGAATCACCGCTGAGCCTGACAATATCCTCCAATTCGCTCGTGCCGCAGAGCAGCTGGGATTCAGCGAGATCTCGGTGGTGGAGCATGCGGTTGTCATCGGGGACACCCAGAGCGAGTATCCCTATTCACCGACGGGGCAGTCGCATCTGCCCGACGATGTGGACATCCCCGACCCGCTGGAGCTGTTGTCCTTCGTCGCGGCCGCCACCACCACGCTGGGGCTCTCCACCGGCGTACTGGTGCTACCCGACCACCATCCCGTGGTGCTGGCCAAGCGTCTGGCCACCCTGGACAGGCTCAGCCGCGGGCGGTTGCGGATCTGTCTGGGCGTCGGCTGGATGCGCGAGGAGATCGAGGCCTGCGGCGGCGACTTCGATCGTCGTGGCGCCGCGACCGATGAAGCCATCGCGGTGATGCGCACGCTGTGGGAGGCCGACGGTCCCGCCACCTATGACGGGCAGTTCTACCGGTTCCACAATGCCTACTCGTATCCCAAACCGATTCAACCGCATGGTGTTCCGCTGTACATCGGCGGGCACAGCATGGCGGCGGCGAGACGTGCGGGCCGGCTGGGCAGCGGATTTCAGCCACTCGGTCTGGTCGGCGACGATCTGACCCGCGCGGTGGGCGTCATGCGCGTGGCGGCAACTGATGCCGGTCGTGATCCGGCGGGCGTCGATCTTGTACTGGGCCATGGTCTACATCGGGTGGACCAGGCAGCATTGGATCAGGCGGCTCACGCGGGCGCGGGGCGGATGTTGCTCTCGGCCTCGCGGCGCGCCACCACGTTGGAGGCGGTGCTCGACGAGATGGCCGAGTGCGCTACCCGACTCGAACTGGCCGGTCCTCGCTGAACACCACCACCGGAGCGCGGCGGGTGAAGACCCAGCCCGCGGGTTCGCGGGCGTAGGTGTCGAGGTAGCGCACCGCCATCGTGTTATCGCGGTACTCGTCGCCACGAAGGTAGATGTGGTGTGCCATGCAGTAGACCTCCCCCGTCGCGCTGTCACCATCGATGGCCGCCGTGTGCTGCCCGATGAGGTGATACGTCGCGTACAGCGGTTTGAGCGCTGCGACAATCGAATCCGCGATGGTCTCGCGGCCCCGTAGAACAGCCGAATCACCCCGACGGAGCAGGGCCGAAGGGCGCACCAACTCGGCATCGGCGGAGAACAAGGTCACCAGCGCCTCGACGTCGCGGCCGTCGGCAGCACTGGCGTACTGGGCGACGAGATCCTGGATGGCGCGTCGGTCATCGGTCACGGTTGCAAAGCCTATGGGGCCTCGATCTCCCAACCAACCGATCGGTTATGGTGCGGCCATGGATATCAATGGTGTGTCTGCAATCGTCACGGGTGGCGCCTCGGGTCTGGGCGCCGCAACTGCTCGCCTGCTCGCCGCACAGGGCGCCAAGGTCGTCATCGCCGACGTACAGGACGAAAAGGGTGAGGCTCTGGCCAAGGAACTCGGTGGCGCCTTCGTGCACACCGATGTCACCAGCGAGGCCGACGGCATCGCCGCCGTCGACGCTGCCAAGGAGCTTGGCCCGGTGCGCGTACTCATCAACTGCGCGGGCGTCGGCTGGCCGGGTCGCACCATCGGCAAGGACGGCCAGTACGCCTCGGCGCATTCGCTGGACATCTTCTCCAAGGTCATCGGCATCAACCTGATCGGCTCGTTCAACCTGATCCGCCTCGCGGCGACCGCTATCAGCCAGGAAGAGCCGGTTGACGAGTTCGGTGAGCGCGGCGCCATCGTCAACACCGCCTCGGTCGCGGCCTTCGACGGTCAGATCGGGCAGGCCGCGTACTCGGCGTCCAAGGGCGGAATCGTCGGCATGACCCTCCCGATCGCGCGCGATCTGTCGGTCGTCGGCATCCGCGTGAACACCATCGCACCGGGTCTGATCGACACCCCGATTTACGGTGAGGGTGAGTCCGCGCAACAGTTCAAGGACCGCCTGGCGCCGAACGTGCTGTACCCGCAGCGCCTGGGTAACCCCGAAGAATTCGCCTCGCTGGCCCTGGAGCTTGTCACCAACAGCTACATGAACGCCGAGACAATTCGTATCGACGGTGGAGCCCGCCTCCAGCCGAAGTAGAGCAACTTGTCGGTGGCCTATGGAACATTGGAGAGATGGCCACCACGGCGACGGAGGCTGACACAGGCCGAACCCTGTCGGGGCACGACGAGGCTGCCGAGCACATTGCTCGGCAGGCCTTCGCCGACGCACATGTCGGCGCGGTTGGGCTGGAGCTGGAATCTCATACCGTCGAGCTGACGGCTCCGCACCGCCGAGTCACCTGGAAACGCCTCCATGAAGTCGCTGACTCGGTTCCTGACCTGCCCGGATCCAGTGCGATCACCTTTGAACCGGGCGGTGCCGTCGAGCTCTCCGGGCCTCCGCATGCCGATGTCTGGTCCGCTATCTCCTCGATGCGAGCCGATCACGAGATCCTGACCTCGACGTACCGTGATGCCGGGATCGCGCTCGCCAGCCTGGGCACCGACCCGCTGCGCACACCCGAGCGCGTCAATCCTGGCGCCCGGTACGCGGCGATGGCCAGCCATTTCGGCGCCGTGGGATACGGCGAAACCGCGCTGCAGATGATGACCTGCACGGCGTCATTGCAGGTCAATGTGCAATCCGGGACCCCGCGCCAGTGGCGGGACAGACTTGTGTTGGCGCAACGGATCGGTCCTACGATGGCGGCGCTGTCGGCGTCCTCACCGATGCTCGCCGGTCGTCGTACCGGCAGGCAAAACACTCGACAGTGGATCTGGGACAACCTGGACCCGCGGCGCTGCGCTCCCGTCCAGATCGGCGCCGATCCGGCCGAGTCCTGGGCCGAATATGCCCTGCGCGCGCCCGTGATGCTGGTGCGAAACAAGGACGGCGCGGATGCGGTTGTCACCCATGTGCCCTTCCAATCCTGGGTTGACGGGACCGTGTCGCTAGGCGGGCGGGCTCCGACGACCGAAGATCTCGACTATCACCTGACCACGCTGTTTCCTCCGGTGCGGCCGCGCCGTTGGTTGGAGCTGCGGTATCTGGATGCGGCACCGGATTGGTGGTGGCCCGCGCTGGCATTCACGGCCGTCGCCGCCCTTGACCACCCGCAGGTCTCCGACATTGCCGCGGAGGCCGTCGAACCTGTGGGTGATGCGTGGGACGTGGCGGCACGCATCGGTGTAGAGGATCCTGCCCTGCATGCGGCCGGGCAGCGGTTGGTCTCGGCGGCCTGCGCGGTGGCACCGGCCGAGTTGGCCGCAGACATGGAATTCCTGCTGGAACGCGTTGAACAAGGCCGATGTCCGGCAGACGATTTCGTGGACAACGTCGCGGAATACGGGGTGGAACAGGCTTTCTCGGGAGCGTCGCGATGAGCCGCGAAGAGTTGGCGCGGGACCTCGCGGCCGCACGGACCCGTACGTTGACGATCACCGACCACGACGACGCCGAGTTGCATCGTCAATACGACCCGCTGATGAGCCCCTTGGTGTGGGACCTCGCGCATATCGGGCAACAGGAAGAGCTATGGCTGCTGCGTGACGGTGACCCGCACCGGCCGGGCATGCTGCCGGGGGACATCGAGTCGCTGTATGACGCATTCCGGCATACCAGGGCCAGCCGGGTGCAACTGCCGCTGCTGTCGCCGGCGCAGGCCCGTGCCTTCTGTCACGAGGTGCGCGGCCGGGTCTTGGACCGGTTGGAGGCACTGCCGTCCGATGGTTCGGCTGAGGCGGCCGAGTTCGCGTACGCCATGGTGCTGAGCCATGAGCACCAACATGACGAAACGATGATGCAGGCCTTGTCGATTCGCCGCGGTGCCGCCCTGCTGGAGCGCACCGACCCGCTGCCGCCTGGACGGGCTGGTGTGGCGGGCACGTCGGTACTGGTTCCGGAGGGTCCGTTTGTACTGGGCGTTGACGCCGTCGATGAGCCGTTCTCGCTCGATAATGAGCGGCCCGCGCATGTGGTGCATCTCAAGAGCTTCCGGATTGGCCGGGTGCCGGTGACCAATGCCGAGTGGTCGGCATTCATTACTGAGGGTGGATACCGGCGTCAGGAATTCTGGACCGAGATCGGCTGGGCGCACCGGTGTGCGGAGAACCTGACGGCGCCCAAGTTCTGGAACCACGGCGGCACGCTGACCCGGTTTGGCCGCGAGCTGGAGATCGTGCCCGAGGAGCCGGTACAGCACATCACCTTTCACGAGGCCCAGGCTTACGCGGCCTGGGCCGGTGCGCGACTTCCGACCGAGGCCGAATGGGAGAAAGCCTGCGTCTGGGATCCGGAAATCTCTGCGCGGCGACGTTTTCCGTGGGGGAGCGCACCACCGAGCGGTGAGCTGGCCAATCTCGGCGGAGGGGCCCTCGGGCCGGCGCCGGTGGGGGCCTATCCGGAGTCGGCCTCGGCTTATGGTGCCGAGCAGATGTTGGGCGATGTGTGGGAATGGACAACGTCGCCGCTGCGGCCGTGGCCCGGTTTCACGCCAATGATCTACCAGCAGTACAGCGAACCGTTCTTCGAAGGTTCTGGGGCCGGCGACTATCGGGTGCTGCGCGGCGGCTCGTGGGCGGTGGCCCCGTCGATCATGCGACCCAGCTTCCGGAATTGGGATCACCCGATCCGCCGCCAGATCTTCAGTGGCGTTCGTCTGGCCTGGGACGTCTGACATGTGTCGTCATCTGGGCTGGCTCGGTGAGCCGAGGTCCTTGTCCTCGCTGATGCTGGAGCCACCGCACGGTCTTTTGGTGCAGTCCTATTCGCCGCGGCGCCAAAAACATGGGCTGGTGAACGCCGACGGCTGGGGCGCCGGATTCTTCGCCGATGGTGCGCCCCGCAGGTGGCGCGGCGCGCGGCCACTGTGGGGTGATGCGTCCTTCGCCTCGGTGGCGCCGGTGTTGCGTAGCGGCTGTGTGGTGGCGGCCGTTCGGTCCGCCAGCGTAGGGATGCCCATCGACGAGTCGGCCGCCGCGCCGTTCACCGACGGGACATGGCTGTTGTCGCACAACGGAATCGTCGACCGCGGTGCGGTGGGCGAGGTATCTGGTGCCGAATCGGTGGTGGACAGCGCGATTCTCGCGGCGCGGGTCTTCGCGTCGGGCCCGGAGAATCTGGGTGAGACGGTGCGGCAGATCGGCTCCGCGGACCCGGGGGCTCGGCTGAACATCTTGGCGGCCAACGGAAATGAATTGATCGCCACGACATGGGGTGACACTCTGTCGATCCTGGAGACCGCCGACGGTGTGGTGGTGGCCAGTGAACCGTACGACGACGACCCGTCCTGGGTCGATATCCCCGACCGGCGATTGGTGCGGGTACGCGATGGGAAGGTGGAGGTGGCCTCACTATGACCATGACTCTGGAGAACCACTTGGCGTCTGGCGCGGCAGCGCAGGCGCTGCGGCGTGATGTCCGCCAAGGGTTGACTGCAGACGCGAAATCGCTTCCTCCTAAATGGTTTTATGACGAGGTGGGTAGTGATCTGTTCGATGAGATCACCCGGCTCCCCGAGTACTACCCCACCCGTACCGAGGCAGGGCTGCTGCGCGCACACGCCGCGGACATCGCGGCGGCTTCCAGCGCCGACACCCTGGTGGAACTTGGTAGCGGCACCTCCGAAAAGACGAGGATGCTGCTGGATGCGTTGAGCCCCAGCACGTTTATACCTTTCGACGTGGATTCCGGGGTGCTGCGCGCCGCGGGCGACGCACTGGTCACGGAGTATCCGGGGATGCGCGTGCGTGCTGTGTGTGGCGACTTCGAGCAGGACCTCGGGCGCATTCCGCGCGAGGGGCGGCGCTTGGTGGCCTTTCTCGGATCGACAATCGGCAACCTGACTACGCAGCCGCGTGCGCGGTTCCTGGCAGATGTCGCCGCGACGCTTCAATCCGGTGAAATGCTGTTACTAGGAACGGATTTAGTCAAGGAAACCGAACGCCTGGTGCGCGCCTACGATGACGACGCCGGGGTGACCGCGGCCTTCAACCGCAACGTGCTGGCGGTGATCAACCGGGAGCTCGACGCCGATTTTGAGCTGGACGCCTTCGAGCATGTCGCGTTGTGGAACGGCGATGAGGAGCGCATGGAGATGTGGCTGCGTTCGGCGCGCGCGCAGCGGGTTACCATCGAAGCTCTGGATTTGGCAGTGGATTTTGCGGCGGGGGAGATGATGCTGACCGAGGTCTCGTGCAAGTTCCGTCGTGAGGGAGTGGCACGCGAGCTGGCAGACGCGGGCCTGCGCCAGACACATTGGTGGACCGATGATGCCAACGACTTCGGGCTATCGCTTGCGGTGAAGGAGTGAGTCTGCGCGACCAGTGGCGGCAAGCCCGGCCGCCGGTACTCGGTGTGCACCTGGATTCGGCCGCCTGCTCGCGGCAGAGTGTCGAGACCATCCGGGCGGTGGCTCAGCATGCTGAGCATGAGGCGCAGATCGGTGGATATGTCGCGCAGGAGGCGGCGGCACCGGTTCTGGACGCGGGACGTGCCGCGGTGCGTCAGCTGACGGGTATGGCCGAGGCGCAGGTGCAGTTCACCACGGGCGCGGCCGATGCTCTGCGCACGCTTCTACAAGGGTGGCCCGCCGGCGCAGGGCGCACTATCGCCTGCCTGCCAGGCGAATTCGGTCCGAACCTGATGATCATGCACCACTTCGGATTTACTCCGGCGTGGCTGCCGGTGGACGGGGACGGCCGGGCCGACATTGAGGGGATTGAAGCGTTCCTGCGGCGCGAGAAGGTCGACCTGGTGCACTTCACCGTTGTTGGTAGCCACCGTGGCACCGTGCAACCCGCCGCCCAGGTGGTGGCGTTGGCGCGTGCGGCCGGGGTTCCGATCGTCGTGGATGCCGCGCAGGCCCTGGGGCATATCGACTGCACCCATGGTGCGGACGCGATGTACGCACCGTCACGCAAGTGGTTGGCCGGACCGCGCGGTGTGGGTGTTCTTGCCGTCAACCCTGCTCTTGCACACGTGATTCCGCAGTGGGCAGGGCATGTCGAGGCACACGTCGCGGGCTGGGTAGGTTTGTCCGTCGCGGTGGGCCAGCATCTTGCGGCTGGCCCCGCACAGGTTCAGGCCGCGCTGGTAGAGCGTGGGCGATCGGCCCGAAAGATCCTGGGGGATCTCAAGGATTGGCGGGTGGTGGAATCTGTGGACGAGCCCAGCGCGATCACCACGCTGGAGCCGCTCGATGATGTCGACGTTGTCGCGGTGCGGGCGCGTCTTATCGAGGAACACGCGATCGTGACCACGGGGGCGGAGACGATCCGGGCACCGTTCGAGATGACCAAGCCGGTGTTGCGGGTTAGCCCGCATGTCGACGGCACGGATGAGGAGTTGGAGCTGGTGGCGCAGGCGCTAGGGGCGCTCTCGCTCAACGCGAGCTAGACGTTCGTGGCCATCCCAGGACGTCATCCAAGCTGAACCGCGCAGCGAGTATTCTCCCTCATATACTGCGGGGGTAGTGCTGATAGCAACATCTGAATGTGGGGGTTTCGAAATGCGTAAACCGCTCGCCCTAGCGGCTGGCGCGCTCGCAGTCGGGGGACTGCTGGGAGTGCCGGTTTCGGCCGTGGCTGAGCCGGCTAAGAGTCCGTACCCGGATATCGGCCGCTACACGAAGATCGACTTCGAGGGTTACCGACTCCCGTCCAGTGACGATGATTTCTGGTTCAGCACACCGACTGGGCTGAACTGCGGGATCTGGGCAGATGGCAGTTTCGGTTGCACCGGCTCGATACCGGGTGCTCCGTCGGGCACTAATCAGATCGGGTGGTTCACCGGGGACTCGCAGCCGCACTTCGATCAAACGCAGCAGCCCAGATTCATCAATCCGGGCGGGCTCCCACAACGAGTCATCCCGCGTAACAACTACATAGCGGTCACGCAGGCAACGGGCTACGGCGATACAACGACGTGTGCGATCACCGATTCCGGCGGTGTCTACTGTTTCAAATCCGGGACGTGGAAGGGCGCAGGCGGAGCCTATGCGGCCGTCCAATTTATTGTCAGCCCGTCGGTGACTTATATCGGTGAGGCACCCACAAGCTAGATCAGCTCCCACGTATGCACCGGCTCATTGGAATGCATGTGCCCGCAGTACATTCGGAGCATCTCGGTGAGAGCCTCCTTGCGGTTCAAGCCGCGCCGCTCCAGGGCACTGACAGTTCGGGTCTGCCAGGCCGCGCCGTTGATACCCGACTTCGCGCGCGCCTCGATGACCCCGAGATAGCGGTCGCGCACCTGCGGCGCCACGCCCCAGCGCTGTAACCCCTCATGGGCCATGGGCAGTAGGTGCCGCAGCGTCAACTCGTCGGCAGTGATCTCGCCGAACCCGGGCCAATAGAGCGTGGCATCGGTGCCGTACCGCGCACCCGCGAGGAAATTGTCCTGTGCCGCAGCGAAAGTCATCTTCGTCCAGACCGGGCGGTCGTCCTCGGACAGTGCCCGCAGCGCCCCGTAGTAGAACGCGGCATTGGCCATCACGTCGATCACCGATGGTCCCGCGGGCAGTACCCGGTTCTCCACCCGCAGATGTGGGGTGCCGTTGACGACGTCGTAGATCGGCCGGTTCCAGCGGTAGACGGTGCCGTTGTGTAGCCGCAGCTCCTGCAGCCGTGGCGCCCTGCCCGCCGCGAGTTCGGCGACGGGGTCCTCCTCGGAGATCTCCGGTAGCAGGGACGGGAAGTACAGGACGTTCTCTTCGAACAGGTCGAAGATCGAGGTGATCCAGCGCTCGCCGAACCACACCCGGGGGCGCACCCCCTGCACCTTGAGCTCCTGCGGTCGGGTGTCGGTGGATTGTGTGAAGAGCTCGATGCGTGTCTCGGCCCATAAGGACCTGCCGAAGAAGAACGGCGAGTTGGCCGCCAGCGCCAGCTGGGCTCCCGCCAGCGCTTGAGCGGCGTTCCAGTTGGCGGCAAAGTCATCGGGGGCTACCTGCAGATGCAGCTGAATGCTCGTGCACGCCGACTCCGGGGCTATCGACGGTGACCGGACGCTGAGCCGTTCGGTGCCGGTGATGTCGATCTGCATGTCCTCGCCGCGCGCCGAGAACACCGCGTCGTTCAGGGCCCGGTATCGAGAGGACGGACTCATCCAGGCGCCGTCGAGGTCTTCGGGCATCACTGTCGGCAGGATGCCAATCATCACTATGTGTGCTCCGCGCTCTCCGGCACGTTGCTCGGCGGCGTTGAGGCTGGTCCGCACCTCTTCTTCGAGTTCGAGGGCGGCCGAGCCCGGCAGCGCGCGGGGCGGCACATTCATCTCGATGTTGTAGGCGCCGAGTTCTGTTTGGAAGGCCGGGTCGGCGATGGAGGCGAGGACGTCGGTGTTCGTCATTGCCGGCTGATAGTCGGCGTCGACGAGGTTGAACTCGATTTCCATGCCGGTCAGCGGCCGCTCGACGTCGAATCTGGACTCGGCGAGCATGGTCTCGAACACGTCCAGGCAGTTCTGCACCTTGGTGCGATAGGCCCGGCGGTGCTCACCGGTGAACTGGGTGTGCGCGACTTCGTCGCCCATGGCCGTATTGTTCCTTACACCGGGACCTGGACCTGGTGATTTGCTCGTAGACGGCCCCCGCGGATTTGCCGAAAAAAGGTTGAAAAACATGGAACCGAATCAGCACTAGGGCCGTCGTATCTGATCAGAGGCACATTCCGGCGATGAACCGCGCCGTCACGTGCGCGCAGGACCGGTTCCTTGGGGAGGTATCTATGAACGACACCATGAAGGCCAACAGTGCTGAGATGGCACGGCTGGCAAGCCGCGTGGCAGGCCGTGCCAAGGACGCGTTTCCCGAGGTCGACTTCGAGGCGGCAGCCAACGCGGTGGCCGGCACCGAGTTCGCCGAGGTGCTGCGGGCGGTCAGTGCTGCGCTCAAGCGCGCCGGCGGCGGCGCGTCTCAACGCATCGAGAGCATCTCGAACTTTGTGCAGAGCAGCTCGGGTTCGTTGACGGGTCAGGACGCCGTCAACGGCAAGCGGGTAGCCCGGGCCGGGGAGGTCCGGCTGTGAGACCGACAATTTCGCAGCTGCGCGGATGGGATGTCGCGAACTTGGACGCGGCCGCCAAAGCCATCGAGGACGCCAGTAAGAATCTTGACCTGTCCATCGACGGAGTCGTCCGAGATCTGGATTCGGCCGAGTCGTTCTGGAAGGGCAAGGCCTTCCAATCCGCCTACGACCAGGCGTCGAACGAACAGTCCTCGACGAACCGGCTCTCGTTCGCGATCAGCAATGTCGCCGACGCTGTCCGTGGCGGGCATTCAGCGCTCACCGCGGCCCGCGACAAGGTGATGTCGCTGGTGGATGAGGCCAACTCCAAGGGTCTGCACGTGGCCGACGACGGCACCGTCACCGCGCCCGAAGGCAACAGGGATCTGCAGGCCGAGGCTCGGCGGCTTACCGACGAGATTCGGCAGGCCCTGAAGTCGCTGGAGGAATCAGATCGCGCCTCATCGAACGATCTGCGCAAGGCCTCGGCGGGAGTCGACGCGGAACACAATTCGGCCAGCACCCAGCCCGCGGCGTTCATGCCCGCTAGCAGCGGGGGTGCGGCGGGTGCGTCCATGAGCGCAGGCAGCGGCGGATTCGGTGGCGGCAGCGGCGGAGGCGGCTTCGGTGGCGGCAGTGGGGGCGGCCACGGTGGTGGTGGTTTCGGCGGCGGTCACGGCGGCGGCGGTCACAGTGCGCCCGACGGTAGCTACTCCAACACGGGTGCCCCGTCGCTACGTCCCTCGGGCCCATCGGTGTTCATGAATCTCGACGCCGGGCAGATGGAAGTCGCGCGCAAGATCATCGAAGAAGGTCTGCGTCGCGGACTCTCGCCGGAGGCCATTCAGATCGCGCTGGCCACCGCGCTCACCG
This sequence comes from Mycobacteroides immunogenum, assembly GCF_001605725.1. Classification (NCBI taxonomy): domain Bacteria; kingdom Bacillati; phylum Actinomycetota; class Actinomycetes; order Mycobacteriales; family Mycobacteriaceae; genus Mycobacteroides; species Mycobacteroides immunogenum. Next base: position 473,436 of record NZ_CP011530.1, read on the forward strand.
AGTCGGGTCTGCGTAGTCTCGCGAACTCTTCCGTGCCCGATTCGATGATGCTCGCCAATGACGGTGTGGGACATGACCATGACTCGGTGGGCCCGTTCCAGCAGCGTCAAAGCTGGGGAGCCACAGCCGATTTGATGGATCCGTCGCGGTCCGCCGGTAAGTTCTACGACCAGTTGGTCAAGGTCTCCGGCTGGCAGGACATGAGTGTTGCGCAAGCCGCGCAGGCGGTTCAGCGCTCGGCCTTCCCCGACGCCTACGCCAAGTATGAGGCGCAGGCCTCACAGATCTTCCATCAGGTCACCGGCCGATAGCTGGTTTTCGGTTCTCCTGACTGTGGTGCAATGTGGGCATGCCCACGCCGCGACGCACTCAGGAAGAGCGATCGGCGGCGATGCGGGCCCGGTTACTCGAGGCGACCATCGATTGCCTTGTCGAGTTCGGGTACTCGGGCACCACCACCTCGCGCATCGCGAGTCGTGCCGGTGTCACCCGCGGTGCGTTGATCCATCACTTCCAGTCCAAATCGGAATTGATGGCCGAATCGGTGCGCCACCTTGCGTTTAAGCGCACCCAGGCGGTACTCGAAGAGCTGATGGCCATGGATCAGTCCGCGGATCCGATCGAGCGCTATCTCGATGTGTTGTGGCGTATCCACCAGGGGCCGTTGTTCATCGCGGTGGTGGAACTGCTGATCGCGGCGCGGACCGAACCGGATCTGCGTGTACATCTGGATCAGTTCGAGAAGATGGTGCTGCACAATCTGTCGGCCCTCAACGTGCTGGGTGACGATGAGGCGGGCTCGCCCAGAGAGCGACGCGACCTTGGGTTGCTGGCCATGGACATCATTCGCGGGTTGCTCGTCAGCAGCTTGACCGCGTCTCAGGAAACTCGTGATCGTCGCTGGTTGCGGGCCAAGCAGATGCTGGAGCTGCGGCTTCGCGCACCGTTGCCCGACGCCTAGAAACAAACCGCACTGTAGGTAAATTCGGCGCGCTGTTCTGGGCGCGTTTGACGGGTGTTCACCGAGTACATCGTTTCAGTGGTCGTACTTTCCCGAAGCCAGGCGATACGTTTGTATCGCACTCTTACATTCAGAATGGAACGTATGTTACGTTGGCGGAGCCCCCATCGAAGTGCGCAAAAGGAGCTTGGAACGATGCCCTCTAAGGCCCCCGAAAAGGTATTTGTCATCGGCGTCGGGATGACGAAATTCGAGAAACCCGGACGACGTGAAGGCTGGGACTATCCGGCCATGGCCAAGGAGTCGGGCACCAAAGCGCTGACCGATGCCGGCATCGATTACGACAAGGTCGAAGCCGCGTATGTCGGGTACTGCGCGGGCGAGTCCACCTCCGGTCAGCGGGCTGTGTACGAACTCGGGATGACCGGCATCCCGGTCACCAACGTCAACAACAACTGCTCGACGGGCTCGACGGCCTTGTTCAACGCGGCACAGGCCATTCGTGGCGGACTTGCCGATGTCACGCTGGCCCTCGGATTCGAGAAGATGCAGCCCGGGTCGCTGGGCGCCACTTTCACCGACCGTGAACAGCCGATGCAACGGCATATCGAAGCACTCGCCGGGCTGTTTGATTTCGCTTTCCCGCCCGCGCCCTGGATGTTTGGCGCTGCCGGGCGTGAGCACATGCAGAAGTACGGAACCACCGCCGAGCATTTCGCGAAGATCGGCCACAAGAACCACAAGCATTCGGTGAACAACCCCTATGCGCAGTTCCAAGAGGAGTACACCCTGCAGGACATCTTGGACGCCAAGGAAATCTACGCCCCGCTGACCAAGCTGCAATGCTCGCCGACCTCCGATGGTTCGGGCGCGGCCATCTTGGCCTCGGAGCGGTTCGTCGAGGAGAACGGCCTGGGCGACCGCGCGGTGGAGATCGTGGGCCAGGCCATGACCACCGATATCCCGGGAACCCTGGAATCCGGATCGGCCATCACGCTGGTCGGGTTCGACATGGCCAAGCTCGCGGCGCAGAAAGTCTATGAGCAGGCCCAGATTTCGGCCGATGATGTCGATGTCATCGAGTTACACGACTGCTTCTCCGCGAACGAACTGATCACCTATGAGGCGCTCGGACTGTGCGCTGAGGGTGAAGGCGGCAAGTTGGTGGATAACGGCGACACCACCTACGGCGGTCGTTGGGTGGTCAACCCGTCCGGCGGTTTGATCTCCAAGGGGCACCCGCTGGGCGCCACTGGTTTGGCGCAGTGCGCCGAGCTCACCTGGCAGTTGCGCGGCGAAGCCGACAAGCGTCAGGTCGACGGCGCGCGGGTGGCTCTGCAGCACAACCTTGGTCTCGGCGGCGCCTGCGTGGTCACCGCGTACAAGCCGGCCAACCGCTGAAAGGGGCTGGCAGATAATGGCTGATACCAAGTACCCCTTCAACAATGACGGACTGGACCAGTGGGGTGCCGAGGAGACCATCGAGGTCGACAAGGACCGGCTGGTCGCCTACGCCGAGGCCACCAACGACCCGATCGAAGAGCACCGCAAGGGCGAGGTGGCCGCGCCGGTCTTCGCGATCGTGCCGATCTTCCAGTCGCTCGTCGGAACCACCATGAGTGTGGTGCCCTACCAGCTGATCCCGCGTGTGGTGCACGGCGAACAGTTCTTCAAGTTCCACCGGCCCATCAAGCCCGGTGACACCCTGGTGGCGAAGTCGAAGATGATCGGCTACGAGGGCATGGAGAATGGCACCCGTGGCACGGTGTATGCCGAAACACGTGATGCCGCAGGTGATTTGGTCAACGAACAGTACGTGACCTTCTTCTTCCGCAAGTACGACGTGGGCGAGACCCGGGGCGAGCTCGGGCCGAACTTCGTGCTGGACGAGACGGTCAAGGCCAACGCTCCCGCGGCGACCCTGACGCAGCACGTCGATGACGACCAGACGTTCCGCTACGGGCCCGCGGCGGGTGACCCCATGCCGATCCACTTGGACAACGATGCCGCGGTGGCGGCCGGACTGCCCGGCATCATCGCGCATGGGTTGTGCACCATGGCATTTACCTCGTGGGCGGCCCTGACCGAGCTGGCCGACTCGCGCACCGAGCGTCTCAAGGAGCTGGCGGTCAGGTTCGCCAAGCCGGTGCTGCCCGGACAGGACATCACCACCAATTTCTGGGGCAACGGTGCCGCCGGCGCCTTCTCCTACGAGACCAATGTCGGTGAGGACCTCGTCATCAAAAACGGCCACGCCGTAATCGCTTAAGTCATCGCATCAAGAGAGGGAAAGACATCATGGGACAACTTGACGGACGGGTCGCGGTCATCACCGGTGCCGGACGTGGCATCGGTCGTGAGCATGCGCTGCTCTTCGCCAGGGAAGGTGCGTCGGTGGTCGTCAACGACCTCGGCGGCGCCAACGACGGATCGGGCTCTGACGCCGGGCCCGCGCAGGAAGTGGTCGACGAGATCACTGCTCTGGGCGGAAAAGCCGTTGCGAACACGGACAACATCTCGACCTGGGCCGGCGCCTCGAATCTGGTGAATCAGGCCGTCGAGACCTTCGGTCAGCTGGATGCCGTTGTGAACAACGCGGGCATCCTTCGCGACGGCTTCATCGCCGGTCTCGAAGAGGACCAGTGGGATGCGGTCATTCAGGTGCACCTCAAGGGGCACTTTGCGGTGCTTCGGCACGCCGCCGAATATTGGAAGGCCCAGGCCAAGGCCGGAGCCGATATCAAGGCCACCGTGGTGAACACGGCGTCGGATTCCGGTGTGACACTGCCTAACCCGGGCCAGGGTAACTACGGTGCAGCCAAGGCCGGTATCGCGGCGCTGTCCTGTGTCGCGGCCGCCGAACTGGAGCGGTACGGGGTCAAGGTGAACGCGATCGCGCCGGTCGCGCGTACCCGGCTGACCCTGGCCACCCCCGGCATGGGCGCGATCTTCGCGGCGCCCGTCGAAGAGGGACAATTCGATATGTTCAGCCCCGCCAACATCTCTCCGCTGGTGGCGTACCTGAGCACCGAGAAGAATCCGTGGACCGGTCAGGTGTTCAAGGTCACCGGTGGCTCCATTCAGCGGCTCAAGGGCTGGTCGGTCACCGACACTGCCGAGACCGACGGGCCGTGGAGCATCGACCTGGTACGTGAGAGCGTCGAGCCCTGGAAGTAGCCAACCGCTAGTTTCCGCGAACAGACGCTTGCCGCACGAAAAGGCCGGAAGGCACGCGCGGTAAGCGTCTGTTCGGCGTTTCGGGGTGTGCCCAGCGCGGCCCGCACCTAGATTCGTTGATATGCGGAACATGGGCCAGCTCGCCGCGGAGTTCGTCGGCACGCTGATCCTGATCCTGTTCGGGGTGGGCGTCGTCGCGCAGGTGGTCACCGCGGGTGATGAGGACTACGGCAATCACAACTCCATCACCTGGGCCTGGGGGATGGGCGTCACTTTCGGCATCTTCGCCGCCGGGCGGATATCCGGCGCGCACCTCAATCCCGCCGTCACGGTGGCCCTGGCGACCTTCCGCGGATTCCCCTGGAAACAGGTGGCTCCCTTCATCCTCGCGCAGACCGCCGGAGCCTTCGTGGCGGCGCTGTTGGTCCGGTGGAACTACGGAACGGTCTTGTCGGCCGTTGATCCCAAGCACACCATTGCGACGCAAGGGGTCTTCTCGACACTGCCGGGTAACGGTGCGCTCGACGTCAGCCTGTGGGGTGGGCTGCGCGATCAGATCATCGGCACCGCCATTCTGCTGTTTCTCATCTTCGCCATCACAGATCGGCGAAATGTCCGCATGCCCGAAAGCCTCACACCGTTCGCGATCGGTGCGGTGGTCGTGGCTCTCGGCATGTCCTGGGGGTCCATCGCCGGGTATGCGATCAACCCGGCCCGTGACTTCGGCCCCCGGCTCGCGTCCTATCTCACCGGTTTCGATACGGCCTTCCTGGACCAGCACGGCGCACAGTACTGGTGGGTGCCAATCATCGGGCCGCTCATAGGTGGCTTGTTGGGCGCCGCGCTGTACCGGTACCTGGTGGAACCGTTCTTACCCGCAGAAGATCTTGTAACCCAATCACCGTCGTATCCCGAGGAGTTCGCCAATGGCTGATTTCGTGGCATCGATCGACCAGGGCACCACCAGCACGCGTGCCATGATCTTCAACCACCGGGGCGAGGAGGTGGGTCGCCATCAACTGGAACATCAGCAGCTACTGCCACGGGCCGGCTGGGTGGAACACAACCCCGTGGAAATCTGGGAACGCACCTGGTCAGTGCTCGCCACGTCGCTGAATGTGACCGGACTGTCGGCCAGTGACCTGGCCGCCGTGGGGGTGACCAATCAGCGTGAGACCACGCTGGTGTGGAACCGCCACACCGGCAGGCCGTACTGCAATGCCATCGTGTGGCAGGACACCCGCACCGACAAGATCGCGTCGGCACTGGACCGGGACGGGCGCGGCGACATCATTCGGCATAAGGCTGGATTGCCTCCTGCCACTTACTTTTCCGGCGGAAAGCTGCAATGGATTCTGGAGAACATCGACGGGGTGCGGCGCGACGCGGAGAACGGTGACGCGCTCTTCGGCACCCCCGACAGCTGGGTCATCTGGAATCTCACCGGCGGCATCCGCGGCGGCGTGCACGTCACCGACGTCACCAACGCCAGCCGCACCATGCTCATGAATCTGGAGACCCTGGACTGGGATGACGAACTACTGTCATTCTTTTCCATTCCGCGTCAAATGCTTCCGCCGATCAAGGCGTCGTCACCGGTTGAGCCCTTCGGATTCACCACGCAGCTGGGGCCGCTCGGAGGCGAGGTGCCCATCGCCGGCGACCTCGGCGATCAGCAGGCCGCGATGGTGGGCCAGGTGTGCTTGAGCCCCGGGGAGGCCAAGAACACCTACGGCACCGGAAACTTCTTGCTACTCAACACCGGTGAAGAACTGGTGCATTCGCGCAACGGGCTGTTGACCACCGTCTGCTATCAGTTCGGGGACAACAAGCCGGTCTATGCGCTGGAGGGATCCATCGCGGTGACCGGTTCGGCGGTGCAGTGGCTACGCGACCAACTGGGCATCATCAGCGGTGCCGCACAAAGCGAGGATTTGGCCCGTCAGGTCGAGGACAACGGCGGAGTCTATTTTGTGCCTGCCTTTTCGGGTCTTTTTGCGCCGTACTGGCGCTCGGACGCGCGAGGCGCGATCGTGGGGCTTTCTCGTTTCAACACCAACGCGCATCTGGCGCGGGCGACGCTGGAGGCGATCTGCTACCAGAGCCGCGAAGTGGTCGAGGCCATGGAGGCGGACTCGGGTGTGCACATGGAGGTGCTCAAGGTCGATGGTGGAATCACCGCCAATCGGCTCTGTATGCAGATCCAGGCGGACACCCTGGGCGTGGATGTCGTCAAACCCGTTGTCGCCGAGACGACCGCGCTGGGCGCGGCGTACGCGGCCGGACTGGCCGTGGGCTTTTGGAAGGACGCCGACGACCTGCGGAGGAACTGGCAGGAAGACGAGCGCTGGAGTTCCTCGATTACGGACGAGAAGCGAGCCGAGGGCTTCGCGGGATGGAAGAAGGCCGTACAACGCACCCTCGACTGGGTGGACGTGCACTAGGCCCCCGCCTGTTGAGCCGGGGGCCTAGTGGTGGAACATGCGGGCGGTTAGTCGGTTTCGCCCAAGATGCCGTAGACCTGCTTGCGCGCAGAATTTACGATCTCGATGATTCGCTGCTGCTGCTCGGGTGAGGCGGCGTGCGCCGATTGCGCGACAGCGCCCATCAGCTGGCCAAGCGCCGAACGAAGATCGAGCACCGACGGGTCTGCGTCTTCGTTGATCTTGTCCCAGGGCGGGGTGTCCAGCTTGTCCGCGGCTTCACGGCCCTCGGTCGTGAGCTCGAACTGTTTGCGGCTGCCGCTGCCCTCGGTCTCGGCGATGAGTCCCTCATCGACGAGCAGTTGCAGTGTCGGGTAGACCGAGCCGGGGCTGGGCCGCCAGATGTTGTTACTGCGTTCGGCGATCTCGCGGATCATCTCGTAGCCGTGCATTGAGCGTTCGGCGAGCAGCGCCAGGATGGCGGCCCGGACGTCGCCGCGCTGGCCACGTCCCCGTCCCCGGCCACGCGGTTGTTCACCGAAACCGAATCCGAAGCCCGGCCCGAAACCGCGGCCAAAACCGGGTCCGAATCCGCGATCCATGAAGGCGCCGGGGCCGCGACGGCCCGCCCACGCCTGCTCACGGAATTCGCCATGAGGATCGCACTCGTGCCGTCGGCCGCCGTGACGGCGGCCACGTAGGCCCGATCCGCGACCGGTGGGGTCAAAGCCGAATCCAAAACCAAATGGTGTGTCGGGCCGAAACTGTTCGGCCCTTTCTTCGTGGGAAGTCATGTGTCTCTCCTTGAGTAATGGGGAGAAGCTGTTCTCGCCTCTCGATAGATAACGATATATCGGAACCGATCGTGATGCAACGAAAACTTTTGCGGCGGGATTTGGCGGCGTTTCGGGGCTCCTCCCAGCTAGCCGCCGTAGGGTGACCGCCATGACGGTGAACTGGCTGGATAAGCCCGAGGATCACGACTACCAAGCGGCCACCGATTACCTGACCTTGGTCGGCGAGGTCGATGTGGTGAAGCGGACGGTCAAGGCGCTGCGTAATGCGACGCTGGAGTACCGCAAGGCCAAAGACATCCTGCGGGCCGCGCACCTGGACATGCTGCCCAAAACCAATGCCCACGTGGCCCGAGACCTGGCCAAAATCGCCAAAGACAAGTCGTTGTCTCCGATCTTGCTGGTGCGCGGCGACGCCCGCATCGGGGCGCGGCTAGAGATCGCGGACGGCTACCACCGGGTGTGCGCGAGCTATCTGACCGACGAAAACACCGATATTCCATGCCATCTGGTCTCCTGGGCATAGCCCTATGACCGGATTCGGATTTCCGACGCTGGCGGTCATTGTCATCGTCGGCCTGGTGGGTCCGCTGCTCGCGCTGAACACGCGGTTGCGTATTCCTGTCGTCATCGGGGAGCTGCTCGCCGGAATCGTGATCGGACGCACGGGATTCGGCTGGATCGACGCGTTCGACCCCACGTTCAAGATGTTCGCCGATGTGGGCTTTGCGCTGGTCATGTTCGTGGCGGGCACCCATGTTCCGGTGGGTGACAAGACCATGAGGGCCTCGCTACCGAAGGCGGTGCTGCGCGCTCTGGTGGTGGGCGCGGTGGCCGCGGTGCTGGGTGTGCTGTTGGCCAATGTCTTCCACACCGGCCACGCGCCGTTGTACGCGGTGCTCATCGCATCCTCGTCGGCGGCGCTGGTGCTGCCGGTCATCGATTCGCTGGGCCTGGGTGGTCCTAAGGTGTTGATCACCACCGCGCAGGTCGCGATCGCCGATACCGCATCGATTGTCTTGTTGCCCTTGGTGATCGACCTCAAGCACGCCCCTCGTGCCGCGGTCGGTGCGGTGGCGGTGGCGGCGTGCGCCGGCATTGTCTTCGTTATCCTGCGCGCACTCGATCAGGCTGGGCAGCTGGACCGTTTCCACGACTACTCCAAGCAGCGCCGGGTGGCGATGGAGCTGCGCATCAGCCTGGCCATCGTGTTCGGGCTTGCCGCGCTGGCGGTAGAGACCCATGTGTCGATCATGTTGGCGGGGTTCGCTCTTGGCCTCGTCGTCGCGGGCATCGGGGAACCGCACCGGCTCGCCAAACAGCTCTTCGGATTCACTGAGGGCTTCTTCTCGCCGCTGTTCTTCGTGTGGCTGGGAGCGTCACTGCATGTGCGCGAGCTCGGTGAGAACCCCAAACTCATCCTGTTGGGGCTGGGCCTGGGGGCCGCGGCAGTGCTGGCACATCTGGTTATCCGGATCTTCGGTCAACCGCTGCCCCTGGGTGCCTTGGCCGCGGCGCAGTTGGGAGTGCCCATCGCGGCGGCAGCGATCGGTGAGCAGCAGCAGTCACTGATTCACGGTGAGGCTTCCGCGCTCATCCTCGGTGCACTGGTCACAATCGCCGCGGCAACCATCGGGGGCTCGCTGTACGCGAAGACATCCTTCGGGAATCAGTCAGGAGTGGCGAAACCCGAAGTTCCCGTGGATGACTCGGAGGGTTCCGGTGCTGCTGGTGGCGCGGGCGGCGGCGGCGCTGCGGGGTAGGCCGGCTGCAGCTGCGCCAAGGCCCGGCGGTGTCGTTCGGCCAGCACCGCGGCCAGCATGAACTGTGGCGGGGTGCCCGGCGGCGGTGGTGGTGCGATGCTGGCGAGCACATCGGTGGAAATCTGGTAGAGCATCTGATCGCGGGTGTGCGGCGCCAGCTGGCCGGCACGGTTGAGAAACTGGCGGGCCAAGTTGGCCTGATCGCTGGTGAGCCCGGACAGCTGTAGGCTCTGCGCCCACTGCTCCAGCTGCGGTGGCATCACCGGTGGCGGCGGGAGTTTGGGGCCGCGCTCGCTGATCACCACGGTGCCCGCGAAGATGTCACCGAGCCGCTTGCCGGTGGGCGACACCATGCTGGTGATCACCGCGGGCGCACCCATGAACATGAAGATCTCCACCACGGCCGATAGCGCCCGGATGATGGCCTGCCGCAAACGTTCCGGGCCGCCGTCGTCGGATACCACCCGCAGTCCCATGGCCATCTTGCCCAGGGATCGTCCGCGGGTGGACATCTCCCAGATGACCGGATAACCCACCAGGGCCAACACGGAGTAGACGATGCTGAGCGCTCCCACCAGCGCCACGTCGAACTGTGAGAGCGAGAACGCGACCACGAAGATGCCGCCATACAGCACGATGAGCTGGACGAAGATGTCGATGAACGCCGACACCACCCGAACGGGAAGCTGGGCCACCTTGACGTCCAGGACGACCGCATCACCCGTCACCAGCTCCGACATGTATCGAGACTACTAGTATTTGCCAGATGGACGTGGACGCATTTGTCGCCACCCATCGGGGGACATGGGACCGGCTGGAAGAGCTGGTCAGGCGCAGGCAAAGGTTGACTGGTGCTGAGATCGATGAGCTGGTCGACCTGTATCAGAAGGTGTCGACACAGCTGTCCACGGTGCGGTCGGCCTCGGGCGATCCGGCGCTAGTCGGGCGGTTGTCGACATTGGTTGCCCGGGCGCGGTCGGCGGTCACCGGCGAGCATGCCCCGCTGTGGCGTCACTTCATCCGTTTTTGGACGGTGTCCTTTCCGGTGGTCGCGTACCGCAGCTGGCGTTGGTGGCTGGGTGCCACGGTCGCGTCGATGGTGGTGGCCGTTGCCGTCGGTATCTGGGTGATGCATTCAGCGGAGCTGCAATCGGTGATCGGCACACCCGATGAGATCGCGCAGCTGGTCAACGAGGACTTCGAAAACTATTACAGCGAGCATCCGGCCGCGGCGTTTGCCCTGCACGTATGGATCAACAACTCCTGGGTGGCGGCGCAGTGCATCATCTTTGCCGTGCTGTTGGGGCTTCCCATCCCGTACGTCCTGTTCATGAACGCGGCGAATGTGGGTGTGGCCGGCGGATTGATGATCGCGGCGGGACGCGGTGACGTGTTCTTCGGCCTGATCCTTCCGCACGGCTTGTTGGAGCTGACGGCGGTGTTCCTGGCCGCCGGCGCCGGAATGCGCCTGGGCTGGAAGGTGATTGATCCGGGTGACCGTCCACGCGGCCAAGTACTCGCCGAGCAGGGCCGCGCCGTGATGTCGGTCGCGGGCGGGCTGGTAGCGGTGCTGCTGGTGAGCGGCCTCATCGAGGCACTGGTCACCCCGTCGCCGCTACCGACCTTTGTGCGCGTTGGAATCGGTGTGAGCGCCGAGGCGCTGTTCCTGGCGTATGTGGTCGTCCTGGGCCGGCGCGGGGTGGCCGCCAATGAATCCGGCGATATCGAGAACGCCCCCGATTACGCCCCGGCTTCCTGAGCGTCAAAGACGACCCGAGGCCTTCAGCGACAGATAACGGTCGGCAAGCGCCGGGGCGATCTCATCGGGTGGTGCGTCGACGACTTCGACGCCCTGATGCCGCAACAGCGTCACGATGCGGCGGCGCCCACCACGGGTCCGTTCGGCAGCGGCGGCGTCATACACCTGCTCGACATCCAGGGATCTGATGTTTCCTGGACCCGTGGAGTTTTCGGGCATCGCCATCTCTTCCACGCGGGGATCGCTGACCGCCGCCACCAGCAGATGGTGATGAGTGGTCAACTGGGGCAGCAGCGGTAGCAGTCCCTCCTCCCATGCGGCCGGGTTCAGGTCGGTGAGCAGCACGATCAGCGAGCGGTGCCGGGATTTGCGGCGGATGGTGGCCACCAAGTCGCGGGCGTCGGACTCGACGAGTGAGGGCTCCAGCGGAGCCATCGTGTTGACCACCAGGGGCAGCAGTTCGTTGCGCGAAGCTCCGGAGACCTGCGCCCGCACCGCGCGGTCGTGGGCCAGAAAGTCCACCCGGTCGCCCGCGCGAGATGCCAGTGCCATCAACAGCAAGGCGGCATCCATCGCCCAATCCAGCCGGGGCCATCCCGACGGATCGCCTGATGTCGGATCGACACCGATGCGGCCCGCCGAGGTGCGGCCGGTGTCCAGTACAACGAGGATGCGCCGATCGCGTTCCGGGCGCCAGGTACGGACCACCACATCATTGCGGCGCGCGCTCGCGCGCCAGTCGATGGACCGGACGTCGTCCCCCACGACATATTCACGCAGAGAGTCGAATTCGGTGCCCTGGCCGCGAATCAACACAGGGATGGCACCCTCAAGCTCGCGTAGTTTGGCCAGCCGGGACGGCAGGTGTTTGCGGCTCAGGAACGGTGGCAACACCCGCAGCTGCCACGGCACATCATGGCGCCCCTGTCGTCCGGCGATGCCGAGTGGCCCGATCGTGCGCACCGTAACGACCGCGGGCTTGTGGTCGCCACGGCGCAGGGGACGCAGGGTGGTGATGACCTGACCGCGTTCACCGGAACGCAGATCCACGCGGTGCGCGCGCGGTGCCGCACGCATGCTCGGCGCCCAACTGTCACGTACCCAACCACGCAGCCGGAGGCCGGGGTTCTGGATCGCCAAGGCGATATCGGCGGATTCGCCGAGCCGGATGGAATCGGGTCCGGACCGGGTGAAGATGAGTCGCCGTGGGCTGGCCGCGGCGGCGATATCGACCGCGATCAACAGTACGAGCGTCAAAAGCAACAGCCAGAACAAACGAACAGGCCACGGAGACAACAGGATCAGCAGCGCGCCGAGCAACGCCGCCAGTCCCGCGCGTCCGGTGAGAACCACTAGCGTGGCACCGGCACGGTGATGAGAATGCCGTCGAGCACCCGGTCGGTGGTGGCGCCCTCCAGTTCGGCCTCAGGGCGCAAACCGAGGCGATGACGCAGGGTCGGTCGGGACATGGCCTTGACATCGTCTGGCGTGACGTAGTTTCGGCCGGAAAGCCACGCCCAGGCGCGCGATGTCGCCAGCAGTGCGGTCGCCGCGCGCGGGGACGCGCCGAGTTGCAGCGAGGGCGACTGTCGGGTCGCGCGGATCACGTCGACTATGTAGGCGAGCACTTCCGGAGCCACCAGAACCCGGCCGACCGCGGCGCGCCCGGCCGCTAGATCGGCGGCGGTGGCTACCGGTGTCACCTGTGACAGGTTGCGGGGATCGAACCCGTGCGCGTGCCGCTCCAGGATGGCGATCTCTTGATCACGTTCGGGCAGGGAAACATTGAGCTTCATGAGAAAGCGGTCCAGCTGGGCCTCGGGCAGTTGATAGGTGCCCTCGTATTCGATCGGGTTCTGGGTAGCCGCGACGATGAAGGGATCGGGCAGCGGACGCGGCGTGCCATCGACGGTGACCTGGCGTTCCTCCATGGCTTCCAACAGTGCCGCCTGTGTTTTCGGCGGGGTGCGGTTGATCTCGTCGGCAAGTAGCAGGTTGGTGAACACCGGACCGGCGCGGAACTCGAATGCCGCCGTGCGCGCGTCGTAGACCAGGGAGCCGGTCACGTCCCCGGGCATAAGGTCGGGGGTGAACTGCACACGCTTGAATTCGAGGGACAGTGCTGCCGAGAGTGTGCGCACCAAAAGGGTTTTCGCGACACCGGGCACACCTTCGAGTAGTACGTGTCCGCGGCACAGCAGCGCGACCACCAGGCCGCTGACCACCGAATCCTGGCCGACGACCACGGTGGCGATTTGTTCACGCAATGCGGCCAGGGCATGGCGTGCGGCGTCTTCGGTGATAGTTGCCTGGGTCACGAGTCGCGGACCTGCCTTTCTAGAATATCCAGTTGCCGAGCCAGATTGGTGAGTTGCTGATCGTCCGAAGGGACGGGGCCGAACAGCACATGGTGGATTTCGTGAGGATTGCCTCCGGTTCGCTGCGCCACGGTGGTGGTGATCACCTGCGGCGCCTCGTCGACCGGCAGGCCGAGCCGGCGCACGATTCGGTACTTGGCCGCTTCGCGCAACGAATCGGAGGCAAGGTCGCGGGCGCGGCGGGACCGATAGAGCCGGCCGCGACCCTCGGTGGTTTCCGAGGCCCGCACGACCACCGGAAGTTTTTCCGCAACAACGGGACCCAAACGGCGGCCACGCCACAGGGCAACGAGTAACACCACAAGGCAGAGCTGCCAGATGGCCATGCTCACCTGGTCCGGGATCAAGTCGCCCATCGATTTCGGTTTGGCGCTGGTACCGACCTTGGGCCGTTCGGGGATGTACCAAACCAGATGCGAGGTTCTCCCGGCCAGATTCATGGCGAGCGCGGCGTTCCCCTGTTTGTCCAGTTGCTTGTTGGACAGCAGGGTGTCGTCACCGAGCACGGTGATGGTGCGGTTGCCGTCCCGGTAGCGCAACAGTGTGCCGCCGTAGCAGCTGACGCGGCCGGGTCCCGGGTTGGTGAATGTGTATGTGGGGCCAAGATAGGTCTGAATCGTGCCGGCCTGTTGGACTTCCCGTAGATCGCAGTCGGGCTCGACGAGTTCGTCGCTGCGATAGGAGCTGACGCGCACCTGCGAGGCCAGTCGCGTGCGGGTATCGGAGTAGGGGGCCAGCATCAGGCGATCACCCGGTAGCTCTACCAGAGCGTCCAGGATGGTGTCGGAGAGGTGCCCGTTGTCCAGTACCAACAGTTGGCTGTCGGGACTCATGGCGGCGCGGACCTCGTCGATGGTGGTGGCACGCGTGACGGTGACACCGCGGTCACGAAGCAGCTGCGCCAGCGCGTGCCCGCCGCGCTGCGTCACGGCTTCGGGGTCTAGGTAGCCTTCCGGCCGAGGTGATTTGGCCAGCAGTAGCCCGGTAATCACGATGGCGGCCAGGGCGGCGATGACCCACAGCCAGGTGCGCCACCGATCCCGCAGGCGCGGTGATATTGCGGTAGCCGTCGTCACCGCACTGCCTCCCAGCCCGTCGTCGCGTCGGACTCCGCGCCGGACACGAGGACCGGGGCGTCGCGGATGTGGTCATCCAGTTCGGCGATTCTGCGGTACGACTGTTCGGTGCCCGGGCGTTCTCCGTAGCTGACGTCGTTGAAGATCTCGGCGCTGGCACGAAATTCCGCCGCCAGTGACGGCAATTCGCGTGCGCCATCGGTCGCCAGCTCATTGGCGGTGCGGCCCGGAACCGGGGTGAGGATCGTGCGCTCTTCGAGCTGGCGCGCCACGGCACGCAGGCGGTGCCGGATGGCCGACGTCCAGTCACCCTGGGATGCGGCGAGTTCCGCGGTAGCCCGGTGTTCGGCGGCGGTGAGTTCACCGGATTCGAAGAGCCCGAAGTCGGCGCCTCCCTTGGTTCGGACCGCACGGCGCGCGATGCGGATCAACAACACCACCACCGCGATCACGATGAGTGCGGTCACGAGGATGGTGAACCAGCCGCCGGGCAGCTGACCGGCCCGAAACTCCAGGTAGTTGAGGTGATCGAGGATCCAGTTGATCAGGCGGTCAATCGGTGAGGGGTGCTCGTAGATCGGTTTGGCGAGTTCGCGTTGGGCGGCTTCGGCCGCCGAGTCGCGGTCGATGTCGATGGCCGGCATTACACCTGAACCGGGGGACGCGTGGGCAGCCAGAGGGAATCGGCGTCGATGCCCGGCTGGCCGAGGCGTTCGCGTGTTCTGGCCTCGGTCTGCAACACCAGATCCAGTGCCTCGGTACGCATCCGCTGATCCGTGTACAGCAGCACGTTCACTGCCGCCTTGAAGGGCAGGGAGATGACCTGCGCGATCACGGCGCCGATGGCGGCCATGGCGAAGATGATCAGCATCTTGGGGCCGAGATTGTGGGTATCGCCGCCCGCGAATGCGGCGACTTCCCCGACAAGGACGAAGGGCATTCCGATGATCGTCGTTACGAACCCCACGATGACACTGGTGAGCAGCAGAATGCCCAGTAGGCGCCAGAAACCCTTGCGTATCAGGGAAACTGATCGGCCGACCGCACCGAACACGCTCTGGTGTTCCAGAATGAGAACTGACGGAACAAGACTGAACACGGGGATCAAATAGAGGTAGAAGGCAAAGTAGCCGAGAGCCAGTAGTAATCCGACGGGGATCGCGCCGAGGGGGCCCACGGTCAACGCCAGGCCGGCCACTATGGCGACACCGAACCCGAGTACGACCGCGAAGAGCACCAGTTCGACAAGGGCCACGCCCAGCAGGGCCCAGATACGAGGTTTGGCGCGCTGCCAGGCTTCCTTGATGGTGGTGCGTTCACCGAAGACGGATCGGCCGATGGTCACGGTCAGCATTCCGCTCAGGATGATGGTGACCAGCGAGGTGACCACGGCGCCGATCACCTGGCCGCCGACGTAGCCGAGGCCAAACGCCGCGCCGAATGAGTCCTCGGTGTTCCTATCAAAGTTTGCCGCGCCGGTCAGGACGGCCGTGGCCGGTGCCGCCTGGATTCCGAAGATCAGCAGCTGACTGACGATGACCATGATGGCGGTGAGGCCGATGGTGGTCTTGGGATTGGCGCGGATTGCCGCGATGGCACCGTTGTACAGCGAGGAAAGGTCGAGCGGCCGCAGGGGGATGACTCCTGGTTTTAGGGCAGGCGGCTCCGGCCTCACCCAATAGGGCACCGCCGGCGGATGTTGGTATCCGGGCGGCGGGGGCTGATATCCGAACCCCGGCGGCGGATATCCAGCCGCGCCGGCAGGAGGATAGCCAGGTGCCGCAGGAGGGTAGGCGGCCGGGGGTCCCGGGGGTAGCGGAGACGGAGTGAC
This sequence comes from Mycobacteroides immunogenum, assembly GCF_001605725.1. NCBI lineage: Bacteria > Bacillati > Actinomycetota > Actinomycetes > Mycobacteriales > Mycobacteriaceae > Mycobacteroides > Mycobacteroides immunogenum. The sequence continues at coordinate 489,598 of NZ_CP011530.1, forward strand.
GCCCCCCTCGTCGTTGCTCATTTCTCCATTTTGGCGGCTGGGAGCGTTTCTGGCAATTGCCTTCCGTTTTAATGTCAAGCCTATTGACATATGTCAGGTGAGTTGACATTCTAGGGTCATGACTGACAAGACCACCACAGAAGAATTCGATCTCGCGTTTGATGCCGCGTACCGCGGCGAGTCGCCCGACGGCCTGGGTGCGCGGCCGCCGTGGAGCATCGGTGAGCCGCAGCCTGAGATCGCGACGTTGATCGCCGAGGGCAAGGTGCGTGGCGAGGTGTTGGACGCCGGGTGCGGTGAGGCAGCGACCTCGCTGTATCTGGCTGAGGTGGGGCACACCACCGTTGGGCTGGACTCCTCGCCCAAAGCCATCGAGTTGGCGAAAGGTTATGCGGCCGAACGCGGATTGGAGAATGCCAGCTTCGCGGTGGCCGATATCTCGGCATTCACCGGATATGACGGGCGTTTCGACACCATCATCGATTCGACGCTGTTCCACTCGATGCCCGTCGAGCTCCGTGAGGGCTACCAGCGTTCGATCGTTCGTGCCGCCGCGCCTGGGGCGCGTTACTACGTGCTGGTATTCGACCGCGCGGCCTTCCCGGCGGAATCACCCGTCAATGCTGTCACCGAAAATGAACTGCGCGACGTGGTTTCGAAGTACTGGTCCATCGATGAGATACGTCCGGCCAAGATCTACGCGAACTTCAACGGATTCAAACCCGGTGTTGCGCGGGGCTTCGCCCGGCACGAGGTCGAGCCAGATGGGCGGGCATCGGTGGCCGCGTGGCTGCTGTCGGCGCACCTGGCGGGCTAGAAGTCCAGGAGGAACCGCTCAGGGTGGTGGTAGTCGTTGGTGCGGGACTGGCCGGTATCGAGATGCGGCGGCGGAATCCATTCGGTAATCCCGTCACTGCGGCGTTTTCGGGTGGTCCAGCCCTGCTGGAGCAGCCGATGATGTGGGCCGCAGGCGAAGGTCAGATTGTCGATGTCGGTCGGCCCGTCGTCGCGCCAATCGTCGACGTGATGAACCTGGCATAGGTAGCCGGGCACGGTACATCCGGGTGCCGAACAGCCACGATCCTTGGCGTGTAGCACGATTCGCTGATCTGGGGTGGCGATCCTTTTGGACCGCCCGAGGTGTAGCGGGCGGCCGTCGTCGCCGAATATTGTGAGGTAGTGGAAGGCGTGGGCAGCCATCCGGATCAGATCGGGGATAGGTACCAGGTTGCCGCTGCCTGATATCGCACGCCCGGCCGCGCCTTGCAGCTCACTCAGGGTTGTCGAGACCACCACGGTGACGGGTAGTCCGTGGTGTGTGCCGAGCTTGCCCGAGGCCAAGATGCTGCGCAGGCACGCTCGCAGCCCATCGTGGTTTCGTTGGGCGGAAGTTCGTGTATCTCGCTCGGCAGCCGCTGAGTCGGGTTCACCTTCGGTCATGGGGGATTCATCACGAGGATCACACATACCTGGCGCCGCGAGCTTGCTCAGCACCGCGTCGAGATAGGTCCGGGTCTCTGGATCCAGCAGAATCCCATCGGCTCCCTGGCGTCCGATCGATATGCCCCGTCTGCGGGCGCGGTCGATATCGGAGAACTGACCATCGGGATTGATCAGGGCGGCGATCCGATCGGCGCCCGCGCGGAGTTGTTCCGGGCCGAATTCGGTTCCCATTGACGCCAGCCGCTCCTCGGCGGCTTCGCGGGTGTCGGCGTCGACCACGTCGGGTAATACGTCGAAGAACCTGCGGATGATCCGCACGTGCTCGTCACCGAGGCGGCCCTCTCGCAACGCGTGGGCGACATGCGGAAGTGCAGGTGGTAGGGGCTCGCCGGTCAATGCACGCCGCGGGCCGAGATGTGCGGTATCAGCGAGGCGGCGCCGGGCGGTTGCGGTAGATATCGAGAGGTGCCGTGCCAGCACTTCCGCGAACGACGTACCGCCCAATGCGACCGGTGAACCGCGTTGCACTAGCCGGGCGGCGAGTGTGTGTGAGGCCGCAGTGATCTTGCGCTGTGCGATCTCCAGCTGCCTTAGCGCCGAGAGCAATTCGGGATTGTTGAGCTCATCAAACGACGACTCGACGACAGCCGTTGCCGCCGTCAGTAGATCGTCGATTGGACTCATACCTGCAGGCTATGGACGACGACCGACAGCTGGCCGGGGTTATCCACAACCGCGATGGCTATCCACAAATTCGCCGAACCGCTTGTCGGATCTTAGAAGTTGCGGTATTCGCGGACAGGCATCCGTGACCCGCGCCGGGCGGGTTTCGGCGCGACGAGCTCGATGAGCCGGATGATTCGATAGCGTTGCCCGGCATAGGGTTCCAAAAGCTCCAGCATGCCGGCGTCATCGGTTTTGTGGCCGGTGAGGGCGAAGCCCACCTGCGAGGGAATGTGGTAGTCGCCGACAGGAACGGCGTCGGGATCGCCCAGGGCGCGGACCCGTATCTCGGCCTCGGTCCATGGTCCGATGCCGTGGATCGAGGTCAGGTGCTCGGGCTTGGTCTCCACGTCGATGTTCGCGGCAGCGCGGATGGTGCGCATTCGGACCGGTTCGGCGCCGGACTTGTGCCATTCCCAGGACGGGATGTCGAGCCATTGCCGTTGCGGTGGTGGCGCTTTGGCGCCGTTCAGCTCGATGCCCACGTGGTTGAGCAGATGCCGCCAGGCTCGCCAGGCTTCGGCGCCGGGAACCTTCTGTTCCAGGACGGCGGGTACCAGTGCCTCCCAGACGCGATCGGTCGCGCCGAGGCGGACGCCCTTGGCGGCCTGGATCAGCCGGGCAATCACATCGTGTTTGGGTATGAGCGCTTCGGGCTCGTCATCGGCGCCGAGGAGGCGTGGCAGGCGATCGAGTAGCCATGCGGCGCCGTCACCGTGCGCGCGGCCGATGACGGTTTTGTTTTCACGCGAGATCGTCAGCACCCCGGGGCCGTCGGGGGTGTAGGAGCCCCGGGTGATGGCTCCGCCGGGTGCGACCCGGTATGTGGGGTCAGCCGAGCCGCGGCGGTGGATACCGAGGGTGCGGGCAATATCCAACGGCCACGGTGGAATCCACTCGCGGATGAGTGGGGCCGCTAGGCCTTCGGGCAGAACTTCCAGCCGCTGGTCTCCTTCTTGAACTCGATATCGTGTTTGCCCTTGGCGTCGGTGATGTGGATGACCGCGTTGTCGCCGTTGATATCGAGGCCGGTGATCTTCGACGGCCCGTTGTCGGACTTGGTCAGGGCGTTGAGATCGGGAGCCTGGCCGCTGCCCGCGATGTCCTTGAACGCTTCGCGGTACTTGGCGCAGAAGAAGGTGAGCATCTTCTTGAAGTCGTTGGCCTTGGCGGCCTCGGCCATGCCGGAGATGGTCTGCTTGATCGCCTTGACGTCCTGCTCGTTGTTGGAGCCGGACGAGCGGGGCGAGTCGACGATCTGGTCGGAGGCGTGCGTCCTGACACTCTGCGGGGTGGAGTTGGTGGTCAGGCCCAGGACCAACAGGGCGATCAGGAAGACGCCGAGCGAGCCGCCGACGATGGCCAGCGCCTTCTGCTGCGGGGTCAGGGGCGGCCGGGGCGGCTTGGGAGCAGGGGCGTAGCCGCTGGGAGGCGGGCCGTAGGGATTGGGCTGCTGGTACGTGGGGTACTGCTGCGGCTGGGTCTGCTGAATCGGGCCCTGGGGGTACTGCGGTTGCGTCATCTGGGTATCTGTCCTAGCACGGCTGCGGTCATGGCGTTCTATGCCAGTGTGCCGGATGGGGGCCGAAGGAGGTGGGCTGACGGTCAGCCAGCTGTGAGGAATTCGTCGAAACGCTCCGCTAGACGATCTTTAGACGGGTAGTCAACGATGCGTGTCGGGAGCGCCAATGTACGTCCGTCCATCTCTTGAAGACCGTGCCGCAACATAGGGCCGTCCACCTCGTCCATTAGCTCACGATTGATACGCACCGCATAGTCGGGCGATATGCCTAAGAGGTTCGTGTCGTAGGCGGCGTGGTGGAGCTTGCAAAGGCTAAGTCCGTTCTCGACGATCGGTGATCCGTTGGGTTTGTGATCTCCGATGATGTGTGCAGCGTCCAGGAGCTTGCCGTGTCTCAACGTGCAAACGGTGCATTGTTGTTGATAGGCCAACAGAATCTTTCCGCGAAACTCGGGCTGGTGAAGTCGGAGTTTGGTAGTTCTCTCGGCGTAAGCGCGTTCGAGAGGGCTCAGATGTAGGGGGTCGGGGACGGATCGCAGACTCTCGTCCAGCGCGAGGATAAATCTGCGGTTGGGCATGTCGTCGGCTACGACGTAAACGGGAAAGACAGGTACGAATACCCCTGCCCGGATAGTACGCAACAAAATGATGGGTAGTTCCAGTTCATAGGCTCGCCGCAGCTTGCGATTGGAGCCATCTGTGCTACCGGCCTCGTAGTCGTACCCAAAAAGGGAATCACCAAAATGTGTATCCGCGTATGGCCCTTTCGGATTCGATACGACGGAAAGGGTCGCGTTGAGGTCCCGTGGATTCCAAATGCCGCGGTTACGGTCAATGACACGTCGGACCTGATTGCTGACTTCTAGAGACTCCAACTCTGACCGCGTAATCGCGCCACGGTCGGCGGTGATCTCAGTAAGCCGATCAAAGATCATCTGGCGGAGATGCCGCTCCACCTCGCTGTCCATGGTGAGAGTCTGCCATGGGTGGTAGTCGCATGGCGTCGAGATGAACTGTTAACGCACTTCAGGATGATCAAGAGTCCTGCCGAGTGTGTATCGATTCGATGTGTACATCCCGACTGCCACGCAACCTCCGCCCCAACCCCGACGCGCGCACCGCCTGCCGCTGGATCGCGGCCCGCACCTCGGCCTCGGACCCGACCACCCGCACGCGCTCCTTGGCGCGTGTGACTGCGGTGTAGAACAGCTCGCGCGTCAGCAGTCGGGAATCCTCCGCGGGCAGCAACACAGTCACTTCATGCGCCTGGCTGCCTTGTGACTTGTGAATCGTCATGGCGTGCATGGTCTCCACCTCAATCAGGCGGCTGGTCGCGAACGACGCCGTGCCGATCACTGCGCGCAAGCCATCAGGCCCGGCCACCGTCACGCCGGTATCGCCGTTGTACAGGCGCAATCCATAGTCATTGGCAGTCACCAGAATCGGGCGTCCCGCGTACCAGGCCGCCCAATGCGGCTCGCCCGTCTCCTCGGTGATCCACCGCTCCACCTGTCGGTTCCAGTGCGTGACCCCGAATGGTCCGTGCCGATGCGCGCACAGCAGCCGGTGCTCGTCGAGCACGGCCAGTGCCGCCGCGACGTCACCCGCCTGACTCGCCGCTCGTAGTGCAAGCGCATGGGGGACAAGCGCATCGCGCAGCCCATCTGAATCCGTCGACCACTCGACATGGGGATCTCCAGACGCCAGTACCTCGAGCGCACGATCCGTGTCTCCGTCACGCACCGCCGCCGCCAACGCGCCAATCGCCGCACCGAAACGGTGCGACGTGCGCAGTGCCGCCACTCGCTCGGACCCCAGGCCCTCGACCAGATCGGCCAGCACCGCGCCCGCCTCCACCGAGGCCAGCTGATCCGGATCACCCACCAGCAGCAGCCGGGCCTGCGGGCGCACCGCCTCCAACAACCGCGCCATCATTGTCAGCGACACCATCGACGTCTCGTCCACCACAATCACGTCGTGCGGCAACCGGTTTCCGCGATCATGTTTAAAGCGGGACGACGTGTCGGGGCGCGACCCCAACAGACGATGCAGCGTGGTCGCCTGCAACCCAGCCAACCGCGACCGGTCGACGGCATCCAGCTTGTTGACCTCCAGCTGCACCGCTTCCTGCAGCCGGGCCGCGGCCTTGCCTGTCGGTGCTGCCAGCGCGATGCGCAGCGGCGCGGCGCTCGCCGATGATGCCTGTTCGGCCAGCAGCGCCAACAGCCGCGCCACCGTGGTGGTCTTGCCCGTGCCCGGCCCGCCAGTCAGCACGGTCAGGCCCTGCGATAGCGCTATATCGGCAGCGGCGCGCTGCTCCTCGAATCCAGGTGGGAAAAGTCGCTCATAGGTGGGCACTTCGGAGTGTGGTTGTGCGGCGGCCATCAGGGCCTGCACGTCCTCGCACACCTGCTGTTCCTCGCGCCAGTACCGATCGAGGTACAGCAGCTCGCCGAAAAGCCGCAGCACGGGCGGCTCACCCGCGAGCGGGCTGGCCCGTACCGCCGCCAACCAGGTATCCGCATCGGGCCACGGCAGCGAGGGCACATCCACCTGCGCCGCCACCGCGCGCAAGTCCACACACACCGACCCGCCGCGCAGTGCCCGCACCGCCAGCGCGATCGCCAGCTCCACCGATTCGTCGGTCTCGGATGCCAACGCCGTCAACCGCTGTGCCACATGCACATCCGCGGGTTCGAGAATCTCACCGAACGCTTCCACCAAGCTCATGACAGCATCTCCGACAGCGCGACCACCAACGCCGAGGGCGGCTGCCAACTGAACACCCCGGCCGGATGCCCCTCCACCACCGGGGTATTCGCGCCACACATCCCGCGCACAAACAGATATGCGGTACCGCCCAGATGCTCCTCCGGTCGATACCCCGGTAGTCGCCACGACAGGAACCTATGCAGCACCACGCTGTACAGCAGCGCCTGCAGGGGATAGTCCGAATGCAACATGGCCTCGACCATGCGCGGTCGCGAGTAATCAGCCGCCGTCAACGGAGCGTCGCCGGTACCCAGCCAGTTGGTCTTGTAGTCGACCACCACGTATCGCGAGCCAACCCGCAGCACCGCATCCACGGAACCCGACAGATATCCGCGCAGGCTCTGCGCTCCCAGCCCGGCGCTGGTGAGACGTGATGCGTACACCGCGAGGGGATCGTCGGCAGCGAGGTGCTTGCCCAGCAGCACGCCCACGTCGGCTAGCCGCGCGAACGATCCTCCGGCAGCGTCACCGCCGGCCAACGGGAACTCGAAATCCAGCTCGCACAAACGATCCCGCAGCCCGATCTGACGCAGCGTTACGCCGGGCAGCAGGGGACCCAGCGGAGTGTCGTGCATCGGCTCCAGCGCCGCGGCCAACTCTGCCGTCGGAACCTCCACCGGCCATCGCTCCGCGTGCCGGGTGATCTGCGACTGCAGTTCCGCGACCAGGTCCGGCGCCAACGGATCCGTGGTTTCCAGCACGGCGTGCACCAACGAACCGAACGCCGCCCCGGCAGGGAGCTGCGCCATCGGCGAGGGCACGTCGGCGCCGGTTGGGGTGGAACGCAACGGAATGTCATCCACCTCGTCGTCCAGCTCAGCGATCTCCGGCTCGCTGGACACCCCCGACTCTTCGGCGGCACGCAACAGCCCCGAATAGGAGGTGCGCCGCCAGGCGGTATCGATCGGCCGATCAAACACCCGCACCCCGAGATCCTCGGAAATCGATGCTGCTGCGGCGGGAACGAATCCGGCGACCAGAGCGTCTTCGATCTTCGGGCCACCCTCGGCTTCCCATGCCCGCAATCGCTTGAGCGCGTCCACATCGGAAATCTTGGCAGGAGAACACTTGTCGGGCACCGATGGATTCCCGAGAGCGCGCCCACGTAGCAGCCTGGACAGTCCGCCGTTGGGCTCATCGAAGGACGGCGCCCACCAGGCCACCACCTGCGACTGTGCCCGCGTCAACGCCACATACGTAAGCCGGCTGGCATCACGGGCCGCCTCGGTGCGGCCCGCCAGATCGGCCATCGAATAATCAGGGTCCTCCCTGCCTCCGATGTGCAGACAACGTTCCCCATCCTCGTGGTAGAGCACGTAATCTCGTTCCGGGGCATATCGATTGAATGAGAACGGCAGATACACGATGGGGAACTGCAAGCCCTTGCTCACCCAGACCGTCATGATCTGCACGGCGGCGGCATCGCTGTCCAGGCGCCGGTTGCGTTCTGCCTCGGCCCCACCCTCCGAGCATTGGGTGCGCAGCCAATCGCGCAGCGCGGCCAGTCCGAAACCATTGCGGTGTGCCGTCTCCTGCAACAGCTCGGTCAAATGAGCGAGGTCGGTCATGGTTCGCTCACCGCCGCGCCACGACAGGACGCGTCTGCCCATTCCGGCCAGCTGGGCTGCCTCGAACACCGCAGCAACCCCGCGCTCGCGGGCTCTTCCCGCCCAGGTTCGCAGGGTTCCCGCGATCTCATCGGTCAGCGATTCACCGCCAGTGGCAAGGGTTTCCGCCGTCGCGCCGAAGAACACCGTCGCCGCGGCGGCGCGCACCAGACCGGGGCGATGCGGCTGATCGAACGCCTCCAGTAGGTACAACCAGTCCTGAGCGGCATCGGAACTGAACACGTCGGTGTCGCCGGTGTAGACGGCCGGAATCCCCGCGTCGGCCAGCGCGGTGTGGCAGGCCCGCGCATCCTTGTGGGCCTCGACAATCACCGCGATATCCCGGGCCCGCACCGGGCGACCGTCGAAGGTCGCCCCACTGGACAGCAACGCCCCGATATCGGCGGCCAGATCCTTGCCAATGTTGCGCCGCAGATCGGCGATGGGAATGACCTTGATGCCGTCCCGATTTCGCGACACCACCCGTAGCCGGAACGGATCGTTGTGTGGGGCCCCCGCCAGTCGATGCCCCTGGTGATGCGCCTGGACATCATGAACCACGATGTCCGGACCGCCGAGCTGTGCACCCCGCAGCACCGCCTGTAGCCGCTCGACCAACGCGGCATCGCTGCGCCAATTGGTGCCTAGCGTCTGCTTATCGCCGGCCGTGTCCGCCGCACGCAGATAGGTGTCGATATCACCGCCGCGGAACGCGTAGATGGCCTGCTTGGGGTCGCCGATCAGAACCAGCGTGGAGCGGCCCGAGAAGGCCCGCTCCAGCACCTGCCACTGCACCGGGTCGGTGTCCTGAAACTCGTCCACCATGACGATGGGCCACCGCTGGTGCATCCGTGCCCCCGCCGGCGAATCCGGGGCATCCAGTGCCGTGGCCAGCCGGGTCAATAGATCATCGAATCCCAGAATGCCGCGGCGGCGCTTGCGGATTTCCAACTGCTCCAGCACATCCCGGGCGAAGGTCAGCGCGGCCAGTGCGTACGAATCGGCCTCGGGTTCGCGCGGACGCAGCTGTGTCGCCGGATTGCGCACCACCTCTCTGGCCAGGCGCAACGCCCCCGGGTAGCTCAGCGGCGGAGTGTCACGCTCCTTGCCGAAATGCGTCAGATAACGGTCGTTGACGATCTCACAGACCAGGTCGTCCAGGTTCTCCACGAGCGTGACGTCTGAGTCGCTGTCGCCAGCGACCCCCAAGGATTTGAGCACGATGTGGCAGAACTGATGGGTGGTGGCGATGGTCGCGGCGTCGAAACCCGCAAGAGCGTCCCGTAGTCGTCGTTGCCTCAACTCCTGGTCGGCCAAGGTCAGATACCGCGTCAGATCCGTGCAGGCCGTCGACGGATCCTCGAAAGCCCGCAGGGCATCTACGATTTGGCCGCGTACCCGGTCGCGGAGTTCTTGGCTGGCGGCGCGTCCGAAGGTGATGAGCAGCATCTGATCCAGCGTTGCGACACCCTCGGCGACGTACCGGGTGACCAAACCCGCCAGCGCGAACGTCTTTCCGGTCCCCGCGCTGGCCTCCAGCACAGTGGTGGAACGTTCGGCGGGTAGCGGCCCCAGCAGGTCGAATCGCTTCATGAGCCACGCTCCGCCCGCAGCAGCGGCAGCCATAACCGCGCGGAATACGCTCCGAGTCGGTTCGTTTCGCCCTCGGTCTCTTCGCCGGACCGCAGCGGCTGCATCAAATGCCGCAACCAGACACCCTTTCCGAAGGCGCGCTCGACCGCAGGATCGGCGTCCTCGCCCGGGAAGTTTCCGGAACGCCAACGGTATCCGGCCTGCAACTCGGGATCGTCGCGATCGAGGCGGGCCTGCGCCCACGCATAGGAGGTCTTTAGCGGCAAGGGCAACGGCTCGCGGCGCCCCGCGTCATACACAGCCACCAAGTCACGCAGCACGTCCACCGCGTTGCCGGGTCGCCCGAGGGTGCGCGCCAGCGGTTGTGGACCGCGCCTGGCGCGGCCAATGCACACCGCCGACCAATCGGGCCGCGGGTCATGGGCGGTCAACGCCACCAGGGGAATCCACGATTGCAGCAGATGTTTGGCATCGAGTCGCGAATAGGTGACCGATACCAGCCGCTCATCGAACACCGGGGATACCGTGCCGGTAAGGCGGCGCCCATCACCGAGATTGATATCGACGTCGAAGGCGCGGGTATCGGCGGTGCGGTACCCCCTGGTCACTTCGGCCAGCGCCGCACAACGGTCCCGCAGCTCGGAGACGCGCCGCCAGCCGAGTTGGCCGGGAGGTAAAGTGCCGCGGCGCCATTCGGCCTGCTGTGCGTCGGCGGCCGACATGCCGCGCAGCATGTCGGCCAGCATGCGGTCACCCACCGTCCACTCTTCGAGGGCGTCGATCTCGACCGGCATATCGTCGGAGACCCCGTCCACATCCCACGGCAGGGTGTAGTCCAGGGCCCGGAAGAACCCCTTGATGGGGTGGTTGAAAAACGTGGCGAGGTCCGCCAAGGCCACGTCGGCCACGGCCGGTGCGGGTAGCGGACCGGAGATGAACGGGGGCCGCTGCGCCCGCGCACCCGCGGCCGCGCGGGCCGCGGTCAGCGCGGTGGTGTCGAAGGTGAAGGGGACTGCGGGAATCACACCGCCCGGTGTCACATTGCGAATATCGAACGGCTGCAAGGGGTGTGTCACGTGCACCCGCGACCGAACCGGTTGTGGGGTGGTGACGTCCAACGCGTCGAGCAGTTCGGCCAGCGGCACCGCCGGGGGACGGGCCTGCCCCGAGTACTCATTGGCGCCGGTGTAGGTGAGCACCAGGGTTTCGGTGGCAGCACCGATCGCGTCGAGCAGCAATTGCCGGTCTTCGGAACGGATATCGCGCTCACCGGTCCTCGGGTCACGGGCCAGTGCGTCATCCCCGTCGACGGCGCCGAGCCGGGGGAACACGCCGTCATCGAGCCCGACCAGGCAGACCACCCGGTGCGGAACCGAACGCATGGGCACCATGGTGCAGACCGTCAGTGTCCCGGTGCGGAAGTTGGCGCGGGTGGGGCGGCCCGCCAGGTGGCGATCCAGAAGCGCACGAATATCGCTGAGCCGCAACGAGACCGGATCAGCCTGCGCAAGGATCTCGGCGAACTCGCGCAGCATCTGGGCGCGGGGCCAGTCCTCCGCGTCCTCGGCGAGGGCCTCGATGCCGGTGGACAACGCCGTGAGCCACTGATCGAGGGGCCGGGCACCGCTCAGTGACGTCACCGTCGTGTGGAGCCGCGCAATGAATTCGGCGAAGCGGCCGGCCAGCTCGACCCGGTTGCTGCTCACATCATCGAGGGGCAGCGTGGCGCCCAGCCACGCGTGCGAGTCCTCGGACATCGCCACCCCGGCCAGCACTCGGTCGATACCGAAACGCCAGGTGTTGTGGAGAAAATCGACGCCGTAGGGCGTGCGATGCCCGGGGTCGAATCCCCAGCGGATGTTCGCCTCCCGCACCCACGCGGTGATCGCGTCCAGGTCGTCGTCGGAGAAACCAAATCGCGTGCGCACCGGCGCCGTTTCCGCGAGGTTCAAGACCTCGCTCGCGGTGGCCCGTCCGCTGGCCAGCGCCAGTACCTGCGCGGCGACCGTCAACAGCGGATTGGTTTGCACCAGAGCTCGATCGGCGAGCCGGACCCGGAGTTGATGGGCCGGATGGGCGCCGGGCACCGATTCACCGAGACCGAAGCGGGCCGATATCAGCGGCGCATACGTTTCGATGTCCGGGCACATGACGAGAATGTCGCGGGGTTCCAGCGTGGGATCGTCGGCCAGCAGGCCCAGGAGCACCTCGCGCAGTACATCGATCTGACGCGCGGGACCGTGGCAGGAATGCACTTGCACGGATCGGTCGCCGGGAGCCAGCACCCGCCCCTCCGGACGGATCTGGTCGGCCGCTAGGTCGGATTGCAGCCAGCCCAGCAGGGTGTCGGAAAATGTTGCGCCACTCAGATATTCGTCAGACACTGACGGTGGCAGGGCGCGCTGCAGCTCGCGCACGTCCCGTCCCAGCGTGGCCAGCAGGGGATGGCGTACCGCGCGGTGCCCGGTGTCTTCGCGCCGGGGTACTGCGCCGTGCTCCGCGCACAATGTGTGCCAGAGCGTGTCACTGGGATGTGGCAGCCACAGGTACAGATCGTGATGCGTCGAGAGTGCGTCGAGCAATTCGATATCGGTCACCGGGAGTCGTGTGTGCCCGAACAGGGAGATTCGTGCCGGCAGGTCCGACGGTGCCTCCCGCAGGCGCGCCAGTACCTGGCCGTGCCGGACATGCGGAGGGACGGCGTCGACACGCGAAACCAGTGCCCGCCACAGCGGCGGCTGCCAGGCCAGGTCCGGTTCGACGGCGTCGCCGTCCAGCCAGGAGATCAACAGCTCCGGGCGCTGGCGGGCATAGGACGTGAACAGCCCGGCGAGCCGGCGCGCCACCGCGTAGCGGCGGCCCTGGCGCAGCTCACGTTCCTCACCGGCCTCAAACTGCCCGAGATGAGTGGCCAGTGGCCTCGCCCAGGGCTCATCCAGGTGCTCGTCGATCACCGAGAGCAGCGGCCAGACCAGCGCCTCGGGCGACCATGGATCGTCCTGCGCCGTGCCGGTGATCTCGGCGATCAGCGAGCGCGGGCTGCGGAATCGCACACCCGCGCACACCCCGAGGTGACAGGATAACCGCTGGCTCAGCCACCGTTCGATGCCCTTGGCCGGCACCAGCACCAACTCCTGCGCAAAGGGGTCCGCGGCAGGTTCGGACAGCAGCCGGGCGAGCCCGTCGGCGAGCATGTCGGTCCGCTCGGCCCGGCGCAGGTGAAGTGCCATCGTCGCAACGATAGAACCCAGGACCGACCTGACAGCGGGGACGTGCGCCATGGCGGCGGGTCGCAGATTCAGGCTTTGGCAGCCTGCGCTGTTAGTCTCCGAAGTACGCCGGAATTGGGTCGCGGGGAGGCGTGCTCGACCGGTTGATCGCAAAGAAGCGCGAAAGAGCTGGTAGCGAGCTTGACGGAGAGAGTTGTGCGCGGCGGAGAGATCAAGGCCCTCACGGGTCTGCGCATCATCGCTGCGTTCTGGGTGGTGCTCTTCCACTTCCGCCCGCTCCTGGAACAGGCCGCCCCAGCATTTCGGTCCGCGCTGAACCCCATCCTCAACTGCGGTGCCCAGGGCGTCGACCTGTTCTTCATCCTCAGCGGATTCGTGCTGACGTGGAACTACCTCGACAGGATGGGCCACCGCTGGTCCACCCGGGAGACGCTGCACTTCCTCTGGCTGCGGCTGGCACGGGTCTGGCCCGTCTACCTGGTCACCATGCACCTGGCCGCGCTGTGGGTCATCTTCACCATGCACGTCGGGCACGTCCCCGAACGCATCGATACCTTCGACGCCACCAACTACGTGCGCCAGCTGTTCATGGTGCAGCTGTGGTTCCGGCCGTACTTCGACCTATCCAGCTGGAACGGTCCGGCCTGGTCCATCAGCGCCGAATGGCTGGCTTACCTACTTTTCGGTGGACTGGTCCTGGTCATCTTCCGGATGGCGCACGCCACCCGGGCCCGCAGCCTCATGGTGTTGGCCGTGCTGGCCTCGCTGCCGCCGGTGATGCTCCTGCTGCTGACCGGGCAGTTCTACACCCCATGGAGCTGGCTACCGCGCATCGTCATGCAGTTCACGGCCGGTGCCCTTGCCTGCGCGGCCGTGAGCCGGCTCAAGCTGTCACACCGCTCCCGCCACATGGCCGGTTACGTCGCGCTGCTGATCGTGGCGACGATCGTGGGCGCGCTGTACTTCCTGGACGCCCACCCGATCTCTGGCGTGGTTGACAGCAGCGGCGTCGTGGACGCGCTGTTCGTGCCGTTGGTGATGGCCTTGTCCGTGGGCATCGGCCCGCTGCCAACCCTGCTCTCGACCCGCGTCATGGTCTATGGCGGCCAGATCTCCTTCGGGCTGTACATGGTCCACGAGCTGGTGCACGTCTCCTGGACGTGGGCCACCAAGCAGTTCGAGCTTTCGCTGCTCGATCCCGGCGGCGGGTGGATCGTCATCGGGTTGCTGGCGCTGGCGGTGGCACTATCCATGGCGCTCTATCACTGGGTGGAGGAACCTGGGCGACGGTGGATGCGCCGCATGATCGGTGTCACCAAGCCCGCCATCACCGATCACCATGTTCCGCACAATGGCCGTAAACACCAGGTGCCCGCGGATGTGACGGATCCCGATCGGGAGCCGGTGTCGACCGGTGTAACGAGTCGATAGTTTCAAACGAATAACGCTGTGCCGCAGTCGGGTTTGCGTGCCCGTAAAATGCTGGGGACAGTGGAGGTAGCAGTGGTCCGTCTGGCCGCGTTCATCATCGCATTCGCGTTTCTCTTTGGCGTGGTCGCAGAGCGGCCGGCGCCGGTGCGGCCGTATCGGCTCGCCTACTCCGGATCGGGTCTGAACCATGTCGCGGTGGTCAGCGATTCCTACACCACAGGCACCAAGGAAGGTGGCCTTGGCGCCAAGTCATGGACGTCGCTGGCCTGGCGCATTCTGGGCCGTGAGGGTGTGCGCGTCACCGCGGACGTGGCTGCCGAGGGCCGCGCCGGATACGGCGTGCGCGGCGACCATGGCAGCGTCTTCGCCGACCTGACCGGTCGCGTCGTGCATCCGGACGACGAGCTCGTGGTGTTCTTCGGATCGCGCAATGATCAGGGCGTCGACCCCGACGCGTACACCGAGGCCACCCGCAGCACGTTGGAGTCGGCGCGGCGCATGGCGCCCGCGGCCAAGCTGCTGGTCATCGGGCCGCCCTGGCCGACAGCCGACGTTCCCGAGGTGGTGACCCAGCTGCGGGACATCCTGTACGGACAGGCCCGCGCGGTCGGTGCCGCCTGGATAGACCCACTGGCCGAACGGTGGTTCGTCGGGCGCCCGGAGCTGATCGGCTCCGACGGGGTGCACCCCAACGATGCCGGTCATGCCTACCTGGCCGACAAGATCGCCCCGCTCATCGGCACCCGGCTGACCCGCCGTCTCTGAGATTGGGCCAACAGTTATCGCCAGTTCGCTGGTACGGTCTGAACATGACGCAGCTCATGTTGTCGACCGGAATTGCCTTGTCGGCGTTTGTTTTTGCGGGTTGCGGCGCATCGCCTTCAGGGCAGGAGTCCGCGTCCACCTCGGCCGCGTCCACCCCGGCGGCGTCCCCCGAGACTTCCCATCGAGTGGTCCCGCCGGGCGGCGTCTACTGGAATCCGGTGACGCGGCAGCCCGAGGAGAAACCGGCCCAGATCGTGCTGACTCCCGCCGATGCCGGCGACATGCTGGTCGACATCACCTGGGACAGCTGGACGCAGCAGCGGGCCACCGGGAAGGCGGTGCGTGCGACAAAGGACTGTGTACCCGACTGCGCGACGGGCGGTACTACCCGACGGGACGTGATGCTGACCTTCGAAGCGCCGCGGTCGCTCCCGGATGACAGCGGCTGGTGGCAGTTCACCAAACTGGTCATCGCCGACCGAGACGGTAAATCCGACACCATCGATATGCCGGTGACCGCCCGGTAGCGCTAGCCGGCAATCACGTCCCAGGTGCCGAACAGGGTGAGTCCGGCCGCGGGAGCCAACGCGCTCGATGCCGCGTTGTCGAGCTGGCAGCGGTACTGCGGCTCGTAGCCCTGCGTGCAGGCGTACCGAAACGCCGCGCGCACCAGCCGTCGGGCGTGCCCCTTGCCCCGGAACACCGGCAATGTCAGCACCCCGAGATCCATGATGGGTGCGTCTTCCCACTGATAGGTGCTGGATGCTCCGACCAGGCGGCCATTGTCGAAGGACCCGAATACGGCCCAGTGATCCAACTCCACCTGGGCATCGTCCAGATCTTCTTCGGTGGCAGCCGACTGGAACGCCGCGAAGATTTCCTTGTCGTCGGCCGTCAGCTGGCGGATGTCACCGGTCGGAAACTCGGCGACCAGCGCGTCGCGGGCCTCGTTGGTGAAGTAGAACAGGTTGTCCGCGCCGTGCAGTGCCAGACCCGCCTTGTCGAGGCTGGTCCGGAATTCTGCCTCCGAAAGTGGCTGGGACTCGCTGAATCCGGCACGCGTGGCAAGTTCGGGCGTGAGGATGACGCTGGTCTGACCGGCAACCGTCTGGAGCACCATCAGTTCGGTGTCCTCGTGGAGTTCCTGACTGACGGCAAGGCGGAAGTCGGCGCTTTCCCTCAGCACTGCGCCGCGACCGACGTAGGCGTGCCAGAAATCGGTGATGATCGGGGAGAAGTCGGGCATCGGCTCTATCTGTTCAAGGTAATCGGTTATGGCACAAACGGATCCAGGGTAGAGATCTAGCCTTGCCGGCGCCAACGAATATTGACTGGGCACTGACAACACAAGCCGCCCGTGTCCTGGCGGACACGGGCGGCCTGAGCTAGCTGCTAGCGCGTTAGTTCAGCAGCGACGTGAGCAGCGGGTTGCCCGAGGTCTGAGGGCGCTTCTCCGGGTCGGTGCAGTCCTTCCACTTCCCGCTCTCCTGCACGAACTCGCGCTGCTGGTTCGCAGTGACATCGTGACCCTGCGCGGTGACGTCCGCGGTGGCCGTCGGAGCGGTGACGTTGACGTCGGAGACGTTGTAGTTCACTCCGGCCAGTACCTCGCGGGCCGCGTTGTGGAACGACGACCGGTAAGCCTTGTCGTCGTTGTTCTGGATCGCGGTGGTCAGTGCCTGGGTGGTCGGGCCGGAGACACCGGCGGCCGAGGCCACGGCGTTGATCATCCCGGGCCCGTAGCCGGCGATCTGGCTCAGCGGGGGGATCTGATCATCGGCAGTCTTGGAGGCCACCACGCCGCGGAACTTGTCGCAGAAGAACGTCGAGAGCTTGGCGTTGTCGAGCGACTTGATGGCAGCCGCCTCACCAGCGACGATGTCCCTGATCTGCTGTTCGTCGGCCGGGGCCGCGGCGGCCAGGGCAGCAGGCCCACTGAGTGCGGCGGCCAGCGCGATCACGCCAGCGCTCACGAGGCGTTTCTTCATGTAAAGCTCCCATTCGTCGGGTTTTGACAAACCTTACCGAAAGAAATGTCGCGCGCTCCGGCTTAGCTGTTACCGATACAGGGCAACTAGCAGGACTACCGCTGCCAGCACACCGATCAGCATCACGGCCTTGCGCAGCTTCCAGGCGAAAAGCAACGCGATGGCGACCGCCGCAAGGGCAACGGGATGCGACGCGAGTGCAGAGACATCCATGCCCCCACCATGTCATGCCAATGAAAAAGGCCCGACCGGGAGTCCCTGGCCGGGCCTTAACTTCTAGCGTCGGGGTGGCGGGATTCGAACCCACGACCTCTTCGTCCCGAACGAAGCGCGCTACCAAGCTGCGCCACACCCCGCTTTGAAGCCTCGCAAGGGTATCGCATCGGGCCCGCTGGTCGCGAATGCGTTGATCAGCGGGCCTGTGACCTGCCATCGAGCGCGGCGTTGCGCACGGAAACACGCCGTGTATCGCGGGCCTAACGTGGCGCTCGGGGCCGTCTGCTCGGGGCCGTCTAAGGAGGGGATCAGTCCCAGCGGGCGGAGTCCTCGAACTCCGCCAGCCGCACCGACGGGCCCAGCAGATCGAAGCCCTGCTCTGCCACCCAGTCGTCGTTGAAGTAGGTGTCGGCATACCGATCGCCGCTGTCGGCCAGCAGCGTCACCACGGAACCGCCCACACCGGTGGCGGCCATCTCCGAGATCAGCTGGAACGCCCCGCACAGGTTGGTTCCCGTCGACGCGCCCACCTTGCGGCCGAGCACCGCGCTGGCGTGACGGGTGAGGGCCACGGAGTACGCGTCGGCCACCTGCTCCATGCGGTCCACCACCGTCGGCAGGAACGACGGCTCCACCCGGGGGCGCCCAATGCCTTCGATCCGTGACGAAATGCCGGTCACCACATCACGTCTGGCGAGATACGACGGGTAGAACGCGGAATTGTCGGGGTCCACCACGCACAGTTGGGTGGGGTAGCGCCGGTATCGGATGTATCGGCCAATGGTCGCGCTGGTGCCACCGGTGCCCGCGCCGACGACGATCCACGTTGGCAGCGGGTGCTTTTCGTGATGCATCTGGGTGAAGATCGACTCGGCGATGTTGTTGTTGCCACGCCAGTCGGTCGCCCGTTCGGCGTTGGTGAACTGGTCCAGATAGTGCCCACCGGATTCGTCGGCAAGCCGCTGCGCCTCGGCATACACCTGCTGCGCTTCGTCAACGAAATGACAACGCCCGCCTTGTGATTCGATCAAGGCGATCTTGCTGGGGCTGGTCGAGGCGGTCATTACCGCGATGAACGGCAACCCGAGCAGCTGCGCGAAGTAGGCCTCCGAGACCGCTGTCGATCCGGACGACGCCTCCACGATGGTGGTGTTCTCGCCGATGAACCCGTTGCACAGTGCGTAGAGGAAAAGTGAACGCGCCAAACGATGTTTGAGGCTGCCGGTGATGTGCGTCGACTCGTCCTTGAGGTACAGCTGCACATCGACGGTGTCGGCCCACGCGGTGGGCAGCGGGTACCGCAACAGATGGGTGTCCGCACTGCGGCGGGCGTCCGCCTCGATCAAACGGACCGCGTTATCGGCCCATGCGCGGCTCACGTCACTGCACGGTGGCGCTGGGCGACCGGTCACCGGATTCGGCGTCGGCCTCGTGGCCGCCGGTGCGCGCCGGCACCAGGGTCAGCAGCGTCGCCTCCGGACGGCAGAAGAATCGCATGGGGGCAAACGGCGAGGTCCCGATACCCGCCGAGACGTGCAGCTGCATATGCGAACCCCACCGCGAGGGGCCCTTAACCCGGGAGCGATCCAGCTCGCAGTTGGTGACGATCGCGCCGTAGAACGGCAGGCACAGCTGCCCGCCGTGGGTGTGTCCGGCCATCACCAGCTGGTAGCCGTCTTCGGCGAAGCGGTCCAGCACGCGCGGTTCGGGTGAGTGCGTCAGACCCAGCCGCAACGTCGCCAGTGGGTTAGGCATGCCGGCGATGGTGTCGTAGCGGTCCCGGTGCAGGTGTGGGTCGTCCACGCCGGCTGCCGCGATGCGCACTCCGCCGACCTCGATCTCGCGGCGGGTGTGGGTCATGTCGTGCCAACCGCGCTCGGTGAACGCGGCCCGCAGGTCTTGCCAGGGCAGCGGCTCGCCGTGCTTGCGCTCGTGGCTCTTGTACAGATACTTGGCGGGATTCTTCAGGCGCGGACCGAAGTAGTCGTTGCTTCCGAACACGAAAAGGCCTGGGACGGAAAGTAAATCGCCCAGAGCCTGTACCACCGACGACACCGCCTTGGGGTGTGCCAAGTTGTCGCCGGTGTTGATCACCAGGTCCGGCTGCCACTGCGCCAGCTCGCGCAGCCACGCCTGCTTGAGGCGCTGGCCGGGCCGCATGTGGATGTCACTGATGTGCAGCACCCGCAGCGGGGAAGCGCCGGGATCGAGCACATCCATCGTCGCCTCACGGACGGTGAACGCGTTGCGTTCGATGATCGACGCGTACCCGATGCCAAGCGCGGCCGAACCTGCCGAGTAGGCGGCCGCCCGCTTGATAACCGTGTTCAACGACGTGCTCATCATCCGAGGGTAACTCTGAAAGCTGAGGGACCCCCGATCACCTGCACAAAACGTGGCGTATTTCTCGTACGGATCACGGAGGCGGTGCCAGTACGGGCACCGTGATGGGCGGCAAGCCGGGGATGTTGACGATGGTGGTGGTCATTTCCCCAGGTGGGGCACCCGGCATGCCCGGGAAGACAATGGGTGGCGGAGCCGGCGGGATTCCGTTACTCAACAGGATGGTGATGATGGAGCCCGGGATGGTGGTCCCGGACGGACTGGTACCCACGACGTCGTTGAACGGCGCCGTGCTGTTCACCGAGCTGGCCTGATCGGCGACCCGGAATCCGGCCTTCTTGAGGACATCACGCGCCTCGGGCTCGCGCAGGCCGGTGATGCTGGGCACCTTGGATCCCGGACCACCCTCGACGTACCGCGGCTCCGTGGGCGGCAGGACGGTGGGGCCGTAGTTGTCGGCGATCGGCTTCATGGCCTCGAACCAGGCACGTGCGGGTTCGTTACCGCCGTACAGATTTCCGTCACCGCACTTGCGCAGCGGGAAAGAGCACAGATCGCCAGGTGTGGTCGAGTCGTCGTAGATGTAGCTCGCCCCGGCCAGGTTGCTGGTGTAGCCCAGGAACGCCGACGACCGGTGGGCCTCAGTGGTGCCGGTCTTGCTGGACAGCGGCAGACTCCAGCCGACGGAACCGGCGGAACCGGCGGCGGTACCGCCGGGCTGATCGTCCTTGCTCAGGGCGTTGGCCAAGGTGTTGGCCAGTCCGGTGGGCACCACCTGCTCGCAGGCCTCCACCGTCGTCGGCACTTCCTTGCCGTGGCGATCAAAGACCTTGTCGATCGGGTTGGGTGGGCACCATTTGCCGCCCGACGCCAAGGTGGCGGCCACATTGGACAGCTCGAGCGGGTTGATCTGAATGGGGCCGAGCGTGAACGAGCCCAGGTTGTACTTCTTGATGTAGTCGGCCAGGCTCTCGTCGCCCTCAGGGTCGTACGGCTTGGCGGTTCCGGGCTCAGCGTACGAACGCATCCCCAGCTTCACCGCCATGTCCACGGCCTTGGACACGCCGATTGACTGGATGAGTTTGGCGAATGCGGTGTTCGGCGAGGTCGCCAGGGCGTCGGTGACGCTCATCGGGGAGCGGTAGTTGCCGACGTTCTTCACGCACCAGTTGTCCTTGGGGCAGCCCTTGGATCCGTCGCTGCTGCCCAGGCCCTTGGCCGCGAAGGTAGGCGGCACGTCGAGGACGGTGTTGATGCCCATCCCCATATCCATGGCCGCGGCCACCGTGAAGATCTTGAAGATCGACCCGGCGCCGTCGCCGACCAGGGAGAAGGGCTGCGGCTGCATGGTCTGGAAGGCGCTACCGTCCAGGCCATAGGTGCGGCTGGAGGCCATCGCCAAGATCGGATGGCTGGTCTGGCCGGGCTTGATGACGCTCATGACGTTGGCGATCCCGTTGAGACCGGGATCGGCGACATGCGAGACCGCCTGCTTCACCGAGTTCTGCACGTCCGGGTCCAAGGTGGTGCGGATGAGGTATCCGCCCTTCATCACCTGGTCCTTGCTGATGCCGGACTTGGCCAGGTAGTCGAGGACGTAATCGCAGAAGAACGCGCGATCACCCGCGGCGATGCAGCCACGAGGCAGCTCATTGGGCTGGGGCAGCACGCCGAGGGGCTGTGCCTTGGCGGCCAGCAGCTCGCTCTTCTTCTCGGGGGCGTTGGCGATCATCGTGTCGATCACCAGGTTCCGGCGTGCCAGCGCGCGTTCGGGATTGACGTAGGGGTTCAGCCCCGACGTGGACTGCACCATGCCGGCCAGTAGCGCGGCTTGCTGCCAGTTCAGGTCCTTGGCGTCGACGCCGAAATAGGTCTGTGCGGCATCCTGCACGCCGAAGGAGTTGTTACCGAAGGACACCAGGTTCAGGTATCGGGTCAGGATTTCCTGCTTGGTGAAGGTCTGGTCCAGCCGCAGCGCCATCCGGATCTCGCGCAATTTACGGGCGGGGGTGGTCTCGATGGCTGCCTTGCGTTCAGCATCGGTCTTGGCCACCACCAGCAGCTGATAGTTCTTCACATACTGCTGCTCGATGGTCGAACCACCGCGGGTGTCCTCGTCGCCGGACGCGTATCCAGCCAGGCCGCCCAGCGTGCCCTTCCAGTCGACACCGTTATGAGAGGTGAAGCGCTTGTCCTCGATGGACAGCAGCGCCAGCTTCATGGTGTCGGCGATCTCGTCGGCCGGAACCTCGAAGCGCCGCTGTGTGTAGAGATAGGCGATCTTGTTGCCCTTGGCGTCCTCCACGGTGGTAACCGCGGGCACCTCGCCCTGAAGCAACTGGGTGGAGCCGTTGGCCACCACATCGGACGCGCGATTGGAGGCCAGCCCGAACCCGCCCGCGAAGGGGAACATCAGCCCGGCCAAGACCACGGCCGCGACAAGTCCGCAGCCCGCGAGCTTCGCGAGGGTGACGGCCTGAGGTGGGCGTTCTGGCATAGGCACAGGGTACGTGGCATCCCCAGAGGTGTCTGCGGGGTAGTTGGTTGGTAACGCGGGGCCTTCGCGGGGCGATGAAAAGACGTTGTCGGCACAACCGTCCCAAAAAATTCCGATCAAGTGTTGCGTTGAGAACCCCTGACCACTAGCTTGATCTCACGGTGTGATTCAAGTTACACACCAAGCGGACTGTGGCCCACGCCTCTTATGGGCTACTCGTGACAGAAGGGATTGCCAGTGTCAGCTTCACGGCCAGCCATGAGTGCTCTGCATACGGCGGTATCGATCGATGGTGGAGAAGCTCGCATTGCCTGGGTCTCCCAGGCCAGATGCAGACAGGGCGATCCCGACGAGTTGTTCGTGCGAGGGGCGGCACAGCGCAAGGCCGCGGTCATCTGCCGCCACTGCCCGGTGATGATGGAATGTGGCGCCGACGCGCTGGATAACCGAGTGGAGTTCGGTGTCTGGGGAGGCCTGACCGAACGGCAACGTCGCGCGATGCTGAAGGCGCACCCCGAGGTGGAATCGTGGGCTGACTTCTTCGCCGCGCAGCGCAAGCACAAGAGCGCCGTCTAACTCTTTTCCGACGAGTGTCGACTTCCCGGGCAGTTCTCACGAACTTCTGCCCGGAAAGTCGACACTCGACGTGTATCTGGGTCGTGTATCCGGGTTAGGAAGCGACGCCGGTGATCTGATCGGCGATGGCGCGCA
The DNA here is from genome assembly GCF_001605725.1 of Mycobacteroides immunogenum. NCBI lineage: Bacteria > Bacillati > Actinomycetota > Actinomycetes > Mycobacteriales > Mycobacteriaceae > Mycobacteroides > Mycobacteroides immunogenum. The sequence goes on from NZ_CP011530.1 coordinate 512,439, forward strand.
GCGCATCCACATCCGAGACATCGAACGGCAGCGAAGGGACCCCGACGATCGGCACCGTCGGGTTGGCGCTGGTGAAGCGCGACAGCAGCCGAATTTCCCGCTTGGCGGTCGCGGCCCGCTCGGCGTGGATCCGCAGCACCGCTCCGGGCAGGCTGTATTCGCCGGATTCGTCGAGATTGTCGGCGAGGTCGACAGCCCGCTCAACGGTCAGACTCGACAGCGTGGGGTGGGTGCGGTTGAGGATGAGGCCGGCCAGCGGCATGCCCTCCTGGGTGAGCCGTTCGACGAAGAAGGTCGCCTCGCGCAGTGCATCGGGCTCGGCGGCCGACACCACAACAAACTGGGTGCTGCGCCGACGTAGCAATTCGTAGGTGCGATCCGCCTTTTCACGGAACCCGCCGAACGTCGAGTCCAGGGATTGCACGAACATTGAAGCGTCGGAAAGCAGTTGGGAGCCCAGCACCGTGGATAGGGCCTTCATCGCCAGCCCCACAGCTCCGGTGACGATGCGGCCCAGGCCGCGGCTGGATCCCAGCAGCATCTTCCAAAGGCGACCATCCATGAAGCTGCCCAACCGTTTTGGCGCGTCCAGGAAGTCCAGGGCGTTACGGGACGGCGGTGTGTCCACCACGATCAGATCCCATTTGTCCTCATGGAGAAGCTGTCCCAGTTTCTCCATGGCCATGTACTCCTGCGTGCCGGACATGGATGTGGCGACCGTTTGATAGAACTTGTTGTCCAGAATCGATTGTGCGCGATCAGATCCCGCGTGCTGGACGACCAGCTCGTCGAAGGTGCGGCGCATGTCCAGCATCATTGCGAACAGCTCGCCCTTGAGGCCCTCGATCTGCACCTGCTGTGGGGTGTTGCCCAGGGCTTCGATGCCCAGCGACTGCGCCAGCCGGCGTGCCGGGTCGATGGTCAGCACCACCACGGTGCGCCCATACTCCGCGGCGCGTAGCGCGACCGATGCTGCCGTCGTGGTCTTGCCGACACCGCCTGCGCCGCAACAGACTACGACGCGATTCTTGCGATCTTCGAGGATGGCCGCCATGTCCAAGACGGCAGGTGCGTTGCTCATCGGACTCCCTGCTCGGCCAGGTGCTCGGCCAGTTCGTAGAGGCTGCCCAGGTCGACGCCGTCGGGCAGGGTAGGCAATTCCAGGCGCGGAATGCGCAGCTCGCCGAGTAGCTCCTCGCTCTCGGCGCGCGCCCGCATCCGGGTCGCATGCTCGATGGTCTCGGTGAGCAGGCCCGCGAAGTCGGCGTCGGAAAGCGTTACGTTGTTCTCGTCCAACGCCTTACGTACCGCATCGGCGTCGATGACGCCCTCGGCGGCCTTGTCCAGATCGGCGGGAGACAGGTGCGCCACCACGGTTCGGTTGACGATGACGCTGCCCACCGGCAAGCCCATCTCGGTGAGTTCGGCGATGGCCTCGGCGGTTTCCTGCATGGGCAGTGCCTCGAGGAGGGTTACCAAATGGATGGCGGTCTGGTCCGAGTGCAGCAGCCTGCGTACGCCCTCGGACTGTGAATGGATCGGGCCACCCTTGGCGATATCGGACAGTGCGGACGTCACGTCAAGGAAGCGGGCGATCCGGCCGGTGGGCGGTGCGTCGACCACCACGGCGTCGTACACATGCCGTCCTGACTTGTCGGTACGGACGATGCATTCCTTGATCTTTCCGGTCAAGATCACGTCGCGCAGACCCGGTGCGATGGTGGTGGCGAACTCGATGGCGCCGATGCGCTTCATCGCGCGTCCCGCCAGGCCCAGGTTGTAGAACATATCGAGGTACTCCATGAACGCCGTCTCGATCTCGATGGCGAGCGCGTTCACCACTCCGCCGCCCTCGGCGGTGGCGATCTTGAGTTCCTTGGGTGCCAGTGGTGGAACGTCGAAGAGCTGGGCGATGCCTTGCCGGTTTTCGACCTCGACCAGCAGCACCTTGCGGCCCCCCGCGGCCAGCGCGAGGGCGAGCGCCGCGGCGATGGTGGACTTTCCGGTCCCGCCCTTGCCGGTCACAAAGTGCAGCCGCGCATTCGCGACGCGCGCGGGCCAGGTGTTGGCTGGGGTCCCTGCGTCATTGTCAGGGGAAGTGTTCACCACGCACGCATGCTAACTGTCCGCCATCGACTGCCAACCCACAACGCCCTAGGGTTGCCCCTATGACAGAACGCACCGCGTGGGAGTACGCGACAGTCCCGCTGTTGACACATGCCACCAAGCAGATCCTGGACCAATGGGGAAGCGATGGCTGGGAGCTCGTGAGCGTGCTGCCGGGGCCCACCGGTGAACAGCACGTCGCCTACCTGAAGAGGTCCAAATGAGCACGCATAGCGCCCGGCTGGCCGAGCTGGGCATCGAACTCCCCGCCGTCGCAGCACCCTTGGCGGCCTACCAGCCCGCGGTACGCAGCGGCAACCACGTCTACACCTCCGGACAACTGCCCATCGTGGACGGCAATCTGGTCACCGCCGGCAAGGTCGGCGCCGAGGTATCTCCGGAGGACGCCAAGGGGCTGGCCCGCATCTGCGCCCTGAATGCGGTGGCGGCCGTGGACGCCCTCGTCGGGATCAACAACGTGGTGAAGGTGGTCAAGGTCGTCGGATTTGTCGCATCGGCACCGGGATTCACCGGCCAGCCCGGCGTGGTGAACGGGGCCTCGGAGCTGTTGGGCGAGGTGTTCGGCGACGCGGGCGTGCATGCGCGTTCGGCCGTTGGAGTTGCCGAGCTGCCCATCAACGCCCCGGTCGAGGTCGAGATCTTGGTAGAGGTGCGCGAGGGAGTGTCCGCATAGTGCATCCCGCCTACGGGCAGCTGCGGCCGGTCACCGAGACCGCCTCGGTGCTGTTGGCCAACAACCCGGGGATGATGACGCTGGAGGGCACCAACACCTGGGTGTTACGGGCGCCGGGCAGCGACGAGATCGTCATCGTCGACCCGGGTCCGGGCGTCGCCGCCGGTGACCCCGATGTGCATGTCGAGGAGCTCGCCAAGATCGGCAAGGTGGCGTTGGTGCTGGTGAGTCACCGGCACTTCGATCACACCGGCGGCGTCGACCGTCTGGTCGAGCTGACCGGCGCTCCGGTGCGCGCGGCGGATCCGGCCTGGTTGCGCGGCGATTCCGTCGCACTGAGCGATGGCGAGCGCATCGACGTCGCGGGATTGTCGATCTCGGTGCTGGCGACGCCGGGGCACAGCGATGATTCGGTCTCTTTCGTGCTCGATGACGCGGTGCTGACCGCGGACACCATCCTGGGGCGCGGTACCACGGTCATCGCACAGGACGGCGGCGGCCTCGGTGACTACCTGGACTCCTTGAAACGACTGCAGGGACTGGGAAAACGGGCTGTCTTGCCTGGTCACGGGCCGGAACTGAGCGACCTGTCCGCGGCCTCGGCCGAGTATCTGGCACATCGCGAGCAGCGGTTGGATCAGGTGCGCACGGCGCTCGCGGCGCTGGGGGAGGACGCTTCGGCACGACAGGTTGTCGAGTTCGTGTACACCGACGTGGATCCGTCGCTATGGGGCGCCGCCGAGTGGTCCGTGCAGGCTCAGCTCGATTACCTGCGCCAGGTCTCCAGCTAGCTTCGCAACCGCCTCGGCTGGCGTATTGGCTACGCCAAGTACTAAGCCGCGCTGGCAATTCCGTTCATCGTGGAACCACGGCGAGTATGGTGCGACACCAAAGCCCGATGCCCAGGCACGGCTGGCGACCTCAACATCGTCGACGCCGGCCGGTAGCTGTAACAGCATCATCGGCCCAGCTAGCCGCGTGAGCGGAAACCACTGTCCCAGGCTGGATTCAACGGCCTCTCTGCGGCGGAGGTACAGACGTTTCATGCGTCGCAGGTGGCGCAGGAAATGCCCGTCGCGCATGAACTCGGCGACCGCGATTTGGGTGTTGGCACCCGAGGCAGGGGATAGCGATGTCATGGCGTCGAACCGATCGATGAGTGCGGTGGGCGCCGCGATGAATCCAAGGCGCAGAGCGGGATTGATGGTCTTGCTGAACGTGCCGACGTGAATGACGCGGCCGTGCTGGTCGAGCGACGCCAGCGCGGGTGCGGCTCGCCCGGTCAGCTGCAGCTCGCTGAGGTAGTCGTCGTCGATGATCCAGCCGTCGGCCGACTCGGCCCAGGACAGCAGCTCGCGGCGCCGCGCCAACGACAGCGACACCCCTAGCGGCGACTGTTGTGCGGCCGTGACCACTGCCAGCGAGGCCGTCGGCTCGGTGGCGAGTGCTTCCTGGACAACCATCCCTTCCCCGTCGACCCGCACCGGCACCGGCGAAAGTCCGGCGATCCTCAATCCCTCACGGGTGAAGGGGTATCCGGGGTCCTCTGTCCACACTGTCGAGGTGCGCAACTGGAGCGCCCGCAGTGCCATGCCAAGGCCGCCCGCGTAGCCGCTGGTGATAAAGATCTGCTCGGCGGTGCAGCGCAGTCCACGCGCGATGGAAAGATGTGCGGCGATCTCGCGCCGTAGTGCGGGTTCGCCCCGGGGGTCGGCGTTGAAAACCCCGCGCTCGGCAACCGCGCGGGTCGCTCGCGCGGCGATGCGCGACCATTGCGCCACCGGAAAGGCATCGTGTGCGGGCACGGCTACCTGAAATGGCCGTGGCGGCGTGTCGAATTCGATGGGTATTCGCGGCGCCAACATGCGGACGGATGGAGGCGCCGGGACGACAGCCGGCAGCGCCGGCAACCGGTCTTCGACAAAGGTGCCTGCCGGACCGAGGGCGACGATCAGCTGTTCGTCGGCCAGACGCTCATAGGCGACGCGGACGGTGCCGCGCGCTACCCCCAGCTGTACTGCGAGATCGCGCCACGACGGTAGCCGTGCCCCGGGCGCCAGACGGCCCTCCCGGATTGCGGCGCCGATACCCAACCGAATCTGTTCGGACAGCGACCTTGGAGAGCTGCGCGTTACGTCCAGCTCCAATGCGGGGTCCACGCCGGCTGACGGTACAAGATTTTACGTAAGTCTTGAACCTTTTCCTGCACCATTGAACGAGACAGGATTGCGTCATGTTCATCCGCATTGTGTTGTCGCTGCTGCTGGCAGCGTTGGCGCCGATACCGATCGCCAGCGCGCAGCCCGAGAAGAGAACACCGACGGTAACCGTGGTCTCTTCCCGGGAGATTTCAAACATTCCGGGAAAGTCGTTTGTGATAGTTCGCGTCGACTTCCCTCCAGGAGCGGTGAGCCCCCCGCATCGGCACGCTGGCTCGGCCTTCATTCAGGCATTTGTGGAGTCCGGCACGCTCCGCAATGAAGTGGAGGGAGACGGAGTTCGCGACTACTCGGCGGGGCAGTACTGGTACGAGGAGCCGGGCGCGCACCACTTACGAACAGAGAATTTGAGCAGCTCTGCGCCTGCGGTGTTGTTCGCGGACATCATCATGGACACCGGCGATGAGCCATTGACCATCTACGACGAGCCGGGACAGTGATGTTGATTCTTGGCCTGCGCCTCGCCCTGGCGGCGTCCTTCTTGAGTGCTGTGGCCGACCGGCTCGGATGGCTTGGGCCCAACGGTAAAAGTTGGGTGAGCTGGGGCGATATGCAACATTTCCGGGAGTACACGCACCAATTGGTGCCATTCGTCGACGGAGAGTTGCTGACCATCCTGGCGTGGGCGGCCACCGCCGCGGAGCTGACTATCGCCGTCGCGCTGCTGGTGGGGATCTTCGTGCCCTGGACCGGGTTGGCCGCGGGTGCCCTGCTCGCGACCTTCGCAATTGCTATGACGGTGTCGCTGGGGCCCTCGGTGATGCTGGCCTATTCGGTGACGTCGGCGATGATGGCGGCCTTCGCGCTCGCTCATCTCTCGCGCGGTGGGCCGGTGCCCTTCAGTCTCGATTCGCTGCTGAGATGAGCCCGCGGGTAGCGTCGGGGAACCGTGAACTCGATCCCCCTCGCCCTTGCGGGCTCACTGAGTTGGGGCATCAGCGACTTCATCGGTGGGCATGCGAGTAAGCGACGCTCGACGCTCGCGGTACTGACGCTGAGCCGGCCCGTCGGACTGGCGGTCGTGGGGCTGGTGGCCGTGTTCACCGCCTCCACGCATTTCGATGGCCGCACGATGCTCGGAATGCTTTCTGGTCCAGCGGCTTTCACTGCGCTCTACGCGCTGTATCGTGCTCTCGCCATCGGCCCCATGGGTGTGGTGTCCCCGATCGCCGCGGTCGGTGCGGTGGTGCCGGTGCTGTGGGGCGCCATCATCGGGCAATCGCTGTCGGGCCTGACCTACCTGGGACTGGCCGGCACTCTCGTCGGGGTCATGCTGGCCTCTGCCTCGGAAGGGCTCGACGGGCAGCGGCCAGGGCGACAGGTGCTCGTGTGGTCGTTCTTCTGCATGGTGATGTTCGGGGTCTGCATGATCCTGCTTGCCGAGGCGGGCAGATATCACCCCGTGGAGGCGGTGGTGGTCTCCCGCGCCACCGAGGTCCTGCTGATCCTGATACTCGGGGCGCTGAGCTGGAAGAGCCTGCGCGAGAACCTGCGTCCGCCGTTCGGGGTAGTGCCCTTCGCCGGTGTGCTCGACACGTCGGCCATGCTGCTGTTCGCGTACGCCTCGGGGCACGGCAGCCTGGGTGTCGCGGCGGTGCTGTCCTCGCTATACCCCGTGGTGACCGTCCTCATTGCCCGCGTGGTGCTGCATGAGCGCCTCAGCAGGGTCCAACAGGCTGGGGCGGTGCTGACGCTGGTGTGCGTAGCGGTGGTGGCATTCAGCGCGGCGCGCTGACATCCGCGCGCTCAGCGTGCGCGGCGGGCCAAGCGCTCGGAGTCCGAGATCAGGACGCTCTTGCCTTCCAACCGGATCCAGCCGCGGTGCGCGAAATCGGCAAGAGCCTTGTTCACGGTCTCGCGGGACGCACCGACCAGCTGTGCGATCTCTTCCTGGGTCAGGTCGTGCGTCACGCGCAGGGCGCCGCCCTCCTGGGTGCCGAACCGCTGAGCCAGCTGCAGCAGCTGCTTGGCCACGCGGCCGGGCACGTCGGTGAAGATCAAATCGGCGAGATTGTTGTTGGTGCGGCGCAGGCGGCGGGCCAACACGCGCAGTAGCTGCTCGGCGATCTCCGGGCGGTCGGCGATCCAGGCGCGCAGCGCGTCACGGTCCATGGACACCGCGCGCACCTCGGTGATGGTGGTGGCGCTCGACGTCCGGGGACCCGGGTCGAAGATCGACAGCTCACCGAACATGTCCGACGGACCCATGATCGTCAGCAGATTCTCACGGCCGTCAGGTGACCGGCGCCCGATCTTCACCTTGCCGGTGATGATGATGTACAGACGGTCGCCAGGCTCGCCCTCGGCGAACACCGTGTGCCCGCGCGGAAAGTCAACCGGCTGTAGCTGCTTGGTCAGCGCCGAGACGGCGCTCGGTTCGACACCCTGGAAGATTCCGGCCCTGGCCAGGATCTCGTCCACGTTTGCCCCTTACCCAAATTGTTAGTCATGCTTGCGCAGGCCTGTTCGCCTCGACAAGAGTCTAGAGGCCAGGTCGCTAAAGAACGTGATCCAAGCTACACCGCTGCACCACCGGCACGCAGTGAATCCACCACCGAATGCCGCGAGCGCATCGAGGGCACGCCCTCTTCGCGCAGGCTGGGGCCGTTTCCCCGCAACCGGGAGCCGTTTTCACCTGTCCGCGAAAGCGGCTGGCTATAGGTGTGTGCGGTGGCTTGGTACACCGCCTCCAGAGACGGCTCGATGCGTTGCAGTTGACGGCGATGCAAACCCTCGATGGCCGACGGCATGCCGTCACGAGCGAGGCGCTTCATATCCGACGGACTTGCTTGGTCCAGGAAGTCGGCGACCTCACTCGGCTGCAAGGTATGCCGCATCAACCCGGCTTCCAGCTTCCCCAACCCAAGGCTGGCAAGCATGAGAAGTCCGGGTACCAACAAACCGAATAGGCCCGACACGGGTTGAAGTAAACACGTTCAAGATCTCGGCAAGGTCACGAAAAACAACCGGTTTGTCCTGCGCAAGGGGCGAAATGGCGGGCGGGCCGACCCAGCCCTTGTCGTGGCCCGCGGCTACCCTGGGGTTGTGCCAACGACCGGATCAGCCGCTAAGCCCAGAGCGAAATCGTCGGCTAAGACCGGGGCGCCGCTTCGCGCCTGGAAACCCGAGACGCATACCGGGCTGGTCCGTCGCGCACGGCGGATGAATCGCACTCTGGCGCAAGCATTTCCGCACGTCTACTGCGAACTGGACTTCACCAATCCGCTGGAGCTGGCGGTGGCGACCATTCTTTCGGCCCAGTGCACCGATGTTCGCGTCAATATGGTGACGCCCGCATTGTTCGCCAAGTACCGCACCGCCCAGGACTATGCGGGGGCCAACCGGGCCGAGCTCGAGGAGATGATTCGCACCACCGGCTTCTACCGGAACAAGGCGAACTCGATCATGGGGCTGGGTGCGCAGCTGGTGGAGCGTTTTGGTGGCGAGATTCCGCCGCGGCTCAAGGACCTGGTGACTCTGCCCGGTATCGGTCGTAAGACCGCAAATGTTGTCCTGGGCAACGCGTTTGACATTCCGGGCATCACCGTGGACACGCATTTCGGCCGGCTGGTGCGCCGCTGGCGGTGGACCGAGGAAGAAGATCCGGTCAAGGTCGAACACATCGTCGGCGAGCTCATCGAGCGCAAGGAATGGACCTTGCTGAGCCACCGGGTGATCTTCCACGGCCGACGCGTGTGCCACGCGCGCAAGCCCGCCTGCGGAGTCTGTGTGCTGGCCAAGGACTGTCCGTCCTACGGGCTGGGCCCGACGGACCCGGAGCTGGCCGCGCCATTGGTGAAGGGTCCCGAGACCGAGCACCTGCTGGCGCTGGCCGGGTTGTGACGTGCGGCGGCTCAACACCGGAGCCCGGTGGACGATCGTCGGGGTGGTGCTGATCGCTGCGCTGATCACTGTGATGCTGTCGCAGCAACACGATCAGCAGCGGCGCGGATCACACGGAGGCGATCCGGTGGCCGCGCGCGAACGCCGAGATGCCGATACCCCTGAGGCGCTGGCGGCGCTGCGCCGTGAGGCGCAACTTCCCCCGTGCCCGACGCCGGGTACCAATCCGGGCATGCCCGAACTGGCCGGGATAACGCTGGAATGCGGCGGGGTGCGGGTGCCGGTGGGTCCGGTACTGGCCGGCCATCAGGTGGTGCTGAATCTGTGGGCCTACTGGTGCGGTCCCTGCGCCGACGAGCTGCCTGCCATGGCCGAATTGCAGCGACGGGCCGGCGCCAAGCTCACCGTGATCACCGTGCACCAGGACGAGAACGAGGCGGCCGGGCTGAGCAGGCTTGCCGAGCTACACGTACGCCTGCCGATGATCCAGGACGGGGCCCGCCGGATCGCGGCGGCGCTGAAGTCGCCGAATGTCATGCCCACCACGATTTTGATCCGCGCGGACGGTAGCGTTGCCCGAGTGCTACCGCGTTCGTTCACTTCGGCGGATGAGATCGGTGCCGAGGTGGAACAAGCGTTGGGAGTGAGGTTCTAGTCGATGACCGTCGCTCCTTTGGCTCCCGATGCCGCCCCCGACTGGATGCGTCCGCTGGTGGACAACGCCGCCAGCGTCAAGGACATCTACGGCCGCGGCGTGCATCCCGCGGTCAAGGCCGTGCTGCGGGCGCGCAACCTGCCCTCGTCCGGCAGGCCCGCGGCGGTGCTGGTGTTGGTGTCTGCCGACGGCACGGTTACCGACCCGACCGATGCGGATCTGCTGTTGACGGTGCGCGCATCGACGCTGCGCCAGCACAGCGGTCAGGTGTCGTTCCCCGGTGGCGCCACCGATCCGGGTGACGGCGGACCGGTGGGGACCGCCTTGCGCGAGGCCCAGGAGGAGACGGGGCTTGACCCGGTCCGCGTGCAGCCGCTGACGGTGATGGATTCACTCTTCATCCCGCCGTCCGGTTTCCACGTCTCACCGGTGCTGGCGTACTCGCCCGACCCCGGCCCGGTACTGGCCGTCGATCCCGGCGAGACGGCCGAGGTATCACGGGTGAAGATCGGCGACCTTGTCGACCCGGCGAATCGGATCATGGTGAGCAAGAAGACCTTTGGGATCAAGTACAGCGGTCCCGCGTTCTTGCTGCCGGGAATGCTGGTGTGGGGTTTCACCGGGCAGATCATCTCGGCGATGCTGGAGGTCTCTGGCTGGGCGCAGCCGTGGGACACTCGTAACCTTCGTGATCTTGATGAGCTGCTGGCCGAGCACCTGGGAGGGTCGGTATGAGTCTGAATCCATCGCAGTGGCTCGATATCGGCGTCATCGCCGTCGCTTTCATCGCCGCCGTGTCCGGATGGCGTTCCGGCGCGTTGGGCTCCCTCATGTCCTTCGTGGGGGTCATTCTCGGTGCGGTGGCCGGCATCATGTTGGCACCGCATGTGGTGGCCAACATCGAGGGCTCGCGCACCAAGCTGTTCGCCTCGCTGCTCCTCATCCTGGTGCTGGTGGTCATCGGTGAGGTCGCCGGTGTGGTGTTGGGCCGCGCCATGCGCGGTGCCATCAGAAATCGCGTGTTACGCACCGGCGACTCGGTGGTGGGGGTGGTACTGCAGGTGGCCGCCGTGCTGGTGGCCGCATGGCTGCTCTCCATCCCGATGCAAAGTTCCAATCAGCCGAATATCTCTGCGGCAGCGCGGGATTCGAAGGTACTGAGTCAGGTCGACAAGTACGCGCCCGATCAGCTGCGCAAGGTGCCCAACGACCTGTCGAAGCTGCTGGACACCTCCGGCCTGCCCAGCGTGTTACAGCCGTTCGGCAAGACACCCATCGCCGCGGTGGACGCTCCCGACCCGGTGCTGGCCGACGGCCCGGTGGTGCGTGGCGCCGAACCAAGTGTCGTCAAGATCAAGGGCATCGCGCGTAGCTGCCAAAAATCGCTGGAGGGCACCGGATTCGTCATCGCGCCGCACCGGGTGATGTCGAACGCACATGTCGTGGCCGGCACCAACAGCGTCACCGTCGAGTCGGCGGGACAGACCTTCGATGCCACGGTGGTGTCCTACGACCCGAACGCCGACATCTCGATCCTGGCGGTGCCCGATATGCCCGCGACGCCGCTGGTTTTCGCGTCCAAGCCCGCCAAGACCGGTGACGACGCGATCGTCCTGGGCTACCCGGGCGGCGGAAACTACAAGGCCTCTCCGGCGCGGGTGCGCGAGATCATCGAACTCAATGGCCCCGATATCTATCGTTCCACCACGGTCACCCGCGAGGTGTACACCGTCAGGGGTTCGGTGCTGCAGGGCAATTCGGGTGGGCCGCTGGTCGACACGGAGGGCCGCGTGCTCGGCGTGGTCTTCGGTGCGGCGATCGATGATGACGACACCGGCTTCGCGCTCACCGCCAAACAGGTGAAGGATCAGCTGGTCAAGGCGGAGCTCGCGGATTCGGTCGCCACCGGCAGCTGCATCTCCGCGCCCGAGGCCAGCAAGTCGCCCGAGCAGCCCGTCAACGGGCCGCAGTCACCGGCGCCCAGTAAAGCGCCGTAGTTGCTCGTTGACGGTGGTGGGGTCTTCCTCGTGCCCGTAGTGACCTACTCCCCGTAACGCGACGAACTGACCGTTGGGCGCGTAGGGCAGCGAGCGATGGACCGGGTCGGCGAGCACGTACGGATCCGACTCGCCGCGCATATGCAGCACGGGTACCGCTAGCTCGCGGTTCATGGATCGCATGAAACGCCAACCTTCGCTACGTAGTTGGCTGCGCACGGCCCAGCGCTGGTATTCCAGCGCACAGTGCGCCACACCGGGAATCGAGATGGCGGTGCGCAGATGCTTGAGGGTGTCGGCGAAGTCTTCGGTGCTGGTCCACGAGGTGCCCGCGCGCAGGCGCACCAGGCGTTCAAGCTCGGCGCCGTGATGGCGGGTCAAGGTGCGCTCGGGCAGGATCGGCACCTGATAGCGCATCAGCGAGGGCAGCAGCGCTCCGCCTTGCCCGGTGCCGCGGAATGTTGAGGTGCGCAAGGCGATCGGGTGCGGCGAGCTGACCACGGCGATCGCATTGACGAGGCGTGGATGCAGGTTGGCGGTGGCCCAGCAGACCAGCCCGCCCTCGGCATGTCCGACCAGAGTGGCCGAGGTGTGGCCCAGGGCGCGAATCAATCCGGCGGTATCGCCGGCCAAGGTCCAGCCGTCGTATCCGCGCGGAGGTTTATCACTGCCCCCGTAGCCGCGTAGATCGACCGCCACCACCCGGGCATCGGGGAGTGCGCCGAGTTGATGGCGCCACGACCACCAGAAGGAGCCAAACCCGTGCAGCAGCAGCACCAGCGGTCTACTGGTGACGGCGACGGCCGGTGTGCCGGGGGTCTCGGCTTCCACCACGTGGAATCGAATTCCGTTGGCATGGACGTCGTAGTGGCGCCAGGGGCCGACGATGCGGACCACCGACGGGTCGGGATGCCGGGCGGTTTGGTCAAACAGCATGGATATGTCGGTATCGAGCCGACGTCAGTCGGTTACCAGCCCGACGGATCTGCGGGCTTGATGGCCTTGGTGGCCGCCGGTGCGTCGTCCTCGCGGCTGAAGACGCTTGCTGTCTCTTTGACGCTCTCGATGGTGGCCTGCGGCCCGCGGATGCGCCTGACTTGGAGATAGCCGACTAGCACCGCCAGCACCGCGACGAACACCATCGCGGCGAAGATGATCAGGTAGGCGGCCCAGGCGGGTAGCCAGATCTTGAGCACCTCGGCGGCGAAAAAGAAGAAGAAGAACGTTGAGTAGAACAGCACCACGAGCGCCGCGATGAAGAAGATGCTGCCGGCCACGCCCTTCTTGACGTCCCGGATGACCTCGGCGCGAGCGAGTTCTACCTCGGCGCGTACCAGGGCGGAAACCTGGGTGGTGGCGTCACGGACGAGATTGCCGATGGTGGGTTCGCCGGTGCCGGTCGCGTTCGGATCGGATAGTGGGATGGCGGCGACGGTGATCGGAACGCCATTGCTGTCCGTGCGGTAGTTGCGGCTTCCAGGGCTGCTCACTGTGCTCCCTCCGTGTCCCTCGCGGGCCCGGTGTGATTCCGGTGAAATCTAGTGCGGCCTATGTTGCCACGTCGGTGGCGCGGGGGGTGCGGCGCGTCTGACGTGGGGGCTTTGTTACCCAATTGATAGCCCTGTGACAGAAGTGGCCAGTGTGAATCTTGATTAGAATGAAGCAGGCGTGGCCGACGGGGGATGAGATGCGGCCGGAATGAGAAAGGCTGCATGACATGAGGTCACCCGGGCGGCGTATGCGGTACGTATTGCCGGTCCTGATGGTGCTGTTTGGCCTCGTCGCGGGTGTGATTCCGGCCGCCGCGGCTCCTGCGGCCGGCGCCGATGACAAAGTGCCGATGGGCGGCGGCGCCGGGTTGATCATCAACGGCGACACCCTGTGCACACTGACCACCATCGGTCACGACAACAAGGGCAATCTGGTGGGCTTCACCTCCGCGCACTGCGGCGGGGCCGGATCACAGGTGGCTTCCGAGGACTTCCCCAAGAAGGGTGTGCTCGGGAAGTTCGTCAACGGAAATGAACAGTACGACTACGCGACCATCCAGTTCGATCCGGACAAGGTGTCACCGGTGTCCACCTACAAGGGTTTCACCATCGCCGGAATCGGGCCGGACCCTCAGCCCGGTGATATCGCGTGCAAGCTGGGACGCACCACCGGCGACTCGTGTGGGGTGACATTCGGCGCCGGCGCGGAGCCCGGCACCTTCCTCAACCAGGTATGCGGTCAGCCGGGTGACTCGGGAGCGCCGGTCACCGTGAACGGACAACTGGTGGGCATGATCCACGGCGCGGCGACCAAGCTGCCCGTCTGCGTCATCAAGTACATCCCGTTGCACACGCCCACCACCACGTACTCGATCAATACCGTGTTGGCTGACATCAACGCCAAGAACCGCACCGCGGGGGTGGGTTTCACTCCGGTCGGCTAGTTCTTATGCGTCGACACGCCGTTTTGTGATGCGTTTCGCGAGTAAGGCTCGCAAAACGCGGCGTGTCGACGCAGTAAGGGAAACGGCGACTACTTGCTGGCCCTGATGGCCTCGAACACGCTCGGATCGACCAGCGTGGAGGTGTCACCCAGCTCGCGTCCCTCGGCCACGTCGCGCAGCAGCCGCCGCATGATCTTGCCGCTGCGGGTCTTGGGCAGCTCCGGCACCACGTGAATCTCGCGGGGCTTGGCAATCGGCGAAATCTCCTTGGAAACCTGAGCTTTCAGGTGTGAGACGAGTTCATCGCCCTCGACCGTGTGGCTGGCCTTCAGGATCACGAACGCGACGATGGCCTGGCCGGTTGTCTCATCGGAGGCGCCGACGACGGCAGCCTCAGCCACCCCGTCGTGTCCGACGAGCGCGGATTCCACCTCGGCGGTGGAGATGCGGTGCCCGGAGATGTTCATGACGTCGTCGATGCGGCCCAGCACCCAGATGGCGCCGTCGCTGTCGTAGCGCGCGCCGTCGCCGGCGAAGTACCAGCCCTGTTCGGCGTAGCGGGACCAGTAGGTCTCCTTGAATCGCTCCGGGTCGCCCCAGATGCCGCGCAGCATGGACGGCCATGGCTTGTCCAGCACCAGGTAGCCGGTGACCGGCTCATCGCCGGTTGCCGGCTGCAGCTGATTGCCGTCGTCGTCAACGATTTTCGCGGAGATGCCGGGTACGGCGCGCATGGCCGAGCCGGGCTTGGTGTCGGTGACACCGGGCAGCGGGGAGATCATCGCCGAGCCGGTTTCGGTCTGCCACCAGGTATCGACGATGGGTGCACGGTTGCCGCCGATGACCTCGCGGTACCAGCGCCACGCCTCGGGGTTGATCGGCTCGCCGACACTGCCGAGCAGCCGCAGGCTGGACAGATCGTGTGCGAACGGGATCTCGCGGCCCCACTTCATGAACGTCCGCACCAGGGTGGGGGCGATGTAATAGATGGTGACGCCGTACTTTTCGATGATCTCGAAATGCCGGTGCTCGTTCGGTGAGGTGGGTGTGCCCTCGTACACCACCTGGGTGGCGCCGTTGGAGAGTGGTCCGTAGACGATGTAGGTGTGGCCGGTGACCCAGCCGATATCGGCTGTGCACCAATACACATCGGTCTCGGGCTTGAGGTCGAAGATGTTGAAGTGGGTGTATGAGGTCTGGGTCAGGAACCCGCCCGAGGTGTGCACAATGCCCTTGGGCTTGCCGGTGGTCCCCGAGGTGTACAGCAGGAACAGGGGATGCTCGGAATCGAAGGGCTCAGCGGTGTGTGTGGTGCCGGCCTTCTCCACCGTCTCGTGCCACCACAGGTCCCGGCCGTCGGTCCATTCGACCGGAATCTCGGTGCGGCGCACCACCAGAACGTGCTCGACGGAACTCGGCTCGCCGCCCAGCGCCTCGTCGACACCGGCCTTCAAGGGTGCCGCGGTGCCGCGGCGCCACTGGCCGTCGGAGGTGATGACCAGTTTGGCCTGCGCGTCATCGATGCGGGCCCGCAGCGCCGCCGCGGAAAATCCGGCAAAGACGACGCTGTGCATCAGGCCCAGCCGGGCGCACGCCAGCATCGCCACGATGGCCTCGGGCAGCATCGGCATGTAGATGGCCACCCGGTCGCCGGAGACCAGGCCGAGTTCGGTCAGGTAGTTGGCCGCCTGGCTGACCTGAGTCAGCAGCTCCGCGTAAGTGATGGTGCGGGTGTCGCCGGGTTCGCCCTCCCAGTGGATGGCCACCCGGTCGCCGTTGCCGGCCTCCACATGGCGGTCGACGCAGTTGTAGGCAACGTTGAGCTTGCCACCCACGAACCACTTCGCGAACGGTGGGTCGGACCAGTCGAGGACCTGACCGAAGGGCTCGTGCCAGTGCAGGCGGCCCGCTTGTTGTTCCCAGAATCCGAGCCGGTCTTCTTCGGCCGCCTGGTAGAGGTCGGCGGTCGCATTCGCTGTCGCCACGAATTCCGGCGACGGCGGATAGCTGTCCGACTCGATACTGGTTTCGGTCATCTGATCTGGCCTTTCTGCCCTAGACAGGTCCGATCCAAAAGCCTAGTGGGCGGTCCTGGTTACCGAGAAGTAATTGGTGCTGTCGTCCAGATCCGGGCGCACCGGTGTGTCGATGGAGAGACATCGGCGCGTTCCCCGCCTATGGTTCGTCCTACCTATTCAGCTACCAAGGGAAGGGCGAGGATGAGGTTGCGCCGGCTGGCCATCGCGTTGCTTGTCAGCGTCGCCGCGATCCTGCCCGCCGGCTGTGGCGACCTGGTGACCCCGGCGCCTCCGGGCTACTTCAGCATGTACATCACCGAGCCCGAACACACCCTGGTGCCGGGAAACACCACAGAAAATCAGGGTGGTCGAATCCTGCGCTCGCTATTCACCGCACTGGTCGAGTTCAACAACGAGACCGCTGCCGTGGAGTACACCGGTGTGGCCGAATCGATCACCAGTCACGACAACATCAACTGGACCATCAAGCTCAAGCCGGGATGGACCTTCCATAACGGTGAACCGGTCACCGCACAGTCCTACGTGGACGCTTGGAATTACACCGCGCTGAGCACCAACGCGCAGGGGTCGTCGAGCTTCCTCGCCAACGTCGACGGGTTCGATGATCTGCAAGGGGATCCGAAGAACAAGATTCCGCCAAAGGCCACGCAGCTGCGTGGACTGCACGTGGTGGACGACGTGACGTTCACGGTGCGGCTGAACACGCCGTTCGCGATTTATCCGATGACGTTGGGGTACACCGCATTCCTGCCCCTGCCCAAAGCGTTCTTCCAGGACCCGGTCAAGTTCGGTGTGCATCCCATCGGTAATGGCCCGTTCAAGGCCGACGGTGATTGGGTGCGCGGTGTCGGGTTCACACTCAGTCGGTACGACCAGTACGGCGGCGAGAAGAAGGCCAAGGCCAAGGGCTTGATCTGGCGGGTGTACACCGAGGGCCTGACCGCCTACACCGATATGCAGGCCGGCGCGCTGGATATTCAATTGGACCTGCCCGATGCGGCGTATGAGAACGCCAGGGCCGAATTCGGATCGGCATTCCTGGAGCGTCCCCGACCGGACATCACCTCACTGGGCTTCCCGATGTACGACCCGCGGTATCGCGATGTGCGTGTGCGGCAGGCGATTTCCATGGCCATCGATCGCGAGGCGATCACTCAGGTGATCTTCTCCGGTACCCGCACACCCGCCACCTCGTACGGCTCGGCGGTGGTCTACGGGTACCGCAAGGGGGCCTGCGGCAAGCTGTGCGAGTTGCATGTAGACGAGGCCAACAAGCTGCTCGACGATGCGCATTTCGATCGGAGCAAGCCGATTGAGCTCTGGTACAGCTCGTCCAGCACCGGTGCGTTGGGGTGGGTGCAGGCCATCGGCAATCAGTTGCAGTCCAACCTGAAGGTGCCGTACCTGCTCAAGAGCCTGCCCTGGTCGCAGTTCTTGCCGCTACAGGACAGCAAGGGGATGACGGGGCCGTTCCGGTCTGGCTGGGTGATGGACTACCCATCGATCTACAACTTCCTGGAATCGCTGTACGGCACGGTGGCCTTGCCCCCGAACGGCTCCAACTACGTGTTCTACAGCAACCCGGAATTCGACGAACTGCTACGGCAGGGCAACAACCAGCCGACGGTGGAACTCGCCACCAAGGCGTATCAAAAGGCAGAAGATCTGTTGTTCAAGGACCTTCCGGCCGCGCCGCTGTTCTATGAGGTCAATCAGGCGGTTCATTCCAAGCGGGTGCGCAACGTCAAGATCGGCATTCAGGACTGTATCGAGTACGCCGATGTGGAGGTGGTGCAATGACCACCGCTCTGGGCAATGTCCGGCAGTTCTGGCAGAACGCCGGCCTCTTCCGCTACGTGGTCAAGCGACTGTTGCTCGCGGTACCCGTGCTCATCGGGACGTCCCTGCTCATCTACAGCCTGGTGTATGCGCTGCCGGGTGATCCCATCCGGGCATTGGCGGGCGACCGTCCGTTCACCCCTGAGGTGATGGCACAGCTGCGTGAACGCTTCCATCTCAACGATCCCTTCTTGGTGCGGTACGGCAAGTACATCGTGGGCTTTCTGCACGGTGACTTCGGCACTGACTTCCAGCAACGCCCTGTCGCACAGACTGTTTCGCAGCGCCTGCCGGTGACCCTGCGGCTCACCGTGGTGGCCGTGGCATTCGAGAGCATCATCGGGATCACGGCTGGGGTGCTGTGCGCGGTGCGTCGCGGATCCTTCTACGACAACCTGGTTCTGGTCACCACCACGCTCCTGGTCTCGATGCCGGTGTTCGTGCTGGGCTTCTTGTCGCAGTATCTCTTCGGCTTCAAACTCGGCTGGTTTCCCATCGCGGGCATCCGCGACGGCTGGTACAGCTTTCTGCTGCCGGGCTTGGTGCTGGCATCGCTGTCCATGGCCTATGTCGCACGGCTGACCCGCACCTCAATGCTGGAGACCATGGACGCGGACTTTGTCCGCACCGCCCGCGCGAAGGGCATCTCCGAGTCACGCATCCTGTTGCGGCACACCCTGCGTAACAGCCTGATTCCCGTCGTCACCTTCATCGGGGCCGACGTGGGGGCGTTGTTGGCCGGTGCGGTTGTCACCGAGTCGGTGTTCAACATCCCGGGACTGGGCCGCGCGACATTCGACGCGGTGCGGAACCAGGAGGGTGCCGTTGTGGTGAGCATCCTGACGCTGATCGTGTTTTTCTACATCTTCTTCAATCTCGTCGTCGATATCTTGTACGCGCTGCTGGATCCGAGGATTCGTTATGAGTGATCCCGTGAACGCTCCCGGTCCGCTGTCCGGCCCCGATGCCACCGCGGAATCGTTGGTGGAGCAGGCCGATCTGTGGGGCAACGCCTGGAAGTACCTGCGGCGCAGCGGCTTCTTCATCACCGGATCGATCCTATTGACGGTCCTGGTGTTGATGGCGCTGGCTCCGCAGCTGTTCGTCTTCGGTAAGGATCCCCGCGACTGCGATCTGTATCAGGCCCGCAAGGGAATCAGCGCGGCTCATTGGCTGGGCACCGACCTGCAGGGCTGTGACTACTACGCGAATGTGGTGTACGGGGCCCGGGTTTCACTGACCATCGGGCTCATCGCCATGGTGGGTGTGTTGATCATCGGGGTGATCGTCGGGGCGCTGGCCGGATACTTCGGCGGTATCGCCGACTCCGCGCTGTCGCGATTGACAGACGTCTTCTACGGAATCCCCACGATTCTCGGCGGCATGATCTTGCTGTCGGTGGTCGGTCATCGCACGGTGTGGAGCGTGGCCGGCGCGCTCATCGCCTTCGGCTGGATGACTTCGATGCGATTGGTGCGATCGAGCGTGATGGCCATCAAACAGAGCGATTACGTCCAGGCCGCCATCGCACTGGGCGCGCCGACATGGCGAATCCTGCTGCGGCACATCCTTCCTAACGCGTTGGCTCCGGTGCTGGTGTACGCCACCATCGCGGTGGGGAGTTTCATCGCGGCAGAGGCCACTCTGACCTACATGGGTATCGGGTTGGAACTGCCCGAGATTTCGTGGGGCCTGCAGATCAACGATGGACAATCTCGCTTCGCCACCACGCCGCGTCTGGTCATCGTTCCCGCTTTGTTCCTCTCGGCGGCGGTGCTGGGGTTCATCATGGTCGGCGATGCCCTCCGCGACGCGCTCGATCCCAGGAGAAGGTAGGCGGAGGTGCCCTCACAATCCGTGATTGAAATCAAGGACCTTGCTGTCGATTTCGAGGTCGACAAGCAGTGGGTGCCGGCCGTCAAAGGTGTCTCCTTGGCCGTCGGCAAGGGCGAGGTGCTGGCGATTGTCGGTGAATCCGGCTCGGGAAAATCCACCACTGCCATGGCCATCCCGGCACTGTTGCCGCCGAGTGCCCGCGTGAGCGGCAGCGTCAAGCTCAATGGCGCCGAACTGCTTGGCGCCACCAATGACGAATTGCGGGCAGTACGCGGCAAGGATGTCGCCGTCATCTTCCAGGAGCCGATGACGGCGCTGAATCCGGTGTACACCATCGGCTGGCAGATAGCCGAAGCCGTGTGTGCGCACAAGAAGATGACGCGTAGGCAGGCGCGGAACCGGGCGGTCGAACTGCTCGAGTTGGTTGATATGCCCGAACCGCGGAAACGAGTCAAGCACTACCCGCACCAGTTGTCCGGTGGCCAACGCCAGCGCGCCATGATCGCGCAAGCACTCGCCCTGGACCCGGGGCTGCTCATCGCCGATGAGCCAACTACAGCGCTGGACGTGACGGTGCAGGCCGAAATCCTGGATCTCATGCGTGATCTGCGGCATCGTATTGACGCGGGCATCATCCTCATCACCCACGATATGGGCGTGGTGGCCGATATGGCCGATCGCATCATGGTGATGAAGGACGGCGAGGTGGTCGAAGAGGGAGACGCCGACAGCATCTTTCATCGGGCGCAGCAGCCGTATACCCAGCAGCTGTTGGCATCGGTGCCGCACCTGGGCGCGACGCTGGCCGGTGGCCGTGAAACAGTCGAAACACCAACAGATCTGGCGCTGAGCGTGGAGCATGCCGTCATCGAGTATCCGGGCAAGGGCGGCAGTTTCCGGGCCATCGACGACGTATCTTTCACCATCGGCAGGGGTGAGGTGGTGGGGCTCGTCGGCGAGTCGGGCTCTGGGAAGTCCACCATCGGACGGGCGGCAGTGGGTCTGCTGAAGGTGACCTCTGGATCTATATGTATTGCAGGACAGGATATCTCGACTGCCAACCGCAAGCAGCTGCGAGATATCCGGAGCAAGGTGGGGGTGGTTTTCCAGGATCCGGGATCCTCGCTGAATCCACGGTGGCCGATTGGCCAATCGATCGCCGAACCGCTGAGCCTGCACACCCAGATGGATCGCGCGCAACGGGAGAGCCGGGTCAAGACGCTGCTGGAGCAAGTACAGCTACCGGCAGCCATGCGAAACCGCTTCCCCCACCAGCTCTCTGGTGGGCAGCGACAGCGCGTTGGTATCGCACGGGCTCTGGCGCTGGAACCAACACTGTTGATCGCAGACGAGCCCACCTCCGCGCTGGATGTGTCGGTGCAGGCCAAGGTGCTCGAACTGTTCGCCGAACTGCAGCGTGAGCATGGGTTCGCCTGCCTGTTCATCAGCCACGACTTGGCGGTGGTTGAATTGGTGGCCAGTCGCATCGCGGTGCTCAACCACGGTCGGCTGGCTGAATTCGGCTCAGACGCACAGATATTGACCGATCCCCAGGATGATTACACCAAGCGGCTGCTGGCGGCGGTGCCGGTCCCAGATCCCGAGCAGCAGCGAATCCGGCGCGAGGAGCGCCAGGGGCTGCGATGAGGGTGTTGAGTACTGTTGATTGATCATGACTGATCCACTCGCACCGTTGGCCTCCCTGCCCGGCGTGTCCGAAGCCGCTGAATCCGCTCGTGACGCGTTGAGCAAGGTGCACCGGCACCGCGCCAATCTGCGCGGCTGGCGGGTTACCGCCGCGGAGGCGGCGGTACGTGCGGCCAGGTCGTCGTCCGCGCTGGACGGCGGCACCATGAAGCTCAGTGCTGATGGGGCGGTGGAGGACCCGATACTCGCCGGCGCGTTACGCGTCGGGCAGGCGCTTGACGGTGACGCGTTGACGCAGCTGGCGGCGGTATGGTCGCGCGCTCCACTGCAAGCACTGGCGCGGCTGCATGTGTTGGCGGCCACCGGAATGTCAGACGAAGAAACCCTGGGGCGGCCCCGCCCCGGCGTCGACACCGAGAGATTGGAGCTGTTGGCGCAGCTGATCTCCGGTAAAACGTCGGTATCGGCGCCGATTCTGGCGGCGATAGCACATGGAGAGTTGTTGGTGCTGAATCCATTTGGATCTGCCGATGGTGTCGTGGCTCGCGCGGCCTCCCGATTGGTGACGGTATCGCGAGGTCTTGATCCGCATGCGCTCGGTGTACCCGAAGTGATGTGGATGCGTCAGTCGGGTCGGTACCGCGAGCTTTCCGCCGCATTCGCGCAGGGCTCGCCGGAAGCTATTTCCGCATGGATTGTGTTCTGCTGCCAAGCATTAACGGCAGGAGCCGCAGAGGCGACATCGATCGCTGACACTGCCGCAGGCTGAGTCGGGTTGGTCAGACATAAAAACGGGCGACGGTCCGAATGAATCGGCCCGCCGCCCGTTAGCACGGATCCTCCGGTTACCAAGCGTGCAATGTGGGTTGTGTGGGTGGCCTCGGCGCTTTCACGACATCTCTAACTCGGACTTCACCCAAGAAGTCTGATGAGTTATTTCTGTTCGCGATTACGCAGGCCCACAACGCTTCTGCCCTTGTCGCGGCGTGCTCCGCGTGGGTGCCGTGGTCCGTGCTGGGACTCCCGCTTCGGGAGATCGGTCCTTCTCTTCCGGATCGACCTTGGCCTTGTCGGGCTTCCGTACCTACTTTCTACACTGAGACGACGGTCACATCAAGGGGTAATTCGCAAGGTCATGACATTGTTACCCACGCGGCATAAGTGACACGTGTTCACTACTACGGGCGCAGCTTCCGGATCAGTGAATAGGTAAGCGCCCCAGCCGCTATCGCGCTCAGGCCGACCGCGGCCGTGGTGGCGGCCGCGGCACCGGAGGGGACCGGTATCCGATCGCCGAGTGACACCGGCCGCGAAAAGGTCAGTACCGGCCATCCGCGCGCCATGGATTCCTTGCGTAGTGCGCGATCTGGGTTCACGGCTGTCGGGTGACCGACGGATTCCAGCATGGGCAGGTCGGTGATCGAATCGGAGTAGGCGTAGCAGTGCTCCAACGGGTAGCCCTCGCGCTTGGCGAGCTCTTGGATCGCCGCGACCTTGCCTTCCCCGTAACAGTAGAAGGCGACATCGCCGGTGTACTTGCCGTCCTCCACGACCATGCGCGTCGCCATGGCGTGGGTGGCGCCCAGGGCCCGCGCGATGGGTGCCACGATTTCTTCGCCGGAGGCGGAGACCACCACCACATCACGGCCGCAGAGCTTGTGATCGGCGATCAGATCGGCCGCCTCGGCGAACACCAGGGGGTCGACGATGTCGTGCAGCGTCTCGGCGACGATCGCCTTCACCTGCTCGACATCCCACCCCGTGCACATGTTGGTGATGTGCGTGCGCATGCGATCCATCTGGTCGTGATCCGCGCCCGACAGCAAGAAGAAGAATTGCGCGTAACTCGATTTCAAGACGGCCCGTCTATTTATCAGGCCCTGATCGAAGAATGGCTTGCTGAAGGCCAGGGTGCTTGATTTGGCGATCACGGTCTTGTCGAGGTCGAAGAAGGCCGCCGTTTTCGGGGCCGGTCCGGCGCCTGTGGACTGTGTGCTGGCCGCGGCGTCCCGGTCTTCGATCGAAGGGGAGGGTCCGGGTGCCGTTGCGTGATCGGTCACAGGTCGAGGATAGATCTAGCCGACTGTGCCGTCGTGTCCATCTGGAAAGTCGCAGTTCAACCGGGGTGGTCTGGTAACGCCGAGCCACCAGAAGAAGGGTTGCCTTTCTTTCCCTTTTTTCAGCTGATTGGTCTTGCCACTCTCACCCGGTTCGTGTGTATAGTGGGGTTACTCGGCTATGCCGAGTGTGTCTCAGCCCGACCCCCCGGGGCTGATGCACGACGACCCTCGCCTCCTCCCCCCCTGGCGAGGGTCGTCCTCTTTTCTGGGGACGTTTATCACCGATTTTTGCGGTTCACCTCAGATCTATCCACAGATTTGCGCCCATCCCCAATCTCGATGCGGCCTCTGGCACGACCACTGTGCAACCTCGATCGTGGGATGTGTGGAAGGAAACGCGGGCGAGCCGATCGTGGTCGCTGTGGGCGATCGGCGGCTGAGCAACGACATCGAACGAATCGTCGCGGCGGCCGGTAGGCCGCTGATCCTCGCTACCGACGCCGGTTCGATCAGCCGCCAGGCCTGGACGCGCGCCGGCGCGGTGGTCCTTGATGGCTCGGATCCCTCGATGGCCGCGCTGTCGGAGCTGCCGCGCCGTGGCCGGGTCCTGCTGATCTGTCGGGACGAGCCGACATCCGAGGTCTGGCGCCGGGCGGTGGAGGTGGGCGTCGAGCAAGTGCTTGCCTTGCCGGAGGACGAGGCCAGGCTCATTGAGGCCTTCGCGGGGATGTCGTCCGTCACATCAGCGGGGCGCGCCCCGGTGGTTGTCGTGGTGGGCGGGCGTGGCGGGGCAGGCGCGTCCGTTTTGTGTGCGGCGATTGGTCTTTGCGCGCCGGACGGCGCGCTGATTGTGGATGCCGACCCCTATGGCGGTGGGATCGATCTGCTGCTCGGATGGGAGGACATGGAAGGTCTGCGCTGGCCGGACATAGACATGCGCAGTGGCCGGGTGAGCTTTGACGCTCTTCGTCGCGCGTTGCCCCACCGTCGCGGACTTGTTGTCCTGTCGGGGGATAGACGCGGCGGCGCGGGCAACATTGAGACGATTGCGGGGGTAATCGACAGCGCACGTTCGGCCGGAGTGCCGGTGGTCGTTGATCTTTCGCGGCGGCTTGGTGCGATCAGTACGGTGGCACTGGAACGCGCCGACCTGGCGGTGGTGCTGACACCCGCCGAGGTGCGGGCGTGCGCGTCGGCCGCGCTGGTGGCAGAGGCGGTGCGGTGCACCAATCCGAATGTCGGTGTTGTGGTTCGCGGTCCGGCTCCGGGTGGACTGCGTGCGACTGAGGTGGCCAAAATCGTCGGGGTTCCGCTGATAGCGGCGATGCGGCCCGAACCGAATCTCGCCAGTCGCCTGGACAACGGCGGCCTGCGGTTGTCCAGGCGATCACCCCTGGCCGGCGCGGCGCGGTCGGTGCTGGCCTTGCTCTCGCAGGAGAGCACGGGTGCGGCGGCATGACCGGATCACTGATCGACCGTGTTCGTGAGCGCCTCGCCAGGGAGAATGTGGCGCTGCGTCCCACTGCGGTGGCAGCGGCAATCCGCGCTGAATCCGCTGGGGTGCTGGGCGATAGCGATGTGTTGCACAGCATAAAAGAGCTGCAGAGTGAGCTGTCTGGCGCCGGCATCTTGGAACCACTGTTGTGCGCGGACGGCATCACCGACGTGTTGGTCACCGCGCCAGATCGAATCTGGGTGGATGACGGCCAGGGTCTGCACCTCACCGCAGTGCGATTCACTGATGAGGCAGCGGTACGGCGGCTGGCGCAGCGATTGGCGCTTGCGGTGGGACGTCGTCTCGATGATGCCCAGCCCTTCGTCGACGGGCAGCTGACAGGTGTTGGTCCACCGCGTTCGGTCGTGCGTCTGCACGCGGTGCTCGCTCCCATCGCGTCCGGTGGGACGTGTATCTCGCTGCGCGTGTTGCGGCCCATGGATAAAGGTTTGGATCAGCTGATCGCCGACGGCACCGTCGCCGAGGACGCCGGCGGCTTGCTGCGCGGGATGCTGGCCGCCCGGCTTGCCTTTTTGGTCACCGGGGGAACCGGTGCGGGCAAGACAACCCTGTTATCCGCGCTGCTCGCGGCGGTCGACCCGTCCGAACGCATCATCTGTGCCGAGGACGCGGTGGAGCTGGCGCCGCGGCACCCGCATGTGGTCAGCCTGGCGGCGCGCGCCGTCAACGTCGAGGGTGTGGGGGAGGTGACGCTGCGCCAACTGGTGCGTCAGGCACTACGGATGCGCCCCGACCGAATCGTGGTAGGCGAGGTGCGCGGGGCTGAGGTGGTCGAGCTGCTCACCGCACTCAACACGGGTCATGACGGCGGCGCAGGAACAGTGCACGCCAATGCCGCGGCGGAGGTTCCCGCGCGGCTGGAGGCGCTCGGTGCGCTCGGTGGTCTCGACCGCGCCGCACTTCACTCTCAGTTCGCCGCGGCCATTTTATCTGTAACTGCTCGGGTGGTGTATCTGATTGTTCCCTAGGTGTTTTATTGATCATTTGGGGACCGTGGGATA
Organism: Mycobacteroides immunogenum; assembly: GCF_001605725.1. Lineage (NCBI taxonomy): Bacteria > Bacillati > Actinomycetota > Actinomycetes > Mycobacteriales > Mycobacteriaceae > Mycobacteroides > Mycobacteroides immunogenum. The sequence goes on from NZ_CP011530.1 coordinate 538,325, forward strand.
CATGATTTTGTGTAGCTGTGTATTCAACGTTGGGGGGTGACGTGCGCGGGCGATGTCCGAGTTCGTGGTTGTCCACCGATAGCGGGTACGGGCCTGAGGCCTCAGCGGCCCGCTCGCGACGACCAGATGGGCCATGGTCTGCATCGCCAGCACCAACCTATGATCTACTGTCTATGTACGTAGATAGTAGATCGGTGTCGGGACAACAGAACGCGCGGCGCCGGTGCGTACGTAGGTGCTGGGCGCCGAGGTATTGGGCGCTTGGGTATTTGGGTGTGTGGTACTGGATTTCGGCCGGAAGGGGTAAGCGCGTGCGTGGTTTGTCAAGGATGTTGATGAGTGCTGCGGCGACGGCGGCGATGGCTGCAGTCGGTGGCGTGTCGGTAGCTGAGGCGGCTACACCAGGCTGTTTGCACGCGATGGGCACACATCAGCGGATCGGTGATGCTGATGGCGCCGTGGTGCAGGAGTGGACCGTGAGCGGGCTGCGCCAGAGTGCCGATGCGGCACCGGGTTATCCGGTGGCCGGACAGCTCTGGGAGGCAACGGCGTGGGTGTACGCCGCAGCGGGGCCGGTGACTCCCCTCATCCCAGATCTGTCGGCGACTTCGGCGGCCGGCGAGCGGTACCCGGTGCTCTGGCAGGTGGCCAGTCCTTATGGCATCCCGGCGGCCACCTTGGCTCAAGGGCGCGCCGCGACCGGCAAGGTGTACTTCGATGTCACCGGTGATGCGCCGGCGATGGTGTCCTACCGCGCCGGTGGCGCCCCGATGCCGGCCGGTATGTGGTGCGACAAGGCGGCCATGAAAGCCATGATGACGGCGATGAAGTCCGCGCCGGATGCGGGCTGCCCGTGCTGCGCCGAGATGTCCGCACCCGCGCCTGCCCCGGACTGCTGCGCCGACAAGTCCTAGCGGGAGCTTCTTCGTGGCGAATTCGCCTGGCGGGCAGGGCGATGCGGCCGGCGGTTCCAGGTATATGGCCTGCCCCGGACAGGAGTGCGATGACCTACATACTGACGGCGGCGGCGGTACTGGTCTGTCCGCTGGTGATGGGCGCCATGATGTGGACGATGATGGGCGGCGATGGCGCCAAGGGTGCGGCGCCATCGGAGCTGCAGGCATTGCGCGCCGAGCTCGACGAACTCAGGTCACTGCGTGAGCGCACCCAGTAGTGGGCGTGGTGAGCGCGGTGGCGCCCCGTTTCGTCCGTGCCAGCGGGTGCGTCGGTGCATCCGGGCGTGGGGTCGGGGCCCCGTCTAGTGAATCTAGTGAACGGAAAGTTGTTCTATGGCTCTGGGGAGAAAAACGCGTGCTGTCCGGTGGCGCGGCGCGGGCACCGCGATGCCAGATCTGCGGGCAGACGTCAGTGGGCGTTGGGTCTGGGGTGTAGGTGTGGCGGTGGTGTCGGTATTCGCGGCGGTAGTTATCGCCGCGACGGTGACCTCGCGGGCCGGGCAGCGTGCCGCCCCTGATCCGGTAACGGGCTTGGACCATCCACCGGCGACCGTGGCAGTGGGCGCCCAGGTGCTGCCGCCGTGGCCTGCGCCTGCCGATGCTTCCGCGGCGGCTCAGGCGGCGGGGCTGCCGATGGCCCGCATGGAAGGCATTGTGCAACACATGCATGCCCACCTTGATGTGGTGGTCGATGGCCTGCCGGTGCCGGTGCCGGCTGACATCGGGGTCGATACCCGCCGGGGCACGATGAGCGCTCTGCACACGCACGACAACAGTGGTGTGGTCCATATCGAGTCGCCGGTGTCCCGCCAGTTCAGCCTCGGGGAGTTGTTCAGCGAATGGCAGCTCAGCTTGGCGGCCGATCATCTCGGCGGCCTGTACGTCGGGGCCGGAAAGCAGCTGCGCGTTGTGGTCAACGGGCTGATCCGGCCGGGCAACCCCGCCGCGGTCATCGTGGCCGACCACGATGAGATCGCCATCGTGTACGGCCTGCCGCACCCGGATGAGTCGATCCCCGCCACGTATCGGTTTCCCGAGGGCACCTAGGACCGCAGCGACGTACTATTTACGTACGTAGAACGTAAATAGTACGACGTAAATTTAGGTGCCGGTGGCGCCCCGGGTGGTGTGGGAGAGGCCGAGATTGAGTAGCCGAGGGTTCGGTGATCTGGAAGCTGTGGTGATGGACCGTGTCTGGGGCCGCGGCGATGACAGCTGCACCACGGTGCGGGAGGTTTTTGAGGAGCTGGCCGCCGAGCGTGACATCGCGTACACCACGGTGATGTCCACGATGGACAACCTGCACACCAAGGGCTGGCTGGCCCGCGAGCGCGACGGTAAGGCATACCGGTATTGGGCCACGTTGACCCGTGAGCAGCACAGCGCCCGGCTCATGCGTGAAGCACTCACCGGCGGCGGCCGCGCTGAGTTAGTGCTGACCCATTTCCTGGAACAGATCAGCGCTGAGGAGTCCGCGCGGCTGGCCGCGCTGCTGCCCCGTCCCGCCACCCGGCCGCGCCCCCGATGAGCATTGCGGTCTGTCTGCTGCTCTACAGCGCCGTGGTCGCCGTTTTAGGGCCGCGGGTGTTGTCGCGGCTGCGCTGCGCCGAGCACGCCCCGCATCTGGCGATCACGGCGTGGCTAGCTGCGATCGCCAGTGTGTTGGCCACCTGGCTGGCCGCGACCGCCCTCATGGGCATCGACGTTGCCCGACACTGGGATTCGCCGGCCCTGGTATTGGCCGCGTGTGTGACCCGCCTGCAGGCGATGGCCGTGGGCCAATCCGGTGTGGCGGCACAAGTTGCGCTGGTGGCCGCAGCGACGGGGACCGGTGCGGCCGCTGCGGTGCTGACGGTGCGGCTGGCCCGGGCCCTTGTTGGGCTGCGCAAGCGCGCCCACGAACACGCCCGCGCGGTACGCATCGTGGGCCGGGCCAGCGGCGACGACGATGTACTGGTGGTGGACGCCGCCACACCGGGCGCCTACTGCGTGGCCGGGCGCCCCGCGGCGATCGTGCTCACCACCGGCGCGCTGGGCGCTCTCGATGACCGACAGCTTGCCGCGGTCCTGGCCCACGAGCGTGCCCACCTGGCCGGGCATCACCTTCAGCTTGTCTGCGCGCTACGTGCTGCGGCCGCCGTCCTGCCGCGGGTGCGGCTGATCACAGAGGGAGCCGCTGAAGTAGCACGGCTGCTGGAAATGTGCGCCGACGATGCCTGCGTGCGCCAACACGGTAGCAGCGCGCTGCTCTCGGGCCTCAGGGAGCTGGCAGCCACCGCCCCCGCCGGCGCCCTGGGCGCGGCCAACCTCGCCGTCCTGCGCCGCGCCGAACGACTCGTCACACCACCAGGGAATGCAGCACGCGCCCGCGCCGCGGCGCTGTGGGCCACGGCCGCGGCGCTGATCGCGGCCGGCCCCGCGCTCATCGCGGCGCTGTCCCTGGCCGGGGCGCTGCTGTGCGGCTCCTGAACAGGACAGGGCCGATCCACCGACTACCGCGGGCATACACAGACCACGGCAAGCCCGTCAGGCACACCGGCGCTTGCTAAAAGCGGTCAGCAACACTTGAAGATATACCCCCTAGGGGTATATGTTGGGTGGGTGGACACCGCAGCCAACCATTCCGGGCACCATCAGGGACACCAGCTCGGCACACCCGGGCATGCCGAGCACGACGCGGCCGCACACCAGCGCGATCAGCATGCGGGCCATCATGAAGGCCATGCCGATCACGGCCAAGGGCAGGGGGGCCATCACGGCCACGGGGATCATGTAGGGCAGTTCCGCAGACTGTTCTGGATCATGGTGGTTGTCGCGGTCCCAGTAGTGGCTTTCGATCCCATGTTCGCGATGCTTATCGGCTATCAGTTACCCGCCGCCGGCTGGGTGCGGTGGGTGTCGCCGGTGCTGGGCACGGTGGTGTATTTGTGGGGCGGCAAGCCATTTCTGGTCGGGGCGGTCAGTGAGATTCGCAGCCGCACACCAGGAATGATGCTGCTGATCGGTTTGGCTATCACGGTGGCCTTCACCGCCTCCTGGGGGGCGAGCATTGGGGTGCTCGACCATCAGCTCAGCTTCTGGTGGGAGCTGGCGCTGCTGGTGGTGATCATGCTTGCCGGGCACTGGATCGAGATGCGGTCGTTGGCGCAGACGACTTCGGCACTGGATTCGCTGGCGGCGTTGCTGCCGGATACCGCCGAGCGGGTCGCGGGCCAGCAGGTCGTGGCCGTGCCGCTGGCAGATCTGCACGTTGGCGACATTGTGGTGGTCCGCCCCGGCGGGTCGGTGCCGGCCGATGGCCGGGTGGTCGAGGGCAGTGCCAGCCTGGACGAGTCGATGGTGACCGGCGAGTCAGCGCCGGTGCGCCGCGAGGTTGGTGATCAGGTAGTCGCCGGTACGGTGGCCACCGATTCTGGGCTGCGGGTGCAGGTCAGTGCTGTGGGGGCTGACACAGCGTTGGCCGGTATCCAACGGCTAGTTGCCGATGCGCAAGCCTCGACGTCGCGGGCTCAGCGGGTCGCTGACACCGCGGCCGGGTGGCTGTTCTGGTTCGCGTTAGGTGCGGCCATCATCACTGCGGCGGTGTGGATGCTGCTGGGGCATCCCGATGCCGCGGTGGTGCGGGCCATCACGGTGCTGGTCATCGCCTGCCCGCACGCGCTGGGCCTGGCCATCCCGCTGGTGGTTTCGATCGCCACTGAGCGCGCCGCCCGCGGCGGCGTTCTGGTCAAAGACCGGTTGGCCCTTGAACAGATGCGCACCGTCGATGTGGTGCTCTTCGATAAAACCGGCACCTTGACCAAGGGCACCCCGACGCTGACCGGGATCGAAGCTGCCCCTGGATGTGACGGCGAGGCGGTGCTGGCTCTGGCCGCGGCCGCTGAAACCGATAGCGAACACCCGCTGGCGCGCGCCATTGTGGCCGCCGCACAACAACGCGGCCTGGATATCCCGGCCGCGAGCGGGTTCGCCTCCGAGCCGGCGCTGGGCGTGAGCGCCGACGTCGCCGGGTCCGGCGTGCAGGTAGGCGGTCCGGCGCTGCTGGCAGCTCACGACGTCGCCGAGCTGCCGGTCGCTGAGCAGTGGCGCACCGAAGGCGCCATCATTTTGCATGTGCTGCTCGACGGGCAGGTCGCCGCGGCGCTGCGGCTGGCCGACGATATTCGCCCCGAGTCCGCCGATACCGTCAACGCCCTGCACAAGCTCGGGGTCAGGGTCGTGATGATCACCGGCGATGCCCACGCGGTCGCCGAGACGGTGGCGGGCCGTCTGGGGGTGGACCGCGTTTTTGCGCAGGTGCGGCCACAGGACAAGGCCGCCGCTGTAGCCCAGCTGCAAGATGAGGGTCACACCGTGGCGATGGTCGGCGACGGCGTCAACGATGCCCCGGCCCTGGCTCAAGCCGATGTGGGTATTGCCATCGGCGCCGGCACCGACGTGGCCATCGCCTCGGCCGGGGTCATCTTGGCCAGCTCGGATCCCCGCTCGGTGCTCTCGGTCATCGAGCTCTCCGCCGCCAGCTACCGCAAGATGAAGCAAAACCTGTGGTGGGCCGCCGGCTACAACCTCATTTCGGTGCCCTTGGCCGCTGGGGTCGCGGCCCCGATCGGCTTCGTCATGCCCATGAGCGCAGGAGCGATCCTGATGTCGCTCTCGACAGTGGTGGTCGCCCTAAACTCCCAGCTGCTGCGCCGCCTGGACCTGCGCCCACAAACCAGCGCCCGCCACATCCTGAACTCCTGACCCGAGCCCCCGGCACAGCTTGTGGGCGCCCACGAGTTCAGGTGCGCGCGGGGCATCGCCCCATGGGGCCCGACAGCTTTTCGGCCCGGACGGGTCCAGGCCCAGCGCATGCAGCCCCGATATGCGGCATCGTGTGCGCCCGCGCGCATCTGCGGGCTACCGCCGCGCCGCCAGCTGATGATCAGGGCAGGGCTGCTCACCCGGTGCCGCTTGGCTGCCCCGGTCGAGCAGTCCGGCCCGCCGCAGCGCGAACAATGCCGCCCCGCACACCAGTCCAATACCGGTGAGCGATACCCACAGCAAGGCGGGCTTACCGTGCTGCTGGCTGTAGCCGAATATCGAGCCGGTCAGCAGATTCCCGGCCAGAATGCCGACACCGACGATCGTGTTGTACAACCCGTAATGAGTGGCAACCAACCGGTTACGCGCCAACCTGACCACGGTGTCCATCTCGAACGGGAAGGTCGCGATGGTGCCCACGGCCAGCAGGGCCGCCGCCAGCAGCAGCGCAACGATCGCCGGGACCGACCCGGCTGCTGCCGACGGCAGCAGCGCCAGTGGGACGAAGGCCGCCGCAATGACCAGCATCCCGAGCACCAAGCTGCGACTGGGGCCGAATCGCGCGGACAACCACCCAGTGAGCCGCACCTGCCCGGCGATGGCCACCAGCCCGGAGACCACGAAGATGCTTGTCACCAAGACCGTTTCGGATTTCTTGTCGCTGGTCAGCAGCGCCGCCTGCAGCGGCAGCGCCAGGTACACCTGGAACGTCAGCACGTACGAACCGATCATGGCGCCGGAGAACAACAGGAAGGCCTTGTTGGACACCACCGAGCGCCAGTCGGCCAGCACGGGCTGCCGATCCACGTCCTGCTCGGCGCGGTTCGGTGGCAGGGCCATCAATTGGATCACCGTCAGGACCGCGAAAACCGCTGCGGCGACGGCGCAGGTGATCCTGAAATCCCAGGCTGTCAACGCCAGACCGATGATCGGCCCGAAGAGGATTCCCGCCTGGTAGAAGACGTTGAAGACCGCGAAGGCCTGCACCCGGCGCTCCCCAGAGTCCGCCGCCAGGTATGCGCGCACTGCGGGATTGAAGAGTGCGCCCGCGAAACCCGTTGCCGCCGAGGCGATCAATATCGCCGGCAGGGAGCCGACAAAGACCAACATCAGGAATCCGGCGACGCGCAAGAGACATCCGGCCACGATCAGTGGCTTGTATCCGAACCTGTCGGCCAGAGTGCCGCCGACCAGAAACATGCCCTGCTGAGAGAAGTTTCGGACACCCAGCACCAGACCCACCATCCACGCCGCCAAACCCAGTGGACCGGCAAGGTATCCGGCGAGGTACGGCATCAGCATGTAGAAGCCGACGTTGATGGCGAATTGGTTCACCATCAGGATCTGGCTGGGACGATCGAAAGACCGGAACTGGCCGAACAGGGCGTGGCCAGTCCCGGAGGGTCTTACCTGCGCATCGGTCACTCCGTGCGCCCTATCGGATCGATCACATGGGTCAGCCTGGTCCAGCGGTCTACCACCCGATCCGAGGGATCGTCGATCACATCGGGATCTTGGGCCGGGGGGCGATCCAACAGATCGTGCTCGCGGCAGTAATCGTCATCGTAGATGGTGCCGTGGTAGCGCATCGGGCCGTCGGGGAAGACGGCGGCGACCCGGGTGCCGGGGGCTGAGGTGCGCGCCACCCACCCTGCGACCAATGCCACCGCCCCGACGCTCCATCCGCCGCTGGCATGATAGCTGGCGGCCAGGGTGCGGGCCGCCCAGACGGCCTCATTGGGTGCGACCCAGTGGGCTTCGTCGAATGCCGGGTAGTCGACATTGCCCGGATAGATGCTCGACCCGAGGCCGCGCATCAGCCGCGCGCTGGCGGGCTGCCCGAAGATCGTGGAGCCGATGGTGTCGACCCCGACCAGCCGCAGGTCCGGATTGTGTTCGCGCAGCACACGTCCCACGCCTGAGGAGTGTCCACCGGTTCCCACCGAGCAGACCAGGGTGTCGATGGTGCCGAGCTGGTCGATGAGCTCCTCGGCCACGCCGCGGTAGGCGTCGACGTTGTCGGGGTTCTGATACTGGTCGGGGCACCATGAATCCGTTTCGGCGGCAAGTATTTGCGCGACGCGATCCTTGCGTGCCTGCTGCCAGCCCCCGACCGGATGGGGCTGCGTGACGATGTCCACCACGGCGCCGTAGGCGGTGAGCATCTGCACGATGATCGGTTCCAGCCCGGGATCGGTGACCAGGGTGACCGGATGCCGATAGATGATTCCGGCCAGCGCCAGCCCCAACCCCAATGTTCCACTGGTTGATTCGACGATCATGGCGCCAGGCTTGAGATCCCCGCGTGTGCGGGCTTGCTCCACCATGTACAGCGCGGGCCGGTCTTTCATGCCGTTGGGATTATGTGCTTCGAGCTTGGCCCAAAAACCGGTCCCGGGGCCCGAGAACGGTTCGGACACCCACAACACCGGGGTGTTGCCCACCAAGGTGTTGGGATCGTGAAACTTCGGTCCCAGGTGAGTGCAGCTACGACGAGATGACAGAGCAATGCTGTTGGTCATGTGAGGAAAAGTCCCTGCGTGAGGGCCACGAGGATGCGGCCGGAGATGGTCACGGGCGTAGGGGCGGCATCAGCGACCCACAGATCGCTGCGCCAGCCCAGGGGGGTGACCCTCAGCGGCGGATAATGCACAGATCGGTCAGAAGAACCCGCCCGAAGCGCGGGGTTGTGCGGTTTGGGCGCCGGGGCGGTCCCCGGCCCACCCGCGCCGACCACCACATCGCCGCGATACCGGCGCCCGGTACGGCAGCGACCACCCACAGCACCCGCAGCGGATTATCGGCGCGGGCGATGACCGCCGGGGCGGCCTCTAAGACCGAGCACCACGCGGCGTGTACGGCGGTGCCGGCATGCGGATGGGCCGATACCGCAGCAGGATTAGGTGCTGCGATGCCCGAGACGGTGATCAGTACCTGATGGTGATGCTCGGGGCGCACCGGGTGGCTCGCACCGGCAAGGCAGTGCGCCATCGGCACCCCGAGCGCCACCGCGATACCGGCCAGCAGCGCCGCCACCAACCCCAGCCGTGCCCGGCCAGAGCGAGGGCAGCGGCCCCAGATCCTCATGGCCCCAACCTACCACAGCTACCCCATACCCCTGCCGGGTATGTGATCGGATTGTGACGCAGCGTGGTGGCGCCGTTACGGCGTCTCGGCGGGGGCGGGGGGTTGCCCGTGCGGGTCTTCCAGGATCGGGGCCGCCGGTGCGCCGGGCATGACCGTGGGCGGTGCGGCAGCCTCGGCGCCGGCGATGCTCTGCGGGGACCGCCCGTAGGGGTCTTCCAGTGCGGGATTTTCATTGCCCGCCGCGAACTGCACACCGGTGGTGCTCGGCGCCGAGGCCGGCCGCACGCCCCCGGCGATCCCGTACCGGGTGCTGGAGGACGATTGGATGTTCGGTGGGTGCGCGGCGTTGCCGAGCTTGCTGCCCGGCAGCCCGGCGGCGGTGGCGCCCGGATCGGCGTTGGTGGCGATCTTGACTCCCCGGGCGTCCACCGTCGCCGGGGCCACGGCCGGGAAGTTGTAGTAGCTGTAGGTGTAACTGCCCGGCACCGCCGGCAGCGGCGCAGGTATCGCGGGAATGAACGGGATGGGCGGCGCCGGGTCCGCGGCCGCTACAGGGGCGGACAGTGCGGCCAGCACACCGGCCAGAATGCTCACCGCACCCACCGCGGGCGCCAAGATACGGGTAGTGATCATCGGATGTCCTTCACAGATCTCGGGGGATTTTCGGGGGGTGGCGGGCTTTAGCTGGCCAGTGCGTAGCCGGCCGCCCCGATCGCGGCCGCCAGCGCCTCGGCCGGCAGCGCCCCGGTGCTGGTGACGGTGACCGTGCCGGTAGCCACGTCCACCTGCACGCCGGTGACCCCCGGCACGGCGGCCACCTGTTCACGCACCGCCGCCACGCAATGCCCACAGGTCATGCCCGAGACCTTCAGCGTTGTCGTGCTCATCAGAGACCTCCTTACTCGCGCAATGTATCGGGACAGGCTACCCCCGTAGGGTTCAATCTGCAGGCTGTAGAGCGAGAGTTCAGTGCGGCCCTGCCCCGCCCGTGGTCCCCGGGCACCCGCACCCGTTCTCACTTTCTCGCCATATACCCCCTACGGGTAGCGATGCGGGGTGTACGGTCAGGTGATGGCGCTCACCGGTGATCGTGCCCGCGCCCGCGGCGGCCGCGTCGTCGCGGTGCGCTGGGTGCTGCTGTTGACGCCGCTGATGACGCTGTTGTTGGCGTTGGCCGTGGCACTGGTTCCGGTGCTGCGGTGCCCTCCGGCACTCGATGTCGAGGCTCCCCATGCGGTGGGCGCATCGCTGGCGCACGTCGGCGCGACAGCAAGCCCTCAAGTCGTGCGGGTTCAGGCCGGCGCCGAACATATCGCCGCGGCACAGCTGACCGCCGTACAGGTCGTGGATGTTCACTCCGGGTGCTCGCTGCCGGCAGCGGTCCTTGCGACCATGGCCGCTGCCGGCCCCGGGCACGGGTGGTGGGCGCTGGCCGTGGCCGCGGCGCTGCTGGCTGCTGCGGCCGCGGCATGGGTGCCGGCCTCGCGCGGACCACCCGGGCGTGGCCGACTCGGTTTTTTGTGCAGTGGACGTGAACGTTTGCAGCATCTTTGCGTGATGCGGCGCTGACCAGCTGTCCGCCGGTGCCTGCGTGCACCCGGCACACGGTCAACGCCATCCACTCATGGCCACCCTGCGGTGGCCCCCTCACGCAAGGAATCACCCATGATCATCAACTCTGTTCACCGCGTCGTGGCGGCCGTGGCCGCACCCGTGGCCGCTGTCGCGCTGGCCCTGTCGACTCCGGTGCTGGCGCAGGCCGCCGCAGAGGCCCCGGCCTCTCCGGCAACGATCAGTGCCGCCGGGCCCGCTCCGGCAGGGCCCGGCTGCCGGCACCACAACTGCTGGCCCCGCCCCGGACACGGCGGCTGGGGCGGCGGCTGGGGTCACGGCGGCTGGGGCGGACACGGCGGCTTCGGCGGGCACCGCTAACCCCCCCGTGAACCGGTGCCGTCCCCGCTCACTTGCGTCCACGCGGGGGCGGCACCCCCACCCACATCCGGCGGCGCCGGCTGCTGCCTTACGCCGGGCATCTGAACGCCCCCAATATGCCAGAGCTACTAATACTGTTGTGACACAAGGATATTCATGACCACACCAATAGCGATGTACAGGTATGCCGACATGGGTACCGCCACATATACCTCTTTGAGAGCAGCGGCCCGACGCCCTGGGCGGCTCGTGGTGGGGGTGGCGCTCGGTGCCGCGCTGACCGCGCTGACATGGGCGGCGCCGGCCGCCGCGGGGCCCGCCCGGCCCGGGCCGCAGGCCCCGGGCAACGCGCAGGTCATCATCACCGAATTGAAGGCCCGCGGCGATCAGGTCATCATCAACGGCGATACCACCGGAAAACCGTTGTCGAAATGCACCGCCGCCGCCGTGCGCGTCGGGCGGCACATCTACAACCAGGTGCCCCAACGTAAAGGCCCGCCGACCCGCACCCTGGCTTCGCACGTCATGTACGTCACGGTGCAGTGCTGACCGCCGCACCCGGCGCCTGCCCGCACCGCCAGGCACTGAATAGCACCGCTAGCACGGCAGCAGCGGGGTGTGCCTGTGCCGCGCAGAGGGCCACCGGGGATGCGTCATGGCAGGGGTAAGAACGCACCCTGCGGTGGACCGGCGGGCCCTTGCGGTGGGCTACAGCGGGTCCCTGGCCGCAGTGGCCGGCTATGTCAATTCGGTGGCGCTGCTGGTGTGGGTGTTTCCTGTGGGCAACCTGACCGCGCTGACCACCCGGGTGGGCATGCATGCCAGCAATCCGCTGCTGTATTCGGGCCGCATGATCGCGGTGATCGTGGCCGGGTTCGTTGTCGGTGTCATAGCAGCCGGTGCGGTGCTGGCAGCGGCGCACACGCACACCGGCCCGCGGCAGGCCGCAGTGCTGGTGACCGAGGCGGCGCTGCTGGTGGCGGCCGCGGGAATCGAACACCCGTTGATCCGGGCGCCGCTGGCTGCGGCCGCCTGCGGATTGCAGAACGCGATGACGTCCGGGCTTCCGTCGATGGCCGTGCGGACCACCCATTTCACCGGGACACTGACCGATCTGGGGCTGCTGCTGGCCCGCGGCTACCGCCATGGCGTGGACCGGTGGCGGGCCGCGATGCTCACCGCCACGGTGGTGCTCTTCGTCGCCGGTGCGGCCGTAGGAGTGATCGTCGGGGGCCGCATCGGCGATCACGCGCTGATCCCGGCCGCCGCGGTCTGTGCTGCGATCGGCGCCGCCAACCTGCACCATCACCGCCGCCGCGCCCGCGACCCCGCACACCCCGCGGCGAGATCCCCGCGTCAGCCGGACACACCCGTGGGCACCCCGGTGGCGCCGGGCAGCGCCAGCGCACGGGACGAGCGGCCATGATGACTACCCGATCGAATACTTCTCTACCGTGCCCGCCTCATTGGGGGCCGCCGGGGTTTTGGCCGTCGATGTCGGTGATCGGCAGGTTGGGTGCCGGTCGTGGTGAGGGCGTGGCCGGCAGGGCCGGGATCTGTGCGGGCGGGATGTCGTGAATGTCATTGACGGGCGGACCGTTTTCGCGGCCCCCGTAACTGCTGCCGGGGGCGCGGTCGCCGAGCAGGTGGCTGACGGTGACCATGTGGTAGCCGTTGGCGATCAATACCGGCAGGAACTGATAGACGATATCGACGGTGCTCGAATAGGTGTCGTGCAGCAGCACCACCGAACCGGGCTTGATCTGAGTTTTGAGCATGTACACGGTGGCGGCGGTGTCGGCGTCGTTGATCCAGTCGAACGGTATGACATCCCACAAGATTTCGGCCATGTGCTGGCGGCCGGCTTCGGCGCGTACCGCCGCGCGAGAGACCCCACCGGCGGGCCGATACAGATGTGGCCGGATCCCGGTGGCCGCGGTGATCGCCTCAGCGCCCCTGCTGAGCTGGCCGCCGATAGCCTCGATCGGGATGGTCGCCATGTTGGGGTGCTCCCAGGTGTGATTGGCCACCTCCATCCCGGCCGCGGCGATGCGGCGGGCCGCAGCAGGGTCGGCGGCGACCTTGTTGCCGATCAGGAAAAAGGTGCCCTTGGCGCCGCGGTCGACAAGCACCTGCAACAGCCGATCGGTAAACGGGGTCGGGCCGTCATCGAAGGTCAGCGCCACACATTTGTAGCGTGCACAATCCACCGTGTCCGGACCCAACAGCAGCCGGTGGCGCACTGCGATCCCGACCACCCCCGCCGCAGCCAACACCACCGCCGCGACCACCGCGATCTGCAGCCGCACCGACGCCAGCACCGCACCCACCGATCCACCTCCTGCATCCAGCCGGGCCGCCGCCGCGCCCCTATCCGCCGCGCGGCCCGGCGGTACCCGTGGGGGGCATCCTTGCACGAGTTCCTGGGTATCGGCGGCACACCACCTCAATATGGCTATACCGGGTAGGGGTAGGCGCTAGGATGGGTGGCATGCGGATACGCCCGGGGCGCCGCCATTGCCGCCTGCGGCAGCAGATCGCGGTGGTCGCGGCGGCGGTGCTCATCGCGGCGCTGGCGGCGATGGCGGTGGCCGGGTGTGCGGCCGATGCGCACCGTGCCCGGGCTGCCGGCGGCGGTGCCCTGGTGCCTGTGGCCGCCGCCGCGGCGGCGGGGGCGCCGGGGCTTTTCAGGGCCCCCGCGGACCCGGTGGGCGCGCAACTGGATGCACCGTGCCCACACGCGCAGCTGGCCCCCGCGGCGGCACTCGGCGGCGACGAGCTGTCCCTGAGGTGGGCTCTGCCGATGGTGTCGAGCGCCGTGCCCGCCGCCGATGCGGTCATCGGGGCGCCCGTGCGGGGGCCGCCGGGGCCGCCCCGTGGGGCCGCGGCCGCCGGCCCGCTGTCTTTACATCAGCTCTGCGTGATTCGGCGCTGAGGCACACCCTGCCGATGTCTGGCCCCTGTGGCCGCACGGTATCGGCTTCGGGTGTTCTTCGCCAGCTCCTCGCCGCCTTGTGTGCGGCGACCTCAACGTAGGGAATTCTCATGGGCAACAACCGTTTTCTGTACCGCAGCGCCGCCGTCACTGCCGCCGCCGCGGCAGCTGTTGCTGCGGCGACCTTGGCCGCTGCCGGTCCTGCCTGGGCGGGTCCGGCCGCGCCCAATGCGCTGCAGGTCATTCTGGCGCTGCAGCGTCAGGGCGACAAGGTCATCGTGAACCGCACCGGCGGCAAGCCGCTGCAGATGTGCACGGTGACCTCGGTACGCGAAGGCAGATCCGAGTATTGGTGGACCCACCCGCAGGTGGTCGACCCCAACCGGGCCAAACGCGCCCATGGGGTGGGTACCCAGCTGCTGTATCGCACCATGTACGTCGACGTGCAGTGCTGACCGGCGCCGGCGCCGTCAACTGCTAGGAGCCCGGGCCCGGGCTGTGGCGGTGCCCGCAGGATTTACGGCGTGCAGGCAGGCTGGGTTGGCTAGGCCGGGTCCGGGGCGGGCCCGCAGCACGGGCACCCGGCACCGGGCGCAGCTGTGGGGGCGGGCATGTCCTGGCAGCACGGGCAGTGCGCCATCATGGCCTTCATCTCGGCGTTCATCTTCGGGTCCATGGTCTTGTTCGCGGATGTACCCATCGCGGCGTCGCAGCACCACATCATCGCCGGCGCGCCGGCGCCGGCGGTGTAGACCACGGCCATGGGGTCCGGCCCGGTGACATCAAAATATACTGTGCCCGAAGATGATTGGCCCTCATCGAGGGTGGCGGCGGGCAGGCCCTGATCGGTGCCAACCTGCCAGAGCACCGGGTAGTGCCCGCCGATGGCGTGGGCGGCCAGGTTCGGGATGAGCGGGGTGATGGTGCCGCGATCGGCCCGCACGGTGGCAGCGGCTTCCCAGAGCTGACCGGCCGGGGTGTAGCCGGGCAGGACGGCGGCCGATTTCTTCAGGCCGCTGACGGTCCATCCCTGGGTACCGCCGCCGGCGTCGGGCAGTTGTTGAGCGGCCCCGAAGCGGTGCGGACAGGACCCGGCGGCGTGCCCCAGCGGTGGGGCCAGCAGCCCGGCGAGGAAAAACCCGGCCGCGGCCAGGGCCAGCCCGAGGACACGCAGTGTTGACACGGTGATCTCCTTATGTGTAGTCGATGACATTTTCGCGCCGATCGCGCGGATGGCCGTGCAGCGAGACCTTGTGGTGTTCGGGATCATTGGCGGTAGGAGATGACGGTCATCATTCCGGCTTCGCCGTGATAGATGTTGTGGCAGTGGGTGAGCCACTGGCCCGGGTTGTCGGCGTCGAAGTCGACTTCAACTGTTTGCATGGGCGCCACCAGCACGGTGTCTTTGCGGGCTCCGTAGGCCCCGGACGCGGTCCGCACGGCGAAGGTGTGTCCGTGCAGGTGCATGGGATGAAACATCATCGAGTTGTTGAGGTAGCGCAGCCGCACCCGCTGGCCTTCGCGCACCGGCAGCCCGTCGGCCGGGTTGTAGGTTTTTTCGTTGATTGTCCAGGCGTATTTGGCGCCCGGCCCGGCCAGCCGCAGGTCATAGGAGATGTCGGGTTCACGCACGGCCAGCGTGACCGCCTCGGTGGCCGTCAGGGACGCGGTGTCCAGCGCGGTCATCGTCGGTAGCGCCGCGGCCGCGTTGGCCGCAGAGCCGGTAACGGGTTTGCCGCCGGCGCGCAGCACCAGCTGGGCGTAGCCGTCTTTGCCGTAGGGGGCGGCCAGCAGCGGCACCGACATCTCACCGACGGTGATGATCGCATCGATGCGCTCGCCCATGCCGATCAGCAGCGCATCGGCCTGCCGGGGCGCCACCGGGAAGCCGTCGGTGTGGGTCACCGTCAGCGCCGTACCGGGGGCCGCGACCCGAAACGCGCTGTCGCCGGCGGCGTTGATGATGCGCAGCCGCACCCGGGTTCCGGGCCGGTAATCGACGGTCTGCGGGTCGGCGGCCACCCGCCCGTTGATCAGGTAGTACGGGTAGGTGACATCGCCGCCGTCGGTACCCAGCGGCGCGGCGGCACTGACCCCCATCGAACCCATCGACATCCCCGGCATCCCCGGCATCTGGCTCATCGAGCCCATATCCATGCCGGGCATGCCCTTGTCCCGCAATCCCGCCAGCACCTTGTCGGGGTCGGTGCCGGTGCCATCGATCCAGTCATCGAGCACCACCACCAGTTCGGCGTCGTAGTCGGCGCGCTCCTCGGGGTCCTCGACGATCAGCGGCGCATACAGGCCCCGATCCAGCTGGGTGCCCACATGCGGATGAAACCAGTACGTGCCCGCATGGGCCAGCGCGAATTCGTAGGTGAACGAACCCGCCGGCGCGATCTGCGGCTGCGTCAGATCCGGTACGCCATCCATGTCGTTGCGCAGCGCGATCCCATGCCAGTGCACCGTGGTGGGCGCCGCCAGCCCGTTGGTCAAGTTCACCCGCAGCACCTGGCCCTTGCGGGCGCGGATCGCCGGGCCGGGAATCTGGGTGCCATACCCCCACGTCGACACGGTCGTGCCGGCCAAATCCAGCTGCAGCGGCCCCGCGTGCAGATTCACCGGCACCAGCCGCCCGCCGCCGTCGCGGCGGATCGCCTCGACTGCACCCACCCGCGGTGAGTCCGGCCCGATCAGCTGCCCGCCGGACCCGCCTGATGGCCGGGTGCCGCAGGCGGCCAGCACCCCAGCTGCCGCCGTGGCCGCACCCAGGTGCAAAAACTCGCGCCGGCCCCACCGCGATCGCGCTACCGCCATGAACTGCTCCCTTCCATGCCGCGTCCACACCACCGCGCCGACCACCGAAAAATACACGTCAAATACCGGGTAAGGGTATGCGCATATCATGTTATGGTGAAGGGGTGTTGCCGTCCACTGGCGAGCTGCAACCTGCCGGGAAACTCCCGGCGGGGCGGTCGGCGATGATGCGGGCCCGGGTCCGCATCCGGCCGGGTGCGCCGTGGCTGGGAGCCTTGATCGTGGCCGCGATGATCACTCTTTTGCTGCTGTTGCAGTGCGCCGGGCCGCCCCACCACATGAGCGTGCCGGCGGCGGCGCCGCATCACGCGATTGCCGCCGGGTCCGCGCTGCAGCGCAGCCAGGCCGCGATCGCCCCCCATAATCATCTGGGGGCACCCGCCCCGGCGATGTGCGCGCTCACCGATGCGGTCAGCGCCCAGCTGACCGCGCCCGCGGCGGTACGGGTGCTGTGGATCGCGGCGCTGATCGTGCTCGCGTACGCGGTAGGCACGGCAGTCTTGCCGGTGCTGATGCGCGGGCCGCCGCATACCGGGCCGGTGGCCATCGTCACCGGCCGCACCCTCATACACCGTCTGTGCGTGCTGCGCCGCTGATCGCGGCCCGGCCCAGTGCTGCACGCCGCGTTCAGCGTGCGCTCTGAGGTCTTCTCGCCGACCCTCAGCCGCCCCGTTCGCGCTCTTGTGCGCGGCGGACCCACACCTAACGAGGTGCATCTGTCATGAACAGAAATTTCCGTGGCCGTGCCGTTGCCTGGACACTGGCCGCCACTGCTGCCGCAACACTGCTAATGGCCCCGGCCGCTCAGGCCGGGCCCGGCAGTCTCGGGGACGCCGATGACGTCATCAACAGCCTCAAGGCCCAAGGCAACAAAGTCATCATCACCAAAACCGGCAACAAACCGCTGTCACAATGTGTGGCCACCCGGATCCGCAAAGACCTCGACGTCTACGGCAATCCCCGGATCTACCCGAACATCTCCTCCGGGCCCACCAGACGGACATGGCTTTACAGCGTGTACCACGTCGACGTCCAATGCTGACCGGCGCCGACGGGCCAGCGCCGGTGTATGTGGCCGGTGAGGTCACCGCAACACTGGGTGCCGAGGAAACGGTGTGGGGCCTGCTCAACATGCTGCTCGAACGCACCCGCTACGACCCGGGCAACCTGGGCTACGAGATTTTCCGGGACGCCGGCGACCCCGGCCATTTCCTGATACAGCAGACCTGGAAGACACCGCAGCTGTTGGAGCGGCACCTGCGCTCGGCGGCGGTGAGCTGGTGCATCACCAGAATCCAGCAGGTAGCCCACATCCCGCTGCGCTTGACGGTCTGCGATGTGCACCGTGCGCACAGCAAACCCGCGCCGCTGCACAGGGCGCGGGCCATCGCACCGATCAGCGGCTGGGCGGCAGCGGCGGACACCCCATGCTGAGCCCGTGCGGTGGCGCGCACCCGCACATTCCGGCTCGGGTGCCGGTGGCGGAGGCGTGAGGGCCCTGGTGCGCAGGCCCCGCCGCAGCCAGCTGGTGCTGGTGGCGCTGCTGGTCGGTGTGCTGGCGGCGGCGCCCGCGGTGGCGCATTGCCTGCCCGGACAGAGCCATCACCGCCACGGGCCTGCCCGCCAGCAAAGCACGCTGATCACAGCGTCGGCCGCAACAGCAGCCGGGGGCACCGGTGTGTCCATCACACCCCGGCGCGCCCAGGAGGCCGCACATGCGGCGCTGTGCCACAGCGTCGAGGCACTGGCCGCGACCGTGCGCGCCGAGACCAGTCCGGGTCTGTTGGCCGCATCCGCCGCAGCGTTGCTGGCCGCGGCCACCGCGGTACCGCTGCTGGCCGGCATCAGCCGGGGCCCGCCGGTGCGTGCCGCCGCGATATCGAGGTCAGGGCGTGTGCTGCTGACTGAGCTGTGCATCCTCCGCCGCTGATCTGTGCCACGTGCGGTCACCGGCGTGCGCCGGTGACCGTCGGCGATGGCATCACCGAACACCCAACGTTGCCGCAGCACCGCGATCGGCCCACTCGATCGCGTGCGGTGCTGCACCGAGGGTCCACGAGCCGCCGCCGTGCCTGCCTGCCGATTCGCCAACCTTCCATCCGGCCCGGCACACCACCGGTGTGCTTGGTGCTGCTTTTTCGATTGGGGCACTTTCGTCATGAACTCTTTCCTGGCCACCGACACCACGGCCCACCCGGACGCGCTGTATCTGACCTGCTCGGATTGGCCGGTTGGGCCGCCAGCGGCCACCGGCGCGCTGTGCACCATCCGCAATGTCGGCAACCTGGTACCCACCGATCCGGCCGAAGGATCGGTCGATGCCGCACTGGATTTCGCGCTCAACGAGCTTCGGGTGCGTTCGATCGTGGTGTGCGGGCACTCGGGCTGCGGGGCCATGGCTGCGCTGCTGTCTGAATCGATCGACGCACCCACGAGCCCGGTCGGCCGCTGGCTCGACAACGCCCGCGACACCCTGGTGGCCTACCGCGATCATCACCTGGCCCGCGTGGGTGCGGCCGCCAGCGGCTTTAGCCAGGCCGATCAGCTGGCCGTGGTCAACGTGGTGATCCAGGTCGAACGCCTTGTGCGCCACCCGATCCTGGTAGCCGCCGCGGTCTCCGGGCGCCTGCGGGTGGCCGGCACCTTCTACAGCACCGACACCGGGTGCCTGCATGAAGTCAGCGCCAACGGCATCCCGGCACCCGGGCCCCTATAACGACACACCGCACCCGACCCGGGCGGGGCCAGCATTGATGAAGAACAACCACCAAACCGGCGCCAAAAAGAGATGACCACACCCACCGCCCCGTTTCCCCGCTTCCGACGGTGCAGCTAGCCCGCGTTGTTTTGGTTGGTGCCAAAGGGCACAAGCGGATTGGTGCCATAGGGAACCAGTGGGTTAGCCCCGCCGTAGGTCGGCTGATGCACCCCTTGCGGGTACTGCACCGAACCTGGGGCCAGGCACGGGATGTGCTCGATCGCGTTCACGCTCGGCTTGGCCGCATAGCAAACCGGTGGCGGGGGCGGATCAGCGTCCGCCGGTGCCGGTGTGGCCAGCCCGGCAACACCGGCCGCACCGATCATGGCGAGCGCCGCGAACATCGTCATGTGCATGATTTCGCAACCTCCTCTCCGCACCCCGGGCCGGCCTGGCCGCTCGGCCCAAAAATAGGGAACGTACACTTATTTCAACGAGTAACACGGCCCCAACGTTCACCGCGGCGACGATCATCAGCAAACTATCAGGCGATTCTTCGCTGTTTCACAGCGGCCGCCGGGATGCGGTGGTGCCCCGCCGCGGCCGGATCTGGCGGCTCGCGCTACCGCACCACGCTATCGGCAACCATTCTCGCCGGGCTAGGGGACGTGAACGTCAGGGGCCCCTGGCCCGGCCGATATACCGGTGGCGCAACGGGATACCAGTGGGCGGGGAGCTGTGGATATGCATGCCGCACATAGGAATTCGGCGGCCCGACAGCGCCGGGGGCGGACCTTGCGGGGGCGGGCTGGTTGACGGGCGCGATGTGCGCGCGCTCGTTAGCGCGGTGTGGTCGCGATACGTGCGGCGATGCCGCTGATCTCGTCGGCGATCAGGTGCGGTTCGGTGAACACCACGAGGTGCCCGGATTTTTGGGCGAGCACGTGGCGGGCGCCGAGGCGTTCGGCGGCGCGGCGGTGGGCGCCGAGGAACGCCGCGCGGATCGAGCGGTCCAGCAGTGTGGTCTTGACCCCCGAGATCACGGTGACCGGGATGCCCCCGAGATCGGGGCGCTGCGCACGCAGGCTGGCCAACCCGGCCAGAAAGAACTGCTCCTCGGCGTCTGCGGCCTGCTGCGCGGCGACGGTCAAGTCTTCGGCGATCAGATCGGCGGCCACGTCGGCGGGCAGCCCCGGTGCCGCGCGGCGCACCAGGGGCCCCAGCAGGTGCAGCCGCCGCAGCACACCCATGCTCCAACGGCCTGCCAGCGCCAGCCGGCGCAGATGTTTGAGCGAAGACCCGCAGCACACATCGAGCTGCTCATCGGAATGATCCACGAGCACCAGCGCGGCGATATCGGACCGATCGCCGGCGGCGGCCAGTGCGATCGTGCCCCCGTAGCTGTGCCCGACCAGGATGTACGGGCCGCCATCAAGAGCTGTCAACAATTCCCCCAGATCGGCGGCCAAACGCTGCACTGTGCGCGGGGCCCGGTCGGGGTCGCTGCGGCCCAGATTGGCCCGGTCATAGACCACCGTCGGGAACTGCTCGGCCACCAGCGGCGCCACCAGGCCCCACTCCGAGCGTGAAGCACCCAAACCCGACTCGAACACCACTGTCGGGCCGGCACCGCTACCGGCGCGCATATAGTGCAACGCCCGGCCATCGGCCAGAACCATCCGGGCACTGTGACCCAAGGTGTGTGCCATCTGCGCTCTCTTCTCCGCGGAAACGAATCGGTGATGCCACACGGCCATAGCCGCCGCACCCACCAACACCACTATACCCCCACGGGGTATGTCTGCGGGTGGGGTGCGTGCATCGGTGTTTACCCCCGGGGCGTACGGGTATGGCTCGCTGTGTCCGGGAAACACCAACCGCCGGGCTGCCATGACAGGGTCCGGGTCCGGTGAATGCCCAGCCGAACAAGGAGGTTCTTGATCATGTCAGTGGCAATGGTCAGCGCTGCGAACAAAGCCTGCGTGGATGCCTGTAGTGAGTGCGCGCAGGCATGTGAGGTGTGCGCGTACAACTGTTGTGTCAATGACGGGCAGATGGCCGATTGCGCCCGGCTGTGTCTGGATTGCGCGGCGATCTGTGCGGCGTGCATAACCCTGTTGTCGCGCGGGTCCAGCTGGGTCGGCCCGTTGTGTCAGGTCTGCGCCCAGATCTGCGCGGCGTGTGCCGCCGAATGCGACAAGTACGACATGCAGTATTGCCGGGCGTGCGCGGCGGCCTGCCGGCGATGCGTCCAACAGTGCCAGGCGATGGCGCACTGAATACGCCGGCGGCGCCGGGGATGATCTGAGTTCGCAACGCACCGTAGCGCCAGGGCTTTTCGCACAGGCCCTGTGCTGTTGAGGCCGCCATGGTGTTGCGCGATACCCAGCAGCAGAAATCGATCAGGTGTCGCCGAACAATGAGCCGGTAGGCACCACCAGTGCCTCGGCAATGTCGACCAAACGCTCGTAGAGCAAGCCACGGCGGCCGTGTTCGACGTCGATCAACACATTGCGGGTCACCCCGCAGGCCAATGCCAACTGCTCCTGAGTCAAACCCTGCCGCAGACGTTCACGTCGAATCCGGGCGCCCACCTCGACGCGGACGCGTTCCCACTGCGCGACACGCTCGGGATCGTTCTGACTGGGACGGGTGGGCACGCACCTCAGTAATGAGGCGCCCGTACCAAAAGTCTGCCCTACTAGTAGTACATTGCTGGATCGTGTTCGAAACTGACTCTGACTTTGAGCCCAACGAAACGGTGTCCTCGTTTGCCTTGGACGTCATCGATGAGGTGCGCATGAAAATGCTCGAATGCCTTCTGGTGCTGCACACTCTGCCCGAGGAAGCCGACCTTAATTTCACCGATCTGGCCAACGACATCCTGGCCGCGCACCGAGCCACCCTGGAGGCCTATCAGGCGGCCAGCATCGTGCACCAGGGCGCCGAACTCGACCAGCGATGGGGCAACGGCTTATCGCGCCCCAAAGCCATCTTCGCCCGGCACAACGCCGCGGTGCGCCGCGGGGCAACGAAGGTAACCGCGATGCCCGCGCTGTGCGACCGGCTAGAGCGCCACCTGTACCAGCTGCCCCGACCCGACCGCACCCAAACCGTCGCCGGCGCGCGCCCCAAATGCTCGGCCCTGGTCAAGAGCACCGGCCAGGACTGCACCAACTCGGCGATCTACCTCGGATCGGGAATGTTTGGCGCACACTGCTATTCACACGCCACCCCCACCGAACGCGAACAGTACCGAATCCATCACGAACAAAACGACGCCCGCCAAGCCCGCTCCCACGCCGATCTACGCAACCTGCAACGTGCTGTGGGCCAGAAGATCGCCGACCACTGGATCTCCACCCGCGAACAGCGGACCCAATGGGTCAACGACATCATGCTCAACTGAGAATTCCCACACGGCCACATCGCGGGCCGCTGATCGAGAACCGGGCCCTTCTTCGTCAACACCTTCCTACAGATAACCCGGCCACGACAGAGCCAAAATGCGACAGCCCGACACCGTCATGAACGTCAAACCCGCACATTTACGACTTTACGACCTAGAGATAACTTTGGGCAGGCGCCGGGCCATCGAGGAGCAGCCATCCGGGTGATCGCCGGTCAGTACCTCGCGTTCATCGCGATCGTGGCAGTCTCGATCGCGATCGCCGCCCTGGGATCGACACTGCTGCCGCCCGCCGCGCTCCCATACTTCGGGCTGATACCCATCTTGCTCGGACTCAAAGCGGGCTGGAGCGCCTACCGTGAACGCCGCAGCGACCCCGACCCGGCCCCACAGATACCGGCGGTCCCGCGTCAGGGTCCCAGAATGTGGCAGGTCGCCGCCGTCACCTTCGCTAACGGCGGCGACAACATCGGCGTCTACGTGCCGATCTTCGCGGTTGCAACCACCGCCACTATTTCGATGTTCACCGCCGTGTTTCTCATTGGCGTGGCCATCTGGTGCGCGGGCGGAAAGTACGTCGCTTCGCACCCACTGATTGCCAACGTGCTATCGCGCTGGGGTCACATCGTGCTGCCCGTAGCGCTGATCAGCATCGGCGTCACCATCCTCATCACCGGTGGCGCCTTCGGGCCGTAGAGCCCCCCATTCGGCAACCATCTCCCGCCCGGGGCCGAACTACTTGACGAAACCGACCCATGCCGTACGCGTAGCCCAGGTTGCCTTTAGCGGGCGTGCCCAGGTCGATGCTTATGTCCTCCGGTACCGCAGTACGGTCAGGGTGTCGCTGATGACGACGGAGCGCACTATCTTTGCGTATCGGGTGTCGGTGCTCAGGGGTTTGCGACGAGCCCCTTCTACAGGTAGCGGCAGACGTCGTCAGCGTTGCACGACCCGGGGTCGACGGTGTCGGCCTGCTCGCGCAGCCGGGCGATGGTGGCCCGCAGCGCAACCAGGATGCTGATCTGTTCATCGAGATCGGCCAGGCGGGTGCCGAGCAGCTCACGTACGTGCGTGCACGGTGCGTGGCCGCTGTCTCGGACGGTGAGGATCTGGCGGATCTGGGCCAAGGTGAGCCCGGCTGCCTGGCCCCGATGAATGAAGCCGACCCGGGCGATCGCATCACCGCCGTATTGGCGATACCCCGCTGGGGTGCGCTCGGCGGGCGGCAGGAGGCCCTCGTCTTCGTAGTAGCGCAGCGTCGCCGCAGTCGTCCCGGTCGCTTCGGCGAGTTGCCCGATTCGCACGAGGTCTCCTCACCGATCACTTGACTTTCAAGCCTACTTGAAGGTTGAGGATGGGTGCATGAGTCAGAGATTCGACCTTGCGGTCATCGGGTCGGGCGGGGCGGGGATGGCCGCCGCGATACGCGCGACCTCACTGGGCAGGTCGGTGGTGATGATCGAGCGCGGCACGTTCGGTGGTACGTGTGTGAACACCGGCTGCGTGCCGTCCAAAGCGCTCATCGCCGCCGCTGGGGCCCGGCACACCGCGGCCGGCGCCGAGCGCTTTCCCGGCATTTCGGCTACCGCGGGCCCGGTCGACATGGCGGCGCTGATCGGCGGTAAGCAGCACCTGGTGGACCGGCTGCGCTCGGACAAATACGCCGACCTGGCCGACACCTACGGGTGGCGTCGAATCCAGGCTGACGCCACGTTCGCGGGCACACCCGAGGACCCGGTACTGCGGGTGGGCACCCACACGATCGAGGCCGCGCAGTATCTGGTGGCCACCGGTGCGCGGCCGTGGATGCCGCCGGTCCGTGGACTCGACCAGGTGGACGCCCTGACCTCGACCACCGCGATGGAACTGGCCGAGGTTCCGCAGTCACTGCTGGTGCTCGGCGGCGGGTACGTCGCGTTGGAGCTGGCGCAGCTGTTCGCCCGGCTCGGGTCGGTGGTCACGATGCTGGTCCGCTCCCGCTTGGCGTCCCGGGAGGAACCGGAAGTGTCCACGACACTGCAGGACGTGTTCGCCGACGAGGGCATCACTGTGGTGCGCGGCGCCACCATCGTGAAGGCCGAACGGGTGGGCGGGCAGGCGGTCGTGACCGCAGCGGTCGCAGGCGGCGAACAACCCTTCCGTGCGGACAAGCTGCTGGTCGCGCTCGGGCGCTGGCCTGTCACCGACCTGAACCTGGCCGCGGTCGACGTCAAGACCGGCGCGGCCGGCGAGATCGTGGTCACCGACCGGTTGCAGTCGTCGAATCCGCGTATCTGGGCGGCCGGTGATGTCACCGGGCACCCCGAATTCGTGTACGTCGCCGCCCATCACGGCGCGCTGGCCGCCGAGAACATGTTCAGTGGGGCGGACCGGTCAGTGAACTACACCACCCTGCCGCGGGTGACGTTCACCAACCCGGCCGTGGGGGCGGTCGGGATGACCGAAGCCGACATGCGCGCGGCGGGGATACGCTGCGACTGCCGGGTTCTGCCCCTCACGTACGTGCCGCGGGCACTGGTCAACCGCGACACCCGCGGGTTCATCAAACTGGTCGCCGACGCTGGCACCGGACGGCTGCGCGGCATCACCGCCGTCGCCGACGACGCCGGTGAGATCGCCGCCGCGGGGGTGTACATCCTCGACGCCGCGATGACCGTCGACCAGGTCGCCCGGTCCTGGGCGCCGTACCTGACGATGGCTGAAAGCATCAAGATCGCCGCCCAGTCGTTTACCACCGATATTTCGCAACTGTCCTGCTGCGCGTCCTGACCCGCGCCCTACGACGAGGTGACTATGACGAATTTCCTTGACCGCCTGGTTGTTCCGGAGAATCCCGGGCTCGACCCGGCCCTGCTGGTGCCGCTGCTGCGGCTGCTCGACGACGGCCAACCCGTCGCCCTGGACACCCTCAGATGCTTCCGGAGACCGTGGGTCGGTGCCGTGGTCCTGTGGTGCACCGTGATGGTCGGTACTCAACTGGCTAGCCGGGTGATGCTTTCCAGTGATGCACGTACGCCGACGAGTTGATCCAGCAGCAGCCTGGCGTAGTCATCGTGCGGCAGAAGTTGCTGGTGGGGATAAACGGTGCCGGTGATCAGGCGCACGAATCGGGTCAGTGCGGTGTGGGCTTGGGCTCGTTCGTAGGCGATCCAGTCGGAGGGCTCCTCGGGAAAGGCGTAGCCGTTCTTGCGGGACCAGGCAAAGGGGGTCATATGTTCCATGGCGGCGTGTTCCTTGATCTCTCTGAGGCCGTCACGGATCTGGCTTGCGGTCAGACCTGTTGCGGCACAAAGCTGTTGTAGGGTAAGGCCGCCGGGTCGGGCTTGTAGAAGTGCTAAGCGCACGCGCTCGGATTTGACGGTGCGGGGGATGCGGTGGGGCATGGTTCACCCGCCTTTGAGTAATTCGGCAAGAGCCTCATCAAGGCTGACATCCCCGGTGTCCATCGCATGTTGTATCCAATCGGCCGTGCTGCGCACCCGGGCCAGGTTCTGCTGGACCGCGGCCTTTTCCTGCGTGCTGAACTCCTGGCCGCGCAGGTTGGGCAGGATGCGGCCGACGCCGGCGACGAACTGGGCGCAGGCACCGACCAGATCGATGTATTCGATGCTATGTTCGAGCGCCCGGATGGCCGGTGTGCGTTGGCGTGCGCACACGATTGTTTGCCGGGATCGGTCGTATTGGGCGCTGTTGACCGCGTGGCGTGCTGATTGGTCGCCCATGGCTTCGAATGCGACGTTGGGGCGTTTGAGCAGGTCCCGAGCCACCGATACCGCGACGTGGTCGTCCTTGGTCAGGTCGTGGACCTGGTTGACTTTCTCTTGGCTGGTAACGGGGGTGCGTGGCGTCCACCCGACCGCCCGGCGGGCAGCCTCGCTATCCCATCGGCGCTCACCAGTACGGCTGTTCGTGGGTGGTTGTTGTATCAATGCGTACCGGTTGTCGTGGCCGGCGAGCACCTTGTGGATGTAGTGCGACACGGTGTGCACTCGCTGACCGGTGGGCCACCGCGAGGCGACCCACCGGTAGTCCATGATCGTCGATGCGGCCAGGCCAATGTCCTGGGCGTACATGGCGATCGCGGCGGTGACGCTGAGCAGCTCGACGCCCGGGCCGGGGTGCGCTCCGCCGCGCGGCTGCAGCGGCTCGATTTCCAGGGCTCGATCACCGAGCTCGAACTGGCAGCGAGATTGCTGCTCGACTAGGTTGCGGCCCTCGGCGACCAGCTGGTCGTAGCGGCGCTTGCTGACGTTTCCGATTTTTTCGGGCATTGTTGTCTCCTCGCGTGATTCCCGTCCGGGGCCACGCGGGCCTGCACTGCACCTGATGCTCGATGCACCGCGGTCACGCCGTCCGTGCGCCGTGGGCCGAGCCCCTGCGCTGCAGCGGGGGCCCGCATGATCGATGTGCTTGTGTCTATCACCTTCTTGCGCGCACCGGTGCCGCTTGAAGAACGGCTGCAAACCGGCTGTTGCATCATTGTGCGCTTGCCGCGGCCGCCGATCAAGAGTTTCGGATCGTTAATTACGCTGGTCAGGCCCGGTGTTAAAGAGATTTGTGTAGCCGTTCGCGGTAACGGTCACGGTGACGTCTACAGCGAACGGCAACGCCGCCAAGCCCGGGTCCGGCACCGATGCGAACAGTAAATAGTCCCGGCCCGGTGCTCGAGTCCGACGACCCAGGTGCTGTCACACTCAGCGCATCGGGCCCGCAGCTGGCCCTCGCCGCGCATCGCGCAGATCCGCGAGCGGCTGCGTTGGGCCCACCGCCAATGCCGTGCCCGGCACGCGGACGAACAATAGAGGGCATCGTGGCGCACCCGGTCCGGCAGTTCGGCGCCACAGGACGGGCAGTAGCGGACCGCGACCGCGCCGCGATCTACCTGAGCAACCATCTGAGCCTCCTTACTCGGGTTAGCTCAACGATAGTTCGATCTGTCGTGAGACATCGGGCATCAGGCAGAGTCCCCCTGCTGCTGCAGCTGGTCTAGCGCGGCGGGTTTGAGAGGCGGGCGATTTCGCCGTGCGCGGCCGCAAGCGCTTCGTCGCGGGCTTTGAGTTCGGTTCTGAGTTTGCTCAGTTGAGTTTGTTGGGTGGTCAGCTGGCGGCGTAGTGCGGCCACGATGGAGCTCTCGGCTGCAGGCCGTGGTTGGGGTGCCAGTGGCGCCACGTGCAGGGGTGTGTGGGCGCGGATGCGTTCGAGCAGGTCGGGGTGGGCGTAGATGGTTTTACGGGTGACCCTGGCGGTGCGGGCGACGGCATTAACGTTGATCGGCTCGCCGCGTTTGCGCCGATCGCGGATGGCTTTATCGATGCGGCGGCGGGCCTCATCGGAGCGCTGATGGGCGTGGCGGCGCAGCCCGTCGGTGCCGCGGTGATGCTCAGCCATCGCTGCGCCGCCCGCCGCTGGCATGGTTGATGATGCTCTCGTGGGCGCCGCGGGTGGCGATTGGCAGCTGGGGCCGCCTGCCCGCGGTGGCCGCGCCCGCAATCGCGCTGGGCGCAGATCCGCTGCCCGCCAAAGCATCTGAATGATTGGACAAGCGAGCGATGATGGCTTGTAGTGAGACGATTTCGCGGAGGCGTTCGCTGACCCAAACGTTGTCGTCGGTTAGCTCGCGTCCGGTGCGCTCGGCGAACTGTCGCCGGCGCCCGGCCAGGAGGGTTTGGGTGGCGGTGAGCTGACCGCGCAGATCATGCAGGTGGGTGGCATCGGTGGCGAAGTGCCCGCACGACAGGCAGGCGTTGCCCTTATCGCATGATTTCAGCGGCGGCAACAGGCACACCCCGTTGGGCAGCACCCGGTCGGTGCGCTTGCCGAGTTGGGTCATCTCGTAAATGTCTGAGGGGCTGATCGCGATCTCGGCGCCCATCGCACCGATCTTCTTGTGTTTCAAGAATTCTGCTTCGGAGGTGGCCGCCAGCGTGGCGGCGTAGCGGGCGGTCATCTCCGGGCTTTTGTGACCCAGGTAGCGCTGCACGACATGGAACGGGACACCGTCATTGAGTAGCTCGGTAGCGCGTGTGTGCCGCAGCCGGTGCGTCTGGGAGAACCGCAGCGCATTGCCCTGGGCATCGACGAGGCGGTGGACGGCGTCCAGTTTCTTGAGTGCGTTCAGATATGAGGTGTAGGGGCGGGCGCGTTGGCCTTGGTGCTGGTGCACCATCCCCACAAACAGGTACTTGGGCTTGATGCCGGGGTAGCGGCGCGCCAGCCAGCGCTGCTGCTCGCGGATGACATCGACGATCTGTTGTTCTACCAAGATGGTGGGATCCACTCCGGCGACCTTGGTCTGCTGATAGCGCAGCCGCGCCACGAAGATGCCGGTATCTGCACCGGCCGGGGCTGCGGCACCCGGAATGGCTTGCAGCGGGTCATGATCGAGCATCAGGATCTCCGAGGCCCGCCGACCGGTCATCGCCTGCAGCAGCCAGGCGCGGGCGGCTTGCGGATCGCCCAGGCCGGCCATCACCGAGATCTGCCCGTCGGGGTGGGTGAGCACCACACGTTCTTCCGTGTCGGCGCTCAGCACCTGTAAGTAGGCCAGCATCCGCTGCAAATCAGCGGTGCTATACCAAGTCAGCTCGCGCGGCCGACGGGTTTTGCGCGGCAGGTAGGCCGGTGCCCACAGCCGGGTATGGCCGATCCCCAACTCTTTCCAGCGTTTGTCCCCGGTGGCGGCGGCAGCTTCGGCGCCGTGATCGTGCATGAAGGTGTAGAACGCTTGCACCTGGTACTGGATCTCGGTCACCAGGTAGTCGCCCAGGGTGCCGGATTTGGTGGTGGCCTCAGGGCTGCGCAAGTAGGCCAGAAAATCCATGAACACGGCGCGCAGCTGCTCGGGATCAGCGGTGATCAGCGGGTTGTCGTGGTAGTTGTTGCGTTGGCAGAACAGGCCCAGATGCCGGCCGAGAGTTTGGCAGCGGCTCACCGCGGTGGTCCAGGTGAACAGCTGGTGGGTGATGGCGGTGCGCATCCAGAACCGCAGCCCCTCCCGCAGCCACACCGGTTGTATGCCAGCGAGTTTGAGCACGCGCTCGTGATGGGGTTCATGCTCGCGTTGCGGGATCCGCGGGTCGATCCGCAAGTCCCAGGTGTCATAGCTCCACCACGGCGCCGAAGCGGTGCGCACCGCCAGCAGCGTGTGCAGGTGCTCGACGGTCCATTCCAGGTTGCGGCGGTAGGAGGCGGTGGGCAGGCGGTGGCGGCGCTGCTCGAAGAGCACCGTGGCGTGCCGCACGATGTCGGGCACACTGATATCGAGCAGGCTTGCCGGGGGTCGGCCGTGGCGGCGCCGGTATTCGGCGGCGGCGGCGGGCAGGGCCTGGGTGAACCAAACGATCTTGGCCGGGTCGATCCGGCGCAGCCCTTCGTGCCAGCATGTGTACACCCACCACGCCAGCTCGTCGGCGAAGCGGGGCGGCCCGGGCGGGGTGAAATCGTAGCCATCGCATCCGGGCGTGGCTGTGGCGTAGTAGCGGTTCTGCACGAACACCTCGCTAAACGGTGCCGTATCGATCCGGTACACCGGCTGGCGCCACGGCGCAGGCACTTTCGCCCACTGCTGCTCCCACGCAGAACTCTCGGCGCGGCAGGGGCCGAGCTGTCCGGTCGGTGGTGGGTCAGTGGGTGCCATCGTGCAGGCCCTTCCATCCGGCGGCGTAGTTCTTCCACTGCGCCGCGGTGCGCATCGCAATGTCTTCGGTCACCCACCCGTAGGTGGACAGGGTGGTCTGGATATCCAGATGCCCCAGCCGGCGCATCACCACATGCGCGGGCACACCGCAGGCCAGCAGGGCGCTGGCATGGGTGTGGCGCAGCCAGTGCGGCGACCAGCCTGCCGGGAGAGGGTCTTTGGCGGCCCTGTTGATCGAGCGAACCTTGGCGTACACGGTTTCGGGGCGCAGCGGCGCGAACAGGGCGCCGGCGGCGCGGTTGACGAACACGAAATGGCTGTCCAGATCGGGCACGGCGAGGTCCGCGCCGGCGTCCACCAGCTGCCACACATACGCCGAATACAGGGCCTCTAAATCATCTCCGACATAGATGCGTCGCGGCTGGCCCTTGACCCGCACCCCGTGCGGGTGGTCCTGGCGGGCCGCCACATCGATCCACGGGGTGCCTCCGGCGCCGATACAGAAATCCTGATGCCGCAACGACAATGCTTCGCCCAGACGCATCCCCGTCTCAGCCAAGGTGGCGAACAGCAACCGGTCCCGCAGACCAGCCTGCGATCCTGACCACAGCCCATCGGTGTCCTGGATGGCGCACGCATCCAGGATCAGCTGTACCTGCGTGGGCAGCAAAATAGGTGTGCGGCGGGCATTCTCACCCCGCACCCGGTAGATGGGCCGGTCCCGGCGCGGTCGCCGCCCGACCCCGGCCAGCATCGGCACGTAGCGGGAGCGGCCCCGCTTGCCCAGGGAGCCGTAGAGCTTCTGATAGGGCACGTCCAGGTTGTGGGCGTGCGCCTGATAGCGGTAGAACGCCAGCACCGCGGCGGCCCGCTGCTGCACTGTCGCCGCCGCCAGCCAGCTTCCCTCAGGCCCTACCCGTGTGGTCCCGGGAAGATCCCCGGTGCGCAGATACGTCAGGAAACCGCCGAACAGTGAGGTCGAGATCTGTGTCCAGCCGGTCCCGGTGTGCTCCAGCAGCGTCCACCACGCCGCCAAGCCGGCGGCGTACGCGCGGACCGTGTGCGGGGAGGCCTGATCATCGCGCAGGAACGCGATGTATTCGGCGACCGGGGCGATCGGCAGGTGATCAGCACCGACCACCGTGTACCAGCGCGAACCATCAGCTACATCACGCACCCGCTGCACCCGCGCCACCACAGGCCCCGTCCGCTCAGGCCCGCCGCCGCCGGTACGCGGCGAAATCGGCCACACCACTGGAACCGCGCGGCGCCGGCCGTGTCGCAGTGCTCAAGGCGGGCACGGCCATACGCTGACCGACCAGAAATTCCTGCAGCATGTCCAGCGGCCACATCACCCGGTGTGCCATCAACGCCTCCGGAGAGCTGACACCGAACGCAAACTCGATCCACTTGCTCATCAACCGGGGTCGCTCAGGTTTACGGTCATCCCAACCCGGCTCGGTACGTCCCCAGGTGAAGCCGGTGTCAGCGTTGATCCGGGTGTACAGCTGGGTGCGCAGCATGTCGTAGCGGTCGTTATCGAGGGCGCCCGAGTCATGGAAATGCCGAAGCAACGCACCCACCGAGATACCCCACTTCTGCTTGACAGGAAGCAAATTCAGCAACGACGGAGCACTTTTGACTGAGTGCGATACCGCGGCGAACGGCGCCAGGAACTCCGAAGCGAACCGCGATGCCTGATCTTCGTGCTCATCGGTCAACTCGGCGGCATTGGTGTGCAGAATCAAATGCCCCAGCTCGTGGGCCAGTGTCCAGCGGGTCCGTTCCCAGGAATCGAGCTCCCGCAACACAATCAGCGGCCGCTCCCGGAACTCACCCACCCAGGTCGAACAACCCAGATGCTTTTCCAGCCGACCCCGTGAATTGTCTTCCGGCGCACTACCACCGAAGCGCTCGTAACGCATCACTACCGGGATACCGCCGCGCTCGAACAAGTGCGTCAGATCGCCGATCGGCACATCACGATCAACGCCCAGGCATTGGCGAGCATGCAGAGCCGCCGCGACAGGGTCCGGGTCAGGGGCCGCACTGATCTGAACCGGAGGCAGCTTGTGCCGGCCGTTCATCTCCAGCAGAAAGTCGCCAGAAAGCGCAATGAACTGCGCCATCCGGTTCTTCTCGGTCTCCGTCGTCGATTTCGGAGCCCGGAATAACAGCTGATCAGGCTCTACACGACACACCGGCATGGAAGTGAAAAACAATGCAGGAACCCGTAATACGACCATCAACGCTGCCAGCTCGTCCTCGCGGACCTGGGCGGTCTCTGCCCGCTCCAGCCGCGACAAACGCGCACCGGACCATCCCACAGCCTCCATGACAGCCTTTGCTGTCAGTCGTCTCATCAAGCGGGCCTGGCGCACCCGCAGACCAAAAATTTCTACCGTCTTCGTCATAGCGATCCCGATTCAACACTAACGCCCGTGACGCTAACCGACAGGTATGACAAACCTGTCACGCTGGTGCAGGACCAGTACCCTCTTCGCTGTCCTTGCCGAAGTCCTCGAAATCGTTGTCGGAGGTATCTTCTTGCCGGGTAACCAACTTCGGCAGCGGCGCAGAAGCCACGATCACCGTGTTCGTGCTGTCGTCGATTCCGATCACCGCAGCCAAAAACACCTCCAGGACATGCAGACTGTCCGGACTCAACGTCCACAACACGAACCAGTCGTAGCCGGTGGGCTTGCGTTCGAGATGGTCGAACTCGCCACCAAAGGTGTACTGCCCGTTGATCACTTCCGGTTCGGGCGACCCGCCGTCGTCGGCCTCCGTGGTGGCCTTCTCGGCCACACGCTGCGCCTCGGCTTCGGCCAGCTTCAGCGCCGCCTCTCGCTGCGCCTTGGAGGGATACACAACCAGCCGATCGTGCTCGGCCACCACTTTCGAGGGCGCCTTGCGCACCCGTATACCCTCCCCGCCGCGGCCATCGTCCAAGATCGCTGACATGCCCTGACCGCAGCGAGTGGTCAAAGAACCCTTCGCTGGTTTCTCCCCCTCGGGCAGACCCACACCGGATTCGCGGTCGGTGCGCGCCTTGATCAACAACCCCCGCACTGAGGTGCAATGCAACTGGCCATGCATATCGGAAGGGTCCGAGAAAACCGGCTCCCACAACTCGGCCGTCTTCAACACCGCGTCGGCCACATCCTTGCGCACCTGCGCAAGCGCCTCGTGATGCTGGCGCACCAGAGTGTCGCACTCCACCTGCACTTCTAGGTTCATGCCCGAAGGATTCCATAGACGTACCTACTTCGCAATAGGTACACGCCGTTTTCTCTTCACAAAAATTATCGCGGCTCATCTACTTAGTATACATGCATACTAAGCATAAATTGCGTTGTGGCACAACATAATTAATCAAATTCTATCAATTCTTTTACTGATAACTGGGCCAATGCATCTGCCA
The DNA here is from genome assembly GCF_001605725.1 of Mycobacteroides immunogenum. Lineage (NCBI taxonomy): Bacteria > Bacillati > Actinomycetota > Actinomycetes > Mycobacteriales > Mycobacteriaceae > Mycobacteroides > Mycobacteroides immunogenum. The sequence goes on from NZ_CP011530.1 coordinate 572,022, forward strand.
TATAAGGCGATTCGCAAATGTCCGGCGGCTGGCCGAGATCGCGGTCGTGTGCAAGGGCAACGACGGGATCGCGCGGGTGACACCCGCATGGAGTAGTGACGGCGGGCGCGGACCCGCCGCGGAGCAGTTGGATGCGCTGATCGCGGGGAGAATCGCGTGACGTCGCCGGCCTTGCTGTTGTTGGCTGTGGCATTACTCATTGCCCCGCAACGACATCGGCGCCTCAGATGCCCCGGAAACGGTTCGGGGCAGAGGAACGGGAAACTGGTGGTCGCATTGTTGGGTGCGCTGGGCCTGGCGGCGCTGTGTCTGTTTCCGCTTTCGGTGGTGATGGCGATCGCGGTATTGGGAGGGACTTTCGGCATCCGGTGGCGCCGCCGCCGTAGGTATCGCGCCGACTCGGAGGAGCTGAGTGGTACGGAATCCGGGCTCGACGTTGTGGTCGGTGAACTGAGGGTAGGGGCGCATCCGGTGCGGGCGTTCGAGGTCGCGGCCGCAGAGCTCAGCGGGAAGGTAGGCGAGGCGTTCGCCGCCACGGCAGCACGGGCTCGTGTGGGTGTGAATCTGGATCCGGCCGTGCCGACCGCGGGATCAGTGTCGCCGCAATGGGATCGGATTGCCCGCAGTTGGTCACTGGCGCAACGACATGGCCTTGCCGTTGCCGATCTGCTTGATGCTTGCAGGGCCGATTTACAAGAACGGCAGCGGTTTGCGGCGCGGGTGAACGCGGGGTTGGCCGGCCCACGCGCGACCGCGGCGGTGCTAACGGGTCTGCCCGTGGTGGGTATCGGACTGGGCCAAATGATCGGAGCGCGACCCCTCACTGTGCTGTGCTCGGGAGGGGTTGGCGGCGCTCTGTTGGTTGTTGGGGTGCTGCTGGCATGCATCGGCCTGTTGTGGTCCGATGCGATCACGGGGAAGGCGCTGCGGTGAGTGCCGCCCTGCTGATGCTGGCCGCGGCCGTCCTGACCGCGCCCGGGGCGTTGCGAGCTCGAGCAAGGATGTCGCGTGGTCGTTTGTCCGCTCCCATCGTGGATGACTCCGCCGAAAAAGGCTTGCTGGGCATGGCGTTCAGTCTCGACATGCTCTGCGTGTGTCTTCGATCGGGGATGCCGGTCGCGGGGGCGGCGCTGGTAGTCGCGTCTTCGGCGCCGCGAGAGCTGGCCCGGATGTTGCATCGCGCGGGCGAGATGCTCGCGCTCGGTGCGCCGGCATCGACTGCGTGGGCGGACACCGGCGCATCCGATGAACCGGGATACGAACAGCGCGAGGCGCTCACCAGACTGGCGCGGAGATCGGCCGACTCAGGCGCGATGATGGCGGACGGTATTGCTTCACTGGCGCTGCAGTGCCGCCGGGATGCGCTGGATTCCGCCGTGGTCACCGCGGAACGAGCCGGCGTACTTATCGGTGCCCCGCTGGGTTTGTGTTTTCTGCCTTCATTCGTCTGCCTGGGCATCCTGCCTGTCGTGATGGGGCTGGCACGCGATGTGTTCGACAGCGGTGTGCTGTGACCTGTGGAAGATCCGCAGGCCTGAGAGGGAGGGAATCCATTGATACACAAAGTAGTAACGAAGTTGCGCCGGAGGATGACAGTGGTCGTCGAGTCGGAAGACGGCATGTCTACCGTGGAATACGCCATCGGGACAATCGCCGCGGCCGCGTTCGGGGCGATCCTGTATACGGTGGTCACCGGGGACTCGATAGTCAGTGCGCTTACCAACATCATCACGCGCGCGCTCAACACCAGCGTTTAGGCGGCGATGCCGGAGCCGTCACTGTGGAGGCCGCGTTCGGTATTGCGGCGTTGGTGGCGGTGCTGGTGATGTGTGCCGCTGGAATTCAGGCGGTATCGATGCAGGTGCGCTGTGTGGATGCCTCGCGTGAGGCGGCGCGGCTGGCGGCGCGTGGTGACGATGCCGACGCACGGTCGGTGGCTCGCCGGATTGCTCCACAGGGCGCGGCGGTTGAGGTTCGCCGCGATGGTGGCTATGCGGTGGCGCGGGTCACGGCGAGGAGCCGCCTGTTGCCTGCCATTGCGATTGCCGCTGAGTCTGTTTCGGCGATGGAACCCGAGGGCTGATAGCGGCTCGGCGACCATTGTCGCGGTGGCCATGGTGGCGGTGCTGTTGGTGTTGACGGCTGGGGGCGCCGCTGTGGGTTCGGCAGTGGTGGCCCGACATCGTGCGCAGGCGGTGGCTGATCTGGCGGCCCTGGCCGGGGCGCAACACGCTCTCTACGGTGCCGCGCCGGCCTGTGTTGAGGTGGGTGTGATCGCACGGAGGATGGGCGCTGCCGTCGCTAGTTGTGTCGTCGAAGATCTCGATGTGGTTGTCGGCGTGTCTGTTCCGGTGATGTTGGGTCGGTTCGGCATGGGTCCGGCCCGGGCGGCGGCCCGCGCGGGCCCGGTCACCGAAAGCACGTGACCGCTGCAGTGATCAGCGCTTGGTTGCCGAGGGTGCGTCGAGATACGGAGCCACCGCGGCGTAGAAGATCTCGACGTGGATGTTGACTATGTGTTGGCGGTCCAGGTCGGGGCGGGAGCGCCACCAATGCCCGAGACGTTCCGCTGCCCCGGACATGGCGTGCGAGAGTCCTTCGACAAAAAGTTCGGGTATGTCGGGATGGTCCTTGGTAATCAGCGCGTAGATCGTCTCGATATTGTCCAGCCGCAGGGCGGATAGTTCTTCACGTGACTCGGCAGGTAGCACGGCGGCACTGCCGTAAATGAGCTCCCACCGTTCGGGATGAGTCTCCAAGAGCCCAAAGAAAAGGTCTGCCGCAGTGGCGAACTGCTCGCGTACCGCCAGCGTGGGATCGGCTCGCTGTATCAGTGCCTGCGCAAAATCGGCATGAGCACGTCGGGCGCACGCTAGGTATGCGCCGTCCTTGGTTTTGAAGTGGCGGTAGGCGATCGGCTTGGTAACGCCCGCGGCCTGGGCAATGTCACTCAACGAGACGGCGGCGAATCCACGCTCGAAGAACAGCTGCTCGGCGGCGTCCAGCAAGTGTGCGTGGCGCTCTGCCCACGGCTGGCGCGATGCTGCGCCGGGTGTGGGGCTTGTCTCCATGGGCCAACATTCTAGCTTCGACTTGTTACTTCGAGTAACAAGAGCTATGTTACCGAAGGTAACAACGAGATGTGTGCCGTCAACCCTGAGGAGCCTGCGATGAGTGGGGGATTCTGCGTGCGGGGATGCCTCCCCGCGCCGGTAACGAGCGACGAGGAGAATTTCGTGTTCGCTGTCCGTGCAGTCCTAGCCGGGTGTACCCAATGGTGAACCGGCGCAAACAGTCTCGGGGTCGTATCGGGCGAACACTCGGCGCGTTGTGGATGCCTTTGGTGGCGCTCATCGTCATCGCGACCGTGGGCTTCGGCGTGAATCGGATTCGGGAGAAGTCGCTGGCGATCAGCCACCCGCCGACTACCCGCCCGATTCCGGCCACGGTGGTTCAGATCAATCCCAAGAACGTCACCTATGAGGTGTTCGGCACCTTGGGAACTAGCGGGAAAGTGTCCTATGCCAACCTCAATAGTGAACCGGTCGACGTCGTGCTGACCTCGCTGCCGTGGTCGGTCTCGGAGACCACGATGTCCTCGGCCGCGTCGCTGAGCCTGGTCGCGCAGGTGGACGGGGATTCGCTGGGTTGCCGCATTCGGGTCAATGGTGAGGTCCGTGAGGAACAGGTCGTCAACCATTCCAGTGCCGCGGTCGCATGCACGGTGACGGCAGCATGACATCGGGTCAGCAGCCGCAGGAAGATGCGGACACGGGTCCGGTGCTAGTGCCGCCCGCGCCGGTAACGGCGAAGGCTGAAAAGCGGCCTGGGCCAGCGCGATTGCTGCGTGTACTGGCGATCCCGGTGGTGATCTTCTGGGTCATCGCCGCCGCTGCCCTGAACATCTTTGTGCCCACCCTGGAAGAAACAACAGCCGCCAACGCCAAGGCGATGATTCCGCGCGACGCTCCCTCGTCGGCTGCGGCCATCACCCAGGGGCAGGACTTCAAGGAGTCCGATTACACCAGCATGGCGGTGGTTGTCCTCGAAGCAGAGGGACGTCAGCTCGGCGAGCAGGACCACAAGTACTACAACGAGATGGTCCGTCGTCTACTCGAGGACAAAGAGCATGTGCAGTCGCTGATGGATCTGTGGGGTGACCCGGTGACTCGGTCGGGTCAGCAGAGCGCGGACGCGCAGGCCGCGACGCTGACGGTGCGGCCCGCCGGAGACCTGGGCGATGCCGACTCGAATCGGTCCATCAAGGCGATCCGCGGGATTATTGAGAAGCTGGACAAGGACAAGCCCGAGGGACTCACCGTCTACGTGAGTGGCCCGGCCCCGCTGGCCTCGGACACGCTCAATGCCGCCGACGAGAGCATGGTCACGCTGACCATCGTCACCATCGTGGTGATCATCGCGATGCTGCTCATCGCCTACCGCTCTATCACTCGGGCGATCATCCCGCTGTTCGGTGTGTTGATCACGCTGGCCACCGCGCGCGGTGTGGTGTCGCTGCTGGTGGAAAACCACGTCATCGGGATCTCGTCCTTCGCGATGAACATGGCGGTATCCCTCGTGCTGGGCGTTGCCACCGATTACGGCATCTTCTACCTGGGCCGTTTTCAGGAGGCCCGTCGGGCCGGGGAGGACCGGGAGTCTGCGTATTACACCTCGGTACGCAGCGTGGCCCATGTTGTTCTGGGGTCGGGTATCGCCATCTCGGGTGCGTGCCTGTGCCTGAGTTTGACGACGCTGGATTACTTCCGAACTCTGGGGCCGCCGTGTTTCGTGGCCATGGTTGTGGCGGTCATCGCGGCCCTGACGCTGGGCCCGGCGCTGCTCACGCTGGGCAGCAAGGTGCCCTGGCTGTCCGCGCCGGCCAAGACCAGCCCGGCCTGGCGCAAGCTCGGTACCGCGATTGCGAAGTGGCCGGTAGCCATGATCGCGGTTGCGGCACTGGTGATTCCGTTGTGTATCGCCAACTTGGCCAATTACACGGTCAGCTACAACGACCGCGATTACGCACCCAAGAGCGTGGAGTCGTCTCGTGGGTATGACGCTGCGGATCGCCACTTCCAGCCGAGTCAGCTGTCCATCGACACGTTGTATATCAAGGCCGATCACGATATGCGCAACACCACCGACATGATCAGCCTGGATCGCATTGCCAAAAACATCGTTCGCACACCGGGTATTTCGATGGTGCAGAGCATCACCCGGCCCAACGGACGGCCCTTGGAACACGCCTCACTGCCGTATGCGATGGGGTCGATGGGCACCAAGATCGGTCAGAATCTGGGGTTCTTGAAGGATCGGGTGGCCGATATCGACACCATGGCCGCCCGCATGGGCGACATGATGGACTCCAGTAAGAAGATGGCGGACATCACCGGTCAGCTCTCCGCGGGTACGGAGATGTCCGTCGAAGCGTCAAAGGGTTTGAAGGCCGCGATGGACAAGACTCGCGATAACCTGTCCAACTTCGACGATTTCTTCCGCCCGATACGTAACTACCTCTATTGGGAGCCACACTGTTTCGACATCCCCATCTGCTGGGCGATGCGCTCGTTGAACGAATCGGTGGACAACATTGACGAGGCGACTTCACAACTGGGGCCGATGGTCGATGGCCTGAGCATGGTCAATGCGGCCACTCCGCAAATGATCACTCAGCTCAATGCGATGGTGCAGAACATGGCGGTGATGCAACAGCTGACCCTGACCATGCAGAGCCTGTTTCATGCCACCATTGCTCAACTCGAACCCATGATCAATCCGATGGTCGATATGGGCAAGGCCTTCGACAACGCCAAGAACGATGACTTCTTCTTCATGCCACCGGAGTCCTTCAAAACTAAGGACTTTCAGACCGGTTTGAAGTTCATGATGACCCCCGACGGCAAGGGCGCCCGCGTCCTGATCTACCACGAGGGTGAAGCCATGAGCCCGGAAGGTATCGATCAGATCCAGCGGGCGCAGGCCGCCGCCCACGAGGCCATCAAGGGCACGTCGTTGTCCAATGTTCAATTGCTGGTGGCCGGAGCATCTGCGAATTATCGTGATGTGCAGGCGTTTTCCATGAACGACATCTTGACGATGATGCTGGCTACCTTCGGGTTGGTGTTCCTGATCGTCATGGTCATCACCCGAACCCTGGCGGGTTCGGTGATCGTCCTGATCACCGTGGTGCTGTCCTTCCTGGGCTCACTCGGGCTGGCGGCATTCATCTGGGAAACCCTGATCGGCATCGAATTACATTGGCTCACACTGCCCATCGCATTCATCGTGCTGGTCGGAGTGGGCTGCGACTACAACCTGCTGCTGCTGTCCCGATACCGCGAAGAGCTGCACGCAGGAATCCGCACCGGCCTGATCCGCACCATCGCCGGATCTGGAAACGTCGCCGTCACCGCGGCCTTCGTACTGGCCGGCACCATGCTGGCCATGCTCTCCAGCGACGTGGTCAACATCGGCCAAGCCGGATCCACCATCTGCATCGGACTGATCTTCGACATGATGATCGTACGACTGTTCCTGGTAATGCCACTGGCCAGAATCCTAGGCCCCTGGTTCTGGTGGCCGCAGAAGCTGCCCTCGCCGAAACGGGCCGCGTTCAGAGACGAGCCTGAACACGGCGAGTCGGCGACCGCGCGGATGTGACGACTCGGCGTCGCGGGCCACGGAATAAGCAGTGGCCCGCGACGCCGAGGATGCGGGAACAACTACTGGTTGGACATCGCATTGCCTGGAAATGATGTATATGCAACAATGGTCCTATGCTTACCGACGCCGTCGACGAGATCGCCAGTAGTTGCCTCGCGGTTCGGGTTCGGCTGCTGGGTAGGGCTGTTACCGGCGTTTATGACCGTGCGCTTGAAGGTCGAGGGGTGAGCATTGCCCAGGTCAACCTCATGGCGGCGCTGGGCAAGGCTGGCCCCTGCTCGCCGGCGCGCATCGGCGAGGTGTTGCAGTTGGAACGCTCGACCGTGAGTCGCAACCTGGGTCTGTTGATCAGGCATGGCTGGGTGGAGGCGGTCTCCTCCGATGCCAAGGGGGTGCGCGAGGTCGCACTGACCCCATCGGGCAGTGAAAAGGTCCAGAGCGTGATGCCTGAATGGCGGCGGGCGCAGGAAGAGGCCGCTCTACTCCTCGGGGCCGGTGGGGTCAAAGCCGTTCGTGCGCTGGCGGCCAATATTGGTCTGTTGCCTGGTGATTAGCGATTGAAGCAAACCGCCCCTAGCCATCCTCAAATGTTGCATATACACCATAAGGAGCAAGTCGCAATGTCATCGCATTCCACTTCAAGAATCTTCATGATCGGGGCGACGGGCGCTCAGGGCATTCCTGTCACGCGAGCCCTGGTGGCCGACAAGAAGTACTCCGTCCGATTCCTCACCCGCGATGCCACGAGTGCACGTGCGAGAGCACTGCTCGAGTTGGGAAACACCTCGGCCCTTGAAGGCACGTTTGCAGATGAAAGCGTTCTGCGACAGGGGTTCCGTGGGTGCGACGGTGCATTCATCAATATCGACGGGTTCAACACCGGTGAGAAGACCGAGATGTACTGGGCGATCCGCGCGTATGAGATCGCAATCGAGGAAGGGGTCAAGTTCTTCGTATACGGAAACCTCGATTACGGTCTCAAGAAGTCGGGGTATGACTCCAGGTACCGCGTTGGCCACTATGACGGTAAGGGGCGCATCGCCGAATGGATTCTGCTGCAAAATCAGTCAAATGCCGAACGGATGGGTGCGGCAATTTTCACCTCGGGTCCATATATCGAAATGGCGATCTCGCCACTGACTCCCATGGCACCCACGGTGGAGGACGGCGTCGTCACCTGGCGGGTTCCGCTTGGTGATGGAGCGGTACCGCATGTTTCCCTTGAGGATTGCGGCTATTACGTCCGGTGGCTCTTCGACAACACCGGCCGCTCCACTGGCATGAATCTGGAAGTGGCTATCGACCACATCCCATACAGCGAGCTTGCTCGGGCGTTCGAGAAGGTGACGGGACATCCTGCGCAGTACATCGATACGGACCTGGACACGTACTGGCAGGGCCCACTTGGCGGCATGGCTGACAGGCCGGCCGGATACAACGCGGACCCGGGCGACCCAAGCACCATGACATTCCGAGACAACTTCACCGGGTTTTGGAATCTGTGGAAAGACGGAATCGTGACACGTGATTACGCGCTGCTCGATGAGATCCACCCGAACCGAATCCGCACCGCGGAGCAGTGGTTCCGGCGCGAGGAGCAACTGGGCAGGGAGCAGGGGAAAGGCGGCCTGTGGGAACGGGTCCAGCCGGAAAGCTGGAGTCTGGACGCCGCGATTTTGAAGAGTAGTCAAGACCTGCGGACCGGCAAGTTGTGATGGTCACGAGCCCGATGGGTTTGTAGGTTCCGCAGATGCAGCGCCCATAAATGGGTTGTTGGCGCCGATAGGCTGACGGCCATGAGCGAGAGCGGCGAATGGCTGGACGCGAATCGTGCCAACTGGGACGAGCGCGCCCAGATTCATGCGGCCCGCGATGGGTCCGGATACGAGGTCCAGACGTTCGTCGAGGATCGAGCGTTGCTGTCCGAGGTCGTCCGTTTCGACTTGCCGCTGCTGGGTGATATCGCGGGCAAGAACGTGGTGCATTTGCAGTGTCACATTGGTACGGACACCATCTCGCTGGCCCGTCTGGGTGCCACCGTGACGGGGCTTGACTTTTCGGAAGGTGCCGTACGTGAGGCGCGGGCGTTGGCCGCAGAGGCTGGAGATACCGTGACGTTCATCCAGGCGGATGTCCATGATGCGGTAAAGGTGTTACCGCGCAATAGTTTCGATTTGGTGTACACCGGAATCGGGGCGTTGTGCTGGTTGCCGCGTGTTGCTGCCTGGGCCCAGGTGGTGTCGGGGCTGCTCGTTCCGGGCGGGTCGCTGTTCATACGTGAAGGCCACCCCATCTTGTGGTCGGCGGACGAGTCTCTGACCGATGAGCCGCGCCTGCGCTACTCGTACTTTGAGCACGACGAACCGCTCGAATGGGATGACGGCCAGACGTATGTGCCGACGGACAAGATCATCCAATCGTCCAAGACCTACGAGTGGAACCATTCGCTGGGCGAGATCGTGACGGCACTGATCACCAGTGGGCTTCGTATCGACCTTCTTGCCGAGCATGACAGCGTGCCGTGGGAGGCACTGCCCGGTCAGATGACGTTGCGGCCCGACGGTGAATGGGCACTGACCGAAAGGTCGGGTGTGATGCCGTTGACGTACACGATCAAAGCGACTAAACCCGCTTCATAACAACCGGTTACAGGGCGCCGATTCGGAGCGTGCGGTCGATGTCCTCTACAACATTTGGATGTCCACGCTGTACGGTTCCGCGTGATCGCTAAGTCTCTGAAATCTATTGCACTGCAACTAGTACCAGGCTGCCGCTCATCGCCGCGAAGGAAGTGAAGGTGGCGGCCTTGAAAGCGGCGTTGGAAGTGATGTGCGCGTTGAACGCCATCGGGAGGAACAAGGTGGGATTGAGCAGCGTGCCGTAGACCAGGACGGCGACCAGCCAGCCCGGCAGGTTGGGCACCGCAAGACCCACCGCGATCAGAAGTATCCCCATGATGATGTAGTCGAGGTGGGCCTGTAGGAACCTGCGCCCGTTCGTCACGCCGATGCGCTTGAATAATTGTGGGGCAAGGAAGTTGGCGGCAACCACCCATCCCATGAGTGCGCCGAAGGCCAGCTCTGCCAGCCCGACGCGGACCACGAGATTCATGCGGTCACCATGTTTCTGCGGTACCAGCGACGGCCGTGCCACCGTTGGTAATGCCATGCCGCGGTGGGCAATATGCCGCGCGGATGCAGCCAGAATCTGTCGGGAATCTCGGTCATGGGTGATTGGCGTCCGAGGTCGATATCGCCGAGAATGACGCCGGGTCCTTCTTCGGGACGGCGCTCGGCGATGACGTGGCCGGCGCTATCGGTGATGAGGGTGGACCCTTCGAACCGGCCTCGGTACTCCAGCGGAATCCAGGGCATGGCACACCGGAACTCGCCGACATGCGCGGCGTGAACAACCGGGGCGCCAACGTATTTCGCGAAGGTAGCCGCTGCCGCTCGGGCCGTTTGGTGGTTGCGGCGTTCCATGGCTCCGAAGATCGCGTGTGGTGGCCAGGGAGGTATCGACCACCAACCAGAGCCGGTCAGCACCAGATCGACGCGAGTACGCATGCGTTGGGCCGTGCGGGCTCGCATCAGCTCCCAACATACCGCCGCGCCGATGTCGAGCGTGCCGGCACGAAGTACGCCGTCGTCGCGGCCGCCGATGTAGAAAGAGTTCTCCCACATGGTCGGTAGGTCCTTGTCGTGTCGCCCGACCAACCCGGTCGAGTCGGCGGCGAAATAGGCGTTGCGGACGTGTCCGTCCTTGTCGCGGCAGAGGAATGAGCCACCGACCAGCGCGTCGTATCGCTGGGCGAGCGTGCACAGCAGGGAAGTGGCCGCTCCGTCGGGGGAAAGTGCGGCGTCCTTGAGTGATGGGTCGAACGCGATTCCGCTGGTGAAGAACTCAGGGAGCGCGATGATTTTCGCGCCGGCCCGGCCGGCCTCCTCGGCCAGTTGAGAGCACATTTCCAGATTCGCGGCCACGTCGCCGATGACCGCCTCGAGTTGGATCGCAGCTGCCAGCACCATAAATTGAACGCTACTACAAAACTGAACGGTCCTACAAGACTTATTGAGGAACGAGTCCGCGCTCGATGATGTCGCGGCCCAGTGCCAGCACGTGCCGCATTTCGGTGGGCTCGAGTCGCAGCCGGTCGGGGCGCAGGTTGAGTGACAGCACGCCATTCCACGCACCCCACAAGAAGATTGACGTGCGCACCGGATCGGGACAGTGCACTTCGCCTGCCGCGTCGGCCCGGCGCAGCACATCGGCGATGTCGCCGACCAAGGCCTCGACCTTGTCGGCAATGCGGCGCTCGACCTCGTCGGCCATATCGCCGGGAGGTACGTCAAGGGTGCGGAGCGCGATCATGCGGAAGTACCCCGGGTTCCGTAGATGAAAATCGCAATACGCGTCGCTGGCGGCTCGCAGTTCTTCCATGGGAGTACGTCCCTGACCGAATGCCACGGCCATCGCCTGCTCGTTGACCAGCAAGGCCCGCTCGACGAGCGCGAGATAGAGGCGTTCCTTGTTCTTGAAGTGGTGATAGATGGAACCCACCGCGAGGCCTGCGGCCTCGGCAATGGCGTCCATCGTGACCACGTGGAACCCGCGCTCCACGAAAAGTCCTTCGGCTGCGTCGAGGATGGCGGCTGTTGTTACGGCCGTGCGACGGTCTTGACGCCGGGCCTTGGTCTCAGACACCCACCGAGGTTACGGGCTTTTGCCGCGATGCCAACCAGCGTGCGTAGTTTCGCAATGCGCGGCGCTGTACGCGTTGATCCATTGCCAGCGCCCAGGCCGCGGGCACCCGCGGTGCGGGGTTGTCGCCCTTGGCCATCCGGCGCAGCTGATACCGGACCATGGCCATGCTCGCCGCCGCGGCCAATTGTTTGTTCTTCCATGTGACGGCCCGTAGTACCGCGGTGGCGCCCAGCCCCTCGCGCCAGCGGTGCGCAAGGTCCGGGGTCACCGCGAGCGCAGTGCCGATACCCACCATCGCCACGTGATTGGCCAGCACCTGATCGGCTGTTTCAATCCGGGAAATCCCCCCTGTCAGCATCAGGGGCAGGGCACTGGTTGCGGCCAACTCGGTGGCGAGATCCAGAAAGTACGCCTCTCGGGCGGCGGTGCGCCCATCGGCGGGGCGGCCGGTCATGGCCGGACTTTCGTAACTCCCGCCGGAGATCTCGACCAGGTCCGCACCGACGGGTTCCAGTAGTGCGATCACCTTGCGTGCGTCATCGGCGTCGAAGCCGCCGCGCTGAAAGTCCGCGGAGTTCAGCTTGACGGCGACGGCGAATTCTGGGGACACCACCGTGCGGATCGTTCGGACGATCTCGATCAGCAACCGGGCGCGATTCTCCAGTGAGCCGCCCCACTGATCGGTGCGGTTGTTCACCAACGGTGAAAGGAATTGCGAGAGTAAATATCCGTGTGCGGCATGTACTTCTACCCCGTCGAACCCCGCCTGCTCGGCGCGCTCCGCGGTAGTCGCGAAACGCAGGATGGTGTCCTCAATCATGCGTGGGGTCATCGCAACCGGCTTACCGAATCGTTTGGATTGGCTGCCGATGTCGACGGCGATGTTGGACGGTCCCCACACCACGCCCGGCATGTTCGCCTGAACCTGGCGGCCGGGGTGGTTGATCTGCATCCAGATGCGTGCGCCCGCGGACTTTCCCGCTTGCGCCCAGCGCGCAAAGGGATCCAGCGGTGCGCTGGAGTCGAGCACAATGCCGCCGGGGCCGGTCAATGCTTCGGCATGCACCATGACGTTCCCGGTGATGAGTAGCCCGGTGCCGCCGGCGCCCCAGCGGCGGTAGAGGTTGATCAGTCGGTCGTCGGGGACTTGCCCGGCGCCGGCCATGCCCTCCTCCATGGCTGCCTTCGCTATCCGTGACGGAAGGATTTGGCCGCTGCGCAGTTGAAGAGGTGTGAACAAGCCATCGGCTCGAAGATCATTTGTCACGCGGATGCCTCCCGGCCCAGTAATGTAATCAGTGCTTACAACGTCCTAGCGACACGGTAGGCGCGAATGTAAGCACTGTCAACACTGGTTAGGTTTCAGGTATGGCCACCACGTCCGAGACGTATCACCATGGCGATCTGCCCAGCGCGCTGCTGCGTGCGGCCATGGAACTCCTCGAAGAGAACGGGGCCAGTGAGCTGTCGCTGCGCGCTGCCGCACGGCGTGCAGGGGTATCGACCGCTGCCCCGTATCGGCACTTCGCCGATCGCAATGCGTTGGTGTCTGCGGTTGCGGCAATCGGCTACCAGCAGTTGGCGGCCGAACTCGCGGCGGCCAGTGCCGAACCGACTACCGTCGATGATTTTGCCGCGGTCGCGATCGCCTATGTGCAGTTCGCCATTGAGCGGCCTGGCCTCTTTCGGGTGATGTTCGCCGAGCCCTGCGATCCGAACAGCCCGGAACGGACCGCCGCCGCGGCGGCGATCGGGGAGTATCTCGAATCGATTGTCGCCAAGACATTTCCGGCGTCAGAGCCCGAAGCGGCCGCCAACGCGATGTGGGCCCTGGTGCATGGGCTGGCCTTCCTGCACCTGGATGGGAAGTTCGAGACCCAGCCCCCTGAGGCCGTGGTGGCGCGGGTGCGCGCTGCCGTGCGCGCGGCGCTCGCGGCCGCCGACCACGGGCAGTGATTTCAGTCGAGTAGTTCGCAGATCACTACTGGGATGTCGCGTGAGGTCCGCCGCTGGTAACCGGCGTATCCGCTGTACGCGCCCACGATCTGCGGCCAGAGTTCCGATTTTTCCGTCGCGTCCGCGGTGCGGGCGTGCACTTTGTGCCGGCGCCCGTTGAGGATCAGTTCGGCGTCGGGGCGCGCTTGCAGGTTCAGATACCACTCGGGGTTGCGATCGTCACCACCCTTCGACGCGACCAGCACCACGCGGCCGGAGTCGTGGACCGGGGTGGTCAGGTAGCAGGACCGCGGTAGCCCGGACTTGCGGCCAACCGTATGCAGCTCCACTACCGGCATCCCGAAGGGTTCGGACAGCAACCGGTTGCCGCTAACGGTGAGTACCACTCGATGCGCGAGATTCATCAACTTGGCTCCGCGGTCTTTCAGCGCGTTCTTGCTCATGATCTGCTCCTTGGGCTGATGCGCCCGCTCGGGGACGGTCCCGATCCGAACCGTGTTAACGGTGCAAACATACCAGCGGAGTGAGCGGTGTCAACATTGCATATTCGCCTGCTGGGGCCGCTAGGCACGGTGAGTTGACAGTGCTTACATGCGGACTTAAGTTGCGATGTAAGCGCTGCACACACCGCATCGATCGAAAGGGCTCTCGGATGCCGGCTGGGACCGTCGAAGTGGATTTGGGAAATCGTGTGGTGACCGTTCCTGTGGGTGGCCTCTACGACCGATTTCGGATGGATACCGATCTCGATGAGGTCGCCCGCGATCCGCGCGTCAGCGGTGTCGAGTTCTTTCGCCGCTTGCCCAAGACGGAGGTCGACGCTCCCTTCGGCCCCACGCTCACCCCGAACTTCTACTACCGCGTTTCGACGGCCCGGTTGGTCATGCTGGCGCCCACCCGGGCGATTCGCACGCGGTTGCCGGCGGAGCTAGCTCCACTGGAATTGGTGCCCGGGATCGGGCTGGTTTCGGCGATGTTCTTCCGCTACGACGTATGCGATATCGACTTTTACACCGAGGCCGCCATCGCGGTCGCCGTTCGGCCGGCCCGGCATCGCGGCCCGGGATTCATCGACCTGGCTGCCGCGCTGCGGTTCAAAGATGTTTATTCCTATGTACTTTCGCTGCCCGTCAGTTCGGAAATCGCTCAGGTTCGCGGCCATGACGGGTACGGGTTCCCTAAGTGGGTCACCGGGATCGACGTCGATGTGGACCGGCGGCGGACCGAGGTGCGTGTGTCCAATGACGCGGGCGGCGTCGATGTGGCGTTGTCGGCGCCGACGCCGCGACAGCGGACCCATGGGAGTGGGCAATGCGTCACCCCGTCCACCTCCTACACGACCATGGGTGACGCGTGGTATTCGACGTTGAGTCAAACCCATGTGCTGTCGACGGGTGCGGCGTACCTTCCGCGTAACGTCAACCTGGAGATCGGGCAGGGGCATCTGGCCAGCGATCTGAGGACGCTCAGGCCGATCCGCACGGTGCAATTCGAGGTCATGGCCGAGGCGCAGGTGGCCCTGCACATGCCTGTACCGTTCTCGATCCACTAGCCCCGCCCGAACCGGTAAACACCTGGCTGTAGCGTGACCTGATGCTCGTCACCCTGCACCCCAAGTCGGGTCTCAAGGCACGCTTGTCCTTCTTGTTCGTGCTGCTTTTCGTGAAGCCGCTGCTGATCTTGTTCCCGATCTTCGACGGGGGCCTTCGGCAGCTCAAATGGCTCGATCGTGGCGCGCAGCGCGGGCCCGACGCACCCGGCATCCAGCGCACGCGGGTGACCCTGGCCGACAGGCCCACGGACCTGATGATCGCGGCGGGGACGGCGCCGTCGGATTCCAGCACCGCGATTCTGTATCTGCACGGGGGCGCGTTCATCGCATGCGGTCCGGCCACCCACCGCAAGATCACCGGTCTACTGGCCCGTCAGCTCAGAATCCCCGTGTACGTGCTGGACTACCGGCAGCTACCGGAGGTGGGCGTGGGTTCCTCGGTGGCGGATGCGGTGCAGGCCTACCGCGAGCTGTTACAGGACTACGAGCGCGTGATCGTTGTCGGAGATTCGGCCGGTGGGTACCTGAGCGGCAAAGTCATCGAATACGCGCATAACCATGGGCTACCAAAACCCGTTGCGTATGTGGGCTATTCGCCGTTGTTGGATCTGGACCTGGGTGCAAATCCGGAAAGCACCAGCCGTCATGACGCCTACCTGCCCAAGAGCAAGCTCAAGAAGCTGGCGCCCAAGTTCGATAGGGGGCCAGTGGAATTCACCGGAGAACGCCGCGTGATCTCGGTGCCCGTCGAGGCCTACCCGCCCACCCTGCTCATCACCGCCCAGGATGAATTCCTGGAACCGGATGCCATCGAGCTTGCCGAGAAACTTTCCGCGGCAGGAGTGGTGGTCAACGTGCACAGCTACTCGTGGCAGCTGCACGCGTTCCCGGCCATCGCCGTCTCGCGCGATACGGCCGAGGCTGTGGTGCTCTCGGCAGACTTCATCCGTGAGGCGCTGGCCGCCGCTGAGCAGGGGCCGGTGACCGAACAAGCCGGGTAGCGGTACCCGGGAAGTATCTTGGGCCCATCGGCGTTGGACTGTGCCGGGCCAGCGGTGCTGGCCGAAGACCCAACGCGAGGAGCCTTCGCACCATGAGCCAGCTGTTCGAGCCGTACCGGTTGCGTGACATCACCATTCCCAACCGGATCTGGATGTCGCCGATGTGCCAATACTCGGCGGAACCCACCGGGCCGCTGGTTGGGACACCGCATGACTGGCACCGCACGCATCTGATCAGCCGCGCCATCGGTGGTGCTGGACTGGTGTTCACCGAGGCCACCTCGGTGAACGCGCAGGGCCGGCTCTCTCCGTACGACACCGGCCTGTGGAATGACACCCAGGAGCACGCCTGGGCCGCCATCGTGGAAGGAATCAAGCAGTATGGCGCCGTTCCGGCGATACAGCTCGGGCATGCCGGCCGCAAGGCGTCCACCGTCGCGCCATGGGACGGGCACCATTCGCTGGATCCCTCGGATCCGTTGAGTTGGCAGACAATTGGGCCAACGGAGGCGCCGTACGGTGACTTCGTACCACCGGTATCAGCCGCCACCGCCGACCTTACGGCGATCATCGAAGACTATGTCGGTGCCGCGCAACGTGCGGTGCGGGCAGGTTTCCAGGTGCTTGAAGTGCACGCCGCGCACGGCTACATTCAGCACCAATTTCTTTCTCCGGCAAGCAATACTCGCACCGACGAGTATGGAGGTTCGTTCGCGGGGCGGGTCAAGTTCACCCTTGATACCGTCACGGCAGTGCGCAGCGTCTGGCCCGAACATCTCCCGCTTTTCGTCAGGGTCTCGGCCACCGACTGGCTATCCGAGGAACCGGGGCTGGAAGCCGACAGCTGGACACCCGATCAGACGGTCGAGCTGGCCAGGCTGCTGCAGGCCCGTGGAGTAGACCTCATCGATGTATCGACGGGGGGCAATGTTCCGCACGTACATATCCCGACCGGGCCCGGGTACCAGGTGAGGTTCGCGCGGCGCGTGCAGACCGAAACTTCGCTTCCCGCAGCGGCGGTCGGCATGATTACCGAATCGCATCAGGCAGAATCCATTCTCGCCGCGGGGGATGCCTCCGCGGTACTGCTGGGCCGCGAGTTGCTGCGCGACCCGTACTGGCCACGGCGCGCCGCACGCGAGTTGGGTGCTGAACTGAATCCCGTGGTGCCCAAGCAGTACGCGCGAGCTTTCTAGCGCGGCAGCCGGGATAGCACCAGCCGTAGCACCTTGATCGCCGCCGCCTTGTCCAGCGGGGAATTTCCATTGCCGCACTTGGGTGATTGCACACAGGAAGGGCAACCCGCCTCGCATTCGCACGCCCCGATGGCATCGGCCGTGGCGCCCAGCCACGTTGCCAGCTGTTCGTACCCCCGCGCCGCGAAGCCCGCGCCACCGGGATGGCCGTCGTATACGAACACCGTCGGGAGGCCGGTCTCCGGCTGCAGGGCGGTGGACACGCCGCCGATATCGCCGCGGTCGCAGCTGGCCACCAATGGCAGCAGGCCTATGGCGGCATGCTCGGCGGCATGTAGGGCTCCGGGAATCGACAGTGGATCGATATCGATGCCCGACAAGGCTTCCGGCGTGACCGTGTACATCACCGCTTTGGTGCTCAGCGTCGAGGAAGGCATATCGAGTTCCACGAAGTCGAGGATCTCGCCGGTCGCCAGCTTGCGCAGATAGCCGATCACCTGGTGCGTCACATCCACCGGCACCAATCCGATGTGTACGTCACCCAGGGCGACGCGCTCTCCTTCGCCGGTGATCGCGATATCGATGGTAGAGCGAGCAAAGGTCGAATAATCGGGACGGTCGTTGTGTACCAAAGCGATTCCGTCGCCAAAGTCGAGCGAATCGACGACGTAGGTTTCGCCGGAATGCAGGTAGACCGCGCCCGGATGCACCGTCGCCGGCGCGCGACCGGTATCGACGGTGCCCAATACCCGTCCGGTATCGGCCTCCAGGATCATCACCTGCCCGCCGATCGAGCCGCGAATATCCACCGCCGCATACGGATTGAGGCCAGGGGCGGCGAAGTATCCGCCTGGCCGTTTTCTTAGTAGACCGTCGTCAACCAGATCGGACACCACCTGCCCGGCATCGAGGGAGTGCACATCATCTTCACTCAGGGGGAGTTCTGTTGCCGCGCAGAGCAGATGTGGGCGCAACACATGCGGATTGGTGGGGTCGATCACCACCGCTTCGATCGGCTTGTCCAACAGGGCAGCGGGGTGGTGCACCAGATAGGTGTCCAATGGATCATCACGGGCCACCAGCACCACCAATGAGCCCTGGCCCCGCCTGCCGGAGCGGCCGGCTTGCTGCCAGAACGAGGCCACGGTGCCCGGGAAGCCGGCCACCACGACGGCATCCAGCCCGGCGATATCCACGCCCAACTCAAGGGCATTCGTGGTGGCCGCGCCGGTCAGCGTGCCCGTGGACAACGCCTGCTCCAAGGCGCGACGATCCTCGGGCAAGTATCCGGCCCGATATGCGGCCACCTGTGACGCCAGGCCGGGGTCGACCTCGGCCAGTCGATGGGCGGCGCCCAGTGCCGTCATCTCCGCGCCGCGCCGCGATCTGACGAAGGCCAGCGTCCGTGCGCCCTCCTGGACCAGATCGGCCAACAGGCGCGACGTCTCGGTACTGACCGGGCGGCGCACAGGAGCCCCGTTCTCGCCGGTGATCGGCAACAGCGGCGGTTCCCAGAGGGCAACGGTACGCATCCCGTGCGGTGATCCGTCCGCGACGACCTCTTCCACGGGTTGCCCGATCAGGGCCTGTGCTGCCGCGCCAGGATTCGCTGTGGTGGCACTGGCGAAAACCACCGTCGGATGCGAGCCGTAACGTGCACACAAGCGCAGCAGCCGCTGCAGCACGAGCGCCACATTTGATCCGAAAACGCCTCGGTAGTAATGGCATTCATCGACCACGAGGTAGCGCAGTCCGCGCAGGAAGGCCGACCAGCGGGTGTGGTTGCGCAGCAGCGACACATGCATCATGTCGGGATTGGTGAAGATCCAGCGAGAGCTTTCGCGCGCGAACCGCCGCAATTCGTTGGAGCTGTCGCCGTCGTATGTGCAGGGCAGTATCCGGTCGAAATTGTCAATCCCCGTGATTAATTCGCGCACCGAGCGCAATTGGTCGTGGCCGAGCGCCTTGGTGGGTGCCAGGTACAGGGCTCGGGCACGGGGCTCGGAGGCCAGGGCCGTCAGGATCGGCAGCTGGTAGGCGACAGACTTCCCGGACGCGGTTCCGGTGGCTACCACCACGTGGCGACCCGAGAAGGCCAGGGAGGCGGCGGCTACCTGGTGCGTCCACGGCGCTGCCACGCCTTGGGCGCTGAATGCGGCTACCGCGTCGGGATGAGCCCAGTGCGGCCAGTTGGCAACCTCGGCGTTCCGGGCAGGAATATCGCAAATATGCCGTACCGGAGTCTCACCGCTCGGGGTGCCTGCCACAATAAGATCCAGCAGTTCACGGCCGTAACCGACAGTCACCGCAAAACCCCTTGTGACCTGCACACTTGTGCCAAAACGGTGTTGATTTCGCTACCGCATATGGCCATAATGCCAGGGTAAGGCAGGGCTAAAGGTGGCCGAAGTTTCGCCACTGTTCACCGAACTTCCTATCAATTATGTGGCACACCGCTATCGCCAACGCCCCAAACATGCTCTACTTAGGGCGGTCGCAGCTTCTGTGTTCGTGTTTTGCACTCGCAGGATCGACGTTGCGGTCGCGGTTCCTGCGAGGGTCATCTTCACGGGGTATGGCGGTCGGAACGGGGCCCGACGTACCGAACGGCGCGTCGCACCCGGTGTAAGAGAAGGAAAATCAAGAAATGCCACAGGGAACTGTGAAGTGGTTCAACGCGGAAAAGGGCTTCGGGTTCATTGCGCCCGAGGACGGCTCCGCTGACGTCTTCGTCCACTACACGGAGATTCAGGGCAACGGATTCCGTACCCTGGAAGAGAACCAGAAGGTTGAGTTCGAGGTAGGCCAGAGCCCCAAGGGCCCGCAGGCTACCGGCGTCCGCGCCGTCTGACCCACATCCGTCGTAGGAACGCCCCCGGCCATGCGCCGGGGGCGTTTCTCGTCTCTAAGAAACCCGTGAGCAGACGTACACGTCCCTCGACACGCGGGTGAATGGGTGCTTTTGCGTCTGCTCGCGTAAGGACCCGAGAAAGTACTGTCTGTGACTGTGAGCCAGCTGTCCTTTTTCTCCGCCGAATCGGTGCCTCCTGAGGTCACCGATCTGGCCGGGCTGCTGGCAGGTCCAGGTCAGGTGGTGGTCAGCGGCGCCGGTGCCCGTATCTCGGTGGTTGTGGACCAGCCCTGGCGTGCGCTGGCGCTGGCCGAGATGATCACCGAAACCGGTCTGCAGGCCGAGGTTGGTCACACCGAGACCGGCACCGAGAACCATCCGCTGGTGCGTACCGCGATTGACCCCTCGATACTGCCGATTGCGCGTGAGTGGACCCGGGGCGCGGTGAAAACCGTGCCCGCGCAATGGTTACCAGGCGCGCGCGAGCTGCGCGCCTGGGTGCTCGCCGCAGGCTCACCGGAGGCCGATCGATACCTGCTGGGGCTGGACCCACACGCCCCCGATACACATTCACCGTTGGCGGCCGCGCTCATGCGGGTAGGAATTGCCCCGACGCTGATCGGAACACGCGGCGCCAATCCCGCGTTACGGATCAGTGGGCGCCGCCGGCTGGGACGGTTATTGGAAAACATCGGAGAACCGCCCGGCGATACCGATGCATTCCGTGTCTGGCCGCGGGTCTGAGACGGTTTAGCAGCGGTTGAGCGGAGACTCGGACACACTTTTGGGCACCCTGACATCCGGAATACCGGCGCCTATATGCAAGGCTAGGTTTGCGCAATTGGCGCGGGGGTGTCATCTTGTGACCACGGTGAACCGCCCGTACACCGTACATATGCGGCTGAATGCGCAGGTAAGGAGACGAAGCATTGCGACGGCTCGTCATCGTCGAATCACCGACGAAGGCCCGCAAGATCGCTGGCTACCTCGGCGACGGGTACGTCGTCGAATCTTCGCGTGGCCACATCCGGGACCTGCCCCGTGCTGCTGCCGATGTTCCGGCCAAGTACAAGTCCGAACCCTGGGCCCGCCTCGGGGTGAACGTCGACGAGGACTTCGAGCCCCTCTACATCGTCAGCCCGGATAAGAAGGGCACGGTCACCGAGCTCAAGGGCCTGTTGAAGGACGTTGACGAGCTTTATCTCGCAACGGACGGTGACCGCGAGGGTGAGGCCATCGCCTGGCACCTGCTGGAGACTCTCAAGCCCAAGGTGCCGGTTCGGCGCATGGTCTTCCACGAGATCACCGAGCAGGCCATCCTCGCGGCCGCTCAGGACCCCCGTGATCTCGATAACAACCTCGTCGATGCCCAGGAGACCCGCCGCATCCTGGACCGGCTCTACGGCTACGAGGTGAGTCCCGTGCTGTGGAAGAAGGTCGGACGTAACCTGTCCGCCGGACGCGTGCAGTCGGTGGCCACCCGGATCATCGTGCAGCGCGAACGCGACCGCATGGCGTTCCGCAGTGCGGGCTATTGGGATCTGGGCGCCGAGCTGGACGCGGGCGGCGAGGCGAAACCGCCGCGATTCAATGCCCGCCTGGTCAGTGTGGATGCCCTGCGGGTGGCCTCGGGCCGTGATTTCGACTCGCTGGGCCAGGTCAAAAAGGCCGACGAGGTACTGGTCCTCGATGAGGTGCGTGCGAACGCCCTGGTCGCCGGGCTGTCTCAGGCGACGCTGACGGTTGCCTCCGCCGAGGAGAAGCCCTACACGCGCAAGCCGTACCCGCCGTTCATGACGTCGACGCTGCAGCAGGAGGCGGGCCGCAAGCTGCGGTTCTCCTCCGAGCGCACCATGAGCATCGCGCAGCGGCTGTACGAAAACGGTTACATCACCTATATGCGTACCGACTCCACGACGCTGTCGGAATCGGCATTGACCGCAGCGCGTAGCCAGGCCGCGGAGTTGTACGGAAACGAATACGTGCATCCTTCGCCACGGCAATACACGCGCAAGGTGAAAAATGCGCAGGAGGCGCACGAAGCCATTCGCCCGGCAGGTGAGACATTCAAAACTCCGGGTCAATTGCATTCATCGCTCGATAACGACGAATTCCGTTTGTACGAGCTGATTTGGCAGCGCACGGTGGCGTCGCAGATGGCCGATGCGCGTGGCACCACGCTGAGCCTGCGGCTGGCCGGTACCGCCACCTCCGGTGAGCAGGTGGTGTTCACCGCGAGCGGACGCACCATCACGTTCCCCGGATTCTTGTCTGCCTACGTGGAGACCGTCGACGAGCTGAGCGGCGGCGAGGCGGACGATGAAGAACGTCGTCTGCCGCAGCTCAAGCAGGGGCAGAGCGTCACCGTCGCGGACCTGTCCGCCGATGGTCACACCACCAACCCGCCCGCCCGATACACCGAAGCCTCGCTCATCAAGGCGTTGGAAGAGCTGGGGATTGGACGTCCGTCGACCTACTCGTCGATCATCCGGACCATCCAGGATCGTGGATACGTGCACAAGCGGGGCAGTGCCTTGGTCCCGTCGTGGACGGCATTCGCGGTGATCGGGCTTTTGGAACAGCACTTTGGCCGCCTTGTCGACTACGACTTCACGGCCGCCATGGAAGATGACCTGGACGAGATCGCCTCAGGAAACGAGCGCCGCACAAACTGGTTGAACGCCTTCTACTTTGGTGGAGACCACGGCGTCGAGGGTTCGGTGGCGCGTGCCGGCGGACTCAAGCGTCTGGTGGGTGTGAATCTTGAGGAAATCGACGCTCGAGAGATCAACTCCATCAAGTTGTTCGACGACGATCAGGGTCGTCCCATCTACGTACGGGTTGGCAAGAACGGACCGTATCTGGAGCGGATCATCACCGGGGACGATGGCGAACCGACGCCGCAGCGTGCCAACGTCAAGGATGGCGTCACCCCCGATGAGCTGACGGTCGAGATGGCCGAGCAGCTGTTCGCGATCCCGCAAGAGGGTCGTTCGCTGGGCGTTGATCCGGAGACTGGGCATGAAATCGTCGCTAAGGATGGACGTTTCGGTCCCTACGTGACCGAGGTGCTGCCTGCTCCGCCGGAACCGGTTGAGGCTGAGAAGCCGAAGCGGGGAGCCAAGAAGGTGGAAGGTCCCAAGCCTCGTACCGGCTCGCTGCTCAAGTCCATGACCCTGGAGACGGTGACGCTTGAGGACGCGCTGAAGCTGCTCTCGTTGCCGCGTGTGGTCGGTGTCGACCCCGCCAACGGCGAGGAGATCACCGCACAGAACGGTCGCTACGGCCCATACCTGAAGCGCGGCACGGATTCCCGGTCATTGGCCACCGAGGATCAGATCTTCACCGTTACTCTCGACGAGGCGCTGAAGATCTACTCGGAGCCCAAACGCCGTGGTGGACAATCGGCTTCGGCTGCTCCGCTGCGCGAGCTCGGTACGGACTCGGCGACCGGTAAGCCGATGGTGATCAAAGATGGCCGCTTTGGCCCCTACGTCACCGACGGTGAGACGAACGCCAGCCTGCGCAAGGGTGATGACGTGCTATCGATCACTGACGAGCGGGCTTCCGAGCTGCTCGCCGATCGCCGTGCGCGTGGGCCGGTGAAGCGGGCGAAGAAGGCTCCGGCGAAGGCCGCCAAGAAGGCTCCGGCCAAGAAGGCGCCCGCGAAAAAGGCTGCGAAGAAGGCGACGTAGTCGGGCGGCGATCGAAAGCTACTGTCGCAGTGTCAAACCACGGCCTGCCCGATCCATTCCGCTCTAGCTGTGCCGCGGGCGTGCCACTTGCGTAGATACCGTGCGGCCGCGCAGCTCAACGGTCTCGCCGACGTCCCAGCGCAGCGCTTCTTCGTCGCGGGCTTCCATGACCGCCGAGGCAGACGCGAGCACGTTTCCGGGCTCGTTCTTGGCCAGCTCGGTGAGCCGGGCCGCTTCGTTCACGGGGTCGCCGATGACGGTGTACTCAAACCGGGCCTGGGCGCCGATGTGGCCGGCGATGGCTCGCCCGGCGGAGACGCCGATACCGAAGTCGTTGGAGCCCAGCACATTGGTGAGCTCGCCGGAAAGTTCGCGCGCGGCGGCCAAGGCTGCGGCGGCACCATCTGGATGGTCGATGGGGGCGCCGAAGATGGCGAGCGCGGCATCACCCTGGAACTTGTTGACGAAGCCGCCGTGCTTGTTGACGGTGTCGACGATGACTCGGAAGAACTCGTTAAGCACCCGCACGACCACGGCGGGCCCGCGGGTGGACGCCAGCTGAGTGGATCCCACCAGGTCGACGAAAAGAACCGCGACGCTGCGTTCCTGCCCGCCGAGCTCGGTGCCGTACTCGAGTGCGCGGCGTGCCACATCTTCACCGACGTAGCGGCCGAACAGGTCGCGTAGGCGTTGCCGCTCGCCGAGATCGCGCACCATGTCGTTGAACCCCGCCTGCAACAGCCCCAGCTCGCTGGCGTCATAGATGGGTACGTGAGCGTTGTAGTTGCCACGTTGCACTTCGCTGAGTGCCCAACGCAGCTGGCGCAGCGGGTCGGCGATGGATGTCGCCACCAGCAGGGTGCCCATCAGTCCGATGGCCAGCGCGATGATCGCCAGGATCAGGATCGATCCGGTGAGGTTGTCGGCGTTGGACTTGAGGTACCCGGCGCGCTGTCCCACGACGGTCAGCACAATCGCCAGAATCGGAACACCGGTGCTCAGTGCCCAGGTGAGTACCTGACGGACGATAACGCCAGGAGCGGTGACATTTTCGGGCACGCCGCGCCGTAAGGCCTGGATGGCCACCGGGCGCAGGACGCGTTCGGACTGTAGGTACCCGATGATGCTGGTGGTGGTGGCACCGAGCACGGTTGCGAATGCCGCGACCAGCACCGAGCTATGGGTGGACGACCAGGTGACCGCGACGAAGATGGCGCCTCCGACGAGCCACGTCGCGACACTGATGACGGTCCGGTAAAAGGGCATTTGCAGGGCCCGCACCCGGACCGCCTCGGAGCCTTCGGACTCGAAGTCGGGCGACCGGTACTGCCAGCGCAGCACTGGTAGCAGCAGATAGGTGCTGACGATGGCACCGACGACGAACAGGATGAACAGCGAGACGCCCAGAATGATGAGCCGCTGTGGGCCCAGTTCGGTCAGTTCTACGCGGTCGCTCGGCGGCAGGCCGAACCGCAGGAATCCCAGTACGAACAGAGCTCCGACCAGGTTCGACTGGGCGATACCCATGATGAAGAGAGGCCACGGTGTGCGCATGACCCACCGGGAGTACCGGGCTGCGCGTGCAAGTGGGCGCCGATCGGGCCTACCCTCCGCGCCAGTCACCCGTTAACCGTAGCTGTCGGCGGTGACGGTGGCGCCTCACACGCTTGTCCGCGCACTCGTGGAGTCGGTACCGGCGGCTAGGGTTGGAGGCGATGAGCGGGGTTTTTGGGCGCCTGGTGGATCAGGGAGCGGTGGTTTCCACGCTCTCATCCTCGGCATTGGCTGCACGTGGTGATGACGCGGGACGGATGACCCACGCGTGGTTGTTTACCGGCCCGCCGGGTTCGGGCAGGTCGGTGGCTGCCTTGTGTTTTGCCGCGGCGCTTCAGTGCGAAGCGCAGGAGACCGCGGGTTGTGGCGTATGCCGTCCGTGTACGACAACGATGGCCGGTACCCATGCTGACGTGCGCAGAGTTGTGCCCGAGGGCCTGTCGATCGGTGTGGACGAGATGCGCGCCATCGTGCAGGCGGCATGGCGCAGGCCGAGTACCGGGCGCTGGTTGGTGGTGTTGATCGAAGATGCCGACCGACTGACCGAGGGCGCCGGCAATGTGCTGCTGAAGGTTGTCGAGGAACCGCCGCCGCGGACCGTGTTCCTGTTGTGTGCGCCGTCGGTGGATCCCGAGGACATTTCGATCACTCTTCGATCGCGCTGTCGCCATGTGGCGCTCGTCACGCCCTCGGTCACGGCCATCGCCCAGGTGTTGATGGACCGCGATGGGATCGACGCGGAGCAGGCACAGTGGGCGGCATCGGTCAGTGGCGGTCATGTGGGCCGGGCCCGCAGGCTGGCGACCGATGAGCAGGCTCGTGCCCGTCGGCTCAAGGCGTTGGGGCTGGCCCGGGAGGCGGCGACTCCGACCCGGGCGTATGCGGCGGCCGAGGAGCTGGTCACCAGCGCCGATGCTGAGGCCAAGGAGCTGACGGCCGCGCGTAATGAGGCAGAAGAGGAAGAACTCAAGACAGCGCTGGGAGCGGGCGGTACGGGAAAGGGTGCGGCGACAGCGCTGCGCGGATCCGCCGGAGTCTTGAAAGATCTTGAGCGGAAACAGAAATCCCGGCAAACGCGGGCGTCGCGTGATGCGCTGGACCGTACACTGATCGACCTGGCGACCTACTTCCGAGACGCCTTGGTGCTGTCGTTCGGTGCCGCCGATGAGGGCGACGTGGCCCTGCATCATCCCGATATGGCGGACCGGCTTGGGCCGATGGTGGACAGGGTCCCGCCCGAACAGCTGCTGAAGTGCATTGAGGCGGTCCTGGAGTGTCGAGAAGCGCTGGCGGTTAACGTGAAGCCCAAGTTCGCGATCGATGCTCTGGTAGCGACGGCAGGTCAGGCGCTGCGTCCGACGGAATGAGATTGGGCGTCGCGGGACAGGTGCCGTAGACTCTCGGGCGCTGGGTTCGCCCGGCGCGCCACCCTAGCTCAGTCGGTAGAGCAATTCACTCGTAATGAATAGGTCAGGGGTTCGATTCCCCTGGGTGGCTCCACGCGGGTTACTCGGCAGCTTTCGTGACGGCTTCGCCCGTCACCGCATTTACCAGCCCGAATTCGGCACGCTGCTTCGTGAGCTCAGCGGCCCGCCGCGGGGTATGGGGGGAATGCCGTATGTCGGCTCCCCGTCGCCTGAACCGGCCGGCCGATGGGTAACGCGGAAACAACGGGCGGTTGTGGCGTGATCGGACCTTTGACATAAATCACCTGGGTGCCGGTCTCGTAGGCGCTCCTTCTGCTGTGCACGACGTGCCAGGTCGCTAGCATTACTGGCCATGTGGTTTGCGCGACGCGGTGCCAGCAGTCATGGCGCGGTCGTTGCTGCGGTGGACCAGGTGCTTGCCGCGAGTGGCGGTGGGCAGGGATCGGTGATCGAGGTCGCACGGAGTTGGGCGCATGCGAACGGCCGGGTCATGGAGATCCAGGATGCACCGCTTGCGGCCGGGGTATTTGGTCAGTGGATCTCCTTTCCGGACCGCGACATAGTGCAGGTCGGTCACGGCGTTGTCGGCCGAGACCGCACCATTGCTCACGAGTTGGGACATATGGTGTTGGGTCACCGGGGGCTGCCGGTCGCGGAGTTTGCGGCGGAACACGTCGAAGCCGTAGCTCCGGAACTTGTTGCTCGCATGCTGCAACGTAGCTGCGGCAGTGAGGATTTGGTGCACAACGACAATCGTTGGCCGGACGATGAACTGGCCGCCGAGCGTTTCGCGGGCCTGCTGATCCGCCGCATGCGATCCGGGCGCGGCACCCACACGCGGTGGAGTCCGTACGTGGATGACGCGCTGGGGTGATCAGCCCGTGGACGTGGCAGCTCATGCAGACCGCGCGCTTTGCGTTTCTGCTGTGCTTCCTGCCGGTTCTGCTCTACAGGATTTGGCGGTTGTGGCGTTACCCGGCAACCGCTCCGGCGATTGCAGTCACCTGTTTCGGTGTCATCATGTGGTTTTGGCTGCTCACTTTCACCGACATTGTGTGGTCACTCATGCCGGCGCAGTTCCGCGCCGCCAGTATGGGTGGCTTGTTGGTCACCACGGTGGCGGCATGCGCACAGGTGTTTATTCTTGGCATCGGCGCATCCGCTTCTCAGGAGCACATGCGGCGAGGTTTACGCGTAATCCTTGTCGTAACAGCGACGATCCTCGTCGTGGTCTCGCTGTCCATGAGCCAGAGCCAGGTGCTGTTGGCTACCAAGGACTTACATGAGCTGACCAATGCGCTACTGGATGGTGCCGACGGCGGCGCGATCATTGGGTCGGTGGCGGGTAATGGATACCTAGCAGTGACACTGGTCCAGCTGGCTTGGGTTGGGTTCCGTCATGCGGACCGCACACCCGTCGGTACCGGATTGGGGATATTGGCGGTGGCCTCGTCTTTTGAGTTTGTTGCGGTGGCTTTGGGGGGAATCTGGCGTCCGCTCACCCGGGGGCACGATCTAGTGTCTGTTCGGTATGGGCTGATGCTGCAGAGCCTGGCGGGTAGCGTCGGCGTGACGTTGTTGATCGCCGGTTTTGTTTGGCCTCCAGTGATGCTACGTCTTCAGGCGTGGCGGGACAGTCGACGTCTTCGTCCGCTTCACGACAGTCTGGCACGCGCCTTCCCGCAGCTGTTTCCTCCAGAAGAGTCGCAAATGCGATTGTCGGACTTGGTGTTTGAGTGGACGACTCATATCCAGGATGGGTTGACTCTGCTGGCGCAGCGGGGCGGTGTACCACTTGAAACCGATCGTCCTGCGGCAGCCGACCTTTCGGCGCGGGCGGCAACAGTAGCAAAATGGCTTGTCGGCCAATCGGTTCCTGGGTTCAGCTGCGAATGGTTGCGGACTCCCGTTGGTGTCAGCGATGCGCGGTGGGTGCTTGCGGTATCCGACGGCTATCGCCGTTTTGGTGGCCAGCTCATGATCGACCCAGCGGGCAGTCATGTGAAGGGTGCTGGTAGCTAATGGGCCACTCGGTAGGAGAGGGTCTGCAGATTGCGAGGGTCGCATTTCTGCTGTGTTTCCTACCGGTTCTGCTGTACAGGCTGTGGCGACTTTGGCGGTACCCGACGTCGGTTCCGGCGATCGCGGCCACCAGCTTTGGGATATGCGTGTGGCTGTGGCTACTAGTGTTCACTGAATGGGTGTGGTCGGCCATGCCGCCGCTGGCCCGCGCTGTCAGTTTGGGTGGCTGGTGGACTGTCGCGATAGCGGGATGCTTGCAGGTCTTTGTGATCGGTATTCGTGGCGATACATCTCCGGCTCGGATACGCCGCGGACTTGCGACTACCTTGGCGGCAACCGCGGTCTTCTTGATCGCGGTTGCCGTTGCGGCAAGCCAAAGCCAGCTGCTGCTCACAACAAACGATATTTATGCTGCTATCAATGCGCTCACCGTGAGCGGCGATTTCTGGTCTAGGACCGCGTTGGTGTTAGGCGGCAGTTTCGCGTCCGTGGTCTTCGCTCAGCTCGCGTGGGTGGGGCTACGGCATGCGGATTGCACACCGGTTGGCACCGGTCTAGGACTACTCGCTGCCGCATCTGTACTGGAGATCGTGGCAACGGTAATCGGTGGGGTCCTGCGGCCGCTCGGTGTGGGAGGGGGCGTCATGGACCACCCTTTCTGGTTATGGGTTGGAACCATGGCCGGGTGTGTCGGCGCGATCCTGATCACGGCGGGTTTTCTGTGGCCGCCGGTAGCGCTGCGGGTCCGCGCGTTGCGAGACCAGCACCGACTCCGGCCATTGCACGATTCGATGGCTGGCTTGTTCCCGCAGCTTTTCCCGCCGAAAGAATCGCGAATTAGATTGTCGGACTTAGTATTCGAATGGCAATCGCATATCCAAGACGGCCTAACTTTGGTGGCGCAGGCCCGCGAAGTGCCACTCTCAAATGATCAGCCAGTGGCTACGGATCCGTCAGAATTGGCCGCGGCAGTAGCCGGATGGCTTATCGGTCAATCGGTTCCGGGACTCAGTTGCGAATGGCTACGCCCGCCGGCGGGTGTAGCCGATCATGACTGGATACTCGCCATTGCCGACGCCTATCGAGAGCGTCAGGACGACTTCGCGGCCCCGGCTTCCTTGTCGGGAATGCCCTCGACCTTGCGCAGATGATCGACCATGTCCGCGATCGCCTGTCGGCTGTGCTCGGATAGCGCGTAGCTGCGTTGTGCGATTTCACGCACCTTCGAGTCGCGTAGCTGCACCAGCCAGTCGAGGTCGCGGTTCACCGATGCGGCGTAGTTGGCGTCATAGAAGTAGGCGGGGCTCACCTGAAAGAACTCGGCCAGCGCCGTCACGATTTCGGGTGCGGGGTTCGACCGCTCGCCCTTGCGTAGGAGCGATAGATATGGCGAAGAGACCTCGACGCCGCGCTCGCCAAGTGCGGCGACCACCTCGTTCAGTGAATACGGGCCACGCCCGGCGGGATGCACCGTGGCAAACAGATGGCTCAATCGCTGCGAAAAGTCCGGCATCGCACCCCCTCACATACTTCCATTCTGCACTTCAACCATACACGCCGATCTTGTGCTGCTCATCGTAGGTTCCGGGGTGTCTGGTGGGAGTGTTACTTATCGAGATGGTAAGTGATTGACAAGTACTATTTACTGACAGTAATGTCCGAGGTGTTCGTTCGGCTAATCGCGATCGGACGCGTCGGCTGGTCAATCGTTGTGCTCATCGTGGGGTTGGGCACAGCGAGGGGTCAGCCGTATTTTGTCGGAAAGTGTGGCCGCCCTACCGCAGGCCCAGCGCGCTGTGATGCACGAGCGCGCCGGCAATGAGAATCGTTCCGAGGCACAGAAAGATCACCCGGATCGCGGTGGGGCCGTAGCGTGTCACGGTCCGCACCAGGCCGCGCTGCACGCGCCGTGCGCGCGGGGAGCGCCGCGTGGAGAGCGCCAGGATGAGCAGGCTCGGCAGGATAGCTATCACCCCGTAGCCGACCAGCAGCAGCGGCCAGGCCGCGGGAAGCGGATGGCGGGAGGCGAGCATCGCCAGCGCGCTCAAGTAGGGAACCGAGGTCGGAGCCTCGGCGTATCCGAGTGCGAGACCGACAAGGGCGAGTAGCCACGGATGGCGGCGGGCCACATTCCGGATCCACGGTGGTGTCACCGGCTCGGAGAACCAGGTCAAGGCGGCAACCGCGATCAGCAGGACTCCGATGACCAGCTGGGCCCAGTACCGGGTTGATGGAGTGATCTCGGAACCCGCGGCCACATCGGTCAGCGAGCGCACGCCGAGCACCGTCGCCAATCCAAACGTGAACAGCGCCACAAACAATCCAGTGACGAAGCTCAGGCCACCGGGGAACACCGATCGCCGTTCCAGCCGGGTCACGTAGACGATCGTGGTGGCGACGCCGATATTGAGCACGTTGAGGGCGTCCAGGCAAGCGAATCCCACGAACGCCAACAACAGGGTGAGCACGAATGCAGAACTTACGGTAATGCCGATCATGTTCCGGCTAACGCGGCGCTGTGGGCACTGCCACAGTGGCTCGCGCGGTGGAGTGCGAATCGGCGCCATTGTCTGGTTCGTACGACTGGATCACAGTCTGACCTGGGATAACGAGACCGCCGGTACTCTGAACCGGTGTCTACTCAGAGCTCGGCGGCGGTGGCGCCCCTGCATGGATTGCGGGATGTGCGCACGTACATCGATATCGCCGTCGTGGTCGCCGTTCTGGTCGCCACCAACCTGATCGCACACTTCACCACGCCGTGGGCTAATTTCGTGGTCGTCCCGATCGCCGCCATCGGACTGCTCGCGCTGATCCGCTACCGCGGGCACTCCTGGTCTGAACTGGGCTTGGGCCGAGATCACTGGCGTTCGGGCGCCAAGTACGCGGCCGTTGCCGTAGTCATCGTCGGCGCGGTTATCGGTGCCGGGCTGTTGTTGCCCTTCACCCGCCCGATGTTTCTCAACAGCAGCTACGCCACCACGGTTTCCGGTGCGCTGCTCGCGTCGTTTGTCCTGATCCCGCTGCAGACGGTGATTCCCGAGGAGCTGGCCTTCCGCGGCGTGCTGCACGGAACGATGGCTCGGGCCTGGGGTTTCCGGGGCGTCGCGGCCGCGGGCTCCCTGCTATTCGGCTTCTGGCATATCGCCACGTCGCTGGGTCTCACCAGCGGCAATGTGGGCTTGACCAAGCTTCTCGGCGTGGGCCTTTGGGCGCAGGTCGCCGGTGTGGCCGGAGCTGTGGTGGCCACTGCCGTCGCCGGATTCGTCTTCACCTGGCTGCGCCGGCGTAGCGGCAGCTTGTTGGCGCCCATCGCGCTGCATTGGTCGCTCAACGGGATGGGCGTGCTGGCCGCTGTGCTGGTCTGGCACCTGATCTAGCCGCAGGCCACGACGGCCGTGGCCGCCAGGAACAACAGCTGTTCCAGGGTTCTCCACCCCAACGGAGTTGATAGCGGGCTGGACGGCTGACTCGCCGCGTAGACATTGGCCGGGAACATCACGACCAGGAGTGCCGCCAGGCATGCCGCCGCCAACGCTCTCGTCGACGGAATCAACACGCCCGCCGCGCCGAGCAGTTCGAGGACGCCGGTGAGCGCCACCAACAGCCCGGGTGCGGGAAGCCGTGGTGGCACGATCGCGATCATCGCGTCACGCATCTTCGGGACGAAATGCGCGACGCCGGTCAGGGTGAACAGTGCGGCGAGACCAATTGCCACGGCGGCGGGCCAGGAGTTGAGGGCCGGAATCCCCAGGGATCCGGCAAGCCGCGCCAACAGGGTCCCGGCGATCAGGGCGATAAGCGGAGCCATCTGCGTTCTCCTATCTTGACAGTGACTAGATTGACGGTACTCGGTAACTAGTCACTGTCAAGATCGGGGTTATGCTGGTGCGATGTCGTATCACCACGGTGATCTGCGGGCGGCGATACTCGCCAGCGCTGCCGGCATGGTGGCCCGCCGCGGCGCCGCCGAGCTTTCCCTGCGGGAGTTGGCCAGAGAGGCGGGTGTCTCGCACGCCGCACCCGCTCACCACTTCGGTGACCGCCGGGGCTTGTTCACCGCATTGGCTGCCGACGGATTCACTCAGCTCGCGGACGCGCTCGATCAGGCGCACCCCGACTTCCACGCCGCGGCGCTGGCCTACGTGCAGTTCGCGCTGTCCAACCCGGGCCACTACTCAGTGATGTTCGAACCGGCGCTGCTGGATTCCGCGGACGCGCGGCTGGCCGCCGCACGCGATCGCGCGGGCGCTGCGTTGGACGCCGGGATCGCGACGCTGAAACCCGAGCAGACGTCGGCCGACAGCGTTACCGCGGCCCGTGCGGCCTGGTCGCTGGTGCACGGCTTCGTGTCGTTGTGGACCAGTGGGGCGCTTGCTGATTCGCGCGATGGTGCCGATCCGGTGCGCATCGCCTCGCAGATCGCCTACGCGTTGTTTCCGCCGGCCGGCTAACCCAGGACGACCCGGGTCCCCTTGGAGTTGTAGTCGCTGTGCAGGTCGATCTCCTTGGGCACCGTGCCGCGCGGCACGTCGTAGACCAGTACCGACCGTTTCTGTGCGCCCGGCCCAAGTTCGGCACCGGGCTCGAGCTGTTCGGCGTTGCGCGCCAAGATGTTCGCCATGCTGTCGGGTGCGTATTCCTTGCCGGTCGCGTCCTTGAGCTTTTGCTCGTCACCGAGGAATGAGCGCATGCCCTGCCCGAGGTTCAGCACCTCGAGGTGTACGACCACGAACGTGCCGGTCGCGGACGCCTGCAATGCGGGGTTGGCCACGTCCCCCACGGTTCCGGCATCACTTACCCGAGTGACGACGAACGCGAGATCGCCGTCGTGCACCTGTTGCCCCACGGCGCCCGGCTCACCGTCCTGCGCCGTCACCACCTTGGTCTCGGCTCCGCCGCCGGTGCCGCCGACATGGATGAGGGTCGGGTGGCTTTCCGATGGGCCGCCGCCCCCGCACGCGCTGAGCAGTGACGTGATAAAGCCCAGGGGCAAAAGAACTTTTGTGATCATGAGGTGCTCATCACCGGAAGCGTCACGAACGAGGGATGCTCCGTGTCGTGGTGTACCTCGAAACGGATGGGGACAATCCTGGTGGCGGTGGCCAGCGGCTCTCCCGAGCCGGTGTTGCGGGCATGGTTCGGGAATCCGCCACCGCTGATCTGAATCCGCAGCCGGTGTCCCCGGGCGAAGCGATATCCGGTGGGATGCATGGTGACCTGCACCGGTTGATCCGATGCACCGTTCAGGGTGACGATTCCGTCGCTTACGTTGTGAGACAGGCCGTTACGGTCCACATCGCAGAGCCTGACGAACAGATCACCCTGGCCGGTGTCGGTCGTGACGTGAATGGAGGCTGAGATGGGGCCGATGAGATCCAGGTCGCCGCTCAGCGGCTCGGTGGTGAACACCAAGACATCTGGGCGCTTCTCGACGGAAGAATTGTCTCGCTGGCCGGCGGCGCGGGTATCCAGGAGCGGCCCGCCGACCGTTGGGGTGGGATCTTTCGGGTCATAGGTAAAGACATCGGCAGAGTTGTTGTCCCGCGGCGCTTCCCAATCCAGCGTGCGGTCCGCCTGCAGGTAGAGCTTGGTCGGCGACGAGTCCGCGGGTGGCCAGTGCTCGAAGTCCAGCCATTGGCCGGCTTTCTGTAAATAGATTCGTACCGGAGCTCGGTGCGTGGCAGCGCCATCACCACGAAGGTGGGCGGACAGCCATGAAAAGCTGTCGCTGACAACTGCTTTAAGCGACTTCATGTGGTCCCACGGACCAATGGTGATCCGCCGCGGGCAGTTGTTGTTCTGCAATTCCGCATAATCGCGCAATTGTCCGACCAGAAGCAGGTCCCACCAGCCGGTCACCATGCTCACCGGTGTGTTGAGGGTTGCGAGTCCTGGGGTGTGGTTGATCTCATCCCAGTGACCGTCATCGGTGTGGTCGGTTACGGTGCGCCAGAACGGCTCTGGCTTGCCGATGGCGACGTTGTCGGCGTTACCCAGTGGCAGATGATCCATGGCCCGGCGCACCCGTTTGGCTATGGCTCCGGCACGCAACAGCCGGGTCAGCTGCGAGGTTTCCGGTGAGCCGATCGAGGACGACCAGGTGAGCAGATTATGCAGATTGAACGACCCGCCCGGATAGAACAGCTCCCTGAAATTGCTGGTCGTGATCGCGGGGCACATAGCGGCCAGTGGCGGTTCGAGGTAGGGCGCCACCGCCCATTGGGTATGTCCGAGGTACGACGGGCCCGCGGTTGCCAGGGTGCCATCGCACCACGGCTGCTCCCGGACCCAGGCGGCGGTGGCCAGCCCGTCCGCGCGTTCCTGCCGAAACGCGTCGAATTTGCCCTGTGACGCGAATTGGCCGCGGGTGTCCTGCACTACTACCTGAAACCCCTGACGCGCCAACAATGTTGCCCACAGCTGGCTTACCGTGCCGCGCTTGTCATATGGGGTACGGAAGATGACGGCCGGCATCGGATCTTGTCCGGGTGGGCGGAAGTGGTCAGTGCTGAGCTGTACACCATCGGGCATCCTGACCTTGATGTCCCGCCGCGTCTGTATTTCGGTGGTGAGCGGTTCGGGCAGATCGAGTAGCTTTTCGAGGACAGGTGCAGACAGTCGTCCGGTCCACGTCAAAGCCAGTTCTTCGAGCATGGCGCCCAATCTACCGGGGCGCGAGCGCACCCACTGGTCCGACGGCGACGCACAGCGATAGCGATTGGGTAATGGGTTGCAGGGTAAGTGAATTCCCTGAACCTGGGAGCCTGATGAAGACCCGGTTGAGTCCGGGGCGTACTGGCACCCTGACCCTCGGCCCATTGGTGAATGACGCCCACACCGCACCGTCGGTGTTGGCCAGGTAGTTCAGCTCGACGATCCAGTCGGCAGGAAGCAACGGGCCGCTCAGCGGCAGGGTTTGGGTGGACTGCACCAGATAGCCGCAGCCGGGGACCGGGCCCTCGGTGAGGGCACGCACCCACGTCACCTGGGCGTCCAGCAGATGGCCGTAGCGGTCGAGCATCCGTAACTGTGTTGTGGTGGAACCGATCTCTGGCCGGGGACGGACCAGGGCGAACATATGACTGAGCAGGTTCTCCGGCCGCACCACATTCTGCAGAACCAGCGGGTCGACTTCCTGGTCGAGCACCGCGGGCCCGGTCGCCACCGCGGCCAGCGACGCCTTAACGTTCGCGATGTAGGGCGAGGCGGGATTGTTGCGCCAGCTGCGCAGATACGTGACCGTCGAGACCAGGCTGCTCGCTACGAACAATGCCAGCACCAGTGTCACCGCCGCGGTGCGCCGAGCAGAGCTATCGAGGCAGCGGCTGCCTGGGCGGTTCGGTGCGGTGAGCCCCACCGCAGCCAGCAGCGCCGCCGCCACCACCAGGTCAGGAAGATATCGCAGCGTCTGCGCGAGCAACAGCGCGGTGAAAGCCGATGAACGCATGAGATAGATGGGGACCTCGCTGGCCACCAGATAGCCGAGGAGCGTCAGCCACACCAGCCCGAGCCGTTGCTTGCGGTAGCAGGTCAGCAGGATCGTCGCGCCCAGCGCGAACGCGCCCAGCCCGATCACAAACGACGAGGGCTCGGCCCAGGGTGAGCTCGGCACCCAGCGGTCCCAACGCCATGGTCCGCCCACCAAACCGGGCAGCACCCCGTGTGTGAAGGAACGTTGCAGCAGCGACCACGTCATGGACAGGTCGGTACTCCAGCGCTTCTGGTTCACCACCACCAGATACAACGCGATCCATGCCGCGGTGAGCGCCCCCGCCGGGATCCAGAGCACCACGCCCCGCCGCCACGTTCGGGTCACTGCCGACCAGCCGGCACCACCCAGATAACTCAGCAGCGCAACCACTGCGAACGCCACGAACGGAATGACCACCGACTTCTCGAAGAACAACAGCCCGCCCAGGAACGCCGCCAGCGCCGTCGCGGCGTATTTGCGGTTCCCGGTTCGATCCAACAAGATCGCGTCGGCCACGAACCAGCACATCGCGGTGAGCATCGGCAGAGAGTTCAACGCTGCCGACCACCAGGTGAAGCCGGGCACGGCCAGTGGTGTGAACAGTGCGAACGTGAGCGGAACCAGCAGCACAGGCCGCCAGCCGACGATCACCCACAGCGCCCGCAGCAGCGCCAGTGATGCCAGGGCCTGCAGCACCACCAGACTCAGCGCGGGCCAGAACCAATTCAGGGGGGCGAGCTTGGTGATGATGCCGGCCACCAGAAAGGCCGCGGGCATGACGTGTCCGTCGTGGTCGTCGAACAGATAGGACGGTGAGAACAGGCCCTGGGTGCCGGCACGCCCGACCAGGATCAGGTCATCCCAGTAAAAATCGCCCCCAAACGCCAGCACGGCGCGGACCACCAGCTGCGCCACGATGAGAGCGGCCGCGGTGGCGGCAACACGATTCAGGTGGGGGAGGCGGGCTCGCACTACAGAAGGCATTTGGGCCCGACCCTATCTGTAGGGTGGGGCCGAATGCCGTGAGCTATGCGAACACAGAGGGAGTCTCCACGTGCGGGCAATGGTTACCGGAGCCGCAGGATTTATCGGATCGACACTGGTCGATCGTCTGCTGGCGGACGGGCACGAGGTAACGGGACTGGACAACCTGGCTACCGGCAAGGTGGCGAACCTGGAGTCTGCCGAGGCACACTCCGCGTTCTCGTTCGTCAAGGATGACATCGTCGAGGCCGATCTGGATGCGGTGGTCGCCGAGTACTCACCCGAGGTCATCTTCCATCTGGCCGCGCAGATCGACGTGCGCCACTCGGTGGCCGACCCGCGGTTCGACTCCTCGGTCAATGTGGTGGGTACCGTCCGTCTCGCCGAGGCCGCGCGCAAGGCGGGCGTGCGCAAGATCGTGCACACCTCGTCGGGCGGGTCGATCTATGGCACTCCCGAACAGATCCCCACCAGCGAGGCCGTCCCCACCGACCCGCATTCGCCGTATGCGGCGGGCAAGGTAGCCGGCGAGATCTACCTCAATACCTTCCGGCACCTGTACGGACTGGAGTGCTCGCATATCGCACCGGCCAATGTGTATGGGCCGCGCCAGGATCCGCATGGTGAGGCGGGTGTCGTCGCTATTTTCGCGCAGGCTCTGCTGTCGGGGCGGCCCACCAAGGTGTTCGGTGACGGCGGCAACACCCGCGACTATGTGTTTGTCGACGACGTCGTCGAGGCATTCGTCCGTGCCTCCGGCCCGGATGGCGGCGGGCAGCGCTTCAACATCGGAACGGGTGTGGAGACCAGTGACCGGCAATTACATTCGCTGGTGGCAGCAGCCGCGGGCGCATCAGATAATCCGGAGTTTCATCCGCCCCGGCTCGGCGATCTGCGGCAGTCCTGCCTGGACGTCGGCTTGGCCAAGCGTGTGCTGGGCTGGGAGCCGAAGGTGCCGTTAGCGGACGGAATCGGAAGGACTGTCGAGTTCTTCCGGGGGCTCGGCGCCGCGTAACGCGACGGCGCGGGCCAGCCGCGAGTAACGCAGCTCAAGGTCCTTGAAGCGCAGATAGGTGCTCAAGGTGGTGAACGCGAACGCGATGATCAGCGCGTACAGCATCAAATCCGTGCCGCGGCCCAGTCCGAGCCAATGCGCCAGGGTGGTGGTGTCATTCGGACGCAGGATGGCGTAGATACCCGCGATCACAAACACCACGAACCCGAGTTTCACCCAGGCCTTGGCCTGCGCGGTGGCGCGTGAACGCAGCAGGTACACCAGCAGCAGGAGAACGGCGACGATCAGCAGCGGCTGTATCCAGGTGATCATGGCAACCTCCGGCGGAACGCGGTGTCGAACATGATGTTGACCCCGTTGATCAGCGACTGGCCCTTGGCCATCGAATACTCGGTGTAGAGGATATCGACAGGCTGTTCTGCTACCCGCCAATGATTCTCGGAGATCATGGCGATGAACTCGCTGGCGTGGCCCATGCCATTCATGGTGATGTTGAGGCCATTGGCGACGGTCCGATTGAACACGCGCAGCCCGTTATGGGCATCCGTCAGATTGAGGCGGCGAGTTCGGGGGCTCAGCAGCACAACGGTTTTCAGCACAATACGTTTGATCAGAGGTACATGGCCCGGGGCGGCGCCCGCTCCAAAGCGAGTGCCGACGATGATGTCGAGCGGTTCCAGCCGCAGCCTGTCCACCATCGCCACCACGTCCTTGACCTGGTGCTGGCCGTCGGCGTCGAACGTCACGAAGATCTGCGCGCCCGGTTGGGCGCGGGCGTACTCCACGCCGGTTTGGATGGCCGCGCCCTGCCCGAGGTTGACGGGGTGCCGGACCACGTGCGCACCGGCACCATGGGCGAGCGCGGCGGTCCGGTCGGCGCTGCCGTCATCCACGCAGACGATGTTGGGGAAGGTGCCCAGCGCCGCCGCGATGACGTCGGCGATGACTGGTCCCTCGTTATAGGCGGGGATGACCAGCCAGACGTCGGTGTTGCCGGTGTTGCTCACTGGGATCAAGGTAGCACCGGGGCCGCCTGTGCGACCGCTGTGTGAGTCCTGTGTAGGTTTTACCGGCGTGACTGACATCCATGACCGCCAGGGTTTAGCCGAGATCTGGCAGCGCCGATTCGCTTTCTTCGACCGATATGGCCTGCCGTCGTCCAGCCCCGAATCCAAGGCCGCCTTCAAGGCGATGCCGTTCGGAGCCCGGTTTCGGTTGACCGCGAACTTCCCCGCATTCTTCTTCGGCCCGATCTATTTCTTCGTCAAGGGCATGTGGCAGAAGGGTCTCACGCTCGTCGGTGTATGGGTCGTTTTCTCTGCGGTCCTCGTGCTGCTGAACCTCCCGGACAGCGCGGTCCGGGGTGCCGGTATCGGGCTCTCCGCGGCGACCATGAGCATCGCCAATTACGCGTACTACCTGCACTATGTCAGGGGCAGTCGGTCCTGGAATCTGTTTGAGGGCTACGGCAAGCGGCGCTGACCGGATCAAGATCCACCGGTTCGCCGCATTCCTCACAGCGGAAAAGCGGTCGGGGCTAGTGTTTCCGCCATGCAACGGCTGTCTGGGGTAGATGCGGCGTTCTGGCACGCCGAAACGGCGGGCTGGCATATGCACATCGGGGGACTGTCCATCTACGACCCCACCGATGCGCCCGACTACAGCTTTGAGCGGGTGCGTGCGCTCATCGTGGAGCGGTTGCCCTCAATGCCGCAGCTGCGCTGGCGGGTCACCGACGTTCCCTTGGGGCTGGACCGGCCATGGTTCGTCGAAGACGAGGAGCTCGATCCCGACTTTCACATCCGGCGCATCGGCGTGCCGGCTCCTGGTGGCCGCAAGGAACTGGAAGAGCTTGCCGGACGGCTGATGTCGTACAAACTCGACAGGTCGCGGCCGCTATGGGAGCTGTGGGTCATCGAGGGTGTCGAGGGCGGACGTGTCGCCACGCTGACCAAGATGCATCACGCCATTGTCGACGGTGTTTCGGGTGCGGGGCTGGGCGAGATTCTGCTTGATATCGCACCCGAGCCGCGGCCCGCACCGGACGACACGGTGGGGTCGCTGGTGGGGCTCGGGCTGCCGAGCCGTGAGCGCATTCTGTTGAGCGCGCTGGTGAATGTCGGTGTCAAGACTCCTTATCGGGTGGTCCGGCTGGTCCAGCAGACGGTTCGTCAGCAGCTGGCGGTCTTCGGTATGGAGCGCAAATCACCGGGATACTTCGAGGCGCCGCACACCCGATTCAACGCGCCGGTATCTCCGCATCGGCGCATATCCGGGGCACGGCTGGATCTGGCGCGGGTCAAGGCGCTCAAGGACGCGTTCGGTGTGAAGGTCAACGACGTGGTGCTGGCCATCGTCGCGGGTGCCGTCCGTGACTATCTGGCCAAGCGTGACGAGCTTCCCGACAAACCGCTGATCGTGCAGATTCCGGTGTCGGTGCGCACGGGAGAGACCGACGGGGTAGTGGGGAATCAGGTGAGTTCGATGACCGTCTCGCTGGCCACCGATATC
Organism: Mycobacteroides immunogenum; assembly: GCF_001605725.1. Classification (NCBI taxonomy): domain Bacteria; kingdom Bacillati; phylum Actinomycetota; class Actinomycetes; order Mycobacteriales; family Mycobacteriaceae; genus Mycobacteroides; species Mycobacteroides immunogenum. Next base: position 612,630 of record NZ_CP011530.1, read on the forward strand.
GACGATCCAGCCGAACGGATCAGGGCGATCTACGAGGGCACCCAGGGCGCCAAGGAGATGGCGCGTGCCATGTCGGCGCATCAGATCATGGGGCTGACCGATACGACGCCGCCGGGGTTGTTGCAATTGGCGGCGCGTGCGTACACCGCCAGCGGATTGTCCCGGAATCTTGCGCCGATCAACCTGGTGTTGTCCAACGTTCCGGGGCCGTCGTTCCCGCTCTACATGGCTGGGGCACGGTTGGAGTCGATGATCCCGCTCGGCCCACCGGTAATGGATGTGGCGCTGAACATCACCTGTTTCTCGTATCTGGAGCACATGGACTTCGGGTTTGTCACCACACCGGAAGTGGCCGCGGACATCGACGAGATGGCCGATGGTTTAGAGGCCGCGCTGGTGGAGCTGGAGCACGCCGCCGGGATCTGAGCTCAGCTCAGTCGATGATCTCCTCGGCGATCTCCGGGTCCCGCCACAACGCGAGTGCGGCCAGATGCACCACGATTCCGACGATCGGGCCGCCGAGCAACGCGATCACCGTACGTTCCTCCAGGTCCAGCGGCAGCAGTAGAAGAAGCGCCGAAACCACTGTCGCACCAACCCATCCCGCTGAATACGCGAGGTGACGGGCGTGTGCCACGGTAGCCGCGCCGGTCAGCGTCAACAACGCGATCATGACCGCGCCGGCGGTGAGCCACCCCAGCAGCGGTCCGCCGGCCTGGTACGCGGGGTCGAACACCGTGCGCAGTAGCCACGGGCCGATGGACGCGGCGAGGGCGATCCCCACCGCGCCGACTCCGACGATGATGGCGGCCGGGGTGATCAGCGCGCTGAGACGCCGCTCCCGCTCGTCCACGAAATGAGCGATGAGATTGCCCTGCAATGCTGTCAGCGGTACCAGCAAGGGTGCACGGGTCAGCGTGACGGCCAGAATCACCACGCCGCCGGTGGTGCCCAGATCGCCCGCTGTCGACTGCAACAGCACGGGGAAGCCCATCACCAGGACCGCGCTGGCCGCCGCCGCGGCGATCGAATGCCGGGCGCCACGCAGGAACTCCATGGTGTCGACGAGTGCGGGCACCTTGAGTGCCTCGCGGGTTGGTTTCGAGACCAAGGTCAGCAGTAACCACGACATCGAGCCCGCTACCGTCGCCCACAGGTATCCGACGAGTCCGATGGTGGCCGCGAAGGTGACGACGGCAACCACCAAGCGGATTCCCGCATCGGTGACCATGAGAATGCCGTACTGCGTCCAGCGGCTCGAGCCGGCCAGCGCGCCCAGAGTGGTCGCGTGCATGCAGAATCCGGCCAGTCCGCCGGCGAGCAATGCCACGCTGAGCCAACGGAACTCGGTGAACACATGCGACGCCCACAGTGGCGCGGTGCCGACGATGCCGACCGCGGAAGCGATCGCGAAAGCGAAGGCGATCCGGATGGGCAAGGATGAGCCACTGGGGTGCAGACCGTCCGGCAGCGGGGCGGACAGCGCGGATCGGTCTCGCTGGGTCAGGGACAGCCGCACCTCGCGGGTGGTCTCCTGCAGCAGGCCGTTGGCGGCGCCAGTCACTAAACCGAAAGCGCCCCAGAAGACTCCGAACACCGAGAACAAGGCCGGCCCCAGCTCGCGGGCGGCCAGATACAGCACGGTGTAGCCGCAGATCGCGCTGACGGCGGTGGCGGCACCGATACGTGCGACGCTGGAACGGGTGCTGGGACCGGCGTCGGTCACTTCCGGTCCAAGGGCGGGAGTTGCTTCTCGTAGAGCCAGGCGGTCCACAGCGGGCGCAGGGATTCATCGGAGTAGCCGGCGGCCAGCCCGGTGAAGTCGTCGGTAATGACGGTGCTGTGCTGGTACCTGCTGGTCCAGTCTTGTAGTAACGCAAAGAATTTTGTGTCGCCAAGGCGTAATCGCAAGGCGTGCAATGTCAGTGCTCCGCGCTTGTACACGCGATCGTCGAACATCAATTGTGGGCCCGGATCGGCCAGAATCAAGTCTTGGGGAAGGTCTTTCAGTTTTTGGTGGTAGTGGCGGGCACGGGCATCGGCGGTCGGCCCTCCGGATTCCTCTGACCACAGCCATTCGGCGTAACAGGCAAATCCTTCGTGCAGCCAGATATCGCGCCACCGCCGCGCGGTCACGCTATTGCCGAACCATTGATGTGCCAGCTCGTGCGCCACCAGTCGTTCGGAGTGCCGTGAGCCGTCGCAATGGTTGGCGCCGAACACCGAAATCCCCTGTGCCTCCAGCGGGATATCGAGATCGTCGTCGGTGACCACCACGGTGTATCCGGCGGCAAACGGGTAGGGGCCGAACTGTTTGATGAACAGCCTCATCATCTGGGTTTGCCGGCCGAAGTCGTGTTCGAACCGGTCCCGCAGCCGCGATGGCAATGCGGCACTCATCGAGATGGGATTCTTGGCCAGCTTGATCAGCTGATAATCGCCTATCTGCAATGTCGCCAGATATGGCGCCATCGGTTCTGGCTGTTCGTAGGTCCAGGTGGTGTGCGCGGCCCGAACCCGCCGAGAGATCAGCTCTCCATTGGAGACAACGCAGTATGGGCTGTCGCTGGTAATGACGAATCGGTAGCTCGCCTTGGAGCTGGGGTGGTCGTCACAGGGAAACCAGGATGCCGCGCCATTGGGCTGCCCGGCGACGAGGACCCCGTTGGACAGCTCCTCGAATCCGACATCTCCCCACATGCTGTTGATGGGCCGTGGTGATCCGCCGTAACGAACCACCACGGTCATCGCCGCTCCGGCGGGGATCGCGGATACCAGCTTGACGGTTATCTTGCCGGCGCGATGTCCGAAATGCGTTGGACGCCGCCCATTCACCGTCACTTTCGAGACGCCGAGGGTATCGGCGAGATCCAGGGTGAATTCCTTGAGAGTGGCCAAGGTGAACGCGGTGATGGTCGCGGTGCCGGTCAGCCGGTTGATGGCGACCTTGTATTCCAGGTCCAGCTCGTAGCGCGACACCCGGTACCCGTAGTTGCCGTTTTGGGGCAGGTAGGGATCGATGACCGGAGGCCGTGGGGGGAGCCTTTTGGCTGCCTTTTTGCCTGGTTTGGTCATGCGGCCCCGGAATTCTTACGTGGCGAAGCCTTGCCGCCCTTGGTCTTCTTCGGTGCCATTGGATCCAGCTTGCCCCATGGCGAGATGGGGTTGCCCTGCCACCTGGTTGACGGAGGTACGACGTCACCCCGGACCACCAGAGAAGCGGGGCCGACGGTGGCTCCGGCGCCCAGCTCGGCGGCCGGTAGTGCCACGCAATGTGGCCCGAGCGTGGCGCCCTCGCCGAGGATTACGGTGTCCATCCGCATGATCCGGTCGTGGAACAGATGTGTCTGCACCACGCAGCCGCGGTTCACCGTCGCACCCTTGCCCAGGGTCACCAGATCGGCCTCGGGTAGCCAGTACGTCTCGCACCACACGCCGCGCCCGATGGTGGCGCCCAGACCGCGCAGCCACCAGTTCTGCATGATCGTTCCCGACGCGGCGCGTGCGAACCAGACGGCGGCAACGGTTTCCACGAATGTGTCGGCGACTTCATTGCGCCAGACGAACGAAGACCAGAGGGGCTTCTCGACCGCCTTGGTACGGCCCACCACCAGCCACTTGGCCACCACGCTGACAACACCGGCCACCGCGCCGGCAACCAGCAGCACCAGGCCGCTCAACGCACCGGCCACCAAGAAGTTGAACCTGATGGCGATGGTCTGCAGGCTCAGTAGCACCCCGACGCCAATCCCGAAGGTCACGATGATCGGGATGATGCGGCAGGTCTCCACGATGCCGCGCATGACCTTGAGCCGGAACGGCGGCTCGAAGGTGAGGGCGGAATCCGCGCCATCGGCCTTGCGGCGCAACCGCTTCGGTGGACTACCGATCCACGAAGATCCCGACTTGGCCTTGTGCGGGGTGGCGGAGAGGACCGCGACCAGTGCGTCGTTGGGCACCTTGCGCCCCGGCTGGGTGATCCCGGAGTTCCCGAGGAATGCGCGTTTGCCGATCCGGGCCTTGGCGATGTGGATCCAGCCGCCACCCAACTCGTAGGACGCGACCATCGTGTCGTCGGCCAGGAACGCGCCGTCGTCGACCTCGGTGAACTTCGGCACCAGTAGCGCCGTCGAGATCTCGGTGTCCTTACCGATTTTCGCGCCCAGGATGCGCAGCCACCACGGGGTCAGCTGGCTGGCGTAGATCGGGAACAGATAGTTGCGGGCGGCGTCCATCAGACGCTCGGTGGCCCAGAGCTGCCACCCCTGCCGGCTGCGCACGGGGTGGTAGCCCTCGTGTACGCCGAGCGATAACAGCCGCACCAGCACGACCGTGATGGTGGCGTAGACGATCACGCTGACCAGCGCCGCCGCCGGCGTCCAGACAAGCGCGGGCACTACGGCCGCACAGATGGTGGCGGCGTCCCGGATGCCATAGGCGACCACGGCCAGCCCGGCCGCCAGTGCCAGCAGCGGAAGCCCGCCCAGCAGAATCGATGTCAGCCCATAGATCGGGACCCACTGTCCGGCACGGGGCGGGCGGTAGTCGGGCCAGGGGTGGCGGGCCTTACCGGATTTGACGGCCGGCGAGCCCTTCCAGTACTGGCCGTTCTTGACCCGGCCGACCACGCCCGAAGCTGGTGCGACATCGGCATTCTTGCCGACGACCGCTCCCGGAAGCAGAGTGGTGCGGGCGCCGACGGTGGCGTCGTCGCCGATGACGATGGGGCCGACGTGGAATTTGTCGCCGTCAACCCAGTGCCCGGAGAGGTCCACCTCTGGTTCGACCGAACTGCGGTCGCCCAGCTCCAGCCAGCCGGTGACCGGTGGCGAGGAATGCAGGTCCACGCCATTGCCCACGCGTGCACCCAGCGCTCTGGCGTAGTAGACCATCCACGGTGCGCCGGAAAGGTTCTCGGCGCCGCTGGCGGTGGCGAGCCGGTCCGCGATCCAGACCCGCAGGTGCACGCTGCCGCCGCGCTCATAAGTGCCGGGCTTGACGCCGGACAGCAGCAGCCGGGCGCCGAGGACGGTGATGCTCATCCGGCCCAGCGGAGTGATGAACAAGATGAAGGCCGCCAGCAGGACCCACCAATTGACCGTCACCAGCCAGGGCACCTTGCTGAACATCGCGAACACGTTGTTGGCCAGGGCAAGCCATGTCGCCCACTGCAGACCCGTCAGGGTGGTGAGCGGAACAGTGGCGAGCAACTGGGCCAATTCGGTAAGGCGCGGCACCGGTTTGACGACTCGGGGTTCTACCTCGGCGGGGGGAGCCAGCTCGTCCAGGAACGTGGCCAATGAGCCGAGCCTCGGTTGGTCGTACAGGTTGGCGACGGTCACCTGCGGATAGCGTTGCCGCAGCGCCGCGACCAGCTGGGCCGCGGAGAGCGATCCACCGCCGAGCGCGAAGAAGTCGGCTTCGGGGCCGTCGATCGGTGCGGCCAGGATGTCCCGCCACAGGTCGGCGAGCCAGCCCATGGTGCCGCCCAGTTCGGGTGCGTCGTCATCGGCGCCGGCCCCCGGCGGTGGCCAGGGTAGCGCGTTACGGTCGACCTTTCCGGATGTGCGCGTGGGCAATTCATCCAATTTGACCAGTCGGGGTACCAGTGCGGCGGGAAGCGATTCGGCCAGGCTCGCACGGGCCGCGGCAATGTCGAAGTTGGGGTCGGCGCTGGCGATGTAGCCCACCAGCAGCGGGGTGCCGCTGGCGGTCTTGCGCACCGCGGCCGCACCCCCGCTCACGCCGGGCAGGTTGACCAGGGCGGCGTCCACCTCGCCCAGCTCGATGCGGCGCCCGCCCACCTTCACCTGGTCGTCGGCGCGGCCCTGGAAGTACAACCCGTCGGGTTCCAAGCGGACCAGGTCGCCGCTTCGATAGGCCCGTGACCAACCCAAAGTGTCAAGGGGAGCGTATTTTTCGGCGTCCTTCTCGGGATCCAGATACCGGGCCAGGCCGACACCGCCGATGACCAACTCGCCGGCCTCGCCGTAACCGACCTGGTTGCCCTGCGCGTCCACGACCGCCAGATCCCACCCGGGTAGCGGCAGTCCGATGCTGACGGGACTCACTCCGTCGAGTCGGGCCGCGCATGCCACCACCGTCGCCTCGGTGGGACCATAGGTGTTCCACACCTCGCGCGCCGCGCCGTCTTCGCCGGTGGCCAGCCGTTCGGCCAGGTCGGGCGGGCATGCCTCACCGCCGAAAATCAGCAGCCGTACCGCTTCCAGCGCCTCCGCGGGCCACAACGCGGCCAGGGTGGGCACCGTGGAGACCACGGTGACATCGCGCGAGACCAGCCACGGCCCCAGATCCATGCCGCTACGCACCAGCGAGCGCGGTGCCGGTACCAGGCAGGCTCCATACCGCCATGCCAGCCACATCTCTTCGCAGGAAGCGTCGAAAGCCACCGATAGTCCGGCGAGCACTCGATCATCCGGCCCGATCGGGTTGTCCTGCAAGAACATTTGTGCCTCGGCGTCGACAAACGCGGCGGCGTTACGGTGCGTCACCGCGACGCCCTTGGGCGTACCGGTGGAACCCGAGGTGAAGATGATCCACGCGTCATCGCGGGGCGTCGGTTTGGTGGCCCGCCAGCCTCGCGACGAGCCGGGGCCGCGCACCAGCCCACCGGGAGTTATCACGGCCGCGACCTGCGCCTCGCCGAACACCAGCGCGGCGCGCTCGTCGGGGTCGTCGGCGTCGACGGGAACGTATGCCGCCCCCGCCGCCAGGGTGGCGAGGATCGCCACGTATAGCGAGTAGCTGCCCGAGGGCATCCGGATGCCGACACGATCGCCCCGGCCGATACCGCGGCTGCCCAGCCACTCCACGCTGGCTTCCACGTCGACAATCAGCTCGGAATAGGTGAGCTGAATGGTGCCGTCGTCGATGGCCGGTGCGTCGGGATGCTCCGCGGCAGTCGAGTAGAGGATGTCGATCAGGGTGCGCGCAGGTGGCGCCGACCTACCGAGGAGATATTGCGGAGGTACCGGGTGGCCCGGGGCTTCCTGGACGACGGGTTGAGGCGCGTGCTGAGGCGCCGGGTCCGGTGCCTCCTCGTGCGCGCGGCTCGTGGGTGACTCGTCGGGGCCGGTCACGCTGCTCCTCGTAATTTCCGCGATCGGATGGGCTGCCGCAGCGAAGCCTATCGGTCCGGCTGCGGCGCGGCTCGTTGCCGCGCGGCTATGGGGCCGCGCGCCTGGTCTTGTACAGGCTGGCAACGGTGGTGATGAGCAGCGTCACCACGATCACCCCGAGACTTGCCAGTGTGGGGATCTCGGGCACGTGCACCGGTTCGCCGCCATTGATGAAGGGCAGTTCGTTCTCATGCAGGGCGTGCAGGATCAGTTTGATGCCGATGAAGAACAGGATGAACGCCAATCCCTGCGATAGGTACACCAAGCGCTTGAGCATGTCGCCGAGCAGGAAGTACAGCTGACGCAGCCCCATCAGGGCGAAGACATTGGCAGTGAATACCAGGTAGGGCTCTTTGGTGAGTCCGTAGATGGCCGGGATCGAGTCGAGGGCGAACAGCAGGTCGGTGGTGCCCAGCGCGACGATCACCAGGAACATCGGCGTCATCAGCCGCTTTCCGTTTTCCCGGACCCACAGCCGCAGCCCGTCCCACTTGTCGGTGGTGCGCAGGTGCTTGCGGGCGAATTGCACCACGGCGTTGTCGGCATCGTCGTCGTGTTCGGTATCGCGGGCCAGATTGATCGCGGTGTACACCAGGAACGCCCCGAAAAGGTAAAAGATCCAGGTGAACTGCTCGATGGCGACGGCGCCCAGCGCGATGAAAATACCGCGGAAGATCAGAGCCAGGATGATGCCGACCAGCAGGGCCTCTTGCTGATAGACCCTCGGCACTTTGAAGCTGGCCATGATGATCAAGAAGATGAACAGGTTGTCTACCGACAGGCTGTATTCGGTGAGCCAGCCCGCATAGAACTCCAGCCCGTATTGGCCGCCGTGGAAGAGCCATACCCACAGCCCGAAGGCCAGTGCCAGTCCCACATAGATGCTGAGTGCGATGGCGGTTTCACGGGTCGAGGGCTCGTGGGGCCGTCGGCCGATCACCACGACGTCGATCAGCAGGATCGCGACCGTGACGGCCAGCGTGATGATCCACTCGAGCTGAGATACCTGCATTACTGAACCTCCGGTCGCCAAAACGCCGGAGGTCTCTTCCGCCGGCAGGTCACCGGCCCGCGGCACCGACCGGACCATCATTGGCCGATGTGATGACGACACCGCAGCGAAGGAATACTCCCCTCCGTTGCCCAGTGTGCCCTATGGGCACCGCGACCGGAAATCGAGACAGGTCGCCAACCTGGCGCCGAGCATTTCAATCACCGTGCGCAATGCGCTTGACGCTGGCGGCGGCCCGCGGGCACACTGCGCTCAGGTCATGAGAACCAGCGATAAGCCCTGGCTAGCTGGTCGGCAACCCTCCTCCATGCCGTTCGCCTGCACGCGAGCGGCGCATCCACGGCGGGGTGCTCCAGGTGACGACCTGGCCGCGCGCGACCGTGCGCGGCAAGCGTGGACTCGCCGGGCGGGTCCGGTGAGATGGGATGTCACATGTCAGTGTCCGCACAATCAGGGTTTGAGCAGCCGGCCGCGCAGGTAGTGGGAGCCGATACCAAAGTTCCACTGGCCCAAGGCGGCTGGATTCGGTATGCCAATTTCGATTACGCCGCCAGCGCGCCCGCGCTCAGTGATGTCGCGGCCCGCGTCACCGCGTTGCTGCCGTACTACGCCAGCGTGCATCGGGGTGCGGGCTATGCCTCACGCGTGTGCACGAAGCTCTACGAGGGCGCTCGGGAAACCGTCGCGCGTTTCGTTGGTGCCGCAGACGGCCAGCACGTGATCTTCACGCGCAACACCACCGATTCACTCAATCTGCTGGCGTCTGCCGTACCGGGAGAGGTGGTGGTGCTCGATATCGAGCACCACGCAAACCTGTTGACCTGGCAGCGATATGGCGCTCGCGTGGTGGCGCATCGAGCTACCGTCGCGGACACCGTGGCCGCGCTGGACCAGGAGTTGGCGCGGCGGCCCGCCGCACTCTTGGCGGTCACCGGTGCCTCCAATGTCACCGGTGAGGTGCTGCCGCTAGCCGAACTGGCGGCCGTGGCCCACCGCAACGGGGCGCGGATCGCCGTGGACGGGGCGCAGCTGGCACCCCACCGCCGAATAGATCTTGCCGCTGACGGAATCGACTATCTGGCGTTTTCCGGGCACAAGCTCTACGCGCCGTTCGGCGCCGGAGTCCTCGTGGGGCAGGCCGATTGGCTCGATGCCGCCACGCCCTATCTCGCGGGGGGCGGCGCGGTCCGCGATGTGGATATCGATGGGGCCGATTGGTTCACCGGCCCGCAGCGGCATGAGGCGGGTACCCCCAATGTGGTTGGCGTGGCCGCGGTGGCCGCTGCGTGTGAGGCGTTGACCGCCCTCGGCGATGTGGGACAGGCCGAGGAAGCGCTCACGGCACAGCTGCGAGAAGGGCTCGGTGGGATTGAAGGCGTTGACACTCTGCGCATTTGGGAGGGTGATCGTGACGGGCTGGGCATCGTGTCCTTTACCGTCGCCGGCTATACGCCGTCGGTGGTCGCCGCCTATCTGTCGGCTGAGCACGGTATCGGGCTGCGTGACGGGCGATTCTGCGCGCACCCGCTGTTGGCCAGGCTGGGCGCGCCGGGTGGTGCGCTGCGCGCCAGCATCGGGCTGGGAACCACCGCCGGCGACATCACCCGCCTCATCGGCGCGATCACCGAGCTTGTCGAGCGCGGGCCGGCCCTGACCTACACCGAGCGCGACGGGCAGGTCGGGCCGCTGGACGATCCGCGCCCACTGCCGGACTTCCTGGCGGCATGATTGCGCATTCCGCATATCCGTAACTATTAATACGTGTTACTTTCAGTCCGACACATAACGGGTCGGACTGACAAGGACGTCGTATGACTAGTGCGCGTGTGCAAGGTGGAGTGGCCAACCAGCCCGGACCGGGTGTGCCCGACCATGAGGTCGTGATCATCGGGGCCGGTTTCGGGGGCATCGGAGCCGCGGTGGAACTGATCAAAAGAGGAATCCACGACTTCGTGATCCTGGAAAAGTGGGGTGCTGCCGGTGGTACCTGGCACGCCAACAAATACCCGGGGGTGGCGGTCGACATCCCGACCTTCATTTACAGCTTCTCCTACGATCAGAAGACCACCTGGTCCAAGTTCTTCACCCCGGGCGACGAGCTCGAGCAGTACGCCAATGAACTCGTCGATAAGCATGAGCTGCGCGACAGAATCCGATTCAACACACGCGTCGTACGTCAGGAATTTGATGAGTCCCAAAATATTTGGGTACTCACGCTGGAGGACGACAGTGTCATCACCGGTCGGCATGTAATAGCCGCGACCGGCGGGCTCGAGCAACCCAAGCTCCCCGAGATTGACGGGATCGACTCCTACAAGGGAGTTTTGATGCATACCGCGCTCTGGGACAAGGATGTTCAGCTCGCCGGCAAGCGGGTGGCTGTAATCGGAACCGGCGCCACCTCACTGCAGATGGTTCCGGAAATCGCTCCAGAAGTCGGCCATCTCACCGTGTTTCAGCGCACCCCCATCTATGTGGGGCCCAAACCCGACTGGAAGTACAACAGCTTCTGGCGGGCGCTTTTCGGGTTCCCGGGGGTGGCCAAGGGCATCCGGTATGCCATCAACCTCAGTACCGCGTACATCCCGGATGCCGTCTTCAGGATCGATTCCAAGTACGCCGAATCCGCCTCGATGGCCCTGGCCAACAGGATTCGGTCTTGGATGCGCACCCAAGTGGACGACCCGGTAACCCGGGAGAAGCTATTGCCCTACTACGGATTCGGCTGCAAGCGCCCCTCGTTCTCCAACACCTATCTCAAGACCTTCAACCGCCCAAATGTGGCCTTGGTGACCGAGCCGATCGAGCGCATCACGGAGAAGGGATTGCTGACAGCGGACGGGACCGAGCACGAAGTAGACGTGCTGATCTGCGCCACCGGGTTCGCCATCTGGGATCACATGCCGGCTTTCCCGACCACGGGACGGCGTGGCAAGGACCTCAAGCGGTTCTTTCAGGAGAATCGCTACCAGGCATATCAGGGTGTCTCGATTCCCGATTACCCGAACTTCTTTCTGGTGCTGGGTCCCTACGGGTATGTGTTCGGCCCGTATCACATGCTCATCGAGTCGACCACGACGCACGCGGCCCGCGTCATCGCAGAGACTAAGAAACGAGGGGCAACCACCGCAGAGGTGAAGCCGGAAGTGCATGACGCGTACTTCCACAAGATGCATGAGCGCAACAAGAATCATCTGTGGCTTTCCCCCGCATGCTCAACGGCCAATACCTACTACATCGACAACCACGGCGATTCCCCCTTCCGTCCGGGCGGTTTCGGCGAGATGTACTTCCACAACAAGTACTTCCGGCTGGACAACTACAGCTATGGCACCGAGACGGTCACGCCTGTTGCGAAAGCAGCGCGCCGGCGCAAGCGCAACAAAGAAGTCGTGGGATGAGACTGTTGGCCCCGCCGGCCTGATCGGGGTTGATCCGCTCATCAGGAATTCAACGATGGCCCTCACGGGTTCTCGCAGGTACCGTTGCGTTTGTGTCGACACAACAGGAAACGTTTCGGGTCTTCACCGACGGCGCTGCCGGATGGCAGGAACTGACCAACGGAACGGGTGTCACCGCGCGCGTCAACGCTCCCGATCTCAAGCAGGCGCAGCGGGCCAGGCATTCCCTGCGAACCTCGCGCAAGGACGCTGTCGCCGTGATCCTGGACGTGTACGTGCACATTGAGGCCGATTCACGATCGGCCCGTAAACATTTCGCCAGTCTGCGGGTGCCGGCGGCGGTCTCGTACGCGGGGACTCCCGAGGGACTGGCGGGCCTGATCGCCGACATCTATCTGGCCGGGGTGGCCGACGGGGTCACCTTGATTCCGGTATCGCCGACCACAGACATCGATTGCGCCGCTCGCCGGGTGTTCGCGTTGCTGCCGCAGCGGATACCGCTAGCCGCCTAGCAGGCGCCGGTGGAGGCCGCTCACCAGTTGTCGTAGCCGCCTTCGGGCCCGAGCATGCGCTCCAGCCGCGTGCGATTGATCTTCGCGAGCTCGTTGCGGGTTACTTTGCGTTCGGTATCCGCGTCGTGATGCATTCGATCAGAGATCGCGCGCAGCACCGAGGCGCCGTCCTGACCACACAAATGCATGACGAAGCGATGGCCGAAGTGATGTTCGTAGCGATGGGCAGCGGCACGCAGCGCGGCCATCATTCCCGGCGTCTCATCGCGTATCGCACACTGCTCGGCATGTGATCGCACGCTTCCCGGCCGTTTGCCCAGCGGGGGATAGGCGGTCAGCATCTCGTCCAGAGATTCTTCTGACAGCGCGAACAGCTCGTTGTCCGCGCACCGGAACAGCGCATCGTGATCGGCGAATGGACGTGTCGCGGCGATCTTCCTGGCCCAGGTCACGCTGCCACAACACTCGTACAGCGCGTGGACCGCCTTGGTGTCGGGCATCTGGTTGAAGATGTCGCGGCCGATGCCCTGATGCATCAACATATGACCATGATTCGGCGGGCTGCCGCGGTTCGCTAGAGGGTGACGGTTGATTTTGCAGGAGCTTAACGCGACGTAACATTGCAGTCGGCAGTGTTGGGGAAGGAGTGGGGGACAGTGACGGATCCGGCCTGGCAGGAATACCCGCAGGAGCAGTGGCCCGGCGGTGAGCCCGTTCCTTACCCGGAAGATCCCAAGCCGCCGAAATGGCCCTGGATAGTCGCCGGCGTCAGTGTGCTGGCGGTGCTGGTGATTGCGCTGACCTCCGTTTGGGTCATTACCCGCCGCACCGAAGTGGCGGCGCCGAGCACGGTCACCGTCACCCCGTCGACCACTTGGACCGGGCCCAATGACGTCCCGCTGCCGTCCATAACGACCACGGAGCCGCCTCCGCCGTCACCACCCCCACCGAACACCAGCACCGGAGTGGAGACGACACCAACGACCACCGAGGCACCACCGGTGCCCACCACGACCGAGGCGCCCAAGCCGGTGCCGACGACGGGCCAGGGTCCGGGCGGCTCGGGGCAGGGCGGCAAGAGCGTGACCTACAGCGTGGGAGGCTCGGGCGGCGGGGTCAATGTCGCCTACATGACCGATAGCGACTATGTGCGTGTGTCGAATGTTTCGCAGCCCTGGGCCGTCTCGGTGACGGTCACGCGCCGAGACGTTCCGCTAACCATGAATGTCACCATGGTCGGCGAAGGAACCATCAGCTGCTCGATCAGCGTTGATGGGGTGATTGTCTCCCAAAGCAGCACCGAAGTGTTCGCCGTCGTGTGCCAGGCACCTATGCCGGGCTAGTGCCCCTGGGTCTTGAGACGCTCGAACGACGCGAGAACCTCGGCCTCGGCCTCGGCGCGGCCCACCCAATCGGCGGCCTCGACGAATTTGCCCGGCTCCAGATCCTTGTAGTGCACGAAGAAGTGCTTGATGGCGTCCAGCTCGAAGGTGGAGACATCGCCGATGTCCTGAATGTGGTCCCAGCGCGGGTCTCCGGCAGGCACGCACAGCACCTTGTCGTCGCCACCACCGTCGTCGACCATCTTGAACATGCCGACGGGCCGGGCCTCGACGATCACGCCCGGGAAGACGGGCTGAGGCAGCAACAACAGCGCGTCCAGCGGATCGCCGTCCTCGCCCAGCGTGTTCTCGATGAACCCATAGTCGGTGGGGTACGCCATGGGGGTGTAGAGGAAGCGGTCCAGGCGCACTCGGCCGGTCTCGTGATCGACCTCATACTTGTTGCGCTGACCCTTGGGGATCTCGATGGTGACGTCGAACTCCACACCCGCTCCTTGAATGTCGGTGGTACTTAGCAGTTGGTCTTCGCGTAAGCGCTCATCCAGCGCGCACCAGGATAGCGATACCCTGCAGAGCATGGTCACCGCCAGGGCACTTGATCCGCGTCATTGGCGGCGCTCTACTCACGTTCTGCTCGCCGTCGCTGTGGTGTTGGCGATTGCCGCGCTGGTGCTGCTGGCCTCGCTGACCACCGGCGCCTCTACCGCGCGCCAGTTGCAGAACGCCAACCCGGAACCGGCGCTGGTCACCCCGAAACCCGGTGTGGTTCCGGTTTCCGATTCGGCACCGATCCCGACGGCCGATGGTCTGGCCCAAGCACTGGAGAAGGCACTGGCCGATCCGGCGCTGGGCATGTTCACCGGTCGGGTAACCGACGCGCTGACCGGGCGTGAGCTGTGGCAGCAGGGCTCCACGGTGCCGATGGTGCCGGCCTCTACCAACAAGGTGCTGACCGCCGCGGCGGCGCTGCTCACCCTGGAGCGCGACGCCAAGCTGACCACCTCGGTGGTGGCCGACACTGCCGGGCAGCGCGGGTTGGTGACGCTGGTGGGCGGGGGCGACCCGATTGTTAGTGCGGCACCGGCGGGCACTGACACCTGGTATCGCGATGCCGCGCGCATCAGCGATCTGGCAGATCAGGTGCGCAAGTCGGGGGTCACTGTCACGTCAATCACCGTCGATATCAGCCGATTCGGTGGGCCGTCGATGGCGCCCGGATGGGACCCCGCCGATATCGACGGCGGCGATGTCGCGCCCATCCAGGCCGTGATGCTGGATGCCGGGCGCACCCAGCCGACCGATTACGACTCGCGGCGTTCCGTCACGCCCGCGCTGGACGCGGGGCGCGCGCTGGCCACGGCGCTCGGGGTCGATCCGGACGCGGTGCGCTTGGACGCCGCGCCACCGGCAGCGAAATCCATTGCGTCCGTTCAGTCGGCGCCGTTGATGGAGCGGCTGCGGGAGATGATGAACGCCTCCGACAACGTCATGGCGGAAACCATCGGCCGCGAGGTGGCGCTGGCCACGGGCCGCTCGCAGACCTTCACTGGCACCGTCGATGCCGTGACGGGCCAATTACGCAGCGCGGGAATCGATCTCACAGACCTGACGTTGCGTGACTCCAGTGGGCTTTCGGTAGACGATCGGGTCACCGCGCGCACACTCGATGAGGTCATCGGAGCCGCCGCCGGCACCGACAAACCGAAGCTGCGCCCGCTTCTGGATGTGTTGCCCATCGCGGGTGGCAGCGGAACGCTCTCGGAGCGTTTTGTCACCCAGAATCAGGCCTCGGCAGGTTGGTTACGGGCCAAGACAGGATCGCTCACCGGCGTGAACACGTTGGCCGGCGTGGTCACCGACAGCAGCGGGCGAGTGCTGACCTTCTCACTGATGCAGAACCACGCGACCGCGCCCACCGCGCGCAACGCGGTGGACAACCTGGCAGCCGTGCTGCGGTCCTGCGGATGTAGCTGATGGCTGAGTCGGGTGACGCGGCGACCGGAACCACGAGTCCGGAGTTGACGGTTGGCCGCATGGTCAACTGGGAATTCGCCGCGACCGTCGGCGCCAAGTTGGCGCGGCCGGCACCACCCACCACCGAGTACACCCGCCAGCAGGCCATCGCCGAATTGGCGGATGCGGCGCGCCGGGCGGAGGCGCCGGTGCGTGAGGTCACCGGATTGGCGGATGGGCTGCTTGTGCCGGAGGCCCGGATCATCGATCGCCCCAGCTGGATCGCGGCTGCCGCGGAGTCCATGCGACTGATGGCAGGCGGTGGCGGGAGCGCCACCGGGTTCCTGTCCGGACGTGTCACCGGCGCGCAGACGGGCGCGGTGTTGGCCTTCGTCTCGTCGGGAATCCTGGGTCAGTACGACCCGTTTACCGCTGACGGTGCCGGTGCGCTCCTGCTGGTGTATCCGAACGTCATTGCCGTGGAACGTCAACTTCGGGTATTGCCAAGCGATTTCCGGATGTGGGTATGTCTGCACGAGGTGACCCACCGCGTGCAATTCTCGGCCAACCCGTGGCTGGCCGACTACATGTCCGGAACCCTGGCCACCCTGGCGCACGAGCAGGAAGAGGACGTCGCCGGCATGCTGGGCAGGCTGGCCGATTTCGTTCGCGCACCGAAGAGCCAGGGCGAGAACGGAATAGTCGATCTGTTGCGCGCCATGCAGTCCGAGAGCGGCAGGGATGCGCTGGACCGCCTGTTGGTGCTGGGCACCCTCCTGGAGGGGCATGCCGATCACGTCATGGATGCGGTGGGGCCGGCGGTGGTCCCGTCGGTGTCGTCCATCAGAGCCCGCTTTGAGGCTCGGCGTTCACGCAAACAGCCCCCACTGCAGCGGATCATCCGCGCACTGATCGGGATGGACGCCAAGATGCGTCAGTACACGCGGGGCAAGAGGTTTGTCGACCACGTGGTGGCCACGGTGGGCATGGAACGCTTCAACACCATCTGGCGGGACGCGGAAACCCTGCCCAAGCCTGCCGAGATCGAGGATCCGGACCAATGGATCACCCGGGTTCTCTAGCTCTGCGAGGAGCGGTCAAAGCATTTGGTGCACAGTACCTTTCTGGTGTATCTGAAGTGGCGGTGGCCTTATCGGGTGGTGCGGATTCGTTGGCGCTTGCCGCGGCTGCCGTTGCCCAGGGCTGGGCGGTGACGGCGCTCATCGTGGACCACGGCCTGCAGCCGGGCTCGGTGCAGGTCGCCGCCCAGGCGCACGAGCAGGCGTTGGCCCTGGGTTGCCGCGACGCCGTGGTGCTTGCGGTGACCGTCGATGGGGTGGGTGGCCTTGAGGCGGCGGCGCGCAGCGCCAGGTACGCGGCACTGAGGCAGGCGAGAGGCAGAAAGCCGGTGCTCCTCGCGCACACGCTCGACGATCAAGCCGAAACGGTGCTGTTGGGGCTGGGACGCGGGTCCGGTGCGCGCTCCATCGCCGGCATGCGCCCCTGGGATGACCCATGGGGCCGGCCCCTATTGGACCGGCGCCGAGCCGAAACACGTTCGTCATGCACCGAATTAGGGATCACTCCATGGGAAGACCCGCACAACGTGGACTCTCGCTTTGTGCGGGTGCGCCTGCGGCACGAAGTGCTGCCGCTGCTGGAGCAGGTACTTGGCGGCGGTGTCGCCGAGGCCCTGGCCCGCACCGCGGTGTCGGTGCGGGAAGACGGGGAAGCGCTCGACGCGCAGGCGGCCACGGTCTTTACCGATACGCGGAGCCTGGCGATCTCGGATCTACGGGGCTTGGCGCCTGCCATCCGCCGCCGGGTGATCAGGCTGTGGCTGCTGGCGGGGGGTGCACAGGACTTGAATGACAATCAGATTCGCGGCGTGGATGCGCTCGTCACCCGCTGGCGCGGGCAGGGCGGCGTTGCCGTGGGCGCCGATCTGCCATACCAGCGTTTGGTGGCGTCCAGGGCAGGAGACGAGCTGGTGCTGTCGGTCCACGACGTCGCTAGGTGATCGCGAAATCCCCGGGTATCGGTGTGGTGAGCGTGCGCCGGTAGTCAACCGGCGGCCAGGGCCACAGCTCGGGGACTCCGTCGGCCCCCAGATACCAGCTGTCACAACCGGTAGACCACACCGTGTTGGGCATGGCCCGACGCATCTCGGCATTGAATGTCTCTGCGGCATGAGCGGTTGGTGCAACCGATCGCACTCGGCCAAAACGGATTTCGTCGATCCAATGCATCGCGAATTTGACCTGCGTCTCGGCGATCGAGATGAGCGAGTTGTTGCCGATCGGGCTGTTGGGCCCGATCAAGAGGAAGAAGTTGGGAAATCCGGCGAGTCCCACGGCGCGATAGGCGCGCGGCCCGTCGCTCCACTCATCACTGAGCTTGATGCCGTCGCGCCCGATGACCTCCATGGGGCGCAGATATGAATGCGCGTCAAAACCGGTGGCACACACCAAAATATCGAGCTCGTGTAGAAGCCCGTCCTTGGTGATGACGCCCTGCGGCACAATGCGATCGATTCCCCCGGTGAGTACCGCGACATTGGGCCGTTGCACCGCCTTGAAGAACGGCACCGACATCACCAGCCGCCGACATAGCGGTTCGTAGTCGGGATGCAACTTCTCGCGCAGCGCCGGGTCGCGGATGAGCAGTCGGTGTGATGCCCGCACGAACCCCTGGATGAGCTTGCGGCGTGCGCCCGGGCTCACCACCGAACCCCCCACTCCTCGTTCGAAATAGAAGCGCCACAAGCGATAAGAGAATCTGTTGAGTACGGGTACGCGTGACCAGATGGATTTGGACAGCCCCGAGTAGGTGAAATTGGGAACCGGGGCGACCCACTGCGCGGAGCGCTGGAAGACCGACAGGTGCTGAACTTGATCGGCGAGTGCGCTGATGATCTGCACCCCCGAGGACCCGGTGCCGATGAGCCCAACCCGTTTCCCGGCGTAGGGCACCGCATGATCCCAGCGCGCGGAGTGAAAGCACGGACCGGCGAAGCTCCCCAAACCCTCGATCTCGGGAAGGCGTGGCAGGTGCAGCACCCCGGTGGCGCTGACCACGACGTCGGCGGTATCACGACTGCCGTCGGAAAGTTCCAGCTCCCAGTGTGATTGGCCGGGCCCGTCGGCCCATTCGGCGCGCGTTACCGCCGTGCCAAAGCGGATGTTGCCACGCAGATCCTGCTTGTCGGTGAATCTGACGAAGTATTGGTGAATCTCCGAACCCGGCGAGAATCCCTTGCTCCAACCGGGGTTCGGGGCGAACGAGTACGAGTAGTAGCGCGAGGGCACATCACATTGCAGGCCGGGATAGGTGTTGTCCCGCCAGGTGCCGCCTACCTCGTCGGCCTTCTCGTAGACGGTGAAGTTGGTGATACCCCGGTGTCGGAGAGTGGAGGCCATGCACAGGCCCGACATGCCCGCGCCGATCACCACCACACGGATGTCGCGGGGTTGTGTCTTATCGACTGCCTCGTAAGCGCCATTGCTCACGTTTCCATAGTGACCTATTTCGTAAACAAAGTCACTAGCCGATGTCACCGGCTTGGATTGCCCGTGTCGTCCATGGCACGCTGTCCGTCGTGACCTGCGAACAGGATCAGGCATGCGGCGAGCAATATTGCGGCGACGTGAAGTCGGTGCTGCTCACCGAGGAGCAGATTCGTGCCAAGACGCTGGAGCTCGGCGCCGCCATCGGCGAGAAGTATCGGGACATCCCGGGTGACCTGCTGCTGGTGACCGTGCTCAAGGGTGCCGTCATGTTTGTCTCGGATCTGGCCCGCGCCATTCCGATCCCCACCCAGATGGAGTTCATGGCCGTCAGCTCGTACGGCTCGGCAACCTCGTCGTCCGGGGTGGTGCGCATCCTGAAGGACCTGGATCGGGACATCCAGAACCTCGATGTTCTGATCGTGGAGGACATCATTGATTCCGGGCTGACCCTGAGTTGGCTCATGCGCAACCTCGCCTCACGCGGGCCGCGCTCGCTCAACGTCGTCTCGCTGCTGCGCAAGCCCGAGGCCAAGAAGGTCGACATCGACGTGGCCCTCGTCGGATTCGAGATTCCCAATGAGTTCGTCGTCGGTTACGGACTCGACTACGGCGAGCGTTACCGCGATCTGCCCTTCATCGGCACCCTGCACCCACGCGTCTACACCGACTAGGTCAGCTCCCACACCACGGTGATCTGCGCGCTGACGGTCTGCTGACCGGCCTCGACGGGCGGCCCGCCGGCGGCCCGCAACATCGCGAATTCGGCCCGCGGATGCGCAGCGGCGCCACCAACGGTCTCATCGATACGCAGCACCTTGCCCAGAGTTTCGCCCGCGAGCGCGGCATACTGCTCCGCCCTGGTCCTCGCGTCCGCGAACGCCCGCTCTCTGGCCTGCGTGGCGAGGTCGCTGCTGTCCTGTAGATCGAAGCTCACGCCGGACAGCTGGGCCGCCTCGCCGCCCGCGGTCACCGCCTTGTCCAGGACATCGGAGACCTTCGAGAGGTCGCGGACGGTGATCCGCACCGAGTTGTCGGCCGCATAGCCGGTGATCCGGTTGCCATCGAACTGCGGGTGCACCGACATCCACGCGGTGCGGACATCCTCGGCCGCCACCCCGGCGTCGAGCACCGCGTCGATGACCGCGCGCGCCTTCGCCTTCACCTCACCCATCACTCCGGCAATGCGGCGCGACCGCACCGATACCCCGACGGTCGCCATGAACACGTCGGGGCTGCCGCTGGCCTCACCCTGGCCGACAACGGTGACGTCACCCATGGCCTAGTTCAGCTCCCAGATGACGCTCACCTGGAAGGTCACCGTCTGCTGTCCCGGCTCCAGCGGCGGCGCGAACGAGGCGTCCGCCTGCATCGGGGCCCGCTTGCCCATCATCGGTGCGGGCGGAGGCACCGAGCCATGGGATTCGTCGATACGCAGCACCTTGCCCAACGTGGAGCCCGACAGGCCTGCGTACTGCTCGGCACGGGCCTTGGCGTCGTTGAAGGCACGTTCGCGCGCACCCTTCATCAGGTCGGCGTCGTTGTCGAGATCGAAGCTGACGCTGGACAGCCTGGCGGCATCGCCGCCGGCCTGCACGGCCTTGTCCAGAACCTCTGAGGCCTTCTTGAGATCACGGACGTTGATGCGTACCGAGTTGGTGGCGTTGTAGCCGGTGATGCGGGCGGGTCCGCCCTGCGGGTACGTCTGCTCGGGCTGGATGGACAGCTCGTTGGTCTGCACATCCTCGCGGGCGACCCCGGCCCCGACCACAGCGTCGATCACGGCTTGTGCCTTCTCGCTCGCCTGTGACAGCGCGCCGGATACGTCCTTGGCGGTCACCGATACGCCGACGTCGGCGCGGAGCACATCCGGTGCGCCCTTGACTTCGCCCTTGCCGACGACGGTCACGTTGCGCGTCGATTCCGGGCTGCCGGTGGAATCGTCACCGCAACCGGCGAGCAGTACCGCCATGGCCGCGGCGCCGGCGATGGCGGTTGTCCGGGTCAGCGCTTTTCGTGTTAACGCTCGCATGTGGTCACTTCCTGTCCTCCCCGACCTTTCATGGCACCACCAAGATCTTGCAGTGGCGTTCTGGATCACCGAGATCGGCAAATGCCGATCCAACGTCTTCCAGACCTACCTCACCGGTGACGAGTGGCGCAACGTCGATCTCACCGTGTGCGATTCGCCGCAGTGTTTCGGAGAACTCGGCTGGGTCGTAGGCGAGCACGAATTGCACCGCAACTTCCTTGGCGATCCCGAAATAGGGGGTGATGGCATCGGGCTCCATACAGACGCCCACTACCACCACGCGTGCGCTGTGTGGAGCGTCGCGCAACACCTCGTTGAGGATGCCCGGTACCCCGACGGCCTCGAAGATCACCGGCGCACCCGTGCCGACCCGGGACCAGGCTTCGAAGGTCGGCTCGATCTTGGGGTCGACAACCTGGTGCGCGCCCATGCGCCGCGCCAGATCGCGCCGGGCGGGGGAGTAATCGGCGGCGACGATCGGCTCGATACCCAGGTTGTGCAGGGCCGCGATCACGGCGATGCCGACGGGGCCACATCCGATGACGATCGCTCCGGTGCCCGGCTGGATCGCCGACTTGTTGACGGCATGCAGGCCGACCGCCATTGGTTCGGTGAGGGCGGCGAGCCGCGGATCGAGGCCGTTGGGGATGGGCAGCAGCAATGGCGCGCTCAGCAGCATATGTTCGGCATAGCCGCCGAGGGTGCTGTTGCTATAGACGATGGGTTTGAGGCCTTTGGCGGACAACAGGATTGGAATCGAGGTCACCGCGGTGCCGGGGGCCGGTGCCTGCGTATCAGGGCCGGCCTCGATCACCTCGGCCGCGAACTCATGCCCCATGAAGACGTCGGCAGCCAAGTCGACGCCGTCGGTGAGGCTGGGCATACCCGCCATCTGTTTGGACAGTTCGATGGCCTGTGCGCCGTGTTTGGCGAAATGCAGATCGGATCCGCAGATGCCGCATGCGGATACCTTGACCAGCACCTGACCCGCACCGGGCACCGGCTCGGGTAGGTCGTCGCGATAGACCATGGCGCCGTTGCGCAACACCGATGCCCGCATCAGCTCGAGGCCTTCTGTGCCCGGTCGTGCTGATGTTCGCCGATGGCCTTGGCGACCGCGTCGCTCGCACGCCCCAGCAGCTCACCCCGCTTGGCCTGGGCCCAGTCGTGAGAGGCCCGGGCGGCGGTGAGCTGACCGCTGAAGTGTGGAATCACCTTGCGTGCGAACAGTTCATAGGACTTGTAGGTGGCTTCCGGTGATGCCCAATCGTGGCCCAGCATGAGGAAGGTGCCGAATCCGCCGGACTTGTCGAGCAGGTCCTGGATGTACTCGATGGCGTCATCGGGTGTTCCGATACAGCAGTTCCCTTCATCCACATAGGCCTTGACGAATTCGTACGGGTCGACGGTGCCGTCGGCGCCGTCCGTACTGTTGGCCAGCGGCAGCACCCCAACCGCCCCGAAGTAGTGCGCGTAGTCGGGCAGTCCGTAGGTGCAGTCCGCGATGGCCTGTTCGCGTGTCTCGGCCAGGTGCATGATGCCGAGCACTCGCCAGCTGGATCGGTCCGGTTCGGGGTGACCGTGGATCTCCGCCTGCTCTCGGACCACTTCCCATGCGTTCTCCAGGGCGGCGAATCCGCCCGGGATGGACGCCGACAAGGACAGCAGTCCGGCGCCCAGCTTGCCGGCCAATCGCGGCCCGGAGGGTGAGAACATGGCTGCGGTAAGGATTTCCGGATATGGGTGGGTATAGGGACGTAGTTGTAGTTGCGCGTCCCGGAGCGTGAACCAGGATGTTTCGCGGCTGATGCGTTCCTCCGGTGCCGCGCGCAGCAGTGCCAGGATCGCCTCCAGAGACTCTTCCTGCATCTGTCGCTGGTCTACCGGATCGATCCCCATCATGTACGCGTCGGTGGGCAGCGCACCCGGTCCGGTGCCGAATATGACGCGGCCCCTGGTGATGTGGTCCAACAGAATCCAGCGATCTACCACCATCAGCGGGTGGTGATACGGCAGTGACACCACGCCGGTGCCCAGCCTGATGTGTTTGGTGCGCTCGGCCGCGGTGGCTATGAAAACCTCCGGGCAGGAAATCAATTCGTATCCGCCGGAGTGGTGTTCGCCGAACCAGGCCTCGTGGTACCCGAGGCGGTCCAGCGCAACTACTCGATCTAGGTCGTATTCCAATGCGGTGGTTGGGTTTTGGCCGACAGGATGAAACGGCGTGATGAAAGCGCCAAAGCGCAGGGGTGCCGTGGACATCAGTGCGCGACCTCCCGAAGGAATTCCAGCAGCGCGGTATTGACCTCGTTCGGACGTTCTTGCTGAATCCAGTGCCCGGCACCTTCGATGAGGAGATCTCCCCGGTTGTCGGTGCGGTATTTCACGCTGCCGGCATGGTCGGTGAATCCGAGTACCGGATCGGCGGCACCCGCGATGAACAGGGAGGGCACTACCACCTGCGCACCCGCGAGACGCTCGGTGAGGGCCCAGTTGCGGTCGAAGTTCCGGTACCAATTCAGGCCGCCGGTGAAGCCGGTGCGGGTGAATTCTGCGATGTAGTGGTCCAATTCGGCCTGGCTTAGCCAGTCGGGAAGCTCGTTGGGGTTGGGCATGCGCTCTACGAATCCGGCGGGCCCGGGTGCGATCATCGCGGCGCCGTCAATGCGGGCCATGCCCGCCATCATGCGACGTATGGTGGCGGCCGGATCGCGGTTGAGGTCGGCGTCGGCGACTCCTGGCTCCTGGAAGTACAGGATGTAGAAGAAGTTCTCGCCAAACAATTTGTGCCATGCCTGGGTGGGAGGTACCTGGCTGCGCCGGGTGAAGGGCACCGACAGGCCGACAACTCCGCTGACACGTTCGGGGACCGCGAGCGCGGTGTGCCAGGTGACGACGGCGCCCCAGTCGTGCCCGACGAATGTCGCCTTCCCGGCGCCCACTTCGTCGAGGATTCCGAGCAGATCGTCGGAGAGCGCCTCGATGTTGTAGTCATCGATATGCGCGGGCACGCTCGATCTGCCGTAACCCCGTTGATCGGGGGCGATGACGTGGTATCCGGCAGCTGCCAGCGCCGGGATCTGGTGGCGCCAGGAATATGCCAGCTCGGGGAAACCGTGGGACAGAACGACTGCCGGCTGTCCGGGTTCACCTGCCTCGACTATGCGCAGGTGCACGCCGTTTGTGGCGATGTCACGTTCCCGGATATCCACAGCAGCATCGGTCATGAGCGCATTCTCACCTTCCGAGGGTGGTCAACAGCCTTGTCGTCGCGCGTTGTGCTTGCCACTAAACCACAACGCGCAATCGCCGACTAGAGACTGTGATCGTCGGCCACACTGAGGCCATGGAATTCACCGCCACCGAGATCGCGGCGGCGGTGCGTGCTGGTGTGCTGGACCCGGTTGCCGTGGTAAAGCAGTCGCTTGCCCGAATTGCTGAGCGGGACAAAGAGATTTGCGCATTTGTCAGGGTAAGGGTCGATGCCGCCATGCGTGAGGCGCAGCAGCTGGCGGGTCGGGATGATTTAGCCCGATTGCCCATGGCGGGTGTGCCGGTCGCGATCAAGGACGTGATCCCGGTCGCCGGCGAGCCCATGCGGATCGGTTCAGCGGCCACCTCGGCAGAGCCGCGGTCGCATGATCACCCGCTGATCACCAGGCTGCGGCAGGCGGGAGCCATCATCCTGGGGCTCACCGCGGTACCGGAGTTGTCGTTGTGGCCCACCACGGACGGTGCACATGGAATCACCAAGAACCCGTGGGCAACCGGGCGAACCGCGGGCGGTTCTTCGGGTGGCTCCGCCGCCGCCGTCGCGGCCGCGATGGTGCCCGTAGCCGTCGGATCGGATGGATTCGGTTCCCTGCGGGTACCGGCGGCCTGCTGTGGGCTGGTGGCGCTCAAGCCGGGGATCGGAGTAGTCCCCGCGGAGCTGGGCGCGACATCCTGGGGTGGCGTCGGGGTCAACGGCCCGATTGCGGCGACTGTCGCCGACACCGCTCTATTGTTCTCGGTACTGGCCGATGATCCCCGGCTCGCGGTGGTGGACGTACCGCGCTCACTGCGTGTGGTGTTACCCGACAACGAGCCGGTTCCGCATGTGTGGGCCGATGATGCCGCGCGCAGGGCGGTAGTGGCCGTGCGCGAGACGTTGACGGATGTCGGACACTTCACGACGGCTGCGCGCTTGCCCTATCCGCGTAACCTGATGCCCGTCTTCGCGCGTTGGTTCAGCACTCCGGCGGCCGACGTCGAAGCGTCGGTGGCGGACCCCCAGGCCTTGCAGCGCCGGAACATTCGGCATCTGCGGTTGGGGCGGCGGCTGCGGAACCGGGTGTCGGGTGAACAGATCGCGGAGGCCGCGCGGCAGGCGGAGCAGTTCTTCGACGATCACGCCGCCGATGTCGTGATGACCCCCACTTCGCCGCGAATGCCGGTGAAGGCCGTCGCCTGGTCGCAGCGCGGCTGGCTGGCGAATGTGGCAGCCGCGTCGATGTCGACCACCTATACCCCGTTCTGGAGCATGGCAGGCTGGCCGGCCGTCACTATTCCGGCAGGTATCCATCCCATCTCGGGAACCCCAGTGGGTGTTCAATGTGCCGCGCGGCCCGGTGGCGAGGCGCTGCTACTCGCGCTCGCGGGTCAGCTGGAACGGCACCGGCCCTGGGCGCGCAGGCCCGCGCGTTACACGTAGACACCGTCGGGCAGACAAACAGAGCGCCACCGTCCGTGGCGGCGGTGGCGCCCTGCACCGGGCAGGGGTCAGGGGATGACCACCCGGTTCACGTGGTGTGCGAGTGAGATGTCGAGGGGTCCGCACACCACGTTTGATTATGTTGCGAACGTTCGTAATCAGAATATTAGACACTCCGATAAACTTGTCAACGACGGAGTTTTTCGGCGCGGCGCCCGCGAAACCCGGAATTTCCGGCTGCTTCGTGAAGTTCCGCGGCAGTGTGAAAGCCGTTGGTTTTACCCGGTTTGGTGATCCCGACGTGCTTCGGGAGCTCGACCTTCCGGACGAGGAAGCCGGACCTGGCCAGATACGGGTGCAGGTGCGGTACTCGGGTGTGAATCCGTCCGACACCTTGAGGCGCAGCGGCTGCTCGAGGCAGGTGGCCTGCGCGGTCGAATTGTGTTGAAGTGGTGAGTATTCAGGCCGCAACCGGGCCGCCGACAAGGATCCGTTCGTAGTTCCAGGGGGTGGGCGGCTTGATGGATGGAGGCGTCCACTCGGTGGTCCACCTGCCCTGCGGGTGAGCCACCTCGACGGGGCTGACGCCGAGAATCGATTGTGCCTCCCGGTAGGGAAGTTCAAGTAGCTCTTCCCAAGGGGCGGCCATCAGCAGATCGGCGCGACGGCCGCGCTCGACTGCCTGGCGGTAGTAGCGGAGTTTGAATGGCACCGCGGCGCCGGGCAAGGTGAGGGCTCCGAACAGCCCGAGCTTCTCCAAGGGGCCCGCCGGCTCCATTTGTCCGCAATGGAATCCGATATTGGCCATTTCGCCCGCGATATCCGGGCCGTAGCCGCCGATGGTGTGGAACATGTGGCTCTATTGCCATGAATGTGGGTCGGGTGGGGTGTGCTATGTCTCGCGTGGCGGAGTGGTCTGGGCGCACGGGTAGCTCATAGGTTCGAAAGCTCCTACACCTCGTACCAAGGAGCTTGCCCGTGCGCGCGACCACTTTACTCAACCGTGTCCTCGACCTGCCGAAGACCACGGTCCGCGACGTCGAGTGCGGCGACAAGGTGACGGTGTGGGTGCGCCCGCAACAGCGGGTGATGTCCTGTCCGCATTGCGATTTCCGTACCCGGCACCGCTACGACACACGGATGGTGGATTCGGCGTGGCGGCACCTGGACCTCAGTGGGCGGGTATGTGTGCTCAAACTGCGGCGACGTCGGTTGCGCTGCCCCGAGCACGGTGTCCTGGCCGAGTCAGTGCCGTTCGCGCGGCCGGGATCGGGGTTCACCCGCGACTTCGAGGACCTTGCGGTCTGGCTGGCCGCCAAGTGTGACAAGAAGACGGTGTCGACGTTCTGCCGCGTCACGTGGCGCACCGTCGGGGCGATGTGTTCGCGCGTCGTGGCCGAGAAACTGGACCCCGACCGGCTGGCCGGGCTGGTCGACATCGGCGTCGATGAGATCTCCTGGCGCAAGCACCACAAGTATTTGACTTTGGTGTCCGACCACGACACCGGCACAATCGTGTGGGGTGCGCCGGGCAAGAAGGCAGCCACTCTCGACGCGTTCTTCACCGCGGCCCTACCCGCCGATGGCGCGAAGAAGATCGAGGCCGTGTCGATGGACCTCGGGCCGGCATTCGCGAAATCCGTTCGCGCACATGCCCCGCAGGCGGTGATCTGCTTCGATCCGTTCCATGTCGTCAAACTAGCCACCGACGCCCTCGACGACGTTCGCCGTCAGGTATGGCAGTCCGCGCGCAAACTGTCGGACAAGCAGATCGCCAAAACCTACAAGGGAGCCCGCTGGGCGCTGCTGAAGAACCCCGAATCCCTCACCGACACACAGAAAGCCACCCTCGCCCAGCTCAAACGCGAGGGCGGCGCACTGGTCCGCGCCTACGAACTGAAGGAATCGCTGCGGGCGGTGTTCGCCGGGGATCTTGACGCCGACACCGTCACCGACATGCTCGGGAAATGGTGCTCATGGGCGCAGCGGTGCCGGATCCCGCAGTTCGTCAAGGTCGGCCGAACCATCAACAAACACCTCGATGGCATCCAAGCCGCGGTGGAGCGCGGACTGGCCAACGGCCGCCACGAAGGGCTCAACAACAAGGTCCGGTTGATCATCCGCAGGGCCTACGGCTTCCACAACGCCGAGAACGCGCTCGCCATGATCATGCTCGTCTGCGGACCGGTGACCCTCGAACTCCCATACCACACATGAGGTCATCCACATTCATGGCAATAGAGCCGAACATGTCGTGCAGCGCGGTACCCCGAATGATCATGTAGTAGAAGTCGTCGTCCCAGTTGTTCTTTTCGGCAATGGGTCTGATGATGCTCGATTCGCCGAACACGCCGGCGTCCAGCTTGTTGGTGTTCAGGAACGAGAGATATGCGTGCCCCAGGCTGCCGAACGGCAGCGAGCCCAGGTACTCCACGTCGTTCAGTACGGAGAGCAGATCCGGTTTGTGCTTGAACAGCTTCCGGCCGTTCGGGTGGGACCGCACCTGGTAGTAGGCCCGTGCGAAGACGGGTGCTTCCATGCCGAGAAACGCCTCGTAGATATCGCCGTGGTGTTTGGCGTCGATCAGCATGCGCCAGGCCCGCAGCCATGGGGTCCACGTCGCACGGTCGGGTACCACGCCGTCGGGATTAGAGTATTTGGCCAGGTTGGTAGGCATACGGCTAATAATAGACACATCAAACAAAGTGTCAATATATTGTTTGAGGAGGCAGTGAGGGGATGGCTCGCAAGAGTGAGGGCGAGGGCAAGGCTCCCCGTGGCCGTGGCAGGCCACCGGGCGGTGGGAATACCGCACAACAGGCGCAGGCGCAGCTGCTCGATGCCGCGGAGCGCCTGTTCATCGCACGCGGATACGGCGCGTCCACGATGGAAGCCATTGCGCGGGAAGCTGGGTACAGCCGGGCCGTGGTGTATCGGCACTTCCGGAACCGCGACGATTTGATGGATGCCCTGGTGGTTCGCGCGACGATGAGCGAGATCAGCAACATGATCGGACGCCTGATGGCTCTGAACGGCCTGGCCGAGATCATTCCCGAATCAATGGTGATCGTTTCGGTGGAGGTCGGCGCCAATCCGCTTTTGCGGGTGCTTGCCGACCGCGATGATCACGGCACGGTAGCCTCACTAATTGTCAATGCCCCCAACCTTATTGATCTATTGACGTCCTTGTACGCGGGCGTCTTCAGTACCAGGATAACCGAGGTACGTCAGGGTGTTCGGCCCGAGGACGCGGCGCGCTACGTGCTATCCGTCGCACTGTCCCTGCTGCTCGGACTGATACCGGGCACCGACAATCCCGAGCAGGTTCGGCGCTATGTAAGGGTTTTCGTGCTGCCCACCCTGCTGGCGAACCCGCCGGAGCCGGAAGCGGTCTTCGTCTAGCGGGCCGCGGTCCTCGCCTTGATGAGGTCGATCACGATGTTGGGGATCTCGTCCGCGTTGCGTGCGACTCGGCTGCCCGCGCCCGGCGTGGCATCCGAAATCTGTTTGAGCACAGCGGCATCGGCGTCATCGGTGATACCGAGGGTGATCAGGACGACAGGGCGTGCCGGGTCCTGTTCCTTCTTCAATGTCGCGAGCAGCTGGTCCAGCGTCAGGCCGTTGGGTTTTTCGTTGGATCCGTCGGTGATGATCACCACGCTGTTGATGTAGTGCGGGTCGTACGTCGACTGCACCTTGCGGAATGCCGCGAGCGTGGTGTCGTACAGACCCGTCCCGCCGCCGACGAGTGCGTCCAGGCCGTGGCCTTCATCGGCCAGCAGCTGACGTTGGGCCTTATCGCCCACCTTCTCGCTGAGCGTGCGGATCGGCAGTAACTCCTTCCAGTCCTGGCCCGGGCCGCCCTTGTCGATGGAGAAAGCCCACAGGCCTATCTGCGCGTTCTCGGGGAACAGCGGCAAACCGTTGTCGATGGCCTGGCTCAGCAGGCCGACCCGGGTGGTCGGCCCGGCGGAGAACTTCATTGAGCCTGACACATCCAGCACGGCAAGCATCCGGGACGGCAAGGCCAGCACCGCGTATCGGCGCATCGCCGCGTCGAATGCCGTCAGGTCGTTGACGGTGAGGGTGTCCACCACGCCTACTCCGGCACCCGGCAACGGGGCGAAGTCCGGTCCGCGGAATCCCGTGTGCGCCAGGGCTTCCTTGCCGTCGTCACCGGAGAGGCGTTCGGCGAGTACCTCGCCCGCGCGTTTGGCGTCGGCATGCCGGTCGTTGGCCGATTCGGTTACCGCGATCGGATAGTTCAGGGTCGGTGCGCCCGTTGTGGGGACCACGGCGGTGAGCTTGGTATCCAGATGTTTGGCGTTGTAGTCCACCAGCTGTTGTTCGGTCGAGACCGCCAGGCCGCCGGTTTTGGCGACCTCGCCCAGGCGTTCCTCGGCGCTGCCCTGCTTGGTGTTGGTCAGCTGTGCCTGTGCGATGGGAACGAGCGCCGCGGTGATCGCGCTGGGATCGCTCTTCCCCTGCTCGGCCTCGGCGAGCGCGCCCAGCACGGGAGCGGCCGAGACGGAGTCCTCCAGCGGATTGCCGATCCGCAGGCCTGGCTGTTTCAGCACGGCCAGCCACGAGTCCAATACCGGTGCCTCACCTTGCCTGGCCACCACCACGACCGGAGTGCGGGCCACCGACTGGCTTGCCGAATCCAGCGCGGACCCGGTGGCACGCAGCTGTCTGGCCAGCCACACCGACGAATCGGGCAGCCACAGTGCCGGTGCTGCACCGGGCTTGCCGATGGTCGCGGCCGTTGCGGCGGAGGGCTTCGGCGTCACGGTGAATTTCGCGCAACCGAGTTCTTTGGCGCTGGCGCCGTCGATCGCTGCCGCTATCGCGGGCGCGATGGTCGGGTCGGCGGCAACGGTGAAGGTCTCGACGTCCCCGCATCGTTCGGACAGCTTCTTGTAGGCGAAAAAACCGGCTCCGCCGAGCAGGAGGAGGGCGACGACTACCAATGTGACCCATCTGGGCAGACGTGACCCAGCCGAGCGTTGTTGTTTTCGGCGATTGCGTTCACTGTGGCGACCAGGCATGACTAGACCTCTTCGTTCTCGGGGGCACGCAGACCTGGTGCCCGCGTCGTGAGGCTCGGGCGATAGTACCGTGAACAAGATCACTGTCTGGAGGCCTGAGCAGGCAGTTGGCGTTCATCAAGGGGGATCTATGCGGGCACTGGTGGGGCTGGTGCTGTGCGCGCTGTTAGCTGGGTGTTCGCTCGATTTCGGCCCGACGGGGGTGGAGGTGCCGGTGGCGGAAGCCGAGGCATTCGGCCGGATAGGCATTCCCACCGGAGTGCAGGTGCTCAGGGTGCGGATGGATCACGGTATCGACACCTCATATCGGGTCGTGCTGCGCGCCAATGAGTCAGATGTGCGGACGATGCTGCGGAATTCGGTGTTCACCGCACCATTCCGGCCGGTGCCGGATCCCTCCACTCTGATGGTCATCGCAGGTCCGCCGATGTCGAGTGCCACCAACGTGAAGCAGGCACAAGATCATGTCGAGAATCCGTGGGTGTACCGCGACATCGTTCAGGACACCAGGTCGCCCGAGGAGGTTTACCTGCACATCAACCTGTTCACCACGTGACTGTGCGTACCGTCCGGGGCCTACCTTCGTTTTCACCCTGGGCGTAGTGCGCGCCACAGAAGCGAACATGCAGGTGAGGTAGCCTGAGGGTTCTTGATGAATACCTATATGGCTTCCTATCGCCTGCCCCATGACTACGGAAGGACCGGGCCGCTGACCGCGGCCGACGCTGTATGAACCGGACAAACGTGTTTCGCACCCTGGGCGTCATCGTGGTGGTGCTGCTACTGGGGTGGTCGTTCTTCTACTTCAGCGACGACACCCGCGGTTACAAGCCCGTGGACACCACGGTCGCGATCAAGCAGATCGACACCGACAACGTCAAGAGCGCCCGCATCGACGACCGCGAGCAACAGCTGCGGTTGGACCTGAAGGCTGCCAACGGCGATACCGAGGGTAAAGACAAGGTCATCACCAAGTACCCCACGGGGTACGGAGTGCCGCTGCTGGAAAAGCTGAACGGCAAGGGCGCGACAGTCAGCACCACAGTGAACCAGGGCAGCATCCTGGGATCGCTGCTGCTGTACCTGCTGCCGGTGATCCTGTTGGTGGTGCTGTTCTTCGCCTTCAGTCGCATGCAGTCCGGTGGCCGGGGCATGGGCTTCGGTTTCGGTAAATCGCGCGCCAAGCAGCTGTCCAAGGACATGCCCAAGACCACCTTTGCCGATGTGGCTGGGGTCGATGAGGCGGTCGAGGAGCTCTACGAGATCAAGGACTTCCTGCAGAACCCGTCGCGGTACCAGGCGCTCGGCGCCAAGATCCCGCGCGGTGTGCTGCTCTACGGTCCTCCGGGCACGGGTAAGACCCTGCTGGCCCGCGCTGTCGCCGGTGAGGCAGGAGTGCCGTTCTTCACCATCTCTGGCTCTGATTTCGTGGAAATGTTTGTGGGCGTTGGTGCTTCACGCGTGCGTGACCTGTTCGAGCAGGCCAAGCAGAACAGCCCCTGCATCATTTTCGTGGACGAGATCGACGCCGTCGGCCGCCAGCGCGGCGCCGGCCTGGGCGGCGGACACGACGAGCGCGAGCAGACCTTGAACCAGCTGCTGGTGGAGATGGACGGTTTCGGTGATCGTCAGGGCGTCATCCTGATCGCGGCCACCAACCGCCCTGACATCCTGGATCCAGCGCTGTTGCGCCCCGGCCGTTTTGACCGGCAGATCCCCGTCTCCAGCCCCGACCTGGCCGGCCGTAAGGCGGTGCTCAAGGTTCATTCGGCGGGCAAGCCTTTCGGGCCCGATGTCGACTTCGACGGTCTGGCCAAGCGCACTGTCGGTATGTCCGGCGCCGACCTCGCCAATGTTATTAACGAGGCCGCGTTGCTCACCGCTCGCGAGAACGGCACCGTGATCACGGCTGCCGCGCTCGAGGAATCGGTCGACAGGGTGGTGGGCGGTCCGCGTCGTAAGGGCCGCATCATCAGCGAGCACGAGAAGAAGATCACCGCGTACCACGAGGCCGGGCACACGCTGGCCGCCTGGGCCATGCCCGATATCGAGCGTGTCTACAAGGTCACCATCTTGGCGCGTGGCCGTACCGGCGGGCACGCCATCGCCGTCCCCGAAGACGACAAGGGGCTGGCCACCAGGTCGGAGATGATCGCGCAGCTGGTCTTCGCGATGGGCGGCCGGGCGGCCGAGGAACTCGTATTCCGGGAGCCGACCACCGGTGCGGTCTCCGATATCGAGCAGGCCACCAAGAAGGCCCGCGCCATGGTCACCGAGTTCGGCATGAGCGCCAAGCTTGGTGCGGTGCGCTACGGCACCGAGCACGGCGACCCGTTCCTGGGCCGCACGATGGGCACGCAGGCCGACTACTCACATGAGGTTGCCCGCGAGATCGATGAGGAGGTACGTAATCTCATCGAGGCAGCGCACACCGAGGCCTGGGCCATCCTTACCGAGTACCGGGATGTGTTGGACACGCTGGCCGGTGCACTGCTGGAGAAGGAAACCGTGGTCCGCAAGGAACTCGAGGAAATCTTCTCCGGCGTGCAGCGCCGCCCGCGGTTGACGATGTTCGACGACTTCGGTGGCCGTATTCCGTCGGATAAGCCCCCCATCAAGACACCCGGTGAGCTTGCGATCGAACGCGGCGAACCCTGGCCCCCGCCGGTTCCCGAGCCCGCGTTCAAAAAGGCCATCGCCGAGCAGGCGGCCGCTGCGGCGCCGGCCAACGGTGCGCCGCAAGCGCCGGTCGCCCCGCATGGACACGTGCCCAACGGCCAAGCCGGGCAGCCGATTCCGCCAGGAACGAACTACGGTGCGCCAGCCGGATGGTATGCGCCTGGCTGGCCACCGCCGGGACAGGCTCCCTACCCGCAGCCGGGCTATCAGCCTTATCCGCCCCAGCCTTATCCCTATCCGGTGCCGACACCGCATCAGCAGCCGGGATCGGTTCCGGATGAGGGCAGCGAGAGCAAGAGCTGATATGAACTCGCCCGAGACGGCCGAGTACAACGGCCATCCGACCGGCCACGTCTTCGACCAGGCGCGCGCCGAGGCCGCGGTCCGTGAACTGCTCTACGCGGTCGGTGAAGACCCAGACCGGCAGGGGCTGGCGGATACCCCGGCCCGGGTGGCACGCGCCTATCGGGAGATATTCGCCGGGCTGTACACCGACCCGGACACCGTGCTGAACACGACTTTCGATGAACAGCACGACGAGCTGGTGCTGGTGAAGTCGATACCGATGTATTCGACATGCGAACATCACCTGGTGTCGTTCCACGGCGTCGCCCACGTCGGATACATCCCCGGTGAGCACGGCCGTGTCACCGGGTTGTCGAAAATCGCTCGCCTGGTTGACCTTTACGCGAAGCGGCCGCAGGTGCAGGAGCGCTTGACGGCGCAGATCGCCGATGCCTTGGTGCGCAAGCTGGAGCCACGCGGAGTGATTGTCGTAGTCGAAGCCGAGCATCTGTGTATGGCTATGCGGGGTGTGCGCAAACCGGGTGCGACGACCACCACGTCGGCCGTGCGGGGGCAGTTCAAACGTGATGCCGCGTCGCGGTCCGAGGTGCTCGATCTGATGATGAGGGCATGATCGCCGGCGTGACGGATACTCCCGCATTGACTCATATCCTGGGAGTCGTCAACGTTACCGACGACTCCTTCTCTGACGGTGGGCAATTCGTCAGGCAATCGGATGCGGTGGCGCACGGTTTGGCGCTCGCGTCCGCCGGCGCGGACATCATCGATGTCGGCGGCCAGTCGACCCGTCCGGGTGCGGCGTCGATCAGGCAGAAGATCGAGATGCAGCGCGTCATCCCGGTGATCAAAGAGCTTGCCAGTCATGGCATCAACGTCAGTGTTGACACCATGCGCGCGGAGGTCGCCGCCGCCGCGATCGATGCCGGCGCGAACATGGTCAACGATGTCTCGGGTGGCCGGTCCGATCCGGAGATGGCGCCGTTGATCGCCGAACGGGGCGTGCCCTGGATCCTGATGCACTGGCGTTCAAAGGACTTCATCCATACGCCGGCCGCCCGAAATTACCGTGACGTGGTTGCCGATGTGTCGCGCGAGCTGATGGAGTCGGTACAGGTCGCGGTGACCGCAGGGGTCGCGCCGGAGAAGCTCATCCTTGACCCAGGTCTTGGCTTCGCGAAGACCGCGCACCACAATTGGCTGCTGTTGCAAGCGATCCCCGACCTGCAAGAGCTGGGATACCCGATCTTGATCGGCGCGTCCCGCAAGCGGTTCCTGGGTGCGCTACTCACCGATCTCAACGGCGTGGAACGACCGCCCGACGGCCGAGAAACCGCGACGGCTGTCATCACCGCGCTCGGGGCGTTGCACGAGGTATGGGGCGTGCGGGTCCATGACGTGCGTGCTTCCATGGACGCGCTGAAGGTGGTGCGGGCCTGGGAAACCGGCGGGGCCGAAACCATCGAAGAGGACGAGGAAGAAGTTCTCGAGACAGCCTCGCCGGAACCGCTGCCCGCACCGGAATCCGCGCCGGTGGTCACCGCGCCGGATGAGGTGACCACCGAGGTGACGGTGCGCACGACCCGGCCCGAGCCCAGCAAGACCGCCGGTGGCAAGTGGCGCCGCGAGGTTGCGCAGCGTGGTGCGAAGGGGGCAAAGAAATGACCGACCGTATCGAGCTGTGCGGACTGAAAGTCTTTGGTTACCACGGAGTTTTCGATCACGAGCGTCGCGATGGCCAGGAGTTCTCGGTGGATGTCACCGTGTGGATCGATCTGGACACCGCGGCAGCCACGGACCAGCTGACCGACACGCTTGACTACGGCGACCTGGCTCAGCGCGCGGCCGCGATCGTGGCCGGGCCACCGCGCAATCTCATCGAATCGGTGGCGGGTGCCATCGCCGACGATGTGATGACAGATTCGCGTGTGCACGCGGTGGAGGCAGTGGTGCACAAGCCCAATGCGCCCATTCCGTTGACATTCAGCGATGTGGCGGTGGTGGCCCGGCGTTCCCGGCGATCTCGAGCCGGGGCGCAGTAGCGGTGCGCGCCGTGCTGTCGATCGGATCGAATCTGGGCGAAAGGCTCGCGCACCTGCAAGCGGTGGTCGACGCGCTGGGCACGGATGTTGTGGGGATTTCCCCGGTGTATCAGACCGCTCCGTGGGGATCGGTTCCGCAGCCTGATTTCCTCAACGTCATCGTTATCGCCGACGGGCGTGAGCCCCTGGGGTGGCTCGCGACGGCGCATCGACTGGAACAGGCCGCCCAGCGCGTGCGCACGCAGCGGTGGGGGCCTCGCACCCTCGACGTCGATGTGATCAGTTGCCGGGAGATTGGCGCCAACGGCGAAATTCTCTCCGATGATCCGGATCTGACGTTGCCTCATCCACGTGCGCACCTACGCGCCTTTGTGCTGGTGCCGTGGCTGGCGTTGCAGCCTGATGCGGTGCTGACCGTCGAGGGCGAGATTCGTCCGGTTGCAGACTTGGTGGCCGGGCTCGACAGATCCGAACGCGAGAGCGCGCGACGGGTGGATGTCACCTTGAGCGATCCGGTGACGTAGTGGGAAGCACCCGAATCCGCGATCTGCTGGTCGCGGGGATTGTCACGGCGATCCTTGGTTACTTCTTTGTGTCGGCTGCCTACGGCTCGCTGCCGCCGATTCCTTTGCTCGCCGGCGTCTCCTTGCTGGTGCTGGCGATCGCGGAGGGGGTTTGGGCGTTCTATGTCCGCAACAAGGTCAATGACGGTCAGATCGGCGTTGGCACCGGGCTTTTGCCCGCGTTGGTCGTGGCGCGTTCGGTTGTGGTCGCGAAGGCCTCTGCGTGGCTCGGCACGCTGATGACCGGATGGTGGATGGCCATGCTTGTCTACGTCCTGCCGCGGCGCGCGCATCTCGCCGCGGCCGCGGCGGACACCCTCGGCGTGCTGATCGCGACCGGATGCGCGCTGGCACTTGTCGTCGCCGGACTGGGGCTCCAGCATTGCTGTAAGTCGCCGCCGGACCCGCCCGCGACTCCCGCGAGATAGCACCCCCGCATGTCGAATCGCCGATTCGAGGTCGGCCAGCACACTGCACTGTCCAGGTACAGTCACCTCCATGACCATGCCCACCCGAGCGGCTAAGCCCCGGCGCGGCAGCCGACGTCCCGGATGGGCGTTGCTGACCGCGTTGCTGGTGCTGGCGATCGGGTCCGGAATTGCGCTGGTTTTCACCGATAAGGCCATCTATTTACGCGTCGGCTTGTTGCTGGCGCTGTGGGCGGCGGTCATCGCGTCGTTCGCCGCGCTGACCTACCGGCGGCAGAGCGATACCGATCAGGCCAAGGTGCGCGATCAGAAACTCGTCTACGACCTGCAGCTGGACCGGGAGATCTCGGCGCGCCGTGAGTACGAGCTGACGGTGGAGAGCAGGCTGCGACAGCAGCTGGCCGGTGAGATCGAGGCGCAGGCAGCCGACGAAATCGCAACGCTGAGGGCCGAACTCGCTGCCCTGCGCACTAATCTGGAGATCCTCTTCAACACCGACCTCAGTGATCGCCCCGCGATCGAACACGATCCGATTCGCGCCCTGGGGCCCTGGCCCGGGGCGGAACCGCAGCCCGTCGCCAGCACCAACGCGGCCGCGTTCACGCATTCCGTGCGTGAGCAGGAACCCGCGCCCGCCGCCGAGTACCAGGACGTCACCGCGGTCGAAGAGGATGGCCGGACCTCGGAGTATCCGATCATTGACGTCGCCGAGGATCCTCACCACGTGGACGAGGACGCGGCGCCTCCGACACCGCCCTATCCGGCGCCGGCCTATTACGGAGCTGCTCAGCCTCACGAGCCCGAGCCGTATCAGCAGCCGGTGTCATCCGGGACGCATTGGCGTCCCCAGCCCGAACCGCATGTGGCGCAGCCGCCGGTGCCAGGCCCGGCGCAACAGTTCCCGCCGGTCCCCGAACCGTCTCAGCAACCGTATTGGGCGGCGCGTAGGACGGCTCGGGGGCCCAGTGTCCACCGCCGGTGGTCTCGGGTGCGGCCGGTGCTTGATGCCGTGAGGCAGATCCGGAGTGACGTCCCGCGACCGGCGGTTCGCCCTGATACTGGCTCGGTGGCGCGGCGGGCTCGTTGGAAGCCCAATTGCTACCCGCGGAAGGCCAGTGGTTACCGCCCGGAACCGCGGGTAGCAATTGGGCTTCCAACGAGCCCGCCGCGCCACCGAGCCAGTATCAGGGCGAACCGCCGGTCGCGGGACGTCACTCCGGATCTGCCTCACGGCATCAAGCACCGGCCGCACCCGAGACCACCGGCGGTGGACACTGGGCCCCCGAGCCGTCCTACGCGCCGCCGTCGGCACCCGAGCCACAGAGCTATCCGGAGGGCTCGGGCGGGCACCGGGCCCCGGAACCGGAGCCGGAGGAGAAGCGTGGAAAGCGCCGGGCTCCGGAACCTGAGGACCCCGAAGAAACGCACGGCCGGCGCCGCGCGGAGGACACCGGCGGCTTTTCGGTTGCTGATCTGCTGGGACGCATCCAGAGCGATTCTCCGGAGTCCGGTGGGGGCCGG
This sequence comes from Mycobacteroides immunogenum, assembly GCF_001605725.1. Classification (NCBI taxonomy): domain Bacteria; kingdom Bacillati; phylum Actinomycetota; class Actinomycetes; order Mycobacteriales; family Mycobacteriaceae; genus Mycobacteroides; species Mycobacteroides immunogenum. The sequence goes on from NZ_CP011530.1 coordinate 650,805, forward strand.
CGCCGCCGCCGCGAGGACTGATCCGGCCGATTTCGTCATCGTGCGTGAAAGTGAGCAATCTAACGGCGCAGGCCTCTGCCGATAGCGCAGCCAGGGGATTACTCTGCTGGTGACCGTCCGGTACCTGTGGAGCAGGACTGGAACGTATCTAGTCTGCGAGGTGTCTCGTTCAGCATGCCTGAGGCTTTCACTGTCGATGGCCCCATAGACGGCTTTCGCCCCGCGCGCCTGGCCATCGGAATCATTTCCGCCGGTCGAGTGGGAACTGCCATGGGCGTCGCGCTGGAGGCTGCCGGTCACCCCGTCGTCGCCTGCAGTGCCGTGTCCGACGCCTCACGGCGACGTGCCGAACAGCGCCTGCCGGAAAGTCAGATTCTGCCCGCGCACGAAGTTGCACTGCGCGCCGAACTGCTGATTCTGGCGGTGCCGGATCACGAGTTATCGGCACTCGTCTCGGGGCTCGCCGCGACCGAATCGGTGCGGCCCGGAACGATCGTGGTTCATACCTCGGGCGCCAATGGCGTGGCGATCCTGGAGCCACTGACCGCCCTCGGATGCATGCCGCTGGCGATTCATCCGGCCATGACATTCGCCGGCGGCGATGAAGATATTGAGCGATTGCCCAACTCCTGCTTTGGAATCACCGCCGCCGATGAGACCGGCTACGCCATCGGCACGGCCCTGGTACTGGAGATCGGCGGTGAGCCGGTCCGGGTGCGCGAGGATGCCCGCACTCTCTATCACGCAGCCTTGGCGCATGGCAGCAATCATGTGGTGACGTTGGTGCTGGATGCGGTCGAGGCGTTACGTTCCGCGCTCTGGGGTCAGGAGTTGTTGGGGCAGGAGATAATTGGTGACGCGCCGGGCGGGCTGCCGGAACGGGTGTTGGCGCCGTTGGTGCGCGCGGCCGTCAACAACGCACTGGACCGCGGGCAGGCGGCGCTGACGGGACCGGTGGCGCGGGGTGACGGCGCAGCCGTCGGGCGTCACCTCGACGCGCTGGTCGAGGCAGATCCCGCATTGGCCGAGGCATACCGCGCCGACGCGCGGAGGACCGCGCAGCGCGCACACGCCCCCCGATCAGTTTTCGCCGCACTGGAACCCCGGACGAGATAAGGCACCGTGATGACGAGTTTGTATGGGCCGAAGGGTCCCAAGGGCTATCTGCAAGGGGAACTGACCGTTCATCATGATCCCGACACGATGTATGACGTGTCGAAAGCCTTGCGGCACACCGGCAGGCGGATCGTCTTGGTACCGACCATGGGTGCACTGCACGAGGGCCATCTGACGCTGGTGCGGCACGCCCGGAAGGTGCCGGGTGCCGTCGTGGTGGTTTCCATCTTCGTCAACCCTCTGCAGTTCGGTCCAGGTGAGGACCTTGAGGCCTATCCGCGCACGCTGGACTCCGATGTCGAGAAGTTGCGTGAGGAGGGCGTCGAGCTGGTGTTCGCCCCGAACGCGGAGGCCATGTATCCCCATGGTCAGCGCACCACGGTGCAGCCCGGACCGCTGGGTGCGGAGCTTGAGGGTGCTTCGCGTCCAACACATTTCGCAGGAATGCTGACGGTTGTCCTCAAGCTCTTGCAGATCGTGGCACCCGACCGCGCCTACTTCGGCGAGAAGGACTACCAGCAGCTGGTGCTGATCAGGCAGATGGTGGCCGATCTCAACATCAAGACGCGTATCGTCCCGATACCGATCGTCCGCGAGGCGGACGGACTGGCGATGTCCTCGCGCAATGTGTATCTCAGCGAAGAGCACCGCGAGCAAGCGGGCGCCTTGTCGGCGGCTCTGCTGGCCGGAATCTATTCCGCCTCCGGGGGTTGCGACGCGGCGCTGGACGCGGCCCGCGCCGTGCTCGACGAGGTTCCGGCGATCGAGGTCGATTATTTGGAGGTGCGCGGCGCCGACCTGGGGCCCGCGCCCGCGCAGGGACCCGGTCGCATGGTGGTGGCGGCCAAGTTGGGGAGCACCCGGTTGTTGGACAACGTGCCCCTGGAAATAGGCGGCGGAATCGGTACCCCCGGTGCTGCGGACCCTGACCACGAACTGCCCTGGCGAAACTAACTGGAGGACCTGATGTTCCGCACGATGATGAAGTCGAAGATCCATCGCGCCACCGTGACGCATGCCGATCTGCACTACGTCGGCTCGGTCACCATCGACCCCGATCTCATGGAGGCCGCGGATCTACTGGAAGGCGAGCAGGTCACCATTGTCGATATCGACAACGGTGCCCGGCTGGAGACCTACGCGATTACCGGCACGCGCGGTAGCGGTGTCATCGGGATCAATGGGGCCGCAGCACACTTGGTACACCCGGGGGACCTGGTGATCATCATCGCCTACGGCGTGATGAGCGACGAGGAGGCCCGGACCTTCACTCCGCGGGTGGTGTTCGTGGACTCGGACAATAAGAAGGTGGAGCTGGGCGAGCACGCCGGTGATCCGGCCTACGTGCCTGAGAACTTCGGCCTGGTGTCACCACGCGGTCTGGTGTAGCCATGCTGCTGGCGATCGACGTACGCAATACCCACACCGTGCTGGGCCTCGTCTCCGGTACGGGTGAGCACGCCAAGGTTTCTCAGCATTGGCGGATTCGTACCGAGGCCGAGATCACCGCCGACGAGCTGGCACTGACCATCGACGGGCTGATCGGCGACGATAGCGAGACCCTCACCGGAGTCGCCGCGCTTTCCACCGTGCCCTCTGTTCTGCACGAGATGCGCGGGATGTTCGATCAGTACTGGTCCTCGGTTCCGCAGGTGTTGATCGAGCCCGGCGTGCGCACGGGGCTGCCGCTGTTGGTCGACAACCCCAAAGAGGTCGGCGCCGATCGCATCGTCAATTGCCTTGCCGCACATCACAGATTTGGTTCGGCGTGCATCGTGGTGGATTTCGGGTCTTCGATCTGTGTGGATGTGGTGTCCGCCAAGGGGGAATTTCTCGGCGGGGCCATCGCACCCGGCGTGCAGGTGTCCTCCGATGCCGCCGCGGCCCGCAGTGCCGCGCTGCGCAGAGTTGAGCTGACCCGCCCACGTTCCGTCGTGGGAAAGAACACGGTGGAGTGCATGCAGTCGGGCGCGGTCTTCGGCTTCGCCGGCCTGGTGGATGGGCTGGTGGAGCGGGTGCGCCGCGATATCGAGGGCTTTGGTGGCGCCGGAGTCACGGTGGTGGCCACCGGACACACCGCGCCGCTGATCCTGCCCGAGACCCACACCGTCGACCGTTATGAGGAACACCTCACACTCGACGGCTTGCGGCTGGTGTACGAACGGAACCGGGCTGACCAGCGCGGCAAGGCGCGCGCGACCCGATAGATATGGACACAACAGAATCGGCGGCGTAGTTCCGGCACGCGGCACTACCGCTAAGCTGCCGAGACGTGACTGATCCTGACGCGCAGACCAGCTTGCCGGAACAATTTCGTATCCGGCAGGCCAAGCGCGAGAAGCTGCTCGCCGAAGGTACCCAGCCGTATCCGGTGGAGGTGCCTCGGACCCATAGCCTCAAGCAGATTCGAGAGGCTTACCCGGATCTGGACACCGACACCAGTACCGGCGATCAGGTGGGTGTGGCGGGGCGGGTCATCTTCTCCCGTAATACCGGCAAGCTCTGCTTCGCGACGCTTCAGGAGGGTGACGGCACCTCCTTGCAGGTGATGATCAGCCTTGCCAGTGTCGGTGAGCAGTCGCTCGCGGACTGGAAGAACGACGTCGACCTCGGCGACATTGTGTTTGTGCACGGCGAGGTCATCAGTTCACGCCGTGGCGAGCTGAGCGTCATGGCGGACGGCTGGCAGATGGCGTCGAAGTCCCTGCGGCCGCTCCCCGTTGCTCACAAGGAGATGTCCGAAGAGACCAGAGTGCGCCAGCGTTACGTGGACCTGATCGTGCGGCCGGAGGCGCGGCAGATCGCACGGCAGCGTGTCGCGGTGATGCGCGCTATTCGTGACGCCCTGCACCGTCGCGGATTCTTGGAGTTGGAGACGCCGATCTTGCAGACTCTCGCCGGAGGTGCCGCGGCTCGCCCGTTCATTACGCATTCAAACGCACTCGATATGGACCTGTATCTGCGTATTGCGCCGGAACTTTTCCTGAAAAAGGCACTGGTGGGTGGCTTCGACAAGATTTTTGAACTCAATCGGGTATTCCGAAATGAGGGCGCGGATTCCACACATTCACCCGAATTCGTGATGTTGGAAACATACGAGACGTACGGCACATACGATACCGCCGCGACAATGATCCGGGAGCTCATCCAAGAAGTAGCCGACGATGCAATGGGCACCCGGCAAGTGACGTTGCCCGATGGGTCCATCTACGACTTGGACGGTGAGTGGACGACGCTGGAAATGTATCCGTCGTTGTCAGAAGCGCTGGGGGAGGCGATCACGCCCGATACGCCGGTTGCCGAGCTATGGAAGATCGCAGATCGGGTGGGCGCCGAGATTCCCACCGACCGCGGTTACGGACACGGGAAACTCGTCGAGGAACTGTGGGAACATCAGGTTGGCGATAAAATGTACGCGCCGACTTTTGTCAGGGATTTCCCAGTTGAGACATCCCCGCTTACTCGTCAGCACCGGAGTATTGCGGGTGTCACCGAGAAGTGGGACTTGTATGTTCGGGGCTTTGAATTGGCCACCGGATACTCGGAGTTGATCGACCCCGTCATTCAGCGCGAAAGATTCGCTGACCAGGCACGATTGGCGGCCGCCGGTGATGACGAGGCGATGAGTCTTGACGAGGATTTCCTCGGTGCGATGGAACATGCGATGCCACCTGCCGCAGGAACCGGGATGGGGATCGACCGGTTGTTGATGGCTCTTACCGGATTGGGAATTCGGGAAACGATCTTGTTCCCGATTGTGAGGCCGACGCTCTGATCCACGCGTCCGAATTTTTGTCACACTTTTCAACTATGAGTGTAGTGAAACGCTTGCCTTGAGCGGAACACGCGCAGCCTTGCGCGTATGTTGAACTTTGCGGCAATCCATGGCATGTTTGAAGTGGACCAACGGGGGTTCCGCTTTTGGAAGGAAAAGGAATGGCTAAGAAGGTCACGGTCACGCTTGTCGACGACGTCGATGGCGAAGCGCCCGCCGATGAGACCGTTGAATTCGGGATTGACGGTGTGACTTACGAGATCGACCTTTCTTCCAAGAATGCGGAGAAGCTGCGTAATCAGCTCTCTGCATGGGTGGAGCACGCGCGTCGCGTGAGTGGGCGTCGTCGCGGGCGGGGGAGTTCGGGTACAAGTCGCGGGCGTGCCAGCATCGATCGCGAGCAGAGCGCGGCGATCCGTGAGTGGGCACGTAAGAACGGGCACAATGTCTCGTCGCGCGGCCGCATTCCCGCGGAAGTTGTCGACGCCTTCAACGCGGCCAACTAGTACGTCTCCCGGGCAATTTCGCTTACGGCGAAGCCGGGTCAATATCGGAAACGTTTTCACCGCATCTGGCGTTGTTCGGTTGCCTAACAAGCACCGCCGGGTGCGGTGATTTCGTGTAAGTGGGGCCATCTCCAGGTATGCGAACACCGCGCCGACTACGGCCGACCACTAGAGTGGCGATTAGGTCCTAGTGCCAGCGGGGATGAGCCGTTTGGGGGGAGCCCCGAGCGGCAACATGAACCGCTTGCGCAAAGGCCGGACGAGGAAGCGAGGGAGACCGATGTTCGAAAGATTCACTGACCGCGCAAGGCGGGTGGTTGTGCTGGCCCAAGAAGAGGCCCGCATGCTCAACCACAACTACATCGGCACCGAGCACATCCTGCTGGGCCTCATCCGTGAGGGTGAAGGCGTCGCGGCGCAGGTGCTGGTGAAGCTGGGCGCTGAGCTGACCCGGGTGCGTCAGCAGGTCATCCAGCTGCTGAGCGGCTACCAGGGCAAGGAGACCGCCGAGTCCGGCACCAGCGGCCGCGGTGGCGAAGCAGGCACACCGTCGACCTCGCTGGTGCTTGACCAGTTCGGCCGCAACCTGACTGCCGCCGCCATGGAAGGCAAGCTCGATCCGGTCATCGGCCGCGAGAAGGAAATCGAGCGGGTCATGCAGGTGCTGAGCCGTCGCACCAAGAACAACCCGGTGCTGATCGGTGAGCCCGGTGTCGGTAAGACCGCCGTGGTCGAGGGACTGGCGCAGGCCATCGTGCATGGCGAGGTGCCCGAGACGCTGAAGAACAAGCAGCTGTACACCCTGGACCTGGGGTCCCTGGTGGCCGGCAGCCGGTACCGCGGTGATTTCGAGGAGCGCCTCAAGAAGGTGCTCAAGGAGATCAACACCCGCGGCGACATCATCCTGTTCATCGACGAGCTGCACACGCTGGTGGGTGCGGGCGCGGCCGAGGGCGCGATCGACGCCGCGTCGATCCTGAAGCCGAAGCTGGCTCGTGGCGAGCTGCAGACCATCGGTGCGACCACTCTCGACGAGTACCGCAAGTACATCGAGAAGGACGCCGCCCTGGAGCGCCGGTTCCAGCCGGTGCAGGTGGGCGAGCCGACGGTCGAGCACACCATCGAGATCCTCAAGGGTCTGCGCGATCGCTACGAGGCACACCACCGGGTGTCCATCACCGACGGCGCGCTGGTCGCGGCGGCCACCCTGGCCGACCGGTACATCAACGACAGGTTCTTGCCCGACAAGGCAATCGACCTGATCGATGAGGCCGGTGCCCGGATGCGCATCCGCCGGATGACCGCTCCGCCAGACCTGCGCGAGTTCGACGAGAAGATCGCCGACGCGCGCCGGGAGAAGGAATCGGCCATCGACGCCCAGGACTTCGAGAAGGCCGCGCGCTTGCGCGACTCCGAGAAGCAGCTGGTCGCGCAGCGTGCCGATCGCGAAAAGCAGTGGCGTTCAGGTGATCTGGACGTGGTTGCGGAAGTCGATGATGAGCAGATCGCCGAGGTGCTGGGCAACTGGACCGGTATCCCCGTGTTCAAGCTCACCGAGGAGGAGACAACTCGGCTGCTGCGTATGGAAGATGAGCTGCACAAGCGGATCATCGGCCAAGAGGATGCCGTCAAGGCAGTCTCCAAGGCCATCCGCCGTACCCGCGCCGGTCTGAAGGACCCGCGGCGTCCCTCGGGCTCGTTCATCTTCGCCGGCCCGTCCGGTGTGGGTAAGACCGAGCTGTCCAAGGCGCTGGCCAACTTCCTGTTCGGCGACGACGACGCCCTCATCCAGATCGACATGGGTGAGTTCCACGACCGCTTCACCGCCTCAAGGCTTTTCGGCGCTCCTCCGGGATACGTCGGCTACGAGGAGGGCGGCCAGCTCACCGAGAAGGTGCGTCGCAAGCCGTTCAGCGTCGTGTTGTTCGACGAGATCGAGAAGGCACACCAGGAGATCTACAACACCCTGTTGCAGGTTCTCGAGGACGGGCGTCTCACCGACGGCCAGGGTCGCACAGTCGATTTCAAGAACACCGTGCTGATCTTCACCTCGAACCTGGGCACATCGGATATCTCGAAGGCCGTGGGCCTCGGATTCTCCGAGGGTGCTGCCGGTTCGAACTACGAGCGGATGAAGCAGAAGGTCCACGACGAGCTCAAGAAGCACTTCCGTCCGGAATTCCTCAACCGCATCGACGACATCATCGTCTTCGAGCAGTTGACGCAGGAACAGATCATCGAGATGGTCGACCTGATGATCGGCCGGGTGGGCAAGCAGCTCAAGGCCAAGGACATGGAGATGGAACTCTCCGACAAGGCCAAGGCGCTGCTCGCCAAGCGCGGGTTCGACCCGGTGCTGGGCGCGCGGCCGCTGCGCCGGACCATCCAGCGCGAGATCGAGGACACCCTCTCGGAGAAGATCCTCTTCAACGAGGTTGGCCCCGGCGAGCTGGTCACGGTCGACGTCGAAGGCTGGGATGGCGAGGGCGCCGGCGAGGACGCGAAGTTCACCTTCGTCGGCCGTCCGAAGCCCGCGCTGGTCACTGGTGAGGAGCCGGCCGCCGACCTGGCCGCCTCTGCCTCTGAGTAGTCGGTTCTGATCGAACGCCCGGTTGCCGCATTGCGCGGCAGCCGGGCGTTCGGCGTTTCCGGGCCCGCTGCGTAGGGTCTGGGCATGGAAACCAGCTCGGAAGCGGCGGCGAGGGGCGAGCGTCGCCGGATGCGCACGCGCACAGCCTTGTTGGATGCCGCGGAGCGATTGTTGTCGCGGCACTCCGCGGACGCGGTCCGCATGGAGGATGTCGCTGAGCTGGCGGGCATGTCTGCGGCTTCGGTGTATGTCCATTTCGGGACCAAGGACGCGTTGGTGTCGGCGGTGATGCAACGCCTGTTGGAGATATCGATGGTGGAGCTGACGGCCGCGTATTCCAGTGAGGGAACGGCGTTCGAGCAGGTGCGGCAGGCGGGACTGGCCTACATGAGGCTGTTGATCGATCACCCGGCTTTGACGCGGTACGTCGCGGTGAACGCCATCGGCGGACCCGCCAACCCGTTCGATGAGGTCGTGGCCGAGCGCCTGGACGTGCTCCGGGTGGCGTTCGAGGAACGTATTCAGGCGGCGGTCGATGACGGTGAGATCCGGCCGGTGGACAGCCGATTGCTCTCCTACTTCCTGTTCGGTTCGTGGAGTGGGGTGGCTGCCCTCGCATTGCGTGACGACGGCGCGCGTCTCACCGCAGAAGAGGTCGAACAGTGTCTGATACAGGCGCGCGACCTTTTGACCTGGGGTATTACCCCCATTGATTAAATTAGAGTCTGACTCTAAACTTCTCGGGCATGACGCCCACAACGCTGCGCAGGGTTGATCCCGGTGCGCAGGACGACCTGCTGCGCCGCTCATATGTCGCATTTCTGGGTACCCGTGCCGGACGTTGGACGGCAATCAACATCGCCCCCAAGATCGACCCCTGGTTACTGAAGATTTCACGCGGGCGCCTCGGCATGGCGTTGATGCTGCCGTCCACGCTGATCACCACCATCGGGGCCAGGACCGGCCAGCCGCGCACCAACGCGGTGCTGTACTTCCATGACGGCGACGATGTCATCGTCATCGCGTCCAGTTATGGCAGGGACAGCCACCCCGCCTGGTACTACAACCCGAAGGCCAATCCCCGCGTCACGATCGGGGACGGGCAGCAGATGACGGCCGTCGAGGTGGCCGAGGCGGCCGAACGGGACAGGCTCTGGGGATCGGCGGACAGGGTCTATCCGCTGTTCGCCGATTATCGTGTGCGTGCGGCCGCGCTCGGTCGCCGCATCCCGATTATCCGGTTGAGTCAAAATGTCTGAACTGAAACGGGTTTCGATAACTCGGGTGTGCTACGCCGCGGCCGCCGCGGTGGCGTTTCTGTACCTTCCGCTGGCGATGAATTACACCTGGCCGCTTTTCTTCCCCGGAACGCCCCGGCTGCAGGATGGGCTGAACACCCTCATCAACGGCTCCGCATACGCCGTGGGGGAAGGCTCGGTGGAGGCGGTTCGGCACAGTGACTACTCCGAGCATCGCGCCGTGATGGCCGTGCACACCACGCTGGGGGCAATCGCGCTGGGGCTCGCCATGTTTCAGTTCTCCGGCCGAATGCGTTCCCGTCACCCCGCCGTGCATCGATGGATGGGCAGGGCCTATTTGGCGCTCATGACCGTGAGCATGTTGACGGCAATCATCTTCCTGGCCGCGGCTCCATACGTTGGCCATTTCATCGGGCGCGCATTTGATCTACAGCTGTGGGCGCTGGCTCTGGGCACCCTCGGCAGCGCGTGGTTCGCTCTGTACGCCATTCGGAATCGCGATGTGATCACCCATCGTGCCTGGATGACCTACAGCGTGGCGCTGATGATGACCGCGCCGCTGCTGCGGGTGCTGTGGATCGGAATTCAGCCGATCGTGCCGCAGCATGATCTCCTGACCAATCTCGGGGCCAGTGCCATCGTGCTCGGCGTGATGGCCCCGTTCGGTGCGGCCGCCGCCTTCGTGATGGTTCAACCGGCAGGCAGGGCGCCGGTGCGGCGGTACTCCGTTGCGAGCTATGTACTGAGTGCGGGACTGGCTCTGTCGGGGTCCATCGGGTACGCGGCGCTGGCACTGCGTCTGCCGGAGTACATCCCACGTTCCCTGGCGGCCTACCACCTGGTGCCGCTGTGGATCGCGCTGGCGATCTCAATCGCGGGTGCCTGGCGGGCGCGTGCGCGCGGTCAGGGTGTGCGCGAACAACGTTGGCGCTGGCTGATGTGGGGTCTGGCGATCGCACCTATCGCCGCCTGCGCCACCGTGGTGGTCAGCGCGCCCGTCTACTCCGCATCGGACGCCGTCATCGCCGGCGGCATGGTGGGCGCGCCCGGACCCATCACCGTCGCCTTCGCTCTGATCGTGCATAACGCCGCGCGCCGGATATCGGGGCCGACAGCGCGCACAGCGCAGCGGGACAACGTCACGACTGCAGCAGCGGCCTGACTTCCTGCCCGAGCGCATGGATGTAGCCCAGCAGATCAGGCTCATTGCCGGTGGGGGATGCGATGAAGTCGGTGACGCCCAGATCTCGTATTTCAGATAGCGTGTCGGCGACTTCGGCGGCGCTACCGCCAATGCTCGTCGAGGCGTCGAATGAGATTCCGGGATAGTGGCCCGGATCCGCCGCGATGAGTTCGGCGGCTTGGGCACCGACGCTGATCGTGCGGCTCAGGAAGATCCGGTGACCGGGCTGTGGCGTTATCAGTGCGCAGTATCCGGCAATGGCGCCGCTGCTCACCATGCTCGTGAGCAATGTGCCGTCGCCGAGTTGGCCCGCGAGGCGCAGCGAATTCGGGCCGTTCGCGCCGATCATGATGGGCAGCGGTGCCGGGGGAGTCCAGTCCAGTCGCACCCGGTCGAGCGTGATGTATCGTCCCGTGACACTGATTTCCTTGCCTGCGAACAGGTTTCGCAATGCCGTGACGTATTCTTCGAGAAGGGTCAGCGGCGAGGTGACCTTGGCGCCAATCTGTGCCATGTGTGGCTGCCAGCCGTGTCCGACCCCCGGTATGACCCTGCCCGGGAAGTTACGGGCCAAGATGCTGAAATCCATTGCCGCTGTCACCACATTGCGTACCGGCGTGGAGAGGAATCCGGTACCCACACTGATCCGGTCGGTGACCGCCAGAGCCAGCGAGGCATACGCGATGGAGGTCGTGGCGAAACAGTCCTCGCAGACCCACAGATAGTCCAGCCCGGCGGCGTCGGCCGCGCGGGCCACGTCGGGCAGCCGTTCCGGAGGCAGGGAGGGCGGCACCATCAGGCCAAGGGAAGTGGGTGAGCTCATGCCGCCAGCCTAGGCGTAGGCTGCATTCAGAATCCCTTGCTGCGCAGGTAGTTCGCCAGGGTGACGATGGCAGCCGGGTTGCGTGGTCCCTCGACGAGTGCGGCGTACGGCAGCACGATGAAGTTCCCGTCCCGCACCGCGCGGGTGTGCTTCATCAGCGGTTGCGACTTGAGCAGGTTGATCTTGGCTTCGGCGGTGTTGTTGGGCCCCACTCCGTAGTCGCAGATGATGATCACCTGCGGGTCTCGCTGAGCCGCGGTTTCCCAGGCGCTGGTGGTCCAGCTGTCGCCGAGGTCGGAGAATATGTTGCGGCCACCGGCCTTCTCGATGATCTGTTGGGGCGCGGCGGTATTGCCGGATGTGAACGGCTCGGCCTCCCCGCTGTCGTACAGGAATACGCGTACGGGCGCCTGCTCGTGCGGAGCATGGGTCTGCACGTCCTCGATGGTCTTGCGATAGCCGGCGATCAGCTCCCGGGCACGGTCCGATACCCCGAAGATGGTGCCCAGGTTGGTGAGGTCTTCATACAGGGCGTCTAGGGGCGCCTTGATGCCGCGCCGCGCTGTTCCGGGCTGTCGGCATGCCTCGGTGAGCTGATAGGGCTTCGCCCCGATGGTCCGCACCCAATCCGGGGTTAACCCCGAGGTTTCGCTGAATCCGTAACTCCATCCGGCGAAGACGAGATCGGGGCGCGCGGCCTGCACGGCTTCGCGTGTGAATCCCTGCCCCAGGTTCGTGGTCGACTCGAATTGCGCCTTCCACGGCGACGTGGCGACGTCTCGGTCCTGCCCGGAGTCCAGGAAATAGCCCGCCATCTGATCCTGCAGGCCGAGTGCGAACAGCATTTCGGTGACCCCGGTGTCGTTGGTGACGGCCCGGGTCACCGGCACCGGAACCTCTAGGGGTGCGCCGCAATTGTCCACGGACGCACGCTGGGTTCCGGGGCTCTTCTCCTCGATGGTCGCGCAGCTCGCCGCAAGCAGCGATAGCACCGCCGCCACGCCTATGAGTGCCTTCATTCCTTCTCCTGTCCTCCGGCGTCGAAGATGATCTGCGGTACCCCGCTGCGCGGATGGGCGATGACATGGCAGTCGATGCCAAACCATCGGCCGACGGACGCCGCGGTGATCACCTCGTGCGGTGATCCGGACAGCACCACACGGCCATCGGCCATGACGTGAATCGTGTCGCAGTACTGTGCCGCGAGATTGAGGTCGTGCAGTGCGGCGATGATGGTGATGCCCAGCGAGCGAGCGGAACTCAGTATCGAGTACTGGTGGCGTACGTCCAGATGGTTGGTCGGCTCGTCGAGCACCAAGACGCGCGGCTGTTGCGCGAGGGCACGGGCGATCAGAACCCGCTGGCGCTCGCCACCGGACAGTGAGCTGAACTTGCGGCCGGTGAGTGCCACCACATCGGCCGTCTCGGTGGCCTGCAGGCAGATTCTTCTGTCCAGATCGGAGGTGCCGCGCAGTGCGGTGCCGTGCGGGAGCCGGCCGGTGGAGATGACTTCTCCGGCGGTGAAGTCGAAGTCCAATGACATGTCCTGAGTCAGCGCCGCCACCTGGCGGGCGTTCTCCCGCATGCTGATTGCCCGTACCGAAACACCGTCGACGGCGACCTCCCCGGTATCGGGAGTGAGTGCGCGGTACAGGCAGCGCAGGGTTGTCGACTTGCCGCTGCCATTGGGGCCGACTATGCCGACGAATCCGCCGGCCACGACGTCCATATCGATATCCGAAATGATCCGTGCGCCCGCAATGCTCACCGACACGCCGCGATAACTGACGTCCATCAGCCGACCGCTCCCGCCGACATCGCGCGGCGACGCATCAACCCCACGAAGACGGGCACCCCGACCGCGGCGGTGATGGCGCCAAGCGGCAGCTCCTGTGGTGGAATGGCTATCCGCGCAACGAGGTCAGCGGCGACCAGGAAGCAGGCGCCCAGCACCGGGGCCACCATCAGCACGCGCCGATGATCCGCGCCGACCACCAGCCGCGCGGCGTGCGGAATGACCAGTCCCACGAATCCGACCGCGCCGCAAATGGATACGAAGCACCCGGTCATGACCGCTGACAATACGAACAGTGCCACCCGGAACCGGCCGGCGTGCAGACCCAGTGACGCGCTCACCTCATCGCCCATGGCGAGCGCGTTGAGCTGGCGGGCAAGTGCCGCGACGCAGAAGATCCCGATCGCGGTCGCGGCGAGCGCCACCGGAACCTTGTCCCACGACGACGCGCCGAGGCTGCCCAGTAGCCAGAACATGACGCTGCGCGCCGCCTCCCCGTTGGGCGCCAGGAAAACCAGGACCGTGGTCACCGCGGACAAGCCATAACCCACCGCCGTACCCACCAAGACCAGCCGCAGTGGCATCAAACCCTGTGGAGTACGTGCGATCTGGTACACCAGCGCGGTCGCGGCGAGAGCACCCAACGACGCGGACAGTGATAGCGCGTATGCGCCCAGGCTGCCGAGCACCCCATAGACGACCACCGCGGTGGCCCCCACTGATGCTCCCGACGAAATACCGAGAACGTATGGATCGGCGAGCGCGTTGCGCACCATCGCCTGCACGATCACGCCCACCACGCTGAGCCCCGCGCCCACAAGGATCGCCAGGATCACCCGAGGCAGCCGCGATTCGACGACGATTCGGTAGTTCGCGGCGTCGATGGCGGTCACCGGGCCGCCGGTAGCGCCGGCCCACAGGAAGCGCAGGCAGTCACCCCAGGGCACGTCGGCGGTGCCGAAGGCAAGCGCGGTCACCGAGAGCAGCACCAGCGTCACCAGGCCGCCGACCATCGCAAGGATCAGCGACCGTCCATGCTGTGCGGCGGGCATCGACATTCCTGCTTCGTCGGGCTGCCGGCACGAAGGCATGACGGATACGCGTTATGGCGCTACCCGCCATGCAGTCCCTCGGCACCGGCGAATGACCGCACCGGCTGGTGCGGCCGCGCTGGCAGGTCTTCGGGCTCGCGGACACGAGGCATGGACGCCTCACCTATCGGCGGCTGCTTCCCGGGGCCATCGCCCAGTGCAGTACGTGCCACCGTCGTTTCCACTTACCGCTGCGGGGCAGCTCCGGATTCACACCGGATTCCCTCTTGCGATCCCCGGCAGCATTCCTTGGTGCCTCGGGGAAACCAACGCGGGCCAAAACTATCACTCGAACGCGCAGACCAGCCGGGTCGACTAAGCTCAATCCGTCCTTCGACAGGACGGGAACCTGGTGTGATTCCAGGACGGTCGCGCCACTGTGAAAGTCAGACCCTGCTGTCGAGAAGAACAGATCGGGACGCGGTATCCCGAAAGGAGCATCATGGCCCAGGTTTCTTCCGTCAGCCGTCCGGTTGCGGTCTCTTTGCCCCAGGCGGCACTCTGGCTCAGCATTACCGCGTTCCTCGCGCTGCTGACCTACTACTTCGTCGGCGTCGACCAAGGCGCCGTATCGGTCTTCGGGAGCGACATGCACGTGCATGAGTTCGTGCACGATGCCCGTCACTTCCTCGGCTTCCCCTGCCACTGAGTCGGCCCGCACTCAATGAACAAGTCAATAGGGTCGATCATTTTGCGTGCCCTGGGCTTCGGTGCCCTGGGCGGTGTACTGGCTTTCGTGTTCGGCCGGATCGCGGTCGAACCGGTCATCAATCGGGCCATCGAATACGAAGAGGGACGTGGCGAGGCCCAGCACACACTCGATGAGGCCGCCGGTGTGCACCACCACGGCCATGAGGGTGCCGAGCTGTTCACCCGGACCGTGCAGGAGAACGTGGGCCTGTTCTTCGGGATGCTGCTGTTCGGGCTGGCCATGGGTGCGCTGTTCGCGGTGGTGTACACGGTGGCCATCGGCCGCCTGGGCAACCTGACGGCGCGAAATCTTGCCCTGGTGGTCTCCGGCGGCATGTTCTTGGCCTTCTACGTGACACCGTTCCTGAAGTACCCACCGAACCCGCCGGCGGCGAGCGCGGAGGAGACCATTAAGGAACGCACCGGTTTGTACTTGCTGATGGTCGTGGTCTCGATAGTCGCCCTGGTCGCCGCGGTATGGCTGAGCCGCAGACTGGCGGACCGGTACGGGAACTGGACGGCCAACATCATCGCGGGTGGGGCCTACATCGTCGTGACGGTGCTGATCATGTTGGTCTTGCCGAACATCGCCGAGACGCCGGGGCCGTTGCTCGACGCGGCGGGGAACATCGTGTTCCCCAGCTTCCCGGCGCAGGATCTTTACCTGTTCAGGCTGTACTCGCTTATCGCACAGGCCATTCTGTGGGCAACGATCGCTATCGGCTTCGCCACGGTGATCGAACGCAAGCCCGTCGATGCCGAGGCTGCCGTCTAGCTAGCCGCCGAGTCTGCGTCTCACGACGTTTTCTGCCCAGAATCCGTCGTGAGACGCAGACTCGTCTCTTAACCCAGCTTCTTGAAGACGCCCTTGGCCAAGCCGATGACCCAGCCGGCCGCGCCGGGGCCGAATGCGCGATCCCAGTTCAGTTGGAAGCTCACCACATACGGCTGATGCTTGCGGTCTTCGGCGTACCAACTGAACGTGAGGTCGCCGGGAAGATTGCCGCCCTTGGCCGCGATATAGCGCCAGTTTTCGCTGTGCAGATCGATTCCGGGCTCGGCAGCAAGGATGGCGCGCACCGGTGCCGCGGGCCCGACAGCGACTTTTTGCAGTGCGGCGTGGACGCGGCAGATGTCCTCGGCGTTGCCGTACCACTCGATGCCGTATTTGGACGCGGGCGTGGTGGTGCGGTCCGGGTCCAGGTCGTAGTCGTGGGTGTCGGCCTCGGCCATCATCTGACCGCGCTGCTCGGGTGTCGTGGTGTCTTTCCACTGCTGGCGCACATCCGGTTTGCCCCAGCCGATATTGAACAGCTCATGCATGGTGGGGAACGGCGTCATCGATGCCGGGTCATGATGCCCCGCATCGGCGAGCGCCTTCTCGATCGCGTGCCGGCCCAGGCGGTTGATCAACATGTCGGTGCCCATGTTGTCGCTCACCGAGATCATCTTCTGGGCGGCGGTGCGCACCGACACCGTCGAGCCCGTCGGCAGCTTGTCCATCGAGCTGCCGAGCGCTTTGCCGCGGTCGGTGACGGTGAGCTGGTCATCCCACTTGAGGGTGCCCGCGTTGATCGCGGTGCCGGTGGCCAACAACACGTAAAGCTTGAAAACCGAAGCCAGCGGCATGGATACGGACGTGTTGGTCCCGGCGATCTGCTGGCACTGGCCGTCGACGATCTTGGAGGCCCGGTACGAGTATCGGCCGCCCGAGGCCGACAACGCGGCGTCCACGTCGGACCAATCGGCAATGGTCGGTGGCTGCTGGTACGGAACCAGCCTGTCGACATCGCCCTTGTCGTTGGTGCGGAGCCCGATGTCCACGTTCGCGCCGTACGGCGCGATCAGGTGGACGGTGGAGCTGTTCGCGCCAAGGTCCACCGAGCTGACCTTGTACGGGCGGTCCACCCACAGTTTGGTCATGATCTCGGTGTAGTCGTCGACCTTATTGGCGGCGGCCATGGTCGCCACACCCTGCTTGCCGATGGGCCAGTTGGAGTTGAGCATGTCGATCAACTGTTGCGACCGAAGCCCGGGCGGCGTGCTGGTATCGACATCACCATGCGGCACCTGCCGCAGCTTGATACCGCATCCCGCCGTGCTGCCCAGCGACAGAGTCACCGCGGCCACCGCGCATACGGAAACGGCGCGCGTCACGCGCGCACGTAGCGAACCCTCGTTCACGCCTTGGCGGCGGCCCCGGTCACGTCGAGCACAACCTCGAACTCCAACAGGTGAGCGCCAGTAGCCACGGGTTTGGTCTGCTGACCGGCATGTGCTTCGACCGCCGGGCCGGTGGCCCAGGCCTGGAAGGCCTCCTCGGACTCCCACTGGGTGACCACGAAGTATCGGTCCTCGCCCTTCACGGGACGAAGTAGCTGAAAGCCCAGGAACCCGGGCTGGTTCTCCACGGCTCCGGCCCGGTGAGCGAACCGCTTCTCCAGCTCCGGACCTGCACCTTCGGGGATCTCGATTGCGTTGATCTTCACCACGGACATGGGACAAGGCTACCGGTCGGGGGAAATGACAGGGGCGGGCATCATGAGTGGCATGCACGGCGACCACATCACCGATCACGGCGGGCGTTCCGGGGGCCCCGCGCTGGTGCTGGTGCACGGGCTCATGGGCCGGGGCAGTACCTGGTCGCGGCAGTTGCCGTGGCTGCGCGAGCACGGCCGGGTCTATACCTATGACGCACCGTGGCATCGGGGCCGCGATGTTCTTGACGTACAACCCGTTTCGACGGAGCGCTACGTGGACGCGCTGGCCGGCGCGGTGCGGTCGGTGGGCTCTCCCGTGGTGCTCATCGGGCACTCGATGGGTGGGCTGCATTCCTGGTGCCTGGCCGCGCAGCACCCGGAGCTGGTGTCTGCCCTGGTCGTGGAGGATATGGCGCCCGATTTCGTCGGTGGCACGACGGGTCCGTGGGAACCCTGGCTGTATTCATGGCCAGAGGTGTTCACCTCGGTCGGCGAATTCACCACGCGATTCGGCGACGTCGCCGGCCGATACTTCCGGGAGGCATTCGACCGCACCGAGGACGGCTGGCGACTGCACGGACCCATCGACAAATGGATATCGACGGCAGCCGAATGGGGCGTCCGCGACTTTTGGGGTCAGTGGCGGGCGGTCCGCTGTCCGGCGCTGTTGCTGGAAGCGGACGACACGGTGACGCCGGCGGGCCAGATGCAGAAGATGGCCGAAATAGGGCGGCGAACAACGTATTTCAAGATCAATGGGTCGGGGCATTTGATGCATGACGATTCACCGGACCTTTACCGCGGCGCCGTCTGCGACTTCCTCGTGGCGACGGGTGTGCCGCGGCCGCCGGTCGTAGCCTGAAGCGATGAGTCCGCTATCCCGCCGTCGCCTTCTCACCTCGGCGGCGGGCGCCGCGGCATTCAGCGCGGCCGCCGCGCTCATGCCCACGAACGTCCAGCGCGTCCTGGCCCAGCCGGCACCCCGAACCGGCTCGCTCAAGGACGTCGAACACGTCGTCGTCCTCATGATGGAGAACCGGTCTTTTGACCACTACTTCGGCACCCTGTCCGGTGTCCGGGGCTTCGATGACCCGACCGCGGTCACTCTCTCGACCGGGAAGTCGGTCTTCCATCAGCCCGATTCGCGCAACCCCGACGGCTATCTGCTGCCCTTCCACCTGGACACCTCGGTGAACAGCGTGCAGAAGATCCCGACCACCAGCCATGCCTGGTCGGTGCAGCACGACTCGTGGAACCACGGGAAAATGGACAACTGGATGGCCGCACATCGCAAGCCCGACGGTGAGAACTACCCGTATGTGATGGGCTACTACGAGCGCGCGGACATCCCATTTCATTTCGCGCTCGCCGAGGCGTTCACGGTCTGCGACAACTTTCATTCTTCGGTGATGGGACCGACCTGGCCCAACCGGATGATGTGGATGACCGGCACCATCGATCCCGATGCCGCGCATGGCGGCCCCATCACCTGGAATACCCCGGTGCCCGGTGGGTATCGCTGGACCACCTACGCCGAGCGCCTGGAAGCGGCGGGGGTGAGTTGGCGGGTGTATGCCGAAGAAGACGATTTCGGCGGCTGCAACGTGCTCAAGCTCTTCAGTCGATTTCAGCAGAGTGGGCCGGGAGAGCCCTTGTATGACAAGGGAATAGCCCCGGTGAGTGCGACACGGTTCGAGGAGGACGCCCGGGCGGGAACACTGCCGGCGGTGTCCTGGATCGTGATGACCAGTACCGCCAGTGAGCATCCCGCGTATCGGCCTGCCGATGGCGCGGCCTACGTCGCCAGCAAGATCGACGCGATTGCCGCCAATCCCGAGGTGTGGGCCAAGACGGTGTTCATCCTGAATTACGACGAAAATGACGGGTTGTTCGATCATGTGGTGCCGCCGACCCCGCCGCCCGGTACCCCGGGCGAGTGGGTCAAGGATCTGCCGATTGGTGGCGGGTTCCGGGTGCCGGCCATTGTGATTTCGCCGTGGTCGGTCGGGGGCTGGGTGGCCAGCGAACCGTTCGACCACACCTCGGTGCTGCGCTTTCTTGAAGAGTTCACGGGTGTGCGTGAGCCGAACATCTCGGCATGGCGGCGCAAGACGTTCGGAAACATGTTCTCGGCCTTTGGTTTTGATGGCCCGACGCGGTCGGCGCCGGGGCTGCCCGATACCGCGGCGGTGGTCGCGGCGGCCGATCACACGGACACCTTGCCGCCGCCGGCGTTGCCGCCCGCGCCGCAGCGCGCCCCGGTGCAAGAGCCGGGATCGCGCCCGCGCCGCTAATCGCGCGTCAGGATGGTTTCCATGTCGCGCCGCCGCGGTCGCGGATCTTCGGCGAAGGTGCCGCCCAGCGGTGCCGCGACCCGGAACTGATCGAGGTGGATTCGGAAGTTGTTGTTCCGCCTGGCTATCCAGCTGAGTGCGAGTGTCAGGGCAAAAGGCGATAACAAGACGAGGGTGGCGGCGAGGATGGCCATGGCGCTAATTGTGTTCAGATAAACATCGCGCCAACAGTGGCGGAATTGACGACCTTCGATAATATTCAGCCATGTTGCGTTCGGTTGCCGCCCTGGTGCTGGACCAGGTCGCCGTGTTCGAGTTCGGGGTCATCTGCGAGGTCTTCGGGCTGGATCGTACTCGCGACGGTGTTCCCAACTTCGATTTCCGGGTATGCGGGGAGGAACCCGGCGTGCCCTTGCGGACCACGGTCGGTGTGTCGCTCATCCCCGAACACGGGCTTGACGGACTCGCTGATGCCGACCTGGTGGCACTTCCGGCGCGACCGTTCACCAAGGGTTACCCGCCCGAGGCGCTGGAGGCGGTACGGGCCGCGTGGGAGCGGGGTGCCACCGTGCTCACCGTCTGCTCGGGTGTCTTCATCGCGGGCGCGGCAGGGCTGCTGGATGGCCGTCGCTGCACCACGCACTGGATGTACACCGATGAGTTGGCCCGCCGGTACCCGACGGCGACGGTGGACCGGGACGTGTTGTTCGTTGACGACGGCGACCTGATCACCAGCGCCGGGACCGCCGCCGGAATCGACGCGTGCCTGCACCTGGTGCGCCGCGAACTCGGCAGCGAGATCACCAACAAGATCGCACGGCGCATGGTGGTGCCGCCTCAGCGCACCGGTGGTCAGCGTCAGTTCATCCCGCAACCGGTTCCCGATGTCGCCGCCGACGGCTTTGGTGGCCTCTTCGACTGGCTGATCGAAAACATCGATCAGAGTCACACGGTGGCCGACCTTGCCGCACGCGTTCACATGTCGACTCGTACCTTTGCGCGCAAGTTCGCCGATCAGACCGGCGTGACGCCGATGCGTTGGATCATCGATCAACGGGTGCTGCTGGCCCGGCGCCTCCTGGAGGAGACGGACCTGGATGTCGATGCCGTCGCGGCCCGTAGCGGATTCGGCACTGCCATCCTGCTGCGCCACCACTTCCGCCGTGGCGTGGGCATCACACCCACCGATTACCGCAAGGCCTTCGCGGTCGCGGCGAGCTAGCCGCCCTCACCGGCGAGCGCGAACCGGCCGTCCGCCGTCTGTTCCACCAGCCCGTCGACCAGAAGCGAATCCAGCGCCCGGTCACGCTGCGCGATATCGGAGAGCCACACCACGTCGAGCTGGGCTCTTGTCACCGGAATGCTGCTGCCGCGCAGAACATCCAGTAGCCGCCCTCGTACCTGGCGATCGGTGCCGGCGTACTTCTGGACGGGCCGGGCCGGGGTGTCCAGCTCGGGACGGCCCGCTTCGCGCCATGTGCAGGAGCTCAACGGACATATCGGGCACTGCGGTGCGCGGGCAGTGCACACCAGGGCACCCAGTTCCATGAGCGCCGCCGAGAACCGGGCGCCGTTCTCCACCGGCAGCAGCGCCTCCGCGTCGCGCAGGTCCCGTGCCGACGGCGCCGAATCGGCGACGCCGTGCACCACGCGTGCGATGACGCGGCGGACATTGGTGTCCACCACCGGGACTCGCTGTCCGTACCCGAAGCAGGCGATGGCGCGGGCCGTGTACGCCCCGACGCCGGGCAGCGTCAGCAGGGTTTCCACGTCGTCCGGCACCCGGTCGTCGTAGTCGCGCGCCAGTACCGTCGCGCACTCGTGCAGACGCATGGCACGCCGCGGATAACCGAGCTTGCCCCATGCCCGCAATACTTCTGCCACAGAGGTTTTCGCCATCGCGGACGGAACCGGCCAGCGTGCCACCCAATCACGCCACACCGGCTCGACCCGGGACACCGGCGTCTGCTGCAGCATCACCTCGCTGATGAGGATGTGCCACGGTGTGGCCTCGGGGTGGCGCCAGGGGAGATCCCGTTCGGCGGTATCGAACCAGCTCAAAAGTTCGTCAGGGCACAATGTCGGGTATGACAGCTGATCCGAGGTCCGCCTGGAAGGCACTCAAAGAGGGTAACCAGCGTTTTGTTGGTGGTTTTCCGCAGCATCCGAGCCAGAGCATTGCGCGGCGCGCGGAGTTGGCGAACGGTCAGCACCCCAATGTGTTGTTGTTCGGGTGTTCCGATAGCCGGGTGGCGGCGGAGATCATTTTTGATCAGGGCCTGGGGGATATGTTCATCGTGCGTACTGCCGGTCAGGTGATCGACTCGGCGGTGTTGGGCTCGATTGAGTATGCGGTGGCGGTGTTGGGTGTGCCGTTGATCGCGATCTTGGGCCATGACTCTTGTGGTGCGGTGGGGGCCACGGTGGCGGCGCTGGATACCGGTGAGGTGCCCAGTGGGTATATCCGGGATTTGGTGGTGCGGGTGATGCCGTCGATCTTGGGTGGGCGCAAGGATGGGTTGTCGCGGATCGATGAGTTCGAGGCTCGTCATGTTGAGGAAACCGGCACCAAGTTGTTGCAGCGTTCGCAGGTGGTGGCCGATGCTGTCAAGGCCAACAAGCTGGCCCTTGTGTATCTGACCTACAAACTGGCCGACGGCCGCGTTGTCCTACACGGCCACGTCGGCGATATCGGCGAGTAGCAAGTAGAAAACCCCAGGTCATGCTGCATTCGGCAAACATCACATGGCATCTTGATGCCGGTAATGGGAGAATTAGAACGAATGCAGATTTCTCTGGGGGAGGGATGGGTAGTTCGGTGTGTACGTTGCTGCCATACGGGGGTGGCGACAGATGAGCCGCGACACGGGTCGTAGGCAGCCCAAGCACGCACTGCCCAAATCAAATAAGCGCTGGTCAGTCAGTAAAACTGCGGCGGGACGCGTCATCTTCGCGCTGCTGGCCTGCGGCAGTTTGGTGGTAACCGGAGCGGGCTGGCAGGTCTTCTACAAGGCGTTCAGCCACGTGCCCACCTCGGGTGCGGAGGCCGAAGGCGGCAAGTCGAACGACGGCTCCATGAACATGCTGTTGATCGGTCTGGACTCGCGGAAGGACCAGGACGGAAACGACCTGCCCCGGGCCGTCCTGAATCAGTTGCACGCCGGCGACTCAGATGCCGGCGGATACAACACCAACACCCTGATCCTGGTGCACGTCGGTGCCGACAACAAGGTCACTGCTTTCTCCATCCCCCGTGACGACTGGGTGCCCGCGGAAGGCATTCCGGGCTACAAGCACATCAAGATCAAGGAAGCCTACGGCCTGACCAAGGCGAATGAGGCGGACAAGCTCGTCAACGAGGGCATCACCGATCAGGCGACACTGGAGCAACAGAGCCGCGAGGCCGGTCGGCGCGCGACCCTGAACGCCGTGCACCGGCTGACCGGTCAGCCCATCGATTACTTCGCCGAGGTCAACCTGGTCGGTTTCTACGACCTGGCCTCCGAGCTGGGCGGCATCACCGTCTGCCTGAACAGTGCCGTCTATGACAGCTACTCGGGTGCCAATTTCCCCGCCGGAGAACAAACCCTCAACGCTTCACAGGCACTGGCCTTCGTGCGCCAACGCCACGGGCTGGAAAACGGCGACCTCGACCGCACGCACCGTCAGCAGGCGTTCCTGATCTCGGTGATGCAGCAGCTGCGCAATGCCGGCACGCTCACCGACATCACCAAACTGAACGGCTTGATGAAGGTCGTCCACAAGGATGTGGTGCTGTCAAAGGGCTGGACGGAGAAGCAATTCCAGCGCCTTGGGCAGATCGCTGACGGCAATGTGAACTTCCAGACGCTGCCCGTGGTGCGATACGACAACATCGACGGCGCGGACGTCAACATCGTGGACCCCGTCGCTATTCGCGCCAAGGTGGCTGCCGCCTTCAAGGGTGAGGATGCCGCGCCCGCATCCGCGGCGACGACACCCACCAGCACCGTCGATGTCGTGAATGCGACTTCGACATCCGGCCTGGCATCGACGATTTCGTCCGCACTGGTCAGCCGCGGTTACACCAGGGGCGACGTGCGGGATCCGCTCAGCGGCGAATCGACAGGCACCGGCATCGATTACGGCGTCGGTGCCGACGCCGATGCCAAGGCGATGTCCACCATGTTGGGCATCGAGACGGAACCCATCGCTGATCCGACGTTGGCGCCCGGACGAATTCGCGTCATGCTGGGCACCGGATACTCCGCACCCAGCGATGTCATGAGCGCCGAGGACAGCGGAACGGCAAGCTCGATGTCCAGTTCGTCGAGCTCGGGATCGTACGGAGACTACGCACCGCCGGACTCGGGTAAGCCGGTGGTCAGTAGCAGCAGCGGCGTGCCCTGTGTGAACTGATCCGAAACAAACCGCCCAAGAGCCCCAAATCGCCCCCAAATAGCACTGTGAAGTCTGTGCAGCTCGCCGACACGCCGAGCGAGGTCGGCCATCCCAAAGTGACCTGCGCTTACCGTTGAATCGTGATGGACATGCACCCTTCCGGCCCGCTGCCTTCTGAGATCTATTGGCGGCGCCGCGCCCTCGCGATCGGCGTGGCGGTGGTCCTGGTCGCCATTGTCGCGGCGGTGGTCTTCGCGTTGGTCGGCGGCAGCGCTGGGGCCGACACGAAGGCTGCGGATAAGCCCGCCGACACTGCCGCCCCGGCAGGTAAGCCCGTCATCTTGCCGCCCAATGAGATCAACAAGCCTGCCGACAAACCCGTAGAAGCCCCGGTGCACGACGGGCCGCCCATCGCCAAGCCCGAGTTGGTGCCCCCGGTGGCGATGAACCCGGGAGACGACTGCCCGGACGCGACACTCGCGGTGAAGGCCTCTACCGACAAGCCCAGCTACCTGGCCGGGGAACAGCCCAAGTTCACCATGGTGGTCACCAATATCGGCCTGGTGCAATGCAAGCGCGACGTGGGCGCCGCGGTGCTGGCGGCGTCGGTGTTCAGCCTGGACAACAAGCGGATCTGGGCGAATCTGGACTGTGCTCCGTCCCAGGAATCGGCGATCAAGACCTTCAACCCTGGCGAGCAGGTGACCACCGAGGTCACCTGGACCGGAATGGGTTCTGCGCCCAACTGCCCGCTGCCGCGTCCGGCCATCGGCCCGGGCACCTACTCGCTGGTGGTGCAGCTCGGTGATCTGCGCAGTGCGCCGGTGCCGTTCATCATTGGCGAGAAGCCCGCGGACGCACCGGCGCCCGCGGCGCCCCCGGCCTAGCCGGTCTGCTCGGTAAGCGTCGATTCGGCCAGCCGCGACAGGCCCTCCCGGATATGGCGGGCCCACATCGCGCCGATTCCTTCCACCGACTGCAGGTCCGTCGCGCTGGCGGCCAGTAGCCCCTGCAGGGAGCCGAATGCGCGGACCAGTCTGTCGATGTGCGCGAACTGAAGCCGGGGAATGTGTGTCATGGCCCGGTAGCCCCGGGAACTCATCGCGGTGTCCTGGGCCTCGACGGTGGACGGGTATCCGAACGTACGGGAGAGCACCGTGAGGTCCAGCAGATCGGTGTCCGAGAGCGCGTCCAGATCCTCCAACGTCGAGGCGATCTGTGCCTGCGTCGGTGGTTCGGGGTTCGCGTGATAGTCCCTGACCAGTAGCTCGCGCTCGGTGTCGTTATCGCCGACCAGCTCGCCGATCTGCAGCTTGAGCTGGCGTCCGTCGGTGCCGAGTTCGATGACATCGAGCTCGATGTCCTGGCTGATCCGTCGCACCAGCTCCAGACGCTGTGCCACCGTCATGACGTCCCGCAGCGTCACGAAGTCCTCGATCTCGGCGGTGGCCAGTGACGACGTCACCTCGTCGAGTCGGGTCTTGTAGCGCTCCAGGGTGGACACCGCCTGGTTCACCCTGGACATGACGGTGGCCGAATCCATGACAACGTGCCGGATTCCGGCGGTGTACACGCTCACGATGTTCATTGAATGGCTAACCGACACAACGGGATAATCGGTTTGAATGGCGGTGCGCTCCGCGGAGCGGTGCCGGGTGCCGGACTCATCCGTCGGAATGGACGGGTCCGGCACCAGTTGCACGTTGGCGCGCACAATGCGGGAGCCGTCCGTGGACAGCACCACGGCGCCGTCCATCTTGGAGAGCTCGCGAAGCCGTGTGGGGGCGAATGCGACATCGAGGGAGAAGCCGCCGTCGCAGATGCTCTCGACCTTGTCGTCGTAGCCGAGGACGATCAGTGCCCCGGTGCGACCACGAAGAATGCGCTCCAGGCCGTCGCGCAGGGGTGTGCCAGGCGCCAATCGGGCCAGCGTTTCCCGCATTCTTGCGTTGGCTTCCGCGTTGTCCATCGCGCACCTCCCTCTCCAGGCTCGGCTTGCCGCAGTTAGATTACGTGGTCATGTCGACGTGGACGTTGCCTGAGGGGCTTGAGCCGGTTAGCCGCGGCCCGGAAGCTCCCGCTTCGGGCGCCGAACTGAACCCGGGCTGGCCTCGCAGATTCAGTTATCCGGGTGCCGACGAGGACCTGTGGGGGACGCGGTTTTACGCCGGCGACGGCGCCAGTGTGACCGGCCAATTCGAGGTCCTGCCCGAACTTGAGGGCGGGCCCGGCGTCATCCACGGTGGTGTGATGGCTGCCATTTTCGACGAGCTACAGGGAATCTTGGGGATCGTCACACAATTGGTGGCTGTCACAGCGCATTTGGAGATCGACTATCGCAAGCCCATTCCCGTCGGCGCGACCGTGGACCTGACCGCCACCGTCGAGGGCCGGATCGGGCGCAAGCTCTACACCACGGCGAGTGCGCGGATCGATGGTCAATTGGTGGCCGGTTCGCAGGGCATCTTTGTGGTCATTGACCCGGACGCCCACTACGGCGAAGGTGCGTCACGAACGCTGGGCATCAGTCCGTAAACTTCTGGGCCAGGCGCAAATTCGGGCGCTTTTCCGGTTCGATCTTGCGTGCTTCGGAGAGCACTTCCAGCGCCCTGCCCACCGTCGGGCAGCGCAGCAGGTGCATGCCGGCGGGATGTAGATCGTCACCTTCGGGCGGAATCACCGCATGGGTGTATCCGAGACGGGCGGCCTCGGCGATGCGCTTGCCGACGGCGGCGGTGCGCCGGATATCGCCGGCCAGCCCCACCTCGCCGATGAACACCATGTTGGCCGGCAATGCTATGTCCGTGTATGCCGAGGCCACCGCCATCAGGATGGCCAAATCCGCGGATGGATCGGTCATGCGCATACCGCCCACCGTCGCCATGTAAATATCATTGTTGCCCAAGGGAAGTCGCCCGTGCCGCTCAAGCACGGCGGTGACCATTGCCGAGCGCGCGTGATCCAGGCCGCTCACCGCTCGCCGTGGCGACGGGTTGGTGGAGGTGGTGACAAGTGATTGCACCTCGCCGAGCAGCGGCCGCTTACCGTCGAGCGTGACGGTCACCGCGGTCCCGGCCGCCGCCTTCTCGCGATGTTCGAGGAACAATCCCGAGGGGTCGGAAACGCAATCGATTCCTTTGTCGCGCAACTGAAAACATCCAACTTCGTCTGCCGCCCCGAACCGGTTCTTGATGCCGCGCACCATCCGCAATGCCGAGTGTTTGTCGCCTTCGAAATGCAGCACCACATCGACGAGATGCTCCAGCGAGCGTGGCCCGGCGATCGCGCCGTCCTTGGTGACATGGCCGACCAGCACCATCGCCACCCCGGACGATTTGGCCGCCATGGTCAGCGCCGTCGTCACCGCACGGACCTGTGTCACGCCGCCGGTGACTCCGTCGGCGTCGGTTGTGGACATGGTTTGGACCGAATCGATGATCGTCAGTGTGGGTTTGACGGCCTCGATGTGCCCGAGCACGCTATGCAGGTCCGACTCCGAGGCGAGGTATACCTCGTCGTGAACGCAGCCGGTGCGTTCGGCCCGCAGCCGCACCTGGGCCGCGGATTCCTCACCGCTGATGTAGAGGGCGCGGCCGCCGGAGAGTGCCCATTGGTGGACCACCTTCAACAGCAGGGTCGATTTACCGACCCCCGGCTCGCCGGCGAGCAAGTTGACCGAGCCGCGGATGACGCCGCCGCCGAGCACCCTGTCGAGCTCGGAAACACCGGTGGGTTGGTGCCGGGTGGTGTCGGTGGCGATGCTGGTGATCGGTACCGCCGCCGAGGCCGGTGCGACCGCGCGAACCGCGCCGAGTCCCCCGATGGAGGACAGCACCGCGGTTTCGCTCACGCTGCCCCAGGTGCCGCAGTCGGGGCAGCGGCCCACCCATTTGGCGGTGGTGTGCTGGCATTCCGAACAGCGGTATTGCGCGCGGGGTTTGGCCACACCGCGACGTTAGCCGCCGGGTGTGACAAAACCAGGCAAGCGGGTCCGCCCGCGCTTAGTCGGGTGGCAGCGGGACGATCCGGTCCTGACAGTTCACGGTTCTTTCGCCGTCGTTGGACAGCACGGTCTGTCCGTCCACCAGAATCCGGCAGTAGATATGGCCGGAACCCCAGATGGCCGTCACCTGCTTGACGGCGTCCTTGTAGGGCCAGGCCACCGTCACCGACCAGGGCAACGTGACGTCGTTGATGGCCTGCGGTGTCCCGGAGTAGTCCCCGTAGCTGATGGTGCCGGCTGCGGGGGTCTTGCCCGCTGCCCAGACCAGGTAGGTCACCTTGGGCGGCGCGGCCTGCGCGGTCGCGGGAAAGAACAGACCGGCGACCGCGGTCGCCGCAGTTGCCGCCGCCAACGTTCGCTTCACGGTGTCCTCCCGGTTCTCAGCTTTGGGCCGGAAGCTATCACGGAGGCGGTGGGCAAAGGGCCGAATCGTCACACCGCGGGCGTCACGGATTGCGGCTGCACGGGTCGCCGTCCCGTTGGTCGCGGGTGCCGACCTTGGAGCCGGAGTTGCCGCGCAAGCAGTGCTGGCGTGGCACGCCATCGGTGGCGTAGCTGCAGGTGGCCAGCTCCACCCGATCGTCCTCGTCGACCACCTGCCCGTCGATGAGGATCTGGCAGAAGATACGCGGCCCGTCTCCGGTGTTGTAGCCGGTCACGTTGATGAGCGGATGTTTGGTGTCATCGGTCCACGTGATGTCCTTGCCCCAGGGCAGCTGAGGATTTATCGCGCCGCGGCGTGCCCCGTCGGCGTCGTTGTAGCCGAGGGTTGCCGCAACCAGCGGGCCATACTCCGCCCACACCCGATACGTCACGGTGCGGGGCACCGCGTGGGCGATCGGGGCGCTGAGTAGCGCACCGAGCATGGCGACTGCCGCCACGCAGGTGAAGAGCCGTTTCATGGGCGCAAGCTAGCACGAAAAAAGCGAGGGCCCGGATCGGCAGATCGCCGCTCCAGGCCCTCGCAACAGGACTGTGGTTAGTGCTCGCCGCCCTCGTGGCCGCCCTCGTGGCCGGCGTTGCCGGTGTGCTGACGGGGTGCGCTGGGACCGGCGTCGATCGGCACCGCCACGGTGACCTGTCCGGCCTTCTCGAAGGTGAAGGTGAAGCGGTAGGTCAGGCCGTCGGCCAGATCCTTGGACAGCGCCAGCTGTGCCTTGCCGTGCTTGATCGTCGGGTCAGAAGAGGCCTGGGGCTTGGCTTCTGGCGTGGGGATGGCGGCAGAGGTGGTCTCGGTGCCGCTGACTTCGGGCGCGGCCGTCTCGGGTGCCTTGGCCTCAGCGGGCGGCTCCTGGCCTTCGGCCGAGCCGACGAACAGGCGCCCGGTGGCGGGGATGTCGCTGTCACCGCTGAGCGTGACCTTGCCGATGTCATCGGGCGAGGAGATGGCGGTGAGCCGGTCACTGACATCGGCGGATTCATTCGCGATGACCAGAACCAGCTCGGCCTTCTGTCCGGCGCGCTGCTTCACCGGGTCGGAGTTGCCGACGAGGTGGATGTTGCGCAGCGCCAGCTTGCCGATATTGGCGCTGCCGCCGTTGATCGCCGACGACTGGTTTGCGGTCTGTGAGATCTGTCCGGCACCGCAGCCGGTCAGGGCCGTAGCGAGAACGGCGGCGCCAACGAGTGTCGTAACGCGGGCGCTGCTGCGCCGGGACCGAGTGCGAAACACAGGCGTCTCCCTGATTCGAAAGCGGCTCCGGAAGGGTCCGGAATCCACCTGCGGCCGATATCTCCTATAGACAGTAGTAGGTGGCCCGCGCGGACTGAAACGGTGGGGCGCCTGCGATGGGCGACATGCTTGCGGACGGTCCGGAAACGGCGGCCGGCGGTGTCCGGGCCAGCCGCCGGGCAGCCGATGTGACCTGGATTACCGCTCGTGAGGGCTGGTTTATGGGCCGGTCGGATGTGCTCACGAGGGTTGCCGGATGCACGAAAAAGTCACCGTGTCAACCCCGGGGGTTCATCTGCAGTGCCCCTGACCTGCATCGTTGGTGGGCACGTCGAGATACGCCGTGTTAGAATTGGGTATCGAAAGGGGCACGAAACAAGATGATATTTAAGGTCGGAGACACCGTTGTCTATCCACATCACGGTGCAGCGCTGATCGAAGCGATCGAGACCCGAACCATCAAAGGCGAGCAGAAAGAGTATCTCGTCCTGAAGGTTGCCCAAGGCGATTTGACGGTCCGTGTCCCCGCGGAAAACGCCGAATACGTCGGTGTCCGTGACGTAGTGGGGCGTGAGGGCCTGGACACGGTCTTCCAGGTGCTGCGCGCACCGCACACCGAAGAGCCCACCAACTGGTCGCGCCGATTCAAGGCCAACCAGGAGAAGCTGGCTTCCGGTGATGTGAAGAAGGTTGCCGAGGTTGTGCGTGACCTGTGGCGTCGCGAGCAGGAGCGTGGTCTGTCGGCAGGCGAGAAGCGCATGCTGGCCAAGGCCCGTCAGATCCTGGTCGGCGAGCTCGCGCTGGCGGAGAACACCAACGCGGCCAAGGCCGACACCATCCTCGACGAGGTGCTCGCAGCTGCCTCGTAGGACGGCGGCGATAGTTCCGGCCGCCGGTCTTGGTGTGCGGCTGGGCGCGAAGATTCCGAAAGCCTTCGTGAGTGTCGGCGGTCGGACCATGCTTGAACGTTGTGTTGACGGCCTGCTCTCTTCGGGAGCGGTCGATGAGGTCGTGGTCGTGGTCGGCGCCGACCAGCTTGAGACGGCCACGACCTTGGTAGGCCCCGCTGCCAGGGTGGTGCCGGGTGGTGCTGAGCGCACCGACTCGGTGCGAGCTGGTTTGGCCGCCGTGGGTACGGCCGACTGGATTCTGGTTCACGATGCGGCGCGTCCGTTGACCCCGCCGGACATGATTGCCCGCATCGTCGCCGAACTGCAGGGAGGCCGCGGTGCGGTAATCCCGGCGATCGCGGTGGCGGACACCATCAAATCGATTAACGCGCGCGGTGAGGTGACTGGGACCCCGGATCGGGCCAGCCTGCGCGCCGTGCAGACCCCGCAAGGCTTCGCGGCCGACGTGCTCAGGCGTGCGTACGCGGCTGCCGGTGATATCGCCACGGACGATGCCGCGCTGGTCGAGAAAATCGGTGAGCATGTGCATGTGGTGGAGGGCGACCGGCTGGCGTTCAAGATCACCACGGCGCTCGACATGACTTTGGCGGAGGCGATTCTGAGCAGGGAGGGATTACCCACATGAGCGCATTGCCCCGCGTGGGCATCGGCACCGACGTGCATCCCATCGAGGAGGGCAAGCCCTGCTGGCTGCTCGGGCTGCTCTTTCCCGGCGAGAACGGATGCGAGGGGCATTCGGACGGAGATGTTGCCGCGCACGCGCTCTGTGATGCCCTGCTGTCGGCTGCCGGGCTCGGCGACGTGGGTGCGGTGTTCGGCACAGGCAGGCCCGAGTGGACGAATGTCAGCGGCGCCAAGATGTTGACCCATGTGCGGGAGCTACTGCACGACAATGGCTTCCAGATCGGCAATGCCGCGGTACAGGTCATCGGTAATCGGCCGAAGGTCGGTCCGCGCCGGGCCGAGGCCCAGCAGCTGCTGTCGGGCCTTGTTGGAGCGCCGGTTTCGGTGTCGGCGACCACGACCGACGGCTTGGGCCTGACCGGTCGCGGCGAAGGCTTGGCCGCGGTGGCAACGGCGCTCGTCGCAGCGCGGTAAGCTCGCTGGTCGTGACCGGTCACGCTCCGCTTCGGCTTTACGACACCCGTGTGGGTGCCGTGCGTGACTTCGTGCCGCTACGGCCCGGATCCGTCTCCATCTATCTGTGCGGGGCAACCGTGCAAGGTCTGCCCCATATCGGGCATGTGCGCAGCGGTGTGGCTTTCGACGTATTGCGCCGCTGGCTCAGTGCCCGCGCCTATGACGTCCTGTTTGTCCGCAACGTCACCGATATCGACGACAAGATCCTCAATAAGGCCGCTGACGCCGGTCGTCCGTGGTGGGAGTGGGCGGCGACGTATGAGCGCGCCTTCGACGAGGCCTACGACGCCCTTGGCGTGCTGCCGCCTTCGGTCTCCCCGCGCGCGACGGGGCACATCACCCAGATGATCGAGCTGATCGAGCGGCTCATCGACACCGGGCATGCCTACGCCAGCGCTGGCGACGTCTACTTCGACGTGTTGAGCTACCCGGAGTATGGGCAGTTGTCCGGGCACAAGATCGACGACGTGCATCAGGGCGAAGGGGTGGCGACCGGTAAGCGCGATCCGCGCGACTTCACCCTCTGGAAGGGCGCCAAGCCCGGTGAGCCGTCGTGGCCGACGCCATGGGGGCCGGGACGTCCGGGTTGGCACACTGAATGCGTCGCGATGTGCGAGGCATATCTGGGGCCGGAGTTCGATATCCATGCCGGCGGAATGGATCTGGTCTTTCCGCATCACGAAAACGAGATCGCGCAGGGCCGTGCTGCCGGTGACGGCTTCGCCAGGTATTGGCTGCACAACGGCTGGGTCACCATGGGTGGCGAGAAGATGAGCAAGTCGCTGGGCAATGTGTTGTCCATTCCGGCTGTGTTGCAACGTGTCCGGGCCGTCGAACTACGCTACTACCTCGGTAGCGCGCACTACCGTTCGATGCTCGAATACTCCGAGACCGCGCTCGCGGATGCGGTCAAGGCGTACTGCGGCATCGAGGACTTCCTGCACCGGGTGCGTGTCCGGGTCGGCGAGGTGCCAGTGGGCACCTGGACTCCGGGGTTCGCGGCCGCGCTCGATGACGACCTGTCGGTGCCGATCGCGCTCGCCGAGGTGCACTCCGCACGCGCCAACGGCAATCGCGCGCTGGATGCCGGTGACCACGAGGGCGCACTGTCGGCGGCGGCCAGCGTGCGCGCCATGATGTCGATCCTCGGATGCGACCCGCTCAATGAGCGCTGGGAGACCCGCGACGAGACCTCGGCCGCGCTGAATGCTGTCGATGTGTTGGTGACCGCGGAGCTGCAGCGCCGCGAAACGGCGCGGACAGAAAAGAATTGGGCACTGGCCGATGAGATCAGAGACCGGCTCAAGCGGGCGGGTCTGGAGATCACCGACACCTCGGACGGCCCGCAATGGACCCTAACCAGTAACGACGAAGAGCAGTAGCAATGGCAGGTAATTCTCAGCGCCGCGGCGCGGTACGTAAGCCCGGCAGCAAGAAGGGGCCCACCGTCGGTTCCGGCGGGGTGCGCCGGCGCGGCCTGGAGGCCAAGGGCGCGACGCCTCCCGCGGAGCAGCGGACGAAGCATCCCGCCGCCAAACGTGCTGCTGTGCAACGGAAGATCGCGGACGCCAAGCAGCGCCGGCTTAAGCAGGGGGACGAGGCCGAGATGGTGCTGGGTCGTAACCCGGTGCTGGAATGCCTGCGCACCGGTGTGCCGGCGACCGCGCTGTACGTGGCGGTCGGCGCCGACAACGACGAGCGGCTCACCGAATCGGTGTCTCTGGCGGCCGACGCCGGGATCGCGATCTTGGAGGTGCCGCGCCCCGATCTGGACCGCATGAGCACCAACGGACTGCATCAGGGGCTCGCGCTGCAGATCCCGCCGTACAAGTATGCGCACCCCGATGATCTGCTCGCGCGCGCTCGTGCCGAGGCGCAGCCCGCGTTACTGGTGGCCCTGGACAACATTTCGGACCCGCGCAACCTGGGTGCCATCGTGCGTTCCGTCGCCGCCTTCGGTGGGCATGGCGTCGTCATTCCGCAGCGCCGTAGTGCGTCGGTAACCGCCGTCGCGTGGCGCACCAGCGCGGGCGCGGCGGCGCGCCTCCCCGTCGCCCGGGCCACGAATCTGACGCGCACCCTGAAGGATTGGCAGGACAAGGGCATCACCATCGTTGGGCTTGACGCGGGCGGCGACACCGAGCTCGACAGCCTCGACGGTGCTGGCGATATCGCTGTGGTCGTCGGTTCGGAGGGCAAGGGATTGTCGCAGCTGGTCCGCAAGACCTGCGATGCGGTGGTCTCGATTCCGATGGCCGGACCCGTCGAATCGTTGAACGCTTCGGTGGCCGCCGGTGTGGTGCTGGCGGAGATTGCCCGCCAGCGTCGCTGATCGCTCTTTGCCGATTGGACATTCATGTGGGTGTCTTCTGGCGTTTCACCCACATCTATGTCATCTCGGGCACAATGTGCAGCCATGAAGCGCGTAGCTGCGGTCCTCGCCGCCACCCTGGCCCTGGCCTCCTGCGGCGATAAGGAGCCGGCATCCTTCGACCTACAGGCACATCGCGGTGGACGCGGCGAGACCACCGAAGAATCCTTGCGTGCCTTTACCAAAGCGCTTGAGCTGGGGGTCAGCACCCTCGAACTCGACATCGTCATCTCCAAGGATCGCAAGCCGATGGTCTGGCACGATCCGGTGATCGATCCCGCGAAATGCTCTGATACGGCCCCGGTGGTGCCCGGTGACGCACAGTTCCCGTACGTCGGAAAGCTGGTGAAAGACCTGACCTCCGAGCAGTTGCACACCCTGGACTGCGGCAAGATGCTCAAGGACTTCCCGCAAGCCGAGGTGGTCAAGAACGACAAGATCGCTTTGTTGTCAGACGTTTTCGCCCTCGCCGACACCTATCACGCTGCGGTGCGCTACAACATCGAGACCAAGGTGGAGGCCGCCGAACCCCAGAAATCGGCGGAACCGCAGGTGTTCGTCGACATCATCCTCGACACGATCCGCGCGGCGGGCAAGCTCGACAAGGTGGAAATTCAGAGCTTTGACTGGCGCACGCTGCCGATGACCAAACGGGCCGAGCCGAACATCCCCCTGGTGGCGCTGTGGGACGAAACCACGTGGTACCCAGGCTCTCCGTGGCTGGGCGGGGTGGACCCCGCGGTGGTACCGGATCCGATTGACGGGGCCAAGCAGATCGGCGCCACCATCTTGTCGCCCGGTTACACCGTGCCGTATGGAGGCAAGGCCGGTGATCCCGGTTTCGCCTTGGTGGCCGACAAGAAATTTATCGACAAGGCACACGGTCTGGGGCTCAAGGTCATTCCCTGGACCATCAACGATGCCGAGACCATGAAGGCACAGATCGATGCCGGTGCCGACGGGATCATCAGCGACTACCCGACCACTCTACGGAGGGTGATGGCCGAGAAGGGCCTGCCGTTGCCACCGGCGTATCACCGTTAGACGAACGGGGCCAGTTCGATGTCATTGGCGGCCAACGCATCGCGGACGGCCCGCGCTAGCGTGACCGCACCCGGTGAATCACCATGCACACATATCGATTCGGCGGTGCGGCTGAGGGCGGGAATGCGCGCTGCCACCACGGCGGGATCGTGCAGCACCGCGCCGGGTTCGCCGCGCGGCACCAATGTGCCGTCCTCGCGGTAGGCACGGTCCGCGAAGGCCTCGGTAACCACGCGCAGGCCCAATTCACGTGCACGGTCCCCGAAGACACCCCGGGGCAGGGTCAGTACCGGCAAATCGGCGTTCACGTCGCGCACCGCACGCGCCACCGCATCTGCCTGTGCTTCGTGCTGGATGATCGTGTTGTAGAGCGCGCCATGTGGTTTCACATAGGTCACCGATGATC
Source organism: Mycobacteroides immunogenum (assembly GCF_001605725.1). Lineage (NCBI taxonomy): Bacteria > Bacillati > Actinomycetota > Actinomycetes > Mycobacteriales > Mycobacteriaceae > Mycobacteroides > Mycobacteroides immunogenum. Next base: position 686,334 of record NZ_CP011530.1, read on the forward strand.
CGGCGATGCGGGCGAGCGCGTCAAGCGCACCGATCTGATACGCCACGTCGGCATACAAATCCTCTGCCGCGATATCGATGAATCGGCGGCCGAATCCGGCGAGATCGCGGTAGCCCACCTGCGCGCCGATGCGGATATCCCGCGCGGCCGCGGCATGGCAGGTGCGGTGCAGTGTCGCCGGATCGCCCGCGTGGAAGCCACAGGCGAGGTTGGCGCTGGTGACGAGGTCGAGCATGGCCTCGTCGTCGCCGAGGCGCCAGGCACCGAAACCCTCACCCAGGTCGGCATTGAGGTCGATGCGTGCCACCCGGCCAGCGTATCGCGCCTAAGCGTGCCGATACCGGCCGATCAGGCGGCAGAGCAGGTAGATCCCGACGGCGATCATGGTCACGAACACCGAGATCGGCACCCCCGGAGCCAGCGACAGCACAATGCCGCCGATGGCGGCGACCTCGGCGAAGACGATCGATAGTGCGATGGCGCGGGCCGGAGACGACGTGATGCGGGCCGCGGCGGCAGCCGGTGTGATGAGTAGCGACATCACCAGCAGGGCGCCCACGATTTGCACGCCCTGTGCCGCGGTGAGGCCGACGAGGGCGGCGAAGACAATCCCCAAGGCCCGCACCGGGACTCCACGTGCCTCGGCGACATCCGGATCGACGGTGGCGAACAGCATCGGCCGGTAGGTGAAGGCCAGCACCGCGCCGACCACGATGCTCACCACCACCAACATCAGCAGCCCGCTGTATCCGACGCCCACGATCTGCCCGGTGAGCAGTGCGAAGTTGGTGCCGGTGCGCCCTGGATACAGGTGAATGAACAACACCGCCAGGCCCAGCCCGAACGCCATGACCACACCGATCGAAGAATCGCGATCCTTGGTCCGCTGTCCGAGAACACCGAAAAGTATTGCCGCCACCACACTCCCGAGGAGCGCGCCGGTGCCGACATTGGCCCCAGCCAGCAATGCGGCGGCCGCACCCGTCAAGGACAGCTCGCTGGACCCGTGGACGGCGAAGGACATCTGCCGCATGACCACGAACGGCCCGATGAGCCCCGCCAGCAGTCCGAGCAGAGCGGCGGCCAGAATGGCCTGCTGCACGAAGTCGCGCCCCAAAAGATCGGCGGTGAGGGAGAGGTCGAAGAAGTTATTCATGGGCGTGCTCGGCACATTCTTCGGTGATCTGCCGGTCTTCGCCGACCACCACGTACTGCCCGCGCACCTTGACCACGTCGATCTGGGCGCGGTACAGCTCCGACAGTGTCTCCGTTGTCATCACCTCGTCGACGGTGCCGATCTGGAAGCGCCCGTCCACCAGGTACAGGATCCGGTCCGCGTACGGCAGGATCGGATTGATCTCGTGCGTCACGAATAGCACGGCTGTCTGCGCGCTGCGCCGCCGCTTGTCAATCAGAGCGCAAATCTGCTGTGCGCTTGCCGGATCCAAGTTCAGGAGCGGCTCGTCGCAGAGCAGCAGCGCGGGGTCGCCGGCAAGTGCCTGCGCGATACGCACCCGCTGCAGTTCGCCACCGGACAGTGACGAAACAGCCTTGGTTGCCAGATGGCTCGCGTCCACCTGCTCCAGCGCGAGGGCGACTGCCTCGCGATGGCGTGCCCGGCGGGTGCGGTTGATCGCCGCCAAACCCCAACGATGTCCGTCGATTCCGAGGCCCACGAGGTCTTCTGCGCGCAAGATCAGTGCGTTGTCGGCAAGACGGTGTTGAGGCACGTATCCGAGGTCGTCGGTCACGGTCATGGTGCCCCGGGTCAGTGGCACCTGGCCCAGCAGTAGACGCAGTAGCGAGGTTTTTCCGGAACCGTTGGGGCCCAATACGGCGATGAATTCGCCCGGTTCCACGGTGAGGTCCAGGTCCTGCCAAAGGGTGCGTCCACCGCGATTCATCGATGCATCGCGCAGCGTCGCGGCACTCATGCGGTCATTATCCGCTACTGGTCTTCGCGCACCGGCTCATCCCAGGGCCGCGGCGAGCTGCTCGGTGGTACGTCGTTGCCAGGTGATGTAGTCGGTTCCTTCGGGCAGGGTTTCGGTCACCGTCACCACCGGGACACCGTGAGATTCGGCGGCCTGCTTGATCCGATTGGTGACCGATCCCGCAGTTTGTGGGTTGAATAGAAGGGCCGCAACCTGTTTGGTACTGATCAGATCCAACGCGGTGGCAACATCCGCGGGGGAAGGGTCCCGCCCTTGCTCGGCTGCCTCGGCGAAGTCGTGCGGGGTGGCGTCCACCAGCCCGCAATTGGAGACCAGATGGCTGGCCACAGGTTCGGTCGCCAGAATCGCCTTGCCCCGATACTTGTCGGCGATGTCTTTTTGCCGGCTGGCGATTGAATCAAGCTGCTGTTCAAACTGTTTCGCGTTCGTACGGTAGGAATCGGCATTGTCCGGGTCGGACTTGGAAAGGTCGTCCGCGACGTTGTTGGCCACCTGTTGAGCGGTGCGCAGGCTGTAGAACACGTGCTCGTTCTTGTCGGCGGAGTCGGTGGGAAGAAGCTGGTAGGCGTTGACCCGCGGCTCGCCATCCTTGAGCAGCTTGTCGATGAATGGGTCGTATCCGTCTCCGTTGTAGACAACCAGGGTGGCGTCTTGGACCTGAGCGGCCGCCGCGGGCGTCACTTCGAAGGAATGCGGGTCGGTGTTGGCGCCGCTGACCAGCGCACTCACCTTGGCATGATCCCCGGCAACGGCCTGGGCCACCGAGGCCCACGCGTCCGTGGAGGCCACGATCGTGGGCTCACCGGTCTGCTGGTGGGGCTGGCCGCAGCCCGCCAGTGCGAGCGCTCCGGCGGTTGCCATCGCCACAGCCAAAAAAGCCACGCGAGTGGGCATCGCAGACCTCCAGCCATCTAGTAATGAAAACGGTTTTCATTATGGCGTATGGAGTGGCACCTGTGCAAAACCTGGCAGGATTCGCTGAGCTGTTGCCGCTATGAGGACAGCAGCGCGGCGCAGCGCAGCAGCCCGATGTGGCTATAGGCCTGCGGATGATTGCCCAGCGAGCGTTCGGCCACGGGGTCGTACTCTTCGGACAGCAAGCCGGTGGGGCCGGTGGCCTTGACCAGCTGGTCGAACAGCAGCTCGGCCTGTGACCGCGCCCCGATGAGCAGATAGGCCTCGACGAGCCAGGCCGCACACAAATGGAATCCGCCCTCGCCGCCGGGTAAGCCGTCGTCGCGGTGATAGCGGTACACCGTCGCGCCGCTGCGCAGTTCTGCCTCGGTGGCAATCACCGTCGCGGTGAAGCGGGGATCGGCGGGGTCGATCAGTCCAGATAGCCCGATATACAAGGTGGCGGCGTCCAGATCGGTGCCGTCATAGGCGGCGGTATAGGAGTTGACCGACTCGTTCCAGCCCTTCTCCACAACCTCGGCGGCGATCTCGTCGCGCAGCGCGGCCCATGACGGTGGGGCCTGGCGGCCGAACTCGTCGGCCAATTTCACCGCGCGGTCCACCGTGACCCAGCACATCACCTTGGAGTAGACGTGATGCCGGGGATTGCCGCGGATCTCCCAGATGCCGTGATCGGGCTCGTACCAACGACGTTCGACGGCAAGAACCATGTCGGACACCAGGTTCCAGTCGGCATCGGTCAGCGGGTCGGTATGCCCGAGCCGCTTGCGTGCGTGGGTCAGGTCGTGGATCAGTTCCACCACCGGGCCGAAGACGTCCAGCTGCACTTGTGAATTGGCGGCGTTACCAACACGAACCGGCCGGGAGCCGGCATACCCGGGCAGTGAGTCGATGACCGCTTCGGGTGGCAGCACCGTTCCGGCCAGCGTGTACAGCGGGTGTAGGCGATCGGGTCCGGGCAGATGCTCGAGTACCCGGTGCAGCCAGCCCAGTAGGCCCTCTGCCTCGCCGAGCGAGCCCAGCGCCACCAGTGCCGAGGCGGTCATCGACGCGTCACGCAGCCAGCAGTACCGGTAGTCCCAGTTGCGAATGCCGCCGATGTCTTCGGGAAGCGATGTGGTGGCCGCCGCCATGATCGCGCCCGACTCCGCGTGCACCAGTCCGCGCAATGTCAGTGCCGAGCGTTTCATCAGACCGGGCTTGCGATCGGGCAGCGTCAGGGTCTGCGCCCAGTCGCGCCAGTACGACTCGGCACGTTCCCGCAGCTCGGCCTCGGGGATTGGATTCTCGCCGAGATCCTCAGTACCACAACGCAGTTCGAGAACCACGGGTCCATTGGCTGGGCTGATGGTCGCTGTTGCGGTCTGATCGTCGGCCCCAATTGTCCAGGTGACGCCGGGCGCGCGCAGCACGATCGGATCGTTGGTGCCCAGCACGCGTAGGCCGTCACCCTCGGCCACCAGTTGTACGGGGGCCTGGCCGAACTCGGGGCGCGGGGCGAAGGTCACCACCGCCTCGGCCTCGCCGGTGACCACCCGAATCAGGTCGGTGCGGCCCGGGATCTCGTCATGGGCCAGATAGTCGGTTACTTGCAGGCTGGCCCAACGTGTTTCGACTGTCATAGTGCTGTCGATGTATTTTTGGCCGAGCGGCAGGGCCGCGCGCGCGGGACCGATGGTGAAGTGTCCGGCCTCGTCTCCGCCGAGGAGGTGTGCGAAGACCGCCGCGGAATCGGGTTCGGGGTGACACATCCAGGTGATATCGCCGGTGGGAGTCACCAGTGCGATGGTGCGCGAATTGGCGAGCATGGTGAGACGCTCGATCGGGGTGGCATGACCGCCGAGTAACCAGGTGCGGCGCTCTTCGAGCAGGAAAGCCAGTGCGGTGCCTACGGATTCGGTGTCCGGGATGCGATATCCGGCAAGTGTCTCGCCATTGCCCACTTTGACGCCAAGGTCTGGGCCGTGCAGCCGTTTGAAGGCCTTTTCGTCGGTGACATCGTCGCCGAAGAACACCGCGGCGGTCGCGCCCTCCTGATGGCGCAGGATGTCGAGGGCCTGGCCTTTGTCCGTGGGTATGACGGCGAACTCCAGAACCTTCTTACCTTCGGTGACTTGCGCACCCCAGCCGTTCGCCACCGAGAGTGCTTGACTCAGTGCGGCATCGGCGTCCGCGTCGGAGGCATTGCGTACGTGCAGCGCGACGCTCGCGGGTTTCAGTTCGATGGCTACGCCCGGGTATTCGGCGGCGATGGCCGACAGCTTGGTGGCGATGGTCTTGAGCAGCGCCTTGGCGTCCCCGTCGATGGCATGCACGAAGCCGGCGTCGAACTCCGAACCGTGACTACCGACCAGATGCACCTCGGCGGGCAGCCGCGACAGGGTCGCCAGGTCGCGCAGCGCGCGGCCGGAGATCAACGCGGAGGTGGTCGATGGCAGCCCGGCCAAAGCCCGCAGGGCCGTGGTCGATTCGGGATGCGGGCGGGCATCGTCGGGATTGTTGACCAGCGGGGCGATCGTTCCGTCATAGTCGGAGGCCACCAGCAGACGGGGTGTACGGGCGACCTCGGAAAGAGCCCGGCGCAATTCCACGGGCAGATCTTGGGCACTCACCACGGGTCCCGAGTCTACGTCCGCTACCTGCGTGGGGCAGGTTAGGCCGAGCGTCGCGGCTAGGTGATGCCGAGTAACAGCCGGACGGTGCGATCGAGCCGATGGCTCACGTCGGTCGCGGAGGCCCGCCGCGTCAACCAGGCAATCATGTTGGAGGTCCAGACGTCTGAGATGACGCGGGCGATGTGAAACTGCGCGTCGGTCGGGTCGTCGTCGCCGGCCATCGCCCGAGCGAAGATGCCGTCCATCAATCGGCCCACGTGATCAACCTCACCGGCGGCGGAAGCGTCGGCGAAGACCAGCGCACGCGTCATCGCTTCGGTGAGCAATGGATTGCGCTGCATGTTGCGGTTGAGTCGGGTGATCGCCGTGTGCAGTCGCTCGTAGGGTGTGCCGCCGCTGACGGTGTTGCGATCGGACCGCGCGTCGATCTGCTCGAATTCGCGCTCCAGCGCCGACACCAGCAGATGCACCTTGGACGGGAAGTAGCGGTACAGGGTGCCGACGGCGACATCCGCACGTTCGGCGACGGTGCGCATCTGCACCGCTTCGTAGCCGCCCTTGGAGGCGATGGCCAGCGTGGCGTCCAGGATGCGCTTGCGGCGTTCGCGCTGCGCACTGGAACCGAGGTCGTCGTCGGACAGCGCGGAGACGGCGGCAGGCTGGCTTGTCGCGTCGGTGTCTGCGTCACCTGATTGCACGGTTTCCGATGCGCTAGATGTCCGAGGCGTTGCCATGCGTCTGTACTCCCTGCCCTCAATCTCGCGTCTGCACGCGACGGTTCCAGCGCACAACTATACGGATGCCTGTCGGCCGAATCAGGTCTCCCTGGCTCGTCGGTAGCGCTCTGTACAGCCTGAATGCGTTCCTACTACACTGAACCCAATCACGATATTAGAACACGTTCTAGTGTGATTTGTGTCGAAAAACAGCAGGAGGAAACTGTGTCGGTACCGTCCGGTCTTCGCGCGAGCGGCTCATCCGAAGTACAGGAAGCCGCGCGGGACGCGGTCCGTCAGTGGGCCAAGAGCGCGGCGGTCATTGAGTCGGTCCGGAAGATGGAATCGGAGTCCAACGGGTGGGGTTCTGCCTACGCAGGGCTAGCTGAGCTGGGCATTTTCGGTGTCGCGGTGCCCGAAGCCGCCGGTGGATCGGGCGCCGGATTCGACGACATGATCGCCATGGTCGATGAGGCCGCGGCAGCATTGGTGCCGGGTCCGGTGGCCACCAGCGCGCTGGCCGCGGTGGTCCTCGCCGTTGACGGGCACGAGGAATTCGTCCCGGCACTGGCCGCCGGGGAGCGGACGGCGGGCCTGGCACTCGCCGGGAATCTGACCGTCGACGGGGGGCGTGCCTCCGGCGTGTTGCCGGCGGTGCTGGGCGGCACTGCCGACGGACTGCTGTTGGCCCCGGGGCCCGACGGGTGGGTGCTCGTGGACTGTGCGGATACCGGTGCCGCGGTAGCGGTCAAGAAGGCGACGGACTTCTCCCGCCCGTGGGCCGAGATCACGCTGAACGGCGCCGTGGCGCATCCGGTGGGCCTGCCCGCCGCGGTGGTCGCCGATCTGTCCGCGGTGACGCTCTCGGCGGAGGCGGTGGGTGTGGCGCGATGGGCATTGCAGACCGCCGTCGAGTACGCCAAGGTGCGCGAGCAGTTCGGTAAGCAGATCGGCAGCTTCCAGGCCATCAAGCACATGTGTGCGGAGATGTTGTGCCGGGTCGAGCAGGCCGATGTCGCCGTCTGGGACGCCGCCGGGTGTGCGCAGGATGTCCTTGCGAATAGCGGTGATTCCCCACAGCTTTCGATTGCCGCGGCGGTCGCGGCGGCGGTGGCCGTGGACGCCGCGGTGGCCAACACCAAGGATTGCATCCAGATCCTCGGCGGTATCGGATTCACCTGGGAGCACGACGCGCACCTGTACCTGCGCCGGGCCTACGCCCTGCAATCGTTCCTGGGTAAGCCCGCGGTATGGCGGCGTAAGGCGGCCGCGCTCACCCTTGACGGCACCCGCCGGTCGCTGACGATCGACCTTGGTGAGGTGGAGGCCCAGCGTGCGACCGTTGCGGCGACGGTGGCGGAAATCGCCTCGGCGCCACAGCATGAGCATCAAGTCCGGCTGGCCGAGACGGGCTTCTTGGCCCCGCATTGGCCGGCGCCGTATGGGCTGGGTGCCGGCGCCGCGCAGCAGTTGCTCATCGACCAGGAGCTGCATGCGGCGGGCGTTGCCCGTCCAGACCTGGTAATTGGCTGGTGGGCTGCTCCGACCATTCTCGAGCACGGAACACCGGAGCAGATAACACAATTCGTCGCGCCCACCCTGCGCGGTGAGATCGAGTGGTGCCAGCTGTTCTCCGAGCCCGGTGCCGGCAGCGATCTTGCGGCGTTGCGCACCAAGGCAACCCGGGTCGACGGCGGTTGGAAGCTGGACGGACAGAAGGTGTGGAACTCCAAGGCGCAGATCGCGGACTGGGCGATCTGCCTGGCCCGCACGAATCCTGATGTTCCCAAGCACAAGGGCATCACCTACTTCCTGCTGGACATGAAGACCCCCGGCATCACCGTGCGGCCGCTGCGCGAAATCACGGGCGAGGAGATGTTCAACGAGGTATTCCTTGACGGTGTCGTCGTTCCGGACGAGAACGTAGTGGGCTCGGTTGATGACGGCTGGCGCCTGGCCCGTACCACTTTGGCCAACGAGCGAGTGGCGATGGCCGGCGGCGGCACCCTCGACGAGGCCATGGAATCGCTGCTCGCGCTCATTGGTGATGCGGAATTAGATGCGGCACAACTCGATACGCTCGGAGTATTCGTGTGCTCAGCGCAAACCGGCGCGCTGCTGGATCTGCGCACGGCGGTGCGCGCCATCGGCGGGCAGGACCCGGGTGCGGCTTCGAGCGTGCGCAAGCTCGTCGGTGTTCGGCACCGGCAGGGGCTCTCGGAGCACATCCTCGACTACGTGGACACCCACGGCGCGGTGGAGTCGCGCGAGATGTGGTTGTTCATGCGGGATCGGTGCCTGTCCATCGCCGGCGGCACCACCCAGATCCTGCTCAGTGTGGCGGGTGAGCGGCTACTCGGCTTGCCGCGTTAGCGGCAAGAATCGCGTCGAGACTACGGTTTTTGACGCGTTTCGCGAGTGGCGCACACACAACACGGCGTGTCGGTGAGAGAGCTCAGCTGAAGCGCGCCACCGCGCAGGCATCGGGTGAAATCACATAGCGGCCATCAAAATTGGCCTCCACGCGACTGCAGACGATGTAGTCGGCGTCGAGCTTGGGTTGTCCGGTGGCCCAGTCGGTGGGTTGCGTGGTTCCGGAGATCTGGAACCGGTCGGGCGTGCCCCCGCCGATGTACACGGTGGTCAGGGTCCAGGTGCTGCCGCCGTTGTGCTCGACGGTGTTGGGGTTGTCGGCCCACTGCACCCATAGGTAGTTCAGCCGGTCGGAGGTGCGCAGTTCGGTGGTCTGTCTGGCCCACAGATCTCCGGGAAATCCTTCGATTCCGTTAGGCCCGCGCAGATTGACGGTGGCGGTGTAGTAGCACTGCCGCTCGGCCTTGCGGCAATCCGCGGTCGCGTGGACCTCGAGTTGCCGGGCGTCGTCGACCGGCGTGCTCACATCGGCCGTCTTGACTTCGGCGTGTGCCGTCGCTGGGGTCATCAGATTGGTGGCGGCCATCAGCAGTACGGCGGCGCTTACGAGGCGAGCCATGGGGTCTCTCACTCGTCGAAGGTTACGTTGACTTCGTCGGTCTCCGGTACCGCCTGGCACGCCAGGATGTATCCGTCGTCGATGTCGTTCTGGGACAACGCGTCGTTGACCAGCATGCGCACCTTGCCATCCTTGAGGATGCAGGCGCAGGTCATGCAGTGCCCTTCGCGGCAGGAGAACGGTGCGTCCAGCCCTTTGGCGAGTAGCACGTCCAGCAGCACGGTGCTGCGCGGCCAACTGACCTCGTGGGTCTCACCGTCGAGTTCCACGGTGGCGGTGGCCGGTGGTTCATCGTCATCCGACGGTTCGGCAAGGACAACCTCCGCGAAGGGGTCGCTCTCCAGAGACCGGAATACCTCGATATGTACGCGATCGTCGGTCATGCCGTTGCCCTTGAGCGCGGCCTCCGAGGCATCCATGAATGGTCCTGGGCCACAGATGAAGGCCTCGTGATCGGCGAAAGGTGCGGCCAGCGTGGCCAGCTGCTGCTGCGACGGCAGCCCCTGCACGGATTCGAGCCAATGGATGACGGTCAGCCGGTCCGCGTATTCGGCCGCCAGCGCGCGCAGCGCCGCCCCGAAGATCACGGATTGCTCATCGCGATTGGCGTAGATGAGCACCACCTTGCCGCTGCCCTGCGAGAGTGCGGACTTGCAGATGGCCATCATCGGGGTGATGCCGCTGCCGCCGGCGACAAGGAGGAGATCTCGGCTCAAGTCTCGGGGGACGAAAACCCCGGACGGCGCCAGCACATGCATGTGCATGCCGGCGTGTGCGTTGTCGCAAATCCAGTTGGACCCGTATCCGTCCGCGGTGCGCTTGACCGTGACCGTCAACCGGTCGTCGATATGCGGGGAGCTGGACAGGGAGTAGCAGCGTGCCACCGACCCGGTGCGGTCGGACGGAATGCGCAGCGTGAGGTACTGACCGGGCGTGTACGCGAATTTGTCGGCGGCCTCTTCGGGAATCTCGAAGACCAGGGACCGGGAGTCGGCGGTCTCGTCGATCACCTCGGCGATGCGCACCTCAAGGACGTGCTTCCCGAGCGGAACGTCCGTCACGTCATTTCCTCCGTCAGTCGTCGTCGGCGAGCGGCCGAACTAGAACAGGTTACAGAATTGACCTTTGGCCCTACAACACCGTCGGCGCTTCGTTCCAGATGAGCCCGCCTTCCCGGGGTGGGCAAGGCGATGTCGACACAGATCGAAACGTGTTCTAGTCTCAGCAGTGAACGCGCGCTACCACCGAGGGTGTACAGCGGGTGTCGCGAACTACTAGCCCTAGTTTGTGCCGACTGATGCTAACGACAAGTATCGGCGGAACGCGGAAGGATGAACAGTGACGACGACCGAACAGCGGGACGAAGTTCAGGCGGTTCTCGCGGGAATTGACGACCTGCTGCCGAGCCTGCGCAAGCGTGCCCAGGAGACCGAGGACCTGCGGCGTCTGCCCGATGCCACCGTCTCCGAACTGCAGGAGATCGGCTTCTTCAAGCTGCTGCAGCCGTCGCAGTGGGGTGGATACGAGACCGCTCCCACCACCTTCTACGAAGCGGTGCGCCGTTTGGGTAGCGCGTGCGGCTCCACGGGCTGGGTCGCCTCGATCATCGGTGTGCACAACTGGCACCTCGCGCTGTTCGACCAGAAGGCGCAAGAGGAGGTCTGGGGAGATGACACCAATGTGCGCGTGTCCTCCTCGTATGCCCCGATGGGTGCCGGTGTGGTGACCGAAGCCGGTGACGGCTACCTCGTCAACGGCTCGTGGAACTGGTCTTCGGGCTGTGACCACGCCACCTGGGCGTTCCTCGGCGGGCCCGTCATCAAGGATGGCCGTCCCGTCGACTTCGGCAGCTTCCTGATCCCGCGCACCGAGTACCGCATCGACGACGTGTGGAATGTGGTCGGCCTGCGTGGCACCGGTAGCAACACCGTCGTGGTCAAGGACGTCTTCGTGCCCAAGCACCGGTTCCTGTCCTACAAGAAGATGAACGACCAGACCGCCGGTGGATACGAGACCAACACCGCTGCCGTCTACAAGATGCCTTGGGGCACAATGCACCCCACCACTATCACCGCGCCCATCATGGGTATGGCCTATGGCGCGTACGACGCACATGTCGAGGCTCAGGGCAAGCGCGTGCGCGCCGCCTACGCTGGTGAGAAGGCCAAGGATGACCCGTTCACCAAGGTGCGCGTGGCCGAGGCCGCCAGTGACATCGACGCCGGGTGGCGTCAGCTGATCGGGAATGTGGGCGACGAGTTCGCTCTCATCTCGGCGGGTCAGGAGGTTCCCTTCGAGCTGCGTGCTGCCGCGCGCCGCGACCAGGTGCGTGCCACCGGCCGGGCGATCGCGTCGATCGACCTGTTGTTCGAGAACTCCGGCGCCACCGCGCTGTCCAACGACGCTCCGGTGCAGCGTTTCTGGCGTGATGCCCACGCAGGTCGTGTGCACGCCGCCAACGACGCCGAGCGGGCGTACCAAATCTGGGGTAACCACGCCTTCGAGCTGCCCGCCACCGACACAATGGTTTAACGCCGGGTATTTAGGAGGAATCCGAGAATGGACGCCATCCGCTCACTGGGATACATGCGCATCGAGGCCACCGACATGGCGGCCTGGCGTGAGTACGGGCTCAAGATCCTCGGCATGGTCGAGGGCAAGGGCACCGTTGACGGTGCGCTCTACCTGCGCATGGACGATTTCCCCGCACGTCTGGTCATCGTCCCCGGTCAGCACGACCGTCTTTCGGTCACCGGTTGGGAGGCGGCCAACGCCGCTGGGCTGCAACAGGTCCGTGAAGCGCTTGAGGCCAACGGCACGCCCTACAAGGAGGGCACCGCGCAGGAGAAGGCCGAACGCCGGGTCGACGAGCTGATTGTTTTCGAGGATCCGTCGGGCAACATCCAAGAGGTGTTCCACGGCGTTGCGCTGGAGCATCGCCGGGTGGTGAGCCCGTACGGGCACAAGTTCGTCACCGAAGACCAGGGCCTGGGCCACGTGGTGCTGTCCACCAAGAACGATGCCGAATCGCTGCATTTCTACCGAGATGTGCTGGGATTCAGGCTGCGTGACTCCATGCGGCTTCCGCCGCAGATGGTGGGGCGCCCCGCGGACGGTGAGCCGGCCTGGTTGCGCTTCTTCGGTTGCAACCCGAGGCACCACAGCCTGGCGTTCCTGCCCATGCCTACGCCGAGCGGCATCGTGCACCTGATGGTCGAGGTGGAGAACTCCGACGATGTGGGTCTGTGCCTGGATCGCGCGCTGCGCCGCAAGGTGCCCATGTCGGCCAGCCTGGGCCGGCATGTCAACGATTTGATGCTGTCCTTCTATATGAAGACGCCGGGCGGATTCGACATCGAATTCGGCTGCGAGGGAAGGCAGGTCGAAGATGACTCCTGGATCGCGCGGGAGAGCACCGCGGTCAGCCTGTGGGGCCACGACTTCACCATCGGTGCGAAGCTGAACCAGTGACGGATATCGATCCGCGCACGTTCCGGAATGTGCTGGGGCAGTTCTGTACCGGCGTCACCATCATTACCACGACGCACGAGGACACGCCGGTGGGTTTTGCCTGCCAGTCCTTCGCCGCGCTGTCGCTGGAACCCCCGCTGGTGTTGTTCTGTCCCACCAAGCAGTCGCGTTCCTGGGCGGCTATCGAGGCGTCAGGCAAGTTCTGCGTGAACGTGCTGGCTGAGAATCAGCGTGAGGTGTCCGCCCGATTTGGTTCGCGCGAGCCGGACAAGTTCGCTGGAATCGACTGGCGCCCATCGGGACTTGGGTCGCCGATCATCAATGGTTCATTGGCGCACATCGACTGCGAGGTCGCTACCGTCCACGACGGCGGAGATCATTGGGTGGTGTTTGGATCGGTCAAGGAACTCAGCGAGATCCCGGAGAAGCCGACCGCTACTCGTCCGCTGTTGTTCTACCGCGGGCAGTACACCGGTATCGAGCCGGACAAGACCACGCCCGCCGATTGGCGCAATGACCTGGAGGCGTTCCTCACCGCCACCACCGAGGACACCTGGCTGTAACCGGGCTGCCACTCGTTTCCACTGCGGGCCTGGCCAATCCGGCGTAACGTCTCAGATCCAAGTGCTACCTCGGTGAGGGCGGGTCATGGCGTTGTATCAGTATCGGTGTACAAGCTGTGGCGATACCGCGCGCAACTTCGCCGTCGCCACCGCTCCGAACACCGTTCCCTGCCCCGGCTGCCCTGAACCGGCACGCCGGGTTTTTGGTATCGCGGGAATGAGCCGCGGTTCTTCTGCGCGCATGCGCCTGCTCGACGCCACCGCGCGCAGCGCCAGCGAACCCGCGGTGGTTTCCGCACTGCCGCCCACCATGCGTCGATCGGCGCCTGTGACATCAAATCCCTTGCACCGCAAACTACCCCGCCCATAATCGGAAGGAATGCCATGCCCGAGGTGTTGTTCCCGCTGGATTCGAACAGGAAATTCACCGAGCAACAGATCATCGGGCACAACAGATGGCACCCCGACATTCCGCCGGCCGCCGTCGTCAAACCGGGTACGTCATTCCGGGTGCATTGCCGCGAATGGTTTGACGGCGCAATCCACAACGACGACTCCGCCGACGACATCCGCGATGCCCCGCTGACCACGGTGCACGCGTTGTCCGGCCCCTTCTCGGTAGAAGGGGCGCAACCGGGCGACCTGCTGATCGTGGACATTCTGGATGTGGGCCCGATACCGCAGGAAGACTCAGGCCCGCTGGCCGGTCAGGGGTGGGGTTACACCGGCATCTTCCCGACGGTGAACGGTGGCGGTTTTCTTACCGAGCAGTTCCCCGACGCGTACAAGGCAATCTGGGATTTCTCCGGACAGACGGCGACCTCCCGGCATGTCCCGGGCGTCAGTTTCACCGGGATCGTGCACCCGGGTCTGATGGGAACGGCGCCGTCCGCGGAGTTGTTGGCGAGATGGAATGCCCGTGAGGGTGCGCTGATCGCCACCGACCCCAACCGTGTTCCCGCGCTGGCACTTCCCCCGGAACCCCGGGACGCGGTATTGGGTGCCCTCAGCGGCGCATCCTTTGAGAAGGCGGCGGCCGAGGCGGCCCGCACCGCACCTCCGCGGGAAAACGGCGGCAATCAGGACATCAAGAACCTGACCAAGGGCAGTCGCGTGTTCTACCCGGTGTTCGTGCCGGGCGGCAAGCTGTCGGTCGGTGACCTGCATTTCTCGCAGGGAGACGGTGAGATCACCTTCTGCGGTGCCATCGAGATGGGCGGCTTCATCGACCTGCATGTGGACGTGATCAAGGGCGGCATGGACACATACGGGGTGTCCGAGAACGCGATCTTCATGCCGGGCAATACCGATCCGCAGTACTCGCAATGGCTGGCGTTCTCCGGAACGTCGGTGACCCTCGATGATGAACAGCGATACCTGGACTCGCATTTGGCGTATCAGCGTGCCTGCCTGCACGCCATCGACTACCTGACCAAGTTCGGTTACAGCCCGGAACAGGCCTACCTGCTGTTGGGTGCCGCGCCCATCGAGGGCCGCCTATCCGGTGTGGTCGATATTCCGAATTCCTGTGCCACTGTGTACATCCCGACTGCCATTTTCGATTTTTCGGTGACGCCCTCGGCCGCCGGACCGGTCCGCATCGATGCCGGACCGGGAGCGCCCCGTTCGGTTGCGCGCTGAGGAGCTATCGGGGCTCTTGCTGTGTGGCGCAATGGATACCGCCGCCGCCGGCGGCGACGCCGTCGATATCCAGCTGAATCACCCGGCGGCCCGGGAATAACCGTTCCAGGGTGGACTTGGCTTCTGTATCGGCATGCGGATCACCGAATTCGGGTGCGATGACGCCGCCGTTGCACACATAGAAGTTGATGTATCCCGCGGCGAAATCCTCGGATTCGAAATCGTCTCGTCCCTGTTCGGGGGCTTCGAGTACCTCCACGCGCAGGGGGCGCCCGGCCGCATCTGTGGCCTTGTTGAGGATGTCGAGGTGACGGCGGGTCACGTCGTAGTCGAAGGAATCGGGGTCATTGTCCAGACCGGCTACGACGACCCCCGGCCCGGCGAACCGTGCGTAGAAATCTGTATGCCCGTCGGTGATATCCATACCCGCGATACCGGGCAGCCAGATGATCTTCTGCAGGCCCAGTAGACGCCGCAGTTCAGCTTCCACATCAGTCTTGGAGCGGCCGCGGTTGCGGTTGTCGTTGAGCACACAGCTCTCGGTGATGATCGCGGTGCCCTGGCCATCGACTTCGATGCCACCGCCTTCCAGGATCAGGCTGGTGTGCAGGATCGGAACTCCTGCGCGTTTGGCCACCTCACCGGCGACCCTGGCATCGGATTCGTGCTCTTGCTTGTCTCCCCAGCCGTTGAAGTTGAAATCAATGGCAGCCCTGCCACTTTCGTTACGGACAAACACGGGTCCGCTGTCCCGAATCCATAGGTCGTCCAGCGGGGCCGGCACCAACTCCACGTTGGGGCCCGCCCATTGGCGAGCCAGCTCGGTCTCGTCCGGGCGCACCAGCATGGACACCGGTTCGAACTGTGCAATGGCCTGTGCGATGGCGCCGAGATTCTGCTGAACCTTTCGGTGGAGTCGCCGTCCCCAGATCTCGGCACTGGCACCGAAGGCCATCCAGGTTCGCAGATGCGGCTCGCCCTCATCGGGCATGTGCCAGGAGGTGTTGTCGTCCACGACCTCAGTATCGTCGTCGCCACCCGGTCTATCAGCGCAGGCGGCCAGCATGACGGCACCTGCGGTCGCCGCACCGAGCTTCAACAGATTTCGTCGCTGCATTATCTCAGTGTCGACCAATTCGAGCTATTGAGCGAGACCAGAGCACGACGCCCGGCCCGCTAGCCGTACCAGCGCCGGGCATGTTCGGCGTGTGTGGGCAGATAGGCGCCCGGGCCGAAGTGTGTGTCGTAGAAGCCCAGGTCGATGTTCTGTGCCTGCAGGTACATCAGCGCGTGCACGGTGGGAACGGTGCCGGGAATCTTTCCGAAGGCGTCATAGATGTAGGAGGCCTCGACGGTGACGATCTCCTGGATCGCTTCGGCGGGCAGCGCGGCCGAACGAACCTTGCGTGAATCTGCCCAGGCGCCCGGGGTGTCGGGGTGGAAAGGGCCTCCTGGACCGTATTTGCGATCGATGTATTTCGCGACGCCGTCCGCGACCGTCGGCACATGTGGCGGGCTGAGGGTTTCGAAGAATCCCGGCAAGCCGGTGGCGTTGGGGAACGGCCACCGCTCGTCGCTGTCGGACCTGAATCCGATACCGGGCGCGCGTGGGTCGCCGGATCCGCCCAGTACCGACAGCCGGTCGAGGCCGTCGAACATCCAGCCGCCCAGGCCGAGCGCTTGCAGGAGCAGTACTCCGTTGTGTGTCGCGGTGGCCAGCTCGGCGCTGGCCTCGGTGAGCGTGTACTGCTCGACGAAGGACAGCGGAATCGGGTCCCCGTAGTTGCGCAGGCTCCCGAATTTTTCGGTGCCGGGGATGCTCCGGTTGTTGACGTCGTCGTAGATGAGATAGCCGTTCGCGGCGAAGAAGGACAGGTTCGCGATCAGGTGTTCGGCCAGATCGGCGACCGGGAAGGCCAGCAGGCTGCCTGGATGGTTTCCGATCCAGATGTTGTGACCCTCCATATATGGCTCTTCGCGGGGCAGCTCCAGACGTGTGTCCGAGATCTGGACGTACGAGTCGGCGGTGTGGGTGATCCAGTCCTCGATCGTTGAGAACTCCCGCGGCGGTTCGTCCCGGGTGGGCAGTAGGTAGATCCCGGTGTCGTCGGTGAAGAAGAGTTGGCTGGTGTGAAATCCGGCGGCGGAGGGAAAGGTGCGACCGGTGGCGCTGCCGGAGTAGTTGGGGAATGCGGGGGCGTATCCGGGGTGATAGGTGATGCCGTAGTGCCACCCGGTTACCCCGCCGACCACCGAAAGAATCAGTGCCCGTTCAACTTCCGATATCGGGGTGACAGGTTCTGTGCTGGTGTAGGCCAATGGGCCGTCGGGTATGTGGCCCCCGGTGGGGAAGCGCCGTGACCGGCGGCCGCTGATCGCTGCCAATAACGGGAACTGGGTGACCTGAGCCAGCGCGTCGCGTTCTCGGTCGGATATCTGCAGCGGCATGCCCCAACTCGACCACTGAGAGTTGGACCGGTCAACCTTTTGGCTTCTCTCCTTTCAAAATATGGCATGAAGGGGGGCTTGCGGCAAGGCCCCCACCGTGGCGCACAATCCTGCGACCACGAACTTCGACTGATGGGAGCTGGTATGACGATCCCGGACTTTTTCGAGGCGCACGAATCTGGCGCGTACTTCCACGGCACCAAGGCCGACCTGGCGATAGGTGATCTGTTGACGCCGGGTCATCTGTCGAACTACGAAGAGGGCCGCGTGATGAACCACATCTACGTGACCAGGACGTTGATCGGCGCGGGATTGGCGGCCATGATGGCCAAGGGTGAGGGCCGGGGCCACGTGTACATCGTGGAGCCGGAGGGCACCTTGGAAGACGACCCGAACGTGACGGACAAGAAGTTTCCGGGGAACCCCACTCACTCGTACCGGTCCCGGGAACCGGTGCGCATCGTGGGCGAAGTACTGGACTGGGAAGGGCCCCCGCCGGAATTCATGGAAACCTTCCGGGCGGGGCTGTCCGATCTCAAGCGCGAGGGCAATGCCGTCATCTATGACTAGGGCTGCCTAGGGACGGCCAGGCCCGGCTATGCCGTACGGCGGACCTTCAGAGCTTCGGTGATCATCGGGATCTGCAACGGGAGCCGGGCGATGGCGCCGAGCTTGAGCGGCAGCGGTTTGTCCCACCACAGCCGCACCATGTTGATGTTGGCGGGGAAGACGGCAATGAACAGCAGCGCGGCCAGCGTGGCGCCTAGCCTGCGCGTCTTGGGTGCCAGCAGCAACGCGCCGGTGCCGAGCTCGGCAACACCGGAGGCGTAGGTATAGAACCGGGCATCGCCGGGGAGTTCCGCGGGCACGATGTCGTCGAACGGTTTCGGCGCGACGAAATGCACCACGCCGACGCCGAGCAGCATCGCGGCCAGTCGGTAGGCGGGCCAGGGGCTGGCTTTGGTCTCCATGCTCGGAGTCTAGGCAGACGGATCAGAGTCCTGCAGCGGTCTCCAGATTTGGCAGCAGCTGGCGCGGCGTGCCCAGCAGCAATGCGCTGCCGTGCGCACGCTTGAAGTACAGGTGTGCGTCGTGCTCCCAGGTGATGGCGATGCCGCCATGCAGCTGGATCGCGTCACCGGATACCGCCGAAAGTACCTCGCTGGCTTTGATTCTCGCCACTGTGGCGGCCTCGGGAGTCAGGTCCGCAATCCCCTGGTAGACGGTGGCGCGCGCGGATTCGACGAGGACGTACAGGTCTGCCATCCGGTGCTTGAGGGCCTGGAAGCTGCCGATGGCGCGCCCGAACTGCACCCGTGTCTTGGTGTACTCGACGGTGAGATCCAGTGCGCGTGCGGCGGCGCCCACCTGCTCGGCGGCCAGCAGTAACCCGGCCTTGTCGATCAATCCCGGGGCGGTTCCGATGGGCTCGGCCGCGCCGACGGCGACGGCGGCCAGCCGACGGGTGGGGTCCATGGTGGCCAGCGGCGATGTCGTGACGCTTTCCGCCAGGCTCACCGCATCGCCTTCCACAGTGAGCACGATGTCGGCGATGTCTCCGTTGACGACATATCCCGGATCGAAGGCGACCGCACCGATCGATTCGCCGGCGGCCAACATCTCCAGGAGCTCACCGCGGTATCCGGAATCGAGCAGCGCAAGCTCGGCCCACAGCGTGCCCATCAGCGGACTGGGTACGAGCCCGCGGCCAAGCTCTTCCATCACGATGGCGGCATCGGCGAGTTCGCCTCCGGCACCGCCTAATTCCTCGGGTATCAGCAGCGCCGCGGCGCCTACCTGTTCGCACAGGACGGTCCACAGGCTCGCGTCGTAGCCGCGTTCGGATTCCATGGCCGTGCGGACCGCGGCGGAATCGGCCCGCTTGGTCACCAGCGAGCGGACAGTGTCGCGCAGCATCTGCCTTTCGGCGTTCACGGAAGCGCTCACAGTGCCTCCAACACCCGGGCACGGTGCCACTCCGGCGTACCCCACGCCGACATCAGGGCGCGCACCTTGAGGATCCACAGGGACAGGTCGTATTCGGCGGTGAAGCCGATAGCGCCGTGAGTCTGCAGCGATGAGCGCGCGGCGAGATATGCGGCCTTGCCGGCGGCGACCTTCGCGGCGCTCACATCGCGTGCGGCGGTGGGGGACTCGTCGGCGATGGAGAGTGCCGCGCCGTACACCAGTGGGCGGGCCAACTCCAGCGCGATGTGCACGTCGGCCAGTTTGTGCTTGACGGCCTGGTACGAGCCGATTGGCCGCCCGAACTGCGAACGTTGCTTGGCGTACTCCACGGCCCGATCCAGCAGGGCCTGTCCGGCGCCGATCAGCTGTGCCGAGATGGCAAGTACGCCATGGTTGATGGCGTAGCTGGTGTCGAGAGAGATGCCGCCGCCGGCCGGTATCACGTCGAACACCCGGCGGGTGGCATCGATCGATTCGTGCTGGGTGCCCGCCTGCGCCTCGCGCACGCCGATGTCATCGGCGATGAGCACCAGCCCGGCGACATCGGCGTCGAGGGCGCGGGGAGTGATGGGCGGCGCGGCGACCGTGGCGATCAGTTCGCCGGAGGCGATACGGGTGGACGGCTCGGCGCCGTCTTCGTGGCTGGACAGCAGGAGCGGGGCCACCGCGACCGACTCGACGACGGGGCCGGGGACGGCCCACTTTCCCAAACCCTCAAGGGCGACAACCAGGTCGACGGGGTGAGCCCCGATGCCGTCGTATTTCTCGGAGACCGCGAGGGCGGTCACGCCCAGCTCGGCGAGCGTGGACCACACGGCCAGACCGGGTTCGTGATTACCCGCGGCCCAGGCGCGGGCCGCCGCCGGAACGTCGGCCGCCGACAGCGCCGCGTCGATGCTGGCGGCGAAGTCGCGCTGTTGAGTGTCCAGATCGAACTTCACTTGGCACCTCCGGTTCGAGCGCTCTCCTTGGGCAGGCCCAGGATGCGCTCGGCGATGATATTGCGCTGAATCTCGTTGGTGCCCGCATAGATCGGGCCGCCGAGTGAGAACAGGTATCCGTCCGTCCACTGGTTGGTCAGCTCGCCGTCGGCGCCCCGCAGATCGATCGCGGTCTCGTGCAGGGCGACATCCAGCTCAGACCAGAACACCTTGGTGATCGAGGATTCGGCACCCAGCTCTCCGCCGCCGGCCAGCCGGGTCACGGTGCCGAAGGTGTGCAGCCGGTAGGCCTGCGCCGCGATCCAGGCGTCGGCGACGCGTTCGGATGCGAACCCGTTCTCCGGAACCGATTTCCACAGATCGACCAGCCGATCCGCGGTGGCCAGGAAGCGGCCGGGGCTGCGCAGTGACATGCCGCGCTCGTTGCTCGATGTACTCATGGCCACGCGCCAACCGTCGTGTACCGCGCCGATGACGTCTTCGTCGGGTACGAACACGTCGTCCAGGAAGATCTCCGCGAAGCCGGGATCGCCATCCAGCTGCGGGATGGGGCGCACGGTGATGCCCTCGGCCTTCAAATCAAACATGAAGTACGTCAGACCCTGATGGCGCTGCGCGTCGGGATCAGAGCGGAACAATCCGAATGCCCTGTCCGCGAAGGGTGCTCGTGAGCTCCAGATCTTCTGCCCGGACAGTCGCCAGCCCCCGTCTACCTTGCGGGCGGGCGAGCGCAGCGATGCCAGGTCGCTCCCGGACTCGGGCTCAGACCATGCCTGCGCCCAGGTCTCCTCACCGTTGGCCATCTTCGGGAGAACACGATCCAGCTGATCCTTGCTGCCATGCGCGAACAGCGTCGGCCCCAGCAGGAACATGCCGTTCTGGCTGATGCGCGCCGGTGCGCCGGCCCGGAAGTACTCCTCCTCGAAGATCACCCACTGCAGCAGGGTGACGTCGCGGCCGCCGTACTCCTTGGGCCAGGACACCGCGGAGAATCCCGCGTCGTATAGCGTGCGCTCCCATTGCCGGTGTGCCACCGCACCTTCCGGTGAATCATAGGAGGGCAGAGGCGGGTTCGGGACATTAGCCGCGAGGAATTCGCGTACCTCGGCCCGGAATGCCTCGGTCTCGTCGTCAAGAAGTAGGTCCACTAGCTACTCTCCTCTTGGTGCATGGCCCGCAGAGTGGGTTTGACCACCTTGCCGCCCAAGTTGCGGGGAAGCTCGTCGAGGAACTCGACAAACCGCGGTTTCTTGAAGTTCGCCACATGCTTTGCGCTGTACTCGATTACGTCCTCGGGGCGCAGGGTCGCGCCGGACCTGAGCACGATGTACGCCTTACCGACCTCGCCGAGTCGCGCGTCGGGCACCCCGATGACGGCGGCATCTGTCACGCCATCGAGACGCATCAGCACCTGCTCGATTTCGGCGGGGTAGACGTTGAACCCACCGCAGATGTACATGTCCTTGAGCCGGTCGGTGATCGTCAGATTCCCACGTGCGTCGAGCTTGCCAATGTCGCCGGTGTGTAGCCAACCTTCGCTGTCGATGGTCTCGGCGGTGGCCGCCGGATCGTCGAGGTAGCCCTTCATCACATTGGCGCTGCGCAGCAGCACTTCCCCTTCGTCGCCGGGCTTTTCGGCCCCGTCGATGCGTAGTTCGTAGCCGATCATCGGCCGCCCGCAGGTGGTGGCGACGGTGACGGCGTCGTCGTCGGAGCGGCAGATCGTGGCGAAGCCCTGTGTCTCGGTGAGACCGTACGCGGTGAGTACCAGATCGAAGTCCAGCTCGGATTGCATGCGTTCGATCAGCACCACCGGCACCACGGCCGCGCCGGTCACGGAGTACCGCAACGAGGTCAGGTCGTAGTTTTTGCGCGCGGGGTGGTCAAGCAGCATCTGGAAGATGGTGGGTGCGCCCGGTAGCACGGTGATCTTGTGCTCTTGGACTGCGGCCATTGCTTTTTCGGGGTCGAAGGTCAGCTGTGGCATGAGTGCGGCACCGGTCTGAAGGCAGGCGAGGATGCCCGCCTTGTAACCGAAGTTGTGGAAGAACGGATTGACGCAGAGGTAGCGATCGTTTTCGGTGAACTCGCCGTAGGTGGCCCAGGCCAGCGAGGCCGCCAATGGTTGGCGGTGCATGCACAGCACACCCTTGCTGCGGCCGGTGGTTCCGGAGGTGAAGAGGATGTCGCTGATGTCCTCGGAGCTCACCGTGGCCTTGCGCTTGTCGATGGTCTCGTCGCTGATGTCATCTCCGTGTGCGACGAACGCGTCCCAGCTGGATTCGTCGCCGGATTCCACCGCAACTCTCACGATGTGTCGCAGATCGGGCAGCGCCGACGTATCCAGTTGTGCGATGCGATCCGAGCCGAGGAATGTTCCGACGGACACCAGCACCCGAGCGTGGCTGCGCTGCAGGATGTCTGTCGCCTCATCGACGGTGTACCGCGTGTTCATGGGGACGATGGCGGCTCCGGCGTATTGCCCGCCCAGACAGGCGATGGGCCAATGCCACGAGTTGGGCGACCAGATGGCGACCCGTTCTCCGTGTTCGATGCCGAGCGCGATCAACGCGGCGGCGAAGCGCCGGGCGCGGGCGCGCAGCTCGGAAAATGTGAACCAGGAACCGTCCGCGTAGAGGGCGTCACGCTCGCCGAAACGTGCTGCTGCCTGGTCTAACGCTGCCGGAATGGTGAGTTCGGGTGTCTGCTGCGCCGATTCCATACGCGTCCGACCCACCTTCCAATAACAAGCAAGTGCTTGGTAGGTTAGCCTACTGGAGTGGTTGAGCACCAAGCACCGATGTCGGAGATCTCTGATGATCAGGTGCGCGCCGAAATCCGGGAATGGCTGGCCGAGAACCTCGTCGGTGAGTTCGCAGAGTTGAAGGGGCTGGGCGGTCCGGGCAGCGAGCACGAGGCCTTCGATGAGCGGCTCGCCTGGAATCGTCATCTGGCCGCGGCGGGCTGGACCTGCCTGGGCTGGCCGGTGGAGCACGGCGGCCGTGGGGCCACGGTGAGCCAGCGCGTCATCTTCTACGAGGAGTACGCCCGGGCTGAGGCCCCGCACAAGGTCAACCATCTGGGGGAAGAGCTGCTCGGACCGACGCTCATCGCGTACGGCACTCCCGAGCAGCAACAGCGCTTTCTGCCCACCATCCGCGACGTCACCGAGTTGTGGTGCCAGGGCTATTCCGAACCGGGCGCCGGTTCAGACCTGGCCAACGTGTCCACCTCCGCGGTGCTGGACGGAGACGCGTGGGTGATCAACGGCCAGAAGGTGTGGACCTCGCTGGCCCTGCAGTCGCAGTGGTGTTTCGTCGTCGCGCGCACCGAGCCCGGTTCCTCGCGTCACAAGGGTCTGTCGTATCTGCTTGTACCCCTGGATCAGCCGGGCGTCGAGATTCGGCCGATCATCCAGCTGACCGGCACCTCGGAGTTCAACGAGGTGTTCTTCGACAACGCGCGCACCGCTGCCGACCTGGTGGTGGGGGAGCCGGGTGACGGCTGGCGGGTGGCCATGGGCACGTTGACCTTTGAGCGCGGTGTCTCGACGCTCGGCAACCAGATCACCTATGCCCGTGAGCTTTCCCGCCTGTCCGGGCTGGCCAAGGCCAACGGTTCGGCGGACGACCCGGCGATCCGGGAGCGGCTCGCGCAGGCCTATGTAGGTCTGCGCACCATGCGCGCATACGCGCTGGCAACCATGGACGAAGAGCGTCCCGGCCAGGACAACGTGTCAAAGCTTTTGTGGGCCAACTGGCACCGCGATCTGGGTGAGTTGGCCATGGAGATCATCGGGAAGTCGACCCTGTTGACCGATGACGGCGAGATGGACGAGTGGCAGCGGCTGTTCCTGTTTTCGCGCGCCGACACCATCTACGGCGGCTCGAACGAGATTCAACGCAACATCATCTCCGAGCGGGTGCTCGGTCTACCCAGAGAGGCTCGCTAAATGAACCTGGCAGTGGCGCCGAAAGAGATTGAGGGACACGGCCTCCTGAAGGGCAAGGCCGTCGTCGTGACCGCGGCGGCCGGTACCGGCATCGGTTCGTCGACCGCGCGCCGGGCGCTGGCCGAGGGGGCCGATGTCGTCGTCTCCGACTATCACGAGCGCCGCCTTTCCGAGACGCGGGACGAGCTCGCCGCACTGGGATTGGGCAAGGTTGCCGCGGTGGTGTGCGATGTCACCTCCACCGAAGCCGTCGACGCACTGATCGCCGATTCCGTTGCGGCCCTGGGCCGTATCGACGTATTGGTGAACAACGCGGGCCTGGGCGGTGAGACCCCAGTCGCCGATATGACCGATGACCAGTGGGACCGGGTGCTCGATGTGACCCTCACCTCCACCTTCCGCGCGACCCGTGCGGCCCTGCGTTATTTCCGGGAAGTGGGGCACGGCGGCGTCATCGTCAACAATGCGAGCGTGCTGGGCTGGCGCGCCCAGTACGGGCAGTCGCACTACGCCGCGGCCAAGGCCGGCGTCATGGCGCTGACCCGGTGCAGTGCCATCGAGGCCGTCGAGCATGGGGTGCGCATCAACGCGGTGGCGCCGAGCATTGCCCGGCACAAATTCCTGGACAAGGTGACTTCGTCGGACCTGTTGGACAAACTGTCCTCCGATGAGGCGTTCGGCCGTGCCGCCGAGCCGTGGGAGGTCGCGGCCACCATCGCCTTCTTGGCCAGCGACTATTCGAGCTACCTGACCGGTGAGGTCATCTCGGTATCCAGCCAGCGGGCGTGACGCCGGATACGTATTCGACCAAACAAGCGCTTGGTTGATACAGTGGGGAGGTGGACAAGGTGACAGAGGTGCGTCAACCGGACGCTCTGCGCGCGGGCGGCGCATCGCAGCCATCGCGGCGTGATGAGCTGCTGAGCCTGGCCGCCGAGATGTTCGCCGAGCGTGGTCTGCGCGCCACCACCGTGCGCGATATCGCCGATGCCGCCGGAATCCTGTCGGGCAGCCTCTATCACCACTTCGATTCCAAAGAGGCGATTGTCGACGAGCTGCTGCGCGACCTGCTGGACGGTCTATTCACGCGTTACCGCGAAATCGCCGCTGCGGAGTTGAATCCGCTGGAGCGCCTCAAGGGTTTTTTCATGGCGACCTTCGAGGCCATCGAGACCAAGCACGCGCAGGTTGCGATCTATCAGTCCGAGGCGCCGCGCCTGCTCTCCCAGGAACGGTTCGCCTACCTCAACGAGCTCAACACCGAGCAGCGCGAGCTGTGGCTCGACGTGCTTCGTGACGGTATCGCCCAGGGGCAGTTCCGACCCGATCTTGACGTGACCTTGGTGTATCGCTTTATCCGTGACGCGACGTGGGTGTCGGTGCGCTGGTTCCGCCCCGGCGGCTCACGTACCGCGCAGGAAGTCGCCGAACAGTATCTCTCGATCGTTCTCGGCGGGATCACCGTCGGGTTGTCCTCGAATAGCCCTGAAAAATAAGGAGATTCACCATGCCTGAGGCGTACATCATCGATGCTGTGCGTACCGCTGTCGGTAAGCGCAACGGCTCGCTCTCCAAGGTGCACCCGCTTGATCTCGGTGCCGCCACGTTCAAGGGGTTGTTCGATCGCGTCGACGTCGACCCCGACGCCATCGACGACGTGTACATGGGCGTGCTGGACGCCATCGGCGGACAGGCCGGCAACGCCGGACGACTGGCCTGGCTGGCCGGTGGATACCCGGAAGAAGTACCGGGCGCCACTGTCGATCGTCAGTGTGGATCGAGCCAGCAGGCCATTTCCTTTGCCGCGCAGGCTGTTATGTCCGGAACCGCCGACCTGATCGTTGCCGGTGGTTTCCAGAACATGAGCCAGATCCCGATCTCGGCCGCGATGCTCGTCGGCAAGGAGTACGGATTCACCTCGCCCACAGCAGAATCGGAGGGGTGGCTGCACCGCTACGGCGATCAGGAGATCTCCCAGTTCCGCGGCGCCGAGATGATCGCCGAGAAGTGGGACATCAGCCGCGAGGAGATGGAGCTTTTCGCGCTCTCCAGCCACGAGAAGGCATTCGCCGCGATCCGCAACGGGCACTTCGACAACGAGATCATCCCGGTTGGCGACTTCCGCGTCGACGAGGGACCGCGCGAATCCACTCTGGAGAAGTTGGCGAGCTTGAAGCCTCTGGTCGAGGGCGGCCGCCTCACCGCGGCGCTCGCCAGCCAGATCTCCGACGGCGGTAGCGCCACATTGGTGGCCTCCGAGGGTGCGGTGAAGGCACACGGCCTGACGCCGCGTGCGCGTGTCCACCACATCAGCGCCCGCGGTGACGACCCGGTGTTCATGCTGACCGGACCGATCCCGGCCACCCGGTACGCGCTGGAGAAGACCGGTCTGACCATGGACGATATCGACGTTGTCGAGATCAACGAGGCCTTCGCCCCCGTCGTGCTGGCCTGGGCCAAGGAGTTGGACGTCGACCTGAAGAAGGTCAACCCGAATGGCGGTGCGATGGCCTTGGGGCACCCGCTGGGTGCCACCGGCGCCAAGCTGTTCGCCACCATGCTCAACGAGTTGGAGCGCACCGGCGGGCGCTACGGCCTGCAGACGATGTGTGAGGGTGGCGGCACCGCCAACGTCACCATCATCGAACGTCTCTGACGTTCGCGGGCGTAGCCTGAGGAGTATGCGCGCTGGAATCTTGATCGGCACAGTGGCCGTGGCATCGCTGGGCGTCCTCGCGAGTGGTGCCCCGGCACAGGCTGAGCCGTGTCCGCCGGAGATTTGTTACGTCCCGGCAATTCCGGGCGTGCCCAGCGGCGTGCTCAACATGCTGCCGCAGTCGATGGGCGATCTGCCGCCGCAGATTTCGCAATATCCGGGCGGCTGGGGCGACCAGTCCTGGGGTGGATGGAATCGGCGGGACAGTATCGATATCTACGACACCCCGGCTCCAGAGGTACCGCCGCCCCCAGCGCCCGGCGACTAGTTCTGGGCCCAGGTTCCGTACGGCACATCGGGATCGGTGCCCAGCGGCGTGTCTGGATTAGCGCCGCCGATATCGTTTGCGTGATCCGGGACGTAGGGATCGGTTCCATACGGCACGTCGGGATTCGCGCCGCCCACGCCCTGATCTTGGCGCAGCACATGACGGCGGCCACGGTCGGTCGGTAGTTCCATGGAACCTTGTGCCGGGGTGTGAATACCGTGGTTGGGGGTAGACGGCTGGTCGGAGTCTGCCGCGGCGATCGGGGATAACACGACCGCGGTGGCGGCAGCACAACAACAGGCAGCAGTCCAGAAGGTGAACATTCGGTGAATCACATCTCCAGGATTCTCTCCGAGTCTGTGAATCGCCTGGAGTTTAACTTCAGGCTGAGTGGGAATCTGGCGTGGCATTTCGAGGGTATTACCTCGTGAGATTCCCACTCGGGATGTGTCGGTGGCGAGTGCGATGCTCCCGAAATGGGGGAGACGATTCCATGGCCTTTTCGATCTACCGAGGCGATCGCCTCCGGTGTGGCCTCTGAGCACACGATCCGGCGCCGATACGAACAGGTGTACCCGTCGGTGTACGTGCCGCGCGGATCGAGTATCACGGCCACACAACGAGCGCGGGCGGCGTGGCTGTGGTCGCGGCGCGACGGGGTGGTCGCCGGACTGTCGGCATCGGCAATGCTCGGTGCCAAGTGGGTGGACGGTACGGCCGACGCAGAACTGATCTATCGCAATCACAAGGCCCCGCGGGGTTTGAGAGTGCACAGAGAGTCGTTGTTGGCAGATGAGGTTGGCGAGATTGACGGTCTTGCAGTCACTTCCGCGGCGCGGACGGCATTCGATCTCGGCCGGTGGTTGCGGCTCGATGGTGCCGTTGAGCGTCTAGATGCTCTGCTGGCCGCGACCGGTGTCAGTCTTGCGGCGATACGGGCGGTCGCGGATGCGCATCCCGGGGCACGGGGACTCGTGACCTTGGGCAGGGCGCTTGAGTTGCTCGACGGCGGCGCGGAGTCGCCCCAAGAAACTCGCACGCGAATGCTTCTTGTGAGGTCTGGATTCCCCAAGCCGCAGACACAAATTCGTGTCTATACCCGGTATGGGGAGTTTGTGGCCAGGATCGATATGGGGTGGGAGGGTCTTAAGATCGGCGTCGAGTTCGACGGCGCCCAACACTGGACAGATCCGCGTCAACGCTCGCTCGATGTCGATCGTTCAGCAGGTCTGGCAGCGGAGGGATGGACCATCATCCGCGTGACATCAGAGATGCTGAGGCACCGGGCGGGCACGATCGTGGCACGAGTCGACGAGGCGTTTCGAGCAGCCATGTCGAGTGGGAACCTTGCGAGGGATTCTGGTCGTTTTGCCTCGTGAGATTCCCAATCGCAGCTAGAGGATGGCGGCGTTGGCTGTTTTCAGGTGCGTGACCGCGTCGGTCACGATCGCGTCGATTAGCTCCTGGCAGCTCGGCAGATCATCGAGGATGCCCGCGACCTGACCGGAGGCGAGGACACCCGCGTTCGTATTGCCCTCGACGAGGCCCGCCTTCAGCAGCATGGGAGTGTTTGCGGCCATGAGCACCTGTGACCAGGTGAGCTCCTTGCCGTGTCGCATCGCCAGACCGTCCTTGACCATCGATGCCCACGACATGCCCGTCATCTTCTTGAACTTGGCGGCGTTGCGCACCGCGGCGGTGAAACCGCGCACCCGCGAACCACTTTCCAGCTTCTCGACGAGTTCGGTGCGCAGCACCCGGTGCGGCATACCGTCGACACGGGTAGAGACCACGGTGCCGCTCAGATCCGAAGCCAGGTAACGCTGCTTGACGGCGTCCGGGACGCTGCTGTCGGAAGTCAGCAGGAACCGGGTCCCCATCGCAACTCCAGCTGCACCATAGGACAACGCGGCAGCTAGGCCACGGCCATCGAAGAAACCGCCGGCGGCGATGACCGGCATCCCGGAGTCCTTCACGGCGTCGAGCACCGAGGGCAGCAGCAGGGTGGTGGCGACGGGACCGGTGTGGCCGCCGCCCTCGCCGCCCTGCACGATTACCGCATCGGCGCCCCAGGCCGCGACCTTCTTGGCGTGCTTGGCCGCACCGATCGACGGAACCACCACGACGCCATTGTCTTTCAGCTTGGCAATCAAGTCCTGCTTGGGTGCCAGCGCGAAGGACGCGACTTTGACCTTTTCCCGGATCAACAGGTCGATGCGCTCGGTGGCATCACCGGCGTCAGCGCGGATGTTCACGCCGAAGGGCTTGTCGGTCAGCGACTTCGTCTTGGCGACGGCGGTGACCAGCTCTTCCAGGGTCATCGTCGCCGAGGCCAGGATGCCCAGGCCGCCGGCGTTGGAGGTGGCGGCCACCAGCCGCGGCCCGGCCACCCAGCCCATACCCGTCTGCACAACGGGATGCTCGATGCCGACCAGCTCGGTCAACGCTGTGGTGAGCACCCGGGTCACTGCTTTACCTCTTTGTCCCGGAATGACTTCGGATCGATGACCTCACGGATGATCCGTAGCTCCTCGTCGGTCGGCAGGCGGCTTTCGCCGGCGTTGGCCAGCCCGTGCACCTCAAAGGCGGTGTTGGACGCGACGTCCTCGGCCGTCACACCGGGGTGCAGCGACAGTGCGCGCATCTGATGGTCGGGGCCGTTGAAGTCGAACACGCCCAGGTTCGAGACCACCCGGAAGACATTGAGGTACTTGTACGCCGGGTTCGCCGGATCGACCTTGTCGTAGCCGACACCGGAGATTACGTCGACCGAGTTCCCGAACACGCGTGCCGAGTGGTTACCCACCCAGTAGGAGGTGGCGTGGTTGATGGTGTTACCCGGGGCGCCGCGCACCCCGAACATCTGCCGGGTGGGGTGCTGCAGCGGCCCGAACGCCGAGAGGTTCTGGTTGCCGTAGCGGTCAATCTGGTTGGCGCCCATGACAACATGCCGTCGACCGGAGGCCACCACATCGAACACCTTGCGGAACGGCATCCATCCCTCGATCGGCGAGGTTTTTCCGATGGCCGGTGTTTCGGCCATCAGCAAGGCCTCACCGTCGGAGAGCACCAGGTCGGGGGAGAAGGTCAGACGGGCCAGTCGGGCGCCGACAGTGGACATGGTCGACATCGCGGAGGCCATGATCTCGCCTGCGTCCCTGAACAATTCGGCGCACGCGACGGCGCACACCTCGGCGCGGGTTGCCTCGCTCATGCCTGTGCCTCCTGGAACTTCTTGACGGCTGCCTGGTAATCCTCTTCGGAACCCGACAGGTAGGTGTCGACGAACGTCTGCCAGGTCTCCGGGTCACCGGCCGCCTCGGCGTAGTGGCGCTGGAACTTCTCGTCACGGCCGTAGTCGGCCGCACCGATCGTGAAGTGAGCTCCACCGGGTGCCTCGACCACCTTGTCGACCATCATCCGGTTCAACAGAAGTGATTGCAGCGGTACGGACTTCACCAGCTCCTCGGTGGGGACCACCTTCTCCACCGAGAGGTAGCGGCGTTCCGCGGCCATGCAGTACAGGTCGTCGAAGTAGGGGTCGACGCCGGTGTAGGCGGCATTGCCGGTGGCATCGCCCAGGTTCAGGTGCACAAAGGCGGCGTCCAGGTTCAGGGCGGGCATGGCGACCAGGGTTTCGAACCCGCCCGAGTTATCGGCGTACGGCGACGTGACGGTTTTGAGTTCGTCGCCCCAGAAGTTCATGACGTCGGATCCCAGTCCGGCCCGGATGGGCAGGAACGGCAACCGTGCGGCGGCGGCTTCCAATCCGCACTTGACCATGCCCTCGTCCATCTCGCGGGATTCGATGGCGCCGGTGGTGCGTGCCTTGGCGAACCACGGGTCGTAGAACGGCGGCGAATCCAGTGAGACGAATCCGTAGTAGGCCTTCTTGACCTTGCCCGCCGAACACAACAGGCCCAGGTCCGGTCCGCCGTACGTGACGACCGTCAGATCCTTGATGTCCGAACGCAGAATGGCCCGCACGAAGGCCATCGGCTTGCGGCGTGAACCCCAGCCGCCCAGGCCGATGGTCATCCCGCTGCGAAGCTCGGCGACGACCTCGTCCAGCGTGGTGCGCTTGTCTCCCATGAGTTAGTTCCCCTTCGGCTTTCCGGTCTCGACGAACGCATCGCGATGTTCGTCGGCGACACCGGCAAGGTTGAGTTCAAACGTGAAGCCCTGCTCCATGCGGTAACTCGACTCCACATCCTGCGGGTCGATGAAGTTGATGGCTTCCTTGGCGGCGCGGATGACGCGGGTGTCCTTGGCGGCGATGTCACGGGCGACCCGCAGCGCGGCCTCGTCCAGCTCTTCGCGGGGCACGACTTCGTGGATGGATCCGTAGTGGTGCAACGTCTTTGCGTCGATCTTGGCCGCCGTGTAAAACATCCGGCGCATCACATGCTGGGGGACCAGCCGTTGCAAGTGAGTGGCGGTGCCCAGGGCGCCGCGATCCACCTCGGGCACGCTGAACACGGCGTCGTCGGAGGCGACGATCACATCGGCGTTGCCCACCAGGCCGATTCCGCCACCGAGGCAGAAGCCGTTGACGGCGGCGACGACGGGAACCTTGCAGCGGTACACCGCGCTGAAGGCTTCGAAGCAGCCCCGGTTGGTGTCGATCAGCGCGGTGAAACCGTCTGTCGCTTGCATCTCTTTGATGTCGGCGCCCGCGTTGAACCCACGGCCCTCGGCCCGCAGGATCACCACGTGCGTGGACGGATCGTTGCCCGCGGTCAGGATGGCGTCGGCCAGCTCAAACCATCCACGCGAGGGGATGGCGTTGACCTTCGGATAGTCGACGGTGACGGTGACGATGCCCGGTTCAACCGTCGCGGTGGTGATGCCCATGAGACTCCTCAAGGTACCGAAACAAGCACTTGCTTGGTACGCTACCATGGCTCGAAAGCGCTGGACAAACAGCAAGAACACGGCAAGGAGCCACGTGCGAACCCCTTATGACCTCGGCCTCGAAGGTCGCGTCGTTCTGGTCACCGGAGGTGTTCGTGGCGTCGGTGCCGGGATCAGTCAGGTTTTCGCCGATCAGGGTGCGACGGTGGTGACCTGCGCGCGCCGTCCCGGTGAGACGCCGTACGAGTTCCACTCCTGCGATGTTCGCGACGAAGAGTCGGTAGATGCGCTCATCGAGGTCATCGTCACCACCCACGGGCGCCTGGACGCCGTGGTGAATAACGCCGGGGGAGCTCCTTTCGCGCTCGCTGCCGATGCCAGCCATAACTTCCATCGCAAGATCATCGAATTGAACCTGCTGTCCGCCTTGCTCGTTTCGCAGCGCGCCAACGCCGTGATGCAGCGGCAGGACAGCGGCGGCACGATCGTCAACATCACCAGCGTGAGCGCGAGCCGTCCCTCGCCGGGCACCGCGGCGTACGGCGCCGCCAAGGCCGGACTGGAGAGTCTGACGCGCAGCCTGGCCGTGGAATGGGCACCGAAGGTGCGGGTGAACGCGCTCGCCGCGGGCATGATTCGCACCGAACTGTCGGAGATGCATTACGGGGACGAGGACGGCATCGCGGCGGTGGGTGCCACCGTGCCATTGGGGCGTCTGGCCAACCCCGATGAGATCGGCTGGACCGCAGCATTTCTTGCTTCACCACTGTCTTCGTATGTGACCGGTTCGGTCCTCACGGTTCATGGCGGAGGGGAGCGCCCCGCGTTTCTCGACGCGGCCAATGTCAACAGCAACGGGAACGGCGAAAAGGAATAGAACATGCCAGGTTTACTCGACGGTCGGGTCGTCATCATCACGGGCGCGGGCCGGGGCATCGGCCGCGCGCACGCGCTGGCGTTCGCCGCGGAAGGTGCCCGCGTCGTGGTCAACGACATCGGTGTGGGCCTGGATGGATCGGCGGGCACCAGCCCCGCGCAGGAGGTTGTCGAGGAGATCAGGGCCTCCGGCGGTGAGGCCGTCACCAACGGGGATGACGTCGCCGATTGGAATGGCGCCAAGAACCTCATTGATACTGCTGTCAATTCCTTTGGACGCCTGGATGTTCTGGTGAACAATGCCGGATTCCTGCGGGACCGGATGCTGGCCAATATGAGCGAGGACGAGTGGGACGCGGTGATCCGTGTGCACCTCAAGGGGCACTTCGCGCCGCTGCGGCACGCCGCCGCGTACTGGCGTGACGAGTTCAAGGCGGGTAACGCCGTGGATGCCCGCATCATCAACACCAGCTCGGCCGCCGGGTTGCAAGGCAGTGTCGGCCAAGGAAATTACGCCGCGGCCAAGGCCGGTATCGCCACCCTGACACTGCAGGCGGCCGCCGAGATGGGCCGCTACGGCATCACCGTGAACGCCATCGCCCCGGCCGCCCGCACCCGGATGACCGAGGCGGTTTTCGCCGAGACCATGGCCAAGCCCGAAGATGGCGCGTTCGACGCGATGGCACCCGAGAACGTCTCACCGTTGGTGGTGTGGCTGGGCAGCCCCGAGTCGCGTGAGGTCACCGGCAAGGTGTTCGAGGTCGAAGCCGGCATCATTCGCGTCGCCGAGGGCTGGGCACACGGCCCTCAGGTGGACAAGGGGGCTCGCTGGGACCCAAGCGAATTGGGTCCAGTGGTCAGCGGCCTGCTCGACAAGGCGCGCACACCGGTCCCGGTGTACGGCAGCCAGTCGTAGCTGCGTGTCGTCGGGAGCCGGCGGGACTCATGGCTCCAGGACGACGACGGGGATCTTGCGTGTCGTGTACGACTGGTACTTGTCGAAGTCGGCGTACAGCTCGACCAGCTTGGGCCAGTAGTACGCGCGTTCTTCGTCCGTCGCGGTGCGTGCCGTCATGGTGCGGATATCGCCCTTTATCTGAACGGTTACTTCAGAATTCGCCGTCAGATTGAGATACCACGCGGGATTCGTGCCGCGCCCGCCCTGTGAGGCGACCAGGATCACCTTGTCGCCATCGGGCAGATAGATCAGTGCGCTGAGCCGCTGCTGTGCGGTCTTACGGCCGATGGTGGTGAGCAGAAGTACCGGTATGCCCCACGGGAAAGCCGCTCCCACACGCCATTTTCCGCCGAGTCGGCCGTCGGTCCGCCGATACAGCCACACGTTGGCCGTGGTCATCCATTTGATCAGCGTGCCGGCGAATTCGGAGTTGAGCTGCGCGGGTGCGTTGGCGGTTGCGCCGCTCGCGGGACGACCATCAGACATGGCCCTATGCTACGAGTGTGTCAACACCCCAAGCCTCAGACGAAGCACGTATTGCCGCCGCGAATGCCTACATCGAAGCCCTCGTCACGCACCAGGCGGACGCGGTGCCGTTCACTCCGGAATGTGTGCGGATCGAGCAGGGTGTCAAGACCGGATTTTCCGGAGATCACTTGCGGCGCAGCCTAAACAATGGTCCGCAGTTCCGGCTGATCGCCGCCGCGTCCAACCGGCAGTTCCGTGTCGAGGGCGACAATGTCGTCGCCAGTTTCGTCATCGAAACCAAGGCGAAGGCTGCCGGGTGGCGCGTTGTCGCGAAAGTGGACGAGACGTTCAAAATCCCGGCCGCTGACCCCCGTATCCACCACATTCGGGCGATCTTCGTCCCGAAGCTCTCGCGCGCCTAGAACACGTTCTAGATCTGCGGTTTTTCTGCCGCGCACCCTTGTCCCGGGGTCGATTTCTGTGCTTCACTGCGACTAGAGCCAGTAGTGAAATGCATCACAGGCCGGGAGGTACAGCGTGGTACAGACCCAACACCCCCATTTGCCGGACGGTATCGACTTCACCGATCCCGAGCTTTTCGTGCATGGCATCCCCGAACGC
The DNA here is from genome assembly GCF_001605725.1 of Mycobacteroides immunogenum. NCBI lineage: Bacteria > Bacillati > Actinomycetota > Actinomycetes > Mycobacteriales > Mycobacteriaceae > Mycobacteroides > Mycobacteroides immunogenum. The sequence goes on from NZ_CP011530.1 coordinate 721,272, forward strand.
GAGCTGGCGGAATTGCGCCACACCGAACCGATCTGGTGGAACCAGACGGCACGCGGGGTTGCCGGATTCGACGACGACGGCTTTTGGGTGGTGTCGAAACACAAAGATGTCAAAGAGGTTTCGCTGCGTTGCGAGGTCTTCTCCAGTGAGCAGAACACCGCGATCCCGCGCTATCTGCCCACCACGCCGCGCGAGCGGATTGACGCCACCCGGCTGATCATGCTCAACATGGACCCACCCCGGCACAGTAGGTTGCGGCACATCATCAGCCGGGGGTTCACCCCTCGGGCGGTCAGTCGGCTGCGCGACGATCTCAACGCTCGCGCGCAGGCCATCGCGAAAGCGGCAGCGCAGGCGCGGCATGGTGATTTTGTGGAACAGGTTGCCTGCGAGCTCCCGTTACAAGCCATCGCGGGCTTGATGGGCACTCCATTGGAGGAGCGCGAACAGCTCTTCGATTGGTCCAACAGGCTGGTGGGTTCCTCTGATGGCGAGGACGACAGCGCGATCGCGAGCGCCGAGCTGCTGATGTACGCGATGGGTGTCGCGGCCCGAAAGTCCGCTGAGCCCGGCACCGATATCTGTACCGATCTGGTGAATGCCGATATCGACGGGCAGAAGCTATCCGACGACGAGTTCGGTTTCTTTGTCATGCTTTTGGCTGTTGCGGGCAACGAGACGACGCGTAACTCGATCACGCATGGGATGCACGCCTTCACTCAGTTCCCCGACCAGTGGGAGCTGTACAAGAAGACGCGACCCGAGTCGGCGGCCGACGAGATTGTGCGCTGGGCGACGCCGGTCACGTCATTTCAACGGACGGCGTTGGAGGACACCGAGCTGGGCGGGGTGCAGATCGAGAAGGGGCAGCGCGTGGTGATGATGTACCGCAGCGCCAACTTCGACGAAGAGGTCTTCGAGAACCCCTTCGGCTTCGACATCATGCGGAACCCCAACCCGCACGTGGGTTTTGGTGGCAACGGCGAGCATCATTGTGTGGGGGCGAACCTGGCGCGGATGACCATCAACCTGATGTTCAACGCCATTGCCGACCACATGCCAAATCTCACGTCGGCCGGAGAGCCGGACCGGCTCCGTTCGGGCTGGCTCAACGGCGTCAAGCATTGGGAGGTCGACTTCTGCCCAGCCGGCTACGGGCGGGCGAGCTGACGGAAAGACCCCCGGTGCCGGGGCGCCGGGGGTCTTCGCGAAGGTGCTAGATCCGTTCGATGATGGTGCCGGTGGACAGTGCGCCACCCGCGCACATGGTGATCAAAGCCGTTGACTTGTCGGTGCGCTCGAGCTCGTGCAGGGCGGTGGTGATCAAGCGGCTGCCGGTGCTGCCCACCGGATGCCCCAGGGCGATCGCGCCACCGTTGACATTCACGCGATCGAAGTCGGGCTTGTGGACCGAGGCCCAGGACAGCACGACGGAGGCAAAGGCCTCGTTGATCTCGACAACGTCGATATCGCCGATTTTCATGCCGGCGCGGTCCAGCACACGCTGCGTGGACTGCACCGGGCCGTCCAGGTGGTAGTAGGGCTCGGCGCCGACCAAGGCTTGAGACACGATGCGGGCGCGTGGTTTCAGGCCAAGGGCACGGGCCTTGTCCTCGTCCATGAGCAGCACCGCGGCCGCACCATCGGAGATCTGCGACGACGTACCGGCGGTGTGAATACCCTCCGGCATAACAGGTTTGAGGTTGCCCAGCGATTCCAGGGTGGTATCACGCAGGCCCTGATCGCGGTTGACCGTCAGTGTCTCGCCGGTCGGATTGCCTTCCTTGTCCACCTGCGGCGCGTCAAGCGGAGTGATCTCGCGATCGAAGCGGCCCTCGGCCCAGGCTTGCTTGGCCAGTGCCTGCGAGCGCACGCCCAGGCCATCCACGTCGGCGCGGGTGATGCCGCGGCGCTTGGCGATGCGCTCGGCGGCTTCGAACTGGTTCGGCATGTCGATATCCCAGGAGGCGGGGCGCGGAATGCCGGTGCCGCCGACGTTGGCGCCGAGTGGTACGCGGCTCATCGACTCGATACCGCAGGCGATGCCGGTGTCGATGGCACCCGAATAGATCAGGCCCGCGATGAGATGGTTGGCCTGCTGTGCGCTGCCGCACTGGCAGTCGATGGTGGTGGCGCCGGCGGCTTCGGGCAGTCCGGCATGCAACCATGCCTGCCGGGTGATGTGTCCGCCCTGCTCGCCGAATTGGGTCACGCAGCCACCGATGACTTGCTCGACCTCGTGGGGATCCAGGCCCGCGCGCGCGATCACCGACTTCTGGATGCCGCCCAGCAGCTCGGCGGGATGTAGGCCCGCGAGCCATCCACCACGTTTGCCGATGGGGCTGCGCGTCGCTTCGACGATGACCGGATTACCCATGGAGCTGCTCCTTTGCGCTCTGAACGTTGACCTCACGGTAGAACACGTTCCAGTCTGGAAGCAATGAGAACGTGTTCTCGTCCCGTGCACCACGTTTTGTCTGCGCTGATCGTGTGCTTCAATGGGGCTAGAGAGTGTCGTAGCTCACTCGGCTCTCACTAGATGCTCTAACCAGATCGTCCCTGAAAGACGCCCCGAAAGGCCATAGGAGTTCAACGTGGTGCACCCCAGCCTTCCCGCCGGATTCGACTTCACCGACCCGGAGGTTTACGCAGAACGGCTCCCCGTCGAGGAGCTCAAGGAGCTACGGAAGACGGCTCCGATTTGGTGGCAGGAGCAGCCCGATGGCGTCGGCGGCTTCAACGACGGCGGGTATTGGGTCGTCTCCAAGCACAAGGACGTCAAGGAGGTGTCGCTGCGCAGCGATGTCTTCTCCAGCTGGGAAAACACCGCGATCCCGCGGTTCAGCGACGATATGACGCGAGAGGCCATCGAGCTGCAGCGCTACGTCATGCTCAACATGGACGCGCCGCACCACACCCGGCTGCGCAAGATCATTTCCCGCGGTTTCACCCCGCGCGCTATTGGTCGTCTGCGTGACGAGCTGAACGAGCGTGCGCAAGAGATCGCCAAGGCCGCGGCCGCAGAGGGTACCGGCGACTTCGTCGAGAAGGTCTCGTGTGAGTTGCCGCTGCAGGCCATTGCTGGCTTGCTCGGGGTGCCCATCGAGGACCGCGGCAAGCTGTTCAACTGGTCCAACGAGATGACCTCGTACGACGATCCCGAGTACGCCGATATCGATCCGGCGGCCTCGTCGATGGAGATCCTGGCGTACTCGATGGAGATGGCCAAGCAGAAGACTGTGAACCCGGGCGAGGACATCGTGACCACGCTCATCAACGCCGAGGTCGAGGGTGAAGGCAAGCTCTCCGACGATGAGTTCGGCTTCTTCGTGATCATGCTTGCGGTGGCCGGCAACGAGACCTCACGCAACTCGATCACCCAGGGCATGATGGCCTTCACTCAGTTCCCGGAGCAGTGGGAGCTGTACAAGAAGGAGCGCCCGGAGACGGCGGCCGACGAGATCGTGCGCTGGGCCACCCCCGTGACTTCCTTCCAGCGGACCGCGCTGGAGGACACCGAGCTCGACGGCGTGCAGATCAAGAAGGGGCAGCGCGTCGTCATGATGTACCGCTCGGCTAACTTCGACGAAGAGGTCTTCGAAGACCCGTTCAGCTTCAACATCATGCGTAACCCGAATCCGCACATGGGCTTCGGCGGGAGTGGTGCGCACTACTGCATCGGCGCCAACCTGGCCCGGTTGACCATCAACCTGATGTTCAACGCCATTGCCGACCACATGCCTAACCTGGCGCCGGTGGGTGACCCGAAGCGGCTGCAGTCCGGTTGGCTCAACGGCATCAAGCACTGGCAGGTTGATTTCACCGGCGCCAGTGGCTGCCCGGTCCTGCAGTAGTTTCAAAAGGAAACGAGCATAATGGATTTCGCTTTCGCGGAAGAGCAGCAGGCTGTCTCTGACGTGGTTGAAGCGGTGCTTGCCGATCGTGCATTCGTCGGTGTGGTGCCAGAGATCGGATACGACGAGACGCTGTGGAAGGTGCTCGCGGACAACGGTGTCCTGAGCCTGCCGCTGCCGGAACGGCTGGGCGGCGATGGCCTGGGGCTGGCCGAGGTGTCGGTCGCGCTGCGGGTTCTCGGCAAGCGCGGTGCGTTGACCCCGGCGCTGGCCACGCTCGGCTTCGGCGTGGTGCCGCTGTTGGTGCTCGCCTCTGACGAGCAGCAGGACAGGTATCTCGCCGGTGTCGGCGAGGGTGCGATCTTGACGGCGGCCCTGGATGAGCCGGGTCGTGCCCTTCCGTCGGCGCCTGCTGTCTCCGCGGTGAACGACGGGTCCACGCTGATATTGAATGGCCGAAAGATCGGCGTTCTTCATGCCGCCGAGGCAAACTGGATACTTGTCACCACCGACAATGGCGTCGTTGTGGTGGCACCTAACACCCCGGGTGTGACGATCGCCCGGACACCCACGGCCAGTAAGGCCGCCGAGTACGCCGTGACCTTCTCTGATGTCGCGGTTCCTGCGCAGGACATCCTCGATGGTTCGGTGACGCGCCTCAATGAGTTCGCCCTGGCCGCGATCGGCTCATACGCCGACGGACTGGTGTCGGGTGCGTTGCGCCTGACCGCCGACCACGTGTCCAACCGGGTGCAGTTCGGCAAGCCGTTGGCCACCTTCCAGGCGGTATCGCAGCAACTCGCGGACGTCTATGTGGTCTCACGGACGCTGAACCTTGGTGTCACTTCTGCTGTTTGGCGCCTGTCTGAGCGGTTGGACGCCACCGAGGACCTGGATGTTGTGGCGTTCTGGATGGCCGCGGAGGCTCAGCGGGTGATGCAGATCTGCCACCATCTGCACGGTGGTCTCGGTGTGGACATCACGTACCCGATGAACCGTTACTACTCGACGATCAAGGACCTGAGCCGTCTGGTCGGCGGGTCTTCCGAGCGCCTGGATGTTCTTGCCGCGGCGCAGGGTTAGGAGCAAGCGATGCTGATTGACCTCACGCCGGAACAGGCGAAGCTACAAAGCGAGCTGCGACAGTACTTCTCGAACCTCGTCACCGCCGATGAGACCCGCGACATGATGGTCGACCGGCACAGCTCGTCCTATGAGGCCGTGGTGCGCCGGATGGGGCGGGACGGCTGGCTCGGTGTCGGCTGGCCCAAGGAGTACGGCGGCCATGGATTCGGTCCGCTGGAGCAGCAGATCTTCATGAACGAGGTCATCCGTGCCGATGTGCCGATGCCTCTGGTGACGCTGCAGACCGTGGGGCCGACCCTGCAGAAGTACGGCACCGAGGAGCAGAAGAAGAAGTTTCTGCCCGGAATCCTGGCCGGTGAAATCCATTTCGCCATTGGATACACCGAACCGGAGGCGGGGACCGACCTGGCGTCCTTGCGTACCACCGCGGTGCGCGATGGCGACCATTACGTCGTCAACGGGCAGAAGATCTTCACCACCGGGGCGCACCAGGCCCAGTACATCTGGCTGGCGTGCCGCACCGACCCCAGCGCCCCCAAGCACAAGGGCATCTCCATTCTGATCGTCGACACCAAGGACCCGGGCTACTCCTGGACGCCGATCATCACCAATGATGGTGCGCACCACACCAATGCGACCTACTACTCCGATGTTCGGGTTCCGGTGGAAATGCTGGTGGGCGAAGAGAACTTGGGCTGGAAGCTGATTACCACCCAGCTGAATCATGAGCGGGTGTCACTCGGCCCGGCCGGGCGGATCGCGGGCATGTACGACCGCGTCTATGAATGGGCCGCCAAGCCGGGGCCCGATGGCGTGGCACCACTGTCGCATGAGGACGTGCGACGGGTACTCGGTGAGATGAAGGCGGTCTGGCGGCTCAACGAGCTGCTCAACTGGCAGGTGGCCTCGTCGGGCGATGACATCAGCATGGCCGATGCCGCGGCGACGAAGATCCTTGCGACCGAATGGATTCAGAAGCTTGGCCGGCTGAGTGAAGGCGTTGTGGGCCGCTACGGCGACCCCGCCGACGCGAACACCGCCGAGACATTGGAATGGCTTGACGCACAAACCAAGCGCCACCTGGTGATCACCTTTGGTGGCGGCGTGAATGAGGTGATGCGGGAGATGGTGGCAACGGCAGGGCTCGGTACTCCAAGGGTTCCGCGGTGATGAGCGCTTGCGCGAAGAACGGACAATCATGACCGTAGTGGATATCCAGGAGGGCTTCGCCAAGATCAAGGACGACGGCCCCAGCGCGCCCCGTCTGGCGCGGGATCCGGTGAACCAGGCCATGATCAACAACTGGGTCGAGGCGATGGGTGATCGCAATCCCATCTATGTCGACGAGCAGGCGGCGAAGACCGCCGGGCACCCGGGCATCGTCGCCCCGCCCGCCATGGCGCAGGTATGGACCATGGCGGGGCTGTACGGCGAGCGGTCCGGCGATGACCCGCTGGGCCGGGTGATGGCGCTTCTCGACGCGGCGGGTTACGAGTCGGTGGTCGCCACCAACTATGAGCAGATCTATCACCGCTATCTGCGGCTGGGCGAGCAGGTCACCACCACCAATGAGGTGACCGAGGTCTTCGGGCCCAAGCAGACGGCGCTGGGCGAGAGCTGGTTCATCAACATCCACGCCGAATGGCATGTGGGCGACGAGCTGGTCAACGAGATGAACTGGCGCATCATGAAGTTCCGGCCGGGTGCCAAAAAGCCGGCCAACGTGCCGGACGATCTGGATCCGTCGAAACTGATGCGCCCGTCCTGGTCGCGAGACAGCGCGTACTTCTGGGAGGGCGTCGCGGCGCATGAGCTGCGACTGCAGCGGCGCCCCGACGGTTCGCTCCAGCATCCGCCCGTTCCTGCTGTGTGGCAGGACAAAGACGCTCCCATCGAGTATCAGGTGGCCAGCGGCCACGGCACGGTGTACAGCTACGTGGTGCATCACGCCCCTCAGGTGCCCGGTCGCACACTGCCTTTCGTGATCGCGCTGGTGGAGCTCGAAGAGGGTGTCCGGATGCTCGGTGAGTTGCGCGGGGTATCGCCCGACGATGTGCAGATCGGATTGCCGGTTCAGGTGACGTATCTGGACTTCCCCGCCGAGGGCGATAGCCCGGCATGGACCCTGTACGCCTGGGAGGCAAAGTGACCACCGTTGGCGAGAAGCTGCCCGAGCTGAAACTCGAAGGCACTCCGACGTTCATCGTGTCGACGGCGCTCGCGACCCGCGATTTCCAGGATGTGCACCACGATCGGGATCTGGCGCAGGCCAAGGGATCCAAAGACATCTTCATCAACATCCTGTCCGACACCGGCCTGGTGGAGCGTTTCGTCACCGACTGGGCCGGACCTTCTGCCCGCGTGAAATCGATTGCGTTGCGCCTGGGTGTGCCGTGGTACGCCTACGACACCACGGTCTTCACCGGCGAGGTGGTGTCCGTCGAGGACGGGGTCGTGGCAGTGGATGTGGTGGGCAACAACAGCCTTGGTGCGCATGTCACCGCCAAGGTCACGCTGACGATCGGGGCCGAATGAGCGGGATATCTGGGCGCAGCGCGATAGCCGGTATCGGCGCCACCGACTTCTCAAAGAAGTCGGGACGATCCGAGCTGAGACTGGCCGCCGAAGCTGTGCTCGACGCGCTCGACGATGCGGGGCTGTCTCCGTCGGATGTCGACGGCCTGGTGACTTTCACCATGGACTCGAATCTCGAGACGGCGGTCGCGCGTGCCACCGGCATCGGTGAGCTGAAGTTCTTCAGCCAGATCGGATACGGCGGTGGGGCCGCGGCCGCGACGGTGCAGCAGGCCGCATTGGCGGTAGCCGCGGGTGTCGCGGAAGTCGTTGTCGCGTATCGCGCTTTCAACGAGCGCTCGGAGTTCCGGTTCGGCCAGGTGATGACCGGGCTGAGCTCGACCGCCGATTCTCGGGGCGTGGAGTACAGCTGGTCGTACCCGCACGGGCTGAGCACGCCGGCGGCCTCGGTGGCGATGGTCGCTCGCCGGTACATGCACGAGTACGGCGCTACGAGTGCGGATTTCGGTGCCGTTTCGGTGGCGGACCGCAAGCACGCCGCGACTAACCCGAAGGCTTTCTTCTACGGCAAGCCGATCACCATTGAGGACCACCAGAATTCGCGGATGATCGCCGATCCGGTGCGGCTGCTGGACTGCTGCCAGGAAAGCGACGGCGGGGTGGCGATTGTGGTGACGACTCCAGAGCGCGCCAAGGACCTCAAGAATCGGCCGGTGGTCATCGAAGCCGCCGCGCAGGGTTCGGGCGAAGACCAGTTCACCATGTACTCGTACTACCGCGACGAGCTCGGCCTGCCGGAGATGGGTCTGGTCGGTCGGCAACTCTGGGGTCAATCGGGCCTGACGCCCAATGACATTCAGACCGCGATCCTGTACGACCACTTCACCCCGTACACGCTGCTGCAGCTAGAAGAGCTGGGCTTCTGCGGTAAGGGCGAGGCCAAGGACTTCATCGCCCACGGCGCCATCGAGCTGGGCGGCAAGCTGCCGATCAACACGCATGGTGGTCAGCTCGGCGAGGCTTACATCCACGGTATGAACGGCATCGCCGAGGGTGTGCGTCAGTTGCGCGGCACATCGGTCAACCAGGTACCCAACGTCGAGCATGTGCTCGTCACCGCGGGCACCGGAGTGCCGACGTCCGGCCTCATCCTGGGGTAATCGACTCAGGTCAGGAACCTGGCGATGCCCTGCGCGATCGCTGATGCCAGTCGCGCCTGGCCATCGGAACTGGACAGCATGGCGGCGTCGTCGCTGTTCTTCATGTTTCCGCACTCGATGAGGATTGCCGGGTACTGGGCCAGGTTGAGCCCGGCGAGGTCGGAACGTCCGTAGAGGCCGTCGTTTCCGCGATAGGTCGACGGCTGGAATCCCGAGGCCTTGAGCTGGTCGCGCATCGTGCTGGCCAGGCGCAGCGTCGGAGCCCCCTGCGCCTCGTTGATCGGTGGATTCGAGTAGTTGACATGAAATCCCCGGCCGTCGCGGGGGCCGCCGTCGGCATGGATGCTGACAATCGCGTCGGGCTTGAAGGAGTTGCCGGTCGCGGCACGCTGATCGATGCAGGGGCCGAGCGCGTTGTCGTTACCGCGTGAGAGCGCCGTGCGAACCCCGGCCACGGTGAGAGCCTGGCGGATATGCAACACCACGTTCCAGTTGAAGGTGTGCTCGGGAAAGCCGGCATCGGTTGCGGTGCCGCTGGTCTGGCAGTCTTTGGTACGTCCCCGGCCGTCGCTGACCTGCCGGGTGATCGAGCCATCGTTGGCGCCGTTGTGGCCGGGATCGAGGAAGACGATCTTGCCCGCGATGGGGGATGCGTGGGCCGGTACGGCGGTGGAAAGCATGGCCGGCATGCTCAGCAGGACGGGCACGCTCGAGGCGTATTTGAGGACATCGCGTCGCGAGAGGCAGCGGGACCGCTTGGCGGGACCGCACGGGGAGGTCTGCACGCGGGAACGGTATGCCCCGAACCTGGGTTACCAGTCTCAGACATGTGGCTCGGTTGAACTGTGACCGAGACGAAACCGTATCGCAGTCACAGCTTTCTGACAGAAAGCGCGGCGATGCTTGGCCAATGACGTATCGGGAGACGGCGACCGCGTCAGGCGTGTCTACCCGTCTGCTCAGGGACCTCGCCGAGACCTTCCGGCCGCCACGGCGATGGCTGGAGGGGTTGGGGCTGAACCTCGCGCTGTCGATCGCCTACCTGATCATCTGGCAGCCAATCACCCAACACGGGCGCACGCGCGACTGGGCGCTGCTGGTCGGCACGTACTTCGCCATGTTCATCTTCGCCGATGTGTCGGTGACCAACATGCTGGGTCTGGATGCCGATCGAGTCAGGCACGCGCTGCAAGGGCATCGGTCTCTTCTGCACGTCATGCTGGTCAAGAACATCGCACTGTTCCTCGTCGCGGGACTGTCGACGCTTGTGTTGACTGCCTACCTGACCATTCACCGGCAGCAGGCAACTCAGACCGCGATCACGGTGCCCGATGTCGCCGTGCACATCGTGAGCTGGTTGGGCTTGGGCAATCTGGTGTCGGTGCTGCTTCCTATGGTGGCCCGGCCGCTGAGTGAACGTTGGCGGCAACGTGGCGACCTGCTGGCCACCACGCGATGGCTCCTCTACCTGGCCCTGCCGTACGGCGTCTACTACCTGGTGGCACCGGTGGGCGGCATTCCGCGAGCGATATTCGGGCGCAACGTTTTCCATTCCATGCCACTCACCGAGCGCTCCCTACTGGAGCTCGGCTTGGGCATCGCGGTGTGGACTGTCGGCACCGTGCTCGCGTTGGGTGTGCATCGCTACCGCGGTCTACGGTGGTACTAGCCGGGTTATGTGTACAGCAGCTCCACATCGGCCAGCGCGGGGGCGTCCTCGCGTTCGGCAACGACCGCCGAGATCCGCAGCGTGCCGTCTTCCTTCCAGATGCGTGTCTTGAGCGTTTCGCCCGGGAACACCACACCCGCGAACTTCGCGGCATAGGAGGTCACGCGCGCGGCATCGCCGCCGAGTGCCGCGTCGACCGCGGCCTTGCATACCACGCCATAGCTGCACAGACCATGCAGGATCGGGCGGGGGAACCCGGCCGCGGCAGCGAAGCCAGGGTCCGAGTGCAGCGGGTTGCGATCACCGCACAACCGATAGAGCAGCGCCTGCTGAGGCAGGATGTGCGTCGACACTTCGAGGTCCGGTGCCCGCTCCGGAACGCCGCCGGCAGCGGAGGGACCGCGTTCCCCGCCGAAGCCACCCTCACCGCGGGCAAAGATCGAACGGCGAATGGTCCACAGTGGCCCTTGATCGTCGGATGTCGTTGTCTCCGTGACGATGACGGCAGCCTTGCCCTTGTCCCAGATTTCCACGACCTTGCCCTCGGAGCGGGCGGAGCCCGACGGCGGTAGCGGCCGGTGTGCGGTCACCTGCTCGGTGCCGTGCAGGATTTTGGCCAGGTCGATCTCGATCCCCGGGAACGACACCTTGGGCGGCTCCACCGCGTGGAAGCCCGAGGCGACGGTCGCGAACGTCGGCAGCACCTGCGGGGTCTTGTCCTGCAGGTAGCGCAGCTCCGTTTCGCTCACCGGATCGGCGCCGGCGCCGATTGCCAGGTGATACAGCTGCACATCGGATGCGGTCCAGGAGAATTCGGCAGGTTCGGTGGCCGCGCCCAGCGCGATATCGACATTGATAGGCATGTCTGGACCCTACTTCCCGGCGATATCGAGCGCGGCGAGGTAACCCCACGTCATGGCCGGCCCAATGGTGGCGCCGGGACCGGCATAGGTGTGACCCATCACCGGAGTGCTGACATTGCCTGCGGCGTAAAGACCTTCGATGATGCTGTTGTCGTCGCGCAGAACCCGGCCCTTGACGTCGGTACGCACACCGCCCTTGGTACCCAGGTCACCCGGCACCATCTTGGCCGCGTAGAACGGAGCCTTGGCCAGTGCGCCAAGGTTGGGGTTCGGCTTGTTGGTGGGGTCACCGTAGTAGCGGTCGTACGCGCTCTTGCCACGGCCGAAGTCCTCGTCCACGCCGCTGCGGGCGAAGCCGTTGAACCGCTCAATGGTCTGTGCCAACCCGTCGACGGGGAGGTTCGTGAGTTCCGCGAGCGCCTCGATGGTGTCGGCCTTGACGACGACGCCAGATTCGATCCACTTGCTCGGAATCTTTTGTCCCGGCTGCAATCCGGCGAAGATGTACCGGTTGCGGTATTCCTGATCGAAGATGAGCCAGGCGGGCAGGTTCTCGCCCGGGCCGGGGCCCTGGCCGTACTGGCCGCCATACATCCGGTGGGTGGCCTCGACGTAGGGAAGCGACTCGTTCATGAAGCGCTTGCCGGACGAGTTGACGATGATCGATCCGGGCGAGTTGCGCTCGGAGAGTGCGAACCACGGCCGCCCGACCAGCGGAACCGTGGGTCCCCACCACGAGTCCTCCATGAATTCAAGTGCCGCGCCCAGTTTTTCGGCGGCCAGGATGCCGTCACCGGTGTTGGCCTTGGTGCCCACGGTCCACTCGGTGGTGATGGGGGCGCGCTGGTACTTCACGCGCATCTGCTCGTTGTGTTCGAAGCCGCCGGAGGCCAGAATTACGCCGCGACGCCCCCGGATGAGGGTCGGTTCGGAGGCCTCCGGGGCCCCACTCTCGCGCACGTAGACACCCTTGACGGAGCCGTTCTCGATGTACAGGTCGGTCAGCGCGGTGTTGAGCTTGACCGGCACTCCAGCGTCACGCAAACCGATCCGCAGCGCTGCCGAGAGCGCGCGCCCCATGCCGACCAGCTTCTTGCCGGTGCCTTGCGCCCAGAAGGTGCGCACGCCTACCCGCAGGCTGCGCAGCACACCACGCGGGTGGCGCTTGAGCTGGTTCAGTCGCACGTAATCCTGCTGGCGCACGACGACATTCAGCGGAACCTTGCCGTACGGCGGCTCCAGGTTGGGCAGCTCGTCACCAAGCTTCTTAGCGTCGAAGGGTTTTGGCTCGACCGAGCGGCCGGCGGCGCGCCCGCCCGGGGCCTCCGGGTAGTAGTCGGAGTAGTTGGGCACCCAGTCGAGCTTCAGTGGGGAGTTCGCGAGGACGAACGAGAGCATCTCCGGCCCGCGATCGAGGTAGGTATCGATCTTCTCGCGCGGAACGACGTCGCCGATGATGTTGTAGAGGTACTCGCGGGCCGCCTCCGGCGTATCGGTCTGGCGAGCCTTCTTGAGGACCTCGTTGTTGGGGATCCATACGCCACCACCGGAACGGGCGGTCGATCCACCGAAGTGAGGGGCCTTTTCGATCAGCACGGTGCTCAGCCCGTTATGTGCCGCGGTGAGCGCCGCGACCATGCCGGCGCCACCACTCCCGACGACGACGACGTCGTACTCCTGCTCAGTCATGTAGAACACGTTATAGAATTGAGGCGGCCCGGCGCTACCGACGCTGGCCTGTGGTTTCATCGCCTGGACATCGTGACGTTGCGGCGAAAACAGAAACACGTTGCTGTTTTGACTACAAGACGATGAGGGAGGCCCCGTGCCGGGTCGTTCGGACATGCCGTCGGCCGATGTTGTCATCGTCGGATACGGGGTGGCGGGAGCGTCTGCCGCGCTGGCGGCGCTGGAGCGTGGGGCATCCGTTCTCATCCTCGAGCGATTCGACGGCGGCGGGGCTTCGGCCATTTCAGGGGGCATTTACTACGCGGGCGGCGGCACCAACATCCAGCGCGACGCGGGTGTGGAAGACACCCCGGAGCTGATGTTGGAGTACCTGCGGCTTGAGGTCGGGGATGCGGTGAAACCCGAGACACTACGGAGATTCGTCGACGGCAGCGTGGACACGCTGGATTGGCTCCAAGGTTACGGAGTTCCGTTCGAAGGTTCGCTGGCTCCTTTCAAGACGTCGTACCCCACCAACGACTACTACCTCTACTTTTCTGGCAGTGAATCCTCTGGCATGGGCCGTGCCGCCACCACACCCCGCCAGCGCGGACACCGCGCGTTCGGCCGGGGCGTGTCGGGAAAGGCATTGTTCGCGCCGTTGGCCCACTCCGCGGAGCGCTTGGGGGCCGATGTGTGGCGGCAGACCAGGGTCACCGGGCTGATCGTCGAGGACGGGTGTGTTGTCGGGGTGCGTGGGGTCACCCTGAAGGACGCGCCGGCCTGGGTGCGGCGGACGTACTCGCGCCTGACCCGCTATGCGACCAAGCCGGGCATCTATTACCCGCCGATGCGAAGGGCCTTGGAAGCTCCCGCGTACGCGTTGGAGCGCCGGTTCGCCACGCCGTTTGAGATCAGGGCCCATGACGGAGTGATTCTGTCGTCCGGCGGGTTCATCGCCAATCGCGAGCTGGTACGCCGGTATGCCCCGGCATACCTGGACGGGCTGGAGCTCGGTACCGCCGGCGATGACGGCACCGCGCTGAAGCTGGCCGAGCCGTTGGATGCGGCGACCGGGCATCTGGATGAGATCTCGGCGTGGCGCTTCATTGTGCCGCCCGCTGCCTTCCTGGGTTCGCTACTGGTGGATACCAAGGGGCAGCGGATGATTGATGAGTCGCGCTATGGTGCCGCGCTGGGTAAGGAAATCGTGCGTACGGCCGGCGGCATGGGATACCTGGTGGCCGACAAACCTTTGGTCAAGCGGGCCCGCCGCCAGTTGGGCTCGCAGACGCTGTGGTTCCAGCGGATTCAGGCCGAGGCGTTCCTCAACGTGGGCCGCCGGAAGGCCGGATCCATCGAGGAACTGGCGGCCAAGGCGGGCATCGACCCGGATGCGCTTGCGCGCACCGTGTCTGAACACAACCGGGCCATCGCCGACGGCACCCCGGACCCATGGGGGAAGCCCGACGACATCAGGGTGCCGATCCAGCAGGGGCCGTTCTATCTGTTCGACGTGTCCATCAAGACCAACATGCTCAATCCGTGTCCGATGCTGACTCTTGGCGGGCTGGTCGTCGACGAGGAGACTGGTGCCGTGCAGACCACATCGGGTGCCGCGATCCCGGGCCTCTATGCCGCCGGGCGTGCGGCGGTGGGTATCTGCTCCAATTCGTATGTGAGCGGATTGTCCCTGGCCGACTGCGTCTTCTCTGGACGCCGGGCCGGGACCGAGACTGGAAGGCACGTAGATGCTTAGTTCCGAAGTTCGTGGGGCCATCGCCGCGGATCTGGCCGAGGCCGAACGGACCAGGGTGGCCATCGTGCCGCCCACCGATACGCATCCGGATTTCGACGTCACCGACGCCTACGAGATCCAGCTCATGAATATTCGCTCCCGCCTAGCGGACGGAGCCAAGGTCGTGGGGCACAAGGTGGGCCTATCTTCCGAGGCGATGCAGAAGATGATGGGTGTCCACGAGCCGGATTATGGGCACCTGCTGGCCGATATGGAGCTGTTCGAGGATGTCGCGGCCTCGGCGTCCAAGTTCCTGTTCCCGAGGGTGGAGGTGGAGGTCGGATTCATCCTGGCCGCCGACCTGCCGGGTGAAGACTGCACCGAGGACGACGTACTGGCGGCCACCGCGGCGTACGTGCCATCCATCGAGGTGGTGGATAGCCGGATCACCAACTGGCAGATCAAGATTTGTGACACCATCGCCGATAACGCGTCTTCGGCGGGGTTTGTCATTGGGAAGCAACGGGTTTCGCCGAAGGACATCGACATCAAGTCAATCGATGCGGTGCTCACCTGCAACGGCGAGAAGCTGGCCGAGGGCAGAAGCGATGCGGTGCTGGGTAATCCGGTGACATCGGTGGCGTGGCTGGCACGCAAGGTGGCCTCATTCGGGGTGCGCCTGCGGGCCGGTGACGTGGTGCTGCCGGGTTCGTGCACGCGGGCATTCGACGCGCATCCCGGGGATGAGTTTTTAGCCGAGTTCGCCGGGCTTGGTTCGGTTCGGCTGGCTTTCGAGTAGAGGAGAGATTGTGGCGTCTAAGGCATCTGTGGCGATTGTCGGTTCGGGGAACATCAGCACCGATCTGTTGTACAAGCTGCAACGTTCGGAGTGGCTGGAGCCACGGTGGATGATCGGCATCGACCCCGAGTCCGAAGGTCTCAAGCGTGCCCGCGGCTTCGGTCTGGAAACCTCGCATGAGGGTGTGGATTGGCTACTGGCACAGGACGAGAAGCCGAACCTGGTGTTCGAGGCGACGTCGGCATACGTACACAAGGCGGCCGCGCCACGCTACGAAGAAGCTGGTATCCGGGCCATCGACTTGACCCCCGCGGCAGTGGGCCCGGCGGTCGTGCCGCCCGCGAACCTGCGCGCCCACCTCGATGCCCCGAACGTCAACATGATCACCTGCGGCGGCCAGGCGACGATTCCGATCGTGTACGCGGTGTCACGTGTGGTCGAGGTGCCCTATGCCGAGATCGTCGCCTCGGTCGCATCGGTGTCGGCAGGACCGGGCACTCGCGCCAACATCGACGAGTTCACCAAGACCACCTCCAGAGGTGTTGAGGTGATCGGTGGCGCCAAGCGTGGCAAGGCGATCATCATCCTGAATCCGGCCGATCCGCCGATGATCATGCGCGACACCATATTCTGCGCCATTCCGGAGGACGCGGACCGCGATGCGATTGCCGCGTCGATTCACGACGTGGTGAGCCAGGTTCAGCAGTATGTGCCCGGATACCGGCTGCTCAACGAGCCGCAATTCGACGAGCCGTCGGTGGTCAACGGCGGCAACCACGTTGTCACCACCTTCGTCGAGGTCGAGGGTGCGGGCGACTTCCTGCCGCCGTACGCCGGAAACCTGGACATCATGACCGCGGCCGCGACCAAGGTCGGCGAGGAAATCGCCAAAGAACTTCTATCTGCAAAGGTTTCGTGAAATGGGTTCGGACACCAGCACTCAGCTCTTGGGCACCGACGGGATCTTCTTCGACGCCGCGTGGGACGTGCGGATCACCGATACGTCGCTGCGTGACGGCTCGCACCACAAGCGGCATCAGTTCACCGCCGACGAGGTACGGGCCATCGTCGCCGCATTGGACGGCGCCGGTGTTCCCGTCATCGAAGTGACTCACGGTGACGGGCTGGGCGGTTCATCCTTCAACTACGGATTCTCGAAAACCCCTGAGCAGGAGCTGATCAAGCTCGCCGCCCAGACCGCGACCAACGCCAAGATCGCCTTCCTGATGCTGCCGGGTGTGGGCACCAAGGAAGACATCATCGAGGCGCAGGGCAACGGAGGATCGATCTGCCGCATTGCCACCCACTGCACCGAGGCCGACGTCTCGATTCAGCATTTCGGGCTGGCACGCGAGCGTGGGTTGGAAACCGTTGGCTTCCTGATGATGTCGCACACCATTGCGCCGGAGAAGCTGGCCAAGCAGGCGCGCATCATGGCGGACGCGGGATGTCAGTGCGTATATGTGGTGGACTCGGCGGGCGCCTTGGTGCTGGACGGCGTGGCGGATCGCGTCGCCGCGGTGGTAGCCGAGCTCGGTAGCGATGCGCAGGTCGGTTTTCATGGGCACGAGAACCTGGGTCTGGGTGTGGCCAACTCCATCGAGGCTGTGCGCGCCGGCGCCAAGCAGATCGACGGCAGTACAAGGCGTTTTGGTGCGGGTGCCGGGAATGCTCCGGTCGAGGCGCTGATCGGGGTCTTCGACAAGATCGGTGTGAAGACGGGAATCGATTTCTTCGATATCGCCGATGCCGCCGAAGAGGTCGTCGCCCCCGCGATGCCGACGGAGTGTCTGCTGGATCGCAACGCGCTGATCATGGGGTACAGCGGGGTGTACTCCAGTTTCCTCAAGCACGCCATCCGGCAAGGGGAGCGGTACGGAGTACCCGCACATCAGCTGCTGCACCGCGCCGGTGAACGCAAGCTCATCGGGGGTCAGGAAGATCAGCTCATCGACATTGCGCTGGAGATCCAGCGGGAGAACGCCGCGAAGGCGTAACCGCATCCACAGATCGATGATTTAGCCGGCCGCGCCCGGGCCGGACGCCGACGGGGGATCTGGGCGCGGTGGCGTCCGGCGTAGCATTGACCCCAGCGTTCCGAGCCGCGGCCGGGCGATGGCCTGCGCGGGCGGTGCGTACGCCGCTAAGCCCCTGTGTGGCTTAGCCAGTCCGCGCTGGTCGAGGCGAAGAGTGGTGGACGTACCCGACTCTGCGGATCGACTCGCTACGGGATCGCACCGAACGCTGCGGGGACATCGCCATCTCCCTTAAGCTGCTGGTTGAGTGTGGGGGTTTATTCGGTTGGGTAACCAGTCTTGATACCCGTGCGCTAGCTACTGAGTACCATCGAACTCTACGGTGATTTAGCGATTGAGGAAGGGGAGGGGGACGTTGCCCAAGCAGGATCGTGGTGCACCGCCCCGTCCCCCGTGGCTGCCCGAAGAAGACGAACAACGAGGCTTTCTTCGCTCGTTGAGGCGTAAAAAGCGCAACCCCGACGAGGACGAGACCAACGAGGATTCGTTAACCCACGAGACTGAGCGCCCCGCGACATCCAAGACTGGCATACAGGAGCCCATCACTGAAACGGTGACCTCTCCTGTGCCAGGGAGTCCTACCGCCACACCTGCTGAGGAAGACGCCGACAGCGACCAGGCGCTGCCCCACGTGTCCAAGTACTACACGCCACCACGTGCGCCCGAGCCGTCCGACGAACCTCTGGCAGCCCGGGGGCCGGAAGCGGCGCACGATCGTGAGCCGGATCCGGTTCCGGAGCCTGACGCGCAGGCCCCGCGAATCGTCAGGAGCCCACTTCCCGAGGTTGTACCGGAATCGCAGCCAATACCGCAGGTCGAGCAACTCTCATCACCTCCGCCCGTTGAGTCCCCGGCAATCCCCGAGGCGGAGTCCGTGGCCCCCGAGACCGCTGCTGCCGCCCCGCCCGCCCCCGTCGAGCCGGAGCCTCCCGTCGAGACTGCTCCGCCGGCCGAGCGGGTGAGCCCGCTCGTGCCCGGCTTCGAGCAACCCGTCATCGGTGTGGAACAGGTGTTTGGCGAATCGTCGGACGCGGATCCGTTCTCGCGATTCAGCTTGCTCGAGGCGCAACTGCGCCAGATGAGCCTGGACGAGAGCATCACCGACGATGAGCTCGAGCGTCACCGACGCCATGCGATGCCCAGGCCTGAACCGGTCGCCGCGACCGCGGGTCCTCTCAGCTTCACACCGCCGGAAGCCGTTGATATCGCCCCCGAGCCTGCCGCGGAGGCGTTCGAGGCGGAGCAAGCCGCCACTGAGCCGCCGGCGGAGCCGGTTTCAGTGCCGGTTTCAGTGCCCACGAGCGGTTTCACGCCGCCAGAGTCAGCAGGCGACGCTCCCGTAGCCGCGCAGGAGGCTGTTACCGCACCCGAGGCGCCCGAGCCCGTCGTGGCCACGTCAGGCCCGACTCCGGACGACCCCGAGCCGGCTCCTGCCGGACAGGACGCCGAATCGGCTCACCCTGAGCCTGAGGAGAGCCCCGATCTCAGCGGGCAGCTTGTTCCCGAGGTCCCTGCCGACGAACATCCGGTCGCCGAGGATGCCGAGGAGACTCCGGCGGCCGAGCCCTCGGTTGAGGTTGACGACGCCGATGCCAGAGCGGCCGCACTGCTGCAGCGCATCGAGGCCAAGCGCGCCGAGCTGGACCAGGAATTGGCCGCGCATGACGCCGCCGAGGCGCAGGCCGCCGAACCGGAACCGGCTCCGTTCGTGCCGATGGTGGCACCGTGGGCCTCGGTGCCCGAGCCGGTACGTTCACCTGAGCCCTACCCGGCCGAATCGGCCGATGAAGCCGGCGCCACGCCCGAATCCGGAGCAGCCGCAGGCGGCGACCCTGAGCTCGAGGGCTTCGCCCCACTGGTCGACGAGGACATCGTGATTTCCGCTCCGGCGGTGTACGACGAGGTACCCGCCGATCCCGCTTACGACGAGGATGTCGCGCACGTGGACGCCGCTGTTGATGACGCCGCGGATCACGTGGCAGCGGAGTCTGAACCTCTAGACGCGGTGCCGACGGCCGATCCGGAGCCCCAGGATGAGGCCGCCGACGTGGCATCGGAGCCGGTGGCGGAGGCTTCCGAGGCGCCCGCGGCCGCCCCGCCGGAGCCCGCAGAATCGGCGGCGGCGCCCGAACCGCAGGCGCCCGAGCCGTCGCCGTGGCAGGCTGCCGCTCCGGTAGAGCCGCCGGCGCAGCCCGCGTATTACGTGCCGCCCGTCGCGCCCCAGCAACCCGACACGCAAGGACTGCCCGCCCAGGAGCCCGCCGCGCAGGTTTCGCCGGGCTGGGGTCCGCCGCCGCCTCACCCCGAGTGGCAGCAGGGCGTACCTCAGGGGCCGCAACCGTATGGCGGGCAACAGTTCCCGTCGCAGCCGCCTCCTCAGCCCACAAGTGTCCAGGGTCAATGGCAATGGGTGCCGCAGGAGCCCCAGCACCCTGTGCAGCAAGAGCCGCCCGCCGGATACGTGCCACCACCCCAAGGCGCTGTTCCTCCCGCCAATTATCGTGCGCCGCAGGCGTACCGGATGCCGCCCTCACTCGACGAAGCCGAGGTCATCAACCGGGGCCGCTATGCGCCGCGTTCCGGCTGGCGCAAGGCCGTGCACAGATCTACCGGTGGCCGCGTCAATCCAGGAGACTCGCGGAAAGATCGCGATCGGGACCAGCTGCTGGCAAGCATCCGTCAGCCGATCCTGGGCGACTACCGCATTGCGGTGCTGTCCATTAAGGGTGGTGTCGGAAAGACAACCACCACTTTGGGATTGGGCTCGGCGTTCGCGACAATCCGCACCGACCGGATCATCGCCGTCGACGCCAACCCCGACCGTGGAACCCTGGCCGAACGCGTGCGCGATCATTCGACACAGTCCACCGTTCGGGACCTGCTCAACGATCGGAACATCAGAAGTTACGCGGACGTGCGCAATCACACCCGTATGGCCACCAGCCGCTTGGAAGTGCTTGCAAGCGAGCAGGATCCAGCGGTATCTGAGGCGTTCGGAGAGATCGATTATCGCAACACCATCGACATCCTGCAGCGGTACTACAACATCATCTTGACCGACTGCGGCACCGGGATCATGCACTCGGCGATGGCGGGGGTGCTCGATCTCGCCCACACCATCGTCTTGGTGAGCTCGCCCGCGATGGACTCCGCGCGCAGCGCCTCAGCGACTCTCGATTGGCTTATGCAGCATGGACACTCGGCGCTGGTGCGGGAAGCCCATGTGGTCTTGAGTGCGTCGCGCCCGGGATCCGCGGGGATCAAGCTCGACAAGGTCTACGAACACTTCCAGGCGCGTTGCCGGTCGATACACATGATCCCGTTCGATCCGCATCTCGCCGAGGGTGCCGATGTCGACTTCAACCTACTCAACGCTGATACGAATGTGGCGTACCTGAAGTTGGCCGGCGCGATTTCCGAGAGTTTCCCACGACTTCGCATGCGCGGCGACGAGCAGCGATAATACAAAAGAGGCGGGACAGCAAGATGATTGACGCTAGAGACACCCAGCGGCTCGTTGACGCCGGTGTGTTCTCGCTCGGTATTCCGATTGGCGGTCCGGCAACGGGCCGCGATGCCGTCGATCAGTGCGGGCGGAAGCGGCCCGGGAACTTGCCCGCAATGATGGTGAAGTGATTCGGCATGGCTGATTCCCAAGACAACGCACCAGATTCGCCACCGCCCAGCGGCCCGTGGCGCGAGCCCATCGCCGATGGATTGGGTGGCGGAGATACCAAGGGCAGTCCATTCCGCCGTTCCAAGAACTCCAACCAGGAATTCGTACCGCCTAGCGCTGACTACTTCCCGCAGCCGACGCTCAAACCGCCGCCCCCGCTGCCGAAGACCCCCAAGCTGTCGCGGCGACAGCGCAACCATCAGCGCCCGATGAACCCGATCTGGGAACCGGATCCGCTGAGCGCGTACGGCATGCCGCAGCAACAGAATCCCGCACCACCGGCACCGCCACAGGGGTACGGTGCACCGGTTCAGCAACCGCCGCCGAATTACCAGCCGCCGCCGCAGAACTATTACGCGCCACCGCAGAATTACTACGGCCCGCCGCCCGACCAGGCCCCGGCGCCCGTTGCACCGGTGGAACCCGTCGCACCTATCGGGCCCCCGCCGCAGGCGAGTCCGCTGCCCGCTTGGCCCGCATCCGCGGTGGTACCCGAGCCCCCGGCTCCGGAGCCGCCCGCACCAGCGCCCCCTGTCGAAGCACCTCCGGTACGCGAAGAGCGGGACGAGGCGCCCCGGGAGCAGCCGCCGGTCGAGGTGCCGCCACCTGTACCGGTGGCACCAGCGCCCGCACCACAGATCCGGGCCGACGATGCCTCCTCCATGATTCCGGAGGGTCTGACACCGTGGGGCGGCCAGGCGCCTCAAATGCCGCCCGCGCCAACGCCACCCGCACCAACATGGGCTCCACCGCCCCAGCCGCCGGCTGCGGCCGTACCGCCGCAGGCGTTTCCCCGCGCCGACTGGAGCACTCCGGCGGCTCCGCCGCGGGCTCCCTTCGTTCCGGGCCAGACTCCGTTCACCGCCGCCCGGCCGGAAGCCCCCGTGTACCGGCCGGCGCCGCAGCCTCAGCAGCCGGCGCGTCCGCAGGGGCCGAGCCATGACCAGCTGGGTCTCATCAGGTCGGTCAAGCCACTGCCGAGAAGCGGGTGGCGTAAGGCCGTGCACCGGCTCTCCGGCGGAGCGATCAACCCCGGCGAATCGTCTGAGGAATCGCATCGCACCGAGTTGATCGACCGGATCAACCTGCCCGTCCGCGGTGACTACCGCATCGCGGTGCTGTCCCTCAAGGGCGGTGTGGGTAAGACCACCACCACGTTCTCGCTGGGCGCCACCTTCGCGTCGTTGCGCGGTGATCGTGTGATCGCTGTCGATGCCAACCCAGACTTCGGAACGCTGGCTCAACGCGGCCCCGACGAGACTCGATCCACCGCACGAGATTTGTTGCGCGACCCAGATATTCACCGATACTCCGATGTGCGCCGGCACACCTCGCAGAGTGCCAGCCGCTTGGAGGTGCTGGCGTCGGAACGCGATCCGGCGGCCTCGGAGCTGTTCTCCGAGGCTGACTACCTCGCGGTGATGCGCATCCTGCAGCGGTTCTACAACATCATCCTGACCGACTGCGGTACCGGACTCATGCACTCGGCGATGGCTGGTGTGCTGGGCGAGGCCAATGCGATCGTCCTGGTGACGTCACCGGCCATCGATGGCGCGCGTAGCGCGCTGGCGACCCTGGACTGGCTTGACCACCATGGTTATTCGCACCTGGTGCGCCAGTCGGTGGTGGCCATCAGCTCTTCGCGGCCGGGGGCGTCCTCGATCGACCTCGAACAGCTCAGCCGGCACTTCCTGACTCGTGCGAGGGCTGTGCACATCATCCCGTTCGACAACCATTTGTCGGAGGGGTCGGAGATCTCCCTGGACTTGATGGGCAGGAAGACCCGGATGGCGTTCATGGAACTCG
This sequence comes from Mycobacteroides immunogenum, assembly GCF_001605725.1. Classification (NCBI taxonomy): domain Bacteria; kingdom Bacillati; phylum Actinomycetota; class Actinomycetes; order Mycobacteriales; family Mycobacteriaceae; genus Mycobacteroides; species Mycobacteroides immunogenum. The sequence continues at coordinate 744,162 of NZ_CP011530.1, forward strand.
CCGCCTCGGTGGCGGACGGATTCTACGAGGGTGGAAACACTCGGCAGACGAGTTGGGGTTAGCGTTCGAGCTCGTCGGTCGTCATGAGGTCATCACGGACGCTGCGCTCGCGATAGGCGAGGCGCGCAACCCGGTGAGCCACCACCGGAGCAGTGATGAGCGTGAACAGCCCGGTGAGCACGATCATGCTGACATCGGTGTACCCCCGAAGTCGCAATGCCGCACCCGCCAGAACCAGCAGCAGTCCCAACACCTGCGGCTTGGACGCGGCATGCATGCGTGCCAGGGTGTCCGGGAATCGCACCACGCCCAGCGCCGCGGTTAGGGCCAGCAGCGAACCCAATAGCACCAGCGCACCGGAGATTCCGTCGAGGAAGGCGTTCATCGCTGCCTGCCGCGGCTGTCGTGGGGATCTATTGCGGTGTCGGGCACGCGGAAACGCGTCACGCTCACCGAGCCCAGGAAGCTGATCAGGGACAGCGCGACCATTCCGTAAAGCACGGTGGAATCCAGGCTGTAGGCAGCCCACGCGGCGAGTCCGCACATGGTGACCGCCACCAGGGTGTCGACGGCGACCAGCCGGTCCAGCGTATTGGGTCCGGCGAGCAACCGGTATGTCGTGATGCTGGCCGCGGCAATGAGCAGCACCGCGGCGATGTGCCATACGACGCTCATACTTCCTCCCTCGTCTCGGACTCGTCGAACGAGCCACGGTCGGGATGCCAATCGATATCGCGCTCGAACGCCGAGATGAAAAGTCGCTCCAATTGCCGTAATTGGGCGTAGAAGCTCGCCACAGCCTTGGGTGAGCCAACATCCAGCACATGCACGTAGGCCAGTCGGCGCTCCTGGTCGATCTCCAGGACCACCGATCCCGGAATGATGGTCAAGGTGTTCATCAGCAGCGCCATCACTAGGTCCGATTTCACCGAAAGCTGTGCCCGCAGTACGGCACTCAACGGCGGAGGCCCAGGTCTGATCGCCCACCAGGCGACCTGCAGGCTGGACAGCACCATGTACCAGCCGACCGTGAATGCCAGCCGGATCATGGACGCCACGTGAACGCGGCCTTCGACCGGCAGCCGTGGCATGGGCAGCAAGACCGTGATGACCAACGCCACCAACAGCCCGTTGATGGTGTTGGCCACTGAGAAGTTGCCCCAGAGCATGGTCCACACCAGCATGAGCCACACCAATGTCCAAGCCCGCAGCGCGATTTCGCGTGGCCCATACCTCGCTAAGCGCTTCATCGGGGCCCACCCCCGAGGACCGCGCTGATATACACCGTGCGATCACGGACCTCGGCCGCGGCGCGCTCGCTGATTCCGATGATGGGCCCGGCGAAGACGGTCAGGGCGACCCCGACGGCGATCAGGCCCAGCGTCGGTGCCAGCATGCCCGCCGGCATCCTGCCCACATCCGCGCGGTCCACGAACGCGACATCCTCGGCATCGTCAAGCAACGCGGTCGGTGCCGCCGCGGCCAAATCACCTTCCGGTGCGTCGGCGCGCGGACGCCAGAACGCCTTGGTCCAGACACGCGCCACCGCGTAAAGGGTGAGCAGACTGGTGATCGTGCCGCCGGCCACCAGGACCCAGGCCAGCACCGAGCCCTGCAGCGATCCGGCCTCCAACAACGCGACTTTGCCGATGAAACCCGAGAACGGCGGTATACCAGCCAGATTCAGTGCGGGTACCACGAATACGAAGGCCAGAACCGGGCTCGCCGCGGCGAGCCCACCCAGGCGATTCAGGGATGATGCCCCGGCTTGGCGCTCGATGAGGCCCACCACAAGGAACAGCGTCGTTTGCACGATGATGTGATGCGCCACGTAGTAGATGGCACCGGACATGCCGAGCTCGTTGGACAGCGCGATGCCGAAGATCATGTACCCGATATGGCTGACCAGGGTGAAGGAGAGCAGTCGCTTGATATCACTCTGCGCGATCGCGCCCAAGATGCCGACGATCATGGTGAGTAACGCGGCCACCAGCAGCACCGTGTTCAGGCCGCCACCGGGGAACAGCAGAGAATGCGCGCGAATGATCGCGTACACGCCCACTTTGGTGAGCAAGCCCGCGAAGACCGCGGTGACGGGGGCAGGCGCGGTGGGGTAGGAGTCGGGGAGCCATGTCGACAGCGGGAATACCGCCGCCTTGATGGCAAAGCCCACCAGCAGCACCGCGAAGATCGCCATCCGGGTACCCGATGGAATACCGTCTGCGCGGACTGCGATCTCGGCCATGTTGAGGGTCCCGGTCGCCGCGTAGACGAAGGCGATGCCCAGCAGGAAGACCACCGAGGACATCATGGAGACCATCACATACGAGATGCCCGCCCGCACCCGGTCGGCGCTGGCACCGATGGTCAGCAGGACGAAGCTCGCGACCAACAGCACCTCGAATCCGACGTAGAGGTTGAAAAGGTCACCGGCCAGGAACGCGTTGCACACACCGGCCGACAACGCCAGGTAGGTGGGCATGAAGATCGACACCGGCTGACGTTCGTCACCGTCACGGATACCCTGAGCCGCCGCATAGAGCACCACCGCCAACAGCACGATGGCCGAAACCACCAGCATCAACGCCGAAAGACGATCCACCACAAGGGTTATCCCAAGAGGCCCTAACTTCTCCGCGGTTGGTCCCCAGCCACCGACAGCCAGGGCAAAGGTCCCGTCACGATCCGTCAGATACAGCAGTGCGGCGCAAACCCCCAGCACCGTGGTCAATGCCGTGACGGTGATCAGTAGCTGCAGCCGGGGCCGTCTGCCTGCGATGAGGGTCAGCGCGGCCGCGGTCAGCGGGATGAGAACCGGCAGCGGAGTCAGCACAGACATGACGTTCATGACTTCTCACCAGCAGGTAGCGCGTCGAGCTCGGCGGGCGAGTCTTCGTCGAGCGGTGCAGACGCTTCTCGGTGTTCGTCGTTGCCGTCGGTGACCGGCTCGGGGGGCTCCTGGGCCACGCGCGCGTCCTCGGCGTCGTCGTCCACGACATCGTCGGCCTCCAGCGTGAACATGCGATAGATCAGGGCCAGAGTGAATGCGGCGACACCCATGGTGATGACGATTGCGGTGAGGATCATCCCCTGCGCCAGGGGATCTGCCACCGAGGTACGGCCAGCCGACTGCCTGCCGATGATCGGCGGATTACCGGAGGGCCCGCCCAGCGTCAGGATCAGCAGGTTCACCGCATTGCCGACAAGAAGCAGACCCAGCACCATGCGGGTCAGATTGCGTTCCAGCATGAGGTAGACGCCGCACGCGGTAAGCGCGCCGATGATGATCAGTAGTCCGAGATTGGTCACGGTGCACCCACCCCTCCACGCACCCGCGGAGACTCCTCGAGCTCGACGTCGAGGCGCGCCCCCAGGCTGCGTAGCACGTCGAGCACCAGCCCGACGACGACAAGATACACGCCGAGATCAAAGAAGATTGCTGTCACTATTTTGACATGCCCAAATCCGAGCATGTCGAATTGGATTGTTGCCGAGGACAATACGGGTGCGCCGAACAGCATCGAGGCCAAAGCCGTACCGCCCGAGAACGCCAGGCCCAGGCCCAGGATCTTGCCCGCGTCGAAGGGCAGTGTCTCACCCAGCTCGTAGCGCCCGCCCGCGAGATAGCGGAGTACCAGCGCCAAGCCGGCGGTCAGCCCCCCGGCGAAACCTCCACCGGGAACATTGTGACCGGCGAAGAAGAAGTAGAAGGACAGCACCATCACGAGTGGGAAGATGAGCCGCGTCGCGACTTCGAGCACCAGCGATCGGTGCTTGGGATCACGTAGCTCGCTGCCGCGCAGCCAGATTCCGGATGCGACCACCACATCGGGTTGGCCTGCCGCATCTCCGACTCGGGGAGCTCTGCCAAATCGCCGGTGCCGGAACATCAACGAGGCGACACCTGTCGCGGCGACCAGCAGCACCGAGATCTCGCCCAGGGTGTCCCAAGCTCGAACGTCGACCAACAGGACGTTGACAGTATTGGCGCCATGGCCACGCTGATACGCCGCTTGCGGTAGCAGGTCGGCGATCGGCCGGTCGCGCCGCGCGGCCATCGCGTACACCCCGAGTGCGGTGACGGTGCAGCCGACCGCGATGGCAAGGACGGCGCGAGGTAAGCGAAACCGGTTGGCTTGCCGTATATCCGATTCGGCGGGCAGCGCGCGCAGTACCAAGACGAATATCACCAGCGTGAGGGTTTCGACCAGGAATTGGGTCAGCGCGAGATCCGGTGCGCCGTGCAACGCGAAGATGGTTCCGGTGCCGTAGCCGGTGATACCGACCAACAACACCGCTGCCAACCGGTTGCGCATGACGATGGTGCCGACTGCCGCGGCGAGTATCAGCAGGCCGACGACACCCTGCAGCGGAGAATCCCAGAGACGCAAATCCGCCCGGTCGCGCTCGCCGAGCGCGAGGACGATCGTCGGCAGTGATACCAGGGTCACCAGAATGGTGGCCTGAGTGAATGGGATTGAGCCTCGTTGGGTCAGCGCCGTCAGCCGCTGCGATAGCACATCGGCGCCGCGCAACACCGCGTCGTATCCGCGGTCGGCATTGCCCAAGGGGTTGACGGCCAGGCGTGCCCGGCGCAGACGTCCGCGCGAGAAGAACGCCAGAATGCCTACGGCGAAGGCGATAGCGGTGAGCAGGAGGGGAACTCCGAAGCCTTCCCAGATGGCGATATGGGCGTCGACGGGATTGGCGTAGCTACCCAGTGCCCAGTTGAGCCAGTCGGGCAGGACACCGGCCGCCACACTTGCCACCGACAGCAGTGCGGGCGCCACGAGGAAGGCGGTGTCCGGGGCGTGTATGCCCTGTACGCGTGCGCTGGGTTCGGGTAAACCCTTGCGTGCGAAGGCGCCCCACATGAACCGCATGCTGTAGGTGATGGTGAACATCGAACCGATGACAATTCCGGTGAGCACCCAGGGCGCCGCCGAACCGAGTACCTGGCTATGCAGCACGGTGGCGAAGGCCAGTTCCTTGCCCACGAAGCCGAGGGTCAGCGGCACACCCGCCATACTCGCCGCCGCTATACCGGCGATCACCAGTAGCGTCGGTTGGCGATTGCCGAGCCAGGCCAGCTTGCGGATATCTCGGGTCCCGACGGTGTGGTCGATGATTCCGACCACCATGAACAGTGCGGCCTTGAACAGGGCGTGCGCACAGAGCATGACAAGCCCTGCCAGCAGAATGTCGGGGTCGCCGGTTCCGGTGAGCACCACCAGAAATCCGAGCTGGCTGACCGTGCCGAACGCCAGGATCAGTTTGAGGTCGTATTCACGTAGCGCGCGCCAGCCCGCCAGGATCATCGTCGCGATACCCAGGACCAGCACCACCGGCCGCCACGGCGTAGCCTCGGCGAATCCCGGAGACATGCGCGCCAACAGGTAGATACCGGCCTTCACCATGGCCGCGGCGTGAAGGTAGGCGCTGACCGGGGTGGGGGCTGCCATGGCACCGGGCAGCCAAAAGTGCAGGGGCACAATGGCGGACTTGCTCAAGGCGCCGATCAACACCAGTACCAGGCCGACATTGGCGGCCATACCCGTGGGCGGGTTTGCGATGAGGTCGGAGAGCAGGAAGCTGCCACCTACGTGGCCGAGCACGATGATCCCGACGAGCATGGCCAGACCACCGGCGGTGGTGACCAGCAGTGCCTGTACCGCGGCGCGCCGACTGGCCAGCCGTTCGGCGTAGTGCCCCACCAGCAGGAAGGACAGCACCGTTGTCAGCTCCCAGAAGATGTAGAGCAGCAGCAGGTTGTCGCTGATCACCAGGCCGAACATGGCGCCGGAGAACGCCACCAACTCGGCAGCAAAACTTGGCAGCCGTGGTTCGGTATGCCCGTCGCGGTGCCGGAAGTAGCTCGCGCAATAGAACAGCACCAGCGCGCCGATACCCAGTACGAGCACGCTCATGATCGCTGCCAGCGAATCGAAGCGCAGTGCGATGTCCATCGCTAGCTCGGGAACCCACGGAATGTCGATGCGAATGCCCGGACCGTCGCCCGGCCAACTTGCCAATACCCAGCTCAGCGAACCTAGCGGAACCAGTGCAAGAGGATAGAAAGCCAGTCGGCCGATGCGCGCCACAAGTAGCGGCGCCACCGCGGCTGCCACGGCATGGGCCAGTAGAATTGCAAGCAAAGGCACTCCCGTCTATCGGTTGTTGGGCGGGGTGTCGTGATGTCTAGTTTACGGGGCGCTCCACGTTCGGCGCGACGCAACCCTTTTCAGCGGTTGTCGGCAAACGCGCGCAGCGATGCCACCTGCAGGGGATCCAGCGACGGGCGTACCACTGTCCGCGCGGTTTCGACATCGGCGGCGGTGACGTCGGCGGCATCGATGGACCGGCGCATCGCCGCCATCGCGGCCTCACGTAACAGCGCCGTGCAGTCCGCGGCCGAGAAACCGTCGAGTTCGGCGGCGAGTGCGTCCAGATCCACATCGGCGTCCAGCGGAACCGAGCGCGCCGCCGTCGTGAGGATGTCTTTGCGGGCCTGGGCATCCGGGGGTTCGACGAACACCAGACGTTCCATCCGCCCGGGACGAAGCAGCGCGGGGTCGATGAGTTCTGGCCGGTTGGTGGCGCCGAGCACCACCACATCGCGCAGCGGCTCCACCCCATCCAGCTCGGTGAGCAGGGCGGCGACCACCCGGTCGGTAACCCCGGAGTCAAAGCTCTGTCCGCGCCGCGGCGCCAGCGCGTCCACCTCGTCGAGGAACACCAGGGACGGTGCGGAGTCGCGTGCCCGCCGAAACAGGTCGCGGACCGCCTGCTCGGAGGACCCGACCCATTTATCCATCAGTTCGGCACCCTTGACTGCGTGCACCGACAGCCGCCCAGAGCTCGCCAGCGCGCGCACCACAAAGGTCTTGCCGCAGCCGGGGGGCCCGTAGAGCAGGACGCCCCGGGGCGGATCGACGCCCAGACGCTGGAAGGTGTCCGGATGCTGCAACGGCCACAGAACCGCTTCTGTCAGAGCCTGTTTGGTCGCGACCATATCGCCGACATCGTCGAGGGTGATCGACCCGACGGCCACCTCCTCGGTGGTGGATCGGGACAGTGGACGGATCACCGACAGCGCGCCGATCAGATCCTGCTGGTCGAGCGCCGGGGCGCTGGCCTTCTCGCTGGCCCGCGCGGCGGCGCGCAACGCGGCCTCGCGTACCAGTGCGGCAAGATCGGCCACCACGAAACCGGGTGTGCGTGAGGCGATCTCATCGAGTTGCAGATCCTGCGAGGGGACTTTCGTCAAGAGAACTTCGAGCAGCGATTTACGGGTGGCGGCGTCCGGCAGGCTCAGGCCGAGCTCGCGATCGCACAGTTCGGGGCCGCGCAACCTTGCGTCGAGTGCGTCGGGATGTGCGGTGGTTGCGATGAACGCAACGCCGGAAGTAGCCACCGCGGCACGCAATTCGGCGAGTATGAGTGTTGCGACCGGCTCCGCGGCCGCGGGCAGCAATGCGTCTACATCGGATATCAGCAGAACGCCTCCGGACTGCCTCACCCTGCCCACCGCGGCACGGATGGCGGCGAGTCGCCCGTCCGCGGTCGTGGCACCCGCCTCCGGCCCGTCGAGTTCGATGAGCGTGCGCGACGCACAGACGGCACGCGCCAGTGTCGCCTTCCCGACGCCGGCAGGCCCCGATATCAGCACGCCCAAATTGGGTTGTGCCCCCAATGTTTTCAGTAGTTCGGGCTCGTCGAGCGCCAGTTTGAGCCATTCCGTCAGACGTGCGGCCTGTGTCTGCGAGCCCTTGAGGTCCTCTACGGATATGGCCGTGGGCGGTACCGGAGATGGGCCGACCGCGGTGGTGACCTGCGCGGGAGATGCCGGGGCCGGCGGTGCGCCGGAAGTCGATGGGGCCGAACCTTGCCAACTGACCAGCGAATTGGGTTGCACGCTCACCGGACCACCGGGATCGACCGCGGTGACCGTGAGCAGCTCGGAAGTCCAGGTGATGCCCACCGAACGGGCCAACGCCGATGTCGCCTCCGATGTTGATGTGCCGGGTCCGAGGTCGCGCGGCAGCAGCGAGACGGTGTCGCCAACGGTCATCACCTTGCCCAAGAGCGCCAGGCGGAGCGTCGCCGACGAAACCGACTGGGTGGCAAGCGAGGATCCGCTCACGGTGACAGATCGCGCGCCGTACACGGTGACCGCCGCGATGATGACCGAAGCATCCTCACGCAACCCCGCATTCGACAGCGTGACGTCGTCGAGCAGAGCGGTTCCGGCCGGAATCGAGCGCGGGGCAACGCCGACCACCGCGGCCGTCGTCCGCGAGCCGGTCAGCGAGATCGCATCCCACTCCCGGATTCCGAGGGCAGCGATCGCCTCCGGATGTAGCCGGACCACACCGCGCCGTGAGTCGACAGCCGACGTGTTCAACCGCGCGGTGAGAGTAAGGGAGCTCATGGGGCTCTAGCGCGGCCTACCGGGACGACGCAGACCTAGGCGTTCGGCAGTGCGGCGCTTGGGAAGTGCGGCCTGCCGGAAGGCGCGGCGCTGGTCACGGCGCTGATCACGACGCAGGTCGCGGCGTTCCTTTGGTTTGGCATCCCAGGATTCCGGCCGGGCCGCCACCCAGCGCTGGCCGCGCCAGGCGAACGGGATATGTGCCAGGTAGACGACGATCAGCACCAGCAACAGCACGTATGGGTACTGCAGCAGCAGAGCCGCGGCCACCGTGACCAGCGCTAGCAACAGCACCACCATGCGGGGCGGTACCGAGACGGATTTCATGGCGGCGGTGGGTATTTGGCTGACGATGAGCATGGACACAAACACCATCCATCCGCAGATCGTCCATACCGATGACCACCAGCCGTCGCCGAACTGCAGGTATGCGGCCAGCGGCGCCAGCACCATCAGGGCTCCAGCGGGGGAGGGCACTCCGACGAAGTACTCCTTGGTGAACGCGGGTGCGGTGTCGTCGTCGAGCAGGGTGTTGAAGCGGGCCAGCCGCAGCACGATGCAGACCGCGTAGAGAAGGGAAAAGACCCATGCCGTCGGCGTATCCGAGAGCATGGAGATGTACAGCACCACCGCGGGGGCGACGCCGAAGTTCACCGCGTCGGCCAGGGAGTCGATTTCCGCGCCCATCCGAGACGTGGCGTCCAGCAGCCGGGCGATCCTGCCGTCCAGGCCGTCCAGGATCGCCGCCGCGGCGATCAATGTGAGCGAGATGTACGGCTTGCCGTCGAACGCGAATTTGATCGACGACAGGCCACCGCAGATCGCCAGCACCGTCATGACACTCGGCAGAATGCGGATATGAACCGGGCGCTTCGGTACTGGGCTACTGATCATGGCAGCTCGGCCAGCACAGTCTCGGCACCAACGGCCCGCTGTCCCTGCTGGACAAGAATTTTCGAACCCTCGGGCAGATAGGTGTCCACGCGCGAACCGAACCGGATCAGCCCGTAGGTGTCGCCGATGGACAGCTGGTCGCTCACCTTGGCATGGCAGATGATGCGGCGCGCGATGAGCCCAGCGATTTGCACCACGATCACCTCGTGGCCGGCGCGGGTGCGGATCTGCACGCTGTTGCGCTCGTTGGCCACGCTCGCCTCGGCACGGTCGGCGGACAGGAACTGTCCGCTGCGATGGATGACGGCGATTGCCTCACCGGCCACCGGAACTCGCTGCACATGGACGTCGAACACCGACAGGAAGATGCTGATGCGTGGGAGCGGTTCGGCGGGCAGTCCGAGTTCCGGCGGTGGCACCGCCCGGTCCACGAGGCAGATCTGTCCGTCGGCGGCGGCCACCACCACATCGGAGCGGTTGGGGGGAACGCGCGGGGGATGCCGGAAGAATCCGGCGCACGCGCCGGCCAGCGCCAGCCCGGTACCGCGAATCCAGCGGTTCTTGAACCCAAGTGCCGCGAGTCCCAGCCCGCCGGCGATGAACGGAAGACCTGCCGGATGCACCGGTGGGATCGTCGAGCGGATGAGCTCAACGATATGCGGAATGCCGGAATCCGGCTCTGAACCTACGGGGCGGGGGCGTCTTGCCACCGGACCATCCTAGTGATGTGGTCAGTCAGGCGGGTACACACTGATGGCAAAACCAATCGTGCGCTGCGGTCAGGTCAGGTTCCACACGTCGACCCGAGTGCCCGCGGCCAGCTCTGTGACGTCTTCAGGGATATCTAGCAGGCAGTTCGATACCGCCAGCCAGCGCAGGTGATGTGATGCGGGAGGCCCGACCGCTGTCACCGTTCCCGCGTCGGCATCCCAGCAGCCCCGCCGGAACTGCCGTTTGCCGGAAGGAGCCGAGATGGCGTCGGTGAGGATCGCCTCGTGGCGCGCCCGTGCGGGGGCCAAACCCATCGCGGCACGCAGCGGTTCGCGTACGAACACCTCGAATGACACCAGCGCGCTGACGGGGTTGCCGGGCAGGGTGAGCACCGGGACACCGTTGACGTGCCCGGCTCCCTGCGGCTTGCCGGGTTGCATGGCCACCGATACGAATGTGACGCCGGCGTCGCTGAGCGCGTCTTTGACCACCTCGTAGGCGCCCGCGCTGACGCCGCCGGTGGTGATCACGAGGTCGGCCTGCGCACCGAATTCTTCAAGTACGGAAAGAAATTGACCGACGTCATCGGCGACCGTCGGTGCCACCACCGCATCGGCTCCGGCCTCCTGAACCGCAGCGGCGAGCATGACCGCGTTCGACTCGTAGATCTGTCCTGGCCGCAACGGGGTGCCGCTCGGCACCAGCTCGCTGCCGGTTGAGGCGATCACTACTCGCAGGCGGGGACGCACGGTCAGCTCTTCCAGGCCCAGCGCGGCGGCAAGACCCAGCGCGGGCGCATTGAGGCGGGTGCCGGCGGTCAACACGGTGTCGCCGGCCCGCACATCTTCTCCCGCACTTCGGACATGTTGTCCGGCAGTGGCGGCCTGGGTGATGGTCACTGTCTCGGTACCGCCGTCGGTAGCCTCGACAGGCACCACAGCGCTGGCGGCGGCGGGAATCGGTGCGCCCGTCATGATCCGATGGGCGGTTCCCGGTTCGAGGATCAATTCATCGGTGCGCCCGGCGGGAATGTCCTCGGTAACCGGCAGGACTACCGGGTCGGCGGGGCTCGCCCCGGCCACGTCCTGGTATCGAACCGCGTAGCCGTCCATTGCCGAGTTGTCGAACACCGGCAGATTCAGCGGTGCGATGACGTCTGCCGCCAGTACCAGTCGCTCGGCCGCGCCGACCGGTATCCGTACCGGTGCGGGCGCCCGGATCAACTCCGCGACGACTTGCTGGTGCTCGGCGACGGAACGCATCGGATCATTATTGCCCGGGGCCGAGCGCATGCCGCACGCAGGGGTTTTAGCCGAGTTCGGGGTACCCGGTAGGCCCTCGACGTGCGGTGTCCACCCCATCGCGGGAAAATGGCGCCATGACCGTCGGCGGAGTGCTCTTCGATATCGACGGGGTCCTGGTGACCTCGTGGGAGCCGATCGCCGGCGCCACCCAGGCGCTGCGCGCACTGGAGAGTGACGATGTTCGTCGATGTTTCTTGACTAACACCACGTCACGGACGCGCGTGCAGATCGCGGAACTGCTCTCCGCGGCCGGGCTGGCGGTTCCCGCTGATGAGGTGATCACCGCGGCCATGTTGACGGCCGATCATGTGATTGCCCAACACCCGGGCGCGCGGTGCTATCTGCTGAATGACGGTGACATCACCGCCGACATGCCGGGCGTCGACTTCGTCGAATCCCTTTCCGAAGACCCCGATGTGATCATCCTGGGCGGGGCCGGCCCGCAGTTCGATCATGTCGCGCTGAGCCGCGTGTACGAACTGATGGCGCAGGGAGTTCCGATTGTCGCGATGCACCGTAATGCGGTGTGGAGCACGCGTGAAGGATTGCGGGTCGACACCGGCGTGTATCTGGCTGGGATGGAGCAAGTTTCGGGGCGCAAGGCGGTGGCCGTCGGTAAACCTGCACCCGCGGGATTCCAGCTCGCGGCCGAGCGCATGGGGTGCGAGCCGGACCAGGTGGTGATGGTCGGGGACGACCTGCATGTCGATGTGCTGGCCGCCCAGGTTGTCGGCATGACGGGGGTGCTGGTGCGTACCGGAAAGTTCCGCCAGGACATCCTCGACAGGTGGGCCGCTGATCAATACGCCATGCAGCCCGCGTATGTCATCGACTCGATCGCCGACCTACCGGACCTGCTGTCCGCCCTGCCGTGAGCGTGAGGTTGCCTGCGGCACGACGTTGGGCCGCAGGCAATCTCGCTCACATGGTGGGTCGGTAGTGCATGGTGATCTCGACCGGAAGCGCGAACGGGTCGGCGGGCCCGAGGTCGGTGACGATGTTCGTCTGATGTTGCGAACCGGGCGCGATGTAGGTGGTCACCGAGGGTTTGATGCCCTTGGTGTCGATCGCGACCGACTTGGTGAACACGCCGACGGTCTCGTCGGGGCCCTGCGCGGACGGCGCCTTCACTTCGATGACATCGCCACGGTCCTCCAGCCGGGCGTTGTCAGGTAGCCGCACCCCCAACGCGTATGAGCTGGGCCCGATCAAATTGGTGCGGTACGCGGTGATGTCGACACCGCCGTCCACCGGCTTGACGGCGAAATCGTTGTCCTTGCCCGGATAGAACGCGCTGCCGTCCTCGCGCCACGTCGCCGGTTGCAAGGCAATCTCGGCAGGTAGGTGCAGTATCGCGGTGCCGCCACCGCGCGTCGGAACAAAGATTCCGTTGCGCGCGAAGTTCGGCAGTGTGACGCTGTTGCGCTGTTCTGCCGCTACTAGTTTGGGGCCCAGCCCATCACCGAGTCCTTGTGGGACTGACGCGGAAATTCTTGCTCCACCAATGGGGTTGACGCGTGGGGTGTCCGCTGGCATGGCGCCGCCAGGCTGTTGTTGAGGCACCGCGGGCAGCGGTTGGCCGCTGCTCTGCGTCGTCGGGTCCGGAAACTGTGAGCCGCTGACCGGCCAAGGATTGGGCAGTGGCCCGGGGGCCAGCGGATCGGCCTGGGCGGGCGTTGTCGCCAGGACCATGGCCAGCATTGCGGTGCCGACGGTGATGGTGAGTTTTCTGCGGGATGTCATCTCGGCCATGGTCATAGGTCCTTGGGTTCGCCGTAGATGACCTGGGTGTTGTTGCCGCGATCGGTCCGGATCTTGACCGTGGCGTAGGACTGGATCTTCACCTGTCCTCCGCACCCGTCGGCCTCTATGTTCACGTTGGTGACCTCAGAAATTGCCGACTTCTCTCGAAAGTTGATGCGGTCCAAAGGAATCTGTGTGAGTCCACCGGGTTTGAGCAGAACCCGGATGCTGCCGCCGAGGCTGCCCTGCAAGTCTCCGTAGCCAAAGGCGGAACCCCAGCCGCCGCCTCCTACGCCTCCGGCAGTGCCTCCGATGCCGCCGCCTAGCTCGACACCGGGTGAGGAGTCGGTGCGGCAGCCCACGAAGTAGCCGGTTTCCAGCTGCGCGTCTTGGATGGGGGAGTTGCCCTGCCCGGTGATCCGGGCTTCGGACGTCAAGGTGACGCGTGCCTGCCATGAATTGGACGCACCCGCGAGGTTGTCGATGTGGTCGATGATCTCGTTGGTCGTCAATACGTTGACGATCCATCCGGTTGCGGTGACGACCTGCTGCTCCTTGTCCGGCATGACTTGGGGATCTGCGCACGCAAGAGGGGCAGCGGCGACAGCGGCCGAGGCCAGAGCGGCCGTGACTGTCGCTGGTGCGCGCCTCACAGCAAGCATCCTCGGCGAAGCATAGGCACGTTCTTCATTCGATTTTCCTTTGCTTAACGTTAACTGGAGCGCCTGCGGCAGATCGCGATTATTACCCTGTGGGTAATTCGGATAACAAGCGTGACCAGACTATTGCCGCTGTCGCATGCCATGTCAAGTCGAGGAATTAGTTGATTTCTGGGAGTTGACATGATGATAAAGCTAATGCTATTGCGATATTCGCATCTGTTGATATGGATCTTGGCGATGTTTCCTTGCAGGAAGGGTCCGATGATCTCGATTGCGGCGCAGCAGCATACTGGCAAATCTTGAGACGTGGGTTTGATCGCCTTGCTCAAACCTGTCGTACCGGTAGGTGACAATTGCCGGCATGATCGATCACTTCGGTATCAATTGTGCGGATCTGGCTGTGGCGGCAGCGTTCTACGACAAGGTGCTCGGCGTTCTGGGATTCACGCGACAGATGGATTTCGGCGTCGCCATCGGATATGGCACGGACGGCCACGCCCAGTTTTGGATTGGTGGGGGTGACGGTGTGCGAGCCGCTATGGGAGCCAATCGTGAAGTCCATCTGGCCTTTTCGGCTGTGAGCTCCGCGAAGGTTGATGAGTTCTTCGCGACGGCGACGGGCGAAGGGGCCGAGGTGTTACACGCGCCGCGGTTGTGGCCTGAATATCACCCCGGGTACTACGGAGCCTTTGTGCGTGACCCCGATGGTAACAACCTCGAGGCGGTGTTTCATGGAGCGACGCCCGCCTAGGATCCAGGGGTGACGATCGGTGCCGTTGTGACAGTTGACTTTTCGGATAACGGCGGATGCTTGGCGGGCCCCGCGCTTTCAGGCATGACGATCGGCACGGCCGCGGCGTCATGCTGACTGGACGCCCCGCCGTCTGCATCCGAATCCGCACTGGGCGGCCAATCCACATCTGTCGGCGGCCAGCTTTCGGCCTTGTCGCCCCCGGCCGCGGCGGGGGGAGCGCATCCCTGTGCCGCGCCGAAGTCGCCCGGGCTGCAGTTGTCGGCCTGCGCCAGGGAAGCGGGCGCGGCGACCAGAAGCGCACTCAGTATGGCGACCGCGATCAACTTCGCAATCGGGCGAGGTGTACGTGGGGCGCTCATAGGTTCAGGATGTCCCCGTACACGTTCACGCTGTCATCGGATTTGTCCGTGTCGATCATGGCCGTCGTGAAGAACCGGATTGAGACGGGGCCGCCACAGGCGTCCACCTTGACGTGAGCGTCGTGGACCACGATCTCACCGGTGCGTCCCTTGAGTGTCTTCTTGCCCAGCACGATGTTCTTGATCGTTCCCGGGAGGAGATTGACCGAGATGCTCCCGTTCACCTCGGCGTACGGGCCGATCATGCCGAGTAGGTTGCTGCTGCCGGAGAAGCCGGGATTGATGCCGGCATCGGCCCCAACATCCACGCTGCCGCCCTCGCTGAGATCGATCTGACAACCCAGCTGCAGCCCCATGACCAGGCTGCCCGTGTTGACGGGGATGGCCCCGTTGCCGTCGATGCTGGCCGCGGCCTTCCCGGTGACGAAACCTTCCCGGGTGAATGCCGTGGCGGCCATGTTCGGCACCGAGTTGATTGCCATTCGCGTCAGCGATGCGCTCAGGTGCCAGCCGTCGTCGGTAACCGCGGACTGCGTCACATCGGCCACCGGTAGCGGATCCGCGGCGGCCACCCCGGCGCTGAGAAAAAGGAGGGAAATAGCAAGGGCTGCAACAGAAGTAAATTTGTGCACGAACCCGCCTTAGCTGGAATGGGTGGCCACGCTCAGTTATCCGGCAGCGAGCATATTGACCTGGGCTGTGAGATCGCTGGCGTCGAACACCGGGAGAACTGTGAATGCGCGGGGTGGGCAGCGAGCTGGATCTGGGGCAGTATGCAAGCGTGACCGTGCACTGGACCACAGCCGATATTCCTGACCAGACCGGACGCGTTGCCGTCATCACCGGAGCCAATACGGGCCTCGGCCTGGAGACGGCTCGTGCGCTGGCAGCCGCGGGAGCTCAGGTTGTTCTCGCTGTGCGTGATCTCGACAAGGGTGCTGCCGCCGTTGACGAGATCACGAAAACTGTGCCGGGCGGTAACGTGGCGCTGCAGCGGCTGGACCTGTCGTCCCTCGCGGACATTCGTGCCGCCGCCCGACAGCTGGGCAGCGACTACCCGCGGATCGATCTGCTCATCAATAACGCGGGTGTGATGTATCCGCCGAAGAGCACCACGGCCGATGGGTTTGAGCTGCAGTTCGGCACCAACCACCTGGGCCATTTCGCGCTCACGGGGCTACTGCTGGAGAATCTCACCGCCGTGCGCGGATCGCGCATTGTCACCGTGAGCAGCAACGGTCATAAATTCAGGGCCGCAATACATTTCGATGATCTTCAGTGGGATCGTGGGTACAGCAGGGTGGGGGCCTACGCGCAGTCCAAACTGGCGAATCTGCTGTTCACCTACGAGCTGCAGAGACGACTGGTGGCGGCGGGGGCCGAGACCGCGGCGCTGGCCTCGCATCCCGGCGCGTCCGGCACCGAGCTGATGCGCCACATCACATTCGGGCCCGAGGCCTTCACCGAGGCGGCGCTGAAAATCGCGCAGAGCCCCGCGATGGGAGCGTTGCCCAGTCTGCGGGCCGCCACCGACCCGGCCGCGATAGGAGGCCAGTACTACGGGCCGTCGGGTTTCGGAGAGTTTCGTGGGTATCCGAAGGTTGTCAGATCGAGCAAGCAGTCCCACGATGTTGCTCTGCAACAACGACTTTGGTCAGTGTCGGAGGAGCTGACCGGGGTGGATTTCCCTCTTTAGACAAAGAAGTTGTCGTGGTCGATGAACCACTGGGTACGCTGTTCATCGGTCATATCGGCGAGTGCGCCGAAGCCTTCGAAGTACTTCTGCCGGGGCGCTCCCGGCGCGAACAGCATCAGCATGGAAGCCGCCTCATCCGAATCCTTGTGGAACGCGTGTAGACCGCCGGGCGGCACGAACAAGAAGTCGCCCGCGGTCGCGTCGACCCAGCTTTCCCCGTTGTACAGCCGCCAGCTCCCGGAGAGTACGAAGAATGCCTCGGACATGGCCTTGTGGAAATGCGTTGCGGCACCAAAACCTTTGGCCGGTCCGGCATCGATGCGGTACAGCCCGTAGTCGCCGGATGTCGACTGCTGGGTGGCCAGATAGGTGTACTGGACGTTGCCGTTGTCGGGGGCGTAGTCGGGTGGATCGGTGGCGGGTCTGAACGTCGCGCTGATCTCGCCGGTGTCGCCGTGATACCGAGGCTCGGGGTATCCAGAAACGATCAGTGACATGCATGTCACGCTACGCGCGTTAGAACTCCCGGTGAAGGGTGCGGACCGCGTCGATGCGTTCCTTGAGTTGATCACGCGTGGCCGCCGCCACGGGCGGTCCGCCACAACGCCGTCGCAGTTCGTTGTGAATCCAGCCGTGCGGTTTGCCTGATTTGAAGTGCGTGGCCGATACCAGCGCGTTCAGTTCGCGCCGCAGCTCGCGCAGCTGGCCGTGTGTCGAGGTGATCTCCGGCGGCACCTCACCCGATGCGGTGCGCTTGGTGATCTGCTCTTCTTGCCTGCGCCGCAACAGGTCTCGCATCTGATTCGGATCGAGCAACCCGGGAATGCCGAGATACTCGGCCTCTTCGTCGCTGCCCGCCGGAGTTGCGGTGCCGAACGACGCGCCGTCAAAGATCACCTGATCCAGCTCGGCGCTGGCACTGAGTGATTCGAAGCCCTTCTCTTCCTCGCCAGGCTCGGTGCGCTTGCGTTCCACCGGTTCTTCGTCACCCATGGGTTCGCGATGCGGCTTGCCGAGCACGTGGTTGCGCTGTTCCTCCAGCAGGCTGGCGAGCTCCAGGAGGGTGGGTACCGAGGGCAGGAAGATGCTGGCCGTCTCACCGGGCGCCCGTGACCGCACGTAACGTCCGATCGCCTGAGCGAAGAACAAGGGTGTGGAGGCGCTCGTCGCGTAGACACCGACTGCCAGCCGCGGCACGTCGACGCCCTCGGACACCATGCGCACCGCGACCATCCACTCGCTGGTGCTCTTGGAGAACTGCGCGATGCGATCCGAGGACTTCGGGTCGTCCGAGAGCACCACGGTGGGTTCGCTGCCGGTGATCGTGGTCAGCAGCTTCGCGTAGGCACGTGCGGCCTTCTGATCGGAGGCGATGATCATGGCGCCCGCGTCGGTCATGCCGCCCTTGCGCTTCTGTAGCAGCCGCGCGTGGGCGGCGCGCAGGACGGCGGGTATCCAATCGCCGTTGGGATCCAGGGTCGTGCGCCAGGCACGTGCGGTCTGCTCGGCGCTCAACGGTTCGCCGAGGCGGGCGGCGTGTTCCTCACCGGCGCTGTCACGCCAGCGCGCCTCGCCCGAGTACGCCATGAAGACCACGGGGCGCACCACGCCGTCGGCCAGTGCTTCGGAGTAGCCATAGGTGTGATCGGCCTGAGAGCGCTGGTATCCGGCGCCGTCGGGTTCGTAGTTGATGAACGGGATAGGGCTGTCGTCACTGCGGAACGGCGTCCCGGTCAACGAAAGGCGCCGGGTGGCGTCGTCGAACGCTTCGCGAACGGCCTCGCCCCAGCTCTTGGCGTCGCCGGCGTGGTGGATCTCATCGAAGATGACCAGCGTCCGGTGGTTCTCGGTGCGCACGCGGTGCCGGGTGGGGTGGCTGGCTATCTGTGCGTAGGTGACAACGACGCCGTGAAACTCCGAGGAGGTCTGCGAATCGGAGTTGCTGAATCGTGGGTCAAGGGACAGGCCGAAGGAGGTGGCGGACTCGGCCCACTGCACCTTCAGGTGTTCTGTCGGCACCACCACGGTGATCTTGTCGACGGTGCCGTCGGCCAATAGCTCGGTAGCAATCCGCAGGGCAAATCTCGTTTTGCCTGATCCCGGGGTTGCGACGGCGAGGAAGTCCCGGGGTTTGGCGGCCAGATACCGCACCAATGCCCTGCGCTGCCAGCCCCGCAAGGTATGGGTGCTGGGCGCTTCTACAGCCCGCACCCGATGGACTCCTAACTGATCGGACTGCAGACTAGCGCAACGGATTACGGGAGTGCATCCCGACGGGCGTGGCGAGCACCGCGTGTCGTGTCGGCAAAGCGACAATCCGCACAGTGCCCGCCACTTTCCGTTCAGCTCACTTCACCGGGAAGACCACGTCGGTGAGTTCTTCGGATACCGACCAGAGTCGACGCTGCAAATCGAGGTCATAGGACTGCTCGCTCGACGCGACGACCTTGGGGTTACCGCGTTGTTCCATGAATCCGTCGGGGCCGTAGTACTGGCCGCCCAGGGCGGCCGGGTCGGTGGCGGCCCGCAGCGTGGGCAGCGCGCCCATGTCCGCGCCCTGGACCAGCAACGGCGCCACGACATTGAAGACGGCCCGGACCCACAGGGGGGAATTGCGGGCCAGCTCGGTGTTGGAGCCGCCGGGGTGTGCGGCCAGAGCGGCGGTGTTGGTGCCCGCCAGGCGGCGCTGCAGCTCGTAGGTGAACAGCAAGTTGGCCAGCTTGGACTGCCCGTAGGCGGCGACGCGGTCGTAGTTGCGTTCCCATTGCAAATCGTCGAAGTGGATGGCGGCGCGGATGCGGTGCCCGATGCTGCTGACGGTCACCACGCGCGAGCCCTCGACAGGCAGTAGGTGGTCCAAGAGCAGGCCGGTGAACGCGTAGTGACCCAGGTGATTGGTGCCGAACTGCAGCTCGAAGCCGTCGGCGGTGGTGGACTTTTCCGTCCACATGACGCCGGCGTTGTTGATCAACAGGTCGATTTTGTCGTAGCGCGACTTGAGTTCATCGCTGGCCCGCCGGATCGACTCCAGCGCGGACAGGTCCAGTGACTGCAGCCTGACGTCGGCGTTTGAGTGGGCGGCAGTGATCGCGTCGGCCGCGGCCTGTCCTTTTTCGGCGTTTCGTACCGCGAGGACGACATGGGCGCCGTGTGCGGCGAGGGCCTTGGCGGTCTCCAGGCCGAGTCCGGTGTTGGCGCCGGTGACGATGGCGACGCGGCCGCTCTGATCGGGGATGTCGGTGGTGTTCCATGTGGTCATGGGGACTCCTTGAGTAGGATCTCTAGTAACCGGGGCGGTTACTCCGTTTACGAATATACGGAACGTGCGCCCCGTTTTGTCAAGGCGTCAAGGAGTGTGAGATGGATCAACCCGCCCGTCCCCTGCGGGCCGATGCTGCCCGCAACCGTGCGCGGGTGCTGGAAGTCGCCTACCAGACATTCGCCGAAGAGGGACTTGGTGTTCCTATCGATGAGATCGCGCGACGTGCGGGCGTGGGCGCCGGGACCGTATACCGGCACTTTCCCGCCAAGGAGGACCTGTATCGCGCGATCGCCGAAGATCGCATGGGCAGCGTGGTGACCAAGGGCCGCGAACTGCTGGAGGCCGTCGACCCGGGCGAGGCGTTGTTCGAATTTCTGCGTTCGATGATGGACTGGGGTGGCACCGACCAAGGGCTGGTAGACGCCTTGTCGGGCGCGGGTATCGATGTTCAGGCGCTCATTCCGCAGATCGAGGAATCCTTCTATGCCCTGCTGGGTGATCTGCTGCGGGCGGCACAACAGGCCGGCACGGTGCGCTCCGATGTGGGCGTGCATGAGGTGAAGGCACTGCTGGTCGGTTGTCAGGCCATGCAGAGCTACAACAAGGACGTCTCGCAGCAGGTGACCGATGTCGTGTTCGACGGGCTGCGGCCGCGCCGCTAGTCAGGGGCGGTTAGCTTCGCTACCTTGAACAAATCGGAGGTAGCAAATGTCTATTCGCCATTGGCCGGTGCTGGCAGTAGCGCTGTTGATGGTAACCGGCTGCTCGTTTTTCGGCTCCGGACAGCGAGATGACTGGCGCACCCATACGGATATGGACCCCGTGGAGCGGGCAGTCGAGGCCACTCTGCGTGATATCGATCTATGCGGATTCGTCGACGCGAAGTCGATCAAGGCCAAGATCCCCCACGCGATCTCCTACGGATATACCGAAGGCTTTGACCGATGCACCCTGCAGCTGGGTGCCTTCGACGGCGGTTTTTCCAGCGATGTCTCGGCGACCATCGGCTTCGACCTGGCTCCCGAGCGGGTCGAGCCTGCCGTGGACTCGCTCGCGGTCAACGGAATAGCCGTGACACACGAACTGGGGCCGACGAGTAATCGCGGGTGGTGCCGCTACGTCTTCAACCTCGGCGCGGCCGATCCCGCGGAGGCGCCCTTGCGTGACGGTGCCGCCGACCTGATGAAGCGGGTCAGGGTCAGTGTGGTTGCCTCTCTTTCCCGGGATCCCGGACCGGGGGATCCGGTTTATCCCTGCGCGGAGGCGGTCGCGATCGCGACGGGGGCCGCGCGAATCAGATCGAACCGGCTGCCGCTGAAATCCGGCTGGCCCGATCCGTGTTCGCTCCTCGCGGACCTGCATGATTTCGCCAGCTACCGGCCCAGCGGAGACGGTGGAATACGGACCGATCTGTACGGGTGCTGGTTCAGCGCGGGGCCGCCCGGGGATAACAAGGCCAAGGGGGTGCGGCTGACCCTGCGGCCGCTCGACCCGCATGCGCCGGACACCTCCTCTTACGGGGAGCAGCGGCATTCAGTCGTCGAGCGGCGTGACGGTGTCGAATTGCACGTCAGCACCGTGACCCGGACGTACGACAAGCCGTACTGCGAGGTCTACGGATTCCTGGGAAAGGAATATCTGCCGACCTACTTCGTGCCCGGGACATCACGCCCGGGGGATGTCCGCGTGCCCGGTGCCGTGTTGCACGGGACCTCGTCGTGTGACGACATCACAGCGGCTGCGGTGGCCGCGAGCAAGAAGTTTGGTCAGTCGTAGACGGGTAGCGCGAACGATCGCCCTACCTTGAGCGCTTGGCGCGCCACGAGCTGACGAACACCGGGTAGCCGCAGGGACCACAGGCCGAGCCTGCGGAGCTGAGTCGCCCACGCCGAGTTGGATTCGCCGATCTTCAGGGCATCCAGGGCGAGCTGTTGACAGCGTGCGGCATAGGGGGCCATCAGCGCATGAAATCGGGCGAAGGCTGTGCTGAAATCGCCCTGCGCGGAACGCAATTCATGGGCAAGTATGAATGCGCCGACGATCGCCAGGCTCGTGCCCATGCCCGAGCGGGGAGAGGCGCACCAGGCCGCGTCGCCGAGCAGGCACACTCGCCCACGCGAATATCCGTCCAGATGCACCTGGCACAACGAGTCGAAGTAGGGTTCGTCGGTCGCGGATAGCGCACGCAGAACAGCGGGGGTCTCCCAGCCGAAGTCGGCGAACCGTTCCAGGAACAATTGTTTGTTGCCTTCGATGTCCCGGTAGTCGAAGTCGAGATGGTCGTCGGAGAACGAGAGCGACCCCCGCGCGGGGGCGTCGGGCGCGGTTGCCTGGATGCCAACGCCCCGCGACCCTTCCCGATAGGTCACCGTCTGGTGGTCCAGCCCGAGGTGATTGCCCATCGCGAAGAAAGTGAAGTACTGGCCTAGTGGGGTGACATATGCGCTCTCTGGCCCAAAGGCCAACGCGCGAAGACCCGAATGCACGCCGTCGGCACCCACCACGAGATCAAAGCTGGCCCGCGCCGATCGCGCGAAAGCAACGGCGACCTCGTCACCATCCTGGCGCACGTCGGTAAGCCAATCGCCGAACCGAAATGAGACACGGTCGCGCACCGCGTCATGCAGGATCTGGGCGAGATCTCCCCACAGGATTTCCAGTTCGCCGCTGATGACCTCCGGGGGAAGCCGGGCGATTTCCCTGCCGCGGGTGTCGACCATCACCATGGACCCCATATGTGTGGCCTGTGCCCGCACCGCATCGAGCAGACCCATTTTGTTCAGCACATCGATCGATGGGCCGCGAAAGTCGACAGCCTGACCGCCGCTCCTCAAGGCCGTGGCACGTTCCACGATCGTGACGGAGTGCCCTTCTTGCGCAAGCCAGTACGCCAACGCGGGGCCCGCGATACCGCCACCGCTGATCAGGATCTCGAGCGACATGTCGCCACGGTAGACCCCGTTCCTGAATGACTGGTGGGGCATCTCCACGCCCACGCTGATGTCGCCGGCAGCTCCGTCCGGGGCGCCGACGTCGTATTTATTGGTCGAGAAGACCTCTAATCGCCCTTGCACTCGCCATGTCCGAGTGCTAAAAATGGCATTGGCACTCACGACCGGTGAGTGCTAGGCCGGGACGGTGAGGCCGCAGCCCACACAGCTGCGTCCGTCCGTCGCGGGCACTGCGCCCGGCCCAGAACGTGCAACCCCCTATACGGAGGAATCACTTCGCAATGGCCAAGACAATTGCGTATGACGAAGAGGCCCGCCGCGGCCTGGAGCGGGGCCTCAACGCCCTCGCTGACGCGGTCAAGGTGACGCTGGGCCCCAAGGGTCGCAACGTCGTCTTGGAGAAGAAGTGGGGCGCCCCCACGATCACCAACGATGGTGTTTCCATCGCCAAGGAGATCGAGCTGGAGGATCCGTACGAGAAGATCGGCGCCGAGCTGGTCAAGGAAGTTGCCAAGAAGACCGATGACGTCGCGGGTGACGGCACTACTACCGCCACCGTGCTCGCTCAGGCCTTGGTCAAGGAAGGCCTGCGTAACG
This sequence comes from Mycobacteroides immunogenum, assembly GCF_001605725.1. Classification (NCBI taxonomy): domain Bacteria; kingdom Bacillati; phylum Actinomycetota; class Actinomycetes; order Mycobacteriales; family Mycobacteriaceae; genus Mycobacteroides; species Mycobacteroides immunogenum. The sequence goes on from NZ_CP011530.1 coordinate 767,526, forward strand.
TCGCCGCCGGCGCCAACCCGCTCGGCCTGAAGCGCGGCATCGAGAAGGCCGTGGAGGCTGTTACCAGTGCCCTGCTGGCTTCCGCCAAGGAGATCGACACCAAGGAGCAGATCGCGGCCACCGCGGGCATCTCCGCTGGTGACCAGTCCATCGGCGATCTGATCGCCGAGGCCATGGACAAGGTTGGCAACGAGGGTGTCATCACCGTCGAGGAGTCCAACACCTTCGGCCTGCAGCTGGAGCTCACCGAAGGCATGCGCTTCGACAAGGGCTACATCTCGGGTTACTTCGTGACCGACGCCGAGCGTCAGGAAGCCGTCCTGGAGGATCCCTACATCCTGCTGGTCAGCTCCAAGGTGTCGACCGTCAAGGACCTGCTGCCCTTGCTGGAGAAGGTCATCCAGGCCGGCAAGCCGCTGCTGATCATCGCTGAAGACGTTGAGGGCGAAGCACTTTCGACCCTGGTCGTCAACAAGATCCGTGGCACCTTCAAGTCCGTCGCCGTCAAGGCCCCGGGCTTCGGCGACCGCCGCAAGGCCATGCTGCAGGACATCGCGATCCTCACCGGCGGACAGGTCATCAGCGAAGAGGTCGGCCTCTCCCTGGAGACCGCCGGCGTCGAGCTGCTCGGCACTGCCCGCAAGGTCGTCGTCACCAAGGACGAGACCACCGTCATCGAGGGTGCAGGCGATGCCGACGCGATCCAGGGCCGTGTCGCCCAGATTCGTGCCGAGATCGAGAACAGCGATTCCGACTACGACCGCGAGAAGCTGCAGGAGCGCCTGGCCAAGCTGGCCGGCGGTGTTGCGGTGATCAAGGCCGGAGCTGCCACCGAGGTGGAGCTCAAGGAGCGCAAGCACCGCATCGAGGACGCCGTTCGCAACGCGAAGGCCGCCGTCGAAGAGGGCATCGTCGCCGGTGGTGGCGTCGCCCTGCTGCAGGCTGCCCCCGCGCTGGACTCGCTCTCGCTCGAGGGTGACGAGGCCACTGGTGCCAACATCGTGCGTGTGGGGCTGTCGGCTCCGCTGAAGCAGATCGCCTTCAACGGTGGACTGGAGCCGGGTGTCGTCGCAGAGAAGGTCGCGAACCTTCCTGCGGGTCACGGCCTGAACGCGGCGACCAACGTGTACGAGGACCTGCTCGCGGCCGGCGTTGCCGACCCCGTGAAGGTGACCCGCTCGGCGCTGCAGAACGCGGCGTCCATCGCGGCGCTGTTCCTCACCACTGAGGCCGTCGTTGCCGACAAGCCGGAGAAGGCCGCCGCACCTGCGGGCGACCCGACCGGTGGCATGGGTGGCATGGACTTCTAAGTCCCCAACGAAAAGGCCCGGCCTGCCTGGAGAAATCCAGTGCAGACCGGGCCTTTTTCGTTGTTGATTCAGCGCCGAGTGGGAATCTGGCGCGGGAAATTGGCGCGATTCCCTCGCGAGATTCCCACTCGGGGTTGTTACACCGGCGCGGGCGCGATGACCCCTCCGGTGAGACGCCGATAGGTGTAGACGTGGATCAGCCCGGTGAGCGCCAGCTGCATCGGGATGGTGATCAAACCTCCGAAACCACATGTGATGGACGCAGCCATGCTTGCGGCGAAGCTGATCAAGGCCGCGATGAGGTAGACCAAGAAGACTGGGCCAAGATTGTCCTTCACGATCTGGAAACTCGCCTTGATCGCGTCGACTGGGCCCAGTCCGCGATCGACGGTGAAGAACACCGCGTACTGCGCAAAGAACGCAAAGACGATGCCCGGGATGATCAAGAGGAAGAACCCGATCACGGTGCCGAGGCCGACCAGCAATGCGGTGCCGACAAACGCGCCGAAGCTGCGGGCCCTGAAGAAGGTACCGAAGCTGATCGGTTTGCCATCGGCGACATCAAGATTGGCGGTCGTGATGGATGCGGCCATGTAGAGCCCGACCGCAGCGACAGCGATGCCCACGATGAACATCAGCACGGATGCGCCTGCGCCCAGGCTTGAGGAGCTTTCGTAGGAGTAGGACGCCGAGTCTTCGTCGTAGGTTCCGCTTCCGGTGGTAGCCATCATCGCGCCCACGGCGATGAAGTAGACGATCCCGACCGGCAGGCCGATGGCGAGGAACCAGACCAGATACGGGGGAATGAATGTCCCGAAGCGCTTGGTGACTTGCGCCCAGGACCAATTCCATGACTCGCCGGCATTGAACGGTCCCTGCGGTGGCCACGGGGCCTGTGGCGGCGGTTGATATCCCGGCGGCGGCTGATTCGCATATCCCGGAGGGGGCTGATTCGGGTTGTACGCAGACGGATCGCCCGAAGCAGGCGGCTCCTGTGGTGGATAGGTCACGTGGCAAGGTTAGCAACAGAGAAGTTTGCTAAACATTGAATGCGGGAAGTGTCGTAAGGGTGTGCGGCTCCGGGGTGTCGCACCGCCAGGTCTAGTTGCGGTGCCTCGCAGAATGCGGTGATAGTCTCGGTTCGCCAGGGCGGATCTTGCTTGCTGGAGAGGGGGCGGTTGGTGTTCGGCTATCGCGAAGATGGGGCACGGGCGTGACGCAGCCGCCGTCGCAGTTTGGCGGACCAAATCCTATTGACGGACCGGGCAATCCCGCACCGCAGCACGGCGGACCGCAATTCGGGGGACCGGCGCCGGTGGGTGTGCCGCAGCCTGATCCCGCGGCCTACGGGCCGCCGCCGAACTTTGGGCCGCCTCCACAGCAGCCGGGCTGGCCCAACCAGTTTGGTGGGCAGCCGCCGCAGTATCAGCAATTCGGACCGCCACCGGGTGCGCCGCAGAAGAATCGGCGGGCCCTGGTGGTCACCGGGGTGGCGACCGGCGTGGTGCTGCTGGTGGTGGCCATCGTGGTCGGAATCGTGTCCTTCTCCGGCGGCGGCGATGGTGAGACGAGCCCGGCCGGGGGCGCGGCCACCGCAGAGGCCGCGGTGAAGGGATACCTGGAGGCGTTGTCCAAGGGCGATGCCGAAGCGGCCCTATCCTTTTCGTCGGACCAGCCGGCGTCCAAGGAGTTTCTCACCGACGACATCCTGAAGAAGCAGATCGCGAAGTGGCCGATAGGGAACATTCGCATCCTCAATTCCGAGGACATGGGCGGTGTGATGGCCCGCGTGCACGTGGCCGCCAACTTCGGTGATCAAACCTCCGACGAGACAATTCTTGTCAAGAAGACCGACGGATCCTGGAAGCTGAGCACCGCGGCGGTCAAGCTGTCGCTGGATCAGAACGGCATTCTGGCCGGTGCCCTTCGCACCCTGTCTCTTTTCGGTAAGCCCGCCTCGAATATGTCTGTCGCATACGTCTTTCCGGGCTGGCTCGACATTGGATCCTCCAATAAGAATCTGACGGCGGTTTCGGCCCGTCCCGTGCTGCTGAACGGGATCTTGGTGCAGGGTGCTCCGGTCTTTCCGGGGGTAGAGATGCGGATGAGCGATGAGGGCGCCGCGGCGGTGAAGAAGGCCGTGGCCGACAACATCGCCGAGTGTGCGAAATCGACGTCCTTGGCGCCACCCGGATGCCCTCAGGCACTGCGTAATCCGGCATATGTCGACGGGACGGCCCACTGGGAGCCGCCGTCGGATGTGGACAAGGTGCAATACACCTTTACCGCGTTTGATCTGAACGTGCGGACCACCGGTGTCACAACGTGGATGCTGACAGTGCAATCCACCAACGGCAGCAGCGTGCAAGGGAGGGCGATTGTGCCGACGATGGGACAGATCGACATGACACAGGATCCGTTGGTAGTGAAGTGGTTCGGACGGTGACCGCCGCTACACAGGTGCAGCCGTCGCGACAGGAGCTCGATCAGGCACGCGCGGTCATCCAGGCTGTCGCGCAGGCGTTCTCGATCAAGGTGGTGGGACAGTCCGGACTTCAGCAGTCGCTGCTGATCGGTCTGCTCACCGGCGGCCATGTGCTGCTGGAGAGTGTCCCGGGTCTGGCCAAAACCACTGCGGCCCGGGCAATCGCCGATGCCATTCAAGCGCAGTTCCGCCGCATCCAGTGCACCCCAGACCTGCTGCCCAGTGACATCATCGGCACGCAGATCTTCGACGCCTCAAAGGGCACGTTCAAGACGCAATTGGGGCCGGTGCACGCCAACATTGTGCTGCTGGATGAGATCAACCGCTCCAGTGCGAAGACGCAGAGCGCCATGCTCGAGGCGATGGAGGAGCGGCAGACCAGCATCGCGGGAGAGATTTACAAGATCCCAGAGCCATTCCTGGTGCTGGCCACGCAGAATCCGGTTGACCAGGAAGGAACGTATCCGCTGCCGGAGGCGCAGATGGACCGGTTCATGTTCAAGGAGATCTTGACCTATCCGAACCCCGCGGAGGAGGCCGAGGTCGTGTTCAGGATCGATGCCGGGGTGTATGCGAATCACCAAGGCGCACCGGTGGCCTCAATCCAGGACATCCTTTACATCCAAGATGTGGTCCGACGTATCTACGTCGATCCCGCGATCGTGCATTACGTCACCCAGATTGTGAATGTCACCCGCAACCCCAAGCAGTACCTGCCGGCTAATCTGGCCCGGCTCATCGAATACGGTGCCAGCCCCCGTGCGACCATCGCATTCTGTAAGTCGGCGCGCGCGCTGGCGCTGTTGTCCGATCGCAATCACGTGCTTCCCGACGACATCAAGACGCTGGCACACCGGATTCTGCGGCACCGGCTGATCCTTGGATTCGAGGCGGTTGCTGAGAACGTCACAGCGGAAGTGCTGATAGACAACATTATTCAGGCCGTTCGAACCCCTTAGCCTGTCATGGGAGTGCTACTTCAACAGGTCAAGGCGGAGACGCTGACCAACAATCGCCTGACGGGCCCGACCGGACTGTCACGCGGGCTGCTCGAAGGTGAGCACCGTTCGATGTTCCACGGCCGCAGCCTGGAATTCGATGATCTGCGGCCTTACATCCTTGGCGACGACGTCCGCGACATCGATTGGCGCGCCTCGGCCCGATCCACCTCGGTACTGGTGAAACGCTTTGTGTCGTACCGGCAGCAGCGGATCCTGATGGTCGCCGACATCGGCCGCAACATGCTTGCCCGTGCGGCCGACGGCGAGTCGAAGCAACGGGTCGCGGTGAACGCGGTTGGCGTGGTGGGTCTCATCGCCAACAGCAAGGGCGATGAGATGGGACTGGTCTATGGCGATGAGCATGCGTCGGGGCGCATGCCGAATCGCCGCGGCGAGCCGCACTTGGAACACATGCTCGAAAGGATCAACAGCCGCGATATCACCACCAGCGGCCGCAGCAGCATCGCCGCGCAGCTGCGCTTTGTCGAGCGGAACTATCGACACCGGCACATCGTGTTCGTCATCTCTGATGAGCCTGATTTGTCCGACGAGCTCGACGCTGAGTTCCGTCGGCTGGCGGCGCGTCACAGCGTGTACTGGATCACCATCAAAGACGCTCCGTTGGTTGGGGTTCCAGAACTCGGCGGTGAGGGATACGACGTCGATTCGGGCCGCTCGATTCTGCGAGAAGAGATACTCGGGGGCCGGGTGATCGAGGCTTATCGACGTGCCGAGGCGCGACGGGAGGCGGCTTTCGACGAGTACGTGAATTCGTCGGCCATCCCGTGTGCACGGGTTGACGGTAGCCGCGACCTGGTCAAGGCGATCACCACGATGCTGAAGAAGGCCAGCCGTGCCAAATGACTATCTGAGATGGATAGTGGCGCCCTTGCCGTACTCGGTGCTGTGGCTGGTGCTGGGGGTCATCCTGGTGCTCTTGGTGATCGGATGGTGTGCGGGAATCTTCGTCTGGACGTTGCCCGTGGAGAAGCTGCGCACCATACCGGTGATTCGGGATATCAGTGCGTGGGTGCTGCGCCGTAAGTTCAGTGCGGCCATCGACAAGGTGCGTGCGGATCATGATGCGGGAAAACTAGATTCACGACAGGCCCACGGCGCGATGAGCCGGGTGTTGCGGACCTTTATTTACCTGCGTACCGGTGTGCGGGCTCCGTATATGTCTCTGGGTGAAGTCGCGCACAGCGGCGCGGCAGGGGCCGCTCCGGTAGTGGCACAACTGTATTCCGGACAGTTCGAGACTGCGGATGACGTCAACGTCGCGGCGACGGCCGCAGCGGTGCGGGGTGTGATCCAGTCATGGAGTTGAGATGGTGGTTTGTTGTCATCGGCGGGTTGGTCCTGCTGTTGGCCATCGTGCTGGCCGCTTCCTTCTGGCCCACACGCCAGCGGCCGCGTAGTCTTCGCCCGCTGGCGTGGGTGCAACGGCTGACCGTCCTTCCCGAGTATGTGCGGGCCTACCGTCGATATCGGATCATGTTGGCCGCCATCGCTATAGCTACCGTGGCATTTCTTCTGGCCGCGATCATCGCTACCGCGCGGCCCGTGAGTAGCGCAGCAACGGCCGCGCAGATCAACCGGGCCCACCCGGAAGACATCAACCTCTGTATCGCATACGACCCGGCTGCTCATGATGTTTCGGAAACGCTGAACTATTTCCGGGATCAGGCAAAGGCCTTCGATACGCAACGACTGGCCCTGACCTCTGCCACACTTCGGGTCATCCCCATGACTGCGGACAGTTCGTATCTGCAGGACCGGCTCGGCTATTTCGGTGGGCTCAACGCCTTGGCGGGTAAGGAAAAACCGGGGTCTGAGGACACCAAGGCGTTGCAGCGAGGGCGGCTGGAATTCTCCAGGGGAGTGGCCTACACCGACTACGCCCGCACAGTCAATGATGCTCTGGCCTTGTGTATGACCGGATTTCCGGGATTCACCAAGCCCAGCGATCACCGTCGTTCGGTGATCTTCCTGGGACCGACCGCCGAGCAACGACAAGCGCGGCCTATTTACACCGATGACAGGCTGGCCGAGTTGGCCAGGACCGCGCAGATACAGCTGAATGTTCTGACGCCCACCGCTGCCGAGGAAGGTGGTGCGGTGAAACGGCTGGCCGAGGGGACCGGTGGCCGATTCATCACCTACCTGCAAGGCGCGAAGACCGCCAGCGCGGCCGAACTGGCCGGGATCGACAAGACCTTCCGGGGTCACCTCGATGAGATTCGTGCCAACCCCCCGGCGATAACCCAGTCCGACGGCACGATCTACGTGCAGAAGGTGCAGGATCGGCCGAACGTGATCCTGGTTATCGCCTTGGGGATCGCCGTGGTCTTCGCAACCGCCTTGGCGGGGGTGCGGCGATGACCTTCCAGCCCGTACTGCCCTGGTGGATATTCATCGTGCTCGCGGTCGTCATTGTCGTGCTGCGCATGTACACCCTGTATCGGGTGTTGGTGGTGGTGGGCGGGGGCAGCCAACGCAAGGTGGTGTTGCGCTGGAGTCTGTTGACACTCGCGATTGTGTGCGTCTTCGCGGCGGCGGCACGGCCGGGGATCGAGCCGACGCGGCATGTGCTTACCGAATCGAATGCCGTCGCGGCAGCCAATAGCAATGTCAATGTCTTCTTCGTTGTCGATCGGTCCATCAATTCTCGGGCCGAAGACTACGGAAGCGGACAGTTCCGCATGGCGGGTATTCGCGCGGATATGGATGCGATCGTCAATCAGTATCCGCAAGGCCGCTTTTCCATCACCTCGTTCGCGACCGGCGCACGGGTGGATTGGCCTCTTTCTGAAGATATTTGGAGCCTGAGGGCGTTGTTGAAGGGTTACTCGGCGTACGTGGCGGAACCCGACTCGGTGTACCGCGTCCAGGTGGCGGCTGCCGGCGACGAGCTCAAGAGGCAACTCGAACTGGCTCGTCAGCAGTACCCCGGTTCAAGCAATATCGTGTTCTACCTTGGCGAGGGCGCCGGTGCGTCACGCCAGCCCGTCACGAGGTTCGATATCCCGGGCGATCTCGTCGACGGAGGCGCGGTACTCGGTTACGGAACCCCCGAGGGTGGCCGGGTGGCCAGTCAGCTCGCGGCCAACGGAGACAAGACCTACTTCCAGAATGCTGGTGGTACCGGGCCTTTTCTGTCGATCCTCGACGAACGATCCCTCAAGGACATCGCCGACCAGCTGCACGTGCGGTATGTCCATCGAATACAGGGGGATTCGATTGCCCCAGTGATTCCGGCACTGGATCCGTCGGCAACCACACGCGAGCAGCGCTCGGTATCGCTTCCCGGCAGCAGAACAGAGTTCTACTGGGTTTTCACGGGCATCGCGATGGCCCTGATGTTCTACGAGCTGTTTGCGATGGTGCGTGAATATCGCATGTCACGCATCACGAAGGTGAGGCCCACGTGACCCCGCGGGCGATTCTTGCTTTCGTGCGACGGTTCTTCACCGAAGGACCGCGCCGAAAGGTGCTGCGACGCAAGTTGGTGGCCCTTTCGGTAGTGCCCGCGCTGTTGTTACTGGGGCTCGCGCTGAAGCTCGTTGTCATGGTGAGCACCGGGTATGCCGCACAGTCGCATTACCTGGGCTATGACTCGTACTCGCTTCGGGACGATGTGCGACTTCTCAAGTCGTGGAACATCATCGACTCGTACAAGGCCTACTTCACAGAAGGTGACCGGTACGTTCTCGAGGGCAAGCTGGCAGAAGCGGAGACCGAATTCAAGCAGTCTCTCGAACGAGTGGATCCCGGGAAGTCTTGTCCGGTGCGGATCAACTTGGAAGTGGTGCTGGAAACACGCGGCGACCTCAAGTCTGCCGATCGCAAGCGGGATGAAGCCAAGAAGTTCTGGGAAGAAGCGCTCGTCGTCACTCGAGAGGCACCTGCGGGATGCTTCGACACCACGAGCGAACCCGACGGCGAGGTGCGCAAGCATCTCAACGAAACTGAACGGCGACTGCTCGACAAACTGAAGGACCCACCCGCGACGTCGACCTCACCTACCCCCACGACGTCCCCCTCTCCGCCGCCTTCTCCGTCTGATGGTGGCGGCGGTGGCGGTGGCGGTGGCAACGACCAAAATGGCGGCGACCAAAATGGCGGCGGCACCGATCAGAGCGGCGGTAGTGGCCAGGGTGGCAGCGACCAGAACGGTGAGCCCAATCAGCAACCGGGTGAACCGACTCAGGAGAGCCAAAGCCCGGGTCAGCCCACCCAGGCGCCGAATCCGATTGGACCTGATCGGATTCCCACCAACGCCGGCGGCGGCGGAAACGAGCTTCATCCCAATCAGGGCGATCCGTCAGAGGCGCTCAGGCGATCGTTGGAGAATTCGACGGCCTCGGGTACCGACACCGAATAGTCCCGACATCCATGGGTCTGGCCTGTGGTGAGGTGGCCGGCGATTCACTCCAGGCGTGATGTCGACCACTAACGACATTGTTTTCCAACGATTTCCCCCCGGCGCGCCACCGATCTTCGGTTCAGTGGGAACTTTTTGCCCGCGTTGATCGACTGCTCCCTTAGTCGCATTAGTCAGTCAAATCCGCGAGAAGGTTAGGGAGTCGATGACGCTCAACGTGAAGGGCGAGGGGCTGGGGGCGCAGGTCACCGGAATTGATCCAGGCAAGCTGGATGGCATCACCACCGAGGAGATCCGCGAACTCGTCTATCGGCATAAGCTCGTCGTCCTCAAGGGTGTGCACCCCACGCCCGAGCAATTTATCCAACTCGGGCGGCTGATCGGCGAGATCGTGCCCTACTACGAGCCCGTCTATCATCATCAGGATCACCCCGAGATCTTTGTGTCTTCTACCGAAGAGGGCCAAGGAGTTCCGCGAACCGGCGCGTTCTGGCACGTGGACTACATGTTCATGCCGAAACCGTTCGCGTTCTCCATGGTGTTGCCGTTGGCGGTGCCGGGGCACGACCGCGGAACCTACTTCATCGACCTGAGCAAGGTGTGGGAATCGCTGCCTGCAAATACAAAGGAGGCAGCTCGGGGGACGTTCAGCACACACACTCCGCGCCGCTACATCAAGATTCGCCCCAGCGACGTCTACCGTCCGATCGGGGAGATCCTGGCCGAGATCGAGCGAACCACGCCTCCGCAGAAGTGGCCCACGGTGATTAAGCACCCGAAGACCGGGGAAGAGATCCTCTACATCTGCGAAGCCGGTACCGAGACCATCGAGGACGAAGCCGGTCGCATTCAGGATGCCGAGTTGCTGCAGCAGCTCCTGGAGGCATCAGGCCAGCTCGACTCCGATTATGCGTCCGATTTCATCCATGCGCAGCACTACGAAGTGGGGGATATCGTGTTGTGGGACAATCGCTCTCTGGTGCATCGCGCCAAACACGGGACGGTCTCGGGCACCCTGACGACGTACCGTCTGACCATGCTGGACGGCCTCGAGGCGCCGGGATTCGCGGCATGAGCGCGGTAGCCGCGACACTGTCGGTACAGACCGGGCTGCCTTCGGCGGGCATGGCACCGATGTCCGAGGCGCTGCTCAGCAGAGTCCTGGAACCGTATTCGTACAAGGGATGCCGCTACCTCAACGATGCCGAATACGGAATCACTTCTGACGCGGTGCACGCGCAGGGAAATTTCTCGATCGACGAGTCCGCCTACATCCGCAGCACCGGCCACTTCAACGCGGTGGAGCTGGTGCTGTGTTTCAACCAGTTGGCCTATAGCGCCTTCGCGCAGGGGGTTATCAACGACGATATCTGGGCATTCCGGGGCTGGTCGATCGATGACTATTGCGAGAACCAGCTCTCCGGCATGTTGATCAAGAGCACATCGTCGCGGTTTCGCAGGCTGGTCAATCCACGGCAGTTCTCCGCGCGCCTGCAGGCACGGGACTTCCATATCGTCGACCGGTCGTGGCGCTACCTCCAGTTCCACAGCACCATCGAATTCTGGGACCAGAACGGTGGATCCGCGGCCGGAGAGTTCGACATCGCGGTTCTCAACATTCCGTAGCCCTCTGACAGGAAGCCATCCCCACCGTCATGTCCCAGTCACCGCCGCCCACCGTGTGGGAACGGATCGTCGAGCAGGCTCACTCGCGGCCCGAGTCAATTGCTTTGTGCCGCAGCGATGGCAGTGGTGTCATCAGTTACGGCGAGCTGATCGGTGCTGCCGAAGCCCTTGCGGAGAGCCTTCGCGCCCACTCGGTCAACCAAGGTTCTCGTGTCGTGATCCTCTCCGACAACGGGCCCCAGACATACCTGTCGGTGTTGGCCTGTGCGCGACTCGGGGCTATCGCGGTCATGGTCGACGACGCCCTCCCGGCGGCGACCGTCGCGCGGTTCTGCGAGGTAACCGATCCCGCTGCGATCATCGCGGGTGGCGACGCCGAAGTTCGGGCCTCGGGTGGCGAAACGGATGACCTGACAGCGCACCTCGGCAGCGGGGCCGACGACGCACTCGCCATGATCTTCACCAGCGGAACCACCGGTGAACCGAAGGCCGTGCTGCTGCCCAACCGGACGTTCTTCGCCATCCCGGACATCCTGCGTACACACGCACTGGGCTGGATTGATTGGGTGGCGGGGGAGACGACCTATTCGCCACTGCCCGCGACACACATCGGTGGACTGTGGTGGATTCTCAACGGGCTGATGCACGGCGCTTCGTGCGTCACCGGGGGTGAGGGCGGGGCCTCGCTGCTGGAATTGCTCGTCGACAATGGTGTGGCCACCGCATGTCTGGTGCCGACCCTGCTGACCAGACTTGTGTCGGAACTCAAGCTCACCGGTGGCGATATTCCCGCATTGCGCTTCATCGCCTACGGCGGCTCGCGGGCGATTCCTGCCGACGTGCGATTCATCGAAGCCGCCGGAGTGCGGACGGCACAGGTCTACGGGTTGAGTGAAACAGGTTGTACCGCACTGTGTCTGCCGAGTGACGGCGAGTCGATTGCCCGGATTGAGGAAGGTGCGGTGGGGCGCCCCTACCCGGGTGTGCAGACCTTCCTCTCCGGCGAAGGGTCCGCCGGGCCGCGAGCAGGCGCGGAGTCTGCTTCCTACGGCACTTTGTGGATCAAATCGCCGGCCAACATGCTCGGCTATTGGGGCAATCCCGATCGCACCCGGGAGGTGCTGGCCGACGGCTGGGTGAACACCGGGGATCTGGTGGAACAGCGCGACGACGGGTTCTTCTACATCCGGGGCCGCTCTTCGGAAATGATCATTTCCGGCGGTGTCAACGTGATACCGGACGAGGTCGATCGAATCGCTGAAAACATCTCGGGGGTCCGTGAAGCGGCGTGCTACGAGATACCGGACGAGGAGTTCGGAGCGCGGGTGGGGTTGGCGGTAGTGTCCGCCACCGATCTCGACAGCACGGGTACGGCCGAGCTGAAGCGACGGATCGCCGCCCGATACCGGGCGGAGTCGGAGTCGATGGCCAGGCCGTCGACGATCCTCATTGTTGACGACATCCCACGGACCAAGTCCGGCAAGGTGATGCGGTCGTCATTGTCCGCCACGCTGAACAGGGCAGACACGCGTGTCTGACACCACGAGAGACCGGATTCTGGCGGCGGTGTGCGAGGTGCTGTACATCTCGGAATCCGAGCTCTTCGACGGCGACTCGACCGATCTTCGAGAACTGGGGCTGGATTCGGTCCGATTCGTGCTGCTGATGAAGAAACTGGACGTGACCCGCGGCTCGGATCTGCAGAAGCGTTTGGTTGCAGACCTTTCCGTCGCGGGGTGGACCCAGATGCTGGAGCTCGGGCAATCGGAGGGCGTCACATGACGGTCGCCGTGGAGCCGCAGGTAGACCGCGTGCCGATGAGTCGCTCCCAGCAGAACATGTACAACGGTGCGGTGCAGGCCGGCGACCCGGGGCTGTACCTGATCGGGAAGAGCTTTCGGCTTCATCCGATCGAATTATCCGCATTCCTATCAGCGCTGGAAGCGGCCGTAGCCGCCAATCCTCTACAGCTGTGCGTGCTGGAGCCCGCGCAGGAGGGTGCCGGACATCCAGAACTGGTACGACGCTTGCAGTTCAGCGACATCGCGACGGTCGCCCCGGATCAGGATGATCTGACCGCACGGACCGCGGAGCAACTGGTGATTCTGTGGTCCGATGACCTCACCACGAAACCGCTTGTGCGGTACACCGTGCGTACCGGGCCAGACGGACAGGTGGTCGGCCTGGATATTCAGGCGCATCACCTGCTGTTCGATGGGGGCGCCATCGGTGTGATCGAGGCCGATCTCGGTCGGCGACTATCGCAACCGGAAGATGGCGAACCAGCCGGTGTCGGTGAAGGATTGGCCAGGATCGTGGCGGCGCATAGTCGAGAGTCCGCCAAGGCGGCGGAATCACTGCGACGCTTCGGAGCGGCGATTCAGAGTGAACTCTCCGAGGCGGCCCGGCACCGCGGGTACGGACAAGGTTCTGGCGGCACAACGGTGGGTGCCGCCAAAGGAGTGTTGCTGGAGACCGTCACGTTATCCGGCAAGGCATTCGACGCGATTGACGCGCTCGCCGAGACCAAACAGATACCCCTGAATATTCTGGTGGCCGCGGCGGCCGTCGCGGTGGACGCGAGCTTGCGGCAGAGCGCTCAGACGCTGTTGATTCACGCGGTGGACAACAGGTTTGGCGAGCCCGGCCTGGACGTGGCCACCTGTCTGGTCAACTCCGTCGCACACCCGGTCCGGTTTCCTGTCTTTGCCTCGGTAGAGGATGTTGCGCGATCCCTGGATCGCGAGTATGTGAAGGCTTCCAGGCGACGGTGGCTCCGTGAAGAGCAATACCGCCGAATGTATCTGGCGATCAACAGGACTGCGCATGTCGAAGCGCTGACTTTCAACTTCATCCGTGAGACATGCGCGCCCGCGCTGCGCCCGTATCTCTCGGCTGCGCCCTACGTGACGGATATCGGCCCGGTAGAGGGTATGACCGTGTCCTGCGTCGCGGACGAGGACCGGCGTACTCTCACGTTGTCGATCTGGCACCGGAACGATGTGCCGAGCACAAGCGCGCACCCATGGGTTGCCGAGAGGATCGCCGCGGCATTGGGTTCGATGACGGCCATGTGGCATATGCCGATAGCCATGGCGGTCAATGAGTGGTTCGGGATCGGCCCGGACGGCGCCCGTCGCCGAGGCGATGACCCTGCGGGCCCATCCCCCGTGGCGGCACGCGCCTGGTTCCTGAACATCGAATCCGTTGCGGCACAATCTCTGCGGGGGCGGCGATTTGTCGAGCCATGGATCGCGTGGCTGATTGCCGACGATGTCGCCCCCGGCGACATCGTCGTCTGTGTCGATGACGACACCGACAAGACTGTGGACCTGTTGATCGCATGCCACCTCGCCGGCTGCGGCTACAGCGTGTGCGAAAGCGAGACCGAGCTTGCCGTACGCGCTGATTCGATTGTGGAGCACTCAGCCGGTATCACCGCGCATGTGATCGATGTCGCCGCCACCACGCCCGCGGCGCCGGACGCATCGTTACGGGCGAACGTTGCCGAGCGGATGGATCAGGTTACGCGGGACGGTGACCTGGCCGACAAGACGGCGTACATCATGGCGACCTCGGGATCGACGGGACAACCCAAGCTGGTGCCGGTCTCCCATGGTGCTCTTGCGCTCTTCGCCCACGCTGCCTGCCGCGCGTACGGTTGGCGCCCGCAGGACCGCATTCTGCAATGCGCCCCGCTGACATCGGATATCAGTGTCGAAGAAATCTTCGCCGCCGCGATATGCGGTGCGGAGGTCGTCCGTTCGGCGGCAATGAAGTCCGGAGACGTCGGTGCCTTGGTGCGCGATATCCGGGTGCTCCGGCCAACCCTGATCGATCTGCCTACGGCGGTGTGGCATCTGTTGTGCGAGGACGACGAGACCTTGGCCGCGATCGGTTGCTCCGGTGTGCGCCAGGTGATTGTCGGTGGCGAAGCAATCCGTACCCGCGCTGTGGAACAATGGCTGAAATGCCCTCATAGCAGCAATATTTCGATCATCTCAAGCTATGGACCCACCGAGACTACGGTGGTGGTCACCCACTTACCCATCACAGCGGGGGACGGCTCCGACTGGCTCCGTGTGGGTTCGCCGGTGGTACCGAACACGGTTTTTGTCGCCTTCGGCGAAATCGTTATCACGGGTGCCGCGGTCTCGGCTGGCTATCTGGGCATGCGCAGTGAGAGCTTCGGCGTGGTCAGCACCGGCGGTGGAGCACCGCTGCGGGCCTTCGCGACAGCGGATCGTGTCGTATTCGATGAGGACGGATTTCCGTCGTTCGCAGGGCGCCGCGATGCCATTGTGAAGATTGCGGGGAGGCGGATTGACACCGCGGCGATCATCGGGCGCCTAGCCGAAGACCCCGCAGTGGCCGATGTCGATGTGGCAGAACACAACGGCGCGCTGGCCGTGTGGTTCCAGGCGCGCGAGGGCTCGGACGGCACCGAATCTGCGGCGCGGATCAGACGCCAGCTGGTAGGCCTGGGTGTTGGCTCCTTCTTCGTTGTCGGTGTGCCGAGCATCCCGCGAAAGCCGAATGGCAAGGTGGACAAAGACGGTCTGCGCACCCTGCCGCAGTTTGTGGAAGCGGTTCCGGACGCGGCAGGTGCCGACGAGGTGGCGGCTGGGCTCGCCCGGATCTGGAGCGGCCTGCTGGGGCGGCAGATCGGTGCGGAGTCCTCGCTTCTGGCCGAGGGAGTCGGCTCGCTCGACCTGATCCGAATCCTGCCGGCCACACGCCAGCACCTTGGCCGTGAACTGTCCGTGTTGGATCTCATCAGCGCGGACAGCGCCGCATATCTCGCCGCGGCGGGCGCGACAGTGGACGAGCTGGCAGCCCTGGATTTTGCCGCCGATATTGCCGCCGATCTAGAACGGATGATGAACGCCCGGCCCGCCCCGACGTGGTGCGGCAATGACTCGCAGGTTGTTGATGATGGGCCCATCGTCGTGCTCGGGGCTTCCGGGATTGTCGGCACCGGCTTCGCGCGTGCGACGCTGGAACTCAAACGCGAAGGCTCGCTGCGCCCTGAGGTCATCTTGGTCACGAGATCAGAGCTGCCGGACGGTGGACCTTGGCCGCTGCTCGAGGGCATGAGTGGCGTCAGGATTGCCCGTCTCGGGGCCGAGTTTCATCCTGGGATGCTGGACGAATTGCTGCGGGCATCCGGTGCCAGCACGCTGGTCAACTGCATAGGGAACACCAATGTGCTGGCCCCCTATCGCGATATTCGAGATGCCAACGTGGAATGGGTATCTGCTGCCGTAGATGCCAGCATGACGGCGGGTGCGCGGCTGATCCACATGTCGACCTTCGTGGTCAATGTCGAGGCCGCGGAAGCGCGGGTCACCGATCCGCGTGAGGCCGTGTACCCGTACGCGGCGTCCAAGGCGCTGGCCGAACTGGTTGTCGCGGCCTCGCCGAGCGAGCTCGACTTCACGCTGGTGCGGCTACCCAGGGTGCTCGGTGAAGCCGGCCAGTTGGGCGCCGGCGCCGATATTCTGGTGTCGGTCGTTGACGCGTGTATTGCGTTGCAGGCCTACCCTTCCGTCGCGTTGACCGAGGAAGTGACCACCGGTGTTACCGCGGCCCGGTCCATCCTGGGGATGGCAGCGGGACAGTCAACGCTGGGCCGGGGAGTGACGGTGATGCGCGGTCTGCCCGTCGTCTACGCCGATTTCCTTCATGGCTTCGGCCTGGAGAAGCTGGGGCTGGAGGAATGGAAACGTCAGCTGGACCGCAGCGACTGGGCTGAACGCAATCCACGCCGTTGGTCGGTAATCGATGCTTGGGCCGGTTTGGGATTGCGGCTCGGATCGCTCACTTACGCCGACTATCTCGCGAAACACCGGACCCTATCGCTCGATACGGCTTCGGTGACCGAGCTGTCCGCGATACCCGCATCAATCCGGGATCTGCTGGTACAGGGACGTTCTCGATGACCGTCAGACAGCCTAATAAGGAGGAAAGTGCCGATGATTCTTAACGTCGTTCCCGAAGGTTTGGCCGCGGCCAGCGCTGCGGTGGAGGCGCTGACCGCACGGCTCGCGGCGGTACAGGCGGCCGCCGCACCGGTGATCGGTGCGGTGATGCCGCCGGCCGCCGACCCGGTCTCGATCCAGAGTGCGGCACTGTTCAGTGCCCACGGCATCGAGCGCACCGGCGCAGGCAATGCCGCCGCCTTTGAGCTCGGACGGGCCGGTATCGGGGTTACCGAGGCGGCGACAAGTTACACGGTCGGCGATATGAGCGCGGCCGCAACGTATATGCCGGGAATCGCGTAGTTCCCGGCACACCCACCACCATCGAAGAAGGGAAATCTCATGAGTTTGCTTGATGCACATATTCCGGCCCTGGTGGCTTCGGAGGGCACGTTCGGTGCCAAGACCGCGTTGATGCGTTCGACGATTTCGCAGGCGGAGTCGGCGGCGTTGTCGGCCCAGGCGTTCCATGTCGGTGAGTCCTCGGTGGCCTTCCAGGCCGCCCATGCCCGGTTCGTGGAAGTGGCCGCCAAGGTCAACGCGCTACTCGATATCGCACAGATCAACCTCGGAGATGCCGCGGCCACCTACGTGGCCGAGGATGTCGCCGCCGCCAGCCGCTACGGCGTCTAGAAACCAACTTAGGGAGATACACGCATGTCGCAGATCACCTTCAACTACCCCGCGATGCTGGCCCACGCCGGTGAGATGAACACCTATGCCGGTGTGCTGACCGCCCTGGGCGCGGACCTGGCCGCCCAGCAGGCCTCCCTGCAGGCCGTCTGGCACGGTGATACCTCCATGAGCCAGGCCGCCTGGCAGGCCCAATGGAACACCGCCATGGAAGAACTCATCCGCTCCTACCGCGCCATGGGCTCCACCCACGAAACCAACACCCTGTCCATGAACGCCCGCGACATGGCCGAAGGAGCCAAGTGGGGCGCATAGCCACTCCGGGTGCTCTTATCAAATCTGTTGTGAATAAGTAATTTAGGAGGAAACGAATATGTCCGAGCAGATCTTCGCCATCAGTGGCATGCACTGCAACTCGTGTGTGATGGGCGTGACGGAGGCGCTGACGGCGCTGGAACCGGTGCGTGAGGTTTCGGTAGACCTGGACCCCAAGGGTGCCTCGACGGTGCGTGTGCTGACCGACAGCATGCTGTCTGTCGAAGAAGTACATGACACGCTGGTGCGTGCCGGAGGCGATTTCGCCGTCGCCGCCGGATAGTCCAACTGGCGCAGACGAGCCCGAATCGCCGATACCTCAGCCGAATTCAACAACGGTATGAGGTGCGCGCCACCGGTCAAGGCCGGGGATCGCGTACAGCAATGGAGGGGCCCATCGCAGTATCTTGCCGCGTCCAGCCGGCATCCGTAGTTCATGAACGCTGCGGATGCCGGGGATGGCGCGTAGCTCGCCGTACTGGTTCGCGGTGAACGAGAACGGCATTGGCGGCACAACGTAATTTTCGCTGAGCCGCATGCCGCGCTGTGAATGTGTGCTCAGAAACTTGGGCACGGAGTCAAACACCAGAGTGCCGCCGGGAAAGCGCTGCGCACAAGCAGATATCAGGTCGAACACCTGATCGCGCTCCAGGTACTGAAACAGACCCTCGGCAGTGATCAGCACCCCCTCGGAGTCGTCTACCCGATCCATCCAGGAGTAATCCAGAGCGGATTGCGCGCAGTAATGCAACCGGTCCGATCGGGGGAGTAGCTGCTGCCGTAGCCGCACGATGGGCTCGAGGTCGACGGACAGCCACGTCAGCTCGCCGTTGTCGACACGCCAGAAGCTTGTCTGCAGCCCCTCGGCCAATGCCACCACGGTGGCACGCGGACGGCGATCCAGGTAATTCCGGGTGGCCTTGTCGAATATCAAGGCACGCAAGGCCGTCGCCTGGTGGGTGCGGCCGAAGTGCGCGAAGTCGTAGTCGACGCTGGCGCGCAGCGCGACGGCCACCGGGTCATCGATGATGCCGTTCGGTCGTGCCGCCTCAGTTGCCCGCTGATGCAAGGTCAGCAGTGCTGTCTCGGATACGCCGTCGAGGTGGCGAACATCGATGACTGACATGAGCCCGACTGTACGGGACGGCAACACCAGGTGGGAATTCATGGCGCACAACGAGAAATGTGATTCCGGACGCTGATTCTGATTACCCGGGAACTTTTTGATGACCAGACCGACTACTCCCACGGAGACGTGAAAAAGTTTGCGTCCATTCGGCAGGGAGGCGGCGCGTGACGGCACCGATATGGATGGCGGAGCCTCCGGAGGTGCATTCGGCGTTGTTGAGTGCCGGTCCCGGCCCGGGTGCTGTGCTGGCCGCTGCCGCACAGTGGCAGGAGATGGGAAGCAACTATGCCAGCACCGCCGTGGAGCTGGCTCAGGTGCTGGCCGGGGTGCAGGCGAGTAGTTGGCAGGGCCCAAGTGCCGCCGAGTACGTGACGGCCCATCTGCCCTATCTGGCCTGGCTGGAACAGGCCGCCGCCGAGAGCAGTGTCATTGCTACCCAACATGAAACAACCGCAGCTGCCTATGGAAGCGCACTCGCGGCCATGCCCACGCTCGCTGAGCTGGCCGCCAACCACGTCACGCATGGGGTCCTCGTCGGTACGAATTTCTTTGGGATCAACACCATTCCCATCGCGCTCAACGAGGCCGACTATGTCCGCATGTGGGTGCAGGCAGCTGCGACCATGAGTGCCTATCAGGCGACCGCAGAGGCCACGACATCGGCGATCCCGCCGACCCAGCAGGCCCCCTCGATACTCAGTCCCGGGGGTGAGGCCAGTAGTGACCAATCGAATCCTCCCCTGGGTTCGCCGGAGCAGATCATGCAGATGCTGCAGGGCTTTCAGCAGTGGTTCGAGAAGATGGGATTCAATCCGGCGACGTCAGCGATACTCGCCGTGATCATGCTGTTTCTCTATGACCTGCTGTGGTACCCGTACTACGCGTCGTACCTGTTGCCCTTCCTCATTCCGGCGCTGAGCGGGCTGAGCGGCCTGGCTGCGCTGATGCATCTGCGGCCGGAGCCCGCGCCGGTATCCGCGCCGGTGGCGCCGGTGGAGAACCGGCCCGTGCCCCGCTCTCTTTCACACTCACACGCCGGCGCGAATCTTGCTGCGGTGCCGATCTCCATCTCGTCCGTCGTACCGTCGGGAGGTTCCTCGGCGCCCGCGCCCGCACCCAGCGCACCCGCGCAGGCGGGATCGGCGGCGCCCGCGCCATCAGCGGGAATCAGCTATGCGATACCGGGTTTGGTGCCGCCGGCAGTGAGCTTCGGCCCCAGGAGCACGGACAAATCCTCCGAGCCCGCTGTCGACACCGTTGATGCCGCCGCCGCGTTGAGCGCTGCGGTGGTGGCGCAGGCCCGGCGCAGATCGCGTGCCAAGAACAAGGCCAGGGCGGGCGGTCGGCGTCACGAGTACTTAGAAGAAACCAGCAAGATGGATCTAGCGCCCACCGCTGAGGTTCCGCAGCATGTCGCGACCAGCCGGGGCGCAGGTTCTCTCGGGTTCGCGGGCACTGCCTCGGCCAGAGCCGACGCCCGGGCGGCCGGAACGGTCAGGCTTTCTTCCGATGACAGCAGGCAGGTTGTTCCCATGCTGCCGAGCACCTGGGAGGCCGAGAGAGCTGACGAGTCTTAGGTCAACTACCTGCGTATATAAGTAAATCTTAGAAGCTGCTCCCGGATTGGCCTCTACTCGGGGTCCTCTTCGCGCCGAACAATCGAAGACAGCACCGCAAGCAACAGCGACGGTGTTCTTGGATTTCGCAGAGAAGGGCGCAACGGTGAGCGAGTACCGATGGACAGTGATCGGAGCAGGACCCGCAGGAATTGCGGCAGTGGGAAAGCTCATTGATCACGGGGTGGAGCCGGCATCAATCGCCTGGATCGATCCGGAGTTCGCAGTAGGCGACCTGGGTGCCAAATGGCGTGCGGTGCCGAGCAATACGTCGGTGAAGCTGTTCATCAACTACCTCACGGGTGCGGAGTCCTTCCGATTCGCCCACGCACCGCATTTCGCACTGAACGATCTGGCGCCCATGGACACCTGCCGGCTCGGTGAGGTCGCGGACCCGCTGGTGTGGGTCACCGGGCAGCTGTGCGGGCAGGTGAGTGCCTTGCGCACCAGTGCGACAGGGCTGTCGTTGCACGGCGGCCGGTGGACGGTACAGACCGAACTGGGCGAGATCGCCTCGAAGAACGTGATTTTGGCCATCGGGTCCACTCCCAAGACGCTCGATTACCCATGGCTGAATGAGATTCCGATCGAGGTGGCGCTGGATCCGGCGAAGCTGGCCGAGCAGCCGTTGGAGGGCGCTACCGTTGCCGTGTTCGGCTCATCGCACTCCAGCATGATCGCGCTGCCGAACTTGTTGGCGGGTCCGGCTGCCAAGGTCATCAACTTCTACCGTGGGCCGCTGCGCTATGCGGTGGACATGGGTGACTGGACACTGTTTGACGACACCGGGCTCAAGGGCGAGGCCGCACGCTGGGCTCGCGAGAACATCGACGGTGTGCTGCCGGACCGGCTGCAACGGTGCCTCGTCGACAGCCCCGAATTCCCGGAGCTGCTGCAGAGTTGCGACTACGCGGTGTACACGGTCGGATTCAGTCCCCGATCCATTCCCGCCGCACCGCAGTGGGGGCGCCTGGAATGTAATGCGGCCAACGGAATTATCGCACCTGGCCTGTTCGGTATTGGAATTGCGTTCCCGGAGTACCGAATTGACCCGATGGGATTCGGCGAGTACCGGGTGGGGCTGCAGAAATTCATGGACCGCCTCAACAAGACTCTGCCGCTGTGGCTGAAGTACGGCTCGTGATCACCGACGAGATCGCGGGCACCGAGCCCGACTACCGATTCACGCTCGCCAATGAACGGACCTACTTGGCCTGGGTGCGCACGTCGCTGGCATTGATCGCCAGCGGCGTCGCGCTCATGCAGTTCGTGCCGGAGTTCGGAATCCCGGGCGCCCGGCATGTGGCGAGCATTGCTCTGGTGGTGACGGGCGGTCTGCTGGCCATGGCGGCCGCGCGAAGGCGCCGCCGGGTGCAGGAGGCCATGCGCCGGGATCTGGCGCTGCCACCGAGTCACATGCCGACCTTCCTCAGTGTGCTGCTGTTGGGGATGGTGGTGCTGTTGGTGGCGCTGCTGCTCAAGGGCTGAGGCACGGGGAGACCCTTGCGAGGCCGTCCGTGAAGACCGCTAAGCTGTTGCACGTTCGATTGCCTCCTTAGCTCAGTGGTAGAGCACCGCTCTTGTAAAGCGAAGGTCGTCAGTTCAATCCTGACAGGGGGCTCAACGCAATCTCGGCATGTCGGTGCCGTCACGTAGTTTCAGCCCATGAGGCGGTGCCTTGGTTGTGACGCACTGCTTTCCAGGCGAAGCCAGAAGATCTATTGCGGCAACGCTTGTCAGGCGTCAGCCCGTCGCGATGCGAGTACCAGACTGTGGCTCGAGTCCGGCGATGCCCGGGTGCGCAGCGAGCAGGGCCACTTCATCCGGCTCTTTCTCGCAGATGCTCAATCGGGCCGCTGCGCGATCTGTAGTGGAGCGAGCATCTGGCAGGACTCTCCACTCGTCCTCGTCCTGGACCATATCGACGGAAATCCGGCCAACAATTTGTCGCGACAACCTGCGTCTCGTCTGCCCTAACTGCGACTCACAACTGCCGACCTACAAGAGCCGCAACCGCGGCAATGGCCGCAGTTCCCGTCGGCGCCGCTACGCCGACGGGAAGTCGTATTAGCGCAGGCCGCTATGCCTCCCCGTCGATGACCCGTTCGGACCGCACCGGCCGCGGTGAACTCGACGGCCGCGAAGGACGCCGGCGCGGCAGGAATCCGCCCAGCGGACTCATCACCGAACTCAGGGCCGAGACGGTATCGGTCAGCAGCTCGACGGTAGGGGTCAGCGCGTCGATGCTCGGTGCGGCCTTGGTCAGTACCTCGGATAGATTGGCCAGCTGCTGCAGGGGGCCGTCGGTGGCAGTGAACTTGTCCAGCACGCCCTCTTCCCGCATCAACCTTTCCAGGATTCCGTCCTGGGCAAGCAGCTGGTCGACCAGACCGCCGGGGGCCAGGGCGCGGTCCAGCGCGCCATCCTGTGAAGTCAGTCGATCTACCGGTCCATCCTTAGCGAACAAACGGTCCAGGACGCCACCGGGTTCGGTGAGACGGTCAGCAAGCCCGCCGGGTGCCATGACGCGCTCCACCGGTCCGCCCGGTCGCAGCGCCCGGCCCAGCGGTTTGTCCTCTTCCATGAGTTCGGCGACCTTCATCGCGGAGTGCAGGGGGCTTTTGCGCCCGGCCATCCCCATCAGGGATTCAACGGTGCCCACCAGGCCCGCCCCGGCCGTGTCTGTCCGCCCCTCGTGTGGCTGTCCGTCGGGCAGTTCGGCGAGGATCTGGCGTCCGGTATCGATGGCCTTGGATGCCACGGCCAGGCCGGTGTCGGCAACGGCCAGCGAAATCTTGAGAGGCGCGGTGATCAGCGACACCAGCTTCATGGCATAACTCTAGGGCGACTTCACGCGGTTGGCTGACAATCTCCTGTGAAGAACTCACAGGAAGCTCACAGCGAAGATCCAGCACACTGAAATTTTCAGGGGGAAGATTGTGTACGGTGAGCATCACGACAGAGACACATCAAGGAACTTTCTCCGCTAACGGCACCACTCCCGCCAAGGTGCTGGTGGTCGACGATGAATCGAACATCGTCGAGCTGCTCTCGGTCAGTCTCAAATTCCAGGGTTTCGATGTCTATACCGCCGATAGCGGTGCTGCCGCGCTGGATTTGGCCCGCACGGTTCGCCCGGATGCGGTGATTCTCGACGTGATGATGCCGGGGATGGACGGTTTCGGTGTGCTGCGCCGGCTGCGGGCCGATGGCATCGATGCGCCGACGTTGTTCCTTACGGCACGTGATGGCTTGCAGGACAAGATCGCGGGCTTGACGCTCGGCGCCGACGACTATGTGACCAAACCCTTCAGCCTGGAAGAGGTGGTTGCACGGCTGCGGGTGATCCTGCGTCGATCGGGCATGGGTTCCGAGCCCGCTCGTAAGTCGCGGCTCAGCTTCGCCGATATCGAACTCGACGAGGACACCCACGAGGTGTGGAAGGCCGGTGAGCCGGTCGCGCTCTCGCCCACCGAGTTCACGCTGCTGCGCTATTTCATGATCAACGCGGGCACGGTGCTCAGTAAGCCCAAGATCCTCGACCATGTGTGGCGGTATGACTTTGGTGGCGACGTGAACGTTGTCGAGTCCTATGTCTCATATCTGCGCCGCAAGATCGACAACGGTGAGAAGCGTTTGTTACATACGCTTCGTGGTGTGGGATACGTATTACGCGAGCCGCGATGAGTGCCTGCGCGAAGAGCAGTAGGCGCCGCTAGTGGCAGTTCCCGGCGTTCGTCGGGGTGTACCGCTGCGGGTGAGCCTTGTGGTCGGAACTCTGGTTCTGGTCGCGCTGGGGCTGGTGGCATCCGGTATCGCGGTGACCACCACCATGCAGCGCACCATGATGAACCGCGCCGATCGTGAGCTGATCGACGCCGCGAACGGGTGGGCCAATAGGCCGCCACCCCCGCCGCCGGCCTTCGAGACCACTCGTCATCGGCCCCCCTCGCTGTTCTTCATCCGCACCACCGATGATCGCGGGCGGGTGGTCATCATGCTCAACGACCGCGCCCGTGCCGATCCGGACCTGCCGCCCGATAACGATGTGGGCGGCCGGCCGGTGACGGTGCGATCGTCGGACGGTGGCACCGAATGGCGTGCGGTGTCCCGGCATGACGCGATGGGTGGCTACACGACGGTCGCGCGCGATATCACCGATGTCCGTACTACGGTCCGGGATCTGCTGTGGTTG
Source organism: Mycobacteroides immunogenum (assembly GCF_001605725.1). Lineage (NCBI taxonomy): Bacteria > Bacillati > Actinomycetota > Actinomycetes > Mycobacteriales > Mycobacteriaceae > Mycobacteroides > Mycobacteroides immunogenum. The sequence continues at coordinate 792,201 of NZ_CP011530.1, forward strand.
CAAGTGGCGATCGGTATCGCTGTGCTGACTGTGCTTGGCGTGGCGGGATATTGGTTGGTGCACCGGAGTCTGCGGCCACTGGGCGAGGTGGAAGCGACAGCGGCCGATATTGCCGCGGGTCATCTCGATCGCCGAGTGCCCGAACGTGATCCGCGTACCGAGGTGGGCCGATTGTCGTTGGCGCTCAATGGAATGCTCGCGCAGATTCAGCGTGCGGTGGCCGATTCGGAGAAGTCCGCCAAGGCGGCCCGCACCTCCGAGGAACGCATGCGCCGCTTCATTACCGATGCCAGCCATGAACTGCGCACCCCCTTGACCACCATCCGGGGCTATGCCGAGTTGTACCGGCAGGGTGCGGCGACCGACACCGAACTGGTGCTGGGGCGCATCGAAGGGGAATCAACCCGTATGGGACAGCTCGTAGAGGATCTACTGCTGCTCGCCCGGCTGGATGCGCATCGGCCCATGGAACAGCGGCTGGTCGATCTGCTGGTGCTGGCCACCGACGCCGTTCACGATGCGAAGGCCACTGCGCCCGAACGCGATGTCGAGCTGGAGGTCTTCGACGGCCCGGGCACCCCGGAGGTCATCGGCGACGAACTCCGATTGCGGCAAGTACTCGGCAATTTGGTCAGTAACGCGCTGGGACACACCACCGCGGCCGTGCGGGTCCGGGTCGGCACCGAAGGAGACGATGCCGTCCTGGAGGTGATCGACGGCGGACCGGGTATGACGAAGACCGACGCCGAGCGGGTCTTCGAACGGTTCTATCGCGCGGATTCTTCACGCACCCGCAGCAGCGGCGGCACCGGGCTGGGGCTCTCGATCGTCGATGCGCTGACCGCCGCGCACGGTGGCACGGTCACGGTGCACACCGCCCCCGGGCAAGGCTGCCGATTCGAGGTACGACTACCGCGTGCCGATATGACCGATGACGACGCCGATGAGCCCGACATCAACGAATCGGAGGAGCGCGGCTCCTCCGATTCGGAGCCAAAGATTGTGCGGGTTAGTCGATCTGAGCCAGCGCAGCCTTGATCTTGGCCTGCGCCTCATCGAGAGACTCGGCAGAGGCGTTGGGGTCGGCGTTATCGAAGCTGAAATCGGTCAGCTGGTACCCCGGGAATACGTGCACGTGCAGGTGCGGTACTTCCATGCCCGCGATGATGTACCCGGCGCGCGGGGCGTCGAAGGCCTTGCGGATGGCGCGGCCGATGCGCTGCGCCACCACGTTCACCTTCGCGAAGAGCGCAGCGTCGATGTCCTGCCACTGGTCGATCTCGGCGCGCGGCACCACCAGGGTATGGCCCTGACTGATGGGGGCGATGGTCAGAAACGCGACGACGTCGTCGTCCTCGTAGACGAACCGACCGGGCAGCTCTCCGTTGATGATCTTCGTGAACACACTCGACATGCCAACAGGTTAGTGGCCCGCGGGGGTGGCACCGGCGGCAGACAGCTCACGGGGTTCCGGCTCGGGCGTGCCGCGGTGCCCGGCCGTGTGAGCGGATGCGGGGCGTGCGGTCATCCCGATGAGACAGCCGGAGATAACCACCACCGCTCCGACAAGTTCGAGGGCGGTTGGTTGTTCTCCCAAGGCAAGCCATGATGCGGTGATACCCACGACCGGTGCCAGCAGCGAGAACGGCGCCACCCGGCTGGCCGGGTACCGGCCCATCAGATACGTCCACAGACCCAGGCCGACGATGGTGGCCAGCACCACGATGTAGACGAGGCCACCCACCGCGATCAGCCCGTTGTGCGTCCCGATGGAGGTCAGCGCCTTCCATCCGGCATCCGGCCCCTCGATGAACGCGGACAGGGTGAACAGTGGGATCGGCGGCACCACTGACATCCACAGGGTGAGTCTCAGCGGTGTGCGCGGATCGGTGTTGTGTTGCATGGCCTTTCGGCTCGCGATGTTGCCAAAGGCCCAACCCAGGGCGCCGATCAGCGTCAAGATCACCGGCACCACGGCTGCCGACGCGCCGTGTATCGCGCGGTCGGCTGCGATGAGTGCCATGCCGGCGACAGCCAGTGAGATTCCGGCGACCTGCAGGCCCGACATCCGTTCGCCGAGCAGCAACACACCGAGGATCGCGGTGAAGGGCGCGGAGGCCTGCAGGACCAGGGAGGCCAGGCCTGTCGGCATTCCGTTGGCCATGGCCAGGAACAGGAAGGCGAACTGCACTGTGCCGAACCCCAGCCCGTATAGCAGGAGCCATCGCACCGGCACCCGCGGCCAGGGTACGAAGAGGATCACCGGCAGTGCCAGCACGGCGAACCGCAGTCCGGCGAAGAACAACGGCGGGAAGTGATTCAGTCCGACGTGAATGGCCAGGAAATTCAGTCCCCACAGCACTGCGACGGTCAATCCGAGAAGACGGTGCCGGGTTGTCATGGCGTTGATCCTGCGTAGTGGATCGATTCAGCACAATCTAATTAATGTGCACTATTCATGTAGTTTTACTTCATGGATGTGCGCCGCCTGCGGATTCTGCGCGAATTTGCCGATCGCGGCACCGTTGGCGAGGTGGCGGACGCGATGCGTCTCACGCCCTCGGCGGTTTCACAGCAGCTGAAGGTGCTCGCGCGCGAGGCAGGCGTGGCCCTGCTGCGGCAAGACGGCCGGGGTATCGCGCTTACCGAGGCGGGCCGTGCGCTGGTGCTACGTGCTGACGAGGTGATCGCCGCCGTCGACCGTGCGGCCGAGGAGATGGTGACGTACCGCGAGGGCACGCAGCCAGTGGTGCGGGTGGCGTCGTTCCCGTCCGGTGCGGGCCTGCTGCTGCCCAGGGTGGTGGCAGCGGTACACGGTGCGGTGGACGTGCGCCCGAGCGATGAGGACGTCACCTACAGCGAGGCGCCCGGACTGCTCACCGAATACGACGTCGTCATCACACACCGCGACGAGCGGGCCGCGGCCATGCAGTCGCCCCGGGTGTGGTCGACGACGTTGCTGCGTGAGCCCATCGATCTGCTGGTGCACCGGGATCACCCGTTGGCGACACGTGACTCGGTGACACCGGCCGAGCTTGCCGATGAGACATGGATCAGTGTCCCGGAAGGTTTCCCGGTTGACGACGTGCTGGTCTCGCTGGGGGTTTCCACCGGAATCCGCCCGCGAGTCCGGTTTCGGTTCAAGGATTTTCAGATCGTCGAGGACATGGTGGCCCATGGGCATGGGGTCGCGCTGATGCCGCGATACGTGAGCAGGAGCCCGCGGGTGGCCAGGGTGGTCATCCGCGAGGTGCGCGCCGCGCGGCTCTATGAGGTGCTGGCCCGGCCCGGCGCGCAGCACCGTCCGGCCATCGCAGCGACCATTCGGGGGCTGCGGGACGCGGCGGCGGTTTTGGAATCCCGGTAGGCGTTACGCGGAGTGCTCGGCGATGTGCTCGAGGACCAGCGCCGAGGTCTCAGCGGGCCGCTCTTCGGCGATCCAATGGGATACCCCTTCGAAGATCTCGAAGCGATAGGGCGCGTCGACATACTTGGGGGTGGCGTCGGCAGCCGCGCGAGTGACGGCCGAATCCTCATCGCTCCAGATGAACAGGGTGGGCACCCGGGAAGACCGCGCCGGCGACCGCAGCGAATAACGCATTGCCCGATACCAATTCACTGTTGCGGTGGTGGCGCCGGGTTCGCTGAACAGTTCACGTATGCGCTCGGCCAGCCGGTCGGAGACCTTCATCCACGACTTGCCGAATTTCTTGAACGACTCCTTCTCGTTGAAGCTGAAGAGCCATTCGGGAAGTCGGGGGATTTGGAACAGCAGCATGTACCAGGAATGCAGAATCTGGCCACGCAGCATCGCGTCCTGGAATGCGCGTGGGTGCGGGACCGACAGTACGGACAAGGTGCGCACCCGGTCGCTGTGGTTTCCGGCGAGCTGCCAGGCCACCGCCGCGCCCCAGTCATGTGCCAGCACATGGAATGTGGAGACTTCGGCCTGATCGGCGAGCGCGATGATGTCGCCTTCGAGCTTGTCCAGGGCGTAATTTCGGGCGCCGACGGGGCGGGCGCCGGGGGAGTAGCCCCGCTGATTGGGAGCCAACACCCGGAACCCGGCCTCGGTCAGCGTGGGGATGACCTCTTCCCACATGGTCGCGCGTTCGGGAAAACCATGCAGCGCAACGATGACCGGGCCATCGAGCGGACCCTCATCGATGACGTCGAAGGTCAGTCCGTCATTGGTGAAGGTGGTTAGCCTGCTCATCGGACGGCGAGCTTTTCACCGGCTTTCAGGTACCGGCCGGTTTGCAGGTCGTGCCCGTATCCCTCGATGAATTCGCCGAGGCGGAACACGACCTTGCCGCTGACCGCGGTCGCCACCACGGTCTCATCGTTGCGGTTCACCATGCGCGAGAGGTTATCGAAGAACGGTGCCTGCGCCTCGTTGTAGGCGTCGACGGCGCCGTCGAGCTTCTCCGGATCCACGATGACGAAATCGGCACGGTCGCCCTCGCGCAGGTAGCCCGCATCCAGGCCGAACCACGTCGCCAGCTCTCCGGTGAGGCGATGCACCGCTTGCCCCAGGGGCAGAATGGTCTTTCCGGCCTTCTGCGCGTCATTCATGCGCTTGAGGAAGCGCAGCGAGAAGTTGTAGAACGCCATGTTGCGCAGGTGCGCACCGGCATCGGAGAAGCCCATCTGGAAGTTGGGGTCCTTGGCCATCTCATCGAGCACCTTGGGGCGGTGGTTTCCGACGGTAGTGGTCCAGCGGACGTTCTTCTCGCCGTTCTCGACCAGGACGTCGAGGAAGGCGTCCAGCGGCTGAATACCGCGTTCGTCACCGATCTGGCCGAAGGTCTTGCCGACCAGCGAGACGTCGGGGCATTCGACGATGACGGCGTCGTAGAAGTCCTTGTGCCACAGGCCAGGCTTGTGACGTTTGATGGCGAACTCGCGCCGGAACTTGCGACGGTATCCCTCGTCGGCCATCAACTTGTTGCGCTCCAGCTGCTCGCGGATGTGCAGGGCGGCGGTGCCGGCGCCGAACTCCTCGAACACCGGCAGGTCGATACCGTCGGAGTACAGCGTGAACGGCAGCGGCATGTGCTGGAACTTCACATTGGATTTGAAGATCCTGTTGCCGATCCGGGCGGCGGCGCTGAAGAACACATTGGCGCCCTTGATGCTCTTGGAGTCGGCTGCCACCAGCAGGCTCACCGGAACGGCCTTGCGGCGCTTGAAGAAACGGGTTCCCGTGGACAGGAAGAACAACACCGCGGTGAGCGGGTTGTTGATGTTGGGTGCGCTCTGCAGCACCCGGTCCCGCTTGCGCAGCACGTTGATCAGGCGCCAGCGCTCATGCCACCACGCGTACGTGGACGGCAGGGCGCGTGAGCGGTAGCGGTCACCGTCCAGTTTGTCGATGGGGGCATCCATGCCGGACATGCCCAGCAGCCCGGCGTCGAGCGCCTTGTCGAGCATGTCGGCCATGCGGTCGAGTTCCTTGCGGGTGGGGAAGGACCAGTTGTTGGTGGCCCGGCCCAATCCCATGACGGAAGCCCGCAGATCTGAATGCCCAAGGAAGGACGTCACATTCGGCCCGAGCGGCAGCGCATCGATCTTCTTGACGTAGCTCTCCGGATCGGTCCAGTCCTGGAACTCGTTGAGGGCGCCGATCACGTGCTTGCGCGGCACCGCCTCCACCCGGCTGAAGAGGTCGGCGGCATCCTCGGGCTTGGCGTAGACCGTGGACATGGAGCAGCAGCCCAGCACGATGGTGGTGACGCCGTGCCGCACCGACTCGTCCAGTCCGGGGTTGAGCAGCACCTCGGCGTCGTAGTGGGTGTGGATGTCGATGAACCCGGGTAGCACCCACTTGCCGCCGGCGTCGATCACCTCGGGGCAATCGGTCTCGTCGAGCGCGGTGGTGGAGACGGTGGCTACCCGCCCCTCTTTGATGCCGAGATTGGCCTTACGTGGCTCGGAGTTGGTTCCGTCGAACCAGAGGCCGTCACGAATGATGAGGTCGAACATGGGGGCTGCCCTTCGTTGGGTGATAGGCCCAGTCTAGAAAAGATGGCAACCGATCACAATCCTTAGTGACATGGTCCAACGTGATCTACGGTGACCTTGTGAGTCCCACCCAGGCCGAGCGCCGTGAATCAACCATCGCGAAGCTGCTCGATTCCGGTATCGACACCATCGCCAAACTGGGATATTCACGCGCGTCGGTGCAGAAGATCGCGCGCAATGCCGGGCTGTCCTACGGGGCGCTGTTCCGGCACTTCCCGACGGTCGGTGACTTCATGGCCGAGGTGGCGCGCGAGACGTTGCGCCGTCAGCTGGCCACGGTGCGGGCCCAGTTCGACCGGGCGGGAGATCGCCTCACCGAATTCGAGGATGTGATGGTGGTGATGCGCTCGCTCAAGGAGGAGCCCATCAATGCCGTGCTGTACGAGCTCATGGTTGCGGCGCGCACCGACGCTCAGCTGCGGGAGACTCTGCAGGTCGCGGTGGCCGAGTACGGCGCCCAGATGGTCGAGTTGGCGCGATCCGTCCCGGGCACGGACCGGTTGTCCGAGGCCGAGCTCATCACGCTGGTCTTCATGATCACCGACATGTTCGACGGTGAGGCGCTGGTGAAGACGCTGCGTCCGTACCCCGAGTTGGTTGCCGGGCGCGACGAGTTACTGGCCAAGTTGTTGCGGGGATACCGCTCGGATGCCTAGCCTGCCCCGTTGCGGGGGCTGCCCCGACCGATAGGGTCTCGTGCATGCGCGTCCTCATTATTGGATCCGGTGGTCGTGAACACGCGTTGGCGATCGCACTCAAGCGAGACCCACAGGTGGACTATCTGGCGATAGCGCCGGGTAACGCGGGCACCGCGGCTGCGGCCGAACAGCATGCCGTCGACATCAGTTCGGGTGCCGAGGTCGCGGCCTTGGCCACCAAGCTGAGCGCTGATCTCGTGGTCATCGGCCCCGAGGTGCCATTGGTGCTGGGCGTCGCCGACGCCGTGCGTGCCGCGGGTATCGCCTGCTTCGGCCCCTCGGCGGCCGCCGCGCGGATCGAGGGTTCCAAGGCGTTCGCCAAAGACGTCATGACGGCTGCCGGTGTGCGCACCGCGCGCAGTGAAATCGTCGACAACCCAGCGCATCTGGATGCCGCCCTGGATCGGTTCGCCGGCGAGCCGGCCTGGGTGGTCAAGGATGACGGACTGGCCGCGGGCAAGGGCGTGGTGGTCACCGATGATCGCGCGGCGGCCCGTGCCCATGCCGCGAGCCTGCTCGACGACGGGCACCCGGTGCTGTTGGAGTCCTTCCTCGACGGGCCCGAGGTGTCCCTGCTGTGCATCGTGGACGGCGAGACGGTGGTGCCGCTGCTGCCCGCTCAGGACCACAAGCGAGTGGGCGACGGCGATACCGGCCCCAACACCGGTGGTATGGGGGCCTACACCCCGCTGCCCTGGCTGCCCGCCGAAATGGTCGCCGAGATAGTCGACACCATCGTCAAACCTGTTGCCGCCGAGCTTGTTAAGCGCGACAGCACGTTCACTGGAGTCCTGTACGCCGGGTTGGCGATCACCTCGAACGGCCCGTCGGTCGTCGAATTTAACTGCCGTTTCGGCGATCCCGAGACTCAGGCGGTACTCGCACTGCTCGAATCGCCGCTGGGTCAGCTGTTGAATGCGGCCGCGACCGGAACCCTTGCTGACTTCGGACCGCTGCGCTGGCAGGACGGTAGCGCCGTCACCGTGGTGCTTGCCGCCGAGAACTACCCGTTGCGGCCGCGCACCGGCGACGTGATTGCCGGTTCCGAGGCGGACGGTGTGCTCCACGCCGGAACGACTCGTCGTGAGGATGGCGCCGTGGTGTCTTCGGGCGGTCGTGTGTTGGCGGTGGTGGGCACCGGCGCCGACCTGCGGGCCGCGCGCGCCGATGCGTACGCGAAGATTGAGGCAATTCGGTTGCCCGGCAGCCATTTTCGCAGCGATATCGGGCTGGCTGCTGCCGAAGGGCGTATCAGCATCTAGCCGGCCAGAATGGGCGCAATCCAGCTCAGCGCGGGAGATACCTGGGTATCCCAGTAATCGCCGTCATGCCCGCCCGGGCCGAAACTGCCGGCGGGCGGCGTTTTACGTTCGGACGCAAACAGTTTGGCGGCTTCATAGAACCGGTCCTCGGTGCCGCAGGACACCCACAACGGAATGGTGTCGAGCTGCGGAAGATTGAAGACCGAGTAGTCGGACCAGTTCTTCGGGCCATCGAAGGCATCCGGGGTGGCCGCATCGTATGTGGTCCACAACGCCGGGCCCACCGCGGCGATGGCGGCCGTTCGCGGCCCGCCGAGGCGCGCGCCGTTGAGTAGGGCGCCGTAGCCACCGGCCGACCACCCCAGAAAGGCGACGCGCGAGGTATCCATCCCCTCGTCGGCGAGCAGCGGCAGGAACTCGTTGATGATCATGGCGCCGGGGTCGTCACCGGACTCGTGCGGATGCCAGTAGCTGTTGCCCCCGTCGATGGCGGCGACCGCGACGGCAGCACCGCCGGCTCCTCCGACGATGTTCTCGAATCCCCAGCCGATCATGCGGTCGGCCGTCTCGTCGCGGCCGTGCAGCAAGATCACCGGGCGCAGCGGACCGTCGGCTCCCGGCGGCCGGGCAATCTTGTACCCCGTTTCGACACCGCCGCGGGCCGCCGACACGAATGAGCCGGTGGTGACCTCACCGAATGCCTGTGCCGGGGGTGCGAGGGTCGGGAGCAGCGCCGCACCGGCTCCGAGCGCGGCGCCGGCCCGCAGCAGCTGACGACGGGACAGGGGTGACACCTCCGCCATGATGCCAGCGGATGGCAAACCCGTCGAGGCCTAATCGGCCGCGCTAGGCGGTGAGCAGCGGCGCCATCCAGGCCATTTCGGCGCCGATCTGCGAACTCCAGAATGCGCCGTCGTGGCCGCCGGGGCTGAAGCCGCCCGCGGGAGGCGTCGGAAGCTGGGCAATGAACTGCTTGGTGGCGCTGTAGAACGGATCGCTGTCACCACAGTCGATGCGCAGGGGGATGGAGTTCAGCGCGGCCAGGCCCCACACCGAATTGGCGGCGTAGTCCTCAGCGCCGTCGAAAGCGCCCGGTGCCGTCGCACCCGAGGATGTCCACAGCGCCGGGCTGACGGCGGTGATGGCCGCGGTGCGGCCGGCGCCGAGGCGCGAACCCAGCAGCATGGCGCCGTATCCGCCCATGGACCAACCGAGGAATGCCACCCGCGAGGTATCCAGCCCCTGTTGTGCCAGCAGCGGGATGAATTCGTTGAGCACCATGGCGCCGGAATCTTCGCCCGAGGCGCGCTTGTGCCAGTACCCGCCGCCGCCGTCGACACTGGCGAGGGCGAAAGGTTTGGCGCCCGAGGCCACCGCCTGCGCCAGCATGTTCTCCACGCCGCCTTCCATCACGCCGGCGGCCGTCTGGCCCTTGCCATGCAGCGCGATGATGGGCCGGATGGGTCCGGTGACCCCCGGTGGCCTGGCGATACGCCATTCGGTGCCGACGCCGCCGCGCGCCGCGGAGACGAACGAGCCGGCGGTAATGGCACCGTCGGCGCGGGCCGGGAGGGCGCCGGGGCCGGGGAGAGCGGCGAGCGCGGCACCGGCACCAGTAGCCGCGCCGAGCTTGAGTAATGAGCGTCGGGACAGGTCACGCATGTCGACCATCATGCCGGTTCTGTTCGGATCCAGACATTCGATAGCGTCGCAGCCGTGGCCGGTCTCTCGCAGCGTTCGGACGTTCCGCCGTTCTACGTCATGGATGTGCTCACGGCGGCGGCCGCGCGTCAGCGCACGCACGGCGACATGATCTCCCTGGCGGCCGGGCAGCCGTCGACGGGTGCGCCCGCGGTGGTACTGGACGCGGTGCGGGAGGCGCTCGGTACCCGTGTGCTGGGCTACACCGAGACGCTCGGTCTGCCGGAACTGCGCGACGCGATCGCCGGATACCACCATGAGCGTTCCGGAATCGAGGTCACCGCGGACGACGTCGTCGTCACCACCGGTTCCTCGGGCGGATTCACGCTGCTGTTCCTGGCCGCCTTCGATGCGGGGGACACCGTGGTGATGACCCGGCCTGGGTATCCTGCCTATCGCAATTGTCTTGCCGCGCTGGGCTGTCGGGTCGCCGAGATCGATTGTGGCCCCGAGACGCGATATCAGCCGACGGTGGCGATGCTGGAGGCCGTTGCGCAGGCGGACGGCAGGGCGCCTGCCGGCCTGATCGTCGCCAGTCCCGCCAACCCCACCGGCACCATCATCGATGCGACCGAGCTGGAGGCCATCGCGCTGTGGTGCGAGGCAAACGGCACCCTGTTGATCTCCGACGAGATCTACCACGGACTTTCCTATGGAGATCAAAAGACCTCCAGTGCATGGGAATTCAGCCGAGAATCGGTAGTGATGGGCTCGGTGTCCAAATACTTCTCGATGACCGGTTGGCGGCTGGGCTGGATGCTGGTGCCGCGTAGATTCTTGCGGGCCGTCGATAGATTGTCCTCCAATTTCACGATCTGCCCGCCAGCCGTCTCGCAGTACGGAGCGCTCGCGGCGTTCAGTTCCGAAGCCCGCGCCGAACTCGACGCGCATGTACGCCGGTACGCGATCAACAGGACCTTGCTCATCGACGGCCTTGCCGCCACGGGCATCACCAAGATCGCCCCGCCCGACGGCGCGTTCTACGCGTACGCCGATATTGAACACCTGACCGATAACGCCCAGCGGTGGTGTGCGGACTTGTTGGCGCGCACGGGGGTAGCGATCGCGCCCGGTATCGACTTCGACACCGTGGCTGGCCACCGGACAATCCGGTTGAGCTTCGCGGGTAGTTCGGGGGAGATCGCAGAGGCGTTGGAGCGGCTGGGCCGGGGCTGACCTCAGCCGCTTGCATGAGATAGCGCAAAACGCCCGTGGGGATGCGTCGCTGCTGGCAGCATGACATGGCGTGACAGTCAGGCAGCAGACGGAGGTGTTCCCGGACGGGAACATCGCGCACCGTCCGCAAGCCACCCCCAAGGGTGAGCGGCGGCGGCGCGCATTGATCAGTGCTGCCGCTGACCTATTGCGAGACAATGGTATTGATGCGGTGCGACACCGTGCGGTGGCGCAACGTGCCGGCTTGCCGCTGGCATCCACCACGTACTACTTCTCCTCGCTGGAAGACCTCATCGCCCGGGCCGTCGAGCATGCCGGGACCAACGAGTTGGAACAGATCCAGGAACGCCTATCGCTGGTGCAGTACCGGCGCCGTGGCGCTGCCGCCACGGCCGAGGCCGTGGTGGAGCTGTTGTTCGGTACGCCGGGCTTCGGCGGCGGAGAGCAGCTGGTCTCACGCTACGAGCGTGAGCTCGCGTGCAGTCGTCATCCGGAACTGCGTGAGGTGCAGCAGCGATTGCGGGGGCAGCGCGACGACGCCGTGGCGCAGGTGGTCCGCCGGTCCGGCCGATCCATAGACAACGACCATGTCGCGGTGCTGATTTCGACAGTGGACGGGGCCATGGTGGGGGCGCTGACCGAGGCTGCGCTCAGTCCGACGGCAACCGCCACGGCGATGCTGGTCGACGTCATCGACGTGCTGGCCCCACTGGAAGCAGAGCAGCTGGCCGAGTCGATTTAGACTCTGATTGTGCAAATCCCTAACGTTCTAGCATCCCGGTACGCGAGCGACGCCATGGTGCAGCTGTGGTCGCCGCAATCAAAGGTGGTGCTGGAGCGCCAGTTGTGGATCGCTGTGCTGCGCGCACAACGCGAGCTGGGCATCGATGTTCCCGACGGTGTCATCGACGACTACGAGCGTGTGATCGAGAACGTCGATCTTGACTCGATTTCGGCGCGCGAGCGGGTGACCCGCCACGATGTGAAGGCCCGCATCGAGGAGTTCAATGCGCTCGCCGGACATGAGCACATCCACAAGGGCATGACGAGCCGCGATCTCACCGAGAACGTGGAACAACTGCAGATCCGCCGCTCACTGGAGTACGTGCACGCGCACGGTGTCGCGGTGGTGGCGAGGCTTGCGCACCATGCCGTCGAGTACCGCGACGTGGTGATGGCCGGACGCAGCCATAACGTGGCCGCGCAGGCAACCACCCTGGGCAAGCGATTCGCCTCGGCCGCGGACGAGATGCTGATCGCGCTGGACCGGCTCCAGGAGCTTCTCGACAGATACCCGCTGCGCGGGATCAAAGGCCCGATGGGCACCGGGCAGGACATGCTGGACCTGTTCGACGGTGATGCCGAGAAGCTGGCCGAGCTGGAGGAGCGTGTTGCGAGCTTCCTTGGGTTCTCTACGACCCTGACGAGCGTCGGCCAGGTGTACCCGCGCTCACTGGACCATGAGGTGGTGTCGGCGCTGGTCCAGCTCGGCGCCGGCCCGTCGTCACTGGCGCACACCATCCGTCTGATGGCCGGGCACGAGTTGGTCACCGAGGGCTTCGCGCCCGGGCAGGTGGGCAGTTCGGCGATGCCGCACAAGATGAACACCCGCAGCTGCGAACGTGTCAACGGCCTGCAGGTGATCCTGCGCGGGTACGGCTCGATGGCAGCGGAATTGGCTGGCGCGCAATGGAATGAAGGCGACGTGTTCTGTTCGGTGGTGCGCCGTGTCGCGCTGCCCGACGCCTTCTTCGCCATCGACGGGATGATCGAGACCTTCTTGACGGTGCTCGACGAGTTCGGCGCGTATCCGGCGGTCATCGACCGTGAGCTACGTCGCTATCTGCCGTTCTTGGCGACCACCAAGGTGTTGATGGCGGCGGTGCGCGCCGGGGTGGGCCGCGAGGAGGCCCACGAGGTCATCAAGGAGCATGCCGTCGCGACGGCGCTGGCCATGCGCGAAAAGGGTGCCGAGCCAGACCTTTTGGGCTTGCTGGCCGATGACTCGAGGCTGCCCCTGGATCGGGCCGCGCTCGAAGCGGCGCTTGCCGACAGGGCCTCATTCACCGGCGCCGCCGCCGATCAGGTGGATCGTGTGGTCGCCGAGGTGGAGGCACTGGCGGCCGAGTACCCCGATGCCGCCGTGTACAGCCCGGGCGCAATTTTGTAGGCGTTTCTGGTCGGCGGCAACCTACGCGGAAACCTCTGAGGCGCTGCGTGATCCGGTGACCCAGGGACGGGCGGTCGCTCCCCTTCCCGTCGACACGCCGTCTTTTGTTGCGAATCGTGGCGTGTCGCCGCAGAACACGGCGTGTCGACGGGAACGGGGGAGAGTTACGGGGCGCGCCATTGCTTCGGCGCGCTGATGCCCGCCGCCTTCAGTTCGACGGCGGCCAAGCCACGTATCGCGGTGGCGTCTTGGGTGCGCCACGCGGCTACCGGGTCTGGGGTGATCACCGCCAACTTCTTCAGAGGTCGGTTCGCGAGCGCTCGCAGGGCCAGCAGCTGCTCACCGGCTGGCGTGGCCGCGAGCTGCACCGCGATCAACTTGCGGCGAAAGAACCTGATCCGCAGAAAGATCCATGGTCCGGCGAAGGCCAGCACGGGCGGCGCCGCGACGGCGATTGCCAAAACCACAGCCAACCAGGTCGCGGTGGTGTCCAAATTGTGTCCGGCGCCGGCCAGATTCGCGGCCGCTTCGCTCGCCGCCCGCAGCGGGCCGCCGACCTTGTCACCAACCAACGGAATGCGGTGCGCGCTGTCGCCCGCTGAGTTCAGATTGTCTGAGATACCGTCGGCGCCGTCCTTGACCTGGCGGCCAACCTCGGCGATCGCTGCCACCGCCGCATGCACAGCGAGTCCGACGAACACCCAGACTGTGGTCCAGATCGCGACCGCCACATCACTGAACAGCTGACCGAGCAACCGTCCCGGCCGGGTCGAATAGGGCACGTACCGCATTGGATCTCCCACGATTTCGGTGCATTTTCGGGTGCTCACCGCACCCTATTGCACCGAAATCGCTTTGCGGATTATCGAGATAACCCTTTGCGGGTGCTCGGTGAGGTCGACCCAGGTGAACCGGAGCACCTGCCACCCGCTGAGGGCGATGGCGTTCTGGCGTATTCGATCACGCTGAAACGCGGCCTGAGCGCTGTGGAATGCCCACCCGTCGACCTCGATCGCCACGCGCTGAACTGGGAACGCAACATCAACCACGTAACCCGCCACCGGGTGATTGGCGATCCACCCCTCGATACGAGACGCCTGAAGTAGACGTATAAGAAGACGCTCGGCCTCGGATCGGGCACCGCTGCCCGCCGATTGAAGCAGCCTGCGGGCCGCGGGTGCGCCATACCTTCCCTTGTTGCGCAGATGGGCGCTCCACAGCGCCGGCAATTCGAGGTGACGCTGGAGTGCGCGGTCCATGATTGCGCTGCCGCCGCCCCGGGTCGCCGCCGCTTCGAGGACTGTCAGCGGTAAGGCAGTCACGCGCAGTCGCCGTTCCTGGACGATGTCGATCGCGGCGAGGTCCCGACGGCGGATGCGGATGCCCGGGGCCGCTCGCCCGTTTGCATGCCGGGGCACCGTGACGTCGACGACCTCGGGGGGATCGGTGGTGAGGCCGAGCCACCACGCTGCCGTCGGCCCACTCGCGACGCTTCGTGTTCCGCACGACCACACCGCCGCCCGCACCCGCGCGGCAGGCGTGAATGGACGATCGTCGGCGAAGTAGACGCCGGCGAAACAGGCACGCCACTGTCCACTGCGCACTTTGCGCTTGATCGCATCGACCGACACGCCGGCCCGGCAGGCCTGTTCGAGAGTGACGACGCCGTCCTGGTGGCGCAGCAGGTCGTTCAGCATGTCGGATACGACGACGGGGTGAGTGACGCTGGTTCCGGCCAACATGACTTGTGTGCAAAAGGGGGCGTCCAGCGCACCAAAATGCACCGAAATCGCGGGTGGTTAGGATGTCACGATGCGTCCTTCGCTGTCCGATTACCAGCATGTGGCCAGCGGCAAGGTCCGTGAGCTGTACCGAGTCGACGATGAGCACCTGTTATTCGTCGCCACCGACCGGATTTCCGCGTTCGATTTCATCCTCGATACGCCGATACCCGATAAGGGCCGCATCCTCACCGCGATGAGCGTTTTCTTCTTCGGGCTGCTGACCGTGCCGAACCATCTGGCCGGGCCGCCCGACGATCCGCGCATCCCCGAGGAAGTGCTGGGCCGGGCGCTGTTGGTGCGGCGCCTCGACATGCTTCCGGTGGAATGTGTGGCCCGCGGATACCTCACCGGGTCCGGGCTGCTGGACTATCAGCGCACCGGCGCGGTGTGCGGCCATGTGTTGCCGCAGGGCCTTGAGGAAGCCAGCCGTCTGGATCCGCCGTTGTTCACCCCGGCGACCAAGGCCGATATCGGTGAGCACGATATGAATGTCGACTTCGCCGCGGTGGTGGATCTGGTTGGCGGAGTGCGCGCCAACCAGCTGCGCGACGAGACCATCAAGGTCTATACCCGCGCCGCGGCCCATGCCCTGCACAAGGGAATCATCTTGGCCGACACCAAGTTTGAATTCGGCGTCGATATTGAGGGCACCTTGGTGCTGGCCGACGAGGTGTTCACCCCGGACTCCTCGCGCTACTGGGATGCTGCCAACTATCGGCCCGGCGTGGTGCAGGACAGCTTTGACAAGCAGTTCGTCCGCAACTGGCTCACCGGCCCCGAGTCGGGTTGGGATCGTGCGTCGGACACTCCGCCGCCACCCCTGCCGGATGAGGTGGCAGTGGCCACACGTGAACGTTATATCGAGGCATATGAGCGCATTTCGGGGCTGAGCTTCGCCGATTGGATCGGTCCGTCAGCGTGAGCGGGCCGGTGAAGCCGCCCGTCGCCAACCGTATCGACACTCTGCGCGAGTATCACGGTGACACCTTTGTTGATCCGTACGAATGGATGCGTGAGAAGGAAAGTCCAGAGGTCATCGCGCATCTGGAGGCGGAGAACGCCTATGTCGATGACCAGCTGGGGCATCTGGAAGAGCTGCGCACCAGCATCTTCGGTGAGATCAAGTCGCGCACCAAGGAGACCGACCTCTCCATTCCCACCCGCATGGGCCAGTGGTGGTACTACGCCCGCAGCTTCGAGGGCAAGCAGTACGGAGTCCACTGCCGTTGTCCGATAGGCGATCCCGACGACTGGACGCCTCCGGCGCTGGACCACGATGTGCCGGGCGAACAGATCCTGCTCGACGGCAATGCCGAAGCCGAGGGTCACGACTTCTTCTCCCTGGGCGCGGCCACCGTCAGCCCGGACGGGAACACGTTGGCCTACTCGGTCGACGTCGTCGGCCATGAGATGTACACGCTGCGGTTCAAAGACCTGCGTACCGGTGCGATGTACGCGGATGAGATCGCCGATATCGGTGCGGGCGCGACCTGGGCCATGGACAGCCGCACCCTGTACTACCCCGTGATCGATGAAGCCTTCCGGCCCTATGCCATTCGCCGGTACGAGTTGGGCAGCGGCGCCGAGCCCACCGAGGTGTTCTCCGAACCGGACGAGCGATTCTGGATTGGTGTCGGCCGTACTCGCAGTGATCGCTTTGTCGCGATCAGCGTGCATTCGTCGGTGACGTCCGAGATTCTGATCGGCGACGCCGAGGATCCGGCTACGGCTTTTTCGCCGGTGTGGCTGCGCCGCACGGGTGTCGAGTACACCGTCGAACACATTGTGGTCGGCGGCGAGGACCGGCTGCTGATCCTGCACAACGACGGGGCCGTGAACTTCGCGCTGGCGGAGCTGCCGGTCGCCGCGCTGGCCGACGGACCGGTCGCCCCCGCGTTGGCGCGCACGCTGATCGACCACCGCGATGATGTTCGGCTGGACGGTGTGGAGGCATTTGCCGAACGGTTCGTGATCGGATATCGGCGAGAAGCACTGCCGCGCATCCAGGTCTGGCCGGTGACGGCCGATGGATATGGCGCACCGCAGGAAGTCGCGTTCGACTCCGAGCTCATGCTCTCGGGACTGGGCGACAACCCCGAATGGAATTCGCCGCTGCTGCGGGTGGGTTGCGCGTCCTTCATCACCCCGACCCGTGTCTACGACCTCGATGTGCACACGGGGGAGCGCACGCTCCTCAAGGAGCAGCCCGTTCTCGGCGGCTATCGCCGCGAGGACTATGTGGAGCGGCGCGAATGGGCGCTCGCCGAAGATGGCACCCGGATTCCGCTGTCGGTGGTCCACCGCAGCGATGTTCAGTCACCGTGTCCCACCGTGCTGTACGGATACGGCGCATACGAGATGTGTGAGGATCCGCAGTTCAGTATCGGCCGACTCTCCTTGTTGGACCGGGGAGTGGTGTTTGTCATCGCCCACGTGCGTGGTGGTGGTGAAATGGGCCGCCTCTGGTACGAGGACGGCAAGATGCTGCGCAAGAGGCACAGTTTCACCGACTTTGTCTCAGCGGCAAGGCATCTGATCGACACCGGCGTCGCGTTGCCCGATCGGCTGGTGGCCTGGGGTGGCAGTGCCGGCGGACTGCTGGTGGGTGCCGCGGTGAATCTGGCGCCCGAGCTGTTCGCCGGTGTGCTCGCACAGGTGCCCTTTGTCGATCCCGTCACCACCATCTGCGATCCGTCGCTGCCGCTGACCGTCACCGAGTGGGATGAGTGGGGAAATCCCCTGGAAAATAGGGATGTTTATGACTACATCAAGTCGTATTCGCCCTACGAGAACATCCGGGCCGCGGAGTACCCCAGCATTCTTGCGATGACGTCCTTGCATGACTCCCGGGTGCTGTACGTGGAACCGGCCAAGTGGGTGGCGGAGTTGCGCCACACCACCACCGGTGAACGTCCCATCTTGATGCGTACCGAGATGACAGCAGGACACGGTGGGATCAGCGGGCGCTACGAGCGCTGGAAAGAGAGTGCCTTCCAGCTCGCGTGGATACTCGATGTCCTTGGGGCACAGGGGTAATTCGCCAATGTCTGACGAGGTCGTCGTCGTCATCGGTGTCGGCGGCATGGGCAGGGTCATCGCCCGTCGTCAGGGCATCGGCAAAACGCTGCTGATCGCCGACCACAATGAGCAGGCACTCCGGCGCGTCGTCGATGAACTGACGTCCGATGGTCATCACGTCGTCGGAGAGCCGGTCGACGTCTCCTCGCGCGCGGGGGTATCGGCGCTCGCGGGGGCCGCCGCGGCACTGGGGCGGGTCACGCAGGTCGCGCACACCGCCGGCCTCTCACCGGCGCAGTCGCCGACGGCAGCCATCCTGGCCGTCGATCTGGTGGGGGTGGCCCTGGTGGTGGAGGAGTTCGGCAACGTCATCGCCTCCGGCGGTGCGGGTGTGGTGATTGCCAGCATGGCCGGCCACATGCCATTCGAGCTCACCGCCGAGCAGGAACACGAACTCGGTGCCACAGTCGCGGAGGAATTGTTGGCTCTGCCCTATGTTCAGAGCATCGAATACCCTGCCGTGGCCTACCAATTATCCAAGCGTGCCAATCGCATTCGTGTTCGTTCGGCGGCTCGTCAGTGGGGTTCACGCGGAGCCCGCATCAACTCGATCAGTCCGGGAGTGGTGTCTACCACGATGGGGCACCACGAGCTCGCTTCGCCGACGGGCGCGATCACGAAGGCCATGATCGACGGCTCGGCCTCCGGGCGTATCGGTACGTCCGATGACATCGCGGCGGCGGCGGCATTCCTACTGGGGCCCGAATCGTCCTACATCACGGGCACAGATTTGTTGGTCGACGGCGGGGTCATCGCGGCGGTGCGGTCCGGTCAGCTGTTCAGCTGATTGCCGAATCCATATCCTCCAACGATCGCCCCTTGGTCTCCTGCACCCAGCGCGCCACGAACACCAAGGACAACACCGCGCACAACGCGTAGAGCCCGTAGGCGATGCCCAGGGCGTCTCGTAACGCCGGGAACGTCACCGTCACCAGCCAGTTGGCCGCCCAGTTGCCCGCGGTGGCCAAACCCATGGCCGCTGCCCTGATCCGGTTGGGGAAGATCTCACCCAGCAGCACCCAGACCACCGGGCCCCAGGACATTCCGAACGCGACGACAAACAGATTGGCGGCAACCAGCGCGACAGGCCCGGCGACGGGTCCCAGGTGTGGTTTGCCGTCCACCATGGTGGCCGAACTGAAGACGATCGCCATGGTGCCGAGCGTCGCGGCCATACCCGCCGAGCCGATGAGTAGAAGAGGCTTGCGGCCCACCCGGTCGATGAGCGCGATCGCTATCAGCGTGGTGACGATGTTCGTGATCGAGGTGATGACCGTGATCGTGAAGGAGGAGGTCTCGCCGAAGCCGACCGCCTGCCACAGCACGTTCGAGTAGTAGAAGATCACGTTGATGCCCACCAACTGCTGAAACACCGCCAGCGCCATCCCAATCCACACGATGGCATACAGACCGCCGGTGGGCTTGCGCAGATCGCGCCACGACGACGAGGTGTTTTGATCGAGTGTCTCTTGGATGCGGCCGATCGTGATGTCGAGGTTCTTTTCGCCGAGCAGGGTCGCCAGCACGCTGCGCGCCTCGGGGATACGGTGCGTGGCAACGAGATAGCGGGGAGACTCCGGGATGGTGAAGGCCAGCGTGCCGTACACCAGTGCCGGCAGCGCCATCGCGAGGAACATCCAGCGCCATGCGGGCAGGCCGAGCCACAGGATGTCGCGAGAACTGCCCGCGAGATGCGCCAACAGCCAATCGATGGTGAGGGACAAGAAGATCCCGGTAACGATCGCCAATTGTTGCAGTGAACCTAATCGCCCACGGATGTGCGACGGCGAGGTTTCGGCGATGTAGGCGGGCGCGATCAGAGATGCGACGCCGACCCCGACCCCGCCGATCACTCGGAAGATGACGAGCAGCTCGATGTTCGGCGCGAGACCGGCGCCCACCGCGCTCAGCAGGAACAGGGCGGCGGCAATCTTCATGACGGCCACCCGCCCTATCCGGTCGGCGATGCGGCCCGCCGTCATGGCGCCCAGCGCCGCGCCGAGCAGCGCCGAGGCGACCGCGAACCCGAGTTCGGCGTCACGGATGGTGAACGCGTCCTGAATCGCCTGCACCGCGCCGTTGATGACGGCGCTGTCGTATCCGAAGAGGAGCCCGCCCAGGGCGGCTACCGACGCGATCCGCAGGGCACTGTGGCCCGAGGAGACTTCGCCCTCCTCGCTCATACATGACCTCCGCAAATTTGCTTAGTGTGCGAACAGTCAACCATCGCAACCCCGGTACGGTGGGAGGCATGACCGATCTCGCCTCCATTCCGTTGACCGCACTGGACGGTTCGAAGCTGTCGCTGGCCGATTTCGGCGATAACGCCGTACTGGTGGTCAATGTGGCATCCAAATGCGGGCTCACCCCGCAATACGCGGCGCTGGAGAAGCTGGCCTCCGATTACGCCGATCGCGGTCTGACGGTGCTTGGGGTGCCCTGTAACCAGTTCATGGGCCAGGAACCGGGAACGGCGGAAGAGATCCAGACGTTCTGTTCCACCACTTACGGGGTGAGCTTTCCGCTGCTGGAGAAGTCCGACGTGAACGGGGACGGCCGGCATCCGCTGTACGCAGAGCTCACCAAGATCGCCGACGCCGAAGGTGCCGCCGGGGACGTGCAGTGGAACTTCGAGAAGTTCTTGATCGCACGGGATGGCTCGGTGGTCAAGAGATTCCGGCCGACGACGGTGCCCGACGCCCCCGAGGTGATCGAGGCCATCGAGAACGCTCTGGGGTAGCTCCCAGAGCGTTCTTTTCGATGCGGGGTGTCTGACACCTTGCGTACATCTGGAGTTGCCAGACTGGCGGCATGGCAGGACAGCTGCTGGTATCGGTGTCGGGAATCTGCGATCGCACTCTCGACGAGATTGCTGCATTTACTGAGGAGATGGACAGGCGGACGATCCCGCTGTCCTTCTTGGTGGCCCCTCGGTTGAAGGGCAAGTACCGCTTGGTGGAGGACCAGCCGACGGTTGACTGGCTGGCGGCGCGCCGGTCACGCGGTGACGCCATCGTGCTGCACGGATACGACCAGGCGGCAACCAAGAAGCGTCGCGACGAGTTCGCGGCATTGCCTGCGCACGAGGCCAATCTGCGCCTGATGGCCGCCGATCGTGTGATGGAGCAGACCGGCCTGCGGACGCGGCTCTTTGCCGCGCCGGGCTGGATGGCCTCAGCGGGAGCCGTAGAGATGCTGCCGCGCAATGGTTTCCGCCTGAACATTGGACTTTCCGAGATCACCGATCTGGTGCACGGGACTTCGGTGCGGTCCCGGGTGCTGGGCATCGGCGAGGGCTTCCTCTCCGAGCCGTGGTGGTGCCGGATGCTGGTGCTGTCCGCGGCGCGCACGGCCCGCCGCGACGGCGTGGTGCGAGTCGCCATCTCGGCCAAGCACCTACGCAAGCCGGGGCCGCGTCAGGCGATGATCGACGCCATCGACCTCGCGTTGCTGCACGGTTCCGTGCCAGGTGTCTACGAGTGGTTGCCCAAGCAGGTATTGCACAGCGTGGCATAAAGTTCATCGTTTGCCGTATAGGCACTGGTCCCCGGTGTCACAGTGATGGCTTTGTGCTTTCACCGCAAGGAAGTTGGACCTTTCCATCATCAATCGTCCCCGCTACGGTGAACCGGTGAGTGACACGAGTACCGATGTCATCGTCGTAGGCGCGGGCCTGGCGGGCTTGGTGGCGACCTGTGAATTGGTGGACCGGGGCAAGAGCGTCATCGTCGTCGAGCAGGAGAACTCCGCCAGTCTGGGTGGGCAGGCGTATTGGTCTTTCGGGGGTCTCTTCTTCGTCAACAGTCCCGAACAGCGCCGCCTGGGGATCAAGGATTCCCACGAGTTGGCGCTGCAGGACTGGCTCGGTACCGCCGGATTTGACCGGCCCGAGGATCACTGGCCGCGCCAATGGGCGCACGCATACGTCGATTTCGCCGCAGGAGAGAAGCGAAGCTGGTTGCGGGCCAGGGGTTTGCAGACATTTCCTGTGGTCTCGTGGGCCGAGCGCGGTGGCAAGGATGCGCTGGGGCCGGGCAATTCGGTGCCGCGGTTTCACATCACGTGGGGTACCGGTCCCGGGCTGGTGGAGATCTTCGCCCGGCGCGTACTCGCCGCGGTGGATCGCGGGCAGGTGCGCATCGCCTACCGGCACCAGGTCGACGAGCTGATTGTCGATCAGGGTGCCGCGGTGGGCGTCCGGGGGACGGTGCTGGAGCCATCGAACAGCGCGCGGGGTGTCACGTCGTCGCGAACCGCCCTGGGAGAGTTTGAGTTCCGCGCACAGGCCGTCATCGTCACCAGCGGCGGCATCGGCGGCAATCATGATCTGGTGCGTGCCAACTGGCCCGAGCGGCTGGGGCGCGTTCCTTCTCAGCTGCTTACGGGTGTGCCCGCCCACGTGGACGGCCGCATGCTCGGGATCTCGGTCGCGGCGGGGGCGCACCTGATCAACCGGGACCGCATGTGGCATTACACCGAGGGCATCACCAACTACGACCCGATCTGGCCCGGCCATGGTATTCGGATCCTGCCCGGGCCGTCATCGTTGTGGTTGGATGCCAACGGATCTCGAATTCCGGCGCCGTTGTTCCCCGGCTTCGACACGCTGGGTACCTTGGAGCACATCTGCCGCAGCGGGCATGACTATTCGTGGTTCATTCTCAACGCGCGAATTATTGCCAAAGAGTTCGCGCTGTCGGGTCAGGAACAGAACCCGGACCTCACGGGCAAGGATGTGCGGGGGGTGCTGCGGCGGGGAAAGGCGGGTGCGCCCGCACCGGTGCAGGCATTCATCGATAAGGGCGTCGACTTCGTCAGTGCATCGAATCTGCCTGACCTGGTCGCCAAGATGAACGCGCTGCCGGATGTCACACCCCTGGACTACGCGACCATCGCCCAGCAGGTGACGGCGCGGGACCGTGAGGTGGCCAACCCCTTCGGTAAGGACCCGCAGATCGCCGCGATCCGCGCCGCGCGCGGCTACCTGGCCGACCGGTTCACCCGGGTGGTGGCTCCGCACCGGCTCACCGACCCGAAGGCGGGCCCGCTCATCGCGGTGAAGCTACATATTCTGACCCGAAAGACCCTGGGCGGCTTGGAAACCGATCTCGATTCGCGTGTTCTGCGCGCCGACGGCAGCTGTTTCGACGGCCTGTATGCGGCGGGCGAGGTCGCCGGGTTCGGTGGCGGCGGTGTGCATGGCTACCGGGCGCTGGAAGGCACCTTCCTGGGTGGCTGCATCTTCAGTGGACGCGCCGCGGGCCGGGGCGCGGCCGAGGACATCGGCTAGAAGGAGACCGCGTCCTCGTGCGGCAGCACCTGGAAATCGGCGTCGGACATCTCGCGAAAACGCGTGTAGAAGAACGGGTATGCGGCCTCCTGCAAGATCCCCTGATGGATCGGCACCGCCCGGGCCGGGTTGACCGCACGCAGGTACTCGATTGCCTCGGACACCTTCATCCACGGCGCGGCGGCGGGCAGCGCCAGCACGTCGACCTCCTCGCTGGGCACGAACAGTGCGTCGCCGGGATGCATCAGACGCGCGGCATGGTCACCGTCGCCGATCAGATACGACGTGTTGTCGATGAGCGGGATCTCCGGATGGATCACCGCGTGCTGGCCGCCGACCCCACGCACGGTGAGATCCGCGACGGTGAAGCTGTCACCGGCGTGCACCGGCTGCCAGGGTTCACCCAGCTGTGCCGCGGTCATCGGATCGGCATAGAGCGCCGCCCCCGGGTTGGCCTCGACCAGCGCGGGCAGTCGCTGCAGATCCACGTGGTCAGGATGCTGATGGGTGATCAGGATGGCCGACAGGCCGGTGATCCCCTCGAATCCGTGCGAGAAGTTGCCCGGATCGAACAGCAGGGTGGTGTTGCCGAAATCAGCCAGCAGGCACGAATGCCCGAAGTGGGTCAGCTGCATGAGGGGAGTCTAGGCGGGATGTGTCCGGGCCCACACGGTAAAGTCAGGCCGTGGCCCGAGTCGTCGTAAACGTCATGCCGAAACCCGAGATCCTGGACCCGCAGGGACAAGCGATCGTGGGTGCGCTGTCCCGCCTTGGCTATGCCGGCGTGGCAGACGTCCGGCAGGGCAAGCGCTTTGAGTTGGAGTTCGACGGTGAGATCAGCGACTCCGACCTGGAGTCGATCGCCGAAGCATTGCTCGCCAACACCGTCATCGAGGACTGGGAAATCGTGCGGGAGTCCGAATGACTCCTCGCATCGGTGTCATCACCTTCCCGGGCACCCTCGATGACGTCGACGCGGCCCGCGCGGCCCGGCTCTCCGGTGCCGAGGCGGTCTCGCTGTGGCATGACGATGCCGACCTGAAGTCTGTCGACGCGGTGATCGTGCCCGGTGGTTTCTCCTACGGCGACTACCTGCGCGCCGGCGCCATCGCACGGTTCGCCCCGGTGATGCGGTCGGTGGTCGATGCTGCCGCGCAGGGCTTGCCAATTCTGGGCATCTGCAATGGCTTCCAGGTGCTGTGCGAGGCGGGACTGTTGCCCGGTGCGCTGACCCGCAATGCCGGTCTGCACTTCGTGTGCCGCGATGTGTGGCTGGGTGTCGACGCCAACAACACCGCGTGGTCTTCCCGGTACGAGCAGGGCGCCGACATCCTGGTGCCGCTGAAGTCCGGGGAGGGACGGTACGTGGCTTCCGACGAGGTGCTCGACGAGCTTGAGGGTGAGGGCCGGGTGGTCTTCCGCTACCGCGAGAACCCCAACGGGTCGATGCGCGACATCGCCGGCATCTCCTCGGCCAACGGCCGTGTGGTCGGGCTCATGCCGCACCCGGAGCACGCCACCGAGGCCCTGACCGGTCCCAGCGACGACGGGCTCGGCATTTTCTACTCGGCGCTCGACGCCGTGCTCACTGCCTGATAGTCCTCGCCGAATGTCGACTTTCTGTTAAGAAGTGCGAGTAAAGCGCTCCGAAAGTCGATATTCGACGAGAGAAGGGGCTACGGCAGCAGCGCGACCGAGGCCTCCGCGGTGTAGTTCAGGAACGTCAGAGTCTCCTGCAGATACAGCTGCACACTCTCGGCGTCGTGCGACAGATATCCGATGGTGACGTCGGTACCCAGCTGCAGGTCGAAGTCGCCGCCACGGCAGCTCAGCACGAACGCACCGTCGATCGCCGGTGCCCACAGAATGTCCCCGTCGGCCACCAGCCGGCGAAGGTGCTCGCGGATGGGATAGCCCCGATCGGAGGCCTCGCTGACCTTCGTGTACTCCTCGGCCGACAGCAGCACCGAGTAGGGACCGTCGACACCGGCCAGCCGCAGTTCCGAAAGCGCCTGGGCGACGATATCGGGGTACTCGCGGACATCCTCGGGCAGCTTGAGTTCGGGGTTGGAGCTGGACTCGCGGATGCCGACGATCGAGGCGGCCGGGTATCCCTCGAAGATCGCGCGGTCCTCGGCGAACGCCAGCTTCTTGGCCGCCTCCTTGACCGGATCCCAATCGGAGTCCTGGGCGCCGCGCTCCACGTCGTCGATGGCCACCCGGCTGATGGTGAAGGGAACGCGCAGTCGTACAAGCGGTTTGCTCTCCCGCAGATGGGCCTGCACGCCGTCGGCAGGTGCCTGCACGTTCAGCAGGTGTCCGGTGCTTACCGCCGCGCTGGAGGGGCCGCCCGGCTCGCTGACGTCGACCACCCGGCGTCCGGCGATATGGCGCTTGAAAGTGCGGGCGGCCTCGGTCTCGATCTCCGCCCACGCCTCGTCGGTGATGGGTGCGAGTTCGCGGTACAGGTTGTTCATGACAACGATCCTTTCAGGCTGCCGATCGAAAGAGAACCTTGGTATTCAACGGATTTGGTCACCGCCACGACGGGCAACGGTGGGGGAGCGTCGAGGAAGTCGCCAGCCGGGGCGAAGAAGAGCCCACCGGTGACCGCGGTCGAGAAATCCAGAATGCGGTCGGTGTTGCCCGGTGGATCCCCGATAAACATGTTGCGCAGCATGCGTTCCGTGACGTCCGGGGTGCGTGAGTAGGCGATGTAATACGTTCCGAACTCGGATGTTCCGAGCTCGCCGAAGGGCATGTTGCGCCGCAGGATCTGCAGCTCGTTGCCCTCTTCGTCCTCGATGACATTGAGCGCCACATGTGAATTCGGCGGCTTGACGGCGTCGTCGAATTCGATGTCGTCGAGCTTGGTGCGCCCGATCACCTTCTCCTGCTCATCGACGGTCAGGGCGCTCCAGGCGGCCATGTTGTGCAGGTACTTCTGCACATGTACATAGCTGCCACCCACAAAATCGGGATCCTCGGCACCGACAAGAGCGGCCGAAGCCGCCTCGGCGCCGTCGGGATTCTCGGTGCCGTCCACGAACCCCAGCAGGTCGCGGTTGTCGAAGTATTGAAAACCGTGCACCTCGTCGGCAACGGTCACCGCACCCGCCAGCACGTTGGTGATCCGGGTGGCCAGCTCAAAACAGCGGTCCATGGTCGAGGCGCGGATATGGAACAGCAGATCGCCGGCAGTGGCCGGGGCCACATGGCGTTCGCCGCGCACCTCCTGGAACGGCCATAACCGGGCGGGGCGCGAACCGGAGAAGAGCCGGTCCCAGGCAGCGGAACCGATGGCAGTGACCAGCGACAATCGCCGCGAGGGGTCGCGGAAGCCGATGGCCCTCGCCAGGCCGGACAGCTCGGGCAGGGCGTCATGAACAGCCTGTTCGGCGCCCTCGTTGATCGTCACCACCAGGAAGATGGCGGACGAGGACAGTGGGTCTAGGACGGCTTGCGGCACGGGATCGGGCACGCTTCGACCCTAGACCGAATCCGGTCAGCCATCATGGGAAGCGTGACCGCCACCGCCGTAGGACTTTGCCAATTCATCGACGCCTCACCGTCCCCGTTTCACGCCGTGGACACGGTTGCGCATCGTCTGCGACGGGAGGGCTTCACTGAGCTGTTCGAGGCACAACGCTGGCCGGGCCACGCGGGCGACTACTTCGTGGTGCGGTCGGGTTCGATTGTGGCCTGGCGTGGTGTCGACATGGAAGATGAGAACGCCGCGTTCCGGGTGATCGGCGCACACACCGACAGCCCGAACCTGCGGGTGAAGGCCAACGCCGATCGCGTACAGGCCGGTTGGCCGATGGTCGCCCTGGAGCCCTACGGGGGCGCCTGGGTGCAGACCTGGCTGGATCGCGATTTGGGCTTGTCCGGCCGGGTACTGGTGCGTGACGGAGATTCGGTGCGGTCCACCCTGATTCGCATCGACCAGCCGATTCTGCGGGTGCCGAACCTGGCGATTCACATGGTCAGCGCCGAGGAACGCAAGAAATGGGTGATCGACCCGCAATGGCATGTGAACTCGGTGTGGAGTGGTGAACGCAGCTTTGCGGAGTACATCGCCGAACAGCTGGGAGTAACCCCCGCCGATGTCCTGGGGCGGGATCTGATGACGCACGATCTGACCGGGGCGGCGTTGGTGGGACCCGATGAGAGCCTGGTCAGTGCGCCGCGCTTGGACAACCAAGCCAGCTGCTATGCCGGTCTAGAGGCTTTCTTGGCCGCGGAATCCAGCTCGACGACGGTGCTGGCGCTCTTCGACCATGAGGAGATCGGTTCGGTCTCCGACCACGGCGCCCACTCGGATCTGCTGTCGACAGTGCTGGAGCGGATTGTGTTGTCCAGCAATGGAACGCGTGAAGACTTTCTGCGGCGTGCGGCCGCCTCGCTAATGGTCTCGGCCGATATGGCCCACGCGACCCACCCCAACTATCCGGATCGGCATGAACCGGGACACCAGATCGCCGTCAACGCCGGACCGGTGATCAAGATCCATCCCAACGTCCGCTACGCCACCGACGGACGCGGTACGGCCGCCTTCGTCCTCGCCTGTGAACGGGCCGGAGTCCCCGTGCAGCGGTACGAACACCGGGCGGATATGCAGTGCGGATCCACCATCGGGCCGTTCGCGGCATCACACACCGGCATCGTCACCGTGGACGTGGGGGCCGCGACACTGGCCATGCACTCGGCGCGTGAGCTGATGGGCGCGCACGACGTGCCGATGTATGCCGATGCGCTGCAAGCGTTTCTGGAGCTACCCGCTACATCGTGAAGCGCAGATTGGCGACGATCTTCCAGCCCAGGTCCGGGTCGCCGCTGAGGCTGAACCCGTTGCGGTTGGCGCTGGCGCGCCCACCCAGATGGCGGGCGAACTCGCAGGTGTCGGCGGTGAGCGTCACATGTGGGGCATCGGAGAGCGCCGCCACGATGCGTGCTCGGTCCGGGATTTCGATGTCGACCTTCTGCGCGCCGATTCCGGTGAGCACGAATCGGATCCGGCTTCCCTGGGGCGCTCCCGCGCGTTTGCCGATCAGGAAGGGCAGCGCGTTGACCAGTTCGTTGAGCGCGGGCGCCGCCGCGACAGGGTCCGTCGGACTGGGCAGCCCCAGGCTGTCACGTACATCCAATTCGTGCATCCAACAGTCGAAGTCGCGGATCTGCATGAATCGGCCATAGCTTTCCGGCCCCACCGGGGTGACGGTCTCGGCATTGAACTGCTCTTGAGTCAGGCCCTCCAGCACGGCCAGGCGAGCGCTGGTAACGGTGTGCAGGTCATTCATCACCGCGACCGGCGGGAGCTTGCGGTAGTAGGTGAGCCACCGTTCGTTGAGGACCCCGACGGGATTGTGCACGTGCGGCAGACCGGCCACGGCCTCATCGGTGCTGGGCAGTGGGTCGCCCGAGAGTAAGCGTTCGGTACCGACCACATGCGCGACGACGTCCTTGACGGTCCACCCCGGCAAGACGGAGGGCGCGGCCCATTGCTCATCGTTCAGGCTGTCGCCCAACTCGCCCAGCGCGGTCCACTCCGCGGCCAATGCGGCGACGACGGGCTCTTTGGCGACGATCGTGACGGTCATGGTGCGAGCCTACGAGAGTCAGTGCGGGCAGGTTTCGAATTGAGCGCGCAGCTCGCCTTGTAGGGCCACATCGGGGGCGGTACTGGGCTGCGGCTCCCACACGCCCGTGGAGCAGCGTCCGGGTCGCACGGTGATCTGGGCGTCCTCCACGGTGTACACGGTTGCCGTTCCTGACTTCTTGATCAGCTGAAGCTGTTCTTCCGCAACGTGATCCATGTTCCGGCCGGTCAGCTTGGTGAGCTGGATGCTGTTGCGGTCAGGCTGGTCACGGTTGCCTGGTAGCGGGCCCCGATTGAAGTCGCCGTCGACGGGCGCGATGGTGTCCAGGGCCTCCCACAAGTCCAGTTGCGCCGCAGTCGGCAGACCGTGGCCGGATCGGATGCTGGGTGGATCGTTGGCGTAGATCAAGGAGTTGGTGATTACCCAGTCGCTGGTGGAGCCGGGGAAGTCGGTGCCGAGCCTGCGCACTGCCGTGGCGAATTCGGTGGCGCCGATATTGTCCGGCCGTCGATCCTTGCCGTCGAACATCGTGACATCAAAGCTGGTGCCGGCGGGCCGGTCGTAGTCGGACGGCCGCACCCGCCCGGTGATCTGGTAGCCGTATTCGCCCCGGGAAAGCTTCAGCCAGTCCTGCCACGGTGGCTCCGGGGTGGCAGCCGAGGGCCGCAGTTCGACATACATCGTGGAAAACAGGTGATTGCCCTCCGGCCAGCGTCTTACGTTGAGGGTCGCCGCCCAGGAGCGGAACGTGCGGGAATCGTGGATCTGGCCGGTGAAGACGCGCGTCAGTGCGGAGAGCTGATCGGCGGACGCTTCGCCGCGGACGTAGACGTCGAAGGTGGCACTGGCCGGAGCGGGGCCGCCGCTGTGGCTGATGGTGTGTGACACCGACGACACCCCCGCAAGGGTTCGCAACGTGTCATCGATTCGGTCGGCGGTCCGCGAGCCGGTGAAATCGCAGCCGGCGACCAAGGATGCGACGCCGAGCACCAGAACGCCAAGCGCGCCGCCGCGCTGGCCGAACATTCCCATGGGTGGAGTATGGCGCCTCGGTGCGCCTCGGTGCCCTTGTCGGTCGGCATCAATACTGTTGGAGGGTCGATATGAGAAGGGACCCGTGATGGCCGAGACCAAGAGTTTTGTGTCGAGCGTTAACGCCGCATTCGCGGCCCGGACGCCACCGGAGAAGATTGGTCTCGCGCTCACCGCGATCATCGTGCTGTTCCTGTTGGCCGACGCCGTACCGAAGATCTTCGGGGCGCAGTTCGCGCGTACCGCGACGGAGGCGCTGGGCTTCCCGCCGTATCAGACAGCGCTGATCGGCTGGGTGCTGTTGGTGTGCACTGTCGTGTTCGCCATCCCGCGTACCGCGGTGCTCGGCGCTGTCGGGCTGACGGCTTACCTGGGTGGTGCGGTCACCATCGACATGCACGAGGAGGCGTGGTTCCCCGTCATCTTCGCGATCGGCTTCGGATTGTTGATCTGGGCGGCCTTGGTGCTGCGCCGGCGTGAACTGGGGAAGGTGCTGATCGGCTAACGCGGGCACCTCACCCATCTGCCGATTATTGGGGTGTCTTCAGGCTCCGCATCGCGCCAATCGCTGTCGCAGTTCGACCTGCACCGGCGCAACGTTAGAATCTTGTCGTGACTTCACGGGTTGACACGGTCGATAACGCAGCAGCCACTCCCGATCACCCGCAGCCATTCGCTGAACTTGGGCTCAAGGACGACGAGTACGCGCGCATCCGCGAGATACTCGGCCGCCGCCCCACCGATGCCGAGCTGGCCATGTACTCGGTGATGTGGAGCGAGCACTGCTCCTACAAGTCCTCGAAGGTGCATCTGCGCTACTTCGGGCAGACCACCACCGAGGAGATGCGCTCGGCGATGCTCGCCGGCATCGGTGAGAACGCGGGCGTGGTGGACATCGGTGACGGATGGGCGGTCACCTTCAAGGTCGAATCGCACAACCACCCGTCGTACGTCGAGCCCTACCAGGGTGCGGCCACGGGCGTGGGCGGCATCGTGCGCGACATCATGGCCATGGGTGCCCGGCCCATCGCCGTCATGGATCAGCTGCGTTTCGGCGCCGCCGACGCCCCCGATACCCGTCGCGTCTTCGACGGCGTGGTGCGCGGTATCGGCGGTTACGGCAACTCGCTGGGCCTGCCGAACATCGGCGGCGAGACGGTGTTCGACGCGTCCTACGCCGGAAACCCGTTGGTGAACGCACTGTGTGCCGGGGTGTTGCGCAAGGAAGATCTGCATCTGGCCTTCGCCTCCGGCGCCGGCAACAAGATCATCCTGTTCGGGGCGCGCACCGGGCTCGACGGCATCGGCGGTGTTTCGGTGTTGGCGTCGGAGACATTCGGTGGCGACGAGGCCGACGGCGCCTCCCGTAAGAAGCTGCCCAGCGTCCAGGTGGGCGATCCATTCACCGAGAAGGTGCTCATCGAGTGCTGTCTGGAGCTGTATGCGGCTCATCTGGTGGTCGGCATTCAGGACCTCGGCGGTGCTGGGCTCTCCTGCGCGACATCGGAACTCGCATCCGCCGGCGACGGTGGCATGCACATCGACCTGGACAAGGTGCCGCTGCGCGCCACCGGAATGACGCCGGCCGAGGTGCTCTCCAGTGAGTCGCAGGAGCGCATGTGCGCCGTGGTGACACCGGAGAACGTGGATGCCTTCATGGCTGTGTGCCGCAAGTGGGATGTGCTGGCCACAGTGATCGGTGAGGTCACCGACGGTGACCGGCTGCGCATCACCTGGCACGGCGAGCCCGTCGTCGATGTGCCGCCACGGACCGTGGCACACGAGGGCCCCGTCTACGAGCGTCCGGTGGCTCGCCCAGATACCCAGGACGCGCTGATCGCCGATACCGCCGCGGGACTGGCGCGCCCGGCCACCGCCGCGGAGCTGCGGCAGACGCTGCTGGACATGCTCGGTAGCCCGCACCTGTGCAGCCGCGCGTTCATCACCGAGCAATACGACCGGTACGTGCGCGGAAACACCGTCCTCGCCGAACATGCCGATTCCGGCGTGATCCGGGTGGACGAACAGACCGGACGTGGAATCGCCTTGGCGACTGACGCTTCCGGTCGCTACACGGTCCTGGACCCGTACCGCGGCGCCCAGCTGGCACTGGCGGAGGCATATCGCAACGTGGCCGCGTCGGGGGCAACGCCGGTCGCGGTGACCAACTGCCTGAACTTCGGCTCGCCGGAGGACCCGGGTGTCATGTGGCAGTTCTCCGAAGCGGTCCGCGGCCTCGCCGATGGCTGTGTGACGCTGGGCATCCCGGTAACCGGAGGCAATGTCAGCTTCTACAACCAGACCGGTACCACCCCGATTCTGCCCACTCCGGTGGTCGGCGTGCTGGGCGTGATCGACAACGTGAATCGGCGCATCCCCACGGGATTCGGAACCGAGCCCGGCGAGACACTGATCCTGCTCGGTGACACCGCCGATGAGTTCGACGGCTCGATTTGGGCGCAGGTGGCACATGATCACCTGGGCGGCACACCCCCGCAGGTCGATCTGGCCCGTGAGCAGCTGTTGGCGCAGGTTCTGACCGCGGCTTCGCGTGATGGACTGGTGTCGGCCGCTCACGACCTGTCCGAGGGTGGGCTCATCCAGGCCGTCGTCGAATCCGCATTGGCTGGTGAAACTGGCTGCCGCATACTGCTTCCCGAAGGTGCTGACCCCTTCGTGGCACTGTTCTCCGAGTCTGCGGGGCGGGTGCTGGTCGCGGTCCCGCGTACCGAGGAGAGCAGATTCATGTCGATGTGCGAGGCGCGACAGCTGCCCGCCGTACGCATCGGTGTGGTCGATCAGGGTTCGGATTCCGTTGAGGTGCAAGGACAGTTCTCGGTCGCGCTGACCGAATTGCGCGAGGTACACGAAGGCGTGCTGCCCGGATTATTCGGATGAGCGAGACTCCTGGAGTCCCGGTCACCACAAGCACCGTCGATCCCGATGATTGGATCGGCCGCAGCTGGCTGGCATTCCAGGAACTTGAGGAGCACGTCGAACACCGGCACCCGTTGGTGGCCTGGGCGTGGAACCTGCTGCGACTGGACTTTTGCGGAATCGCCTTTGGCGCGTTGTTCTTCTGCCTGTCGTTGACTCCCTCCCTGATGCCGCGCACCTGGTTGTTCCAGGGCCTCATCGGTGGCGCCACCGCGGCCATCGGCTATGGCATCGGTGTCGCCCTCTCCAAACTGGTGCTGCGTTTTTGGTTGCGCCACCAGAAATGGTGGCCGCTGCGTGACCGGGTGATGGTGACGGTCAAGCTCGGGGTGGTGGTCCTCAGCGGGGTGTGCTCGCTGGCCATGATCGTGCCGGCCGCTCGTTGGCAGCGCCAGATCGCCGCCCTCATGGACACTCAGGGGCCGACGACAACGGAGTACTCCAAGTCGTTCCTCGTCTCCATTGCCGTTGGTGCAGTTTTTATTTCGATAGCCCGGATTCTGCGTGACCTGGTCCGGCTGCTGGCCAGGTTCCTCATCCGCAGGCTGCGTCTGAGCCAGGAAGTGTCGCTGCTCATCGGTACCGCCATCGTGGCGGTGTTGACGATCATGTTGTTCAACGGCGTGCTGGTGCGCGGATTCTTCGCCGCCGCCAACGCTTCGTTTGGCCCGCACAACGACACCACCAGGGCCGGGGTGCATCAACCGACCCAACCTGAGCGTTCCGGCAGCCCGGCGTCGCTGTCCTCCTGGGACAGCCTCGGATACGAGGGCCGCAACTTCGTCTCCGGCGGCCTGCACGCCGATGTGCTCACCAGGGTCAACGGCCGTCCGGCCAAGGAGCCCATCCGCGTGTACGCGGGTCTGGAGACCGCGGGCACCGCAGAGGAGCGCGCAGACATCCTGGTGCGGGAACTGGAGCGCACCAAGGCTTTCGATCGGCAGGTATTGGTCATCGTGCCGACCACCGGCACCGGCTGGGTGACGCCCGGCGCGGCCCGTGGTGTCGAGCTGATGTACAACGGCGACACCGCGATCGTCGCCACCCAGTACTCGTTCCTGCCCAGCTGGATCTCCTTCCTGGCCGACAAAGAGAAGGCCTTGGCCTCCGGCAAGCTGCTGGTGGACACCATCCAGAAGCGCTGGGCGCAACAGCCCGAGGGGCACCGGCCCAAGCTGCTCATCTACGGCGAAAGCCTGGGATCTTTTGCGGGACAAGGCGCGTTCGGTGGCCTCGGTGATATCCGGGCGGCCGGGGTCAACGGTGTGTTGTGGACCGGGCCGCCGAACTTCAGTCATATCTGGAATGAACTGGTGTCCAAGCGCGACCGGGGCACACTGGAAGCAGTGCCGGTGTACGACAGCGGATTCACCGCGCGTTTCGCGATCGGCCCCGATATCGACGCCCTGGCCAAACCGGCATGGCAGAACCCGAGGGTGCTCTTCGTGCAGCATCCGTCGGACCCGGTGACCTGGTGGTCCACCGATCTGTTGTTCAGCGAACCGGATTGGCTCAAAGAGGCGCCAGTGGGCGACCGGACGGCTGCCATGCGCTGGTACCCGATCGTCACCTTCTGGCAGGTGGCCGCCGACCTGGCCAACGCTGTTGGGGTGCCCGACGGACACGGGCACAACTACGGCATCTCGTCGGTCAACGGCTGGGCGGCGATCGCCCCACCGCCGGGCTGGACTCCGCAGGACACCGAACGCATCCGGAAGGCACTCGTCGACACCGCGTCGCTCGACGGCCCCGACACGTGATTTCCCGCATCCGTGTGCTCGTGCTGGCGGTTGCACTTGCGGTATGGCCGGGGTTTTTGGAGCGCTTCCCGCAACGCTGGCGCCCACTGATCGGCGCGGGCGCCAGCACCGCACTGGTGGTCGCGGCGGGTACTCCGCTCGGGCTGAGGCCGCCCCGGTTGGGGTCGGGGTTGCGCCTCGGCGGGGCCGTCGCGTTGGCCGTCGCCACTGTCGTGGGTGCTTCACCCGCGCTGCGGCCGGTGCGCTCCTCGATGCGGGGGCGTGAGATCGACCTGCATCCAGCGGTGTGGCTGGGCCTGCACATCCCGGTGGGCACGGTGTGGACCGAGGAACTTGCCTTTCGGGGGGTGCTGCAACCGCTGGCCGTGGAAGCCTTCGGGAGCAGGCCGGGCGCCGTGATCCAGGCAGTGACGTTCGGGCTTGCTCACATCCGTCCCGCCCGCGCCGCGGGCGATTCCATTGCGGGGACGGTACTGGTCACGGGACTATTCGGCGGGCTGCTGGGCTGGCTGCGAGAGCGCTCAGGCAGCGTGGCGGCACCGATGCTGGCTCACCTGGCGCTCAACGAGGCCGGCGCGGTAGCAACCCTGTGCGTCGCCCGGCCCAATGTCGACTTGTCGCGAGAAAGTGCGAGCAACTGATACCAAAAGTCGACATTCGACGGAATACTGCACAGATGGCCTCGAACTGGACAAGCAGGGCCGGTGTAGCGCTGGCAGGGATGACCATTGCCGCCGGAATAGCACTGGCCGCACCCGCCGGCGCTGACTCCGGACAGGGCGCGTCGTTGCCCGTATTCGTTCCGCATCCCTCGGACTGGGCGCCGGACACCTCGGTGTACCCGTACAACCTGTGGCAGAACCGGGTGAACGATGAGCAATTCACCGCGCTACGGGATTCCTGCCAGTGGTTCAACGCGCAGTACGACACCTTGATGGGATCGGTGTACGGATTTCAGAACTACCTGCGCGATCACCACGATGTCTGGGCTGCTTCGGGTTCGGACACCGTCGGCAACGTGGTGACCGCGAATCTGGATCAGTCGGCCGCGTTCCTGGATCCCCGGGTGCACACGCTGTACATCACCAACTACCCGGATCAGAGTCAGTACTCGCCGCTGTACAACGGTGACTCGTTCTATCACCTGTGGTTCCAGTTCACCCAGATCAGCGACAAGATCAAACAACAGCTGCCATCCGGGGTGATCAACGCCAACATCGCGACGGCGACCGTTTACGGAAACACCATTCGCGACTCGGGGATCTGCGACGGGGCATAGGGGCCCGAGTCTGCCAGATAGGCTGGTAGACATGCCAGCTCGCGCGCCCGATGCCGCCTCGACCAGGGCCGCCGTGCTCGCGGTAGCCGAATGGTTGCGCGACGAGCAGGCACCGGAGCCGCCGCGGGCCGCCCTTGCCGACGCCGTCCGGTTCACCGCCCGCACCCTCGCCGCCGACGCGCCCGGCGCCTCCGTAGAGGTGCGAGTGCCTCCTTTCGTTGCGGTGCAGTGCATCTCGGGGCCGCGCCATACTCGGGGCACCCCGCCCAATGTGGTGGAGACGACCCCGCGAACATGGCTGTTGCTCGTGACGGGACTGCTGACGCTGGAGCGGGCCGTCGCCGACCGCACTGTCTCCGCGTCCGGATCGCGCGCCGCCGAGATTGCCGGGTGGTTGCCGTTGGTGCCGCTGAGCTAGCGAAAGTACGGGTACTCCTGCACCCAGTGGAATCCACGGCTACGCAGCGGGAAGCTGTCTGGGTCCACACGTTTCAGCATGATCGTGACGGGCTTGTCGTACATCCTTCCGCCCAGCAGCAGTGCGTCGGCGTTCGGCTGGCTGTAGGTCAGATCGGCGAAGGGCGCTTTCCCGCCGACCTTTTCGCCGGTGGTGTCCGAGGTATCGGTGAGCTTGAGGTGACCGTCGTGGAACTCGGCGAGGGCTATCACGAGGTTGCCGTTCATGCGCTGATAGGTCGCGGCCCCGGGCTGGTCGAAAACGATTATTTGCCAACGATTCCTGTCGGTAGTCAACGGCGGGACGTACGTTCCGTCGACGAAGAACGCCTGCACCGCCCAGATGCCATGGAGTTCGGACCGTGGGCTACCGCCCCCGTACTGATGCCAGGTGGCCCAGCCGTCGTAGACGCCGCCCAGCGCCACCCAGATACCGACTGCCACCTGGACCCACGCCGCGAGACGGTTTCTGCGGTTATCGGTGAACAGCGGCGGCTGGGTCAACGGCTCGATCGCACGTTGCCGCACAAAGACATTGAGCAAGCTACCCAGGTACGGGGCGAGCAGGACAAGGCCGAGTAGGAGCAGATGAAAGGACAACAGTTTGACGGGCACGTCGAACGTCATATTCATCAGGAAGACCTGGGCCATGCTCGCCAGGCTCAGTACCGCGCCCAGCACCGCGGTCCGTGGGACGAACAGCAGCAGCCCGGCAATGACTTCCACCGCTCCCAGGGCCATCTCGTAGGGGTGAGAGCTGCCCACCTGCAGCCACAGCACCGAGGCGGGGCTCAGCGAGCCGTACGGCTGTAGCAGCTGCGCCAGCGTCGGTCCGGGCATTTGCGTGGGGATGAGTTTGGCGAATCCGTAGAAGAGCATCTGCCCACCCAGGCACACCCGAGCGAAGAGAGTGAACCAGGCCAGCAGCCGTGGATAGGCGGTGCGGCGATCAAGCAGTGTCCACAGTGTCGTCGCCGCGGTGGCGACGACCAGAACGCAGAACACCAGCACCCAGATGGCGGCTTGATCACCGCTTCCGGAGTCGTCGTGCAAGACGGCGTTCACACCGAACAGGGTTCTGCCCACCCATCCGGTGAGCGGGTTCAGCAGCGACATCACCGACAGCGCGAATTGCCCGCCGATCATCCGTCCGGCCACACCCAGCAGTGCGAACGGGATCTGCGTCAGGAGCACGCAGAACAGGCCGAAATAGATGACGCAGAACCGGAACGCGACGCGGGTCGATGGGCGCCAAGATGCAGTGGCCTGGGTCACTTTTGCGATGGTACTGATGTGTCCGGGCCAGCCGATTCCCCGATCAGCAACCTTCCCCGTAAACTGGTGCTGTCACCCACCTCCACGCAGGACGCAGCCCCAGGGAGCCACACCGTGACCGCACAGCCGATCGAGCTGGAAAACGACCCACGTGAAGAATGCGGCGTGTTCGGCGTCTGGGCGCCGGGCGAAGAGGTAGCAAAACTCACCTATTACGGCCTGTACGCGCTGCAGCACCGCGGCCAGGAGGCCGCCGGCATCGCCGTCGCCGACGGCTCACAGATCGTGGTGTTCAAGGATCTCGGCCTGGTCAGCCAGGTTTTTGACGAACAGACGCTTGCCGCCATGCGGGGGCATGTAGCGGTGGGCCACTGCCGTTACTCCACCACCGGCTCCGTCACGTGGGAGAACGCTCAGCCGGTGTTCCGCACCACCGCCGCGGGCACGGGAGTCGCGCTGGGACACAACGGAAACCTGGTCAACACCGCCGAGCTCACCGAACGTGCGCGCGATGCCGGTCTGATCAATTCGAAGACCCCGGGCATGGCCACCACCGACTCGGACATCATGGGTGCGTTGTTGGCGCACGGTGCCGCCGATGCCACCCTGGAGCAGGCCGCCATGGCGCTGTTGCCCACGGTGCGCGGCGCCTTCTGCCTGGTTTTCGCCGACGAGAACACGCTGTACGCGGCCCGCGATCCGCACGGGGTCCGGCCGCTGTGCCTGGGTCGCCTCGACACCGGCTGGGTGGTCGCGTCGGAGACGGCGGCCCTGGACATCGTGGGTGCCTCCTTCGTGCGGGACATCGAGCCCGGAGAGCTACTCGCCATCGACGCCGACGGAGTGCGCTCCAGCCGATTCGCCAACGCCACGCCTAAGACCTGTGTCTTCGAGTACGTGTACCTCGCCCGTCCCGACAGCATGCTCGACGGACGTTCTGTGCACTCCACCCGCGTCGAGATCGGGCGCCGCCTTGCCGCCGAACACTCCGTGGACGCCGACCTGGTGATCGGGGTTCCCGAGTCCGGTACTCCGGCGGCGGTCGGTTACGCCCAGGGTTCGGGCATCCCGTACGGGCAGGGACTGATGAAGAACGCCTATGTGGGCCGCACCTTCATCCAGCCGTCGCAGACCATCCGTCAGCTCGGTATCCGATTGAAGCTCAACCCCCTTCGCGAGGTCATTCGCGGCAAGCGGCTGGTGGTGGTGGACGACTCCATCGTCCGTGGCAATACCCAGCGGGCCCTGGTGCGGATGTTGCGTGAGGCAGGGGCGGCCGAGGTGCACGTGCGCATCGCATCGCCGCCGGTCCGCTGGCCATGCTTCTACGGCATCGACTTCGCCTCTCCCGCAGAACTTATCGCCAATGCTGTGGAATCGGACGACGGGATGCTCGATGCCGTCCGCACCGCGATCGGCGCCGACAGCCTGGGTTATATCTCGGCCGAGGGCATGGTGGCGGCCACTCAAGAACCGCGCTCTCGCCTGTGCTGCGCATGCTTTGACGGCAACTATCCGATCGAGCTGCCCAAGGAGACGGCGCTCGGCAAGAATGTGGTTGAGCACATGCTCGCGGCCACCGCTCGGGAGACGTCAAGCGAGAGCTCGGAATCCGTCCAGGCGCGTTAGCGAGGCGGGTACTTCTCATCGACGATCACGTCGCGTAGCCCCGGAAAGCCGGCCTTGATGAGGTCGATGTGGGTGTCGATCATGCCTTCGAGAGCTGCCATGAAGGACTGCTGAAGTTCCCCGGTCAAGATCACTTCGTCGATCAGTACGAACAGCTCGGCGATCACGGAGGGTGGCTGCTCATAGACGTTGAGCACGACGGTGGCGCTGGCGCCCTGCAGTCCTTTGGACGCTACCTGGTAGCGCCCCCTGCGCTCGGTGAGAAGTTTTGTCGTATGGGTGATTTCGACGACGGACCATTCGATCGGGGTCATCAGCCCAGCGATTCCGATCTGGGTGGTGAATTTGTCGCCGACGCTCAGCGCATCGAGACGAAGGGGCTTGTCGGCGAAGACGAGGGGTGCCTGATTGCCGGGTTCGATGTCGTCCCCTGGCGGCAGTTCAAAGTCGGCCACCGCGGATATTTCTTCCAGGCTGCGGGGGAACTGAAAGCGCCGTTCAGCCGATAGCAAACTTTCCCCCTCAGATCTTGTTGGCCCGAGGCTATGTGATGGGCGGGCAACGTGCGATGACCGAATTGGGCGAATTACTTGACCGAATGTGTTCCGTCCCGATACTGGGCGGGAGATGCCCCCGTCCAGCGCCGGAAGGCGCGCGTGAAGGCACTCAGTTCAGAGAAGCCGAGACGGATGGATAGATCGTTGAGCGACTCCGTGCCGCCCCGAAGGCTTTTGATGGCTTCCGCCCGCAGCGCGGAGTCTCGGATCTGCCGAATGGACGTCCCGAACTCGTTGCGCAGTGCTCGCTGAAGCGCCGAGGGCGCCATGTTCAGTGCGATGGCGATATCGCTTACCGACGGAATCCCCTCGCCGATACTCGATCTGACGATCCGCTGGACGCGATCCGGTAGCTCCCGGTGGTAGCCGCCGACGTCGAACCAGATCTGTTCGGGATGATCGAGCAGGGAGGTGACCTCCTCTTCGGTCCGCAGGATCGGGGTATCGAGAAGCTTGGCGTCCAGGATCATTGCGGCCGAATCGCTGCCGAATTCGACCGGAGCGTTGAGCATGTTGCTGCGCTCGGATCGTCCGGCCGGGCGGGCCTGCGGGAGCAGAATCCGCTCCACGTGGATCGACCGCATGATCAACCAGCTCCAGATCCGGATCGTCAGAGCCATGGTCCACTCCGTGAACGTGGCATCGGGCAACTTGAGGGTCGATGTCTCCAGCACCACGGTGGCGAAGTCGCCGGATCTGGCCACGGTCATGCTGGGCACCAGCGGCATGGCGTCGCGGAACGCCGCCCAGCGGGCGAATGCGGCACCGGCGGTCTCGGATGTAGCGAGGCTGAACATCAGCAGCTGGAGTGTTTCTGGTGGGATGGGGGCCGGGTAGCCGCCGAATGACAGGTCACCCGTGCGGGCCAGAACCTCGCGGGTGACGGCACGAACCTGTTCTGGGCTGATCACGGTGGGTTCTCCGGCGAGGAACCGCGGTGAAACCTGGGCATCTATCAGCATTTTCGCCGCATCCATGCCCTGCTGTCGTGCCAATTCCGACACCAGGGTGCCCCAGCGCGGCGGGATGGACAGCAGTTCCACGTCACCTCCTGAATCAAGATTCGAGAGGTGATCTTGGTATAGATTGTTGCCAGTTTCAACTACCGTGGTAGTGCGGTATGTCAATCCCGCGTGCGCGCAAGGAATCTGCCACTTTGGTGAGCAGCCGCAGCAGCTCGGCCTGTTCTCTGGTGGCCAGATCGTCGAAGAGCGCGGCCGAGGCCAGCTCCGAGGGGCCGAGTTGGGCCTGGGTGATTTCCCTTCCTGCGTCCGTAATTTCGACACAGGTAATCCTTCGGTCGCGTTCATGCGGCACGCGGCGGACCAGATTCTCTTTCTCCAGGCCGTCGATCAATACCGTCATGTTGCGCGGGGACATGCCGAGAAACTCGCCCAACTCGCTCATACCGGCCGGCTCGGTACGGACGGACAGGCCGACAAGCACTGTCGCGCGCGGCACGGTCATCCCGCCGGTGGTGGGGATGTTCGATTTGGTCCACTGGGTGGCCGCCTTGGACACCTTGAGCAGGGCAAAGAGGAGTTCGCGCTTTGTTGTGCTTGACATGACCAATCTTAACAATTGATAATATTACGGAAGATACGTTATCCATCATCTTAGACCTCGTGGGAGGTTATCGTGACCGAATCCATCATCGTCATGACCGGCGCAACTGCCGGACTGGGCGCTTACGCCGTCAAACTCCTTGTCGAACACCCCGATACACGTCTGATTGTCGGTGCGAGGGGCAGCGGTCGCGCAGTTCCCGGCGCGCAGGTGCTGCCGTTGGACCTGGCCTCGCTGGACAGTGTCAGGCAGTTCGCCGAGGACGTGAGGCGGGAACTGGGCGAGACCCCGATCGATGTTTTGGTGCTGAATGCGGGTATCCAGTTCCGGGACACCGATCATCGCACCGTCGATGGTTTCGAGACGACCTTCGCGGTCAATCACCTGGCTCACTACCTCTTGGCGCGCCTACTGCTTCCCAGCATTGCCGACGGCGGCCGATTGGTTATCACGACGAGCGACACACACGACCCGAAGATCATCCCGTTCGGGCCGCGCGCACTGGATCCGGCACGCCTGGCGCACCCGGAATCGGCCGGGGCCATCGGAGGTCTTCGCGCCTACGCGTCGTCCAAGCTGTGCAATCTGCTGACCGCGCGGTCTTTCGCCGCCTCCGATGAGGTCGCACGCAGGCGAATTGAGGTGGTTGCCTACAACCCGGGCCTTACCCTGGGGACCAACCTGGCGGGGGAGTCGATGTCGGGCCGGGTTGCCACCGGGATGCTGCGGCCGGTGCTGCGGTTGGTGTCGACAGTGCGGCCCGCGTTCCACCCCGGACGGGTGGAAACGGCGGGAGAGACGTTGGCGGACCTGGCTATTGGCGCGGTCGAGCCGCCGGCGGGCCGTTTGTACGCGTCACTCGTGCAGGGACGGCTGACCTTCCCGGATCCGGCTCCGCTGGCGCTGGATGACCGAGCGGCCGACGGACTCTGGCGCGACAGCGCCGCGATGGTCGGGATCTAAAGCCGGCCGGAATCGACGAGGAAGTCCACGAAGTCGTTGACGGTGGTCTCGGTAGACCGCGGGTCGTAACCCAGTTCGGTGCGTGCCTTCGTGATGTTCGCGGTGGGCGACACCGTCAGCTTGTTGAACGCGGCCCGGCTCAGGGCGTCGTTCTTCAGTAGCTTGCCGATGGGTTCGATCACCGGGATGGCAGCGTTGAGCAGGCCCATGGGCAAGGCGAACAACGGGCCGCGCTTGCCGGCACGCTGTGCGGCCAGGCGGCACACCTGCAACAGGCTGCCCATGTGGCCGCCGAACAGGTAGTTCTCGCCGGTGCGGCCCTTCTCGCCGGCCAGGTACAGCCCGGCGGCCACATCGCGGGCGTCGACCAGGTCGTACTGGCTGTTGACCATGGCGGGCAGCCGTCCGCGGGCACTGTCGAACAGCAGCTGGTTGATGCGGGACAGATTGGGCAGATCCACCGGGCCGTAGACGCCGGTGGGGTTGCCGATGACGGCATCCAGCCCGGACTCGATCAGCTCGCGCACGGCTACCTCGCCACCCCACTTGGAGCGCTGATAGACGGGCAGGTCGGCACCCGTCGAGCGGGGTGAGTTCTCGTCGAGGGTGGCCACGCTGTTGGAGTAGGAGTCGACCGAGCTGCAGTGCACCATGCGGCGCACGCCCGCGGCGAGGGCGGCTTGCGCGACGGTGCGGGCGCCCTCGGTGTTGATCCGCCAGCACAGCTCGTCCTCGTGCTTGAGGGTGATGACGGCCACTAGGTGATAGACCACCTCGACGCCTTCGAGGGCCTTCGTCATCGAGCTCAGATCGAGAACATCGCCAGAAACCCAGGTCACAGCCTCGCGGGTGTCCGGTGTGCCGGGCACCACACGGTCGATCGCGACGACTTCATGTCCGTTCTCCACGAGGAGATTGACTAGATTGGTACCAATGAAGCCGGCGGCTCCGGTGACGGCAGTCTTCATCTTTGTCCCTTATATGGCTCGGGTGTCATAGCCGCCGGGTGCTGGCATGGACGGCGGCATCGCCACCAACCTACCTAACGCTCGCTTGGTCGGCTTTGTGACATGTATTGCATCGCATCCCAGCAAGGTGGGGCAAGTGTTGCCATACTCTCCGGATGAGGCTCTTGGGCAAAGACCGAGAACCGTGCTCGCGCAAACTCGCTGTGGCCGTATCCGTGTTGCTTGCCGCCGGATGCGGGGTGGGGCGGCCACCCGGAGCCGTCGATGGTGAATACCTCACGGTCGGCACCACGGATCGCGTGTCCACCCTCGATCCGGCGGGCGCGTACGACAACGGGTCCTTCCAGGTCGAGAATCAGATCTACCCCTTCCTGATGAACTTCACCCCGGGCACCGGTGATCTCAAACCCGATCTGGCCGCCGCTTGTGGATTCAAGACCCCGACGCTGTACAGCTGCACGCTCAAGCCGGGCTCGGTGTTCGCGAACGGACACAAACTCACCTCATCGGATGTGAAGTTCTCCTACGACCGCGAGCGAGTGATCAACGATCCGAACGGGCCACAGTCGCTGCTGGCCAACCTGGATCGCGTTGAGACTCCCGATGACCTGACCGTCGACTTCCGGCTCAAGCTTCCCAACGATCAGACCTTCCCGCAGGTACTGGCCACCAACGCGGGGCCCATCATCGATGAAGAGGTGTTTCCGCCGGACAGGCTGCTGGACGATGACGCTATTGCGAAGGCGGAGCCGTTCGCGGGGCCGTACACCATTACCTCCCACACCAAGAATCAGTTGATCGGCCTGCGCGCCAACCCTGAATACGTTGGCGGGCTGGGTAAGCCGCAGTGGGAGCTGATCGGCATCAAGTACTACACCGGCGGCGAGAACCTCAAGATCGACATTGAGAACCGCGCCATCGACGTCGCGTACCGGAGCCTGTCGCCCAACGACATCGAAACGTTGCGGGTCAATCCGCGGCTTTCCGTGCATGAAGGACCCGGCGGCGAGCTCAGGTACATCGTCTTCAATCTCAAGACCATGCCCGGAAGTACCGACGCGCAGAAGCTGGCCATCCGAAAGGCGGTCGCGTCGCTGGTTGATCGGGAAGCCTTGTCTCGCGACGTGTACAAGGGTATCTACACCCCCGCCTACTCCGTGGTGCCCGACTCGATGGAGGGCGCGCGGGAGTCTTTCAAGACGCTGTACGGCGCCAAGCCCAATGCGGAGCTTGCCCGAAAGTTCTTGTCGGACGCCCAGATCAGTACCCCGGTGCTACTTAACCTGCAATACAACCCGGATCACTACGGAGGCAATTCATCGGAGGAGTACGCGGCGGTCAAGGGCCAGCTCGAAGCATCGGGCTTGTTCTCGGTGGACTTGCAGTCCACCGAGTGGGTTGCCTATCAGGAGCGGCGTTCGTCGGATTCATATCCGGTGTATCAGTTCGGCTGGTTTCCCGATTTCGCGGACCCGGACAACTATCTGACACCGTTCTTCATGCCGGACAACATGTTGGTGAACCACTTTGAGAACGACACCATCACCCGGCTCATCATCGCGGAAGCCACCGAGCCGGACAAGGCGAAGCGTCTGCGCATCATCGGACAGCTGCAGGATCTGATGGCGCGCGACTATATTTCGACGCTGCCGTTGCTCACCGGAAAACAAATCGCGGTTTCGGTGAAGAACGTCGAAGGCAT
This sequence comes from Mycobacteroides immunogenum, assembly GCF_001605725.1. Classification (NCBI taxonomy): domain Bacteria; kingdom Bacillati; phylum Actinomycetota; class Actinomycetes; order Mycobacteriales; family Mycobacteriaceae; genus Mycobacteroides; species Mycobacteroides immunogenum. Next base: position 837,108 of record NZ_CP011530.1, read on the forward strand.
CAAGCTCGGGCCCTCGTTCAAGTTTCAGTTCACACCGCTGAAGAAGACGGGCGACACCGCATGAGCACCACATTGCTGCGCTACCTCGGGGTGCGGCTGGCGCTCATCATTCCGACGGCGTGGATCCTGATGACGCTCGTGTTCGTGCTCATGCGTGGCATCGGCGACCCCATCACGGCGCAGGCCGGTGGCAGGCTCACCCCGGCCGAGATCGCTAAACGCAAGGCCGAGGCGGGATTCGACCGCCCGATCTGGGTCCAGTACTGGGAATACCTCACCGGACTGCTGCATGGCGATCTGGGCACCACGCTGACCGATAAGCGATCGATCACCGACATCATCGTGGTGAACGGTGCCGCGACACTGGAACTGGCCATCGGCGCCATCGCCGTGGCGCTTCTGGTGGGGATTCCGTTGGGGCGGCTGGCCGCAACCCATCGCGACAAAGTCACCGATGTGTTCCTGCGGCTGGCCGCGGTGTTCTTCTATGCCGCCCCGGTGTTCTTCGTCGCGATTCTGCTCAAGCTGTTCTTCTCGGTGAAACTGGGGTGGTTGCCGGCGTCGGGGCGCAGCACCGTGGGTACCGAGATCGCCCTGGATGCCATGCCGCACCGGACTCACCTGCTGCTGGTGGACACCGTGTTGTACGGCGACAGCGCGTATTTCATGGACGCGCTCAAGCATCTCGTGCTGCCGGTGCTGGCCCTCGGGTTGCTGACGGCCGGGGTGTTTCTGCGACTGGTGCGTGTCAACTTGCTCCAGACGCTGCGCGCCGGGTATGTGGATGCGGCCAGGGCGCGCGGGCTGCCCGAGCGAGTCGTGGTGGGGCGGCACGCGTTCCGTAATTCGCTCGTGCCGGTGGTGACGGTGATGGGCATGCAGATCGCGATGTTGCTCGCCGGCGCCGTGCTGACCGAGACGGCGTTTGAATGGAATGGTCTGGGTTCACAGCTGGCGCACTACCTTTCCGCGCGTGACTTCATAGCGGTGCAGGGCATCGTTACCGTTATTGCCGTCATCGTGGCGGTGATGAGTTTCGTCATCGACGTGGTGGTCGCGTTCATCGATCCGAGGGTGAGGTTCTGATGACGGTATCGGTGCGCGAACCCCTCGGGGACCGGCTGCGCGGGCTGCCGGGCGTTGAGTTGTTGCGCGGCACCCACGGGTTGCAGCGGGTCACGCTTGTCGCCGGACTGGTTCTCGTCGTGGGATTCGTCGCCGTCGCGATACTGGCGCCGGTGCTGGCCCCCTACGGGTTCTCGCAAACCGCCGCGGACGGCGTCGACTTCGTGCGGCAACAGGCACCCTCCTGGCAGCACTGGTTCGGTACCTCGGTGCGCGGGGAAGATGTCTTCTCGCGGGTGCTGTTCGGCGCGCGCACCGCGCTGCTGGTCATCGTGACCTCGCTGGTGGTGTCACTACCCGCGGGCGTGGTGTTGGGCTTGACCTCCGGGTACCTGGGCGGCTGGCTGGATCGGGCGTTGGTCTTGGTCATGGACGCGCTGTACGCCATGCCCTCGCTGTTACTGGCCATCGTGGTGTCGATCGCTGTCACCGGCGGGCGTTCCAGTACCGGGGGAGGCATACTCGCGGCTGCCATCGCGATTATGGCCGTATTCGTGCCGCAATACTTCCGGGTGGTGCGCAACGCCACCGTGGGAGTCAAACAGGAGCCGTTTGTCGACGCCGCGCGGGTTACCGGTGCCAGTACCTCGCGAATCTTATTCCGGCACATACTTTCCAATGTCACTTCCTCGCTACCGGTGATCATCACCCTCAATGGGGCAGAGGCCATCCTGACGCTGGCGGGGCTGGGCTTTCTCGGTTTCGGTATCGAGCCCACTCAGGCCGCCGAATGGGGATACGACCTGAACAAGGCGTTGTCGGATGTGGCCAACGGTATTTGGTGGACAGGAGTCTTCCCCGGTACTGCCATCGTCCTGGTGGTGCTGGGCATGACGTTGGTGGGTGAGACCCTCAACGAGGTCATCAACCCACTGTTACGGACCCGGCGAGGTGACGCATGAGCACAACAGGTGTGCCCCCGGCTCTCTCCTTCCGTTCCCTGTCGGTGACATTCAGTACCGACAGTGGCCCGGTGGCCGCCGTCGAGGATGTGACATTCGATGTCGAGCCGGGGGAGGTGCTGGCCGTCGTCGGAGAGTCGGGTTCGGGTAAGTCGGTATCCTCGCGTACCGCGATCCGGCTGCTGCCGGACACCGCACGCATCACCGGTTCGGTCTTGCTCGACGGACGTGACGTCACCACCTTGTCGGGCCGTGAGCTGACCGCTATGCGCGGCAAGGACATCGCCATGGTGTTCCAGGAGCCGGGAGCCGCGCTTGACCCCCTGTTCACCATCGGATACCAAGTTGCCGAGGCAGTTCGGGCGCACTCGGATATGGACCGCCACCAGGCCCGGGCGCGCGTCATCGAGCTGCTCAAGCTCGTTCAGCTGCCCGATCCCGAGCGCCGCTACGACTGTTACCCGCATCAGCTCTCGGGTGGCCAGAAGCAGCGTGTGGTGATCGCCATCGCCATCGCGTGCGACCCGAAGGTGATCATCGCCGACGAACCCACGACTGCCCTGGACGTGACGGTGCAGGCCGAGATCTTGGATCTGCTGCGTGACCTGAGGGACAGGACCGGCAGCGCCATCGTTCTGATAACCCACAACATGGGTGTGGTCGCCGATATCGCGGACCGCGTGGTCGTGATGAAGCAAGGCAAGGTGGTCGAAATAGCGCCGGTCGAGCGGCTTTTCGCCGAGCCGGCGGAACCGTATACCCGGGCTCTGCTGGCGGCGGTTCCGCATCTGGGGCAGGGGGACCCCGAACACGGGCTCGCGCAGAGCGAGGCGTCTGACGAACCGGTGTTGGCGGTGTCCAACCTCGTGGTGGAATTTCCTGGACTGCTGGGCCGCGCCTCCTTCCGCGCCGTCGATGAGGTGAGCTTCAGCATCGGGCGCGGGAAAACTCTTGGGCTGGTGGGTGAGTCGGGCTCCGGCAAGTCGACCATTGGCAGGTGTGTGGCCGCGTTGCAACAGCCCGCCGCGGGATCGGTACGGGTGTTGGGTCAGGAGATCGTGGGGCTGAGCCAACGTAAGTTGCGTCCGCTGAGGGCCAAGTTCGGCTTCGTGTTCCAGGATCCGGCTACCTCGCTGAACCCGAAGATGCGGGTCGGCGATTGCATCGCCGAACCCATGTGGGTGCACCGATACGGCGACCGGGCCAAGATCTTCGGTCGGGTAGCCGAGTTGATCAATGCGGTGCAGCTACCGGCTGGAACCGAAAGACGTTATCCACATGAGCTTTCGGGCGGGCAGCGGCAGCGTGCCAACCTGGCGCGCGCGCTGGCGCTGGGGCCGGACCTGCTGGTCGCCGATGAACCCACGAGTGCGCTCGATGTGTCCGTGCAGGCGGCCGTGCTGGATCTGTTCGAAGAACTGCAGCAGCAGTGGCAGTTCGCCTGCCTGTTTATCAGTCACGATCTTGCCGTCGTGGATCGGCTGGCCGATGAGGTGGCGGTGCTGCGCCGTGGCGTTCTCGAAGAGCTGGGATCACGCGGCGAGATTCTGCATAACCCGTCGACCGAGTACACCCGCACGTTGGTGGCCGCGGTGCCGGTGCCGGATCCGGTGCAGCAGCGCGCGCGGCGCAGCGTTCTTTAGGAGCCGCCCGCTGAGTGCTCGTGGGCGGGCGCGCCCTCGGGCTTCTTGTGATCACCGGAACCTGAGCCGGCTCCGGCCTCCGTATGCGCTGTCTTGCCCTCGGCGGCCGCCGAGGTTGAGCCGGAAGTGTTCGGGCCGGACGCCGACTGCGCGCCGGCGCCGTTCGATGTACCGGGCCGTGCCGCAGTGTCATGGGCGTGTGTGGCGATCTCGGGCTTTGTGACAGAGGCGCCGTTCGTCTTGGTCGTGGTCGATGTCTTCGAGGTCTGCGCCGGACCCGAATCTGCCGCCGCGCCGGCCGAGTGGTCGGGCACTCTGCTCCCCGCTGTCTTTCCCTCGCGGCTTATCCCGTTGGCGCCGATACCGATCTTCGGTGTGAGCGCAGTGCTTTGGTGCGTCGCCGGCTTCTTATCGGGATCCGGCTTGCCCGGTGACTCCTTCGGCTTTGTCTCAGTGCCGGGCTTGGTGGCGGTGCTGTCGTTCGGCTTGGCTGTGGCGAGATGTTCGGGCTGCGGGGAATTCTTGGTGTTCGCCGTCTTCTCGGCCTCGGTGTTGGCGACCGTCACGCCGTGCGTTTCGCTGATCGACACGGACTGGCCATTGCGCTTCAACGTGACATCGCGTCCTGCGACCTCGAGGGTAGCTCCGGACGGGGTGGTGACCGTTGTCGCTTTCGCGGTCTTGCTGATTGATTCGCGAGATTGCTTGTCGGCGTTCTGCTGTGTAGTGCCGGGGCTGTCGTCGATGGTCGCGACCACCTTCTTGCCCTCGGATACGGTCGTGCTGTTGCCATCCCTGGTGAGCGTGGTGCCGGGATTGGCCATGACCTGCTCGGGTGAGCGCTGTGCCGACTGGCTGGACTTCAGGTAGTTGGTCACCGCCGAGATGACTTCTCCGCTGTTCAGCCCGTGGCCGACCGCGCCGTCGCGCGGCACGCCCGGCAGCGCATGTGCTTCGATGTTGACGGCGGTGGAACCCGGTGCTGCGGTGATGAATTGGGATTTGTACGGGGTGGCAACCACATCATCCTTGGTGCCCACCACCAGGTAGTCGACGCCGGGTTTGGTGTCGGGCAGTTTGTTGAGTTTGTCGAGGAAGCGGCTGCCCACGGTTTGTTGCGCCAGAGATGGCCAGGCCAGCGTGCTGCCGGCCGCGTAGATCGCGTCTTTGACGGGTTTCCAGCCATTGATGTTGACCGAGTTACCCACTGGGCCAATGAAATCAGCGAGTCCATTGAAGGTGGTGCCGTGGCTCGACGGTGCCAGCTGTACCACGTTGGCCACCCTGTCGGACTTGTCCTGTGCCACGAAGTTCTTGATGAGCAGGCCGCCCTGGGAATGGCCGACGAGATCGACCTTCCCCGCCCCGGTGTGGTCCAGGACCGTCGCGACTTCGTCGGCGAGCTGCCGCGTGGACACCTCGACATCACCGAATCCGCGCAGTCCGATCTTTTCCCCGATCGACCCGATCAGGCCCTGGAAGCCGGTCTGGCCGTATTCGAAGGTGAATGCCTTCATCCCGGCGTCGTGCAGGCTTGTCTTCATCGCGTCCCAGTACTTCTGATTCTCGGCGGTGCCGTGCACCAGCACGACCGGGATGTTGCCGGATGCTGGCTTGCTGGATTGCGAAGGAGTGCCGAGGGATTCGGATGTGATGACGGCATCGACGCCGCGGCCGTTCTCGGCTGGATTCAAGGAGACCGTGGCCCGTCGGGTGATCGTCAGGGTGGGTGAGGAATCGGGGGCCGAGCCCTCCGCCCCCAGCGGCGTCGAGCTTGAGGTCAGCGAAATGAACCCGGACTCCACCGTCAACGTCACCGGCCCGGCGAGCGGATTCTTCGAGATCGTGTGAAGAACGGTAGGCGCTCCGTCCGTCACCACCAACGACGCGACCAGTGAGGCGGCCAGCAGGACGCGCATTCTGGCGGTACGGGGATGCTGTGACTGGGGATTCCGTAAGGCACCGCGTGCCCGGTGCGATGCCGTCGGCATGAATTAGACGGTAGGTGCTCGATCGGTAGGGCGCATGTCGAGCGGCCTAATTTTGTTGCAACACTGACGATTTGTGACTGGCGTCACGGCTGTGTGCTAGCCGAGGCGTGCGAAAGGCTGCGCCTCCTCGAGCTGCAGCGCCAGCTCGAGCAGTGTCCGCTCGCTGCCGCGGCACCCGCTGAACATCACACCGATGGGTAGGCCGTCGGGATCTTGGCCGAGAGGCAGCGATATCGCGGGAGCGCCTGAGGCATTGTGTACCGGAGTGAATCCCACGTATGAGCTGAGCTTGTCCAACAGTGCGTGTGGATCCTGATCGGGCGTGAGGTACCCGATACGTGGCGTGGTGTGGGTGAGCACCGGGGTGAGCACCACATCGATACCGGTGGTGAAGCCGCGTTCGTATACCCGTGCGGAGGCCGCCAGGCGAGTCAAGAACAGTGGTGTGCGGTATGACCGCTTAACAAATCTGCGGCTCAGCCCCAGCGTCAGTGGGTCCAGCCGGGAGGCGTCGAATCCCTCGAACAACCGGGAGCCGCCCTTGGCGACGGCGAACGCCAAGAAGGACCAATAGTCCTCGAAGTCGACCTTGAACGACGGCAGCACGGCGGGTGCGTACGGCTCGACGGTGTGGCCAAGGGACTCAAGCAGTTCCGCGACCGAGTTCACCGCCTGCCGGGTCGGGTTATCAGTGGCCGGGGTGAAGGGGGAGTCCATGCACAGGCCGATGCGCAGTCGGCGCTGCACCGGGCGATCCACTCTGCCGATCGGTGTCAGCTTCGGATTGCGGTAGTGCAGTTCGGCTGCCTCAAAGAAGCGGGCACAGTCTCGGACGCTGCGCACCAACACCCCGTCGGCGACGATCTTCACCGGCGCCGAGCCACTCGACGGGTCGCCCAAAAGTCTTCCCCGACTGGGCTTGAGGCCTACCAGGCCGCAGGCCGCCGCGGGGATCCGGATGGAGCCGCCGCCGTCGTTACCGTGCGCGATAGGCACCACGCCGGCGGCCACCAGGGCCGCCGAACCCCCGGAAGAGCCTCCCGCGGAGAAGTCCGTATGCCACGGATTACGGGTCACCGAGCCGCCCGAGCGTTCCGTACTCGCGGACCAGCCGTACTCGGGCATGGTCGTGGACGCAATGGGGATAAGCCCGGTGCTGAGAAGTTGTTGGGTGAACGGGCCATCGACGGTCTGCAGGTTCGGTGCGATCGCCGCGGAGCCCTCCGTCAGCGGCATACCGGCCACATGGATGTTGCATTTCGTCGCGGTGGGCACGCCCTGAAAAAGACCGGAGGCGCCGTCCGACAGCTCCGCGCGCTCACGGGCCCGGGGAAAGTCCTTGAATTCCACCGCATTGAGGGTCGGATTGACCCGTTCCAAGCGGACGATGGCGGCATCGGCGCACTCGGCCGCGGTGACTTCGCCGGACGCGATCCGCTCGGCGACGCCGGTGGCATCCAGGTCGCCCAGCGCGTCCTCGGTGAATGCGTGGATGCGGGTCATGCATGGCCTCCTAAGTAGGGCTCTATTGCCATGAATGTGGGTCGGGTGGGGTGTGCTATGTCTCGCGTGGCGGAGTGGTCTGGGCGCACGGGTAGCTCATAGGTTCGAAAGCTCCTACACCTCGTACCAAGGAGCTTGCCCGTGCGCGCGACCACTTTACTCAACCGTGTCCTCGACCTGCCGAAGACCACGGTCCGCGACGTCGAGTGCGGCGACAAGGTGACGGTGTGGGTGCGCCCGCAACAGCGGGTGATGTCCTGTCCGCATTGCGATTTCCGTACCCGGCACCGCTACGACACACGGATGGTGGATTCGGCGTGGCGGCACCTGGACCTCAGTGGGCGGGTATGTGTGCTCAAACTGCGGCGACGTCGGTTGCGCTGCCCCGAGCACGGTGTCCTGGCCGAGTCAGTGCCGTTCGCGCGGCCGGGATCGGGGTTCACCCGCGACTTCGAGGACCTTGCGGTCTGGCTGGCCGCCAAGTGTGACAAGAAGACGGTGTCGACGTTCTGCCGCGTCACGTGGCGCACCGTCGGGGCGATGTGTTCGCGCGTCGTGGCCGAGAAACTGGACCCCGACCGGCTGGCCGGGCTGGTCGACATCGGCGTCGATGAGATCTCCTGGCGCAAGCACCACAAGTATTTGACTTTGGTGTCCGACCACGACACCGGCACAATCGTGTGGGGTGCGCCGGGCAAGAAGGCAGCCACTCTCGACGCGTTCTTCACCGCGGCCCTACCCGCCGATGGCGCGAAGAAGATCGAGGCCGTGTCGATGGACCTCGGGCCGGCATTCGCGAAATCCGTTCGCGCACATGCCCCGCAGGCGGTGATCTGCTTCGATCCGTTCCATGTCGTCAAACTAGCCACCGACGCCCTCGACGACGTTCGCCGTCAGGTATGGCAGTCCGCGCGCAAACTGTCGGACAAGCAGATCGCCAAAACCTACAAGGGAGCCCGCTGGGCGCTGCTGAAGAACCCCGAATCCCTCACCGACACACAGAAAGCCACCCTCGCCCAGCTCAAACGCGAGGGCGGCGCACTGGTCCGCGCCTACGAACTGAAGGAATCGCTGCGGGCGGTGTTCGCCGGGGATCTTGACGCCGACACCGTCACCGACATGCTCGGGAAATGGTGCTCATGGGCGCAGCGGTGCCGGATCCCGCAGTTCGTCAAGGTCGGCCGAACCATCAACAAACACCTCGATGGCATCCAAGCCGCGGTGGAGCGCGGACTGGCCAACGGCCGCCACGAAGGGCTCAACAACAAGGTCCGGTTGATCATCCGCAGGGCCTACGGCTTCCACAACGCCGAGAACGCGCTCGCCATGATCATGCTCGTCTGCGGACCGGTGACCCTCGAACTCCCATACCACACATGAGGTCATCCACATTCATGGCAATAGAGCCCTAAGTAGGCGACGATCGCGTTGGTGAGCCCGCGCCGGGCCTCATCCAGATCCGAATACGTACCCAGCTGCTTTTCCGAAACAAGTCCCCGCATGGCGCCCGGGATAAAGGCCGCCACCTCGCGCACCCGGACGGGATCCACCTCCAGGCCGTCGAACGCCTGCTGGCACGCCCGCGCCCATCGATGTTTCCACGAGGCCAATTCGGCCGCCGTCTGGGGGTATAGCCGCTCGAGCTCGGTGGATTCGGGTGGCAATGCCCGGCGCAGGTTCTCGATCGCTCGGGAATCCGGGGCAGTCAGGCCCCGATAGAGGGTCTCGACGATAGCGCCGACCCGCTGGCTCAGAGGTCCCACGGGATCGCTGCGCCAGGGCTGTTCACCGCGGCGTTCCGCGGTGCGTTGCAGCACGGCTGCCCACAGCCCGTCGATATCGCCGAACTGATACTTCACCGCGCCCCAGGTGGCGCCACATTCCTTGGCGATCCTGTTGGCCGACACGGCCGCCGGATCACCGGAGGCGAGCACGCGCAGGGCGGCCTCGAGCATGCTCTCGCGGGTTGCCAGCCCGCGACGATTCGCTCGCCGCCCCTCTGCCGCCACTTCGCTCATCGGGATGATGCTAGCGCGCGGAGAAATTGTCACAGAAGTCTCTGTGAAAAGTGGCCACGGTGGATTAGTGTCGCCGCTTGAGGAGGGTTCCGATGCCGAAACCGCCGTTGTCGATGAGGCCCACTGGGTGGTTCCAGGTTGCCTGGTCCGCGGAGATCACCGTCGGTGCCGTGCACCGGATGACCTACTTCGGGCGGGAGATGGTGGCCTGGCGCGCGCAGTCGGGCGTGCTGGCGGTGCTGGACGCCTATTGCGAGCACCTCGGTGCGCATCTGGGCCATGGCGGTCATGTCGAGGGCGACCGCATTGTGTGCCCGTTCCACGGCTGGGAGTGGAACCGTGACGGCAGGAACGTGTGTATCCCCTACGAGAAACGGCCAAACCCGTTGCGGCGCATCCGGAGCTACCCGGTGATCGAACGCAATGAGGCTGTCTACATCTGGCACGACATCGACGGCCGCGCACCGTACTTCGATGTCCCGGATGTCTTCACTGGATTCGGCGATGGCAGCAGTGCCCAGGACTACTACCCGGGGTACCCGTACAGCACGCTGTATCGCGAACGGCTGCAACTGCATCCGCAGTACGTGCTGGAGAACGGGGTGGACTTCGCGCATTTCAAATACGTGCACAAGACGCCCTTCATCCCCAAGTTCACCCGGCAGGAGTTCGAGGATCCGATCTCGTACGTGGACTTCACCATCGCGTTCGACGAGATACCTGGCATGTCCGCCGACGACATTAAAAGCGGTGTGCAGGCCATCAACGGCGGGCTGGGTGTCGCCATCACCAAGAGCTGGGGAATGCTCGACAACCGCACCGTCTCGGCGGTGACGCCGGTCGATGACGAGACCTGCGATGTGCGATTCACCGTATTCATCGGCAGACAACCCGGCGAAGATTCCCCCGAACCGCCGCCGGCCGCGCAGACGTTCGCGCGGGCCATCGTCGACCAATTCCTTGCCGATATCCACATCTGGTCGCATCAGCGGTATTCGGATCCGCCCGCGTTGGTACGCGCCGAGTACGAGGGCTTCATCGCCCTGCGTAAATGGGCCACCCAGTTCTATCCGGAGGAGATCAGGGCGTGAGCGCGATCAGGGTTTTTCAGGTCGCCACCGGCAACGTGGGCGCCGAGATGATCAAGCGCATTGCCGCGCATCCCGATCTGGAACTGGCCGGATTGCACTGCTACTCACCGGAGAAGATCGGCCGCGACGCCGGGGAGTTGGTGGGATTGGCCGCGAACGGGGTGATCGCCACCGGCACCGTCGAGGAGATCATCGCCGCCCAACCCGATGTGCTGACGTTCCACGGTGTGTTTCCCGACGAGGACCTCTACGTCACGGTGCTCGAGGCGGGTATCGACATCGTCACCACTGCCGACTGGATCACCGGGCATCACCGCGACCAGAACCACCCACACCCGTCGGGCCGGCCCACCACCGAGGTGCTGCGGCAGGCGTGCGAACGCGGTGGATCGACCTTCTACGGCACCGGGATGAACCCGGGACTGACTCAGATCTTGGGGGTCATCCACTCCTGTGATGTGGCCGAGATCGAGAACGTGACCGTCATCGAATCGGTGGATGTGTCCTGTCATCACTCGGTGGACTCCTGGGAGATGGTCGGATACGGGCGCCCCATCGAAGACCCGGAGATCCCGGCACTTCTGGAGAAGGGCACCCGGGTCTTCGCCGACGGGGTGTATCTGATGGCCGACTGCTTCGGCCTGGAACTCGACGACGTCACGTTCTCCTATGAGTTGGGCGCGTGCACCGAGGACGTCGATCTCGGTTGGTATCGGTTGCCCAAGGGCTCGCTGGGAGCCAATTACCTGAAATATCAAGGGATCGTCGATGGGGTACCCAAGGTCGAGGTGCACGTCGAATGGCAGATGACCCCGAAGACGCAGCCGCACTGGAACGTCAAGGGCTGCTACATCACGAAGATTCAGGGCGATCCCTGCGTCTACAGCAAGCACATGGTCATACCGAAGCCCGGCACCGACTTCTCCGACCCCGCCGCCTTCGCGTCCGTCGGGATGACTGTCACCGGCCTGCCCGCGCTCAACGCCATCCGCAGCGTCATCGATGCCCCGCCGGGCATCCTCACCTCGGCTGATCTGCCACTGCGCGGATTCGCGGGCCGGTTCAAATGATTCGTCACAGACCCAACCGCTGGATACCGGCGTAGGCCCGGGGGAAGTATTTGAGCCGCCGGGGGACACGCGGCCACGCGGTGCGGACGATCGCCTGAAGGAGGGAAAAGAGGCGCTGATCTCGACGTGACCACGAAAGGTCCAGAATCTCGCGTCCGCGGGGCGTCATCATTGCGGACATCAGCCAGGGCGTCATCCTTCGTGCGAGCGGTTCGATAAGTAGGTTCCACGCGGGTTCGGGGATGGGTACGGGGAAGGTCTTGGGAATAGCTATCTTTCCAAGCCGACCGACCGCGAATTCGGTTGTCTTGTTGGACTCGAGAACGTGATCGTGCATGTGATCCCAGTACGCGCGGAAGTCTGCGTAGTTGTCGATGACGGGTCGCATCGAGAGCCCGTATTGCTGCCACCAAGTGACCCCTTCCCGAATCATCTGGTCCTTTTGGGCGCAGGTCAGGGGCGTACCGAAGAACTCCTCAAGCGAGATCACGGCGTCGATGAAGGTGGCGTGTGTCCACCAGAAGGTGTCGGGGTCGAGTGCGTGGTACCGGCTCCCATCGGGAAGCTCTCCCTTTACTTCCCGGTGGAAATCACGGACGAGCTGCCCGGTCCGCGATTCTGGGTCGTCATATATGACGCCCATGATCGGCGGAATCGAGCGGAGGAATCGGTCCATCGGATCGTCCAAGAAGTTCGAAACCTGTTGCAGGGACTGCCCTACCGCGGGATGCATGTTCTGCAATGTTCCCGTGTAGGGAGCCAGCAACCACAACGTGCGCTGTCCGAAAATGCGCCACACCAATGAGCCGGGTCCAATCGCCGAGTTGCGAGGTGTTCCCGGCTCTGTAGCGGGAGTCAATTCTGCGGGTGAGTGCTCGACATCCGTCACGCATGCAACATTACAACAAATAACGTTGAAGTGTTGCATGCGTGACGGATGTTGACGGTCTTCGCAGCTAGAGTGCGTATCCTGAGCTGATGACAGCTGGGCCGCACTCTCTTGATCCGGCCGTCACACGCATCTTGCAAGCGGCTCTGGAGCAGTTCGCGGTGCTCGGGGTGTCACGGACCTCCTTGACCGATATCGCGCGTCGCGCAAGCGTTGACCGCGGCACGATCTACCGGCGCGTGGGGGACCTGCAAGCCGTGACGTCGGCCGCGTTGGCCTTGGAGGGACAGCGCCTCGTGGATCAGATCCGGGCCGATATCGAACCCTTCGATGAGCTGTCGGAGCGTTTTGAGCGTGCTTTTGTCGGCACCGTGCAACGGATGCGCAATCATCCGATCCTGGTGCGTGCTTTGGAGGTAGACAGAGCCGCCGCATTGTTGGCTATCGCCGACGTGACTCCGGCGATCATGAACGCGGCGAATGCCTTCGTCGTGGCTGAAATTCAGCGTGCGCGATTGAACGGGTACGCCGCGCCGGTGGAGGAACAAACGTTGGCCGGCCTGACCGTTCGGCTGGTCCATTCGTTGGTGGTTTTCCCTGATGCGCCCCCAGTTCTCAGGACAGCCGAAGAACTAGCCGAGTATGTGCGGACCAACTTCGCGGCTCTTCTGTCGATCGCCGGCGGGCATACCGTGCCGATCAACTGACGATGACGGGCTGTGCGGGCACCTCTGCCAGCTGGGACGGGTAGCCTAAGGCCCGTTATGAGCGAGCGAGCCGACAAACCCAGTAATTCGTACGCCGCGGCCGGGGTGGATATCGAAGCCGGCGACCGGGCGGTCGAACTATTCAAAAAATCCGTCGCCAAGACGCATCGACCCGAGGTGCTGGGCGGTATCGGCGGTTTCGCCGGGCTGTTCGCCCTCAAGGGCGGCTACCGCGAGCCGGTGCTGGCAGCCTCCACCGACGGCGTCGGCACCAAGATCGCCGTCGCCCAGGCCATGGACAAGCGCGACACCGTCGGCCTGGACCTGGTGGCCATGGTCGTCGACGACCTTGTGGTGTGCGGCGCCGAGCCTCTCTTCCTGCAGGACTACATCGCCGTCGGCAAGGTGGTACCCGAGCGCGTCAGCGAGCTGGTCGCCGGTATCGCCGAGGGCTGTGCCATCGCCGGCTGCGCGCTGCTCGGTGGCGAGACCGCCGAACACCCCGGTTTGATGGCACCTGATGACTTCGACCTGTCGGCCACCGGTGTGGGCATCGTGGAAGCAGACCGCGTGCTGGGGCCGGACCGGGTTCGTCCCGGCGACGTCGTGATCGCGATGGGCTCCTCGGGCCTGCATTCCAACGGTTACTCGCTGGCCCGGCACGTGCTGCTGGAGATCGACCGGATGGATCTGTTCGGACAGGTCGAAGAGTTTGGCCGCACCCTGGGTGAGGAGCTGCTGGAGCCCACCCGGATCTACGCCAAGGACTGCCTGGCACTGGCCGCGGAGACCGAGGTGCGCACTTTCTGCCACGTCACCGGCGGCGGTCTCGCCGGCAACCTGGCCCGCGTGATCCCGGAGGGCCTGGTCGCAGAACTCGATCGGGGCAGCTGGACCCCGGGACCGATCTTCGCGATGATCGCGCAGCGTGGCCGCATCGAGCGCGCCGAGATGGAGAAGACCTTCAACATGGGTGTCGGCATGGTGGCCGTGGTCGCGCCCGAAGACGTCGACAGGGCGCTCGCGGTTCTGACGGCACGGCACATCGACTGCTGGACCCTCGGCACCATCAAGAAGTCGGGCAAGGATTCAGGCAGCGAGAGTGCCCTACTCGTGGGACAGCACCCGAGGTTCTAAGAACCTCGGGTGGGGTTACCGCAGTGCCGTTTTAGCGGCGCCAGGCGTCCTCGTCGTCCGCCCAGCGGTCGCTGGTGCGGTCGTCGTCCGGCTGAGATACCGGAGCACCCGAAAGTTCACGGCGGAGCTGCTCAAGATCCGTGTGAGGAGAGCTGTACTTCAGCTCGCGAGCAACCTTGGTCTGCTTTGCCTTTGCCCGGCCGCGGCCCATGGGGGAACCCCCTCGCGCAATAGCGGAGCGGCCCAATTCCAGGGCGGCTCCGGTGGAGTTTGTTTATCGATCCTGACGATAGTTTAGCGTGCCGATCGACCAACTGCTGCACGCCCTAACCACCCGGTTGGCCGGACCCCTGCCGCAGGCGGTTCACGGCCTCCCGTCCACGCTGCTCCGTCTGCAGGTCGGGCACGAGATCGAGGTCGATGGCGGCCGCCGCCGGACCCGCCGTCAGGGGTGCCGGATTACCGCCCGCGAGGGCCTCGACGACCGATCGTTTGACCAGTGCCAGCGCGATCGGGCCCAGGTCGACGTGGTCGATGACAGAACCCACCCGGCCCACTGCGCGGCCGGCGGCGCTCACCTCGTCCCCGGTCACGGGGCGATCGGCCGAGCCATCCAGATGCAGCAACACCAGCACCCGGGGCGGCTTGCCCAGATTGTGCACCCGGGCCACCGTCTCCTGCCCGCGATAGCAGCCCTTGGCCAGATGCACTGCTCGCGGATCGTCGTCGTCCGGCACGACACCGCCGATCCATGCCACCTCGTGGGGGATGGTGCGTTCATCGGTGTCCACGGTGAGCCGCGGCCGCGCGGCTGCGACCCGGAGCGCTTCAAAGGCCCACAGACCGGCCTGGCGCACCCCCAGACGCTCCGCCAGGCCGTCGCCTGACGGGACGAGCAGGTCGTAGGTCGCGTCCTGCAGCGGCCACGGCATACGCCGGATGAGGCCGCCGCCGGGCAGCTCGACCGCGTGGTCGAACTCGGGGAGTGCCGCGATTCCCAATTTCCCGGCCAGCTCCACGGTGCCGGGCCCGAGCAGGGTGAAGACCTTCAGATCGGAGGCGGCGACTTCGACCTTGGACCAGAACACCATCTTGGTGAGGAAGTCTTTGAGCGCCTGGCCGCGCCACGGCTCGGTGTCCAGATACGTGATGCCGCCCAGATCGGTTTGCACCCAGTGGTCTTCGACACGCCCCTGTCCGTCGAGATTGAGGTTCTCGCGCGTTTGGCCGTCCCGTAGATCGGCGACGTGCTGGCTGGAGATGGTGTGCAGCCAGCTCAGCCGCTCGGCTCCGGAGAGGGTGAGCACAGGGCGCGTGGATCGATCGACGAGGACGGCGCCGATCAGTGCGGCGCGTTGCTCTCCGAGCGGGTCGCCGTAGTGCCACACCGCACCGGTGTCCGGATTGTCTTCGGGTACGTAAACAGCCGTCATCGGTGCCTAACTTCTTCGCGCAAGCGGCTCATCACAGTTTCAACTCTACGACCGCTAATCTCATTGCCCATGGCGGTAGCGGTAGTGGTCACACTCGACGGTGAAGTGCACGACCCCGCGGTGCCGCTGTTGCATGCCGATGAGCTTGCGGCGGTACGTGGTGACGGCGCGTTCGAGACGGCGCTGGTGCGCGGCGGCTCCGTCTGCAAGCTGGAAGCCCACCTGGACCGGATGGCCGTCTCGGCGGCGTCGATGGATCTCGCCGAGCCCGACCGGGCGGCCTGGCGCTCCGCCGTCGAGATCGGGGTAGGGCAATGGAATTCGCTCTCGGGCGGGGATGCGATGCTGCGCCTAGTGTACACCCGGGGGCGTGAAAGCGGTGGGGGTGCAACGGCATACCTGACCATTGCGCCGGTTCCGGCGCGGTCGTTGACGGCACGGCGCGACGGCGTCTCGGTGATCACCCTGGACCGCGGGTTGCCCGCGCAACCGGCCGAACCGCTGCCGTGGCTGCTGTCGGGGGCCAAGACGCTGTCTTACGCGATCAACATGTCCGCCCTGCGGTACGCCGAAACTCAAGGGGCCCAAGACGTCATTTTCGTCAGTTCGGACGGATTCGTGTTGGAGGGGCCGCGCTCGACGGTGATCGTGGATACCGGCGATGCCCTGGTGACCCCCTTCCCTGAACACGGGATCCTGCACGGGACCACTCAGCGTGCGTTGTTCGAGGTGGCCACGGCCGAGGGGATTGCGTGCCGGTACGAGGCCGTCAAACCCGCTGATCTAATTGCCGCGCAGGATGTTTGGATGTTGGCGAGCATCACGCTCGCGGCTCGCGTGCATACGCTGGACGGCGTGGCGCGCCCTGCCGGGCCGCTTGCGGCACGGCTGCCCGAGCTGGTCGACAAGGCCATCGCGCTGTAGTTCCGATGGCCAGTTCCGATCGCCGCAGAATAAATCGGTTGTGGCACACCTCATTGCGTCGTACCGTCGTTGGTACACAAGGAAGGAGGTGGTCCGACAAATTGATTGCTTACGGGACATGTGAGGTGGCTGCTCGCTAGCTGCAGCCATGCGCTGCGGTGGGCAAATCCACGGCAGCCACCCGGCCCCCGAACCCTCGATGAGTCCGATCGAGCCGAACGGTTCGGGGGCCGCCCCTTTCTCAGGGGCGGCGGCTAAGCAAGGCGAACATGCTCAAAAGTGCGCTTTTCGCGCCGTTTCCGGCACATATGGGCATGCTCGGCAGAAGAGCTAGCCCGCGAAGCGTGATAACCGCGCCGACAGATGCGGCTCCAGACCGCCGTCGGCGCCGACCCGTTCCTCGACATAGGCCAGATCGCCACCGTCGACAATGCCGTACAGGCGCTTGGCCCCGCCGATCAGGGCGCCGGACTTGCTGCGGGCCAGCGCATCGGTCACCAGCTCCCAGGACGAGGCGTTGAGCGGCTGACCGTAGAACAGTTCGACAAATCCCGCGGCATGCGCCAGCACCAGCTCAATCGCCTGGTTCTCGTCGGGATCATTGGGGTCGGGCGCGAACCGCCAGAATCCGCTCTCGCGCAAGGTCAGCCGCTCGAACTGGCCGTCGGCGTCCAGCCGCCATGAGCGCGCGTCCCAGGTCAGGTAGTCGCTGCCGTCGTGTGCCACCACGATCTGCTGTCCGAAGCGGTAGTCGCCGTCGGCATCGCGGCCCTCGCCCTCGCCGCGCCACACTCCGACCAGGGGTAACAGCGCCAGCATCGCCGCGTTGAGCTCCGCGCCTTCGCGCAGGTTCGCGGTATCGGCGGGGATGGGAAGGTCGTGAAAGGTGGGGAGATTCCTCCCCACCGATGGCCGCTGCTCGGCGGCTGTCGGATCCGGTTCCGTCACGACTCGTCGGTGATCAGCCGGTACAACGCGTACAGCGCGAACCAGGTGATGACGAGCACCGCGGCCACCAACATGATCTCGAAGAAGAGCACCACGGAAAGGGAGCTTACCTGGGATAACGGTGTGACCCACAACTCGCCGGGTAACGCCGATCTCAGCTACCGCGATGTAGAGGTGTGGTGATCTTGTCGGGACGACCTTTATCTGCGTATTTCATGGCTGCGACCGTCTTGGTGGCGGGCGCCGTGGCACCTGTAGCGAATGCGCAGCCACCGAAGTTCCCGGACGTGGACTCCTATCCGGCCGTCGACCTCGCCGAATACCAGGTCATAGGGGCTCACCCGAGCATGTCGGGCTGGGTCTTCAGCACGCCCGGTGGCCTCAAGTGCCAGAGCAATATGATCGCCGACCTGGGCGTCTCCTGCGCCGGGACGATCGCTGGTGCCGGCACGGACATGAACTCCGTGGCGGTGTCGCTCACCAAGCCCGGCCTCATCGCGCGGTACGAGCAGAACCCCGACGACCACTCGTATCCGTTGCTGCCCACCGGTTCGAAGATCGCGCCCGGCAACGGCGTCGTCTGCGCGGTCCTTGCCGATGACGCCCTGGCCTGCCGGGCCAAGAAACCCGATTCTTGGCCCAAGGACACCCAGGACCCGCCGGATCGGCACTACGGCGAACACGGCTTCGTCGTGCAGCCCTCGGGTAGCTGGTCCTACTGATTCGTCGCCCGGTGGGGGATAGCCGTACCTCCATATGGCGGTAAACCCCACCTTGTTCGCGTTCAACCAGCGTTCACCGGGACTCGGATCGGAGTTAACTGCGCGCTGGCTAGAAATAACCCGCTCAGTTCGGGCTGAACTGACCGGGCAGAACCGCTGCTACGGCTTTTCAGCACTCACGTGGAAGGCCGACATGGCAGGAACGTTCATTCGATGCATCCGCAGTGCGTGTTTCGCGGCAGTGGTCGTTGGTGTTGCCGTACTGCAAGCTCCCCCCGTCTTCGCAGAGCCGGTGACCATGCAGCCAGAGGACCTGGATCAGGTCACCCCGGACGGTTGGCATATCCATCTGAACAGTTACAACGAGGTCGTCAACTCGATCCCGAACCTCGCCAACGCGAGTAATTCCCGCGAGGCCTTCGTCAACCTGTACTCCTCGGCGGCGGTCACCGGCGGACAAGGATCGATCCTGGACAGCCTCTTCATCATGGGTTATCAGCTGGGCTGCCAGTCCGATGTGTCGAGCGGACTGCAGCTGGGTGGTGCGGTCTCCGGCGGTGTCAGCGGGACTGGGTCTTTGGGTTCGAGCAACTCGATCGGGGGATCGGTCGGCGGCGGCGCCACCGGCTACGTGCAGACCGACCTGGAACCCGGTGTCATCGTCGATCTGCCGATGTCCAACATGGCGCTGAACCCGTCGGGTAGGGCGACGCTGGACATCACGAATCTGCACGTCAAGGTGGATGCCTGTGGTGGCGATGTCACCATCCGCTCTTAC
Source organism: Mycobacteroides immunogenum (assembly GCF_001605725.1). Classification (NCBI taxonomy): domain Bacteria; kingdom Bacillati; phylum Actinomycetota; class Actinomycetes; order Mycobacteriales; family Mycobacteriaceae; genus Mycobacteroides; species Mycobacteroides immunogenum. Next base: position 855,989 of record NZ_CP011530.1, read on the forward strand.
GCGTACCTGCGCATCTCGACTACCGGTGCCCACTCCTCGTACGCCATCTATGGCGAGCCGATCAAGATCTAGACAGGGGTGGCCGCGCACATGACATCACCTATCAGTAAGGGCGCCGGACTGCTCGCCGCCGTTCTCGGCGCCAGTGTCTTGCTGGCGCCGGGTGCGCTCGCGGCGCCGTCGCCGCCGGTTCCTCCCGGTCCGCCGCCCGGATACGACGGGCTGCCGTACCACAACATGCCCGGCCGGATCGGGCACCAACCCGGCGCCTATACGTACATCCTCGGCTTCTGGATGCGGCCGCGGCGGGTGCTCGACGCGGCAGGCACCAGCGCCATGAGCAACACCGATTCCGCGTCGGCCGAATATGGGATGCCCGGCTCTGAATTGGGCGTCGAACCGCTGCGGAACTCGACGCTGGGGGTCGCGCCGGGCGTGCGCCCGGAGTCGCCGATGGACTCGATCGGAGCGCCCGATCCTGCCGGTGGCGTGGTGCCCGGGGCCAGCATGCCCGGCGCGGCTCCCGGCGGTCTGGAAGACCCGGTACCGGGCACGCATCAGCCACCGCCGGAAACGGACAGTGAATCCGTCCAACCGAAGGCCAACGGAACCATCGGGCCCGGCTCGCTGAACAGCGGCCCGGATCCTGCCGCCTCGCACTGAATTATCCAGAGCCGCAATAAGACCAAGGAATCTGCATGAGATTTTGTACCTGGCGGGCCGGTGTCATCGCGGCGTTCGCCATCGCCGGCCTACTCGGCGCGCCCAGCGCGACCGCCGACCCATCGGTCCCGGGAGACCCGACCGGACAGATCTACACCCCACCCGGTTACATCGGGTACTACCCGGGTGTCTATGGGCTGCAATCCATTTGGTCGCTAACCCCGCCGCCGCGGGTACGCGACGCGGGCGGCACACGGGCCATGACCAACGCCGACCCCGAGTCCGCCCATGTCGGGATGCCGGGCGATCGCCTGGGTGTGCAGCTGAAACATGTCACCGTCAAACCGCATGAAGCCGGTCCGCTCGGTCAGGTGTTCGGAGCCCGCCCGTCGTCACCCATGCAGCGGACCGCAGTGCCGGAGACCGCCGGAGGTACGGCCCCGGGGGCGACGGCCGCTACCGGCAGGCAGAACATCCCCACCGGACAGCCCATGGGTCTGGAGGATCCTTCTCCGACTGGGAATCCACCCGATCAGCCGATGCCGGGCCTCGAGGCCAGGCAGCCGGTTCGGAGTGCGGCGGCCGCACCGGACACCGCGAACTGAGCTCCATCACAAACGACGAACGCGCACCCAGGTAGCCGGAGGATTCCGACACCTGAGTGCGCGCTCGGCGAAGAGGCCTAGGCCACTCAGCTTTCGATCTTGATGTCGACCTCGTGGATGCCGGCGCCGGTGGGGCTCACCGTCGCGGTGCCGTTGCCGGCCGACGACAACGCCCGCAGCGTCCAGTCGCCCGGAGCGGCGAAGAACCGGAAGTCGCCGGTCGCAGACGCCACCACCTCGGCGGTGAATTCATCCGAGGAATCCAGCAGCCGCACGAAGGCGCCGCCCACCGTCTGGCCGTTGCCATCGACCACGCGGCCGGTGATCACGGTTTCCTTCTCAACGTCGACGCCCGCCGGAATGGCCAGGCCCTGCTTCGGTGCACTGCACATAACTAGCTTCCCAACTCGATCGGGGCTCCCACGAGAGAGCCGTATTCGGTCCAACTGCCGTCGTAGTTCTTCACGTTCTGGTGTCCCAGGAGCTCCTGCAACACGAACCAGGTGTGCGACGAACGCTCACCGATGCGGCAGTACGCGATGGTTTCCTTCTGGCCGTCCAGCCCGGCGTCGGCGTAGAGCTTGGCCAGCTCTTCATCCGACTTGAAGGTGCCGTCCTCGGCGGCAGCCTTGCTCCAGGGAACGTTGATGGCGCCGGGGACGTGCCCGGGGCGCTGGCTCTGCTCCTGCGGCAGGTGCGCGGGAGCCAGGATCTTGCCGGAGAACTCATCGGGCGAGCGCACGTCTACGAGGTTCTTTGCACCGATGGCGGCAATCACCTCGTCGCGGAACGCGCGGATGGTGTTGTCGGGAGCGGCAGCCTGGTACGAGGTCGCCGGACGCGAGACCGTGTCGGTGGACAGCGGGCGGCCATCCAGCTCCCACTTCTTGCGGCCGCCGTCGAGCAGCTTCACGTCCTGGTGCCCGTACAGCTTGAAGTACCAGTACGCGTAGGCCGCGAACCAGTTGTTGTTGCCGCCGTACAGAACCACGGTGTCGTCGTTGCCGATGCCCTTGTCGGACAGCAGTTTCGAGAACTGCTGCTGGTCCACGAAGTCACGCTTGACGGCGTCCTGCAGATCGGTCTTCCAATCCAGCCTGACGGCGCCCTCGATGTGGCCGACGTCGTACGCGCTGGTGTCCTCGTCCACCTCCACGAACACCGTGTTGGGAGCGGAAAGATTGTCTTGCGCCCATTGGGCGGAGACCAGTACGTCAGAGCGGGCCATATAGAGGATTTCCTTCCGTGTTTGTTGATTACTGAGCAGACGGCTGAGTGCGGCGGAACCGGGTGACGAGCGGATAGATCTGGCAACCCAGGCAGATGCCGAACGCGGCGTTGAGGAAGGCCGCGCCGAGCGCGAGCGCGGTGGCGATCACGCCGAGCAAGGTGACACCGGTGGCAAATCCGACGGTGCCGATCGCGGCGAAGGTGAAGCCCAGTAGCTGCGCGAACTGCAGCGGCGGGATGGGCTCACGCTCGGTCACCGGGCTCAGCCGTGGCTGGATCAGCGTCCGGAAGATCACGCCGTAGGGGGCACGATGCGGCCCCAGCAGCGCGCCGATCGCGAACACCACAGCTTGGAGGCCCAGGATCACCGCGGCCGCCACCGGCGATACCGCCGACACGGCAAGCGTGACGATGAGAACGGTGGTGGTGACCCAGGCGGAAAAGCGGGGGCCGCGGACGTCAACCTGACTGATTGCGGGCGTTGTGTTGGCAGTGGTCATGAGATGTTGTGCTCCTAAGGGTGGCGGGCATGGCTACACCTGTTTCGGCACACGCAAAGGTGGCCGCGATTAGCAGCAACAACAACAGCAGCAGCCCGCGACGCGGCACAGATCGACAGCGCGTCGTTTGGTGAGCATCGGCTCAAGGCGGGCTTGCACGGCGACGAGTTTACCCCGGCTGCGTCATGCCCTGCAGCGCAGTGCGCAGGTCCGCGGCCTTGGGTACCCCCGAGACTCGATACGCCTGCCGTCCGGTGGCATCAAAGATGAAGGTTGTCGGCAGCGAAAGCACCGACAACGCCCGGGCGGCGTCGGGGTTCGCGTCGATATCCACCTCTATATGCGCGACGCCGGGCTGGTCGGCCGACACCTGGTCGACAACGCGGCGCACCGCCGCACACGGTCCACACCACACCGCGCTGAAATGCACGATCGTGGGTCCGGTCGCCGAGAGTTCGATGCCGGGCGGGGCCTGCACCTCATCGGATCCGCCAGGGCCTTCGCGCAGCTTGCCGGACCTGCTCTTGATGGCCACCGCGATGAGGCTCGACGCCAGCAGTGCGACCGCGATCGCAATGACCGCGGTCACCAGTGGCGACGACCCGCTCGCGTGCAGAGCGGACAAATCTGACGTCATGACTGCTTGAACGCGTCCAGAGAGATCGTTACTCCCTCGGCGATACCTTCGATGATCACATCTGATCCACGTGCGCCGACCGTGGTTGGTTCGATGGCGAAGGGCAGCTTCTGCCGGGGAACCACTTTGGTGAAGGCGGCGAACACACCGGCCTGCTGCTCCTCGGGCACATCGCGATCGGCGGTTCCTGGGCCCGTGACCACCGATGTCGCGACGAGTTGTAAGTCCGTCTTGTCCGGCCCGCCGACGGACACGTCGACAGAGACGGTCACCTTGTGCTGAAACTCACCCGTCTTGGGTGTCCCGGTGAAGAGCAGACCCGTTCCCGTCGAGATACCGGACTCGGTGGTACCGCCGGTCGCGTCGTTCTGCTCCTTGGGTGGTGGCTCGACGGCAAGGTCATTGATTCCCATGAAGCGGCCCAGGTGATTGGAGTCGATGATGATCCGGCTCTCCAAGCGGTCCACCCGCAACGGCGAATCCGGGCGGATCAGCCAGGATGCCTGGGAGACGTCGATGCCATGCAGGGTGCCTTCCAGCGTCGCCTTGCCCGTCTCGGCGTGGTCGACGCCGTGCGCCTTGATCTCGATTTCCTTGTACCGGTGCCGCAGGGCCTGCGGAATGAACGGAAACACCAGGATCGCCACCGACGGATCGGAGCTCAGGTTGGCCTCGGTGCGCAGCGTCCGGGACAGCCGGTATTCGGCGAAAATCGCAAATCCGAAATCGGTGCCGGTGGCCATGATCGCCAATGCGGACACCGCCGCAATGGCGGCGATCAGGGGTTTGCGCATCTGCATATTCTGGCGTATTGCCACGGAGCCGCTGTTCCCGACGGGCCTGGTGGGCAGTCACGCCACGTGCTCATCGAACGCGTGCGGGCCTCACGCGAGCGGCTCATCCACGCTTACCAGCAGGTGGCGCGGTACATTATGGAACACCTGGAGACCGAAGCACCCGGGTGTTGGAGGGCTCGTTGGACCTGTTGCTGTTGACCGCTGACCCAAACCCCGATGCGGTGCTGCCGTCCCTGTCGCTGCTCGCCCATACCGTGCGGCCGGTGCCCAATGAGGTGTCTTCGCTGTTGGAGGCGGGCGCTGCCGATGTGGCGATAGTCGATGCGCGCACCGATCTGGCTTCCGCGCGCGGACTGTGCCGGCTGCTCGGTGCGGCCGGATCCTCGGTTCCGGTGGTTGCCGTGGTCAACGAGGGCAGCCTGGTGGCAGTCAACGTCGACTGGGGGCTGGACGACATCCTGCTGCCCGGAACGGGCCCCGCTGAGATCGACGCGCGGCTGCGTCTGCTGGTGGGCCGTCGCGCGGGTGCGGTCAACGTGGAGAACGCCAGCAAGGTCGTGCTCGGTGAATTGGTGATCGACGAGGGCACCTACACCGCCAGATTGCGTGGCCGCCCGCTTGACCTCACCTATAAGGAATTTGAACTGCTGAAGTACCTGGCACAGCATGCCGGTCGCGTTTTCACCAGGGCTCAACTGCTCCAAGAAGTATGGGGATATGACTTCTTCGGCGGCACCCGCACCGTGGATGTGCACGTGCGGCGACTGCGCGCAAAGCTGGGCGGCGAGTACGAATCGTTGATCGGCACGGTGCGCAATGTCGGCTACAAGGCGGTCCGCCCGCCGCGGGCGAAGGGCGACCCCGGTCCGGCGGCGGATTCGGTCGAGGACAGCGAATCCGATATCGACGATCTGGACGACGATGGCAGCGGTGACGACATCGGTGCCGAGCCAGGGGCGATCAACGCGGGGTGATTCTCCGACTAGCGTTGGCGGTATGACCGAATGGGTCCCGCTCCTCGATAGTCAGCGTCAGCTGCAGATACGCGAATTGATTGTCGAGGCCACTCGCGCCGACGGCATTGCTCCCGTGGGGGAGCAGGTGGTGCGTGAGCTGCGCGGCACCGAGGCCAAGCACCTGATTGCCGAGGATGGGGACGACGTAGCCGCCTTCCTCAATTTGGCGCTGCCCGATCAGGACGCCTCCGAGAACGCCACGGCGATGGCCGAATTGGTGGTCGCGCCGAAGGCGCGTCGGCGTGGGATCGGTTCGGAGATGATTCGGCAAGCGCTCGATGAGGGCGGTGCGGGCACTCGCATCTGGGCGCATGGCGACCTGCCCGCCGCGCAAGCGGTGGCCGCCAAGCTGGGACTGGTCGCGCTGCGGCGGCTGCACCAGATGCGCAGACCGCTTGCCGAGCTGCCCGCCCTGTCCGCCGACCCCAGCGTTGTTATCCGTTATTACTCTGGGCCCCAGGATGATTCGGACCTGCTGCGCGTCAACAACGCGGCGTTCTCGTGGCATCCCGAGCAGGGCGGCTGGACCCAGGACGACCTCGCGGTCCGGTTCGCCGAACCGTGGTTCGATCCCCGCGGGTTGTTCCTGGCGCATGACGCGCAGAGCGGGGACTTGCTCGGATTCCACTGGACCAAAAGGCATTTGGACAAGCCCGGGATGGGTGAGGTGTACGTCGTGGGGGTTGACCCGGAGGCGCAGGGACGTGGGCTGGGCCGGCTACTGACCTTGGTGGGGTTGCATCATCTGGCGGGCCTCGGACTGCGGACCGTGTTGCTGTACGTCGAATCGGACAACCAGGCGGCATTGCGCACGTACGAGCGGCTGGGATTTGCGGTGGCGCTCACCGATGCCGCCTATGGTCGCGCCTGACAGGGCGTTTACCTGCGATAACGACCGGACTGTCAAGTCTGTGAGTTCACTTTCCGTTCATCTGCGGGCGGGTGCCCGTCCATCGACTGCCTTTAGTTTCCGGGGTGCGCGTAGAAGATCCACTCCGTCATCGTCTTCCATCACACATGCGAGAAAGCGAGAGCCGTGAACCTCAAGGCCGTGAATCTTAAGAACACCGGCACCACGATCTTCGCGGCGGCCGCCGCCGTCGCCCTGACGGCCGGTGTCGCCGCCTGTGGCAGCGACAACACCACCGGAGCTTCCTCCTCCAGCTCCGCTTCCGCATCGGGCGACTGCGCGGGCAAGACCAAGCTGAGCGCCGAGGGCTCCTCGGCACAGAAGAACGCGTTCGACATCTTCGCCAACGAGTACTCGACCGCATGCCCCGGCAAGTCGATCAACTACAACCCCACCGGCTCGGGCAAGGGCCGCGACAACTTCATCGCCGGACAGGTCGACCTCGGTGGCTCGGACTCGGCTCTGTCGGAGGAAGAGGCGGGCAAGGCCAAGGAGCGCTGCGGCGGCAACGAGGCGTGGAACCTGCCCGTCGTCTTCGGTCCTATTGCCTTGGCGTACAACGTGCCCGGCGTTGACAAGCTGGTCCTGAACGCGGACACCGCGGCCAAGATCTTCACCGGAGCCATCACCACCTGGAACGACCCCGCCATCGCCGCCCTGAACCCGGGCGCGACGCTGCCGGACACCAAGGTCACCCCGGTCTACCGCAAGGACAAGTCCGGAACCAGCGAGAACTTCGGCAAGTACCTCACCACCGCGGCTCCGGAGAGCTGGACCAAGGGCAGCAGCGGCAGCTGGGAGGGTGGCGCCGGCGAGAGCGCCGAGAAGTCCTCCGGTGTCGCCGAGAAGGTCAAGGCTCTGCCCGGCGCCATCACCTACGTGGAGAAGGGCTACGCCGACGACGTCAAGCTGCCGTACGTTCAGATCGACAGCGGCGCCGGCGCGGTGGCGCTGACCCCGGAGACCGCCGCGGCGTCGGTGGAGACCGCCAAGTTCGCCGGTGAGGGCAACGACCTCAAGCTGGACCTGGCCTCGATCTACGGGACCAAGACCGCGGGTGCCTACCCGATCGTGCTGGCCACCTACGAGATTGTCTGCTCCAAGGGATACAAGGATGCCGACGTCGCCTCCGCGGTGAAGTCGTTCCTGACGGTTGCGGTGAACCAGGGGCAGAAGGGCCTGGCCGATGTCGGCTACGCCCCGCTGCCCACACAGTTCAAGTCCCGCCTCGAGACGGCCATCAAGGCGCTCTCTTAGCAACGGTTACGTCCCCACCCGGTGGGCTTGGGCAACCCGGGTGGGGACGTACCATCAACGACATAGACAGCGAGTTCAATGAGCAGCCAGACCAGCGGGATCGATCCCGTGGGGGTAGCCCGTCCGGCGGATCTTGACGGAACGGTCTTCGAGGAGAAGCCACAACCCATGAGCGATGAGGGCGACCATCAGCCACCCGTCAAATCCACCAGGGCGGTCACTCGCCCCGGTGACCGCGTCTTCTCCGGGCTCGCGACGGGATCGGGCGTCTTCGTTGTCGCGCTGATCGGGCTGGTGGCGCTGTTCCTGATCCTGCGGGCCGTGCCGGCGCTGAACAACGATGAGGAGAACTTCTTCCTCTACAACGGTCCGTGGCGCACCGATGACACGGCACACATGCACTTCGGTGTGCTCGACCTGTTCTCGGTCACGGTTTTCGTCTCGATCTTCGCGCTGCTACTGGCCATGCCCGTGGCGCTGGGAATCGCGATCTACCTCACCGAGTACGCGCCCGCCCGGGTCCGCGGGCCGCTAGCCTACGTCATCGACCTGCTGGCCGCGGTGCCCTCGATCGTCTACGGCCTGTGGGGCATCTACGTACTCGCGCCGACCATTGCGCCGGTTGCGTTGTGGCTCAACAGAAACCTTGGATTCATCCCACTGTTCGCGGACAGCCCCGTGAACATCGCCGGCGGCGGCAACCTGTTCACCGGTGGCATCGTGTTGGCGGTGATGATCCTGCCGATCATCGCGGCGGTCACCCGTGAGGTGTTCATTCAGACTCCCAAGGGCCAGATCGAGGCCGCGCTGGCTCTGGGCGCCACCAAATGGGAAGTGGTGCGCACCACCATCATTCCGTTCGGCACCTCCGGATACATCAGTGGTTCCATGCTGGGGCTGGGCCGCGCGCTGGGCGAGACCATCGCGCTGATGCTGATTCTCTCGGGTACCTCGGTGGCATTCGGCTGGTCGCTGTTCGACAGCGGGAGCACCTTCGCGACCCACATCGCGTCCAACGCGTCGGAATTCAACAACGAGTTGGAAGCCGGGGCCTACATCGCGGCCGGCTTGGTGCTCTTTGTGCTGACATTCCTGGTGAACTCGGCGGCGCGCGCCGTCGTCGGCGGAAAGGGCCGGGCATGACCGCGACTCTTGACAGGCCGGTGAAAGAACCCGCCTTCCATCCTCTTTCGGGCCGGCGCAAGGCCACCAATGCCATTGCCACGGTGCTGGTGTCCAGTGCGGTGCTGATCGCCCTGGTTCCGCTGGTGTGGGTGCTCTACACGGTGCTCGATCGCGGTTTGTCCGCCATCCTCAGCGCCGACTGGTGGTTCAAGTCGCAGAACATGATGACCAACCGGATCGCGGGCGGCGGTGCCTATCACGCCATCGTCGGGACGCTTTTCCAAGGGCTTTTCTGCGCGATCATCTCGGTGCCCATCGGTATCTTTGTGGCCATCTACCTCGTCGAGTACGGCCGCAACTCCCGGCTGGCCAAGCTCACCACCTTCATGGTCGACATCCTCACCGGTGTGCCGTCGATCGTCGCGGCGCTGTTTATCTACGCGCTGTGGGTGGCCACCCTGGGGTTGCCGCGCTCGGGCCTGGCGGTCTCACTTGCCCTGGTGCTGTTGATGATTCCGGTGGTGGTGCGGTCCTCCGAGGAAATGCTCAAGATCGTTCCGAACGATCTGCGCGAGGCCTCCTTCGCGCTGGGTGTACCCAAATGGAAGACCATCTCCCACATCGTGCTGCCCACCGCGCTCTCGGGTGTGGTGACTGGTGTGATGCTGGCGCTGGCCCGCGTGATGGGTGAAACCGCGCCACTGCTGGTGCTGGTCGGTTACAGCAAGCTGATCAACTACGACATGTTCGGCGGTGAGATGGCCTCGCTGCCCGGCATGATGCTCGATCAGCGCAGCGGTTCGGTGGTGGGGCTCGCCGAGTCCCGGCTGTGGGGCGCCGCCCTCACCCTCATCGTGTTGGTCGCGGTTCTCAATGTCGTCGCCAAGCTCATTTCGCGTTTCTTCGCGCCGAAAAAGGTCTAGGAAGGTAGTTATGGCCAAGCGCCTCGATCTCAAGGACGTGAACATCTTTTACGGCAAGTTCCATGCCGTTCAGGATGTCGCGCTGTCGGTTCCGCCTCGCAGTGTGACGGCCTTCATCGGCCCGTCCGGCTGCGGTAAGTCCACGGTGCTGCGCACCCTCAACCGCATGCACGAGGTGACTCCCGGTGCCCGCGTTGAGGGTTCGGTGCTACTTGACGGCGCCGACATCTATGGTTCCGGAGTCGACCCGGTATCGGTACGTAAGACCATCGGCATGGTGTTCCAGCGGCCAAACCCGTTTCCCACCATGTCTATTCGTGACAATGTGGTCGCCGGCCTGCGGCTGCAGGGGGTGCGCAGCAAGAAGACTCTCGACGAGGTCGCCGAACGTTCGCTGCAGGGCGCCAACCTGTGGAACGAGGTTAAGGACCGCCTCGACCGCCCCGGCGGCGGCCTCTCCGGTGGCCAGCAGCAGCGTCTGTGCATCGCCCGGGCCATCGCGGTGCAACCCGATGTGCTGCTGATGGACGAGCCGTGCTCGGCCCTGGACCCCATTTCCACGCTGGCCATCGAGGATCTGATCTCCGAGCTCAAGCAGGAGTTCACCATCGTCATCGTCACGCACAACATGCAGCAGGCCGCGCGGGTGAGCGATCAGACCGCGTTCTTCAACCTGGAGGCCGCGGGCAAGCCGGGCATGCTGGTGGAGATCGACGACACCGAGAAGATCTTCTCCAATCCCACGCAGAAGGCCACCGAGGATTACATCTCCGGCCGATTCGGCTGATTCGGAATAGTCTCGGCACCGCGACTGTCCTAGACGGTATGACTAAGGCAGTGCAGTTCGATCAGTACGGCGGTATCGACGTCCTGCAGGTGCGCGATGTGCCGCGCCCGGTTCCCGGGGCCGACGAGGTGTTGGTGCAGGTGCGTGCCGCGGGGATCAACCCGGGCGAGGCCAAGATCCGCACCGGGATGCTGCACGACAGATTCCCGGCGACCTTCCCATCCGGCCAGGGCAGTGACCTGGCGGGTGTCGTGGTGCAGGCCGGTCACGGGGTGGCACGTTTTGCGCCGGGGGACGAGGTGTTCGGCTACACCGACAATCGGGCCAGTCACGCGGAGTTCGTCGCCGTCCCGGCCAGCCAGTTGGTCACCAAACCCGAGAGCTTGTCCTGGGAAGTGGCAGGCAGCCTCTTCGTCGCGGGTACCACGGCATATGCCGCAGTCGGCTCCGTTGCGCTGGCCCCGGGCGATGTGGTGGCCGTCTCCGGGGCGGCGGGGGGAGTGGGCACCATTGCCGTACAGCTCGCCAAGGCCGCGGGCGCGACCGTGCTCGGTATCGCGGGCCCGGGCAACGACGAGTGGCTCACCGCGCATGGCGTCATCCCGGTCAACTACGGCGACGGGCTGGCCGATCGCATCAAGGCGGCAGCACCCGAGGGGCGGGTCGATGCCTTTCTCGACTTCTTCGGCGGTGGTTACGTGGAGTTGGCGCTGCATGAGCTCGGAGTGGATCTGCGGCGGATCGACACCATCATCGACTTCGCGGCGATCGAGCGATACGGCGTGCAAAGCGTGGGCAACGCCGAAGGCGCCTCGGCACAGGTTCTTTCCGAGCTGGCCGCGCTGATTGTCGGCGGCAAGCTGGATGTGATTGTCGCGCAGACATTTCCGCTCGATGAGGTGCGTAGCGCGTACGAGCTGCTGGAGCGCCAGCACACCCGCGGAAAGATCGTCCTGGTGCCCTAGCCGCGCTAGATCGCAGTGAGGTGGTCGTGGCCCTGCCCCTCCGGGGGCAGGCTTCCCGTCACCTGGAAGATGACCCGGCGGGCCACCTCGACGGCGTGATCGGCGAATCGCTCGTAGAAGCGGCCCAGCAGCGTCACGTCGACGGCGGCCGCGACGCCGTGCTTCCATTCCCGGTCCATCAGCACGGTGAAGAGGTGCCGGTGCAGGTCGTCCATCGCGTCGTCTTCTTCGTTGATCCGGGCGGCCTTCTCCGGATCGCGAGTCAACAGCACCTCTTGTGCGCTGTTGCCCAAATCGACTGCGACACGGCCCATCTCGGCGAAGTATCCGTTGACCTCTTCGGGCAGGGCGTGCTGCGGGTGACGCCGCCGGGCGATCTTGGCGACGTGCAGCGCCAGGGCGCCCATCCGGTCCACGTCGGCGACGATCTGGATGCTGCTGACGACCTCACGCAGGTCACCGGCCACCGGTGCTTGCAGGGCCAGAATGGCGAACGCGCTTTCCTCGGCGGCGGCACTCATCGCGGTGATCTGCTCGTGGTCCGTGATCACTTGCTCGGCGAGGACGAGATCGGCCTGTAGCAATGCACGAGTGGCCCGCTCCATGGCGGCTCCGGCCAACCCACACATCTCCCCCAGCTGTGCCGACAATGAGGACAGCTGCTCCTGAAACGCGGTACGCATGGATCAAGCCTACGGACCCGTCGCCGTCGAGTCATGGACCTGGTGTGAACGGCGAGTGAATGCCACTACAGGTTCCGTGGACGAAACTGCGAGCGGCGTCTAAATAGGCCGGACTATCCGCAGCTAGTGTCGCCGGCGTTGACGACGGTGAGGTCGACCGGAAGCTCGGCGGGGGCCATCGCGCCCGAGGACAGCTGCAGCGGGACGGTCGAACCGGCGGCGGGTGGAGCCTGCAGGTTGGCGGTGGAGGCGTAGTCGGTGCCGAGCACCACCCGCACCGTGGTCTGCGCGCCGGTGATGCGCTGCAGTTTGGCGCCGCCGAACGAGGCGGCAACCGTCGCGGCCTGCTGCTCATGGCCCGGTGAGAAGAAGACGGTCGTGGTGGGCAGCGACGACGGGTAGTCGTCGGTGGTGGTGATGCCGAATCCGTACCTGGTCAGCTGGCTGGCCGCCGATGCGGCCAGGCCGGTTTGGCCCGTGCTGTTGGACACGTGCACGTTGATCTCGCTGGGATCGGTGGTGACCAGGTCAACCTGCTCGCTCGGCATAGCCTCGGGAGTTGGTGTGGCAGTTGATGTTTCACCAAGCTCACTCGCGACCCCGTGTTCGCTGGAGGCCAAGGTGGTGTCCTGGGCGGTGGTGCCGGGCATCGGGACGCGGGTGCCGTCGGGCTGCAGTTCGCCGGGCAGCGGATCGTCATTGATGATGGCGTCGAAGATCTTTCGGATATCCGTGGTGCGCGGGGTCTCGTTGCCCTCTGAGTCGGTGCCGTCGGTGGGTACCGTCAGGAAGGTGATCCGGCCGGCCTTCACGTCCTGGAGCGACTGGCCAAGGTCCACAAGGTCTTTCGTTCTGATGTTGTCGACGTAGGAGTCGTCGATGAAGGTGTTCACCACGTTGTTGAGCTTGCTCAGCGAGAAGAACGTGTTGTGCGAAATCATCGAACGCAGCAGTGAGGACAGGAACAGCTGCTGGCGTTTGATGCGCCCGTAGTCGCCGTTGTATTCGGTGGTGACCTGCCGTGCGCGCACGTACTGCAGGGCGGTGTGACCGTCGATGGTTTGGCGTCCGGCGTTTTGCAGCACGGTGCCGAGCTCGTAGTCCTCGATGGGCGTGGGGGAGCACACCTCGACCCCGCCGACGGCGTCGACGATCTTGGAGAATCCGGCGAAATCCACTCCGAGGAAGCGGTTGATGTTCAGCCCCGACAGTTTCTGGATGACCTTGACCAGACACTTGGGGCCACCGAAGGCGAACGCCGAGTTGAGCTTTGTCTCGGTGTAGGCCTTGTCGGGCCCGTAGGATTTGGTGTCTTCGTTCCACACCTCGCACAGCGTGGGCTGGATGGCCAGATCGCGGGGAAAGGACACCACGGCGACGCGCTTCCTGTTGGCAGGAATGTTGACCAACATGATGGTGTCCGAGCGGGTGCCCTCGGCATCGGAGGTATCGCCGGCGCCCATAGCGCTGTTGGCGCCCGCGCGGGTGTCGACGCCGATGATGAGGAAGTTCTCGTCGCCGTACTGGCCATTCGGGTCGCGGATGTCGCGGGAGTTCGGATCCAGCGCTTCAACGCGGTTGAGTCTGCTGTTCTTGACGTTGCTCCACTGCCAGGCCCCGCCGGTCAGGGTGAGCGAGCACACCGCGACGACGGCGGCGATGGAGCGCCCGAGATAGACGGGCCGCCGTGAGCGTTTGGGTTCTTCTTCCCGCATAACGGCTTCGGTGTTGCCCACCCGGATCGGGATGGCGCGGGTATCGATGTTGTCGTCCAGATTCGAAGCCCGGACGCGCCGCGCGGCGGCCTTGTCGTAGAGGGGAGCATCGTCCGGGTAGTCCACGTAGTCCGGGTGCTCGTCGGCAGGCCGATCGAACTCGGGCGCGGATTCGGGCACCTGCGGGAGGACGTCGGTATGGCTTTCGAAATGGCTGTCGTCGGCGAACGACGCTGGAGCAGGCTCCTCTGCGTAGTCGTCCGGATCTTGGGTGCGCGCGTGCCGGCGGGAACGGCGGCCACCGTTGGCGCCCTCGCGGGCCAGCAGATCGGCGACCGAGAGCGAGTGGGACCCGGTCTCGTGCGCGGATTGCACCGGCGCCGGGGAGGGTTTGGGGGCCGATCCATTGGATACGGGCCTGGGGGGCCGCGCGGCGGGCCGTGAGTTGGCGCGGGGTGGCGGCGCCTCGGGAAGGGCCTGGGGCGTTTCGCGCAGCGATTGTTCGATCTGCAGGCGCCGTGTCCACTCGTCATCGGTGGGGTCAGGCAGCGAGTGATTCAGAGCGGGCGGCGGTGTCCACGGTGTGTTGGACGGCTCCGGCGCTACGTCGATGTCAGGATGACTTCCAACGGGTTCGATGGCGCGTTCCCACGGGGCCGAGCCGTACGCGCGTGGTTGGGCAGGAGTGGCGTTTGGGCCATCACCCATGTTCAACCTCGCTTAAAAACGTCTGGACAGTTGCAAGTACACGGCACACCGGCAGCAGATAACGCCGTGCCCGGGGCACGGTCGTCGTCACATGCTACTGAGCATTGCCGCAGATCACCATGCCCGGTGACCGAGATGTGACCCCATGTCACCCACCAGAGTGCATGACATCGGCGGCTGAGGGAACCGTGCAATCGTCGGGGTCATTGAGCCAGCCATCGGGCAGCGACACCTTCGCGGGTGACCCCTGGCGCCCGCGCGGCCCGTTTCCACCTTCGGGGAAGGGGGCGGCGTGATCGAGCTGTTTGAGGAGGGTGTCCAGCTCGGCGCGGGTGTGCACGAGTGCGAGCGCGCGCCGGATGTCGCCGCCGGCGGGGAAGCCGTGCAGATACCAGGCGATGTGCTTGCGCATGTCGCGCAACGCCTTGTCCTCGCCAAAATGATCGACGAGCAACTCCGCGTGGCGTCGCATGATGTCCGTTACCTGTCCGAGATTTGGCGGCTCGGGAATCGTCTGACCGTTGAAAACGGCACTCAGCTCGGTGAACAGCCACGGCCGCCCAAGGCATCCGCGGCCAATGACGACCCCATCGCAACCGGTCTGTTCCATCATCGCGATGGCATCGGCGGCGTCGAAGATATCGCCGTTCCCCAGGACCGGGATGGATGTCACGTGGTTCTTGAGCGCGGTGATCTGGCTCCAGTCGGCGGTGCCCGAGTAGCGCTGCGAGGCGGTGCGCGCGTGCAGGGCGACGGCCGCTGCTCCCTCTGACTCGGCGATGGCGCCGGCATCCAGATGGGTGTGATGGTCGTCGTCGATGCCGATGCGGAACTTGACCGTCACGGGGATGTCGGTGCCCTCCGTGGCGCGCACGGCGGCGGCGACGATCTGCCCGAACAGTCGCCGCTTGTAAGGGAGCGCGGCGCCGCCACCGTTGCGGGTGACTTTCGGGACCGGGCAGCCGAAGTTCATATCGATGTGGTCGGCGAGGTTGTCGTCGACCACCATCTTGGCGGCGCGGTAGGTGGTCTCCGGATCGACCGAATACAGCTGGAGGGATCGTGGCGATTCCTCGGGGGAGAAGGTCGTCATGTGCAGCGTGACGGGGTGTCGCTCGGCGAGTGCGCGGGCGGTCACCATCTCGCAGACGTACAACCCGCTGACGGTTCCCGTGGTGGCCAGTTCCAGCTCGCGGCACAGGGTGCGGAACGCGACGTTGGTGACACCGGCCATCGGGGCCAGCACCACCGGGCTTGGCAATGCCAGAGACCCGATCCGCAGTGTGCGTGATCGGGCCTCTGGTAGGTCGACAGATGCGGTCACGGGCGGCTAGACGCTGACCGTTTCCTTGGCGGCCTTCGCGGCCTGGCGTTCGGCGCGCTTGGCCTGACGGTCGAGGTACTTGGCCTTGACCTCTTCGAAGTCCGCCGACGTCTTCTTGAGATCGCCGATGATGCGGTCGAGGTCCTCGCGGTACCACTCGGCGTCGCCGCTGATGTCGTCGCGTTCAAAGATGCGCCACTTGCGCAGCACCGGCATCACCACCTCGTCGAGGTGCGACTGTGGGTCGTAGACGCCGCCGGTGGCGATGGTGACGGCGTTGCGGCGGAATCCCGGAATCGTGTAGCCGGGCATCTTGAAGTTGTCGAGCACCTTGTGGATCGACTTCAGGGCCTGGTCGGGGGCAATCTGCATGCCCGCCTCGACGAGGTTGCGGTAGAAGATCATGTGCAGGTTCTCGTCGGTGGAGATGCGCTTGAGCAGCTCATCGGCGACGGGCTCGGCGCAGGCCTTGCCGGTGTTGCGATGCGAGACGCGGGTGGCCAACTCCTGGAAGGTCACGTACACGACTGAGTCGAACAGACTCTCGGCGAACAGTTCGTCGCCGCCTTGGCGGTTCTGGCCGGGGGAGAAGCCGCGGGTCATCTGCTCTACGCGCAGTTTCTCCAGCTCCACCGGATCGACCGAGCGGGTGACGACGAGATAGTCGCGGATGGCGATGCCGTGCCGGTTTTCCTCGGCGGTCCAACGATTGACCCAGGTGCCCCAGGGGCCGTCCATGGTGAAGTTCATCGCGATCTCGCGGTGGTACGACGGCAGGTTGTCCTCGGTCAGCAGGTTGGTGATCATCGCGACCTTGGCGACCTCGGAGAGCTTGGACTGCTCGGGATCCCAGTCCTGCCCACCCAGGGCCTTGTAGTTCTTGCCCTCGGCCCACGGCACGTAATCGTGCGGATTCCAGTCCTTGGTGACACCGAGGTGACGGTGAACATTCTCCTCGACCACAGGTTCGAGCTCATGCAGTAGCTCAAGATCGGTGAATTCCTTCTGCGGCATGAAGCGATCCTCGGGTTCGACAGAGTTATCTGTATCCGGTAGTTGCAGTCAATATATCTGTAAACGGCGGTTGCATACAAGTGGACGGGCCGTGGCACACACCCACCCTTCCGCGTGCCTTCCGACGTGCGGATTAATGCATTTCTCGCTCAAGCTGCGAGGCCTCTACACCCGCAGTATGCTGGCTGGCAACCCAAGGTGGAGGTCTAACCAGTGAAGTCGGTAGTAAACGCGACCATTGTCGCGGTTGCGGGTGCGGGTTTCTCGTTGGCGATGGCTGGGTTGGCCCATGCGGGCGGCCCCACCGATACCACCGGGCAGTTCTACGGCGATGCTTCGTCGACGCTCAAGGGCGAGGGCTACACGGTCGTCGTCGCGGGTCGTTCCGGTGATCAGGTGGGCTTGGACAATTGCCTCGTCTCGCATCAGGAAGCCTTCACCGTCAAGAAGGGGCAGGACGACCGCGGCAAGATGGTCCACGTGACCCTGCGCTGCTACAAGGCGGAGGTCGCGGCGGCTAAGAAGGCTGCTGAGGAGAAGGCGAAGTCGGCCTCGACGTAACCGTCGAGTGAGCGCCCTGTAGCAGTATCTGCACGCAATAGTCCACGAATCGCTGCCGGTCCACGGTGAGTTCTTCATTGAGGTATGCCCGAAAGAGGCTTGTCAGCGCGCCCACCAGGCTTGTGGCCACGAGTTGCTGCTGAACCTCGTCGGTGAGGTTGGTGCTGAGCTTCCCTTGTAATAACGCCACGAATCGTGGCAGCCAGTCATATCCGGATTCCGAGAGCGTCGGCTCAAAGGTCGGTGCTATCAGCAAGACTCGGCCCATAGTCGGTTCGTCCACCATGAGCCGGACAAACGCGTCGACGCCTTCATGCGCGGACCGCGCGCCGCTGAGCGCCTCGATCGCACGGAATCCCACGTGGTCGTATACGGCCCTCACAAACGTGTCGCGGTCTGCGAAGTTCTCGTAGAAGTACCGCTCGGTTATGCCCGCGGATCGGCATACGGCGCGCACGGTGACTGCGGGGCGGGGGCGCTGGCCTAGTAGTCGCACGCCCGCGGCCATGAGTTCGCGTCGCCGCTCATCGGCGCGCTCGGCCGGTGAGACACCCGCCCAGCTACGTCGCTGCGCTTGACCGTTCGCCACGGGTCTCCTAATCTGATATCAAAGTTGACAACATTGATTGTCACTATACGTCGAACCGCAATGGAGCGTTCCGAATGGTCAACGATATGTCCGAGCTGGCTCACGTGCAGCCCGCGGCTGAATCCGGCGCGTTTACGTCGGGCTGTCCGGTGAGTCACGGAACGGGTAAGGCCATGCCGGTACCGCTGGGCCCGGAATCGTTGACGTGGAAGTACTTCGGTGACTGGCGCGGCATGCTGCAGGGGCCCTATGCCGGCTCCATGCAAAACATGCACCCGCAGCTGGGTGCGGCGGTGGAGCAGCATTCGCAGTTCTTCCGGGAGCGCTGGCAGCGGCTCCTGCGCTCGCTATACCCGATCGGCGGGGTGGTATTCGACGGCGACAGGGCGCCGATGACGGGCGCCGAAGTGCGCGACTATCACGTCGATATCAAGGGAGTCGACGATCAGGGACGTCGCTACAGCGCACTCAACCCGGACGTCTTCTATTGGGCGCACGCCACTTTCTTCATGGGCACGATCATCGTGGCGGAGCGTTTCTGCGGGGGAATCACCGAGGCCGACAAGCGCCAGCTCTTCGATGAGCACATCACCTGGTATCAGATGTACGGCATGAGCATGCGGCCGGTGCCCAAGACCTGGGAGGAATTCCAGGAGTACTGGGATCACATGTGCACCAATGTTTTAGAGGACAATAAGGCAACTCGCGATGTGCTGGATCTGACCACCTTGGCGGTACCGCCCTTTGCGCCCTGGATCCCCGCGTGGTTGTGGGCGTTGCAGCGGCGCATGTTGTCGCCGTTCTTTGTGTGGTTCACGGTGGGTCTTTATGACCCTGCCGTTCGAAAGAGGTTGGGTTACAGCTGGTCCCGTAGAGATGAGTGGATGCATCGCAAATTCGGGCAGCTGGTCAATGTGGTCTTCAGGTTTGTTCCCGAGCGGTTCCGTCGGCACCCACGCGCGCGTGCCGGATGGGATCGTGCGCGCGGGCGCATCCCCGCCGACGCTCCGTTGCCGCAGACCCCGGACCGCAACCTGCCGCCGTTGGACACCTGGGGCAGCCCCAATCACTACAACCCCAAGGTTTCCTAGCCGCGGTGTGGATTTCGGCGGTGGCGACAGGTCCGTGGTGACATGATTGCTGCCCATGGCAGGAAGTTGGGGTTCCGTCCTCACCGGGCTCGTCCCGCTCGGTCTGGTTGTCGCACTCTCGCCGATCACCGTCATTCCGGCGGTCCTGGTGTTGCAGGCGCCCCGGCCGCGGCCGAGCGGCCTTGCCTTTCTTGCCGGCTGGGTGCTGGGCCTGGCTGTACTGACGACGGTGTGTGTGGCGGCGACCGGGCTACTTGGTGGGCCACATAGGTCGGCACCGACCTGGGCCTCCTGGCTGCGGGTGGCCCTAGGGTCGTCGCTCATCCTGTTCGGTATCTACCGATGGCTGACCCGGCACCGCCACACCGACTCACCGGGCTGGATGCGATCGTTCGCCACCATCACCCCAATCCGGGCCGCTATCACCGGGACTGCGCTCGTGGCGCTTCGTCCCGATGTCCTCTTTATCTGCATCCCCGCCGGATTGGCGATCGGCGCCAGTGGGCTCGACGAAGCGGATCGCTGGACGGCCGCTGTCTTCTTCATCGTGGTCGCCGCGTCTTCGGTTGCCGTACCGATATTGGCCTATGCCGCTGCGGGCCACCGCCTCGACGACGAGATGCGACGGCTCAAGGACTGGATGGAGAAGAACAACGCCGGGTTGATGGCCGCGATCCTGGTCGTCATCGGTGTCATGGTGCTGTACAACGGGATCGATGCCCTGCGGTGAGTGCGCGCTCAGCCGTGTGATGGCTGTGGGTAGTCGTCATAGAAACCCGCACCGGACTTCACGCCCAGCTTGCCCTCGTCGACGTATCGCTGCAGAAGGTCGCGTGACTTGGCGGGTATGTACGGGAAGTGCTTGATGTAGTTGTCCTCGATGTCTAGTGCGACGTCGAGCCCGACTCGATCGATGGCGCGGAATACGCCCACGGGGCCCATGCCGGAGGCGACCCAGATGCGGTCGAACTCGGCGGGTGTCGAAACTCCCTCGGCGACAACGGCTAGGGCTTCACGCTTAACGGCCGCCCACACTCGGTTGATGATGAAGCCGACACTTTCCTTGCGTGCGACGGCGGTGACGAAACCGTGCTTGGGCAGTTCTTCGCTGAGAATGTCGAAGATCCGCTCATCGGTATGCCCGTCGGTGACCAGTTCGGCCTGTGGTGCCTCGGGTGGCTGCCCGTAGTGGGTGTTCAGAACCCGCTCCGGATGCTTGACCTTGCCGATGAGTTCGCTGCTCATGAAGGACGACGAGTTGGTGCCGATAATGGCGTCGGGCTCGGCGATCTCCTCCAGCTGGCCCAGGATGTCGATCTTGAGCGCCTGCACCTCGGGAACCGATTCGACCACGTACCAAGCATTTTTCACCGCGCTGGGCAGGTCGGTGAAGTACTCGATGGTCGCGGGCTGAGCGCCCTGATCGGCGCGGGCCTTGACCAGTTCGGGGATGCGCTGCTCGAGGAATTCCCGGGCCGACCGCAGGGAGTCCTCGGAGACGTCATAGAGATGCACCACACCGCCACGCGTGGCGAAGGTGAGGGCGATACGGCGCCCGAGTGTTCCCGCGCCCAACACGGCGACCGGACGATGGGCGATATCTGTCGGGGGTGAATAGGTCATTGTCCAGTCCTTAGCTATCTTGGTGAAAGGTGAATTACGTTCAGATACCGATGATTCCGGTGAAATTCCCGTCGACCTTCGCGAAGAGGCGTTCGCCGCTGCCGTCGAGGTTCACCGCGCGGATCTCGCCCGCCATATCGCTTACGTAGGCGACGCCCGCCGCCTTGTCCACTGCCAGGCCGATCGCTTCCGCGAAACCCGACGCGAGCACGGTAACCTCACCTCCCTGTTGCCCCGGGGCGGGAATCTGAGCCTTGTTCAAGGTATTTCCCAGAGGTGGGGCGCCGCGGTCGGTCCAATAGATCACTCCGGCCGCAAGGTCGAGTTCGATGTCGATCGGCTCGGGCAGCTGCGACCACAGCACCTCGATATCGCGGCTTGCCGGGGTGTGCCCGGCGGGAATCTGCAGGGAAGTCCGGAAGATTCGGCCATCGCCGCCCTTGGACGGACCCTTCTGGGTCCAGTACAACAAGCCGTTCTGTTCGTCGACGGCTATTCCCACGCATTGATTGCGCACGACGTGGCGCTCGTCGTCGTCGAGCGCGACCAGCACCTCGTCGCGCAGATCACTGCCGTCCAGCCGCACGCTGCGGATTGCCGCGCCCTCGCGATCGGACCAGTACAGGCGGCCCAGTGACCATGCGGCCGAAAGCTGTTTTCCGGTAACAAAACTCCCCGGCGGCAGTAAGTAGGACCGCCCGCTGCCGTCGATGGCGGCTTGCTCGATGGAGCCGGTCTGGCCGTAGAAGTCGAGATTGTGCTCGGCGGGCGGTTCATCGGGGTTGACCAGTGTGGGCACGCCCATGTTCGTCCAATAAATGGTCTTCCGCGCGGGGTCGACGACAATCCCGTCGGGCAATTGGTCCAGGCCCGGTACAAGTTCGGTGTGCTCTTCCCCGGAAATGGGGAACTTCAGGATGGACCTTTTGATCTGGTTCAGGACCAGCAAGTATCGAAACATGTTGTTCTCCTTGTGGTGTAACACGTGGTTAGGCGTCGAGCTGGCGTAGTGCCGCCAAGACCGCCAGGGTGCGTTCGTTGCGCCGGGTGAGTAGCCGTTCGTAGTTCTCTTGTCCCGTACCGTAAGTGGCGTCGATGTCTTCGATGAGTTTCTCGATCACCTGCGGATCTGACGACGGGGTCCCTATCGTGATTTTTCCCACCTCGGCGCCGATTCCCTCGTAGAGGTGCCGTGCGCCCTCGGGGCCGCCGCCCAGCGTGTTTCCTTCGAACAGTCCCGTCGCGGCCCAGCGCAAGCCAAGTGAGTTCTGCAGCGCGGTATCGAGGTCCGCCACACTGACCACGCCCGATTCGACGAGATACTGGGCTTCGCGTGTCAGCGCTACCTGCAGCCGGTTGGCGACAAACCCGGGGATCTCCTTGCGGATCACAATCGGCGCCCGGCCCAGTGCCCGGTACAGCTCGACAGCGGTCTTCAGCGTGGCATCACTTGTCTGTGCGCCCGGAACCACCTCCACGAGTGGCATCAGCTCGGGCGGATTGAACGGGTGGCCCACGATGACCCGGTCGCCGGCGCTGAGGCCGTCGGCGATGAGGGTCGCCCCGATCGAAGAACTCGAGGTGGCCAAGATGGCGTGCGCGGGGGCCGATTCCAGAATCTGGCCGAACAGTTCGTGTTTGATGGTCAGGCGCTCGGGGCCGTTCTCCTGGACCAGGTCGGCTTCCGCGACCACATCGGCCAGCGTGTGGCTCGTGAATACATCGGGGTCGTCCGTGCCGAAGGCCGCTTCCACGATCGCTTCGAGATCGTCACGGGGGTCGGTTATCCCGACGCGCCACCCATGGTCGCGGGCCAGTCGTGCCCACGAGAGCCCGATGACTCCGGCGCCCACCACAGCCATGGTCCGCTGCCGATCGCTCATTGTGTTACTCCTCCTGTGTGGTGTCAGCAATGTCCGTTCCGGATCTCCTGCCCGATGGTGATGCTCGGCAGGCAGATGGTCACTCGCCGCGCTGCGAGGACACGTACTGGCTATATGAACAACATATCGGCTTCTTTACCGCACGTCGATGGCATCAGAGCCAATATTGCCGTCTCGGCAATTGTTCAATTGAACAATTCAGTGTGAACAGAAAGCTGTACCCTGGCGACCGTGGGCGAGACATCTCCGGACAATGCGGGAGCAAATCTGAAAGCGATCGGCGGCCAGCTGCTCGGCCGGGTGGACGAGCTCTGCGCCGAGCAGTGCCGGATCATTCGTGAACGCGTCGCCGTGTATCGAGATCCGGTGCTGGTCCCCGATGAGGATTTGTTCGCTGCCGGACGCGACCAGATGGTGTACGTGTTGGAGGCAATGGGCTCGGGTACGCCCGATGCGAGTGTGGCGGGCCGGGTAGGCAGGCTGCGCGCGGAACAGGGTGTGCCCCTGGCGGACGTGATGTCGGCGTACCGGGCCGGCGGCCAGTTTCTGTGGGACCAACTTTCGCGGGCGATTGACGCGGCCGGGCTGTCGGGGCAGGAGCTGAGGGCCGCGGCATCGCAGGCGTGGCAGAACCATGACAGGTACACCGATGCCATGGCTGACGGATATCGCGAAGTCGTTGTCGAGCAGCTCATCCGCCGGGACCAGGAGCGTTCCGCGTTGGTGGGTGGGCTCATTGACGGCCGCTTTCCGGCGGGTGTAACCGCGTGGGACGCCGCGCACCTGCTGGGGCTCCCGGAGTCTGGATGCTTCGTCGTGGTGGCTATCGATTCGGGGCCGCTCGACTACCGGGCGCTGCAGAGCGCGGAGAAGACGCTGCGCGATCACGGCTTCGCCTCCGCGTGGCGGGTTGAACCCGATATGCAGGTGGGCGTGGTTGCCCTCGTCGCGCGTTCGCGGCTCGAGGAGCTGGGCGAGGCTTTGCGTGGTCTTGGTGTGCGTCGAATCGGCGTCAGCCCGGTGTATGACGGCTACCCGCCGCCGGGTTCGCCCCTCAACTACGCGAAGGCGGCCCTGCTCGCGGCCACCGAGGATGATCCGGTTGTGGCGTTCGATGCCAATCCCTATGCCGTTGCGGCGATTACCGATCCGCAGACCATGGAACGGTACCGGGACTTGGTATTGGGCGGCCTTGCCGAGATTGGCGCCGCAGACCGGCAATTGCTCGTGAGCACCTTTCAGCAGTGGGTGGTTTGCGATGGCTCCATTCCCGCGACGGCGGACGCCTTGTTCTGCCATCCGAACACCGTGCGATACCGGCTGCGCAGGCTGAAGCAATTGACCGGGCGCGATATCGCCCGCCCCCGCGATATCGCTGAGCTTCATCTCGCCATCGAAGCCGATCTCAGGCTGAACGCCACCTAGCCGCGGGGGAGAAGCGGCTCGACGCCCACGAGTGCGCAGCTCTTGGTATACAGATCATCTTGTGCCGCTAGGTTTCTCGTATAGGGCCGGACTGGGCTTGGCCTTTGCGCGGCCAGGTATTCCCCGCTGCGCCCGTGGTACTCATCCGAGACCGCCATGTCCGCGATCAGCCTGCTGGGACGATCCGTTGTGATGAGCGCCAACATCACCAAAGACCGCACGGGCTGCGGTATCTCGCGCCAGATGTCGGACTTGACGTTGCCGGGATGTAGCGCGTTCGACGTGACTCCGCTGGGAAGACGGCGGGCGAGCGCATTGCTGAACATGAGGTTCCCCATTTTCGATTGCGCATATGCCGCGTAAGTGAAGTAGAAGCGCCTGCCATGCCAGGTCTTTTCGTTGATCCTTCCGGTGCTGTGCGCAACGGAAGCCAGGTGAATGACGCGGGCATCGCCGGTGCGCGCGGCCCGCAGTTGCGGGAGTAGCAGGTGTGTCAGCAGAAAGGGACCCAGATAGTTGGCACCCCACTGCAGTTCGAAGCCGTCCTCGGTGGTGGACTGGCGCATGGGAGACGCGCCCGCATTGTTGATCAGCACGTCGATCTGAGGGTGCTGGGCGGAGAGTTCACCGGCGAAGCGCCGGATGTGCTCGAAGGAAGCCAGATCGAGCGACATGATGTCGACCTGTGCTCCGGGCGTTTCGGCGAGGATCTGTTGCCGCGCCGATTGAGCTTTCTGCTGATTGCGGCAGCCCATGACGATGGAGTGCCCCTGTGCGGCCAGCCGCTGCGCGGAGGCCAGGCCGATTCCGGCGTTGGCGCCGGTGATGACCACCGTTCTCGGGTTGCTGGGCATACAGATCTCCTCGTTGAGACGTCCGGACCAGGGGAAGCTTCACACGGTGGTGGTCGGTTGTCGACCGCTGGACTGCCACACCAGGCGCAGCGCATTCATCGCGGAGGCCGCAGCGACCGCGGCCAGCGCCAAGCGCATGAGGTTGAGTACGTTCCATCGCAGGGCCAGCTGATGCAACTCGTGGGGAGTTTCCCCGAGTGCGCCGAAGAACAGTGTCATGTTGAGCTTGGCGACGATGTAGCCGGACAAGGCGATGCCCGCGATCTGAGCTACTGCCGACAGCGCCAAGGACAGCTTCTCCGGGGCTCGCCACCGAGTCCGGAAGAACCACACGAGCAGTGTGATCGCCGCGATCAAGGTAAGTGGCACGTAGTAGTACACCGGGTTTGTCACCTCGGTGAACTGCTGGAATGCCTTCAGTTGCTCCTTACTGTCGCCGGCGATGTTGGGTCCGATGACGATGGCCTCGTACAGATTTCCGAAGAACCACATCGCTGTCCCGAACACGGTGAAATACATCAGTATTCGACGGCCCATGGGCTCATACTCCCAAGGTTGTGGCCCGATACGGCCAAAAGTCGTCGAAATATGGCCAGCAGCGGGCTTTCGGCTGCGGTGCCACGCCCGATACCGTCTGCGCGTGACCAAGGTATTGCTCTCGATCCACGTCTTGGCCGTGATTCTCGCGGTAGGGCCGATCGCCGTGGCGGCCAGCATGTTTCCGGCCTTCGCGCGCCGGGCCGCGGCCGACGGTGGTGCGGAGCTGGGGAGTCTGCGCACATTGCATCGGGTGTGCCGGGTGTACGCGGGTGTTGGGATTGCGGTGCCGATGTTCGGGCTGCCGCTGGCGGATCTGATGGGTGTGCTGGGTAGCCCCTGGCTGATCGCATCGCTACTGCTGACAGGTGTGGCAGCGGCCGTGCTGGTGTTCGTGGTGCTGCCGCGGCAGCGGCGCGTCGTGGCCCTGCTGGGTGATGGCGCGTCAGTCGATGCGCGGGTGTTCGCGCGGCTGGCGATGTTCACCGGCATCTTCAACATGCTCTGGGCGGTGGTGACGGTACTGATGATCGTGCGCCCCGGTTCCAGTACGGGCGTGTAGGCAACGGCCGAAATCCGCTAGCGCCCGCCACCAGTGGTCCTGTGCAATTGTCCGGTGGATACCGCGACCGCCGCTCCGGCCCGTAGCCGCTGGCTGCCCGTTCAGTTCGCGGCTCTTGCCCTGGTGTGGGGTGCGAGCTTCCTCTTCATCAAGGTTGGACTCGAAGGGTTGTCCGCGCTGCAGGTGGCTGCGGTGCGGCTGGATTTCGGCGCCCTCACTCTGATCTCTCTGATCGTGCTGCTGCGGTCTTCCGTGCCGCGCGGACTCACAGTGTGGGCTCATATCGCCGTCGTGTCGTTGACGTCGTGCGTCATACCCTTCGTGCTGTATCCGTGGGCTGAGCAGAGCATCGACTCCGGTTTGGCAAGTATCTACAACGCCGCGACGCCGCTGATGACCACCTTGGTGACGCTTACTGCCTTGCGTGCCGAGCGGCCGAGCCGGATGCAACTGGCCGGACTGGGGTTGGGGTTCGGGGGAGTCTGCGTGGTGCTGGCCCCGTGGCAGCTGATAGGTCATGGCGGACCGTTGTTGGCTCAATTCGCCTGCTTAGGAGCAACTTTGAGCTATGGAATCGGTTTCGTGTACATGCGCAAGTACATCACGCCACTGGGCTTGCCCGCGCTGACGGTAGCGGGCATCCAGGTAGGCTTGGGGGCGCTGTTGATGACCATCGTCGTGGCCGTTGTCGACCCGCACCGGATGGTCGTAACGCCCGCGGTGCTGCTGAGCATGTTGGCGCTCGGGGTCCTGGGTACGGGTTTGGCGTACATCTGGAACACCCAGATCATCAACGGATGGGGTGCCACCGCGGCGTCATCGGTCACCTACCTGACTCCGGTGATCGGAGTGCTGCTCGGGGCATTGCTGCTGGGCGAGCACATCGGTTGGCACGAGCCGCTGGGCGGGGCGATAGTGATCGCGGGAATTGTGTTGAGCCGTAGGGGCAGTCGCTGAGTCTGGGTCAACTAGGCCGCTGTAGGGCGCGCCAGCGCAACGGCGGTTCACCGAACCGGCGCTGGAAGGCACGGCTGAACGCGGCATCGGAGGTGTATCCGACGGCCCGGCCGACCTGGCTCACCGCGTCGTTGGACGAGCGCAGCAAGTGGGCCGCGCGGTCGAGTCGCCGCTCGGCGATGTAGCCGGCGGGTGGCTGCCCCAAGAGCTCGGTGAATCTCTGCGCGAAGGCCGACCGCGATTGCCGGGCGTGTTGGGCGAGTTCGTTTATGGACCAAGGATGTTCCAGGTTGTTGTGTATCGCGGTGAGTACCGGTGCCAGTCGTGGATCCATTGCGGCCGTCAGCCATCCGGGTTCGGTGTCATTGGAGCTTGACCATTCACGCAGTGCGTGGATGAACAGCAGATCCAGTATCCGCGAGATCATCACCCACGAACCGGGGCTGGGTGTGACGATCTCGGCCAGGATGAGCTGTAGGGAAAGCGGCAACCATTCGTGACCGGGCCGCGCGGCGTGGATGACGATGGCGGGCGGTAGCACCGAAAGCAGGGGGTCGGCGGCCGTTCTTTCCGCCGTAAATCTGCCGCTGACCCACCGCGCGGTCTCGGGCTTGCGGCTCTGCTCGCCGGCGCAGACGCGATGAGCCGTACCGCGCGCCAGCAGCACCATGTCACCGGCGGCAAGGGTGCGTACCGGGTCGCCGTCGATGTGCACACGTAGCCCAGGGGTCTCGGCGATGTGTAGCACGCGTTCGCTTGCCGGTACGGGGATATCGAACGGCGGCGTGGCAGAGCAACGCGCCGCGGACTCACCGCGCAGCCGAATGGCGGACAAGATGCCGGAAAAGGCGTCGATATCCGGCGGTCCGGAGGACCAGCTGAGCGATTCTGGATGATCGGCAAAATAATCTGGACTACGGGTCATACCAGTTGCCTCATCACCCAAATATGTTGGGTGGGGCCCCTGGAAGTCAACAGTGCCGCCGTCCGTGGGCACCGCAGGGTGCAGTCATCCGACATCTACTGAGAGGAAGATATGTCCAGCAAACCGGCTATCGTTCTGGTGCACGGATTCTGGGGTGGCGCCGCGCACTGGGGGAACGTGATCGTTGAGCTGCACCGGCGGGGCTTCGGGGATCTTCATGCGGTGGAGAACCCCTTGACGTCATTGGCCGATGACGCCGCGCGTACCCGGCAGATGGTCCAGCAGATCGACGGACCGGTGCTTCTTGTGGGCCACTCCTATGGCGGGGCGGTGATCACGGAGGCGGGCGACCTGCCGAATGTCGCGGGTCTGGTCTATGTGGCGGCGTTCGCGCCCGATGCGGGGGAGAGTCCCGGTCAGCTGACGGAGCAGCTGCCGCCCGCCGCTGCGGCCAACTTGGCTCCGGATAGTGACGGTTACCTATGGATCAAGCAGGACAAGTTCCGTGAGAGTTTCGCGCAGGATCTGTCCGAGGATGCCGCGCTTGTTATGGCTGTAACGCAAAAGGCGCCGCTGGCATCGACATTCGGCGATGCCATCACGGCGCCCGCATGGAAGGTCAAGCCCTCCTGGTACCAGGTGTCCACGCAAGACCGGATGATCAACCCCGATAACGAACGCAAGATGGCGCAGCGGATCAACCCCCGCAAGACCATCGAACTGGACGCCAGCCACGCGTCATTGGCGTCTCAGCCGGTTGCCATCGCCGATCTGATCGTCGAGGCCGCCGGGGACCTCGCGTAGATGAAGTTCCGTGGGGCGTCGGTGGTAGTTCGCCGGTGTCCCACGGGACCGCGCTAGGTAGCGAGGTCGTCGGTAAAGGCCTCGTCGGCAAGATCTTCCAGCTCCTTGCCCTTGGTTTCCGGTCCCAGCAGGTATCCGGCGATTGTCAAGATCCACAGCCCGCTCAGTGCCAGATACGGCGTCTGGATTCCGTATCGAGTGATGGCCCAGCCCACCAGGGCCGGTGCCGCGATGGAGACGACGCGGCCGCCGCCGACCGCGATGCCGAATCCGGTGCCGCGCAGTACGGTCGGGAAGAGTTCGGCGACATAGGTGTCGCCGACGCCCCACAGCCAGCCCAGCGTCGCGATGGAGATGGCGCCGAACACCAGGTACTCGGGCAGGGTGTCTGAGGTGGCTCCTAGTGCGGTGGAAGCTATTTCGATCAATGCGCCAAGGATGGCCGAGGGGCGCCGCCCGAACCGGTCGGCCAGCGCCGTCCCGACGAAGACGAAGACCGCCTGCAACAGAAAGAAGATGAGGGCGTAGCGGATCGCATCGATCGAGCTGGCATGGAACTTCTTGACGATGTAGGTGGTCAGGAACAGCGTCATGCCCCAGTAGCCGACCGCGTTGGCGGTGTAGACCAGCCAGCCGACCACAAGCCGTCGCCGTACCCCGGGCACCTGCCACAGCTTTGGTGCGGCGGTGCGCTCGATCCTTGCCTTGGCCTGGGTGTAGCGGTGTGATTCCCTGATGCCCTGCCGGGCAAGGAAAAGCACCACCGCGGGCACGATCGCAACGATGAATGCGGCCTGCCAGCCGAAGCGTGGAACCAGCACCAGCGCGACCCCGGCGGCCAGGACGTAACCCAGGGAGAAGAGCGAAAAGATCACGCCGCCAACGCCTATGGCGCGGGTCTTGGCCGGCCACACCTCGGCGGTGTAGGGCGCGCCGACCGCGAGCTCACCGGCGCCGCCGACACCCGTCAGGAACCGCAGACCGGTGAACGCGGCCACGTTTGTGGTGAGCCCGGCCAGCGCGGTGGTGACGCCGTACAGCAGGATCGAGGCCCCGAGTGTGGTCTTGCGGCCCCAGCGGTCTGCCGCCAGGCCGAATCCGATGGTGCCAATGGTGTAGCCGAGCAGGAAGACCGAACCGATATACCCGGCCTGGGCCTCGGTGATGTGCAGTGTGCTCTTGATCTCCGGCAGCACCAGGCCGTAGATGTTCACGGCGTACGAATCGAAGCCGTACCCCAGGCCCGCCGTCACCGCGACGAAGAGCGCCTGTCTGAACGTCACGGGGCGGGATTCAGCCCGGTGGGTCCCGGTGTTCTCGGCCGTGGAGGTCATTGGCCGAACGCTATGAGCTGGTCCGTGGCCTGGTAAGGCTCCTGCTCCCGCTGATTGCAACGGATGATCTGGTGCCCCCCGTAGGGCTCGAACCTACGACCTGCGGATTAAAAGTCCGTAGCTCTACCAACTGAGCTAGAGGGGCGTGCCGAGACAGAATACTGGTCGGGTGGCCGCG
Organism: Mycobacteroides immunogenum; assembly: GCF_001605725.1. Classification (NCBI taxonomy): domain Bacteria; kingdom Bacillati; phylum Actinomycetota; class Actinomycetes; order Mycobacteriales; family Mycobacteriaceae; genus Mycobacteroides; species Mycobacteroides immunogenum. The sequence goes on from NZ_CP011530.1 coordinate 886,171, forward strand.
CGAGCACTGAGGTTATCCGGTTTGGGTTCTGAGGCTGTTGTGTCCTAAGCTATGCAAGCTCCCAACGCGACAAGCGTTGTGGGTACCCCGGAGAGATTCGGAATGGGCCCCCATCGTCTAGTGGCCTAGGACGCCGCCCTTTCACGGCGGTAGCACGGGTTCGAATCCCGTTGGGGGTACGCAACCAGTCATACTGGGAGCAGAGTAAGGCCCTGTGGCGCAGTTGGTTAGCGCGCCGCCCTGTCACGGCGGAGGTCGCGGGTTCGAGTCCCGTCAGGGTCGCCAGTACGGCGAGGCAGTAAGTAGTTGGGTCCTGCCGTCCGGCCAGGTAGCTCAGTTGGTACGAGCGTCCGCCTGAAAAGCGGAAGGTCGCCGGTTCGATCCCGGCCCTGGCCACCATTCTTTACCTGCATTGACACGGATCTTGCACTCGGTTGTCAGTTTTCTTTGTCCGGTTCTTGTCCGATCTTCGGTGTATGAATCTCGGTCGCGTGAAGCTGATCGAGGTTCGTTGCCACCTAGTCCAGCTCGTCCGCGTACAGGTCGCTTTAGATGTTCGCGGTGACGGTAGGCGTCGAGTGACCCATCGTTTTCTGGACGTAGCGAAGGTCGGCGCCCGATTTCCGGGCCAGGCTTGCGTAGGTATGCCGAAGGCCGTGGATCGTCAGCGGAGCTGAGTTGGTCTTCTTCAGGGCCTTGGGCTCTAGGCGTGATCCCGTGCGACTTCCTGGGTTGTTCATGTGCATTTTGTCCAGACTTGGGAACGGACGGCACCAATTTCAATGGCCACCAACTACTGTCCGGCGAGAGTCTTCAACTACTGGTTGATCGTCTATGGCGTGGAGGGCGGCGTGCTGTGAGCGGGTATCGGTTGTGCGTGCACGTGGTGGCGGCAGGGTTTTTGGCAGCGGCCGGTTCTGCTGCATTGTCGGGGTTGGTAGCGACGGCGGCAGCTGAACCATCTAGTGGCGGTTCACATGAATCCGGTTCGCATGATTCGAGCCAATCACACGCTGGTAATGGCGGTGGGGAAAGCGCGCGGCATTCAGCCGGTTCGGGGTCTTCGGAATCGGCGGGCGTTACCCAGTCGCCCCAGACCAAGACGGCTGGAACTTCGGCAGCGCCCGGGTCTTCGGCCTCGGGCAGGGTCTCATCAGCTCACGGTGCAGCAGACTCCGGCAACACTGTTAGCAACAGTGGTGGGGCTCAGGCATCGGCGGACGGGCAGATGGCGGGCCATTCGGTAGCGGCAAAACCCAAGGCGACACCATCGGGCGACGTGGCGGCTTCAGGCGATGGCCGCAATAGTGGCAGCGGCGCCAAGGCGGTGACAAAGACACGGGCGCTCACCGACCCTAAACCCAGTACGTCGGGTGTCTTGGGCACATCAGTGGCGACCGATAAGCCCGCAGCGTCAACGGTTGCCGGTGTAGCCGAGGTGGCTGGGGCCAAGGCAAAGGAGCAGCTCTCGGGCGGCAAGGCCGTCAGTGAGACGAGTGCCGGTGCAGGTGCTGTGCAATCTGAACACAACACGGCGTCGGTGGCTGCACGTGGGGCTAAAGGCGACGTTAAAGCCGACCAGACGCAGCTCTCTGATCTAAAACCGTTGCAGCCCAACGCGACACACGACAACGCGTCGCCTTCCTCTGCACCGTCGGCGCTGACCGGCGATACAGGACAAGCCAAGCGAGTAGACGCCCAGTCGCCGGGCCGTGAACCGAACCGTTCAGCCTCGCACGTCACTCCAGATGTTGGGGCCAAGGCGACGGATACCTCTGGATCATTGAGTGCCAGTACTGTCACGGATAGGGCTGTTACCTCGACGGTGCGTATCGAGCAGAGTTCCCCGGCAACCTCCACCGTCACCGATGTAAAGGTGCCCGAGCATCTGACCACGGTGCAGATCCCGACACATCAAAGCTCTACTGCCACAACGGAAACGAGTGCGGCACCGAAAACGGTTGCCGTCGCGGCGGTGACGGCCCCGGCAGCACCTGCTCCGGCCCCCGTTGCGCCGGTTCCGGTGGTGCCCGCGAATGCCCCTACGGCTCCGGGCGGAGCAACAGCCTCTATCACCTCAGCGTTGGCTGATGTGCGCAAACGTGGTGAGGGCAGCGGAGACACCGTCACGCAAGAACCCGACAACACCGCACAAGCGCTGCGTGTGCAGAACGCGGCCAGCACCACAGCGTCCCTAGGCGCTGATGACGGCAGCACATTGACGAGCACCGAAGCCCTGGCCGGGGTAGCCGCTGCTGCCGCGCACGACCCCGAGAGCACTCCGCGCGTTCGTGTGGCACGTGATACCAGCAGCGTTGCCGGGGCTGCTGATGATGCTGCCGCGCAGTTGGCCGCAGTGCGTGATGAGTTCGTGGGCAAGGCCACCCAGTTGGGTGCTGACCGGGCTAAGCTGGTGGCCGATAGCACTGCCTTGCGGGAAAAGCATGATGCCTTGACCGTGGAGCGGCAGAAGTTAGAGGCCGATCTAGAGAAGCACAACAAGAACTTGGCGACAGTGAACGCTGACGATGCGGCTTTAGCACGCGATAACGCGGCACTGACCGCCGAGATTCTGGCGCACAACGCTGCCGTGGCGGCCGGTGGTGGATCGAATGCGGAAGCGGCCGCGTTAGCGGTGCGGCAAGCCGCATTGAACGCGCGGATAACAGCGAACACTCAGGCGAAACTGAAATACAACATTGAGGCAGCTCAACTCAACAGTCAGCAAGCAAGCATCAACGCCCGCGCCGATGAAAACCTCGCCGAAGGAATACGGCTTCAACAAGCCGATAGAGAGCTCAGCGCCCGTACCGCAGAGTTTGCCAACGGCCTTGGCGAAGCACTTGAGCCGTTGTCTAGAGGTGGTCGCGCTGATGTTATGGTCGAGGCCATTAACGCCATCAAACTCCCCCAACAAGAAGCCGCGCAAGCTGCCAACGCTGCTTCTAAAACAGCATTCGGGGAAACTGCTGGAATTGCCACACTCCGAGACGGCAGAATGATCGTGCTACCAACCAACTCATTACTAAAGGATGTGATAGCAGTGCTGCCCGATGGTGCTGTTACGGTTCTGCGCGGCGTGAGCATCCCCGAACTGCTATTGACAGCGATCTAGATGAAGACAGTGGAAGTGAATCCTGCCCAAGGTTCTGCGGTATTCGATTTCGAGGTCTATGTGCTGATGACCATGAAATTGAGGCTATCGCTAACCAGTGATCCTGTTAAGAAACTTCGACTGCAAAATAAGCTGGCTGAGCATAGTCTCAGTGTTGCTGATGGTGAACGTATCTACGATCAGATGACGGCAACTCTTGTCGATGAAAATTCATTCTTTACGAACCTGAGAACCTTCCTCGGTGTCAACACTGATTACCAGCAGGTGGGTTTCGCTAGTGTGCTGTGGCCCGAATTCGATTTCAAGGCCACCACAGACAGCGCAGGGCAACTCCAGTCTGCGCGGTATTGGCACACTCGAAAGTCCGCTGGGCGCCCACAGTTTGATTCTCCGAGAGATGTACCGACCTGGAGTATGGATCTGGAGGAATTCTCCGAAATCTTCGGGCCTCTCAATTGTGCTCTCCGGCACCCGATCTTCTACAAGGTTTTGCCTGCCTATGAAGAACATCAATTCCACTGGACCGATGAGCGTGGCATCAACCGCGACTATGCGGCAGGATTCTGCTGGGGATTATTTAACCACGCGGCAGAAAATTGGGATTAGTTCTAATGGGGTCATTGTAGGATCATGAGCAAGTCAGTACCGCGGGGTCTTAGAGCGTCAACTATCGATGCTGTGGTCCCTTTGAATACTGTCAGTGTGGCTGGTGCTGGTGATGATGCCGAGGCATTGGTCGCTCGGCAGGTCGAGCTTAATGCCCGGATCTCGGCCCGCAATCGGGAGGCGCTGGATTACAACGCGCACGCTGAGCATCTAGTTCGTCGTCAGGAACGTCTTGAGGCGCGCACCGCCCAGTACGCGGCCGAAGAACTGTGCTTGCAGCGGCGCTGGCAAGAACTCGACGCCCAGGTATTTAAACTTGCCCGTGAGTTGGGCGAAAAGCTGAAGTCGTGTCCGGAAAGTTCGGAACGTGCGGGGGTGATCGCCGAGGTCATCAGCGCCCTGAGCCTGGATGGACCCCAAGCCGCACAAGCCGCAGTGGTCGCTGTCGATGCCGCGTTCGGTGGTACCGGTGCAATCACCACAACCGCTGATGGTGCAACAGTCATCGCCGCTGGTGGCCTCGTAGTATCGGCTAACGGCACCGTAATTGTTCGCGATAATGCAGATGAGGACTAACTGGGTCCGCTGCACGATCAGATCAGGTGACAGTTTTAGCGACGGCTCGTGTCAACTGTGCAGCAAAACTTGGGCTATTTTATCCACCTGAAAAGCGGAAGGTCGCCGGTTCGATCCCGGCCCTGGCCACCATGATTACCCGCCGGCGACGGCGGGCTTTTTAGGTTTGTGGGGGGCGCGCACGTGCGGAGATCACGGCCGGGCCGAGCTCACTACACCGACTTCCTCACCCGCACCTGCACGTTCTTCATCAACGGCTGATCGCTCTGGGTGCTGTAGTCGGCGATCCCGATTAATGCATTCATCTCCGGCATGTATCCGGCCGCGCTGCCCGGGGGCAGGTCGTAGCGAAGCGCCCGGAACCGGGGCAGGGTGCGGACCGAACCGTCGCGCGATGTCGAGGTGATGTCCACGAAGTCGCCTTCGGCGAGGCCACGTGCTGCCATATCGGCCGCGTTCAGGAAGATCAGCTCCCGCAGGTTCTTGACGCCGCGGTACCGGTCGTTACTCGAGTAGATCGTGGTGTTCCATTGATCGTGCGAGCGCATGGTCTGCAGCACCAGGGTCTCGCTGTCCTCGGGGATGACGTTGGGCATGGGCGCCAGCGAGAACTCGGCGCGGCCGGACGGCGTCTGGAACACCCGCTCGCGGGCGGGTTGCGGTATGCGGAAGCCACCCGGCTGCTGGATCAGTTGGTTGAAGCCGGTGAAACCGGGCAGCACCTTGGCCATCACCTCCCGGATCCGGTCGTAGTCCTCGACGTACCAGTGCCATGGCGTGCGGCTCTCGGGCAGCGTCGCGGCCGCGATACCGGCGATGACGGCGGGCTCGGATCGCAGTTCGGGTGATGCGGGCCGGCGCTTTCCGTACGAGATGTGCACCATGCTCATGGCGTCCTCGACCGTGACACCCTGGGTGCCCGCCGTCTGTACGTCCTTTTCGGTGCGGCCCAGGCACGGCAAGATGACAGCCTTGCGTCCGTGCACCAGATGGCTGCGGTTCAGCTTGGTACTCACCTGCACGGTCAGCGCGCACTTGCGCAGACCAGCTGCCGTGTAGGCAGTGTCGGGCGCGGCCAGCACGAAATTGCCGCCCATTCCGACGAATACCTGCACGCTGCCGGCGTGCATCCCCTCGATGGTGGTGACGGTGTCGAGTCCATGTTCGCGCGGCGAGGTGATGCCGCACACCTCGTCGAGCTTGTCCAGGAAGTCGGCGGTTGGGCGGTGGTCGATGCCGCAGGTGCGATTGCCCTGCACGTTGCTGTGTCCGCGCACCGGTGACGGTCCCGCCCCGGGCCGGCCGATATTGCCGCGCAGCAGCAGCAGATTCACGATCTCGCGGGCGGAGTCCACACCGTGCTCGTGCTGGGTAACGCCCAGGCACCACGAGATGACGGTTCGCTTGGCGGCCAAGTAGATGCCGCCCGCGCGGCGGATTTCCGACTCGGGAAGTCCGGCCTGCTCGGTGATTTCAGCCCAACTGGTGGCGGCCACCATATCGCGGTAGGCCTCGAACTGTGCGGTGTGCTCGACCAGGAATGCCTGGTCGAGCACGGTGGGATCGGACTCGGCGGCCTCGAACACCACCTTGGCCATGCCGCGTAACAAGGCCAAGTCGCCGCCGGGGCGTACCTGAATATTCATGTCCGACACCGAGGTTGACTTGAATAGCGCCATGTCCACCATCTCGTGCGGGACGATTGTCTTGGTGGAGCCGATCTCGACGAGCGGATTGATGTGCACCACCTGGGCGCCACGGCGGGTCGCATCGGCCAGCGCCGTGAGCATGCGCGGAGCGTTCGAGGCCGCATTGACACCCATCACGAACAGGGCATCGGCCTCTTCCCAGTCGGCCAGATCGCAGGTGCCCTTACCGGTTCCGATGGACGCCTGCAGCGCGCGTCCAGACGCTTCGTGGCACATGTTGGAACAGTCGGGCAGGTTGTTGGTGCCGAATTCGCGAGCCATCAGCTGGTACAGGAAGGTGGCTTCGTTGTTGAGGCGGCCCGAGGTATAGAACGCCGCCTGGTGTGGGGAGGACAAGGCGCGCAGCTCGGAACCGATGAGCGCGAAGGCGTCGTCCCAGGAGATCGGGACGTAGTGGTCCGAGTCGGCGTCATAGACCATCGGCTCGGTCAGGCGGCCCTGGTTCTCCAGATCGAAATCGGTCCAGTCGGCCAGCTCTGCCACGGTGTACTGGGAGAAGAAATCCCGCCCGACGCGCTTGGGCGTCATCTCCCAGGTGACGTGTTTGACGCCGTTCTCACAGAAATCCAGGGTGAGCTTCGTATCGTCCGGCCACGCGCAGCCAGGGCAGTCGTAGCCGTCTGGATGATTCATCACAAACATCGCGTGCGTGCCGCGCACCAGCTCGCGTTGCTTGAAAAGGATGGAGCCCACCGACTTCGCGGCACCCCAGGAGGCCGCCGCGTGGTGGTAGGGCGTGCTCGACCACGCGCCCTCGGAGGCGGGGCCGAAGCCGCCCTGCCGGGGCACGTTGGGCATCAAGCCGGGGACATGGGCGTCGACGGCGGCGTCGGGCTGGTGATCGGTGGTCATGTCCGTTTCTCCTGTCGGTGAACGGATGGGCGCTGGGTACGCCCTCACCCGTGATGTGTCGTCGGCGACGGTCGGGGCGCATGCATGACAGCGTGACCCTTCCCGGCGCACAGCCGGTCGTGCCGAGCTATCTGGCCCATACCGCGAAGCTACACCCCCATGATGAAGCTTTTCGGGTAATCCCGCAGTGCTTGACGGCGGCCGCCTGCGACGATCCGTGCCCACCCATGACGTTCAGCGGGCGGTGGCTGCGAGCACCGCTAATCCTCTTGGTGTGGCGAGGTTTCGGTGTTTCCGTCTTCGTCGTTTATGACGGAAAGGGTCATACGCCCATCCGCGACGGTGCTAGCTTTCCGCGCCGCCCTCCGGGTCCCAGGTGTTCGGCACCATCGGAGCACGTGCTGTGTCGCTGAAGTCGCCTTCGCCGGTAAGTCTCGCCAATCCTGTCGCCGTTACCTCAGTCCGGGACGCCGTGCCGATGAACCCCATGGGTCCGGCGCCCCGGTGTGAGGCAGTGGCCGTGCGCGCGTACCCGTCGGCCGCCGGGGTCGCGTTCATGTCCATGTACTCGACGGCACGCCCTTCTTGCTTGCTTCGATCGCGGCGCCGGCGTGCCTGCCGCGCCGCTGCCGTCGCGGCCGCGGCGGCATCCTCTCGCGCTGAGGAACGCACTGCCGCACTGGTTCCCCTGCGCGCCCGGCTCGCCAGCGCCACGGTGGTGCCGATGCGTGGTCCGCCGCCCACCGCATACGGAAACGAAAAGCCCGGGTCGCCGACGGGTGGGGGAGACGATGGTGCCGGCGCGGTGCTGGGAGCGGTGGGTGCCGAAGCATTCGCCGGAGCAGGCGCCGGCGCCGAGGCGGAAGGACTGGTGGTTGGGGCCGTACCGGACGAAGCACCCATGGGCGCGTCTTGCGTCGGGGCCGGTTCCGCGGCAACGATTTCCGGTGTTGGCTGGATACCGGCCAGGCCTGCGAATCCGGCCGCCCAGCCCAGGTTGGCGATGGCCAACGCCAGCGCGGGTTGTATCAGCGCGGGGGCGAATTGCCCGATCGTCGAAGCCAGTTGGGCGGCGTGAAAGGCCACATCGGCCAACACCATCGGCAGGTTGGTGAGTAGCGCGGCGGGATCGGTCAGCAGGTTGTTCAGCAGCAGTTCGAAATGTTCGAGCATCTCGCCGGCCACATGCACCCACCATTCCGGATCGGTGGGATCCAGGTCGCCATGCCCGTGATCGTCGTCGTGGCCGTGCTCGTGGTCATCGTGCGCGTGGTCATGAGCGTGCAGGATCGGCGGTGGCGGTGTCGAGGGCGGCGTGGATGCCAAGGCCATTTCGGATGCCGATTGGTACGCGGCCATCGTGGAGGCTGCCTGCACCCACATGCGGATGTAGTCGGCCTCGGTGGCCAGGATCGGAATTGTGTTGATTCCGAAGAAGTTCGTGGCCACCAGCGCCGCGTGGGTGGCGTGATTGGCGGCCAGCTCGGCCAGGGTGGGCATCGTTGCCAGGGCAGCGCTATAGGCCCCGGCTGCCACGCCGTGCTGGGTGGCCCGGGCATTGCTCTCGATGGCACCCTGGTTCAGCCATTCCAGGTATGGAAGATGCGCGGCCACATACAGTTCCGCGCTCGGGCCTTGCCACGCGCCGGTGTGAGTGGTGCCCAGAATGGCCCGGAGTTCCTGGGCGATCGCGGCGTAGTGCGCGCCCAATGACGACCATTCGGCGGCGGCCGCGAGTAAATGGCCGGGGCCCGGGCCGCCGCTGAGAAGCGCTGAATGCACCTCGGGCGGCGATGCCATCCATACCGGAGCAGCCAACGTATGCCCTCTCGCTAATGATAATGAAAACGATCTTCATTTACATTAGCGGCAGCGATCGCACAGCTTTCAGGCACCTCATTCACAGGTTCGGATCGGGGGTAAGCAGCCGTGCCAGCCGCCGTATCCCATCGGAAACATCGGCAGGCGACGGTGCGGCGACATAACTGATCCGGATGTGCGCGGTGCCGCTACCACCGGTGATGTAGTTGTCGCCCGGGGTGACCGCGACCCCCAGAGTGAGTGCGTCCGCGGCGAACTGGCGGCTATCGGACTGCGCGGGCAGCGATACCCAGAGGTGATAGCCGCCGCGTGGATGGATGGCGAGCGCGTCGGTCGGGAATGCCGCGGTGATCGCGTCGCGGGCGGTCATCCGCCGGTGTTTGAGGGTCTTTCCCAGGCTTGCCAGACCGCGTCGCCATGACGACGAGGTCACCACCTCCAGTGTTGTGTATTGCAGCGGCGCGGGTACCAGCATGGTGTCGATGACCGACGCGGCGCGTAGCCGGGCCATCACGGGCCCGCGTGCGGCGATGGCCCCGACCCGCAAGTTGGGTGAGGTGACCTTGGTTACCGATCGTATGTGGACCACCGTGCCGTCGGGGTCATCGGAGATGAGCGGCGGCACAAGTGGTTTGGAGTCGTCGTGGGCCATGTACCGGGCGAAGTCGTCCTCGATGAGAAATGCCCCGTGCCGTCGGGCTATTTCCCGAATCTCGTCCCGGCGCTGCGGAGTGAGGCTGGCACCTGTCGGGTTTTGGAAGACGGGCTGCACGATGAGGGCGCGAGCGCAGGTGTGCGTCAGCGCCTCGTCGAGTCGGTCGGGGCGAATACCGTTGATGTCCAACGGAATAGCGATGGGCCGCAGCCCCGCCGCGCGTGCCGCGGCTGTCGCGCCCGGATAGCACGGCGACTCCAGTAGCACCGGGTCACCCGGCTGGCACAGTGCACGCAAGGAGGTGGACAGCGCACTCTGGCCCGCGCCGCAGATCAGAATGTCCTGGCGGCCGAGCCCTCCGCCGAGTTCGGCGGCGAACCAATCGCGGAGCTCAGGAAGTCCGCCGGGAGGAGGGCGGTCCCAGGCCTCTGGCCGGCGCGCGGCGCGGGCCAGCGACGCGGTAAGCATCGACAACGGTTGTAGGTCCGGATGCAGGTACCCGCCGTTGAGATCGACGACGTCGGCGGCGCTGGGTGCCAAGGTGCTCAGCAGTCCCGGGGCATCGAACACGCGCCGGATCCCGTGTGGGGATTCTTCCTGTGGGCCGAGTTCCAGCGCTGTCTCTTGCCACGAGGTGTCTCCCGGCCGGGGAACCGGGCGGTTCTCGGTGCGGAAGGACCCGGCTCCAGGCCTCGATTCGATCAGGCCCTGTTGCGCCAGCAGCGATAGCGCGTCGGCGACAGTACTCGCGCTGACCCTAAAGCGCCGCACTAGCTCCCGGTGGCTGGCGATGCGGCTACCTGGTGATAGCGCCAGGATCTCGTCTCGCACCTGCTGAGCCACCTGGCGGTAACTGCTACCATAATTCATGAGAGACAACAGTAGCGCTACTGTCGACACAATAACACCGCCACTGTCCAAGGGGACTGCGCTGGCTGCCCTCGGCGTACTGAGCTTCTCGCTCAGCTTCCCGGCGACCGTATGGGCGCTGGAAGGCTTTGGCCCGTGGAGTGCCACCGGTATACGGGGCACCGCCGCCGCTGTCATCGCGGTTCTTGCCCTCGTCCTTGCCCGCGGCGCGCTACCCGCCCGTTCGGACTGGGGTGCATTGGCGGTCGTGGCGTTGGGTTGCGCGGTCGGCTTCCCGCTGCTGACCACCTTGGCCTTACAGACGTCATCGACCGCGCACTCCGCGGTCGTCATCGGCGCCTTGCCCATGGCGACCGCGGCGATCGCGGCAGTGCGCACCGGAGCGCGCCACTCGGGAACCTTCTGGGCGGCAGCCTCCGTCGGCGCGCTGACGGTCATTGTCTTCACTCTCGCCCAGAACCACGGGCGCCCCACACTCGCCGATCTTTACCTTTTCGCCGCGCTGTTGGTCTGCGCGGCAGGTTACGCCGAGGGCGGCAGGCTATCTGCCCGTATGCCCGGTTGGCAGGTCATCGCCTGGGGTGTGGTGTTGGCCGCGCCGGTGAATCTGCTTGTCACCCTGTGGGCAGTGCCGCATGAGCCGGTTCACCTCAATGCGCACGCGTTGATCGGTATGGCATATCTGGCCGCGATCTCGCAGTTCGGCGGTTTTGTGGTCTGGTACCGGGGCATGGGCCTGATCGGGGTGGCGCGTGCGAGCCAGCTTCAGCTGGCCCAGCCGCTGCTGACCTTGGTCTGGGCGGTCCTGTTGCTCGGTGAGCGGTTCAGCCCGGCAGTCCCCGTGACCGCAGCGGTGGTGCTCACGTGCATTGTCGTCACTCAGCGCGCGCGAACCTAGAACTGACAGACGGTCGGGTACCGTCTGCCTGTGGTGGTCGAGGTCAAGAGCCTTGCGCGGGCTCTCGATGTCTTGCGCGCGGTCGCGGATTCCGATATCTCGCTGTCCGCCACCATGGTGGCCGATCAGCTTGGCCGCGACCGCGTGCAGATCGCTCGCACCCTGCACAGTCTGGAGTCGGCGGGATTTCTCGAACGGGACGGTGACCGCCGGTATACGCCCAGCCCGAGGGTTTTCGGCGTATCGGCGCAGATTGCGGCGGCCCGGTTGCGGATCTTCGGAGCCGAGGCGCTGCGCCAGACCGTCGAGGCGACGGGGGAAAGTGCGTTCATCGCCGAGGTTCGCGGCGACAGCTCGGTCGCCGTTCTGGAGCGGTTGGTCTCCGGGGTGTCCTGGGTGGGCCGGTCCTTTCCGCTGTATTGCGATGATGCGGGACAGGCGTTGTTGTGGGATTGCGGGCGTGACGAGGTCGAGCTCATCTTCCGGGATACCGATTTTGTGCGGTATTCGCCGACAACGCCGACATCGGCGGAGGATTTCTATCGGCGGCTGGCTCACTCACGTGAAGCCGGATACTCCTTGGTGGACGGGGAATCTCAGCCCGGTGTGTACGCGATCGCGGCTCCGGTAAGGGATTTCACCGGGACGGTGCGGTGTGCGCTGCATATTGAGGGCCCCACCGATACGCTCGCGACGCGCGCGCAGGCGCTCGGCCCGACGATCAGGGAGCTGGCCGACCGGCTTTCGGAACGATTGGGCTGGCGCTCGACAACAGCGACCTGATCCGCTGGGCGGCGTCGGCCACCGACGTGGCGATGGCCGACGCCCTGTCCGCGATTCGGTGTTTGGGCACCGCGACGCTGATGGCCACCGTCATGTCCAGCTGATCGCACCGGGCCGGGGCCGAGAACTCGACGACATCGTGTTCGAACTCGCTATCGGCGACCACCGCAGTCATCTTGGTGGAATTGAGGTTTCGCTCGAAAAGTTCCAGAGGGTCGCGCACCGCGCCGGGTCCGCCACCAACGAATGTTTCGTCGCGAAGCAATGTCGCCAACTCTTCGCGAGAAAAGTCTTGGGTGAGCGCACGACCGGGCCCGCTACACCAAACCGGCGTCATTGCCCCGACTTTGACGGGAAAGTAGGGGAACCATTGGCTCGGCTCTGCTTGGACGGTGAGCACCTGCGTCCGCGACAAGACCGACAGCCACGCGGGTTCGTGCCAGGCATGTAGTAGTCCCCGGACCACGGGGCGGGCTTTCGCCAGCGCTTCGGTGTGCATTGCGGAGGCACCGATATCGAAATACTTGGGTCCGACGCGGTATCCCCGCGAGTCGGGCTCTCGTTCGGCCAGGCCGGCGGCCGCCAGCGCGCTGAGCATCCGTGACACCTGTGCCTGGTCAAGGCTCAGCTGTTCGGCCAGCCAGGTATTGGTCACCGGTGCGCCCGCACGTGCTTCCTCCGCGGCCAGTGCCTGCAGCAGCAACAACCCTTTGTCGACGGTCGTGGCCACAGCAAAAGAATAGCGCGTTCGTAATAAACAACAACGCTTGACAATTATGAACGATAGCGGCCACACTGGGCCGCGCAGGTGATCTACGGCACACGGAGGATCGATGACGACCAGCACTCAGTCAGCCCCGCCCGAGTCAGGGCACGAACTAAGTCCGACTCTTGGGCGGTTGGATGTGTTCGCCGTATTGGTCTGCGCATTGGTAGGCGTTGACACCCTTGGTGCGGTCAGCGCCTATGGGCCGCAAGGGCTTTTGTGGATGGCGCTGGTCGCTGTGGTCTTCTTCTTGCCCTACGGGTTGCTCACCGCCGAGCTGGGGTCGGCATTCCCGCAAGAGGGCGGACCGTACGTGTGGACCAAGCTTGCCTACGGGAAATTCGCCGCCGGCATCAACCAATTCTTCTACTGGATCTCCAATCCGGTATGGATCGGCGGCACGCTGTGCATCGTCGCGGTGGTCACCTTCGAAGAGTTCTTCTTCCCGTTGCCCGGGGTCTGGAAATGGGTGGGCGGCGCCGTATTCGTCTGGGGTTCGGCATTGGTGATCGGCGCCAGTGTCCGGCTCGGACGATGGATCTTTCTGGTAGGTGCCGCGGCACGCCTTGCCCTGCTGGGGCTGTTCATCACCTCGGTGATCGTGTTCGCATGCGAGAACGGCATTCAGCCGCTGCATGCCAGCGACTTCTCGTGGACCTACGCGGGTTTCGTCGCGGTGATCCCGGTGATTGTGTTCAACTTCCTGGGTTTCGAGGTGCCCTCGAATGCGGCCGAGGAAATGGTCAATCCGCAGAAGGACGTCCCGCTGACGGTGTTGCGTGGCGGGCTCACCGCCACCCTCCTCTACGGAATCCCGGTTTTGGGGATTCTGTTGGTACTGCCCAAGAATCAGCTCGGGACCGTCACGGGTTTCGTCGACGCCTGTCGTGCGGTGTTCACGGTGTACGGCGGGAGTATCGCGCCGGACGGAACCGCGGAGCTGCACGGGCTGGGGCAAGTGGCCGCCCAGATCGCAGCCGCGGGCCTGATCATCGGGCTGTTCACCAGCGGTACGGCCTGGGCCATGGGAGTGAGCCGGGCGCAGGCCGTGGCCTTCACGGACGGTGCGGGGCCGGCATGGCTGGGGAAGTTCTCCGCCAACGGTTCACCGGCCAGGGTCAACATCATGTCGGCAGTGGTGTCGACCATCGTGATGGCGGCGGCGATGATCTTCGCCCATGGAAACGCCGAGAAATACTTCTCGGCGGCAATCGGTTTGGTGGTTTCTGCCACCGCGATCTCCTACATTCTGACGTTCTCGTCCTTCATGCGCCTACGGCATAAGTTTCCGGATACTCGTCGTCCCTTCCAGGTTTTCGGTGGCAAGGCCGGCGGATGGATCGTCACGGTGTTGACGGTCGGGACGATGCTGTTCACCGTCATATCACTGTTCTGGCCGGGGATCGGAGTCGGCTGGACAGGCTCGGGGGATGACGCGGACTTATTACTACCCAAGGGTTTTGAGGGGCACCGCGTTGAGTACACGCTGAGTCAGCTGGTCCCGATGGCGGGTGTGTTGGTGATGGCCAGTTGCCTGTATGTGCTCGGTTCGTTCGGTAGGCGTCTGAGAGCGAATAGCCCAAACATCTCTACGCCCGCGGTTGATGGCCCGGGCCTCAGTAACGAAAAGGAAAGTATCGGTGCGTAACGTGCTCAACAGGTTTGACGTCATTGTTGTCGGCGGCGGTACCGCTGGATGTGCCGTGGCCGCACGACTCGCAGGCGGTGGCCGAAAGGTGCTCGTACTGGAGGCGGGCCCCGACTATGGACACGCGGCATCCGGCCGCTGGCCTGCGGATCTGCTGTCGGCCGCGACCATCCCCAGTTCGCATGATTGGGGTTACCGCGGAACCGGGGCGGGTGGGCAACAGCTGGAATTTGAACGCTGCCGGGCTATTGGAGGGTGTTCGACTCATAACGGAGCAACCCAGAACGTGGGCTGGGGAGGGGACTACGACCGTTGGGCAGCAACGGGACTGACGGGATGGAGCTCATCGGATCTGGAACCGTTCTTCGAGCTCGCGGGGAAAGCGCTGAACCTGCGGAACTACCGGGAAGAACAGCTCCAACCGTTTCAAACTGCCTTCGTAGACGCGGCTGCCGATCAAGGATTGCCGGTGCGCAACGATTTCATGTCCTTGAACGGTGGTGCGAGCGTCGGGTATTCACCCGTCAGCATCACCGACGACGGCACGCGCTACAACACCGCGTTTGCCTATCTTGATGATCTGCGCCAGTCGGGAAGACTGACAGTCCTGGGTGATGTCGAGGTCACCGGCATCCACCTGGAACATGGCCGCGCGGTCGGCGTGTATGTCGATACGCCCGGCCGAGCTGTGGTGGAACCCGCTCTGGTTTACGCCGATTCGGTGATACTGAGCGCGGGAGCCTATGGCACCCCGGAGCTTCTCTTGCGATCGGGTATCGGCCCCGCGGACGAGCTGGCCCGAGTCGGAGTTCCGGTGCAGAACGACCTTCCGGGCGTCGGGAAGGGTCTGCAAGATCATCCGTCACTTCAACTCGAGTACGCCGGTACGCCGGAGCTTGCCAGTGCCCTAGCAGAGTTCGGCGCCAAGCAATGGCTTCCGGACGAACAGGCGATCGCCAAGGTGAAGTCACCAGAGGCTGAGGACGCGCCGTTCGATCTGCACGTCTACCCGTGGACGGAACGCGATCCGGCAAGCCCGCATGGTTGGCGATGTGTGATACCGATCGGTCTGGTCAAGCCACGCTCGCGCGGGACTCTGACGCTCAAACTGGAGGGCGGGGAACTGAGCACGGCAGTGAATCATGCCTACCTTGCCGATCCCCGTGATCTGAACGCCATTCGCCACGGCATGGAATGGGCAGAGGAGATCATCAACGGGGGTATCTCGGAGTTCTCCAGATACCTTGGCCCACGGCTGAATCCGATGGAGGGCCTCACCACGGATTGGATAGCCGCCAATCATCGGCACTACTGGCACCCGGTAGGCACCTGCAAGATGGGCATACCCGCCGCCGGCGGGGTTGTCGACCATCGGGGTGCGGTGCATGGAATCGAAGGCCTGTATGTCGCTGACGCCTCGGTATTCCCCGATATTCCACGGGGGACGACCGCCCTACCGACCACTGTGGTCGGCGAACGTATCGCAAGCTTCTTGTTGGAGGACAACTGAGATGGACAAGGCTCTACACGGACCCGGCACCGAAATCGTCGACCCGAGCACGGGCGAGATCTATGACTTTCAGCCGGATTCCACCAACGGTGAGGTCGACGCGACCTTCGCGGCTGCGCATGACGGATGGCGAAACTGGCGGGAGACGACTCCCGCGGAACGGCACACCGCGCTGCTGGGATTCGTCGATGCCGTTGAGTCCGAATCGGACCAGCTGATCGAGATTGAACAACGTAACACCGGAAAGACCCGCGAGCAGGCCGGTGACGAGCTGGCGGGGGCTCTCGATGAGATGCGTTTCATGGCTGGGGCGCAGCGCGCGTTGCAGGGGCCGCTGGCGGGCCGGTATGTAGCTGGTACCACGTCGATGGCATCGCGGGAACCGCTCGGCGTGTGCGCCCAGATTCTGCCGTGGAACTATCCACTGGCATCGGCAATCTCGAAGCTCGCTCCGGCGTTGGCGATGGGCAACACGTCGGTACTCAAACCGGCGGCCCCCACGCCGTGCAGTGTCCGGGCGCTGTTGGAGATTGCCCACGAAACCCTTCCCTCAGGTGTGGTCAACGCTGTGTTCGGTGGTCGCGAGACGGGCGAATACATGGTGAGTCATCACATTCCGGCCTTGATTTCGTTGACGGGCAGTGTGCGTGCGGGACAGGACATCGCACGGGCCGCTGGGCTTAAGGTGTTGCACTTGGAACTCGGGGGAAACTGTCCTGTCATTGTTCTCAAGGATGTCGACGTGGAGGCGGTCGCGCGCGAGATCACCGAGGCCGCCCTGTACAACGCGGGCCAGGATTGCACGGCGGCTACCCGGTTGATTGTCGCCGCCGAGGTGGCGCACGAATTCACCGCGGCCCTCACGCGGGAGTTCATGGCGACCCAGACGGTGCCGCTGGCCACCCCCGAGCATTTGGCCAGGGTCACCGGGTTGCTGGCAAGGCTGCCCAAGACCGCGCAGGTGGAATGCGGGGGTCGGCGTGCCGAGGTACCCGGCCTGTATGTGGAACCCACTGTGGTGACCAAGGTCGCGCAACTTGACGAGATAGTTGCCGATGAGATATTCGGTCCGGTGGTCACCGTGCAGCAGTTTACGGACGTGGATGAGGCGGTAGCCTTGGCCAACGGGACCGAATATGGCCTGGCGGCGTCGATTTGGACGAGAGATCACTCATCGGCGGTCACGCTGTCGCAGCGGATCGATGCCGGCACCGTGTGGATCAATACCCATGGCGTCTACGCCACCGAAATGCCTTTCGGCGGCTTCAAGTCTTCCGGCTACGGCAAGGATCTCTCACCTGTCGCGCTTGAGAACTATTCACGGATCAAGCACATCATGACCGGATCCCTCTAGTAGTGGCGCGTTGCGCCACCGCATCACCAGTAATCATCGCGACGTACGAGGAACACGAATGACAAGCCTCCTGCCAGGAGCCGAAGATGCCATCAAGCCCGTGTCGATCTTCGGGCCTGACTTCCCGTTTGGGTTCGACACATGGATCAGTCATCCGGACGGGCTGGGCGAGATACCGGAAACTGCGCGGGGACAGGAGGTCGCCATCATCGGCGCCGGGATTGCCGGCATGGTGGCTGCCTATGAACTCATGAAGCTGGGGCTGCGGCCGGTGCTCTACGAATCGGCGCGGATGGGTGGCCGACTGCGCTCGGAACAGTTCGACGGTGCGCCGGAGGGTGTCATCGCGGAACTGGGCGGGATGCGTTTTCCCTCGTCGTCGTTTTCGTTCTTCCACTATGTCGACATGCTGGGCCTGACTGCCAAGCCGTTTCCCAACCCACTTACTCCCGCCGCCGGGAGCACCGTGATCGATATCGAGGGGGTGACACATCACGCTCGCGAGGTTGGCGACCTGCCGACGATCTTCCGGGAAGTCGCCGACGCCTGGGCAGAGGCACTGGAAGAAGTCAGTTTCACTCCGGTTCAGGACGCCATTCGCGCGCGCGATGTGGCCACGCTGAAATCGTTGTGGAATCAGCTCATCACGGAGTGGGACGATCGCACCTTCTACGACTTTGTAGCGAGCTCAAAAGCTTTCTCCAAATTGTCTTTTCACCATCGTGAGGTCTTCGGGCAGGTTGGTTTCGGCACCGGCGGCTGGGATTCGGATTTCCCCAACTCCATGCTGGAGATTCTCAGGGTGGTGATGACCAACTGCGACGAAGACCAACAACTCATCGTCGGTGGTGCCGAGCAGATTCCGCGCGGCCTGTGGAACCACGCTCCAGATCGAATGTCCCACTGGGAGCAGGGCACCACCCTGGCGAAGCTGCACGGCGGTGTCACCCGTGCCCGAGTGAAACGCATCGCGCGCGGTCCGCACGGACAATTATCGGTGACGGATCAGTGGGGTGTCACCCGTGATTACCCCGCGGTCCTGGCAACCTGCCAATCCTGGCTGCTGACCACCGAGATCGATTGTGACGAATCGCTGTTCCCGCAAAAGGTGTGGACCGCCCTGGACCGCACCCGGTACATGCAATCGTCCAAAACCTTCGTTCTGGTCGATAGGCCATTTTGGAAGGACCTCGACCCGGTGACGGGCCGGGACACCATGAGCATGACGCTCACCGACAGGATGACCAGAGGTACTTATCTTTTCGATAATGGGGACGACGCCCCGGCGGTCATCTGCCTGACCTACTCCTGGATGAGTGATGCGATGAAGGTGCTTCCTTACTCGGCACAAGACCGTGCGGAAATGGCCATCAACGCACTCAAGAGGATTTACCCGAACGTCGACATCAATCAGCACATCGTCGGGGAGCCGATCACGGTCTCGTGGGAGGCGGACCGGAACTTCCTTGGCGCGTTCAAGGGTGCGTTGCCCGGCCATTACCGGTACAACCACCGGATGTACTCGCACTTCATGCAGGGCGAGTATGCGCCCGAGCACAAGGGAATCTTCCTGGCCGGCGATGATGTCTCCTGGACGCCGGCATGGGCCGAAGGCGCGGTTCAGACTGCCCTGA
The DNA here is from genome assembly GCF_001605725.1 of Mycobacteroides immunogenum. Taxonomy (NCBI): domain Bacteria; kingdom Bacillati; phylum Actinomycetota; class Actinomycetes; order Mycobacteriales; family Mycobacteriaceae; genus Mycobacteroides; species Mycobacteroides immunogenum. The sequence continues at coordinate 904,968 of NZ_CP011530.1, forward strand.
ATGCGGTGTGGGGCATCATGACTCATTTCGGGGGTGGGTCAAGCGCGCAGAACCCGGGACCCGGGGATGTCTTCGCGGAGATCGGCCCGCTGAAGTTGCCCGAATGACCGGGCGGCTCCGGCTGGCAGTGGTGCAGTGCTCATCGATGGCGGCTGACGTACAAGCCAACCTGGCCAGGCTCGCCGAGACAGTCCACGCCGCGGCCGTGCATGGCGCTCAGCTGGTCGTGTTCCCCGAGATGTACCTCACGGGATACAACATCGGCGAATGGGATATCCGTGAACTGGCCGAACCTCAGGACGGTCCCGCGATACAGTTCATCCGGCAGGCGGCCTGTGATGCGGATGTGCACATTTGCGTGGGGTACCCCGAACGTGCCGCTGACGGTCAGATCTATAACTCGGCGCTCATCTGCGATCCGCAGGGGCGGGTTGTGCTGAACTACCGAAAGTCTCACCTCTTCGGTGATGCGGAGAAGAAGGTCTTTGCGCGCCCGGGCCCTCAACTGCCGCTGGTTGTGGTGCGCGGTGTATCTATTGGCCTGCTCATCTGTTACGACGTGGAGTTTCCGGAGAATGTTCGGGCATTGGCCATGGCCAGGGCCGACCTCGTCGTGGTACCGACGGCCAATATGAAGCCGTATCTCGCGGTGTGTGAAACCGTGGTTCCGGCAAGAGCTTACGAAAACCAGCTGTACGTGGCGTACGCCAACTACTACGGCGATCATGACGGCCTCGCGTATTGCGGGGGAAGTTCCATCGTCGGCCCCGATGGCGTCGTCCTGGCGCAAGCGGACGAGGGTGCTGGGCTTCTGATCGCCGACGTGGACCGGGCGGAAATCGACCGATCACGTTCTCAACAGTGTTTTCTCGAAGACCGGGTGGTTAGGGCGATTTCGCCCTAACCACCGCTGATCCAGCGGCCCAGCCCGGACAGTTCGGCGCTGATGGTCGCGGCGCGTGGCACATCCACGAACCCATCCCTGCGCAACCGTGCCACCACCCCTTTCACGCGCGAAATGCCCTGATGGGCAGTGGATTGCCAGCCATCGATGTGAGGCAGGCGTGCGGTCAGTTGATGGAGTGCGTCGGTGATGTCATCACGCAGCGCGGCAGCCGCCATCGCTTCCCACCAGTTCGCCGGGTTATGCGCTTCGAGTGCATTGATCACCCAGTTGATCCCGAGGGCGTCGTCCAGCACCAGATAGGTCTGCGCCACTACCCGAACATCGAGACCTAGCCGAACAGCGGTCTCGCTCAAGTCGACGGCCTCACTGCGCAGCCGCAGCCAGGAGTCCGGGGCGTTCTTTTGCAGATGACTCCGCAGTACGTCAATGTGTGCGGCGTACCGATCCACTGTCTGAGTGATATCGATTCGGCCGTTGGCATGTCGCAACAATCGGCCCGCCGTGTGCTCGATGAACTGTTGTACGTTAGACAAACCATTCCAACGGCCCTGGGCGCCAATGGTACCGCCGCGCCGGGCGTGTTCCCACAAGCTGTCTACTCCGAACAGTTTTCGGGTGACCGTATAGGCGGCCGCCACCTCCGGGCTGCGTACACCTAGCCGTTCCTCAAGCCGGTAGATCAGTCCAGGGCCCACATGGTTGATGAGGTCATCGGCAATTTGGGTGGCGATGATCTCGCGGGCCAGCCGGTGTTCGGCAGGGCCGTCGATGGGCAGTCTGTCCTGCCACGAGGAGGGGAAGTATGCCGACAGCGCCGGAACGAACGCGGGATCATCTGGGACGCTGGACTGAAGCAGTTCTTGACACACCACATTCTTTGAATAGGCAAGCAAGATAGCGATTTCCGGCCGGGTTAGCCCTTGGGCGGACTGCGCGCGAGCCGCGAGTTCGGTTTCGGACGGTAGCCCCTCGGCTGATCGGTTGAGGCCATTGTGGCGCTCCAGACTCTCGATGAGCCTTTCGTGACGATTGAGGAGCCGCGCGGCGTGGGCCTCAGCGAGGCCGAGTGCCAACACCTGATTGTGGCAACCCGATAACACGGTAGCGGCGACATCGTCTTGGGCGGCGGCCATCATATCGTTGCGCTGCTGTTCGGTGAGCCGTCCACTGCGGCAGGCGGACTCCAGCGCGATCTTCAGATTCACTTCGCGGTCAGAGGTGGCCACACCGGCCGCGTTGTCGATGAAGTCGGCGTTGATCCGGCCGCCGCGCAATGCGAAGTCCACACGAGCGCGTTGCGTGAGGCCGAGGTTTCCGCCTTCCCCGATGACCTTGGCTCGCAGTTGCCCGGCATCGACCCGCACGCTGTCATTAGCGGGATCCGCGGCATCCACATGAGATTCGCGATGGGACTTGACATAGGTGCCGATGCCGCCGTTCCAGAGCAGGTCGACATTCGCCTGCAGCACCGCCCGGACCAGTTCGTCGGGTGTGACGGTCTGCCGGTCGACGCACAGGAGTTGACGTGCCCGGTCGGGCAACACGATGCTCTTGGCCGACCGCGGCCAGACGCCGCCGCCCTCGGAAAGCAGACTCGGGTCGTAATCGGCCCAGCTGCTGCCGGGTTGGGTATACAGCCGGCGACGCTCGGCATGGCTGGCCACTGGGTCTGGATCTGGGTCGATGAAGATGTGCCGGTGGTCGAAGGCGGCCACCAACCGCAGGTTGTCCGAGTGCAGCATGCCATTGCCAAACACATCACCGGAGCAGTCGCCGATGCCGGCCACCGTGACCGGGTCGGTGCTGACGTCTATCCCGATCTCGGTGAGGTGGTCGCGCACCGAGACCCATGCACCACGTGCGGTAATGCCCATCTGTTTGTGGTCGTACCCGGTAATGCCGCCCGCGGCGAACGCATCGCCCAGCCAGAATCCGCGCTGTGCGGCAATGTTGTTCGCGATGTCCGAGAAGGCTGCCGTGCCCTTGTCGGCCGCTACCACCAGGTAACTACTGTCCGCGCCGTGGGTCACCGTGCGGGGTGGATGCACAGTTTCGCCGTCCACGATGTTGTCGGTGACGTCCAGGAGCCCATTGATGAACACGCTGTATGCCTGGGACACAGGGATATTCGGGTTCTTGCGAATGAATACCCCCTTGGCGCCGGTGGGGACGATCGGGGAGTTCTTGACGGTTTGGGTCTTCATCAGTCCCAACACTTCGGTGCGGTAATCCTCGGGACGGTCGGAGAACCGTAGCCCGCCGCGTGCGATCGCACCGCTGCGGACATGCAGACCCTCCACATCGTCTGAATCGACGAAAATCTCCCGATAGGGGATCACCGGCCCGTGCAGTGACAGCCGTGCGGAGTCGAACATGAAGGCTTGGTGCGCCTTGTGGTCGCCGTCAGCGGTGACCTGAAACCAACTGGTACGAACCAATGCGTCGAAACATGTGGCGAATGCGCGCAGCACCCGGTCTTCGTCGACAGTGGTCGCGGCTTCGACATGGTTCTCAAGGGTGCGGCTGGTATCGGCGATGGCGTCGGCTCGCTCCGTGGTCGCCGGATCGAATCGGGCGTTGAAGTAATCCAGTAGTGCGGCGACGAACTGCGGCCGTTGTACAAGGTTGTCGATCACGTATCCCTGGGACATGCCGAGCCCGGCCTGCTTGAGGAACCGCGCGGCGGCCCGCAGCAAGACCGCGTCCCGCCATCCGATGTTGACGGCGAGGACGAGGGCGGCGAATGGGTCGATCGAGAAGTGCCCGCTGCCGTGCGCCTCGACGGCGGCGGCGACATTGCGCAGACTGTCCGCCGTCGGCACCCCGATCATGGTGAATTCGTAGAGATACGCACCGTCGACCGCTTCTTCCAGGGGCAATTGCCTATGCAGCCGGAGGCCGAAACTTTCGAAGAGCGCGCAGATATCGGACAGCGCGGTGTTCGCGGTGGGCCACACGACCACCGCGCGTACCGTCCCATCCCCGAAGTTGTCGAGGAACTCGATACGTACGGTGCCCTCTGCCGACCGCATCAGGCGTTCGGCGATGTCCTGGACTCCTGATGGGGATGTCAATACCGCCGGCTCGATGACCGTCATGTTGCCCTCCGCTTCCTTCCGGTATGAGCTCAGTCTGGCCGTCTGCGATACGCGTCACAGATATACGATGCGGACACTCCTATCCGGATCTCTGTCCTATTTGGATATTCGTGTCGCCGCGGGGCTGCTCCTACGCTCGGGAGGACATCGATCGGAAGGAGACCTGATGACCTCGGTGGATAGCCTCCAGGGAGGGCCGGCAGTGGCCCAGGTGCGACGAATGGCGACGGAAGTACCTGGGCCACGCTCGCGCGAGCTCGCGACGCGTCGCGCCGCGGCCCTACCCGCGGGATTGGTGAGCGGCGCCGGTGTGTACGCCGCTGCGGCGGGTGGCGGTGTGCTGGTAGATGTCGACGGCAACAGCTTCCTGGATCTGGGCAGCGGTATCGCGGTCACGACGGTGGGTAACAGTGCGCCGTCGGTGGTCACCCGTGTCGCCGCACAGGCCCAGCGATTCACGCACACATGCTTCCTCGCGACGCCCTACGAGCAGTATCTCGAGGTCGCCGAGGTGCTCAATCGGATTACCCCGGGCGACCACGAAAAGCGCACGGCACTGTTCAATACCGGTGCCGAAGCGGTGGAGAACGCGGTCAAGTACGCCAGGGTGGCCACGGGTCGGCCGGCTGTCGTGGTGTTCGATCACGCATTCCACGGCCGGTCACTGATGACCATGACCATGACCGCCAAGCAAGCCCCCTACCGGCGTGGTTTTGGGCCATTCGCCCCGGAGGTGTACCGGGCGCCCATGGCTCATCCGTACCGCTGGCCATCGGGAACCGAGAACTGTGCCGCAGATGCGTTCCACCAGTTCGCATCTCTGGTGGACAACCAGATCGGCGCGGAAGCGGTGGCCTGCGTGGTGGTAGAGCCGATCCAGGGCGAAGGCGGCTTCATCGTCCCCGCACCGGGATTCCTGGCGATGGTTGCCGACTTCTGCCGGACGCGGGGCATCTTGTTGGTCGCCGACGAGGTTCAGACCGGAATAGCCCGCACCGGTGCGTGGTTTGCCTCCGAGCATGAGCAGTTGGTGCCGGACCTCATCACCACGGCGAAGGGGCTAGCGGGCGGACTGCCGTTGGCCGCCGTGACAGGTCGTGCTGATGTCATGGATGCCGCACATCCGGGTGGGATCGGTGGAACCTTCAGCGGCAACCCGCTTTCCTGCGCGGCGGCGCTGGGTGTCTTCGAGGAGATCGAGACACACGACCTGCTGAAGCGGGCCGCCGATATCGGTGAGGTGTTACTCGCCGAGCTGCAGAGCATCTCGGCAGAGAGCGGCATCATCGGAGACATCCGTGGCCGCGGTGCCATGATTGCCGCCGAGTTGGTGATACCGGGCACCGATGCGCCGAATCGTGAAGCTGTGGCGCAGATCTTGAAGTACTGCCAGGACAACGGTGTGCTGGTGCTGTCGGCCGGAACATATGGCAACGTACTGCGGTTCTTGCCGCCGCTATCCATGCCGGACGACCTGCTGCGCGAGGCACTCGTGGTGTTGCGCGAGGCCTTCCGTGCGCTCTAAGACTTCGTGAATAAACCAGACCCCAAGGAGTTTCGATATGTCCACCTCAGTAGCGCCATCGCCAGAAACTTGTTCGACACCACTGGAACTATTCGATACCGATCGCCGGCTGGACCAGGACGAGCGCGATATCGCGGCCACGGTCCGCAAGTTCGTCGACACCAAGCTGCGGCCGAACATCGCGGATTGGTTTGAATCGGCCACCCTTCCCCGTGAACTGGCGCGCCAATTCGGCGAATTGGGGGTACTCGGCATGCACCTCGACGGATACGGGTGCGCGGGCACCAACGCCGTGAGCTACGGATTGGCTTGTCTGGAGCTCGAAGCAGGCGATAGTGGGCTGCGCAGCTTTGTTTCTGTGCAGGGATCGCTGTCAATGTTCTCGATCCATCGGTACGGCTCGGAAGAGCAGAAGCAGGAGTGGTTGCCACGGTTGGCATCCGGACATGCCATTGGTTGCTTCGGTCTCACCGAGCCCGACTTCGGATCCAACCCGGCGGGGATGCGCACCCGCGCGCGCCGGGACGGCAAGGACTGGGTGCTCGACGGAACCAAGATGTGGATCACCAACGGAAACCTGGCCGACGTGGCGACCGTGTGGGCGCAGACCGACGAGGGTGTCCGTGGTTTTGTGGTGCCCACAGATACTCGGGGATTCAGCGCCAATGTGATTCACAAGAAGTTGTCGCTACGGGCGTCGGTGACCTCCGAGCTTGTCCTCGACGGTGTGCGGCTGCCGGCGTCGGCGGAGTTGCCCGGGGCCCGCGGCCTCTCGGCCCCGCTCTCGTGTCTCAATGAAGCCCGGTTCGGGATCATCTTCGGCGCATTGGGTGCGGCGCGCGACAGCTTGCAGACCGCCCTCGACTACACGCGTACGCGTGATGTGTTCGGGCGTCCACTGTCGAGCTATCAGCTCAGCCAGGAGAAGCTCGCTAACATGACGGTGCAGCTGGGTATGGGAATGCTCTTGGCGCTGCATCTCGGCCGCATCAAGGACTCGGTCGGGTTGCGTCCTGAGCAGGTCAGCCTGGGCAAGCTCAACAACGTGCGCGAGGCTCTCAGCATTGCACGTGAGTGCCGAACTCTGCTGGGCGCAAGCGGAATCACCCTTGAGTACTCGCCGCTGCGGCACGCCAACAACCTTGAATCGGTGCTCACCTACGAGGGCACCTCCGAGATGCATCTGCTCTCGATCGGTCGGGCGCTCACCGGCCAGGCCGCCTTCCGCTGAGCCCGCGCACAACCAAGACGGAGATGGACATGTTGTTGGAGTACAGCCAGATTCAGAGTTTCATCGATGGCCGATGGGTCACCGGAACCGGGAGCGTGGTGACCAGCGTGTGCCCCGCGGCGCCCGACCGCGTCGTCGCCCAAGGACCCGCCGCCGGGCTCGCTGAGCTCGATGAGGCCGCCGCCGCGGCACGTGCGGCGCAGCCGCGCTGGGCCGCGCTGGCGTTGCATGAGCGGGGCGCGGTTCTCTCGCGAGCCGCGGCGGTCCTCGACAGCAATGCCCAGGCATGGGGCGTGGAACTGGCTGCGGAAGAAGGCAAGACCAAGGCCGAGGGCATCGGCGAGGTGCAGCGGGCCGCGCAGATCCTGCGGTACTACGGCAATGAGGGCGACCGTCAGAGCGGAGAGATGTTCAGCTCGCCGCGGCGCGGCGAGCACATCTTGGTGACTCGCAAACCCCTTGGTGTGGTGGGGGTTATCACTCCGTTCAACTTCCCCATCGCCATACCGGCCTGGAAGATCGGCCCTGCCTTGGTGTACGGCAACGCGGTGCTGTGGAAGCCGGCCGGTACGGTCCCGCTGCTGGCGATGCGTCTTGCCCAGGCATTCGACGCCGCCGGGTTACCGGCGGGGGTCCTGAACCTCATTGTCGGCGACTCGGGCATCGGTGATGCGATGGTCGGCGACACCCGAGTAGACGCCATCACGTTCACGGGATCGACGGGTGTGGGCCGGCGCATCGCGGCAGCCGGTGCGGCGCGGGGGATACCGGTACAGGCCGAAATGGGTGGCAAGAACGCCGCTGTGGTCCTTGACGATGCCGACATTGACCTCGCGGTAGCACAGGTACTGCTGGGAGCGTTCCGATCCACAGGCCAAAAGTGCACGGCGACGTCACGACTGGTACTCACCGAAGGCATCGCGGATACCTTCCTGTCGCGGTTGACGGAGCGCGCGGATGCCCTGATCGTCGGAGATCCCACGATGGACGACACGCAGATGGGTCCGGTGGTCAGCGAGTCTGCATTCGGCACGATCTCCGCGGGGATAAGTAGGGCAGTCGCGCAGGGTGCGACCACCATCGCAGGCGGGCATGGCTATGCGGAGGGACCCCTGGCTACCGGCTACTTCATCGCACCCACCATCATGGAACTCGGTACGGGAGCCGAAGACCTCTGGATCGAGGAATTGTTCGGCCCGGTTTTGGCGGTGCGGCGTGCCGCAGATACCGAGGAGGCGTTCCGATTGGCCAACGACAGTGAATTCGGTTTATCTGCAGCAATTTTCACGAAAGACCTGACTCAAGCGTTGCGTGCGGTGGACCACCTTGACGTGGGTATCTTGCATGTGAACTCGGAATCGGCGGGTGCCGACCCGCATGTTCCCTTCGGTGGTGCGAAAAAGAGTGGGCTGGGTCCGAAGGAACAGGGACGCGCCGCACGAGAGTTCTTCACCCACACCACCACGGTGTACCTGCGCGGTGGGGAGGCGGTGTGACGACCGCGGCCCTGGATGGGCTGGTGGTGGTCGACTTCAGCCGGGTACTTGCGGGTCCATACGCGACCATGATGCTGGGCGACTTCGGCGCTAAGGTGATCAAGATCGAGAGGCCGGTGCTGGGAGACGATACCCGGCAATGGGGGCCGCCGTACGACTCGGACGGGCAGGCCACCTATTTCAACTCGGTCAACCGGAACAAGCAATCGGTGGTCCTGGATCTGACGAGCCCCGATGGTCAGCGCCGGGCGCGGGAGTTGGCCGGCGGCGCCGACGTGGTGGTCGAGAATTTCCGGGCGGGCACCATGGAGAAGTTCGGCCTGGGGTACGAGAATCTCAGGCAGCTCAACCCGGGCTTGGTCTATTGCGCCATCACGGGATTCGGGCGCCAAGGGGGCGCGGATCTACCCGGCTACGACCTGCTGGTGCAGGCGGTCGGTGGCCTCATGAGCGTCACCGGACCCGGCCCTGAGCATCCGTCGAAAGTCGGTGTGGCACTGGTTGATGTGTTGACCGCGCTGCACGCGCTGTCGGGGATACTCGCCGCGCTGTCGTATCGGGATCGCACCGGGCAAGGACAGCGCGTCGACACCGATCTGATGTCGGTGTTGTTGTCTTCGTTGGTCAATCAGGCATCGGGCTACCTCGGTGCTGGGGTGGTGCCCGCTGCGCTCGGAAACCGGCACCCCAGTATCGCGCCCTATCAGACATTCGAGACCGCGGACCGTCCGATCGCGATCGCGGTGGGTAACGACAAGCAGTTCCGGCTGCTCGCACAGGCGCTGGACATACCGCGGTTGGCGGACGACGAACGATTCACCACCAATCCCTTACGGGTCCAGCACCGTGAGGCGCTGGTCCAGGTATTGGAGCAGCGGCTGAGGGAGAAGACTGCCGACCAATGGTATGACGCCTTGACCGAGAACGGCGTCCCGGCAGGTCCCATCAATGACATCGCGGAAGCCTTCCGGTTCGCCGAACGTATCGGGCTCGATGTCGCGGTGCGGGTGCCCGGCAGCCCGGAACCACAGGTGGCCAACCCGATCTCGATGTCCGAGACGCCCGTCGTGTATCGCAACGGACCGCCACGGTTGGGGCAGTCGTCCGGGTGATGAGGCCATTGGTGGGGCATGGCCGAGTACCGTCTAACCGTGCCGATCACCGTCAGGGACCTGACTCAGAGAGCTGATCTGGGGCTGGTGCTGTCCGCCGGCGAGGCGGGCGCTTCGAGGACCATCAGGTGGGCGCACGCGATCGAACTGAACGATCCGACCCCGTACTTGTTTGGCGGCGAACTGGTGATGACCACCGGTCTCACGGTGGGGCGCAGTCATGCCGAGCAGTACGACTATGTGGCGAGGCTGTCCGAGAAGAACGTTGCCGCGCTGGCATTCGACACCGGTACCACCTTCAGCGAGGTGCCGTCAGGCATTCTCGCCGCGGGTGACGACCTGGGCCTGCCGATTCTGCAGGTGCCGGTTCGTACACCGTTCATCGCGATCACCAGAACAGTGATCGATGAGTTGACGGCGGATGAATTACGCACGGTGCAGCGGGTGGTGGACCAGCAAGATGTGCTGGTGCGCGCCACGCTTCGTGACGGCGCACCCGGTGTGGTGTCCGCGCTGAGTCGCGCACTCGCCGCGACTGTCATCGTGATGGCAACGGACGGAACACTTCTTGCCGAGTCGGGGCATGACACACAGCGTCTGGTCGAGGTGGCACGCGGTGCGTTTCCGAATGACGGCCGCAGGCATGCCAGCCGGGTGGTCGCCGACCGGGACGGCTACTGCACGATTCAGACGGTTCGTGCCGGGAAGGCTGACCGTGGGTACCTCGCGGTGCGGTCGGACGACGCGTTGACCGCACCGCAGCGTCTGCTCATATCGCATGCCATGGCGTTGATCGCCATTGAGCTTGAGAAGCCGGCGCGGGTGGCCGACGCGGAACAGCGCCTTCGCAGTGCGGTAACGGGTGCGCTGCTGACAAATCCTGCCGCTGCGGATCGAAGTGTATTGCGCTATTTCGGTTTTGACCCGGATGCGGAAGTCGTTGTGGTGGTGCTGTCCAATGTCGGCTCGGTGCTGCCGGCCCAGCAGCACGTCAGCCGGCAGCTGACCGGGGGAGCCCCCTTTCTCATGGCCTCGGTCTCCGGCGAGATCGTGGTGGTGTTGGGGGTGAAGAACGCGGGCCGGGTGGTGGAGCTTCATCGAACGTTGAGTACCACGGCGGGGCGCGCGATATGCGCGGGTGTCAGCCGGCGATCCCGGCTGGATCAGGTTCCGCTGGGGCTTCATCAGGCGCGGTCGGCCGCGCGTGCCCATGCCGATGGCCGGATCACGGAGTTTGACGAGCTGGATCTGTACAGCGTTCTGCTCGGTGGACGGGAGTCCGGCGAACTCGCGCTGCTGGCGCAGTCCTTGGTCCCGCTGATCGGCGAGGATTCGGATACCACGCTTTTGGACACCCTGCGGTCCTTCTTGGCCTGTAACGGCCAGATGGAAACGGCCGCAATGAATCTCGGTGTCCATCGACACACCATGAGAAATCGGATCGCACGGATCACGGCCTTGCTCGATTGCGACCTGCAGTCCGCGGACACGCGCGCCGCGCTGTGGATCGCCATCCGCGCGCGTGCCTTGTTGCAGTGATGTTGTAGCGCCGGGAACCGAACCGGATCAGGTCAACGCGTCCTTCAGGCTCCGGCACGCCTTGCTCACGAAATCTTTGGACACACCCGCCCACGGCGCGAGTTTGTCGAAACCATGGAAGGCGCCGGGCACTACCTCAAGCTCGCATGGGACTCCGGCGGCGCTCAGGCGTTCGGCGTAGGCCAGATCCTCGTCATGGAACAGATCGGCCGTCCCGATACCCAGCCATGCGGGCGCCAATCCCGCCAGATCGAGGCGGCGGCCGGGTACGGCGATATCGCGGTCCGCGTCGCCAAGGTACGAGTCCCAGCCGAAGCGGTTGCTTGCCCCACTCCATACCCGCAGGTTGGTCTCATCGATGTCGGTGCGGTCACTCGTCCGGTCGTCGAGCATCGGGTAGATCAGCAGCTGCGCGGCGGGCGCGACCTCGGCGCGGTCGCGTGCCAGGATCGCCAGTGCTGCCGCCAGCCCGCCGCCGGCGCTGGCACCGCCGATGGCGATACGCGTGGGATCGACCCATCCCTGCACGGACAACCAGCGCAGCGCGGCGTAGCAGTCCTCGAGGGGCGTGGGGTAGGGATGCTCGGGCGCCAGCCGATAGTCGACGGACACGACGGGGATACCGGTCTCGTGCATCACGTTGCGGCAGAAGAAGTCGTCTTGACGTGCGGTGCCCAGCACGTAGCCGCCCCCGTGAATCCACAACAGGGCCGGCGACGGCTCTGTGAGGTTCTTGGGCAGGCACGCGCGGATGGTCACATCGTCGTTGATGGCGATGTTCCGCACCCCGAATCGCGGGAGCAGATCGGTGACGTGGATGCTCGCACGTAGCAGCCAGAGTGTTCGCGGCAGTCCGACCTGTCTCGGAAATACCCTGGCTGCCATGCGGAGATCGGGATGAATGTCAGGAGACGACACATAGCGAGTATGCCCGTGGCGCGCACCCGCCGGGGCGGTTTGGTGTCACGGGGAATGTTTCGTACCTGGGGCCACTTGTCTCCTGGGTAGCCAAGGAAGGACCACCATGACACCACCACTGAAGGGCCGTCGCGCATTCGTCACCGGGGGATCCCGGGGAATCGGCGCGGGCATTGTGCGCAGACTTGCCGAAGACGGCGCCCGTGTCGTCTTCACATACTCGAGTTCACCGCAACCCGCCGCGGACGTGGTGGGTGACATCGAGGAGGACGGGGGGTGGGCGCGGGCCGTCAAGGCAGATGTATCCGATCCGGACCAGCTCGCGGCGGCAATCGGCGAGGCGGTGGAACAGCTTGGGGGACTGGATATCCTGGTCAACAACGCGGGTATCGCATCCTTCGGTGATGTCGACACCGCCACGTTGGCGGACTTCGACGAGATCGTGGCGGTCAACGTGCGGGCGGTCTTCGCCGCCATCAAGGCGGCCTCCCCCCATTTGAAGGAGGGCGGCCGAATCGTCACCATCGGCAGTATCAACGGTGACCGCTCGCCGACCGCCAATGCGTCGTTGTACTCGATGTCGAAGGCCGCCGTGGCCGGCCTCACCCGCGGCCTGGCGCGCGAGCTCGGGCCTCGCGGTATCACGATCAACAACGTGCAGCCGGGTCCCGTGGCCACCGATATGAATCCCGAGGACGGCCAGCTGGCCGAGATTCTGCGCCCCAACATCGCGGTCGGGCGTTACGGTCAGCCGCGCGATGTCGCGAGCCTGGTCAGCTACCTGGTCTCGGATGAGGCCTGGTACATCACGGGAACGGCGATCAATATCGACGGGGGATTTACCGTCTAGGGCGCGGCGGGTCGCTAGGGTCAGACGCATGGCCACTAGTGACACCCGGGAAATTGTCATCGAAGCGACCCCCGAGCAGATCATGGATGTGATCGCCGACTTTGACGTGCTGCCCGCGTGGTCGTCGGCGCATCAGAGTTCCACGGTGTTGACGACGGGTGAGGACGGGCGCCCGCATGAGGTGAAGATGAAGGTGAAGACGGCGGGCATCACCGACGAACAGACCGTGTCCTACACCTGGGGCGCCAATACAGTGAGCTGGACGTTGGTCAAGGCCAGCCAACAGCGCCGTCAGGACGGGAAATACACGTTCACGCCCAAGGGCGATAAGACACATGTCAAGTTTGAGCTGACCGTCGATCCGCTGATCCCGCTTCCCGGATTCGTACTGAAGCGGGCCATCAAGGGTGCCATGGAAACCGCGACAGACGGACTGCGCAAGCAGGTGCTCGCCACCTATCGATAAGGCTTTCCTCCGGCATCTCCCACTAGTATCGTTATTTCAAATATCGAAACTAGTGGGATGGTCAGCCGATGGACAGAAACCAGGGCGGGCGGCCCCGCGATCCCGACAAGGATGACGCGGTGCGCGAGACGGTGCGCCGAATGCTGGCCACCGATGGTTATCAAGGCACCACCATTCCCGCGGTGGCGCGCGCCGCCGGAATCGGGGCACCCACGATCTACCGTCGCTGGCCCACTCAGGCCGCAATGGTGGAAAGTGCGATCGCAGACCGGCCGTGGCCCGAGGCACTGGCCGCGCACGTCGAATTTCGGGACTATCTACCAACTTTGGTACGCGCTGTCGTCGAGTACTTCGCCGACCCGGCCACCCGTGCGGCGATGCCGGGTCTCTTGGTCGAGTACTACCGTGAACCGAGCCAGTACGCGGGCCTGGTGGAACGCACCGAAATGCCGCTGCGCGAAGCATTCCGGGCTGCTCATGCAGGGGCCGTGGACGCCGGGCGATGCGCGGCCCGGCCGGGGGCGGATGCGCTCTTCGACACCATTGTTGGCATGGCGGTCTACCACGGCGTGCTGCGCGGAACCGCAGACGATGCGCTCATCGAACAGATTCTGGACGTAGTGCACGCCGCGAGTTTCGTGGATGAGTGAAAGTTAGGAAGCGATGAATCGAGAAACCTTCTCCAGTCTGTTCGACCTCACGGGACGCACTGCCATTGTGACCGGAGGCACCCGCGGGATCGGACGGGCCATTGCCGAGGGGTACGCCTGCGCGGGTGCCAATGTCGTTGTGGCAAGCCGTAAACCAGAGGCATGTGTCGAGACAGTCGAGCATCTGCGCGCCCTGGGCGCGCAGGCCTTGGGGGTACCGACGCACACCGGTGACATCGAGTCCCTCGAACAGCTGGTGCAGGCCACCGCCGACGAGTTCGGCGGTATTGACATCGTGGTGAACAACGCCGCCAACGCCCTCGCAGAACCTGTCGGCGCCTTCACCTCCGACGGGTGGGATAAGTCATTCGGTGTGAACCTGCGTGGACCGGTGTTTCTCGTACAGGCCGCGCTACCGCACCTGGCGGCGAGCCGCAACGCGGCAGTGCTGAACGTGGTCTCGGTGGGCGCCTTCATGTTCGGACAGGGCGTTTCCATGTACTCGGCAGCCAAGGCCGCCCTCGTCTCATACACCCGCTCGGCCGCGGCGGAGCTTGCCCCACGCGGTATCCGTGTCAACGCGCTCGCGCCCGGCGCGATCGATACCGACATGGTGCGCAAGACGCCACCCGCGGAAGTGGAACGCATGGCCGGCGCCAATCACCTCAAACGGCTGGGGCTGCCCGATGAGATGGTGGGTACCGCACTTCTCCTCGCTTCCGACGCGGGCAGCTACATCACGGGGCAGACCATCATTGCCGACGGCGGGCTGGTGGCCCGATGATTCGTACTGGGCAGCACGACAACGGAATTCTGGTGGTCACCATCGATCGCCCCGAGCGCCGCAACGCGTTGGACCCGCAGACGGTGGCCGAGCTGCATTCGGTGATCGACAAGATTGACGGTGATCCCCAGATCCGCGTGGTGGTTCTCACCGCCGAAGGCGCGTCGTTTTGTGCCGGGGCCGATCTGAAGTCGCTACCAAGCGATTTCACCAATACCGCGGCCACTTCAACGGCGGCGCTGCTCGGCGCTACTGACTCCGAGCTGGTGCGTACCCTCGCTGCCCAGGAGTTGATGGCATCGCTGTTCGAACGGATTCACCGGATGCGTCAACCGGTCATCGCGGCCGTCAACGGCCATGCGGTCGGTGGGGGATTCGCGTTGGCGCTCGCCTGTGATATCCGGTTCGCTTGTCCGGAAGCGGCTTTCGGGGCCGTATTCATTCGTCACGGCGTGTCTAACTGCGATATGGGTACCAGTTATCACCTGCCGCGTCTGGTGGGCGCGGCGCGCGCGGCCGAGCTGATGTTGACGGGTCGCATGTTTGGTGCCGAGGAAGCGCACCGCATCGGCCTGGTCTTCGATGTGGTGCCCGCCGAGGCTCTTCTCGAGGCGGCGCTGGCCAAGGCGGCGGAGATCGCCGCACACTCGCCACTGGCGGTCTGGATGACCAAGGAGACGATGTGGCAGACGGTGGATGCGCCCAGCCTGCGCCACGCGCTGGACCTGGAGAACCGGACCCAGGTGATGTGCACCGCCACGGGAGAACTGCGCCGATCCTTCGACTCCTTCCGGGACGGACACGGTTAGCCCTCTTCGGGAGGACCCGCCAAAATCGCCGTCACCATGTCGATCAGCTGTGCGTTCATCTGCTTGTCGTCCAGATAGGTTCCGCTCAGCGACATCAGACGATTGGTGTGTGCGATATCGCCGAGTACCACACAGGTCAGCGTCACCGCCTGGGTGACCCCGAACCGGATGGACGGCAGCGGTGCGTCCGGCCGCAATCGCAAGATGAGCTCTTGCAGTCGCGCGGCCTGTGGCTGGAAGCTCACACTCATGGGTATCAATGCGGCATGGCCGCTGATCATGAGCTTGCCGAGCGTGGAAAGCCATGCCGTAGCGCCTTCTTCGCCGATTTCGGCCAATGGAATGACAATTGCTTCGGCGATGGCGCGCAGCGTTCCAGCGGTCTCGGCGACATCCAGGAGGGCGAATCGTCGCTGCTCGATCTGATCCAGATACCTGTCGAGCAGGGCCTCGACGAGCCGCTCTTTGGATCCGAAGTGATAGTGCACCGAGGCCACATTGGTGCCGGCCGCCGCCATGATGGCGCGCAGCGACACCGCATCCACGCCGCGTTCGGCGAACAGGCGTTCGGCGGCATTGAGTAGCCGTTGGTCGGTGGGATCATGTGCGAATCCCGGGTGCTCGGCCGCGGTGCTGGTCATTTTCCGGTGAACCGTGCCTCTCGCTTTTCCTTGAACGCGGTCAACCCCTCGCGCGCGTCTGCCGAGGTGATCACCTGGCGGGTGAGTCGGGCCTCTATGGCGCGCGCGTCTTCCTCGGCGATCCATCCGCTGCGCACAATCGCCTCCTTGGCGTTGCGCACGGCCAGCGGGCCATTCCGCACGACCCGCTGGGCCAGGGCGCGTGCCTTTTCCAGCGCGGTACCCGCGGGCACCACATGTCCCACCAGCCCGAAATGGTATGCCTCGTGGGCGGTCAGCGGCTCGCCGGTGAGAATCATCTCCATGGCCTTGGTGTAGGGAATCTGGCGCTTGAGTCGGACCATCGAACCGGCCCCGGGCACCAGGCCGCGCTGTACCTCGGGAAAGCCAAAGGTCGCGTTCTCGTCCGACACCCGAATATCGGTCTGTTGCAACATCTCACAGCCACCGCCGAGACAAGCGCCGTTGACCGCCGCGATGAGTGGTTTGGTCAGCGTATGCGTGAGCAGCAGGCCCTTGCCGATGACAGCCGGATCCAGTGGTGGCGCCGAGCCGTCGCGGACCATCCAGCCGTCACTCAGATCGCCCCCTACGCAGTAGGCGGAGCCGGCACCCGTAAGGATGGCGGCCCGAATGTCGTCATCGCGGTCGATTTCATCCCAGGCCTGTGCGAACTGCCCGATCATGTTGGTGGATAGTGCGTTTCGGCGATGCGGTCGATTCATGGTCAAGATGACGATGGGCCCGTCCCGCTCGACAAGCAACTCTGGCGCTTCGTTCATGGCTTCTCACGTCCCACCACCCACAACGCGTGGAACTGCGACGCACCGCCCATGGCGTGACCTATCGCGCGTCTGGCGCCGTCGACCTGGTGTTCTCCGGCCAGCCCCCGCACCTGTAGGGCGGCCTCGGCGAATCGGAGCAGACCCGTGGCCCCGGTGGGATTACCCGAAAGCACACCGCCGGACGGATTGATGGGATGTCTACCACCGAATGTGGTGTGGCCCTGGTCGACGGCACGCCAGCCCCACCCCTCCGGTGCCAGCCCGATGTTTTCCATCCACATGGGTTCGTACCAGCTGTACGGGATGTAGAGCTCGGAGACGTCCACCTGGGTGGCCGGATCGGTGATGCCGGCCTCCCGATACGCGGCGGCGGCGCACTCCCGGCCGGCGATGGGGTTCACCTCATCCCGGCCCGCCAAATGCCCTGTCTCGGTGCGCCATCCGGTGCCATGAACCCAGGCCGGCGGGCGTGGAGCCAGCCGCGCGTGGACCTCCGAGGAGATGACGACGGCACACGAGCCGTCCGATGACGGGCACGATTCCAGAAACCGGATCGGGTCCCACAACATGGGTGAGTCGCGTACCTCTTCGACGGTGATGTCGGGCTTGTGAATGTGCGCATAGGGATTTCGGATGGCATTGAGACGGTGATTCACTGCCACCTGCCAGCCGATATGTTCCGGCGCCTGGGTGCGGCGGATGTATTCCCGGATGACCGGCGCGAAGTGGCCGCCGGCGCCGGCACCCAGCTGAGCGCTGAACGGTAGCGGCCGTGACAGCGCCCAGGTGAAGTTGCCTTCGGATTCTTTGGAGTACGCGACTACCAGCACCCGCCCTGCGAGTCTGGCCTGGATGAGATGCGCGGCGTAGATGGCAGCGTGTCCACCCACGCTGCCTCCGGTGAACACCCGGGTGACCGGCAGGCCGCGCGCCCCGATCGCATCGGCGAGATACAGCTCGGGGTTCATCACCCCGTCAAAGAGATCCGGAGTCTTGGCGAGCACGATCGCGTCGATGTCGCCGAACGTCAATTCGGCATCGGCGAGTGCGCCGTCCACCGCCTCGCGGACCAGCGCCGCGATACTCACCTCGCGCTTCTTGGCTTGCTTGCTTTGTCCGACACCGATCACGGCAACGCTGCGGCTCATCCGCTTGTCTCCAGTAGACAGACCAAATTCTGTTGCAGTGCAGGACCATTAGTGGCATGTGCGAGCGCACGGGTAGCGCGTCCCTGCATGATGGTGCGGGCGGACTCACCGATGCGGATCAATCCCGTAGCGGTGGTGGGCGCGCCCGCCAGCGGCCCGCCCGATGGGTTGACGAGCGCGTTCTCGATGCCGAAGGTCTTGGTGAGCAACGGTTCGGCGTAGCTGTATTCGGTGTGAAGTTCGGCGACCTCCACGTGTGCCGCAGAGAACCCGGCCATGACGGCTGCCTTCTCGGCGGCGATTCGGGCCGACTCGAGTACCGCCAGATCGCGCGATCCCGGGTAGTGCGTGTCCATCCGGTGATCGATCGCCCGTATCCACGCGGGACGGCGGGTCAGGCGCCGTGCGACGCGCTCGGTGGCCAGGATCAACACCGCGGCACCGTCACCGATGGGAGCCGCGTCGTGTTGGCGTAGCGGTGAGGCGATGTACGGTTCGTCCAGCAGGGCCTCGACTCCCGGCGCACCTGCCCTGAGCGCGAAGGGGTTTGACAGCGCATCGGTCAGCGACTGATTGACCACGTCGGCCATCTCACGCTCCGTGGTGATACCGGCCTCGATGGTGGCGGCCGCCTGCAGTCCGGCTATCGCATGACGATGCGGGTGCAATGGAGTCAGGTAGTACGGATCCAGCGTGGAGGGCAACACCTGGTCGAGGTCGATCGATAGCGCACCCCGTCCTACTCCGTACACCAGCGCGATATCGCCGTGCCCCAATTGGAGCCAGGCCCACGCCTCGTAACAGGCCCAGGCGGCATCCATTTCGACGTGCGATTCTGAAATCGGGGGCCAGGCACCGATGGCGTCGAGGGATTCGATGTATGCGAACGTGCGGCCCTCGAAGAAGTCATGACTGCCCGAGGCGTAGAAGTCGATATCCTCGCGGCGCAGGTCCACCTGTGCGAGGGCCTCACGGACCACCGGCAGCAGTATCTCGGCCATATCATCACGCAGATTCGCGGGACTGCAGGGCGATTGGGCAAAGGAGACCACGGCGACGTCACGCATGGGCGGCCTCGCTCGATGACGGGCGGAAGTACCGGATGCTTTGCATGGTGGCCGCAAGATCGTCGTCGCCCACCCAGACTGGTTCGACCGTCATGCCGATGGACACCGTGCTCGGCTCGGTGTCGCCGATCATGTGCATGAGTCGGGTGTCGGCACCGTGTAGTCGGATGTGGGCCACCGGGTAGGGCGGCGTGAAGACTTGCCCCGGAAAGGGGAAGCTGACAATGCAGAAGGTCTCTACGGTGCCCGTTCCGGCGAGCGGGAACGGGTCGCCGAGTTCGGTCAGGCATCCCGAACAGAACTGTGGCGCAGGGCAGTACGTGCGCGTGCAACTCGGGCATCGGCGTGCCAGCAGGAGTCGCCGCGCCAGTCCCCGCAAGAATATCGAGCGGCCCGAACCCGCGATGTATGTGTAGTCCATACGGAATGGGCTGCTGATTGAGGAGACGGGCTCGGGTAGTGCGGTCACTGCGCACCGGCGGGCTGGAAGCAGATGATGTCGGTAATGGCACCGACGCGGTCCGGGCGCCAGCGGGGGGCGACCGTCAGTCCCGTCTTCATCGCCTGGGGATTGCCTCCGACATCGACCGCGTGGAACAGCGAGTTGGAAGTTCCCTTGATGCGGATCAGGGCCCACGCGAAGCTGGTCTCCAGCTCATCCGCGGGCCGCGGTGGCACCCAGGTCCATTGCAGGACAACACCCCTCGGTTCGAGCTCGACCAGTGCTCCGGTGGCGCTGCCGTCCGCGGGATCGAATTCGAGCGCCGGGCACAGCACCTGGCCGCTGGCGGTGCGCACTCCGAACAGCCGGGCATCGCGCAGACCCCCGAGGAAGGCGCCGATCTTGGGGCCAACGGTCCGTTCGAATCCGAACTCGATCGTGTACGGAGCGCGCAGAGATTCGGCGGTTTGGTCGGTCACTGCCCTCCCAGGGAAGGTTTCTATCGACTGATTAAATCAAGCGATAGGACCGTAGCACGTGGATGATTGGCGCCACAGACTTACCTCACGTAGGGCAGCCCGCGTGCGGGAGTGGATGCGTGGTGAAGAGCGACGGCCGACTAACGCGGCGGCGGTGGCTTCAAAGCCCTTTCCAGCTGCGGTGTCAGTTGTTCCAGGGCATAGATCCGGGCCAGCGGCCCCCCGAGCCGCAGGGCACTCACCACGGGGCTGTCCGCCGGAATGTAGATGGCACGCCCCTCGGTGACAGCGCGCAGATCCGCCAGGCCGCTCATGGATTTGGCCTGTTGTTCGGTCGCGCCCACCACGACCAACAGATCCTGATCTGCCTTGGCCTTCAATTCGTTATCGGGTACGGGCCCCGCGTAGCGCTGGCTCAGGAATCCCAGACCGTCAAAGACGGCCCGGCGCGGATCGCGGAAACCGATCAGAAAGCTGCCTTGTCCGTCGGCAACCCAGTCGACAACCGCGGTGCGGTTGACCCAGTACTGGTGCCCGGTGCGTATCTGGTTGTACCGAGTCCCGACCTCTTCCGATCGCATGCGTGCCTGCTCGGACTTTCCTATCGCCCGCCCAATCGTGAAGAGTTGTGTGTACCAGGGAGTTTCGGCCCGATCGACACGGTCTTCGGAGACCACGGTCGGTGCGATCTGGCTAAGCCGGTCGTAGCTGGGTCTGTCGATATCGGCGCCGATGGCCAGGATGACATCGGGTTTGGCGGCCGCGATGGCGTCGAAGTCCAGCTGCGCACCGGAAACGACGGGCGGATGCGAGACCTCGGGAACCACCCAGGGATACATGGGGTATTCCGGCAGCGTGGACCGGACCCCGTCGGGCTTGGTGCCCAGTGATTGCACGAGATCCGCATCGTTCCACCCCAGTGTCACGATGCGGTTGGGTCGCGTCGGCAGGAATGCGCCGCCGTACCGATGCGGGATGCTGAGCGGAAAGCCGTCCGGACTTTGGGTTGGTGTCGGGGCAGCCGACGGACGTTGCTCGCGGGAGCACCCGGCCAGCGCCAGCAGCATCAGTAGCGCGGCAATCATGCGCCACCCGGCTGTTGCCATGCCGAGCAAACTACCACCGGTCAGCGGCGATAAACGAATGTGACCCGAATCGGCTCGGGGTGAATCGAACGACCGGCCATCGGGTTGCACGCCTACCACCTGCGGGAACGTCGCCAGGCCGGATACCGGTAGCTGGGTATGACCGTTGACGCACTCTTGGGACCTTCATACGTTTGCGCCGTTCCCAGCTCGTGCTACGGGTCAGAGCAACAGTGCAATAAGCCTGCAATAGGACACCGATGATTAAGCATCTCACCCGCCGCGCGACGGTCGCCCTCGTCGTGGCAGCCGCGGCGATGTCGCCTGCCGCCTATCCTGCCATGGCCGATACCGCCACCCCGCTGAACGGCCTCTTTGCCTTGGCACCCGGCAGCTGCGCGGAGGGGCGCGCCACCGGGTCCTACTTCCGCATGATTCTGCCTGCCGGAGATGCCTCCGGTCCCTACCTGGCCAACGGCGATTCGACATGCTCGGATAACACCGTCACCCTGCTGGCACCGGGTAGCGACGGCGGCCTGAAGTCGGGTGAGTATCAGCCGCAGCCCGCCAGCGCATTCGACGGAAGCGGAAATGCGGTGTCCGGCAGCATTACTCAACCTGTCAAGTTCTATGGCGTCGGCTTTGCGACCGCGTCCAACCAGACGGACCCGCAGACCGGCCAAGGCACCTCTACCCCACAGATCACGGTAAGCGGCGACAAGCTCGGCGGCGATCTCAGTGCCTTCGGGGTGACCTGGAACAACCAGGTGTTCAATCAGGGAGCGCCGAAACCTGGTGGTGCACTTCCCGGTAAGACCACTGCGGTGACAGGCACCTACGACCGAAACTCCGGTGCCTTCATCCTCGAATGGACCAGCCAGATCGTGGGAGGCCCGTTCAACGACTTCACCGGGCTGTGGCATCTGGTCGGCAAGGTCGGGGGTGCGCCCGGTGGCGCGGCCGTCGCACCACCGCCCGCTCCCGCGCCGGGTGCGCCGCCACCACCCGCCGCCGAGGCTCCGCCGCCCGCCGTGGCACCGGTGGCGCCTGTTCCGGGCCAGGTGGTGGTTCAGGCGGGGCAGCAGTTCGCCTCGCCGCCACCGTTGTCGGCAGGCCAGCAGCTGATCGCGCTACCCGTGGACGATAATCCCCGTACGGTGACGCCGCCGTGGGTCATCGCGCTGCTGGTCTTCGTGGCCATTGGTGGCGGCATCCTGTTTGTGGTGGGGGAGCGGATCTTCGGTCGTGGGCGCTGAGGCTCTCGCGCGTGGGGCCGACTCTCAGCCGGCCGGTCCCACGCCGGCCCTGCCCACGTATGCCGACATCGTGGGCGAGCAGGCCGTCGCCGCCGAGGCGGGTCCGGTGCCAAAAGCCCGGTGGCCGTTCATTGTGCTGATCGTGTTCGGGGTGCTGCTGTTCGCGCTGCCGGTGCTCACCGGCATGTTCACCCGGGCCGCCGGCGGTCAGCAGTTGCTTACCGAATTTCGTCCCTTCGTCTCCGCCGAGGTGCTTGCCAAGTTCCGCGGCTACCTGGATACCGTCGATGCCGCGCGCACCGATGTGCAGGCAACCCGGGCGACTGCGGGCGGACACTACGAGCGGCTGGATTCCTTTGTCACGCAATATCCGTCAATCCGAAACGATATGAATGGTCTGCTGGACGCGGTGGGCGGCCAGGTGCACAACTACGAGCAGTTGCGCGCCGTGGGCCCGTTCGACGTACTGCCATTTCTCTTGGCGGTACCGGGTCTGGTCCTGATCGGCGCCGGAGTGTGGGGGCTTCGGCGTACGCGTGACAATGAGAAAGCTTTGGGTGCACGGATTCTTGCCGTTCTGGCGGCAGCTGTACTTATCGTGGTTCCGTTCGCGGATGGACTCTTCACCCGGGCCCCCGCGGGTGCTCAGCTCATCGACGCCTTTACTCCGATCATGACCCACGAGCGAGTGGCGGCGGTGCAGCAGCATTTCGTGGTGCTGGTCGCCGCGGAGGGGGAGTTGGATACCCAGTTCCTGGGCGATCTGCGGCGGCAAGACCCGGCCCGTGCGGTACCGGGCATTGACGCATTCGTATCCCAATGGCAGCCTATGACAGCCGATTTCGCCTCACTGATCGGAGTGATGGCCGACAACGTGGACAACTTCGGCAGGGTGGTGGCGCTCGATCGGATCACCGCCCCATTCGGATTCCGGTCATTCAACTACTTCGGGTGGTTCTTTCTGGTGCCCGGTGTGCTGGCGGCGGTGGTCGCCCTCGACTCGAAAGGGGTGCTTCGATGGCCCAACACAAAGTGACGGCGAAAACGATGCTGCGTTGTGCGATCGGGATGACGCTGGCAGCCACGGTATTGGCGACGGCGCCCGCCTGCGGTTCGGAGAAGCCCGCCGAGTCCGCACTGAAAGGGCTGCTGGCGCTGGAACCCGGAAAAATAGAGGGCAACAAGCTCAGCGGCACGTGGTTCAAGATGGTGCAACCGGGCGGAAACCCGCAAGAGGGTCCGTTCATGCCCAACGCCAATTCCCCGGTCCCGCAGGGAGCCGCAACACTCCTCGCGCCCGGTACCGATGGTGGGCTGGTGTTGGGTGACTACCAGGGTGAGCCTGACCCCGCGTTCGATGAGGCCACCGGCTATTCGCTGGCGTCGCGGGTGACGCAGCCCACGAAGTTCTTCAACATCGAATTCGGCATATCTACCAACAAAATTGACCCGCAGACCCAGCGTGAGCTATTGGCGCCCACCGCGACGATCTCGGGGGACACGATCGTGGCGGACCTGTCGGCGTGGGCCGCTTCCTGGAACCGGCAGGAGTTCAACCAGGGCGCCCCCAAGCCGAAAGCCAAGGAACAGGCCCAGATTCCCGGCGAGGCACGTGCCAAGCAGGTCTGGGAGTTCGTTGCCGGACGGTGGGTGGGACACGACTCCGTAGACGGCGAAAGCCCAAAGGCTACAGGGACGTACGACAAGGAGACCAAGAAGTTCACCCTTGACTGGACAAGTCTCATCGTCGGCGGACCGTTCAACAGCTTCACGGGGGTGTGGCATCTCGAAGGTGTGGTGAAGGAACGATGAGCGAAACTCCCGCCGAAGAGACGGCGCCGATCACCGCGGCGATCAGGAAGCCGTCGCGGGAACGTGTATTCGCCATCGCCGTCCGGGCATTCGCGGCGGTGACGGTGATCGGCAGTGTCGCTGCCATCACTCAGTTGTCGTATTCGCCGCCGCGTGCACCCATCGTCGGCTATCAGATTGTGAATCGCGACGGTTCGATTCCCGAAGGTGCGATTCCGATCCCGGTGCCGCCGCCGGGGCCGCAGTTGGTGGCGCCGCTGCCTCGTCCTCAGCCACCGTCGCATCCGCCGGGTCCGGTCGCGGCTGGACCATTTGGCGCGCTGCCCTCGGTGACTGATCGCGGTCTGCCGATATCCGTCGCTCAGCCT
Organism: Mycobacteroides immunogenum; assembly: GCF_001605725.1. Lineage (NCBI taxonomy): Bacteria > Bacillati > Actinomycetota > Actinomycetes > Mycobacteriales > Mycobacteriaceae > Mycobacteroides > Mycobacteroides immunogenum. Next base: position 929,436 of record NZ_CP011530.1, read on the forward strand.
TGCCCTTTCGGCTGGCCGGCCCCCGGTCCGGATGAGCAGGGTGGATTGGCCTCACTCATCGATGTGGCGCCGGCGGCGGGTGTGTTCTCCTCGGAGGCATTCGCCCCGGCCACCGCCTACGAACCGATCCTGAAGATGATGGGTCCGGTGCTGGCCCGGATCTCCCCGCTATTGTCCCGGCATCCGTGGATGATTGACCAGTTTGTCACCCGGTTCCAGACCATCATGGTGCGTGTTCTCGAGGCGATTCTTCCGTACTACGGCCCGTACCGGAACGATGTCCTCAAGGCCGAGGGTGATCTCGCAAAGGCGTTGACTCCCTTCCTGGAAAGTCTGTACAACACCCCCACGGCGCAATGCCTCGTCGCCTGGGAGGCGCAGCGCATCCGGGATGCGCGCGGGGGGCGCCCGCCGGCGCTGCGTCTGCACGATCTCGGCAAGGTGATCGACCTGTTCGAGTCGACGCACTGGCGGGAGGACGACGACCATCCACCACCCGCGCCGCTGCCGGTCTACGAGTACACCCCGCCGCCTGCCCCGCCACCTGCGTCGGATGTGCCCTCGGCCCCCAGCACGTCGCGACCGGTGATACCCAATTTCCCCACCCCGACTCCCGCACCGGCGCCCGCGCAAACCTCGTCACCCGCGATCTCGTCGTCGCTGTAGCCGCACTTCCCAACCAACGGGTTGACTGGCTAGGGTGGCCCCATGGCTGACACTGGCGTCAAGACAGGCCCTCTCGCGGGCGTAAAGGTGATCGAACTCGGTGGCATCGGACCTGGTCCTCATGCGGCGATGATGTTGTCGGACTTGGGTGCAGACGTCATCCGGGTGCGGCGACCGGGTGGACTCGCGATCCCCGCGGAGGAGCGCGATCTGTTCCACCGGGGTAAGCGTCTGGTCAACCTGGACGTCAAGAAGGACCCCGAGGCGCTGTTGGCCCTGGTCGACAAGGCGGATGTGCTGTTGGACCCATTCCGTCCCGGGGTGTGCGAGCGGATCGGGATCGGGCCCCAGGAGTGCGCCAAGCGGAACCCGCGGCTGATCTTCGCCCGGATGACCGGCTGGGGCCAGAACGGCCCGATGGCTGAGCGTGCCGGGCACGACATCAATTACCTGTCGTTGACCGGCGCCCTGGGGTCGATGGGCTACAAGGACCGCCCGCCGATGCCCCCGATGAACCTGGTCGCGGACTTCGGTGGTGGCTCAATGCTTTTGGTGCAGGGCATCTTGGCAGCCTTGTACGAGCGCGAGAAGTCGGGCAAGGGGCAGGTCATCGATGGTGCGATGGTGGACGGTGTGAGCCAGTTGGCTCAGATGCAGTGGACGATGTACAACAACGGTCTGCTGTTCGACGAGCGCGAGGCCGGACTGCTCGACGGCGGCTCGCCGTTCTACGGCACCTACGAGACCTCCGACGGCAAGTACATGGCGGTGGGATCGATTGAGCCGCAATTCTTCGCGATCCTGGTGCAGGGTTTGGGACTGGATCCGGAGAGCGTTCCGTTCCAGCTGGACAAGGCGCGCTACCCCGAGATGCGCAAGATGTTCGACGATGCCTTCAAGACCAAGACGCGCGACGAGTGGACCGAGATCTTCATCGGCACCGATGCCTGCGTCTCGCCGGTGCTCACCTGGGGTGAGGCCAAGGAGAACGATCATCTGCGTGACCGTGGCACCATCGTCGACGTCAACGGCGTGACGCAGGCCGCGCCGGCGCCGCGGTTCTCGCGGACCCCGAGCGGGCCCATCGAGGCGCCGCCGAAGGACACGACGGAGCTCTCCGATATCGGCTGGTAATTTAGCCGGGATTATCAGTACTAGGTACTGGTAATCTCACCCTAGGCAATGACGCTATGAGGAGGCTCGATGACCAGTGCCCGACATGCCGCCGATTCCCGGTTGGCCGAGGTGACCTATGCCGGACCGGAGTGGATGGGTAAGGCCAATTGGCACTCGGTGGCTGAGACCTACCTGTTCAAGGCGCTGGGCAAGCCGGGTCTCTACGCGTTGACCCGGCTGATGCTGGCGATCAATCGCCGGTTCCCCGATGCGCTGCTGAACCGGCGATACGACGGGCTCGAGCGCTTCATGGGCTGGGTCCCGGGCGTATCCGGGACCCGTACGGAGCGTGTTGAACTCGCGAACTGCCCGGCGGAATGGACGTGGAACGTCAAGAACGAGCCGGAGCCGGACGCACCGGTGGTCATCTACTTCCACGGGTCGGCGTTCATTGCCTTGGGTATCAACAGTCATCGGCCGCTGGTCAGCCACATCGCGCGTGACTCCGGCGCGCGGGCATTGAGTGTGGGTTACCGGTTGTGCCCACGCAATCTGGTGGAAGACGCCGTCGCCGACGGCGTCGACGCGTACCGCTACGTGCTGAGCCAGGGCGTCGATCCCGACAACATCGTGCTCGCGGGCGATTCGGCCGGTGGTTTCCTGGCGGCGATGACCGCCGTCGCCGTGCGTGATCAGGGGCTGACGCCGCCCGCGGGCTGCGTGCTGATCTCTGCGGCGACCAGTAACGACATGGAGCCCAAATACGCTGTCGGCAAGCGTGTTGGCGACGCCATGTTCCCGGTGGACTTCCTGCGGATGATCAACGAGGTCTTCCTGCTGCGCAACGGGGCACGGGAGCCGGGGCCATGCCCAGCCGATGCCGACCTGTCGGGCCTGGGCCCGTTCCTGTTGCAGGTGGGCTCGCAGGAAGCGCTGCGTCCTGATTCCGAGCTACTCGCCGAACGCCTTGTCGCAGCGGGTGTTCCGGTGCGTCTTCAGATCTTTGACCGTGCCATCCACGTGTTCCAGGTATTCGCGATGACCAACCCGGACGCGCGGCGGGCGGTCGGGGAGATCACCGAGTTCATCAAAATCCTGCCGGGTCTGGCCAAGGCCCGGCACCGTCCCGGAGAGGCAACGGCCGAACTAGGCTCCTAGCCGCGCCAGGCGGGCGATTGCCTCATCGATCACCGCGTCGCGTTTGGCGAAGGTGAACCGCACCAGGTGATTCCATTGGTCGGCGTACCTGTCGCAGAATGCGCTTACCGGAACTGCTGCTACACCAACGGTTTCGGGTAGGCGCCGGCAGAGTTCCGCGCTGTCGCCGAATCCCAGTGGTCGCGGGTCGGCGCAGACAAAGTACCCACCCTGGCTGCTGTGCACCTCGAACCCCAAGCCGGCCAGTGCTGTGGAGAGCCGATCGCGTCTGCGCTGCAACGACTCTCTGAGGTTCTTGACCCACGCCTGCTCGGTATCCAGCGCCACCGCCACCGCGGGCTGAAACGGGCCGCCGCCGACATACGAGAGGAATTGCTTGGCGGCCCGCACGCCCGCAACCAACTCCGTTGTGCCGCAAGCCCAGCCGATTTTCCAGCCGGTGCAATTGAACGTCTTGGCGGCGCTGGAGATCGTCACGGTGCGTTCCGCCATCCCGGGCAGGCTAGCCATCGGAGTCTGCGTACGGCCGTCGAAGAGCAGTCGTTCGTACACTTCATCGGAGATGACCAGTAGGTCGTGTCGCACCGCGAGCTCGGCCACCGCGGCCAGCTCGGCATCGGTGAACACCTTGCCCGTCGGGTTGTGCGGCGAGTTGATGACCACCGCCGCCGTCCGCGGTGTGATCGCCGCGGCCAGCGCATCGGTGTCCAACACGAAGCCCGCGCCGTCGGGAACCAGGGGCACCGGTACGCGGATCGCGCCCGCCATCGCCACCACCGCCGCGTACGAGTCGTAGTACGGCTCGATCAAGATGACCTCGGCCCCTGGCTCGACGAGCCCGAGCAGGGCGCCCGCGATGGCCTCGGTGGCGCCGACCGTGACGAGCACCTGCGTGTCCGGGTCAAGCTCCTCGCCGTAGCGGGCAAGCCGATCGGCGGTGATGGCCCGGCGCAGCTCGGGAACGCCCAACCCGGGTGGGTACTGATTGAGACCGGAACGGATGGCCTGCTGTGCCGCATCGAGCATGGATGCGGGCCCGTCCTCATCGGGGAAGCCCTGGCCCAGATTGATCGCGTCGTGCCGGACGGCCAAGGCCGACATCTCGGCGAAGATCGTTGCGCCGAAAGGGCGCAACCGCTCGACGGTTCTCTGATTCACGCTGGCCCGGGTTCGGTGTGCGCCGGCTTCATGCCGGGCAGCCTACCGCCGGAACTAACAGCTGGGCGGCTCGAAGGACAGGTCGGTATCCGGGATTGCGCAGAAGTAATGGCTGACGCCGGGATTGCCCCGGTCATGGCTGTCCACGAACACCTCCACGTCGCGGTTGGCGTCGTACACGCGGTAATAGGTAGTGGTGTCCTCCAGGAAGAAATTGGCGACCGTGGTCACCAGCTCGGCCCCGGTGCCGCTCGCGCGGGCGCGGCGCATGCAGTTCAGGTAATCCGGCGGTATGTCGTGCGATGGCGGCAACATGCGTAGCCGGCCGCAGGACTGCAGCGGCGCCCGCTGTTCGAACGCCATATCAGCGGTGAGCGGATCCGGCTCGGCCAGCGCCAGCGGTGGGCAGCCGGCCGCGACGACAGCCATGATGGCCGGTGCCGCGCAGAAGCGTGTCAGCATCCCCGCAGATTCGCGGTAGCCGTGCGACAGCGGGAGGTTTCGGTGAAATCTCGTCGAAAAGCACCGCAAACCAGGCGTCCGCCTTGGGGCGCACCCCAGGCCGCGGCCCCGTTGCACCCTTCCCGCGCCGCGAACATGGCACGAATCGGGGCAGGCCCGATGAACACCGGTCTTGGTGGCCGCGATGGGTCCACAGCGCACACGGGACGCGGGTGCGCGCCGTTCCCAACCAACGGGTTGGGAGGGCTGCTTACCATGGGGCCACCTCCCTGGTCTAACGTAGGGCTGTCTCGGCGAAACTGACCCGGAGTCAATCCGGATCCAGGGCCGGGTCGCCCGCACCACATGCCCCCATACGCACCCCGATAAGGACGTATACCCATGACTGAAGCATTCATCTACGAGGCCGTCCGTACGCCTCGCGGTAAGCAGCGCGGCGGCGCTCTCAACGAGGTCAAGCCGCTGAACCTGGTGGTCGGCCTGATCGAGGAGATCCGGCACCGCCACCCCGACCTGGACGAGAACCTGATCAGCGACGTCGTGCTGGGCGTCGTATCCCCGGTCGGCGACCAGGGTGGCGACATCGCCCGCACCGCGGTGCTGGCTGCCGGCCTGCCCGACACCACCGGTGGTGTGCAGCTCAACCGGTTCTGTGCCTCCGGCCTGGAAGCCATCAACATCGGTGCGCAGAAGGTGCGTTCCGGCTGGGACGACCTGGTGCTCGCCGGTGGTGTGGAGTCGATGTCGCGCGTGCCGATGGGCAGCGACGGCGGCGCCTGGGCGTCCGACCCGGCCACCAACTACGACGTGTCCTTCGTTCCGCAGGGCATCGGTGCCGACCTGATCGCCACCATCGAGGGCTTCACCCGTGACGATGTCGACGCCTACGCCGCCCGCTCGCAGGAGCGCGCCGCAGCCGCATGGTCCGGTGGTTACTTCGCCAAGTCCGTTGTGCCGGTTAAGGATCAGAACGGCTTGCTCGTTCTCGACCACGACGAGCACATGCGCCCCGGTACCACCGCTGCCGACCTGGGCAAGCTCAAGCCCGCGTTCGAGGGCCTGGCCGCGCTCGGCGGCTTCGACGACGTGGCGCGCATCAAGTACCACTACGTCGAGAAGATCAACCACGTCCACACCGGCGGCAACAGCTCGGGCATCGTCGACGGCGCCGCCCTGGTGCTGATCGGCTCCGAAGAGGCCGGCAAGTCGCAGGGTCTGACCCCCCGCGCCCGCATCGTGGCCACCGCCACCTCCGGCAGCGAGCCGCTCATCATGCTGACCGGCCCCACCCCGGCCAGCAAGAAGGTGCTCGACCGCGCCGGACTGACCGTGGACGACATCGACCTGTTCGAGCTCAACGAGGCCTTCGCCTCGGTCGTCCTGAAGTTCCAGAAGGACCTCAACATCCCGGACGAGAAGCTCAACGTCAACGGTGGCGCCATCGCGATGGGCCACCCGCTGGGCGCCACCGGCGCCATGATCACCGGCACCATGGTCGACGAGCTGGAGCGTCGCGGCCTCAAGCGTGCCCTTATCACCCTGTGCGTCGGCGGCGGCATGGGTGTAGCCACCATCATCGAGCGAGTCTGAGCTAAGGGAGCGAGAACTTATGTCTGCAAACACAATTCAGTGGGAAAAGGACGCCGACGGCATCGTCACCCTCACCCTGGACGACCCCAACGGCTCGGCCAACGTGATGAACGACGACTACAAGCAGTCGATGGCCGCGACCGTCAAGCGCCTTGTGGAAGAGAAGGATTCGATCACCGGCGTGGTGATCACCAGCGCCAAGAAGACCTTCTTTGCCGGTGGTGACCTGACCAAGATCATCCAGATCCAGCCGGAGAACGCTCAGGAGGCCTTCAACGAGGTCGAGGAGATCAAGGCCGACCTGCGTACGCTGGAGACCTTCGGTCGTCCGGTCGTTGCCGCCATCAATGGCGCGGCACTCGGCGGTGGCCTGGAGATCGCGCTGGCCACCCATCACCGGATTGCGGCCGACGTCAAGGGATCTCAGATCGGTCTGCCCGAGGTATCGCTGGGCCTGCTGCCCGGCGGCGGCGGCGTCACCCGGGTTACCCGCATGCTCGGTATCCAGAACGGCTTCGTGACCGTGCTGGCGCAGGGCACCCGCTTCAACCCGACCAAGGCCAAGGAAGTCGGCCTGATCGATGAGCTGGTCGGCTCGGTCGACGAACTGATCCCCGCGGCCAAGGCGTGGATCAAGGCCAACCCGGAGGCCGTGCAGCGCTGGGATGTCAAGGGCTACAAGATCCCTGGTGGCACCCCGTCGACCCCGGCACTGGCGGCCATCCTGCCGTCGTTCCCGTCGAACCTGAAGAAGCAGCTCAAGGGTGCGCCGATGCCCGCCCCGCGGGCCATCCTGGCCGCCGCGGTCGAGGGCGCGCAGGTGGACTTCGACACGGCCAGCCGCATCGAGAGCCGCTACTTCACCAGCCTGGCCACCGGCCAGGTCGCCAAGAACATGACGCAGGCGTTCTTCTTCGACCTGCAGCACATCAACGGCGGTGGTTCACGTCCGGACGGCATCGCCAAGCAGGACATCAAGAAGATCGGTGTGCTGGGCGCGGGCATGATGGGCGCCGGTATCGCCTACGTCTCGGCCAAGGCCGGTTACGACGTCGTGCTCAAGGACGTCAGCGCCGAGGCCGCAGCCAAGGGCAAGGCCTACTCGGAAAAGCTTGAAGAGAAGGCTCTTTCGCGTGGCAAGACCACCGCTGAGAAGTCGGCGGCGCTGCTTGCCAAGATCACCCCGACGGCCGACCCCGCCGATCTGGCCGGTGTCGACTTCGTGATCGAGGCGGTCTTCGAGAACACCGAGCTCAAGCACAAGGTGTTCCAGGAGATCGAGGACATCGTCGAGCCCAACGCGCTCCTCGGCTCCAACACGTCGACCTTGCCCATCACCGGGCTGGCCGCGGGTGTGAAGCGCCAGGAAGACTTCATCGGTATCCACTTCTTCTCGCCCGTCGACAAGATGCCGCTGGTGGAGATCATCCGTGGTGAAAAGACCTCGGACGAGGCGCTGGCCCGGGTGTTCGACTACGTGCTGGCCATCAAGAAGACCCCGATCGTCGTCAACGACAGTCGTGGTTTCTTCACCAGCCGCGTGATCGGCACCTTCGTCAACGAGGCCGTCGCCATGCTGGCCGAGGGCGTCGAGCCCGCGACCATCGAGCAGGCCGGCAGCCAGGCCGGATACCCGGCTCCGCCGCTGCAGCTCTCCGATGAGCTGAACCTGACGCTGATGCAGAAGATCCGCAAGGAGACTGTGGAAGCCGCCAAGGCCGAGGGCAAGGAACTGCCGGACGATCCGGCGGGCCGTGTCATCGACACCCTGGTTGAGGCGGGCCGTCCGGGCCGTCTGGGCGGTGCCGGTTTCTACGACTACGTGGACGGCAAGCGCACCGAGCTGTGGCCCGGTCTGCGCACGACGTTCAAGACCCGTGCGGGTAATGACCCGGCGAACCCGCCACTGCAGGATCTCATCGAGCGCATGCTGTTCGCCGAGGCCATCGAGACGCAGAAGTGCTTCGACGAGGGCGTGCTGACCTCGACCGCCGACGCCAACATCGGTTCGATCTTCGGCATCGGCTTCCCGGCCTGGACCGGCGGTGTGCACCAGTACATCCTCGGATACGACGGGCCGGCCGGAAAGGGTAAGGCCGGTTTCGTTGCTCGTGCAAAGGAATTGGCCGCCGCCTACGGTGACCGCTTCAACCCGCCTGCGTCGCTCCTGGACGCGTAACAGGCTCGCAACAAGCCCTCAGCCGCTCACCCTTCGGGGTGGGCGGCTGAGGCCGTTTCAGGGCCGATTCTGTCCTGCCGAGCAACGCATGACGGGGCCCGGAGCGCCCAGGGGCGTGGCCCAGGCCACAGTGCCGCGCGTTGCGGGACGTGGCCCACAAAATGTCGCGCGGATGTCGTAGGTTCTCTGAGGGCACTACGGACATAGTTGTTGGGACTTCGCGTGACCAGAGGTGAACAGCCAGGTCATACGGTATTTCCGCACTAAAGTTATATTTGCTGGAATTAGGTTACGGTAAGTCTTTCGGGAAGTTGCTAGAAATCAACTTTACGCTGTGTTACGCACAGTTCATTAGCTATTTCTTTGACGTAACGTACCTTTGCGCGATATTTATTCGCTACGCTGCCCGCGACGGGTAATCTCTTTGCCACTTGCAATGTGGCGGGTGAACCGAGTTTGGTTCGGCTTATTTTCAAGATCGCTGTACAGGGATAGGGACGATGGTTGCACTTGGCACGATCCACGACTGGCGCCCGAAGCCCGGGACCGTCATCTCATGGAGCGCTTCACCGCGTGCCCGTGAAGTCGCGGCGCAGGCGCCCACCAGCGCGATTCCTCCCAGCTATCAGCAAGCTCAGCATCTGCGTTCGTATCGCGATCTCGCCCGGCAGGACCGTGAGATGGCCCGGCTCGGCATCGGCTCCTGGGACGTTCCCGGTACGTGCGACGTCGACGCCATGACGGCGGCCATCAATGCTCATTTGCGCCGCCACGACACCTATCACTCATGGTTCGAGTTCGACCCGGCCGACACCATCGTGCGGCATGTGATCGACGATCCGGAAGGCATCGACTTCGTGCCCCAGGACCATGGGTTGCAGGGGCCGGACGAGATCCGGGCCCACCTGCTGCGGACCTCCGGCACCCCGCTGTCCTGGGACTGCTTCACCTTCGGCGTGATTCAGCGCGCAGACCACTTCACGGTCTACATCAGCGTCGACCACCTGCATACCGATGGCATGTCGACCGGAATCCTGTACATCGAAATCCAGCTGATGTATGCCAGCCTGCTGCACGGTTCGGCACTGCAACTTCCGCCGCCTGCCGGGTATCTGGACTTCTCCGCACGCGAGTTGGCGCATAACCAGGCGATGACCCTCGATTCGTTCGAGGTACAGACCTGGCTGCGGTATGCGCGGGACAACGGTGGCACCCTGCCGGACTTCGCGTTGCCGCTCGGCGACCGGTCCGAGCCCAACGTGGGTGCGATGGTCGCCATACCGCTGCTGGACGCCGAGGAGACCGTGGCTTTCGAAAAGGCGTGTGAACAAGCGGGTGTGCGATTCAGTGGCGGGGTGTTCGCATGCACCGCGCTGATCGACCGTGAGCTCACCGGAGCGGATTCCTTCTACGGCATTACTCCGTACGACACCCGCAGCGGTGCCGAGGAGCAGATGTCTGTCGGGTGGTACGCGAGCTTCATTCCCTTTATCGTCGACATGTCGGATGACTCCTTCGCCACCGTGGCACGGTCCGCGCAGAAGTCTTTCGACGAATGCCAGCCCCTGGCCAAGGTGCCGTTCGAGCGGGCGCTGGAACTTGTAGGTCCGGATTCGGGGCTGAGCGCTCCGGAGTATGTGGTTCCGATGGTGTCCTTCCTGGACGCACGCAAGATCCCGGTCAGTGCTGAATGGGATCGCATCAATGGTGGAATCTACGGGGACAGCCGTTCTTCCGACCAGGTCTGTATGTGGGTCAACAGGTTTGAGAACGAAACAAACCTGACGATCTCGTTCCCCGACAATGCCGTCGCCCGTGAATCTGTGTCGCGCTATTTCGAAATAGCACGCCTGGTTTACCAGCGTGTAGCGCAGTCACAGTTCGTTTCCTGAATCCGCGGCACAGGCGCCGCACTTGAGCAGCAGTGAAAGGTTGGCATTGTCATGAGCACAAGCCTTGATGTGGCGGTGAACGGCACCAGCTCACCGGATTTCGACAACGTGCGGCGCGCGTTCGCGTTGAACTTTCTGGAGAACGATGAACTCGGTGCCGCCGTGGCGATCTGGGTTGATGGAGAGCTCGTCGTCAACTTGTGGGCTGGTTGGGCCGATGAGGCGCGCACCCGCCCGTGGACCGAAGACACGCTGGCGCCGGTGTATTCGGGCACCAAGGGGCTGATGAGCACGTGCGTGCACATGCTCGTCGAGCGCGGTGTGCTGGACCTGCACGCGCCGGTGGCGCGCTATTGGCCCGAATTCGGCCAGGCCGGTAAGGAATCCATCACGCTGGCTATGGTGCTCGGGCACCGTTCGGGCGTGATCGGGCCGCGCGCCCGCCTGACGCCGGAACAGGCGGCCAACTGGGACGAGGTGTGCGAGCACATCGCGCGGGCGACCCCATGGTGGGAGCCCGGAACCGCGCAGGGCTACCACATGGCGACGTGGGGGTTCATCCTCGGCGAGGTTGTTCGCCGCACCACGGGTAGGACGCTCGGGCAGTTCCTGCGCACCGAGATCGCCGAACCGTACGGGCTGGACGTGCATGTGGGACTGCCGCACGACGAGCACCACCGCTGCGCCGAACTGGTCAACAAGCCGTACCTGCGTGACGTATTCCGCGGCGCGCCTAGCGAATTCGAGTGCATGAGCGATCACCCGCTGGCGGGCCCGCTCATCTCGGGTGATTTCATCCCCGACGACGAGATTGCCCGCAGGGACATCGCGTTGTGGCGGGCACTGGAGTTCCCCGGCACCAACGCGCATGTCTCGGCGCTCGGCATGGCCACCTTCTACAACGCGATGGCGCTCGGCAAGCTGCTCAGCCACGACCACATGGACCTGGTGCGCGTGTCGCAGGGCGGGTTCGATCCCGACGTGGTGCTGGGTCCGCGGGTGGCCAACCATGGGTGGGGCCTGGGCTACATGCTCAATCAGCGCTGCTACGCCGGACCCAACCAGAAGACTTTCGGGCACGGTGGATCCGGCGGTTCCTACGCGTTTGTCGACCTGGAGCACCGCATCGGCTACTCGTACGTGATGAACCAATTCGACGTGACCAAGGCGGACGCCGATCCGCGCAGTGTGCGGCTGATCAACGAGCTCTACACCACGTTGGGGGTGGCGCCGGCGGGAGAGTCGCTGTGACAGCCACGATCCCGGAGATTCGGGCCGAAGCGGTTGTCGCGCGGCCGGCGATCGACCATCTGGACTTTGTCGATCAGGCGTCCTTCCTCGGGTTGCGCGCCACCGAGATGTCCACGTTGAGCCAGATGGTCTGGATCTACGAACGCGATGTCGACACCGACCGGTTGCGCAGGTTCCACGCCAACCTCGGCCGTGGGCTGTTCGGGCGGCGAATCGAGCGTTCCCGTTTGCCGTTTGGCCGGCATCGCTGGGTACTCGATCCGGCATGTCATCCCATCGATGTGGAGCTGGCTCCGCTGCCGAGGGCCGAACTGCAGGACTGGGTGCACCGCCACGCGCAGCTGCCGATCGACCCCGAGCACGGCCCGTCCTGGAGGCTGGGTGTCACCCGGTTCACCGATGGTGCCACCGCGGTCAGCCTGGTGGTGTCGCACAGCGTCGCCGACGGTGTCGGACTGTGTCAGGGCATCGCCGACGCGGTCAACGATGCTGAATTGCCGCTCGGGTATGCGGGGCCACAGTCGCGCAAGCGTTTTCGGAGCATAGGTGAGGACCTGCGGCGCACCAGAGGCGACTTGCCGGAAACCGCACGGGCCCTGCGCAAGGCCACCAAGCTGTTGAGTTCGCGGCGCCAGGACATCAAGCATGCCGCCCTGCCCACCATCACGGCGCATGTCGACCGGGTCGCGGCGGCCACCGTGTATGTGGATGAAAATCATTGGGATACACATGCACACGGCCGCGGTGGGACCAGTAATTCATTGGTGGGCGCCTTCGCGGCTCAGTTGGCAGCCAAAGCAGGGCGGCTCGGCCGGGATGGGCAGGTGACTCTCTCCATGCCGGTCAACGAGCGCACCGAGGGCGATCATCGTGCCAACGCCATGACCTCGGTGATGTTCGCGGTCGATCCCGCGGACCTGACCACCGATCTGAGCGGCATCAGGAGCGCCACCAAACAGGTGCTGTCCGGGCTGCGTGACGCGCCCGATGAGAAGTGGGCGCTGTTGCCGTTGACGCCGTTCATCCCGAAGGCGGCGGCGCGCCGGCTTGCCGATGTGGCGTTGGAGTACAACGACTATCCCGTCGGCTGTTCGAATGTCGGGCCGCTGCCCGCGGCGGTGAATCGTCCCGATGGGACAGACGCCGACTACATCTTCTGCAAACTGGCCGAGCAACGGGTGCGGCCCGACAAGGTATTGAGCACCTATGGGCAGTTGTTCCTGGCATCCGGACGGGCCAATCACAGAGTCTTCCTGGCTGTTGTCGCACACCAACCCGGCGTGATCGAATCACGCGCTGACCTGACCAACCTGCTGTCCGAAACGCTCGACGACTTCGGCCTGCACGCCGTGATCGAGTAGTCATGGCGGAGAACACAGGTGGCATCTACGGACTGATCGCACGGATCGTCCGGCGGACCCCTGTCGCCGTGATCGGAGTGTGGATCGGCCTGGCCGCGGTGCTGGCCCTGACCGCGCCCTCACTGCAGAAGGCCATCGAGGATCATCCTGTCGACCTGTTGCCCAAGGACGCTCCCGTCATGGAGACCACCCGGCAGATGGTCGAATCGTTCCAGGAGTCGGGCGCGCAGAACATCCTGTTGATCGTCCTCACCAATGAGAACGGGCTGACCCCGGCGGACGAGCAGACGTACCGGATTCTCGCCGCGCGCATGCGCGAGGACACCCGTGACGTGAGCATGGTGCAGGACTTCATCACCAAACCGATGCTGCGCGAGATGATGTCGAGCACCGACGGCAAGGCCTGGTATCTGCCGGTGGGCCTGCAGGGTGAACTGGCCACCCCGGAATCCGGTAAGGCCTATGTGGGTGCGCTGAAGATCATCAAGGACGCCACCGCCGGCACCACCTTGAAGGCCTTCACGACCGGGCCGACGGCCACCGTGGGGGACCTGACGGTGGTAGGCGAGCGTGACCTGCACAAGGTCGAAATCACGACGGCCGCCTTGGTTCTGCTCATCTTGCTGATCGTCTACCGCAACCCGGTGACGATGATGCTGCCGCTCATCGTGGTCGGCGTCTCGCTGGGTATCGCACAGGCCGCCGTCGGGGGATTGGCGCAGCTGGGCCTGAGCATCTCGAACCAGACGCTGACGTTCATGACCGCGATGATGATGGGTGCGGGCGTGGACTACGCGGTCTTTCTCATCAGCCGGTATCACGAATACATCAAGCAGGGTATGGATTCGGACAGCGCGGTGGCCGCCGCGCTGGAGTCCATCGGCAAGGTGGTCGCCGCCTCCGCAGCGACGGTGGCCGTGACCTTCCTCGGCATGGGATTCACGAAGTTGGGCATTCTGTCCACCGTCGGTCCGGCGTTGAGCGTGTCCATCTTGATCGCCTTCGTGGCATCGGTGACCTTCCTGCCCGCGGTGCTGGTCCTGGTAGGCCGGCGAGGCTGGGTCAAGCCGCGAAAGGCGTACGCCAACAAGATTTGGCACCGCTCGGGCATCAACATCGTCAAGCGGCCCGGTGCGCACCTGGCGGTCAGTCTGGTGGTGCTGATCATCCTGGCGACCTGCGGCGCGATGGTGAAATTCGGATACGACGACCGTAAGAACCTGCCGCCCTGGGCCGACAGCAACCAGGGCTATGCGGCAATCGAAAAGCACTTTCCGGTCAATTCGACGCTGCCGCAATACCTCTACATCAAATCGACCCATGACCTGCGTACCCCGCGTGGGCTGGCCGATCTGGAGCAGATGGCGGCCCGGGTGAGCCAGGTCCCCGGTGTGGACAAGGTCCGCGGCATCACGCGTCCCACGGGCGAACCGCTCGAGGAAGCCAAGCTGTCGTATCAGGCCGGTGAGGTCGGTGGGAAGTTGGGCGATGCCTCGAATCTGATCGATGCCCGGACCAGGGACCTGGACAAGTTGGCGACGGGCGGGCACACCCTGGCGGACAAGCTCGGCCAGGTTCGCGATTCGGTGAAGAATTCGTTGGGTACCGCGCGCGCCCTGGTGGAGGTCCTGGCCCAGCTGCGCGGCAGCGGTAAGACAGGCACCCTGGCCGACCTGGACTCGGTGGACAAGCTGGTCACCAGCATGCATTCCCTGGGTGATGCCATCGAGGCCAACGCCCAGAGCGCCAGTGAGGTGTACGGCTGGATCGAACCCGTCGCACGGGTGTTGGTGGGCAACCCAGCCTGCGATATGGATCCCGGGTGCCGCTCCTCGCGGGACGAGATGAACAAGTTCCTGGACACCAAACAAGATGGCACCAGGGACAAGATCGTCGAGCTGGGCCGTGAGCTGAAGTCGGTGGACAACGACAAGCAGATCAGCTCCACCATCGCGCGGCTGCGTACCGCGCTGAATTCCATCGACACGAATCTGCGGCGACTGGGCCTGTCGGACTCGTATGGCATCCAGAAGAAGTTCGCCGAGGTTCTGACCGGCGTCAATTCGTTGGCCGACGGCAGCGCACAGCTGGCCGAGGGCGTCCAGATGTTGGTGGATCAGACCAAACAGATGGGCGGGCAGCTGGGTGACGCTTCAACGCTGTTGGTGGCGGCCAAGCGTGATGCGGCGCCCGGATCGATGTCCGGCTTTTATATCCCGCAACAGGTGCTCACCCAGGACTCCTTCAAAACCGCTGCCGCGGCGTTCGTTTCGGCAGACGGGCATGCGGTGCGTTACCTGGTGCAGAGCAATCTGAATCCGTTCAGCCCGGAGGCGATGGACCAGGTCCGAGCCATTCAGGATGCCGCCCGCAGCGCGCAACCCAACACCACGCTGTCGGACGCGTCCATCTCGATGGCCGGACTGTCGGCGATGTACAACGACATTCGCAACTACTACAACCACGATCTGCGATTCATCATCGTGCTCACTGTCATCGTGGTGTTGCTGATTCTGGTCGCACTGTTGCGAGCGATCGTCGCGCCGCTGTATCTCATTGGCTCGGTGATCATCTCGTATGCCTCGGCGGTGGGTATCGGGGTGATCGCCTTCCAATTCATCGGCGGCCAGCCGCTGAGCTGGAGTGTGCCCGGCATGGCTTTCATCGTGCTGGTGGCGGTGGGTGCCGACTACAACCTGCTGTTCATCTCGCGGATCCGCGACGAGTCGCCGGATGGTATTCGGTCCGGTGTGATCAAGACGGTCAAATCCACCGGTGGCGTGATCACCTCTGCCGGCGTCATTTTCGCCGCGTCGATGTTCGGTCTGTTGATCGGTAATTTGCAGTCCATGGTGGAGGCTGGCTTCATCATCGGCATGGGCCTGCTACTGGACACCTTCCTGGTGCGCACCATCACCATCCCCGCCCTGGTGGTGCTGTGCGGGCAGGCCAACTGGTGGCCTTCGGCCAGTGTGGAATCCTGGTTCCGTCAAAGGTTCTCGCGATCGCAGTCCGGCGCGCAGGAAGAGAATTCCGCAGAGGCAGGCGATCTCGAGGCGGCTAACGGGGAGGCGCCGCCGCCCGAGGATCAGCCGATTTCCCTTTCGCGCGAAGTCGAGCTCGCAGGCCGTCGATGATGATCGCCAGGCCGTCTTCGAAGTCGGCATCGAAGTCGGGCTGGTAGAGCTCCGCGAACACCTCGGACTGCGCGGGAAACCTGTGTAAGTCGAGCTTGGCACGCAAGTTCTCGTCGGCGTAGGGATTTGGGCCCGGGTACTCCGAACCGTCGCGGGCTTGCTGTTCGATGGTAAATCCGATTGTGTAGTGGTGGACCACAGGGGAGAATCGAGCAGCCTCGCGCACGGTGAACCCCGCCGCGGTCATGGCGTTCAGCATGGGCTCCACCAGCTCGACCGCACTGGTCACGAAGGTTCCCGCCAGGATTCTCGCGCCTTGGTGATAGCGCAGCATGGCCTGGCGCAATGCGCGAGATACGTTGATGAGAAAGGTGTCCCACGGTACCGCGGTGTCGCCGACGGCGTCGAGTGCGTCGCGGAAGATCTCCTCGCCCATGAGGTCGACGAGCTCGCGGCGGTTCTTCACGTGCCAGTAGAGGGCCGGTGCCTGCACGCCGAGAGAGGCGGCGAGTGCCCGCATGGTGAGCCCGTCGCTGCCCTTCTCGTCCAGTAAGGCCAGGCCGGCGCGTGCGATCGTCTGCCTATTCAAAATCACGTTGACAGCTTAACAGTGTTAAAGCCATTATTAGATTAATTCCGATAACGATGTTAAGGAGAACTATGACTGAGCATGCAGTTGTTATCGCGGGTGGCGGCCCAACCGGACTGATGCTGGCCGGTGAGTTGGCTCTGGCCGGTATCGACGTCGCGGTTCTGGAGCGGCGCGGCAGCCATGAGGAAGTGGGATCGCGTGCGGCGGGGATGCATTCGCGCACCATCGAGGTCTTCGATCAGCGCGGGATCGCCGAGAGGTTCCTCGCGCAGGGGCGGACCTTGCAGGGCACCCACTTTTCGGGGATTTTCATGAGCATTGAGGATTTCCCGACCCGGCACCCGTATGCGCTGGGCTTACTCCAGCATTACACCGAAAAGACACTGGCAGCCTGGATCTCGGAGCTGGGGGTGCCCATCTACTACAACACCGAGGCCACCGGCTTCGTCCAGGATGAGGCTGGAGTGGATGTCGCGCTTGCGGATGGACGCGCCATGCGCGCGCAGTACCTCATCGGATGCGATGGCGGGCGCAGCATCATCCGCAAGACCGCTGGGATCGGCTTTCCCGGCCATGACCCGTCCTGTTCGGCGATGTTGGTCGATGCCGAAATCACCGAACAGCCGCTCGAGTTCGGTCTGTTGCGTAAACCCGGGCAGGCCTTCCTGGGCATCTTGCCCTTCGAGGAGGGCTGGTGCCGCCTGGTCTTCAGCACGGATCTGGACCGACTCGGTACCGAACCGACATTGGACGAGGCGAAGGAAGCGTTAAGGGCAATTGCGGGAACGGATTTCGGGCTGCATAGTCCGCGCTGGATGTCCCGCTTCTCCGATATGACCCGTCAGGCCGACAGATATCGTGATCGTCGAGTGTTCTTGGCCGGCGATGCCGCGCACATCCACTTCCCCTTCGGCGGGCAGGGACTCAACACGGGTATTCAGGACGCGGTGAACCTGGGCTGGAAGCTCGCCGCGGTGATCAAGGGTGAGGCCCCGGATGCGCTCTTGGACACCTATCAGGTGGAACGTCACCCCGTGGCAGAGCGGGTGTTGCACAACACGATGGCTCAAACGCCGCTGTCCGAAGCGGGTCCGCGGATAGACGCGCTGCGCGACATCATGGCCGACCTGCTGGCCATGGATGAGCCGCGTAAGCGCATCGCCGGCATGATGAGCGCCCTGGACATCCATTACGCGCTGGGCGATGGACATCCCCTATTGGGGCGCCGGATGCCCGATCTCGACGTGGTGACAGCGAACGGGCCCGAGCGGGTTTATCGGTACCTACATGCCGCGCGCCCGGTGCTGTTCAACTTCTGCGATTCGCGGAGCCTGAGCGTCGATGGGTGGACAGCTCGGGTACACCTAGTCGACGCCAAATATTCAGGCACGTGGGAACTTCCGCTGTTGGGTGAGGTAGCAGCGCCGGAGGCGGTGCTGGTGCGGCCCGACGGGTATGTGGCCTGGGTGGGTGAGGGCTCCGATGACGGGCTTCGTGACGCACTGACCCGCTGGGTGGGATCACCTTCTCCGGCGTAGTGTGGCGCGGGTGGCCCAGACATTGGAGTTCGGAGTCTTTATCCCGCAGGGTTGGCGCCTGGATCTGGTAGGCATCGCACCCGACCGTCAATGGGACGTTATGCGCGACCTTGTGCACTACGCGGAGAGCGGTCCATGGGATTCGGTGTGGGTCTACGACCACTTTCACACGGTGCCAGTGCCCACCGACGAGGCGACCCACGAGGCGTGGACGCTGATGTCGGCCTTCGCCGCGGTGACTTCGCGAATCAAGCTGGGTCAGATGTGTACGGCGATAGGATACCGAAACCCGGTGTACCTAGCCAAGATTGCCGCCACCGTGGACATCATTTCGGGTGGCCGCACTCAGATGGGTATCGGCGGCGGCTGGTATGAGCACGAATGGCGCGCCTACGGCTACGGATTTCCCGACGCGGCAGAACGTCTGGGCAGGTTGCGTGAAGGGGTGCGCATCATGCGCGACGCCTGGCGCGACGGGCGGGTGAGCCTGGACGGCACCTATTACCAGGTGGACGACGCCATCGTGGCTCCCAAACCGTTGCAGGCCAACGGCATTCCACTGTGGATTGCAGGCGGCGGTGAGAAGGTGACGTTGCGGATCGCGGCACGATACGCGCAGTACACCAACTTCGGCCAGACGGCGCAGGAGTTTGCACACAAGTCGAAAGTGCTTGCGGCCCATTGCAAGGACATTGGCACTGACTTCGATGCCATTGTGCGCAGCGCCAACATGAACATTGTGATCGGGGCCGACGCCGCCGAGGTGGCCGATCGGCTGGCGGCGATCAAGGCGCGGCTGGTCCCGGTCATCGGCGAGGACGTCGCCGAGGGCACGGTGGCGAACCTGGCGACAACCGCGGGCACTCCGGAACAGATCGCCGAGCGGCTGGCCGAGTTCCGTGGACTGGGCCTGGGCTATGCGATCTGCAACTTTCCGGAGGCGGCCTACGACCGTTCCGGTATCGACTTGTTCGCACGCGAAGTCATTGGGGTCTAGCCCCATTGTTTACGGCCTAACCGATACCGTAAGTTACGGGAATGCCTTCGCTTGACGCAGTCGATGAAGCCTTTCTGTCCAGCGCTCCGGTGCGAGCGAGCCACACCATCTCCGTGCCGGTATCCGCCGATACGGTGTGGCGCGAGCTGACCAACGACACCACGTTGCGCTGGTTGGCCCCGGGCATCAGGGTCGTCTGGGGTACCCCGCGCGCCGGGGTCGGGGCGGTCCGCAAGATCGGGCCCGTCGTGGGGCCCAAGGTCAACGAGCACTACTTCCTGTGGGAGGAAGGCAGGCGCAAGGCGTTCTACGTGACCAGCCTGCCGGTGCCCATCCCGGGTATACGGGCCTTCGCCGAGGACTACGTGGTGAAACCGACCGACCGTGGCGCCGACTTCACCTGGACCTGGGCGATCGATGGCACCGGTCCTATCCGTAACGCCACCCCCGCGGTGGATGCGATCGTCGGTTTCTCGATGAAGCGCACCAAGGCGCACTTCGACAAGCTCGCCGCGGCGAGGGTCTAGCTAAGCGCCCGTACAGTGGGGCTGTGCGCGGTACGGCCCTCCTGTTGTCGGTGATGGTATTGGCGGCCGGCTGTGCTCCGGCCCGTCAGACGGATGATGCGGTCTCGCTCAACCCCTGCGATGTGGGCCAGTACTGGACGCGTTATTACAACAACACCGATCATTCCGGCAACGCGGTGCTGGCTCGGTGCGAGTACTCGGTGGGCGGAAACTTCACCGGATCACCGGCGCCCGGTGTGCGGGCGGACGGATTCTCGGTCGATGCCGTCGGCGCACTACGGTTTCCGGTGTCGGGCCAGTATCAGATCGCCTCGATGAGCGGCGGCGTGGTCGCGCGGGTGTGGCTGGATGACGAGCAGATCTTCGATCATGCCGACACCCGGGACTGGGGTGCAAATCTGGCCGCCCGCGCCGTCGAAGCCGGAGTGCATACGGTACGGGTCAGTTTCTCCAGCGCGAACGGCCCTGCGGTAGAAGAGTTCTCGGTGTCGCAGGCCGCGCTGGGGCCGGCATCGACGAACGGCAACTTCTTCGCTGCCAACTCATTCCTGAACCAGCCGGTCCCGCCGAACGCGGCCGTCGATCCGCGTTCGGCGAATTGGGTTGCCGCACTTCTCCATCACCCCGATGTGAAGGGCATCGACGTCAACGAGGACATCTGGACCACTGCCGTTTATCACGCTCCCGCGGGCACTCCCACGCAAACCGTTGCCGTCCGCAACAGCCGTAAGTCGATAGATGTCCCGTATCTGCCGCACTTCCGGCCCACCCAGGACTCGGACGCGCATATTGCGATCATCGACGACGCCAATGGATGTGAGTACGAGTTTCAGTCCTTCAAACCCGAGTCCATGTCGGCTATCGCTCAGGCCACCTATCGCGTGGACACCGGATCCGGCGGTCATGTCAGCGGTCCGGCGCACTCCGGGGGCGAGCTGTCCTATCTGGCCGGGCTGATCACACCGGAGGATGTGCGCGCGGGGGTGATCGATCATGCGCTGCGGTTTGCCATCCCGATCAACGCGCCCACCTACGTCTACCCGGGCACGCGCTCGGACGGCACGATTCCGGGTGGGGTGCCGGAGGGGATACGCATTCAGCTCGATCCCTCGCTGGATCTGCGAACGCTCAATCTGACTCCGTTCCAGCGAATGGTCGCGACGGCATTGCAGCGGTACGGGGCCTTTGACGCCGATGTCGCCAAGACCTTCGCGCTGACGGCGCGCAGCGTTATCGACGGCACCCAGTACCCGACTCACATCGATGACCTGCCCCGGGAGCTCATCGGGCATCTGCGGTTCCTGACCCCGGCGCTTGGTTCCACCGAGATACAGCTGGATACCGCCTCGGAAGGTGTCTGCCGGCAGCAGCGCTAATCTGGTAACGCTGATACCCTTCTTTCGGTGTCGCGACGGGTCCTGGCCGCATACGAGTCTTTTCTTGCCACGAAGAAGTTCGGGGCTCTTGACGGACTACGTGCGCTCAGTGTGCTGGCCGTCATCTGGCACCACACCTCGGGGACTCCCGGCCCGCGCATCTCGCACAGCGGATTCATGGGCGTCGACTTCTTCTTCGCCATCAGCGGCTTCCTCATCACCACCCTGCTGATCCGTGAACGCGATCGCACCACAGATATCTCATTGCGGAACTTCTACACGCGCAGGGCATTGCGCATCTTCCCGCTGTATTACGCGGTGCTGGCGCTGTACGTGCTGTTGGTTTTCGCCACCGAGCGCGGGACCGCGAAGGGCGAGCAGTTCTTTCACAATCTGCCGGCGTTCCTCACCTACACCGTCAACTGGTTCGTGGACCTGACCTCGGGAACGTCGGTGCCGTTTTACTTCTCGTGGTCGCTGTCCACGGAGGAACAGTTCTACCTGTTGTGGCCACCGCTGTTGGTGGGAGCACTGCTGCTGAGCAGGGGCAAGGTGTGGGCCCCGCTTGCCGTGCTTGGTGCGCTGGCCGCGGTATCGGTGGGCGTGGGCATCTTCTTCGATACCCGGATGCTGCCCTGGCGCATCTTGGCGAGCCTGTCATTACCAATCTTGCTCGGGGCGGCCGTGGCGATTGTCGTGAACACCCGCCGCGGCTACGCCGGAGCTGCCGCGCTGCTTGGTTGGTGGTGGTCGGCCCCGGCGGTGTTCGTGGCGTTGGCTACCGCGCTGTGGTTCGGCGCCCCGTCGTGGTTGATACAGGTCGTCATGGTCCTCGCCGTCGCCGCGGTGACCCTGCGCGAGAACACCCTGATGCATCCGGTGCTGTGCTGGCGGCCGCTGGCCTTCATCGGTGTGATCAGCTATGGCATCTACCTGATGCACATGTTGTGCGCCAACGTTGTTCGCCGCGTCGTACACGAGGATCAGGGCCTGGCATTGTGCGCGGGGACGACCGTCCTCGTCATCGCCGTGGCGTACGTCAGCTTCCGGTACTTCGAAACGCCCCTACTGCGGATCAAGCGCCGTTTCGAGTCGCCTGCGCAGCGGGACGCGGACGAACTGTCCCGGGCCCCGAGCGTCTAACCGATCGTCGGGCCCAGCAGGTCGTCCGCATCGGTGATCCGGTAGCCGTAGCCCTGCTCGGCCAAGAACCGCTGCCGGTGCGCGGCGTACTCGGAGTCGAGCGTGTCTCGGGATACCACCGAATAGAAGTACGCCTGGCCGCCGTCGGCCTTGGGGCGCAGCAGTCGCCCAAGACGCTGCGCCTCCTCTTGGCGCGACCCAAATGTCCCCGAAACCTGCACGGCCACAGCCGCTTCCGGTAGGTCAATGGAGAAGTTGGCGACCTTGGACACCACCAGGGTGCCGATCTCGCCTTTCCGGAACGCGTCAAAAAGCGCCTCGCGTTCGGCGTTCTTGGTGGAGCCCTGGATCACCGGCGCGCCCAGCTCGGTGCCCAGTTCGTCCAGCTGATCCAGGTACGCACCGATCACCAGCGTCGGAACCCCGGGGTGACGGGCCAGGATCGACTTCACCACGTTGATCTTCGTGTGCGCCGTGGAACACAGCTTGTATCGCTCGTCGGCCTCGGCGGTCGCGTAGATCATCCGCTCGTTGTCGGTCAGCGTGACACGCACCTCGATGCATTCGGCGGGGGCGATCCAGCCCTGTGCCTCAATGTCTTTCCATGGCGCGTCATAGCGTTTGGGGCCGATGAGGCTGAACACGTCGCCCTCGCGGCCGTCCTCCCGGATGAGGGTGGCAGTGAGGCCGAGGCGGCGCCGTGATTGCAGGTCCGCCGTCATCCGGAACACCGGCGCGGGCAGTAGGTGCACCTCGTCGTAGACGATCAGGCCCCAGTCCCGGCTGTCGAACAGCTCCAGATGCCGGTACTCGCCCTTGGTACGCCGGGTGATCACCTGGTAGGTGGCGATGGTGACCGGGCGAATCTCCTTGCGCTCGCCGGAGTATTCGCCGATCTCGTCTTCCGTCAGCGAGGTGCGTGCGATGAGCTCACGTTTCCACTGCCGTCCGGCGACGGTGTTGGTGACCAGGATGAGGGTGGTCGCCTGCGCCTTGGCCATCGCGGCGGCGCCCACCAGCGTCTTACCGGCGCCGCAGGGCAGCACTACGACACCCGAGCCGCCCGCCCAGAAGGAGTCGGCCGCCATCTGCTGATAGTCGCGCAGCTCCCAGCCGTCCTGCGCCAGGGTGATCGGATGGGCCTCGCCGTCCACGTATCCGGCCAGATCCTCGGCGGGCCAGCCGATCTTGAGCAGCATCTGCTTGATGCGTCCGCGCTCGCTGGGGTGCACCTGGATGGTGTCGTCGTCGATGCGGGTACCGAACATGGGGGCGATCTTCTTGTGTCGCAACACCTCTTCGAGCACGGCGCGGTCCAGGCTCACCAGGGTGAGGCCGTGCGCCGGATGCTTGACCAGCTGCAGGCGCCCATAGCGGGCCATGGTGTCGACGATGTCCACCAGCAGCGGCTGCGGTACCGCATAGCGGGAGAAGGTGACGAGCGCGTCGACCACCTGTTCGGCGTCGTGCCCGGCGGCGCGGGCGTTCCACAGCGCCAGCGGGGTGATGCGGTAGGTGTGCACATGCTCGGGCGCGCGTTCCAGCTCGGCGAACGGGGCGATAGCCTGGCGCGCCGCGTCTGCCTGGTCGTGGTCGACCTCCAGCAGCACGGTCTTATCGGATTGGACGATCAGCGGTCCATCGGTCATTCGATCCAGGATAGTGACCCCCGGTGACATGGGTGCCCGGGCAGACCCGCTTCGCCGACACGCCCGTTTGTGGCGGACATGTGCGACGCGAATCCGCCATAAGGCGGGGTGTCGGAGGTCAGCCCGGCGGAGACACCGCGGTGATGCGGTGAATCGCGAAGTCCCGGATGCGCCCGGCCGCGGTGTCGAAGGCCGACAGCTGCCCACCGCGCACGCTGATCGGGTTCACCACCCGCGAGGACGCGATCCCGGCCGGGTCCACGTACCCGATCAACACGCTGGTCTGGGCCTTGGCCGACTGCTGCAACAGTGCCACCGCTTGTGATGGTTCGATGCGAACCCCGTCATGATCGCCCGCCGCGCGCAGAGCCTTCACGACCGCCGCGGCGGCGGGCTCGCTGAGCACCGGTGGTGTCCACCCCATCCGATGCGGTTGCGGGGTCACCCGCGCCCGGTGCGCCCGCAGTTCCACGATCGTGCCGGTGGCATCCTCGGCAGCGGGGGCGAAGCCTGCCGAGCGCAGTCCGGCCACCAGCTCGGCCAGCGGGGCCAGCGACACCGCGACGGTGGGGGCCAGCAGCCGCAGCCCCAAATCCTCCGCCAGCACCGAGACCATCACCTGCGCCAGCAGGGCCACGTCATCACAGCGCAGGAACGAGGTGGCCACCCCGGCCCGCAGCTGACCGTGCCGGCGGGCAACATCGTCGATCAGATATGTCAGCGACTGGGGGACAGGGGTTTTCGAGCGTGATCCGAAGAAGGTGTGCAGCGAGGTGGCGGTCTTCCCCGAATCCAGCGCACGCCGGATGGTTGCCTCGCTGACCCGAAAGACGCTGGCGGCCCCCGCCGATTCCAGGTCTGCCACGGCGGCCAGATCCAGCTCGACCTCACGTGTGAGCGGCCCGGGTGCGACGACGGTCAGGTCGGCCTGCACCAGGAAATGGTCGATGGGGGCGGGGAGCGCCTTTTCCATCGCGGCCAGCGTCGCCGCCTCGTCGCCGGTGCTGTCCAGGAAAGTGCGCACATGAGTCGTCAACGCGCCGCGACCGATCACGCCCAGCGTCGTCGCCTCGAACAGCAGGGCGGTCACCGGTTCGACACCTAGTCGGGCGCCCCAGCGCGGACGGCGCCATCGCATCACCCGGGACAGCTGGTCGGCCCGTAGTCCATGCCCGGGTTTCAGCTCGCCGAGAATCTCCAGCATCAGCTTGCGATCATGCGGTGCTGCCGTGGAACGCAATGAATCTGAAAGGGCCGCAATCGGTTTGTCATCGCTGGTGCGCTTGCCGATCAGGTCGGGGCGAGCCGCGAGCATCAGCCACGCCGACACCAGCCGGAACCAGCGGGCTGCGGTTGGCAGCTCGGCGAAACGGTCGGCCTGCGTGGTCGGCGCCCAATGCCAGCCTTCGGCATCGGTCTCGATGTCGGGGTCGCCGACGGCGATGAGCTCGGCGGCCGCCAGTACCTCCAGCAGTAGCCCCATGCGGTTGTCCTCGATGCCCGTCGCCTTGGCCAGCCGCTTGACCTCGCGCACGCCCAGGCCGCCGCTGCGCAGCTGGGGCGCCGGATTGACCCCGAGCTCGTCGAGCAGCGAGCCCACCTCGCGCAGCAGATCCAGGGCCGCGCCCGCGGCGGCCGCGTCGGCCTCGCTTTGGGTCGCCGACGTTGTCTCCACCACCGGAGGCTGCAGCCGATCGGGTTCCTCATCACGGACAAGCTGCGCCACGAAGCGGGGCAGCAGCACCGTCTCGTCATCGATGCGCTGCAGCAGGCCGGCGGCCAGCAGCTGCTGCACCGGACGGTCCGGCGGGGCGTCGGGCGCCGCGTCCCGGGTGCGGCCGATGGGGGACCCGGTCAGGAGAGCTCGCAGCAGCTCCATGCCGCGATCGTCGGTCGCCTCCAACGCCGCGCGCGCCGCGTCGTAGGAATCGGGCGTGTGCTCGCTGATCACCTGCCCGACCACCCAGGGCAGGCCGAATCGTGCCTCTCCCGCCAGATGCAGCGTGCGATCGCCCCACACCAGCGCCAGCTCGCGCAGTCGGTCAAGCGTGGCGCGTATCTGCAGCTCGGTGGCTCGCCCATCGACTTGGGCGAGCACGTCAGCGATCGAGATGCCGACGACGTCGGCGCGCGCCACCAACAGCGCGTCCAGCACCGCCAGGGTCAAAAAGTCCAGGTTGTCGGTGGCCGCACGTACCGACTGGCGCGACAGCGCCCGCCCGGCCAGCGCGGCCAGCGAACCCGGAGGCGGCGAAGCCAAATCGGGCCGCAGCCGTACTAGCTGTACCAACTGTTCATCTGGCAGCTGGCGCAGCCAGGTAGCCAACGCCGCATCATCACTCATCGATCACCAGCGTAGAGGCGGGTTGGGTTCGCCGTCGGCCTCTCGGCCTGCCACAATGGCTGCGTGGCTGACAAAGAGCAATATGTCGACAACGGCTGGCCCGCGCATGTGGATGGCGAGCACGCCGTCTCGGAGCTGGCGGCCGACCGCACCGGAGCACTCTCACCGTTCGGTGACCTCGAGTTCCCGGTGGCGTCCGTGCCCTACGTGCACCCCGTCACCGTTATCAATAAGTAGAGCGGTGCCTGACGGCCTTTCTCATATCGATGAGCACGGGTCTGCGCACATGGTCGACGTGTCGGCCAAGCAGGCCACCGCGCGTGAGGCCGTTGCGGCGGGGCGCTTCGTCACCACTGCGGAAGTCCTGAAACTCCTGTCGGACGGCACGTTGCCCAAGGGCGACGCCATCGCCACCGCACGTTTGGCCGCCATCATGGCCGCCAAACGCACCAGCGAGCTCATCCCGCTGTGCCACCAGATACCGCTCACCGGTATCGACGTGGACTTCGAGATCGACGCTGACACGGCATCCATCCAGATCACTGCCACCGCCCGCACCAAGGACCGCACCGGCGTCGAGATGGAGGCGCTGACCGCGGTGACGGTCGCCGGGCTGACCCTGCACGACATGGTCAAGGCCGTCGATCCCGCTTCACGTATCGACGATGTCAGAGTGCTGCGCAAAGAGGGCGGTAAGACCGGAACATGGATCCGACCCTGAGATCAGCGCGGGTGATTGTGGCGTCCACTCGGGCGGCATCCGGCCAGTATCCCGATAA
Organism: Mycobacteroides immunogenum; assembly: GCF_001605725.1. Taxonomy (NCBI): domain Bacteria; kingdom Bacillati; phylum Actinomycetota; class Actinomycetes; order Mycobacteriales; family Mycobacteriaceae; genus Mycobacteroides; species Mycobacteroides immunogenum. The sequence goes on from NZ_CP011530.1 coordinate 956,351, forward strand.
GACCGGGCCCGTCATCGCCGAATGGCTTGGTGCACAAGGATTTCGTGTGGAAGAACTGGCTGTGGTGCCCGACGGCGACGCGGTGGGTGACGCGATACGTGCCGCGCTCGGGGTGTCGCTCGTCATCACCACCGGTGGCACCGGTCTGTCACCCACAGATGCCACCCCCGAACAGACCACCGCGCTGCTGGACTACCAGATTCCCGGCCTGTCCGACGCCATCCGGCGCTCCGGCCTGCCCGCCGTGCCGACCAGCATCCTGTCCCGCGGCGTCTGCGGGGTCGCCGGGCGCACTCTGGTGGTCAATCTGCCCGGCTCGACCGGCGGGGTGCGCGACGGGCTTGCGGTGCTCGGCGGCGTGCTTGACCACGCGCTGGATCAGATCGCCGGAGGTGATCACCGGTGAGTGCCACCGTCACTCGCGCCCTGCTGACCGAGGAATCCATCTCGCTGATCGAACACGAGCGGTTGGTCGATCATGAATCTGCCGGTGCCACAGTCGGATTTGTCGGCAATGTACGCGATCATGACGGCGGCAAGACGGTGCTGCGGCTCGAGTATTCGGCGCACCCGTCGGCGCAGCAGGTGCTCACCGATGTGGTGCGGCGCATCGCGGCAGAGGCAGACGGGGTACGGGCCGTCGCGGTGAGCCATCGCGTCGGTGCGCTGACGGTGGGGGAAGCGGCCTTTGTGGTGGCGGTGAGTGCTGACCACCGCCGTCAGGCCTTCGGCACCTGCCAGCGCCTCGTCGACGAGGTGAAGGCGGCGCTGCCGGTGTGGAAACATCAGTTCTTCGCCAACGGCAGCGATGAATGGGTGGGCTCGGCCTGATAATCAGGCCGCTACCCGGTTACCCGCTAGGCCCGCTCGGCGATCACCGTGTATACCGGCACGTGGAGTAGCGGATCGGTGACATCCTTGTCCAGCCGGTCCAGTACGGCGGGATCTCCGCGGTAAGAGCCACGAATTGCGTTGAGAAAATCGGCTTTTGGCGCGCTCATCGTGGTCGGGTTTATCTGCAGGACAGACCACCCGGTAGAGCTCAGCACCTGCTCGATCTCCTCGGCTCGCTGCGCATTTTGGAACGGCGTGGGCACACCGTGCACCCCGCCTTGCGCGAAACACCAGATGTACCAACGCGCTCCGGGGCGGGTGGCGCGGTGCAAGGCGCTCGCGTACCGCGTGCTGCCCTCGCCGTCGAAGCAGTGGTAGACGCCGCTGTCGATCACGGTGTCGAACTTTCCGTCCCAGCCGTCGAGCTTGGTCGCGTCGGCGACGTGGAAGTTGACGGCGGCGCCGGCGGCTGCCGCGCGGCCCTTGGCTTGTTCGATCGCCGAGGGTGCGAAATCGAGGCCGGTGACGTTAAATCCCTGTTGGGCAAGGTAAATGGCATTATCGCCGAGGCCGCAACCGATATCGAGTACCTCGCCGCGGATCGCGCCGAGCAGGGCTAGCTCTTTGATGCGGGGTTTGGCGTCCTTGGAATCCCACGGAACGATAGGGCCGCCCTCTTGGGTGCTCTCGCGATAGAGGTCCTCGAAGATGTTCTGGGTGGGTGCACTCATACGCTTGGCCTCTTTCCGCGACGATGTTGAAGGAGGGCACGGGATCATGCCGTCATGGTCACCAAGGTACGCCCCGAATCTGGCACGTCAACCCCCTTGACAAGTAGCCCAGGCTGGCCCTAGAAAGGCCTACCCCACAACGACAATCGCCCCGGCTATGACAGCCGGGGCGATTGACGAGAGCGTGTGTTAGCGCTGCGCCAGAGCCAGGATCGCGTCGCTGGCCTTGACATCCTGCGTCTGCATCGCGAAGACGATGTCCTTGAGGTAGGACACTCCGCGGCTGTCGCCGGGCGCCACATCGGTGGTGCCGGGAGGCAGGTTGTCCGGGTCGGGCAGGTGGCGGACCACACCGGCGACCGCCTCGGGGCTGGTCGGGATGCCGTTGGACGCGACCGGACCGGCGTCGAACGCGGCCTTGCCGGCGCTGAACCCGATGCTCGCGGCATCCGGAACGCCCGCGGGCATCGGGATCTCGGGAGCGCCGGCAAGGCCGCGTTCGACGCCGGTCCGGTCGCGTCCAACGGCATCCCGACCAGCCCCGAGGCGGGAGCGGCGATCACCTCGGGAGCGGGAGCCTCATCGGCAGGCTCGGGGGCCGGGGCGGGCTCGGCGGGGGCAGGGCCGGACTGGAAGTCGACGTCCTGGGCCTCGGGAGCGGGCGCCTCTTCGGGGGCGGGAGCGTCCTCGAGAACCGGAGCCTCGGGGGCCTCGGCGACGAACTGCTCATCGCCCTCGTCGGCGGGCTCAGGAGCCGGGGCCGGAGCCGGCTCGGCGGCCTGCTCTTCGTGGTGGGCGGCCTGAGTGATGTTGGCCGCGGGAGCGGTACGGGGGGTGGAACCGGAGAGACCACGGCCGCAGACCGGCCAGGCGCCACGGCCCTGCCCTGCGAGCACCTTCTCGGCGACCGCGATCTGCTGGTCCTTGGTGGCCAGGTGAGCGGACGGGGCGTACTGCCCGCCACCGCTGTTGATCCAGGTGCTGGGCGAGAACTGCAGGCCGCCCTGGTATCCGTTGCCGGTGTTGATGGCCCAGTTGCCGCCCGACTCGCAGCGTGCGACCTGATCCCATTCACCGTCGGTGGCTGCTGCAGCCGTCGCGGCCATCATCAGGCCTCCGCCGACAAGACCTGCGCCTGCTACCGCGACCTTGGCCGCCTTGGCGCCAGCCTTGCTGGGCTTACCGTGCCGTCCGCTCATATATCCGTCGTATTCCTCTCTGTGACGCACCTGCGAGGTCAGCTGTCGGGTTCGAACGAGAGGTCGCTCGGCCCGGTTGCCCGGGCTTCACCCCAAGAACCATGAAGGTTCGTGCTGGAGATCGGTGGATCTCCGGCGGATGGGTCCCCCGCCTCCGTCCCTTGGTTTACCGACGAGGTGCCATACCCGAGGGACGGAGCTCGGTGCGCGGGTATGGACTCCGGATGACGGTACGTGTCGATGCGCGTCTCGTCATGTTGGACATTTCACGGTGTTTCGTCCACGACGGGGTGGGTCTATTCCCGCCAGGGGTGGGGTCTGCGCAGGTTATTGGCTAGCTCCACCGTCTCGTGTCCACGCCGTGACCTTATCGTGACCTTGTCATATGTGTCGTAGATCACGAAATTATCTGGGGATCTCTATATACAACTCTCAGAGATGCCTTAGAGCTCCCTTAATAAACGGGTGGGCCTGCGGACTTTTATCCACCAGCGAACGGAGGCAGAACATCCACCACAGAGCCGGATTCGGGCCGGTGGGAGCGATCACGGACGGCGACACCGTCATAGAGAAAGGAACAACGCGCCAATACGCGTTCTAGTTCCGGCCCCCGCGCGGCCAGATGACGGGTCAAATCGTCGAATGAGGCTCCCGCGGGGAGCTCGACGGTCTCCTCCTGCCGTCCGGCCGCCGCGGCCGCGGCCGCGAAGTATCTGACGGTGATGTTCGCAAGCATGCCGATCTAGCCGCCGATCGCGCTCATGGGGCGGTCGGGTTGCAGGAACGACGGATCGTTGATGCCGTGCCCGGCCTTCTTGCCCCACATCGCCGCCTGCCATGCCGACGCCACCGCCGCGTCGGTGGCACCCGACCGCAGCAGTCCGCGCAGATCCGTCTCGGTGGTGGCGAACAGGCAGCTGCGCACCTGTCCGTCTGCGGTCAGCCGGGTGCGATCGCAATCCCCGCAGAACGGCCGGGATACCGACGCGATGATTCCGACCGTCGCCGGCCCTCCGTTCACCAGCCAGCGTTGCGCTGGGGCGCTGCCGCGGGGTGCCGGATCCTCGCTCAGGGAGAACTCCCGGCTGAGGGCGGCGTGGATCTCATCGGCGGTCACCATGCGTTCCCGCCTCCAGCCGTGCCCGGCGTCCAGGGGCATCTGCTCGATTATGCGCAGTTCGTATCCGTGCTCCAGGCAGAAATGAAGGAGTGCGACGGCATCCTCTTTGTACTGCTCGGGTGTTAGCACCGCATTGATCTTTATTGGCGCGAGACCGGCGGCTCCCGCCGCCTCCAGGCCCCGGAGGACATCGGGCAGCCGGTCACGGCGGGTGATCGCGGCGAAGCGGGGCGCGTCCAGGGTGTCCAGTGACACGTTGATGCGGTCCAGCCCGGCGTCCCGCAGTGTGGCGGCTTTGTGGTCCAGGCCGATGCCGTTGGTGGTGAGAGCGATGTCCGGACGCGGTGACAGCGCGGCGACCGCGGCGATGAGTTTCTCCAGATCCTTGAAGATCAAGGGCTCGCCGCCGGTGAAGCGGACGCTGTCGATGCCCAGTTCGGTCACCGCGATACCGATCAGCCGGATGTATTCATCGGTGGTGAGGAGTGTCTCGCTGCGCAGCCAGTCCAGCCCCTCTGCCGGCATGCAGTACGTGCAGCGCAGATTGCACCGGTCGGTCAATGACACCCGCAAGTCGGTCGCGATGCGGCCGAACGAATCAATCAACGGGGTCATAAGTCCAGCGTAGCGACCACTTGCGTGAGCCGAGTAGGATGACCAGTCACCGCGTCCTAATTGGGGCGCGTTAATCATGTGAGGTGAGTGCAGTGCCAACCGGCAAGGTCAAGTGGTACGACGCCGAGAAGGGCTTCGGCTTCCTGTCGCAAGAGGACGGCGAGGACGTGTACGTCCGGTCCTCGGCGCTGCCTGCTGGCGTTGAGGGACTCAAGGCCGGACAAAAGGTCGAGTTCGGTATGGCTGCCGGTCGTCGTGGGCCGCAGGCACTGAGCCTCAAGCTGATCGACGCCCCGCCGTCGGTGCAGAAGACGCGCCGCGAAAGCAGTGGGCCGGTCAATCACAAGCACACCACCGACGAGCTACACGGAATGATCGAGGACATGATCACTCTGCTGGAGGGCACGGTGCAGACCGAGCTGCGCAAGGGGCGTTACCCCGACCGCAAGATCGCCCGCAAGGTGTCCGAGGTTGTCCGCGCCGTCGCCAGCGAGCTGGACGCCTGACCTGACATTCATCCGCGCCGAGGATGTGAGGGCAGCGCTCGACGCTGCCGGCGATTCGGATCGTGCTCAGAAGTCGGCGCGATTCTTCAAGACCGGACCCGGCGAGTATGGCGAGGGTGACGTCTTCATCGGCGTCTCGGTGCCGGATCAACGTAAGCTCGCGCGGCAGTTCCGTGGCATCGGCCGCGATGAGGTGACGCGCTTGCTCGCCAGTGACGTGCACGAGCATCGCCTGACCGCGCTCATCCTGGCGGTCTGGGAGTTCGAGCACGCGGAGGGTGCCGAGCGCGCTGCCTGGGTAGAGATGTATCTACGGCAGGTGCGCGCCGGCCGGGTGAACAACTGGGACCTGGTTGATTCCTCGGCGGCCCAGATCGTCGGTGAATGGCTTGTGGGGCAAGACTATTCGCTACTGTTGGAGCTGGCGGCCGAGGACGGCCTATGGCCCCGGCGGGTGGGCATCATCGGCACCTACGCGTTCATCACGCGCGGGGAGGTCGCACCGCTGCGCGCGGTGGCGCCGCTGGTTATCGAAGACCGCCGCGACCTCATCCAGAAGGCCTACGGCTGGATGCTGCGCGAAGCCGGAAAGCGTTGCGGTACAGAGGTGCTTGTCGGCTATCTGAATGAGCACGCCGCTGCAATGGGCCGCACCGCGCTCAGCTATGCCACTGAACATCTGGACGCCGAGGCGCGTGCGCGGTATCGCGCGCTGCGCTAGTCCTTCCAGACCGTCGATGGAGCGCGGTGATTCGCGCAGCTGGCTCAGGCCGCCGCGATTCGGTCGATCGCATCGGCCCATCGTGTGAGGTGACTGTACGAATCGACGGCACGATTGCGGAGAGTCCCGGGGACAGCAAGAGTTTCTAGGGTAGTTTCGTAGTCGTTAGCCGTAGTCCGAAGTTCCGTAGAGATGTCGGTGGGGTTCTGTGTTCCGCAAACATCGATTTCTAGTTTTCTGCACTCCACGGAATGCTTCATAAGATCGTGATACTCATTGCTGAGGCTGAGGGGGTCGCGCGATGGCGGTTCAGTGCCCGGTGGGTCGATGAGATGTCTAGCGTGCTGCCACAGGTAACTTGCAAGTTCGATACTGACGTATCGATGCAGCCTGCGGACGTAGTAGCGCGCAGGTGCGGGCCCGGTAGATCGAAGCTCGACCCATTGCCGATGTTCTCCGTACCCGATCCCGTGAGATGACCCTAATAGCCCGAATCGCCCAAGCACTACAGAGAAGTAGCCGCCATACAAAGCAAACAACCCTCGTCCTTGTTCATGCGCATGTCGTATGCCTTTCCCGTAGGCAACGAGATCATCAACCGTGGAATTAATCTCGCTGAGGTCGTTAACCCATACTGCCGCATTTTTATCAGGAATATCATCAATTAGATTCGGCAATGCGGAAGGGTGCGCCGCAGCGATTACTCTCCTCAGCCTCTGTGCTTCACCACGGTCTTTGGCGGTTTGGTACGAGAAGTCAAACAACTCTTTTGAGGTGGCCCACCAGGGGTCATCCTTGCTTGCTGACATAAAATACGGCGCTAGAATCAAGGTGGGTAGTCGACTTTTGCTCGGAAAGACATCTTGCCCAAGTCGCTCTGCGTACTTCTGGAAGTGTTTGGAGCTGACCGAGGTGTAGCCCATGTTAAAATCTATCCAACGTTCAGCTAGTTTTTGGCAGCGCTCTTTACTGAAATTGGACGGCTGTGGGGAATCGCTGCGGTGAATTAGCTCGGGATCTTCAAATACAACGTCGGCTAGGTCTTGGTGGGATCTCTTGGGAGTTGCAAGTGAATTCTGAAAAAGTGGAAAACGTGGGTCGATTATATAGTTCTTCGATTCCGTTGAAGCGGACAGCGTCAGGACAAATCCTTTCGTCCCGTCCGCTTGGAAGGCGGCTACCGTTCCAGGAACCAGAAGACCGTCGTACAGTTTACGTAAATCTCTCGCGGTAACTTGATCTGTCGATCCGTAGCTTAAATAGTGCTGAAACCTCGTCACGATTTTCCCCCCTGCAGGATTGCATTTGTAAGACGTCTTCTGATACCTCGCTCAGCTTGGTTCAAAGCTGCTGCCCGCTGAATATAAGTTCGATGTTCACTGACTATTATTATGCCAATTCGATGTAGCGCGCAGAGATTCTCGTTACTAGGGGTCACCTTACGATCCATCACAATCCATGAGCGGTCAAAGCTCATGGAATTGTAAATCGCCTGCTCAATCGCGCGGCCGGTGTTTCCCATTTTTAGTTCGTATGCTGACAGGACGCCGCTATTTGTCAATGTGGAGATATCTACGTGACGTCCATTCCATGCAAGCTCGTGTACGACGACTGAATCATGTCGAACTCTGCTGGATGCCATTAGAAATCGTACCAATGGTACCTCCAGCGTGCGCTCTCCAGTCATCAGCGGCACGATTGATGATGTCACGCTCCCCCCTGATTGCTAAATATCTCCGCCGATGACAATTTTCGATCACAATAGAAGTGGACAATCGCGAGAATTGCTCCCATTATAAATCCTAAGCTCACCAAAGAGATCCCGATGTAAAGTATGAAAGCTTGCTTCGATATATTCATAAAATAGGCTGTCGTTGCTGCCGCCCCCGTAATATAGGACAACATGGCCCAGGGTGCGATGCCTGCAAATATCAGCATCATCGTGAGCCATTTTTTAAGATTGGTGCGATACTCCAGCGCGGTTTGAAATTCAGTGACGCATGTTCTCAATTGTTCAGGATCGGACAGGCTTCTAGCTGGGTTAAATGGAGAATCCGCTTCGCCCAACATGCGAATTGCCTCATCCCGAAGGATTTCGATCTTATGATTCGCCAACTCTCCAAGTGCTGCCGCGCATAAGTTGCTCCGAGTATGCCATTTCTCATGTAGATCTCCGCGCAGCGAGGAAGCCTTGAATAGAATGGCAATCGCAGGAAATATTACGGCGGCACTCACGCCCGCTACAGCGAGGTTATCCATAGTGGTATTAGTCGGTCAGAACATCCTCGCGGATTAGTGACTTTTCAGTGAAGGTGTCGTAGCGTTCATACACGTAGCGAACAAGTTGTCGAAGAGGGATTGATGCGAATTGAGACTTGAATTTGGATAGATCATCCCTCTGGTCGCGCGTCAGCGCGTTCTCGAGTTTTTCATAATATCGCCAACCCAGCGTCGTTAGTTTAAAGTCACGTGTGGTGTAGGGGTCAATGTCTGCGCTGTCGTATATAGCGTTTCCTTTTTCCCAGGAATCTTCACCTGATTTGGAATCTCTTGCCGAATCCACTAAAAGGCCGGCCGCTTCCAGCATATCCACTGCTCTGTACACCTTGGCGGAGAAAGGTCCGTAATTGTATGGCTTAAAATCGGCGGATTCTGTCATCCAGCTGTCTGCCGACGTTTCTCTTTCGAGTAGAAATATCAATTTCTCTAACCGCGTAATTCCTTGAATCTCGCCATTAAGCTGAGGGGAGCTTGGCGCTCCGAGCAGTAAGACAATGGCGTCATCGACCTCTAGATCGCCAGTAGAAATATTAGTCACGGCTGCCGCCTCCGATTGATAGAAATAGAATACATAGAATGTCAGCTCGGTCGGAGTAATTGATCGAAACATAGCATAGGCAGAGTGTCTGTTAGGGAGCTTACTCGCAGTCCAGGCTTGTTTTTAGGGCGTTGGATATCCCGTGCATCGTTCGGACGCCTTGGGCGCCACCAGCTCAGTCTCGCAGCCTTGGCGTTGAGTGTCTCACTGACCTCCGACAAGCTTTGGGGTTACTTGCTAGACCAGACACGTGCGGAGTATCGAGCTCGGCACTAGTCCTTCCAGACCGTCGCCACCGACCAGACGGCGTGGGTGACCTCCAGCAGATCGCCGGTCTCGGTCTGAACCACCGTGGGCAGCTTGATCTCCAGCCCCAGTAGCCGTCGCCCCTCGCCGTCGACCGTGGGGATGGTCACCGCCGTGCGGTGGTCGCGGTACACACTCGACTCGGCCCGTTTGTGGTCGGCGTCGCCTACCGGCGCGTAGACCCGGGACAGCATCCATGGCGCCTTGGCGATCCGGCCGTCAACCGAAAGTTGCACGGGCTCATGGGCATTGACGACCAGCTGGACGGTGTGCCCAAGCGGGTCGCACTGGTCCAACTTGTTCTTGTCGCAGTACTGGTAGGGCGCGGCATGGATCACGGAGCCATGGGTGAACGCACTGATCTCTGGCCGTTCCGCGGGGCCTTCGCGATGCTCGCGCAGCTGCCAGGCGATGAACCCGACCATGCCGGCAGCCGTCAGCACCAGGACAACGGCCAGTGCCGCCAGTTTCGCTTTCACGCGTGTACCTTGCCACCTTCTTGTTCGGCCATCACCGGGCGGTTACCGCCCAGGCCCGGAACCAGGGAAGCGCCGCGGAAGCTGGCCAGCGTCTGCGCCAAGCCGAGAATGAGCACGGCCGAGATCACTGTGAACCCGACCCACAGGTCGGTGTAGATCATCACGCCGATCGCGCCGCCGAGCACCCAGGACAGCTGCAGCAGCGCCTCGGATCGCCCGAACGCCGAGGCGCGGGATTCCTCGGGCAGATCGTCCTGTAGCGAGGCGTCCAGGGAGGCCTTCGCGATCGCGCTGACCGCCGACGTCACCAGGGTTGCGAACACCACCACCGCCAGGACGCCGGCGATCGCCGCTGCCAGCGCCACCACCGTCACCGCGCTGGCGCAACGGACCACCAGCAGGGCAGGCCGCCCGAGCTTGAGCCTGGCGCTGGTGGCGTTGCCCGCGAAGTTGCCGATGCCGGCGGCAGCACCCACCATGCCCAGCATCGCGAGCTGTTGGAAGCCGTGCGCATCATGGGATTTGGCCACGAATGCCGGGTACAAGGTGAGGAATCCGACCATCACCTTGATGGTGCTGTTGCCCCACAGCGAGGTGATGATGTTGCGGCCCAGCGGCTGCCGTACCTTCTCTTGCTGCTTGTGCGAGCGCCGCAACAGGATCGTCGGGTGCTCGCCGTCGTCGCCGTGATAGCCGAAGGTGGTGGGCACCTCACCGGCGGTCACCTCCACCCACTTCGGGATGCGCATGGATGCCCAGGCGCCCACCGCGGTGACCGCGATGACCACAAAAAGTGCTCCCGGCAAATGCAATAGCCGAGTGAATGCGAGTTCACAGCCGGCAGCGATGGCACCGCCGACAATGGTGCCGCCGACCAGGCCGAAGGTGGTGAGCCGTGAGTTGACCCGCACCAGGTCGATGGTCGGGGGCAGCACACGTGGCGTCACGGCGCCGCGTAGCACGCCGAAGGACTTGGACAGCACCAGCATTGACAGCGCACACGGGTACAACACCCAGGGCGGGAAGCTGCCGGTGGCGCCGTCGTAGTTGGCGATCATAATCACGGCTAACAAGGTGCGCAGTCCAAAGGAAGCGGCCAGTGCGGCCCTGCGCCCGTGCTGCAGGCGGTCCAGTGCCGGTCCGATGAGCGGGGCGATCACGGCGAACGGCGCGATCGTGATGAGCAGATACAGCGCCACCTTGCTCTTGGATTCCGCGGTGGCAGCGGCGAAGAAGAGGGTGTTGGCCAGGGCCACCGCCATGGCGGCGTCCACCGCGAAGTTGGCCATGACCGGATAGGTGAGGGCGGTCAGGCCCGACTTGTCGGCACCGTCGGCGGTCGCGGCCTTCTGGAACAGCCCGTACATCCGGGAGCCCATCTCGCGGCTGCGCATCGCGGCAACCCGGGTGACCGTCAGCTTTTGTGGATTGTCCGGCTCGGGCGGCGGCTCCCGCCGCACGCGCTCACGGCGCTCCTCGCCCAGTGGGGGTAGATAGCGGTTCGACGAGCCGGTCGGATAGTTGGCCATACCGGGGTGCGAATTGGCGTCGCGCGGATCCTGGCCGCGGCGGCGAGACGAGGAGTCGCTACTGCTGTGGCGGTTCCCGAACCGCGCGTAGTCGTCCCGCACGCATCGATTGTCCCTCACGGTGAGAAGATGGTCAGCGATGGACATCACTATCTCCGGCCGCGACGCCCTGTACACCTGTATTGATCAGGCTCGTACGGCCATTGTCGAGTTCAGTGGGGAGACCGTGGGCAAGTACCTCGGGGCCTCCTCCGAGTGCAGCGATCTGCACGCGCTGACCCACCGTTTCGAGGCCGACCTGCCGGGATACCGCGGGTGGCATTGGGAGGTGGTGATGGCGGCGGCACCGGGTGCCACCGTTGCGACCGTCAGCGAAGTGGTGCTCGTGCCCGGCACCGAGGCGTTACGGGCGCCGAACTGGATTCCGTGGGAGGAGCGGATTCGCCCGGGCGATTTGGGCCCCGGCGATCTACTCGCGCCGCCGCCCAATGACCCCCGGCTGGTGCCCGGATACACCGACAGCGGAGATCCAGAGGTCACCGAGACCGCGGGCGAGATCGGGCTGGGCCGTAAGCAGGTGCTGAGCCTGACCGGACGCGTCGATGCCGCACAACGCTGGTTCGACGGCGACTGGGGACCCGACACGGAGATGGCGCGCGCCACCCGCCGGGTGTGCCGGTCCTGTGGTTTTTACCTGCCGCTGGCCGGATCATTGGGCGTCGCGTTTGGGGTGTGCGCCAACTCGATGTCGGCCGACGGCCGCGTCGTGCACATCGAATACGGCTGCGGCGCGCATTCCGATACGCCGCAGCCAGTCAACTCCGCGATGCCGTTGTACGAGCCGTTCGACGACGGCGTCCTCGATCTCGCGGACTGAGCCGCAACGAGTGCGAGCCTCACGCGGAAAACCGGATGGAAATCCACGTGAGGCTCGCGGGGCTTAGACGCCTTCCGCGGCGTCCTTGATCTTGGACAGCGAAGTGCGCATGCCTTCGAGTAGAACCTCATCGAACACCTCGGTGCCGCCGAACATCAGGTTCTGCAGGTTGGTGGAGATGGCCGATCGTTTCTCGCCCAGCACGCGGCGCTCGGTGACCCGGGTACCGCCCGCGGCGGTGGGCTCGAGGTCGTAGCTCCACTCGCTCAGGTTGTCCTTGACGTGCCATGCCAGGCGCTTGTTGGGCTCGACGGCCGTCAGCACGGCACGGGTGGGCCAGACCTTCCAGCCCTTGCGGTTGTAGTTGATGACGTTGGTGCCGGCCTGCACGGGGCCGCGCACGAACATCTTGCGCGTCTGCGGGCTCCATCGCGGCATGTTGTCCAGGTCGGAGAGCAGACCCCACACCTTTTCCACGGGCGCATTGATCTCGACGGCGGCTTCCAGTAGGGACGCGTTGGGCATGAGATAGCTCCTCTTTTTCCGGGTGTTGTGGGTTTGGTTCGGCTACAGGCCGGTTTGCGCGCCGCGCGAACCGCGCCGTGCGGCCCGCACCTGTAACAGCACGATGGTGGTGCCCAGCGCACCGGTACCCAGGCCGGCAAGGGTGACGGGCCGCCAGCTTTCACACGCGGGGACGGTGAAGGCCAGGATGTTGGCAATCAGCCACAGCACGGTGCCTGCGACGACGACCGGCCACGGATTGAGCAGTGCGGCCGGCAGCGGGGGCGGTTGAGGCGCGGGAGTATCCACTAGATGCGGAGCATACGCGGGCGACGACACCGGACGGCCGCTTAGTCGGCTCAGTCCCTGTGAAAGCCCTGGACGTGCCGTAAGGTTTGGGCCGTGAGCGACCCAGATGCCCGGTTGGCCAGCGATCTGTCGCTTGTTGTGATCAGACTGGCCCGGCATCTGCGATTCCGTCGTGCCGATTCCCCCGTGTCCCTGACGCAGTTGTCGGCGCTGGCGACATTGCTGAACGAGGGGGCCATGACGCCGGGCGCGCTGGCCGCCCGCGAGCGCGTGCAGCCGCCGTCGATGACGCGGGTGATTGCCTCCTTGGCCGAACTCGGGCTGGTGGAGCGTTCGGCTCATCCGACGGACGGGCGCCAGGTGGTCGTCTCGCTGTCCGAGGCCGGAGCCGACATCGTGCAGGCCGACCGCAGCGCCCGCGAGGAATGGCTGCGAGAGCACCTCGCCGATTTCACACCGGACCAACGGGCGATCCTGCGGCAGGCAACCGACCTGTTGTCGGCACTGGTCAATGAAAACGGTTAGCTGACAATCTCGTTAGTCTCTAAAATGACTTCCCGTGGCTGACCGCGGCGGGATCTTCGTATCGCTGCGCACACGTAACTACCGGCTGTGGATCAGCGGCCAGATGGTGTCGCTCGTCGGTACCTGGATGCAGCGGGTGGCGCAGGACTGGCTGGTGCTGGATCTGTCGCACGGCAACGCTTTCCTGCTCGGCGTGGTGATGGCCCTGCAATTCGGGCCGACGCTGTTTCTTTCGGTGTGGGGCGGGATGCTGGCCGACCGCTACGACAAGCGCCGGATGCTCATGCTTACCCAGGCGCTGATGGCGATGTTCGCATTGACCGTGGGTCTGCTACAGGTCACCGGACTGGTGCGGATCTGGCACGTGATGGCGGTGGCCTTCGCGATGGGATGCGCGGCGGCGATCGAGGGGCCCACCCGCCAGTCGTTCACCATCGAGATGGTGGGTCCGGAGCATCTGCCCAACGCTGTCGGGCTCAATTCCATGGTGTTCAACCTCGCCGGCATCATTGGGCCTGCCATCTCCGGTGTGCTGATCGGGCTGGTCGGCACGGGTTGGGTGTTCCTGCTGAACTTCGTGAGCTTCGTGGGCGTGGGCATCGCGCTGTGGCGGATGCGCCCGGACGAGCTGTATTCGAGTGATCCCGTACCTGCGGCCAAGGGGCAACTGCGCCAAGGTTTCTCATATGTCTGGCATCGGCGTGACCTGTTCATGGTCATGTTGACGGTGTTCTTGGTCTCGACGTTCGGGCTGAATTTCTCGCTGACGCTCGCGGTGCTGGCGAGGCAGACGTTCGGTCGCGGCGCGGAGTCCTATGGTCTGCTGTCGACGGCGCTGGCGATCGGCACGCTGCTTGGCGCAACCCTCGCGGCGCGTCGTACCAAGCGAGTTCGTATGACGTTGTTCTATAGCGCGGCAGTGGCTTTCGGGGTATCCGAGGCGATTGTCAGTGCGATGCCCACCTATCTGACCGTCGCCGCCGCGCTTGTCCCGGCAGGTCTGCTGGCGCTGACGTTCACCACGTCGGCGATGAATATCATTCAGTTGTCCGTGGATTCGCAGCTGCGGGGAAGGGTGATGGGCATCTACATGGTGGCATTCCTGGGCGGCACTCCGCTGGGTAGCCCGTTGGTGGGTTGGTTGGCGAATCTTCACGGCGGGCGCATGCCGCTGCTGATCGGCGGACTTGTCTCGGTGGGCGCTGGATTGGCCTGCGCGGCATATCTGCGGCGGCACCCGTGTCCGGTAGTCGCCGCGGGGATTTCACAGGAGGATGATTCGTTGACCGGTCCGGTTTCTCCCGCTCCCGCCGCAACCCCGGTGTGTGAACCTACCCCGCTGGGGAGGCGGACCTAGATGTTGGTCATTGACGTGGACAACCCGGCCGATCCGCGCTTGGACAGCTTCCGCGACCTCAACAGTGTTGACCGCCGGCCCGATCTACCCAGCGGCAAGGGTCTGGTGATCGCCGAAGGTGTGCTGGTTGTGCAGCGCATGCTGGCCTCGCGCTTCGCGCCGCTCGCCCTGCTGGGTACCGACCGTCGATTGGCGGAGCTGGCAGATGATCTCGAATCAGTGGAGGTGCCGTACTACCGGGCCAGCGCCGAGGTGATGGCGGAAGTCGTCGGCTTTCACCTCAATCGTGGAGTGCTCGCGGCGTCGCGTCGCCCCGAGGAGTTGTCGGCGGTCACGTTGATGCAGAACGCGCGCACCGTGGCGGTGCTCGAGGGCGTCAACGATCACGAGAACTTGGGTTCGATCTTCCGCAACGCCGCAGGCATGGGGGTGGATGCCGTGCTTTTCGGTAGCGGATGCGCCGACCCGCTGTATCGCAGGGCTGTGCGGGTATCGATGGGCCACGCGCTGCTGGTGCCGTTCGCACGTCTTCCGGAGTGGCCAAAGTCGTTGTACCGGCTGCGCGACAACGGATTCCGGTTGCTGGCGATGACTCCCGCCGGTGACTCGAGGGCGCTGGCCGACGCAATCCCGGCACTGCGGGACGAAAAAGTGGCGCTGATGGTGGGCGCCGAGGGGCCAGGACTGACCGATGTCGCCCTGCGCGCCAGCGATCTGCGGGTGCGGATCCCCATGGCCAACGGCACCGACTCGTTGAACGTCGCGACTGCCGCGGCGCTGGCGTTCTATGAGCGCGCTAGGCTCGCGCCATGACCGACTCCGATACCCCGTGGGTGGAGGGCATCATCACGGCCGTATGCGTGGCAGTGGTGGTCGCGGTCGGTGTGGTGGTACTGAGCCTGGGGTTGGCGCATGTGCATCCGATGTGGGCGATTCTGCTGAACATCGTTGCCGTGGGCGGTCTTTCGCCAACACTGTGGAGTTGGAGAAATCGGCCGGTACTGCGCTGGTTTGTGCTGGGTGTCGCGATCGGTGTGGCCGGCGGGTGGATTGCCGCCGTGGTGACCGCGCTGATCACCTAGAGCCGGGCGCGGTTAATTCTGGCCGCTGGAACGAACGCCCAGCAGCACGTCTTCCCACGTTGGCACCGTCGGCTTGCTGCGTCGTCCGCGGCGAGGTGCGGGTGCCTGCTGGGTCTCGGTGTGCTCCTGTGCCACCACCTCGGGTTCCTGCTCCGGTTCGGGCAGTGGGGCGGGTCGTTCGGCGAACAGCTCGGGTTCAGGCTCGGGGAGTGGCGCCACGACCGCGACAGGGCGCAGGCTGCGGGTGAATGTCGGGTCGATGAGTTCGCGTGCGGAATCATCGAGCGCGGCTACCGTGCCGCCATGGGCTCCGGGCGTGTATCGGAAGTGCGCCTTGTTATCGGACCGTCCGGCACGCCACTGCAGTTGCACGGTCCAGCGGCCATCCTCGACCTTCCAGGCATCCCATTCGATGGCATCAGGGTCACCGCCGCGCGCGAACATCGCGCCCGCAACGGTATCGGCGAGAGTGCTGACAGCCGGGCCGTCGTTGCGGACGGGGTGTGCCGCCGAGGCCATCTCGGCCGCGCGCTGGCGCTCCAGCAGCACCGGGTGGGCGAACCGCTCGATCCGTGAGACATCTACGCCGGCGGCGGTGGCAACTTGCTGCACGGTGGCACCGGCGCGGATGCGGGCCTGAATTTCCCGGGGTCGCAACGAGCTCTCCATTTCAATCTGGATCTGGCCTAGCCGGGACAGATCGCCGCGAGCGGCCGCACGGAGTCTGTCGTCGGCGTCGATCGCGAACTTGTCGGTGCCGTTGGCGTCCTGGCAGATCACTCGCTTGCCGTCGGCTGACAAGCCGATGACTTTCAGTTCGCGCATGCTGACCTCCTCGCCTGGACTGGATAACCCAGTTCTTGGGGACCTTAGTGCAGGTAGCTGGCAGTTCCTTAGCTGACACGCCCAGGGCTGGGCTACTTGCTTTTACGGCGGGTTCGCGCTATGTGACCCGTGTGGCAGGTGTTGTTTGCGGTCAGGGGCATGTGACGTCGACCTGGAACGGTTTAATCACGTCGTCCTTTCCCTGGCTATCGCTTCCCCGCACGCTGCCCTTGACGGTGTAGTGCTTACCGTCCTTGGTCAGGGTGGCGCTCTCGCCATCTTTCTTGAGTAGGTCGTAGTACATGAATGTGAGGCCGTTGACCTCCCCCAGGTTGACGGTCTCGATTGCGGGTGGGTCTCCCGTGAGGGTCAGCCCGCGAGCATCGGGGTCTTTGGCGACGCTGATGAACGTCCGTTGCTCATATGTGTCGCATTTGACGGGGGCCCCGGCAACCACAGGCAGAGCGCCGAGCGTCATCGTCGCGGTGCCACCTTCCGGCGTGCTGGACTGTCCCGGCTTGGCCGGGCTGGTGGCGACATAGGTGGGGGGATCGGCGATCTTCGTGATCCGCGTGCTGGTGGCGCAGCCGGACTGGGTGGCAGCCAACATGGCCACGCCGCCGACGACGGCCCATACTCGTTTCATTTTGCCCCCCTTGTTGTTCCGATACAGACTAGCCGGGCAACACGACGGTGCTGCCCGGCTAGATCGCGATTTCTTGCCGCTATGGGCAGGTCACCTCGATTTCGAATGGCTTGTTGGAAGGCTGCGTCGGGTTGGCCATGTCCACAGCGATGGCGGTGCCTTCGATGTGGTACGTCTTGCCATCCTTGGTCGCCTTGGCGCTGGCGCCCGGGGTGCCCTCGGAGAATGCCAACGACTGTCCGTTGAGGCTGCCGAGGCCCGCGGACTTCACTGTCGGAGAATCGCCTTCCGTCACCACCGCACCGAAGCCTTGAGCTCCGCTGCCGATGACGATGTTGACGTTGCCGTTCGAGGACTGGCAGACGACCGCGCCTTCGATCTTCTGTTCCTTGCCGTCGATGCTGACCTTGGCGGTGCTGTTGGTCGCTACCGCGCCGGCGCCGTTGCTCACGGTGGTGCCCTTGGCCTCGGACTTGTCCTTATCGCTCGAACAGCCGACCAGACCTGCGGCGACAATCGCCGCGCCGCCAATGGCGACCACAAGCCCACGCTTCATAGCGTTCTCCTTATATGTGATGGGGGTGGAGCCGAACAGGACAAAGTATGGGACGGTAACGGGCCGCGGTCCGCAGAACGCGGGTATACCTACGTACCCAGATTTGATAGGTAGATGCCGGCGGACAGCACGATCACCGCGACCATCGTCACGGTCGTCAGCGCGATGACCTTGCCGTCCTGCGCCCACTTGCCACGCGCCAGCGAGTGGTGGCGGGCCGTGCTGATCGCGACGAGTCCCAGCACGACGGCGGCGGCGATCAATGAGGCGCCGGTGGTGTGTTTATGGATGAGTGCGTGGGTCATGAGCACCGCGGCTGTTCCGGCGGCCGTCAGCCCGGTACGACGCCAGGCCAGCGCCGTGCGTTCGACCGCATAGGTGTCGTGGGGTCTCATCGGTAGAAGACCGCGATGGAGGCCAGAACCGCCACCAGTCCGATGCTGATCGCGAGCAGGGGGACCAGCAGGGTGCCCTTGAGTGGCTGTGCCCGGTCCATCCGGTCCTTGACGTCGCGCCAATGTACGTACGCGCCAATCGATACCACGACAGCGAGTGCCAGACAGGAAGCCGCCAGCACGTGCCGGACACCGGCGTGGTGAAACGGCTGGACGAGGGTTTGGACCGCGACACCGCCGGCAAGCAGTCCTAGCGCGGTGCGAATCCACGACAGGAACGTGCGCTCATTGGCCAGGGTGAATCGATAGTCGATCTCCTGATCTTCGGGCGATTCCGTCACGTCGCCGAACTTACCGCGCACTCGGCGGAACACCGCGCCAACGGGTGTATGCCTGGGTAAACACCGCCGGGCGGAATATCCGAGTCGGTCGGGGACCTCCTGGACCGAGGGCAACCATAGATTGCCCGAACACCTAAATACTATCAAAAGCTATACGACCGTGTTTGATTTGATAGGTACTATGGCGGTGTGAAGATACTGGCTTTGGGTGGCGCGGGCGCTATGGGCGCGGTAGCCGTACGTACCGCGCTCGGCGTGCCTGGCGTCGATGAGATCGTCATTGCCGACCGTGATTTCGGTGCGGCCGAGGACCTGGCGCAACGATCGGGGAAGGGGGACATCCGGGTTCGCGCTGTCAGGGTTGATGTGACCGACCAGGCGATGCTGCGGACAGCACTTGAATCAGTCGATCTCGTGCTGAACACCGTTGGTCCCTACTTTCGTTTCGGATTGACGGTGCTCCGTGCGGCGATCGAGACGCGAACGCACTACCTCGACATCTGTGATGACTGGGAGCCCACCCTGCAGATGCTCGGCCTGGATGCGGCGGCGCGTGAGCAGGGTGTCTGTGCGGTGATCGGTATGGGTGCCAGTCCGGGAATCAGTAACCTACTCGCCGCCACCGCCGCGGCGGAACTTGATGCGGTACAAGATGTCTACACCGCATGGCCGGTGGATGTCGGCGGCAGCGGTCAAGACACTGAAGGGAAGTCTCAACTGTTGGGTCCCGATGGGCGCCCGTCCGCTGCGGCAGTGCATTGGATGGAACAGGCCAGCGGCACGATCACCGGGGTCAGTGGTGGGCAGCTTGTCAAGAGAAGTCCGCTGAGTCCGATTTCGCTGAACTTGCCGGCAGGGCACTGCGGTACGGCCTATTCGATTGGGCATCCGGAGCCGATCACGTTGCAGCGCACCCTGAAACCGGGCGGCGATGCGCTGAACCTCATGGTCATAAAGCCCTGGACGGTGGCCTATCTCGATACGCTGCGGCGTGATATGGATGCCGGGCTGCTCAGCCGGGAGCAGGCGGCGGAGGCATTCGCGGTCCCTGCCCTGCGCCGCGTGGCACGTTCCGCGTGGGTGGCGCTTCGCCTACGAGGTCCGGGAACCTTACCGCCGTTTTTCGCCGCCGTCACCGGTGAGCGCGATGGATACCGCCGTTCCGTGCTGTCCCGCCTGAATCTGGATGGACCGCAGGCGGATCCGATCAGAAGCGCATTGCGTGATATGGCTCTGATCACGGGTGTGCCACTGGCAATGGGGATGGCGCAGGTGATCGATGGGTCGGCACGCCGTCCGGGAGTTCACCCGCCCGAGGCGGTCATCGAACCCGAGCGGTTCTTTACCGATTTCGGAGTGGTGCTGGGGTGTGATCGCGGGGTCTCGCCGTATGTGATCGAGCAGGAGGCGTTGTCTTGATTCGATCGCTGCCGCACCGAACGTAGGATGATTGAACACAATTCGCATGTGGCTGCTTCGTGAGGTGATTGCTTGGACATCCAGCACGTCCTGAACTCCGGTATCTCCACCCGCAGCCTGGTGGAGAGCATGATCCGTCAGGATGCCACCATCGCCACCGGCGAGCTCTACGACGTTGCCAATATCCTCGGCATGAGCGACCAACAGGTTCGCCTGTGTATCAAACGCCTTGTCGCGGAGGGCCGTTTTACCCAGGAAGGGCGGGGCCGTAAGGCCATCCTGCGGGCCACCGGTACAACCAGGAACACGCTCGAGCCTGATCTGGAGTTCGTCCGTTTCATGTACGAGCAGGATCGTGGATTGGCCGGATGGGATGGCCGCTGGCACCTCGTCGGCTTCGCGATACCCGAGTCGGCGCGCGCGACCCGCGATGCGATGCGTGAAGAGGTGATGCGGCTGGGCGCCGCACCCATCCAGGGCGGCCTGTATGTATGCGCCAATTCCTGGGAGCCGAGGATCGGGGCGGCCGCGCAACGGTTGGGCGTGGCCGAGCATGTCACGACGTTCACCACGACCGACCTCGCACTCGGCGGCGTGTCCGGGGCGCGTGAACTGGCCGAGCGGCTGTGGCCGATCGACACGATCGCCGAACGTCATCGCCGGCTGCTGGCGGTGGCCGAAGGGGTGCTTCTCGCATTACGTACCGCATCGCGAACCGAATTGCTTACCCTGGCCATCACACTGGCGGCGGAGTTCACGGGGGCGGTCGAGCCAGATCCGCTCTTGCCTCCGCAGCTACTTCCGCAGCCGTGGATCGGCGCGGCCGCCCGGGCGGCCGTCGCGGCCTGTTGGGCAGAACTCGCGAAAACCGAGGCTGACCAACCCATCCGGCTATTCGGTTGGTACGGCGACGCCGTTCAGCAACTCATCTGAACGGATCGCTGCGCAGCGTGCGCGCCAGTCCCGCGCCGCCCAGTACGGCGCCGAGAACCGTCAGGGTGAACCAGAACCATCCCCATGATGGTGGCAGCGGGAAAAGTACAAAGACCGTCACGACGTACACGCCGATGGTCAGGCGGAGGTGCAGTACGTCGTTGAGGCTGGCAAGCGTCACAGTCGGGCCGAGCCGGCGCACGGCGAACACCTTGCCGGCGAGCACGATGAGCAGAAAAGTCAGGCCGATCAGCTGTGCCCACACTGGCGGTGCATCGGCCCACGGGGCCGTGAAGGGCACGGTCACCGCTGCGAGGAGTACCGCACCGCCCGCTTCGCAGCATGCGAGCCGACGAGTGATGCGTTGCCTACTCATCGCGGTCAGCGTACGGGTTGTGACGCGGCGTAGAGCCGCATGTTCTCCAAATAACCAGGGGCATAGAGTGATCGGGGAGAAAACACAGCAACCAGCGTCGAGCGCCAGTCTTGATCATTGTCGAGATCAGCCTTCACGATATTGTGCGAGGCATCCGGATACCGCTGCACCGTCAACTGTTGCGGCGGCAGTATTTGGCGGTAAACCCGCTCCGTCTCGTTGACATCGACGTTGAGATCATCGTCGCCCAGCGCGAGCAGCACCGGTGCCTTGACCTGCGGCAGTATGCCGGTCACATCCGACAGATAGTTCTTACGTACGAAGGTCCAGCGATCGGCCGACATCGGATCGGAATCATGTTGAGTCGCAAGGTATTGCTCGTACGTCGCATTGTCACGCAGCGGCTCTAGGGTCGCGTTGTGGCTATCCAGGGCCGCCGCCATCTCGGATTCGGACGCGCCTTGATGCGTGAGCTTGGCGCGCGTATTGAACTCGCCCTGACGCAGCCAGTTGACCGCCGCACCCACCAGAATGACAAATTGCAGATCGGGTGTATGCGCCGCTACCTCCGGTACCACCCAACCGCCCTGGCTGATACCCCACATCCCGATGCGTCGGGGGTCTATATCGGCGCGTCCGCGGGCCCACTTGATTGCTGCCTCGGCTTCGGCGGCACGATCGTGCATGCTCTGGTCCAGCCAATTGCCCGCAGCCCCATCGATTCCGGGCTTATTCCAGGACAGGGAGGCGTAGCCGGCCTTTGCGAACGATTCCCAGATCGGTTTGTAGAAGCCATCTCTGGTCGCATCGGCAGGCCCGTCTCCGTGGATGAAAACCACCAGACCGAAGGGGCCGTTGCCGTCCTTGGGCAGCGCCAGCGTCGCCCGGAGCGGCTGAACCGAGCCGGGGATGGTCAGCTGTTCTTCGCGGATGGCGAAGTCGTTGGCGTAGACAATCCAGCCACCGGTACCGAGGACAAGAGCGATCACGCATGCGGCCGCGACGAGCAGGCGCCGGGTTGTTCTACCCGGAGTGAAACTATTGAACACGGCACGAGCGTATCAGTTTTGATAGATAAGCAAGGCCGTGCTCCGGCGCCGAGCCCGTTCAGTCGTCGGTGACCACGAGCGTGACGTCGATGTTCCCGCGCGTTGCGTTGGAGTACGGGCAGACCTGATGCGCCTTCTCGGTCAGCTGCTGCGCTGCGTCATGGTCAAGGTTGGGCAGGGCGACTTCGAGCTCGACGGCGAGGGCGAAGCCGCCGTTATCGGTGGGCCCCAGTGAGACTCGGGCTCCCACTGACGAGTCCGTGATGTCGGCCTTTTCCTGGCGGCCGATCATCCGCAATGCGGAATGGAAGCAGGCGGCGTAGCCGATCGCGAAGAGCTGTTCGGGGTTGGTGCCATTGCCGCTGCCGCCCATCTCCTTGGGGATGGCGAGGTCGAGGTCGAGTCGGCCATCGGAGGTGCGGCCCTTGCCGTCTCGGCCTTCCCCGGTGACCAATGCCTCGGCGGTGTAGAGAGTGCTCACGCGGATTCCTTTCGTAGTGATGCCTGTAGGGCATCGGTGAGTTGACGGACTGCGTCGCGCAGGTCCGTGGCCTCTCGCTCGGCGATGCCGGTGGCGAGGGCGAGCTTTTCGGGAATGCATTGAGCTTTCTGCTCCAGGCGCCGCCCGTCCGGGGTAAGCGTGACCTCGACCAGGCGCTCGTCGGAGGCGGATCGTTCGCGCCGGATGAGTCCGTTGGTCTCCAATCGCTTCAGCAGCGGGGAGAGGGTGCCGGAGTCCAGGTGTAGTCGCTCGCCGAGTCTGCCGACGGTGGCGCGGTCCTCTTCCCATAGCGCCAAGAGGACTAGGTACTGGGGATAGGTCAGGTTCAGTTCGGTCAGGATCGGGCGGTACACCGCGGTCATCGCACGCGACGCCGAGTACAGGGCGAAGCACAACTGATGGTCCAGTCCGGGCGCGGTCATGATGATACGGTAGCTCACAATTCAATTGTGCACAACTAATTTGCGAATCTGACACACTTTCGTTCACAGGTAACTCACAGTGGCGACCCAGTGACAACAGAGCCGCGCCGACCATTGTGATTCTCGTGACCAGTGTGATGCAGCCGATCGACACCCCGACGGCACCGACCGCAATCCGCGCGACGACCCTCGACATCGTGATCCCCGTGTACAACGAGGAGCACGACCTGGAGCCGTGTGTACGGCGGCTGCACGCATTCCTGGCCAATGAGGTTCCTTACTCGGCGCGCATCACCATCGCCGACAACGCCAGCACCGACGGCACGCTGGCGATCGCGCATAGGTTGTCCAGCGAGCTCGATGGAGTCGATGTGCTGCACCTGGAGGAGAAGGGGCGCGGACGGGCACTGGCTGCGGCGTGGCTGTCCTCGGACGCCGAGGTGGTGGCCTACTGCGATGTGGACCTGTCCACCGACCTCAACGCGCTGATGCCGCTCGTCGCACCACTGATCTCCGGACACTCGGATGTCGCCTACGGCTCACGGCTCAACCGAAACTCCCGGGTGGTACGCGGCCCCAAGCGGGAGTTCATCTCGCGGACGTACAACCTGATTCTGCATGCCTCGCTGCAGGTCCGGTTCTCCGATGCGCAGTGCGGGTTCAAGGCCATTCGTACCGACGTGGCGCGTCAGCTGCTGCCGCTGGTCGAGGACAAGGAATGGTTCTTCGACACCGAACTGCTGGTGCTTGCCGAGCGGGTCGGCCTGCGGATTCATGAGGTGCCGGTCGACTGGGTGGATGACCCCGACAGCCGGGTCGACATCGTCGACACCGTGCGCAAGGACCTGCTGGGCATCTGGCGGTTAGGCCGGGCATTGATGCTCGGCACACTGCCGCTGGAGGAGCTCCGGCACAGCCTGGGCCGCGAGCCGCTCGTGGAGGGCGTGCCGCCGGGCATGGTCGGCCAGCTGGTGCGGTTCGGAATCATCGGTGTGGCAAGCACATTGGCTTACGCGATGCTGTTCCTGGTGCTACATGGCATGGTTGGCGATCAGGTGGCCAACTTCCTGGCGCTGTTGATCACCGCCGTGCTCAACACCTCGGCCAACCGGTTCTTCACCTTCGGGGTGCGGGGGCGGCGCAATGTCGCCAAGCACCAGTTCCAGGGGCTCGTCATCTTCGGCATAGGGCTGGCACTCACCAGCGGGTCGCTCGTCGCGATGCACCACCTGGTGCCCGACGCGTCGAAACACCTGCTGCTGATTGTGCTGACCGTGGCCAATCTCGTTGCCACCTTGATCCGATTTATCGGACTGCGCTGGGTATTCCGAAGCTCGCATAGCCGATGAGTACCTCCCCGACGGCTCGCGGGTTCGCCCGCGAGCCGCTTTCGGTCACCCTGCTGCTGGTCGGCACGGCCGTGGCCTACCTGATCAACCTGAGCTCCAACGGGTGGGCCAACTCGTTCTATTCGGCTGCGGTACAAGCAGGTTCGGTGTCTTGGAAGGCCGGTTTCTTCGGATCTTCCGACGCTGCCAACTCAATCACCGTAGACAAACCGCCCGCCTCGCTCTGGCTCATGGAACTGTCCGTGCGCGTATTCGGGCTGAGCAGCTGGAGCATCCTGGTGCCGCAGGTGCTGCTGGGCGTGGCATCCGTCGGCCTGCTGTATGTGACCGTTCGTCGATACTTCGGTCACGGCGCGGCTCTGCTGGCCGGGCTGGTGCTGGCCGTTACGCCGGTGGCAGTGTTGATGTTCCGATTCAACAACCCTGATGCCCTACTGGTGTTCCTGATGATCGCCGCCGTATGGGCGATGATGCGCGGCATCGAAGACGGGCGCACGCGATGGCTGCTGCTGGTCGGGGTGTTCGTCGGATTGGGGTTCCTGACCAAACAGCTACAGGTCCTGCTGGTCATCCCGCCCATTGCCGTCACGTACGCGATTGCCGGGCCCGTGCGCATCGGGAAACGGCTGGCTCAGCTGGCCGCATCGGCTGCGGCAGCGGTGGTTTCGGCGGGATGGTGGATCATCGCGGTCGAGTTGTGGCCGCCGGGTTCGCGGCCGTGGATCGGCGGATCTCCCGACAACTCGATTCTCGAGCTCACCCTGGGCTACAACGGCTTGGGCCGCATCAACGGGAACGAGACGGGAAGCGCCTCGGGTCCTCGCGAGGGGATGTACGGCTTCGGGGGGCACTTCGGGAGCGAACCCGGAATCGGCAGGCTGTTCCAGCCCGCGCTCGGCGGACAGATCGCCTGGCTGCTGCCTACCGCGCTGCTGCTGGCGGTTCTGGGGATAGTGCTGTTGCGCAAGAACTCCCGTAGTGACGCGCGGCGAGCCGTGCTCATCGTGTTCGGCGTATGGGTGCTCACCACGGGCATTGTGTTCAGCTACATGCAGGGCATCTTCCACCCCTATTATTCGATGGCACTGACCCCCGCGGTCGCCGCGCTGGTCGGTGCCGGTTCGGTACTGGGCTGGCAGGAACGTGAAAAACCTTGGGTGCGAGCTTGTCTCGCGGCTCTGCTGGTGCTCACCGCCGCGATGGCGTGGCTGCTTTTGGGGCGTTCGCCGGAATTCCAGCCGTGGCTGCGCTGGGTGATTGTGACTCTCGCCGTGCTGGGACTGATCGGTCTCGCGGTGCGTAGATACCCGAAGGCGGTGGTGGCCGCCGCGCTCATCGTGGCACTGGCAGGACCTGTCGCATACTCCGTGCAGACCATCGCCACCCCGCACAGCGGGGCGCTGCCCTCGGCCGGGCCGGAGGTGAAGGGCGACGGCTTCCCCGGCTTTCCGGATGCACAGTTCCCGGATATGCCCGAACGTAAGCATCGTCCCGAATTCGAAGCGGGATCCAAGCGCGGTGGCAGTCTGCTGGACGGTAGCGATCCCGGTCCCAATATCGTTGCCGCCCTCAACGACAACGCGGATCGCTATACCTGGGTAGCGGCGGCGATCGGCTCGAATCAGGCATCCGGATATCAGCTGGCCACTCGCCGGCCGGTGATGCCCATCGGTGGATTCAACGGAACCGATCCATCGCCCACCCTGGCGCAGTTCCAGCAGTATGTCGCCGACGGGCAGATCCACTACTTCATAGCGGGGAATCACGGCGGTGGGGGGTTCGGTGCGCCGGGCAGTGAAACCTCGAAGTCCATCCAGGACTGGGTCGAGAAGACCTTTGACAAGCAGACCATCGACGACGTCGATATCTACGATCTCACGGCGCACTAGCCCCTGACGGTCGTCGCCGAGTGTGAGTGTCAGGGCGCCAAATTCGCCGAGTGTGAACGCTAGCGTTCACACTCGGCGAGAGGGGGTGGGGCTCAGAGGCGCTCGACGACCCAGTCGACGCACTGCGTCAGCTTGGAGATGTCCTCGGGGTCGATGGCGGCGAACATGGCCACCCGCAGCTGGTTGCGGCCCAGCTTGCGGTACGGCTCGGTGTCCACCACACCGTTGGCGCGCAACACCTTGGCGACAGCGGCGGCATCCACGTCGTCGTTGAAGTCGATGGTGCCCACCACCTGCGAGCGCTGCGCCGGGTCTGCCACGAACGGGGTGGTGTACGACGTCGCCTCGGCCCAGGAGTACAGCCGCGATGCCGAATCGGCGGTGCGCTTGGTGGCCCAGTCCAGGCCGCCATTGCTCAGCAGCCAGTCGATCTGATCGGCCAGCAGCAGCAGGGTGCCGATGGCGGGGGTGTTGTACGTCTGGTTCTTGAGGCTGTTCTCCACCGCGATCGGCAGCGACAGGATGTCCGGCACCCAGCGTCCGCTGCCGCCGATCTCCGCCACCCGCTCCAGCGCGGCGGGGCTCATCAATGACAGCCACAGTCCGCCGTCGCCGGCGAAGTTCTTCTGCGGCGCGAAGTAGTACGCGTCCACCTCGGACAGATCCACCGGCAGTCCGCCGGCGCCGGAGGTGGCGTCGATGAGCACCAGTGCGTTCTCCGAACCGGCGGGACGCTGCACCGGAACCATGACACCGGTCGAGGTTTCGTTGTGGGCCCAGGCGATCACATCGGCCGAGGGATCCGAGACAGGAGCCGGAGCGCCGCCCGGATCCGCGACCACCTTGATCGGGTCACCGACGAATGGGTTCTTGGCCACGCAGGACGCGAATTTGGCGCTGAACTCGCCGAAGGTCAGATGCAGCGACTTCTCGCGGATCAGGCCGAACGCGGCCGCGTCCCAGAACAGGGTCGAGCCGCCATTGCCGAGGATCACCTCGTAGCCGTCGGGAGCGGAGAACAGCTCCTTGAGGCCCTCGCGGACGCGGCCTACGAGGTTCTTGACGGGTGCTTGCCGGTGCGAGGTACCGAAGAGGGAAGCGCCGGCCGTCACGAGCGATTGCAGCTGTTCGGGGCGCACCTTGGAGGGGCCGCAGCCAAAGCGTCCGTCGGCGGGCAGGAGGTCAGCGGGGATGGTCAATTCAGCCACGGCTACCAGCCTAAACGGTGACCTAATGAGACCTGCATCACATGAAACAAACCCCGCCGGGAACGTCACATGGGACGTTTCGTCCCAAACCTAGATAGGGCCTTCTCGCCCTGTTTACACTCGCCCAGAGCTTGTAGACTTTCAAGTAGCCCCAGAACGTAAAAGTTTGCAGGTCCGTTACCTAATCAAAGGAGATAGGCATGTCCCTCCGCGAGAAGTTGCGCGCGAAGAAGGAAGTGCGAGGCGACGCCAAGTACGTCCAGGTGCTGGAGACCCTGTCGCACGGATCGACGAACCGGAACTTCGATCCGTTCATCGACATCGACTGGGACTCGCCCGAGTACGCCGTCGTCCCCAATGACACCCGCTGGGTTCTCCCGCACCGCACCGATCCGCTCGGCCGGCACCCCTGGTACCAGTCGCAGCCGCTGGAGAAGCAGATCGAGATCGGCATGTGGCGCCAGGCCAACGTCGCCAAGGTGGGCCTGCACTTCGAGAGCATCCTGATCCGTGGCCTGATCCAGTACGCCTTCAGCGTGCCCAATGGCTCCCCGGAGTTCCGCTACCTCAACCACGAATCCATCGAAGAGTGCAACCACACCCTGATGTTCCAGGAGATGGTGAACCGCCTCGGTGTCGACGTGCCGGGCATGCCGCGTCTGCTGCGCTGGCTGTCCCCGTTCATTCCGCTGGCTTCCACCGTCGCGCCCGAGACCTTCTTCATCGGTGTGCTCGCCGGGGAAGAACCCATTGACCACACCCAGAAGAACGTGCTGCGCGAGGGTGACAATCTGCACCCGATCATGCGCCGCGTCATGGAGATCCATGTCGCCGAGGAGGCCCGGCACATCTCGTTCGCGCACGAGTACCTGCACAAGCGCGTCCCGACGATGCACTGGTTCAACCGGTTCGTGCTTTCCATCAGCACCCCGATCATCATGCGCGTGCTGATGGGCGCGATCATGACGCCGCCGCGCAGCTTCTTCAAGAAGTTCGGCATTCCGGACGATGTCCGCAAGGAGATCTTCTGGCAGAGCCCGGCCTCGCGCCAGACGATGAGCGAAGTGTTCTCCGACGTCCGGATGCTGTGCCGGGGTGTCGGCATGATGAACCCGATCGCCAAGCTGGTGTGGCGGGTGCTGCACATCGATGGTCGCGCCGCCCGCTACCGCAGTGAGCCGCAGCGCGGCCCGCTGGTGAACTACTCGGCCCCCGAGGCCGCAGTGTCTGATTCGCCCAGCGCTGTTCCCGCCTGATGCCGCACGTCGTCACCCAGGCCTGCTGTAACGAGGGTTCGTGCGTTTACGCATGCCCGGTGAACTGCATTCACCCCACGCCTGATGAGCCCGATTTCCTCAAGGCGGAGATGTTGCATATCGACGCCTCCGCTTGCGTCGATTGCGGGGCCTGCGTCGCCGCCTGCCCGGTCGATGCCATCAAGCCGGACTCGATCCTGAAGGAAGAGCAGCTGCCCTTCCTGCGGATCAACTCCGAGTTCTATCCGCGTGAAATCCCTCGTGCCAGTTTGGCTCCGGTCATTCAGGCGCCGCCCGTTCGCGGCAACGCCGCGCTGAAGGTGGCCATCGTGGGCTCCGGTCCGGCGGCTATGTACGCCGCCGACGAGCTGTTGACCCAGCCGAACGTGAAGGTCAACATGTTCGAAAGGTTGCCTGCTCCATACGGTTTGGTGCGTGCCGGGGTGGCCCCCGATCACCAGCAGACCAAGCGGGTCACCAAGTTGTTCGACACGATGGCCGAGCAGCCCAACTTTGAGTTCTTTTTGAACGTCGAGGTGGGCAAGGACGTCACCCACGAGGAACTGCTGGCGCATCACCACGCCGTGATCTACTCGGTCGGCGCCTCCTCGGACCGCCGTCTGGACATCGCGGGGATCGAGCTGCCAGGCAACGCCACTGCCACCCAGGTGGTCGCCTGGATCAACGCGCACCCCGACTACGCCGACTTCCAGGTCGATCTCGATCACGAACGTGCGGTCGTCATCGGCAACGGAAACGTGGCACTGGACGTCGCCCGGGTGCTTACCGGAGATGTCGAGCGTCTGGCACGCACCGATATTTCGGACACCGCGCTCACCGCGCTGCGCAACAGCAAGCTGCGCGAGGTGGTCATCGTCGGCCGCCGCGGTCCCGAGCATTCGGCGTTCACCCTGCCCGAGCTTCTCGGGCTGGTCGGGTTGCCCGATATGACGGTGGTCATCGACCAAGAGACCGCGGATCTGGTCGATGAGGCACTGCAGACGCATCTGGAACCGCTGGTCAGGCAGAAGCTGGAAGTGCTCAGCACTTGCCCGCGTGAGGCACGGGAGCCGGGTGGCAAGATCATCCGCTTCGCGTACAACCGCACCCCGGCGAAGGTGTTGGGCGCGGACCGCGTGGAAGGCATCGAGTTCCAGCATGGCGAGGCCACCGACACCATCAAGGCGGGCCTGTTCCTGACCTCGATCGGTTATCGCGGCGTCCCGATGCCGGATGTGCCGTTCGACAACCAGCGTGGAACGATCCCGAACGAGCAAGGGCGCGTGACGGATTCATCCACCGGTAAGGCCTTTCCCGGTACCTACGTGGCGGGCTGGATCAAGCGTGGCCCGACCGGGTTCATCGGGACCAACAAGTCGTGCTCGCAGCAGACCGTCACCTCGCTGGTGGAGGACTACAACAATGGGCTGCTCGCCGATCCGGCGCAAAGGCTGTCGGGCCTGTCCAAGCTGATTCAGCGGCGCCAGCCGACGATCATCGATCACGAGGGCTGGCTGGCCATCGACCGTGCGGAAATCGCGCGCGGTCAGGGTGAGGGCCGTCCGCGTGACAAGTTCGTCTCGGTGTCGGAGATGCTGCGTGTTGCCGCGAATGTCCCGCAACCACCGTTGTGGCGCAAGGCGATTCGCGGTTCGGTGCTGGAGGACCTGCTGCGGTAGCGGCCTACTGGCCGCCCGCGGCGTCCCCAGCCCACCACAAAGCTCGACACGCCGTGTTTCGCGTGCGCGTCTCGGCGTTTGCATCAGAAACCGGAGTGTCGGCGGACTTACTCACCGCCACCCGCCACGTACTTCTTGAGGTCTTCGGGGTTGACGATCTTGACCGGTTGCCCCAGCGACCACAGATGTCCGAACGGGTCCTTGATGACGCCGAAGCGGTCACCCCAGAACTGGTCTTCTAGTGGCATCTCGACGGTCGCGCCGGCGCCGACGGCGCGACTGAACCAGTCGTCGACATTGGGCACCGTGAGGTGAATGGTGACCGGTGTGCCGCCGAGCGCGGTGGGAGTGCTGGACTTGCCGTCGTTGTACTCGGGGAAGTCGTCGTTCATCATGATCGTGGTGCCGTTGATCTTGACGGCCGCGTGCATCACCTTGCCGTCGGGGGTCTCCAATAGGCCGAGTTCCTCGGCGCCAAAGGCGTTCTTATAGAACTCGATCGCCGCGCGCGAGTCCTCGACGATGATGTACGGAGAAACGGAGGGTTCCACGGGTGGGAGGTCGGGAGAGGTCATAGGCCTCACCCAACCACCTCACACAGCGTGACGCCAGGAGTTGGGGTACTTACGCGTCAACGCGCGAGTGCAGCAGCCCGAATCCCTCGACGGATTCGATGGGACGCGGTCCGGGTCCCACATACAGCGCGGCCGGGCGTACCAGCTTGCCCAGGCGCTTCTGTTCCATGATGTGCGCGCTCCAGCCCGCGGTGCGGGCGCAGGTGAACATCGCGGGCATCATCCGCGTCGGCACCTGGGCGAAGTCGAGGATGACCGCTGCCCAGAACTCGACATTGGTCTCGATGATGCGATCGGGGCGGCGTTCCCGCAGCTCGGTCAGGGCGGCCTGCTCCAGGGCCGCGGCCACCTCGTAGCGGGCGGCGCCCAGGCGCTTGGCGGTGCTGCGCAACACGCGCGCACGCGGGTCTTCGGCGCGGTACACCCGGTGGCCGAAGCCCATGAGCTTCTCGCGGCGGTCCAGGATGCCCTTGATGACGCCGCGGGGATCGCCGGTCTTCTCGGCCTGTTCGATCATCGGCAACACGCGAGCGGGTGCGCCGCCATGCAGCGGGCCGCTCATCGCGCCGACCGCACCCGAGAGTGCGGCGGCCACATCGGCACCTGTGGAGGCGATGACCCGGGCGGTGAACGTGGAGGCGTTCATACCGTGTTCGGCGGCCGAGACCCAATACGCGTCGATGGCCTCGACATGCTTGGGGTCCGGGTCACCCTGCCAGCGGGTCATGAAACGTGATGTGACGGTTGAGCATTCGTCGATGATTTTTTGCGGGACGGCAGGCTGCGCGTTGCCGCGCGCTGACTGTGCCACGTAAGACAGCGCCATCACCGAGGCGCGGGCGAGTTGATGGCGCGCGATGGAGTCCTCGGTGTCCAGCAGCGGCTCGAAGCCCCAGATGGGTGCCAGCATGGCCAGTCCGGCCTGCACGTCCACCCGAACATCGCCGGTGTGCACCGGGATGGGGAAGGGCTCGGCGGGCGGGAGTCCCTGGCCGAACTTACCGTCGACCAACAGTGCCCACACATCACCGAAGCTCACCCGCTGGGCGACCAGATCCTCGATATCGACACCGCGGTAGCGCAGTGCGCCGCCGTCCTTGTCGGGCTCGGCGATTTCGGTGGCGAAGGCGGTTACGCCCTCCAGTCCAGGTGCGAAATCCGCTGGTAGCGGCGCTGCAACCGTCATGATTCTCGACTCCCTACCTGTGGGTAACAACTCGGTAAAGGCGATTCTTGCACTCGCAATTAAGGGTGCTTCTTAGTCACCTCCCCGTTCCTTATCCGGGCGCCTGTAGCGTGCTTTTTGTGACCGAATGGCTGCGCTCTGACTACCGCCCCGGAGAAAAGGACGGCAGCGGCGATCTTGACGTCGACTGGCTCGCCGATGGCTGGCTTCCGTTGTTGCACAGATGGTTTGACCTTGCCGTGGCATCGGCTATCCCCGAGCCGAACGCGATGGTGCTCGCTACCGTCGACAAGGGCCGGCCGGTGACCCGCACCGTGCTGTGCAAGGGGTTCGACTCGGCGGGTGTGACGTTCTTCTCAAACTATGACTCGGCCAAGGGCCGCCAGCTCGACGCGGACCCGTATGCGAGCGTCACTTTCCCCTGGTACGCGCTGGGACGCCAGGTGCATGTGCGCGGCCGGGTGACCAAGGTCGACCCGGCGCAGACCGCCGACTACTGGACCAATCGGCCGCGTGGCTCACAGCTGGGCGCATGGGCTTCCCAGCAGTCCGCGCCCATCGAGTCGCGCGCGGCGCTGCTGGCCCAGCTCGATGACGTCACCCAGCGGTTCGCTGGGCTGGATCAGGTACCGGTGCCCCCGCAGTGGGGCGGCTACGTGATCGCGCCCGAGACCGTCGAATTCTGGCAGGGGCGGGAGAACCGCGTACACAACCGGATCGTCGTCAGTGACGGCCGGATCCAGCGGCTGCAGCCCTGACCTCTATGTGGATCACCCTGCTGGTGATGGCCATTGCCGTCAG
This sequence comes from Mycobacteroides immunogenum, assembly GCF_001605725.1. Classification (NCBI taxonomy): domain Bacteria; kingdom Bacillati; phylum Actinomycetota; class Actinomycetes; order Mycobacteriales; family Mycobacteriaceae; genus Mycobacteroides; species Mycobacteroides immunogenum. The sequence continues at coordinate 989,270 of NZ_CP011530.1, forward strand.
CTTCGAACCTTTCCGGTTGGGCATGACTGTGCTGATGCTGAATCGGCCGCGCCCGATGCTGCAGCTGCTCGCTTTTCTGTCCGGTGGATTTGTGATGGGCATGGCGGTGGGTCTGGTGGTGCTGTTCGCCTTCCGGAACGTCTCGACCGGTTCGGCGCATTTCACCTTGCCGCGGGTACAAATCGGCATTGGGGTGGCGGCACTGCTGGTTGCCGCGCTACTGGCCTCGCGCCTGCGGGGGCCGGCCTCCAACGCGCAGCTGGACAAGGTGTCGGCGCGTATTCAGTCGATCGCGACGGGTGGCTCGCTCTGGGTGGCCGGGGTCGCGGGACTGGGCATCGCGTTGCCGTCGGTGGACTTCCTGGCGGCACTGGCCGTGATCGTCGCCTCGGGCTCTCCGCCTGCCACGCAGGTCAGCGCGTTGCTGATGTTCAACGTCATCGCCTTTGCGCTGGTGGAGATTCCGTTCCTGGCTCATGCGGTGGCGCCGGAACGCACCGCCGCGGCGATGGCCAGGCTCAACAGCTGGATCCAGTCCAACCGCCGCCGCAACATCGCACTGGTGCTGGCTGTCGTCGGATGCGTGCTACTGGCCGTCGGGCTCGCCAGTCTCTGAGACCACAGGGGTCAGGCGACGCCGACCGGGGAGTCTGCTTCCAGCCGAGTGAACTGATTCTGCAGATACTGCTCGACGCATGAGCGGCGCCGGATCTTGCCGCTGGTGGTCGTGGGCAACGATCCGGGCGGCACCAGCACCACGTCGCCGACGTTGACGCCGTGCGCATTGGAGATCGCCGAGGTGATCTCGCTCTTGATGGCCTCGATGTCGGAATCGCTGCGCTTCTTGAATTCGATGATGGTGACCAGCTTTTCGGTGCTGTCGAACGGAACCGATATCGCCGCGACGCGGCCGCGCGCGATTTCCTGAACCGTCGCCTCGATGTCCTCGGGGTAGTAGTTACGCCCGCGGATGATCAGCAGGTCCTTGATGCGGCCGACGATGAACAGCTCACCCTCGGAGACGAATCCGAGGTCGCCGGTCCTGAGCCAGGGGCCCTCCGGGGTACCGGACGACGGGTCGGTGATCTTCGCGCCGAAGCACCGCTGCTCCTCCGGAGACTTACGCCAGTAGCCGGACGCGACGTTGTCGCCGTGCACCCAAATCTCACCGACCACGTCCGGCAGGCACTCCCGATGGGTGTCGCTGTCGATGATCCGCAGCACGGGCGATTGCGGCACCTTGTATTTGATCAATGCGGTTCCGGCCCCGGCCGCGCAACGCCGCACGCGGCCCGCGGAGAGCTCTTCCACGTCGAAGTGTGCGGCGGGCGCCGATTCGCTCCAGGTGCCCGAGGCCACGAACACCGTCGCCTCTGCCAGCCCATAGGACGGGCGCATCATGGAGTCGCGGAAATTGAAATGGGCGAAACGATCGACGAAGCGCTGCAGGGTGGCTTGCTCGACCCGCTCGGCGCCGCTGATGATGCCGAGCACACCACCGAGATCCAGCCCCGCCAGGTCGGCGTCGGTTGTTTTGCGGGCCGCCAGATCGAACGCGAAGTTGGGCGCGGACGACCACGCGTGCGGATTCGTGGCCAGTGCCCGCACCCAGCGTGAGGGGTTCTCCAGGAAGGCCAGTGGGCTGGTCAGGTCGGCGCGATAGCCGCCCAGGATGGGTGCGCAAACACCCAGTACCAAGCCCATGTCGTGGTAGAAGGGCAGCCAGGAGACGATCGTGGCGTTCGACGGGATGGTGGAGCCGGTATCCACGAAGAAGCTGCGCATCAACTGCTCGAAGTTCACCTGAAGGTTGCGGTGCGAGAGCATGACGCCGGTGGGCGTGCGGGTGGAACCCGAGCTGTACTGCAGGTACGCGATGTTGGGTACGTCGGCGGGCACCACACTGGGGCCGGCATCGATATCGAGGGGCAGCGTGTCGATCTCGATGAGCTTGGGCGCGATCTCCAGACGCGACTGATCGACGTAATCGCCGACGTCCGACACCACCGCCGACGTCGTGAGCACCACCGACGGTGAGGTGTCGTCGAAGACGGCACTGACCCGGTCAAAGCTTGAGCCGCGATGCGGCAAGGGCAGCGGCACCGCGATCAGGCCGGCCTGCATGGAGCCCAGGAACGCCAGGATGTATTCGAGACTCTGCGGGGCCAGGATCAGCGCCCTGTCGCCGGGCGACGCGTGCTCACTGAGCTCGCGGGCCACGTTGAAGGTGCGGCGAGACAGCTGCGACCAGGTGAGGTTTTCAACGACACCGGCAGGGCTGTTGGTGTAGTCGGTGAAGGTGAACGCGATGTCGTCCGGTCGCAGGCTGGCACGTCCGTGCAACATCGACAGGATGGATGACTGAGTTGAAGGTGTCATATTTAATCCGTCGTTACTTGGGCGGGGTGGCCGGCGTCGGTCGGGAACCGCCGCCGAGCACGGCCATCGCGCCGCTGGTGATCTGAGAAATCGGATCGGATCCGCCACCGAATGTCGCCTGGGAGGCAGGCGCCGTCACTTCCGCGGGATCGAAGCCGCTGTGGTCGACAGTGATGGGGGCAGTCGCCGGATCGTCATTGCGCGAATAGCCCGCATCCACCCGAGGCTGCAGAATCGCGTCGAGCCGATTCAGCGTGTCCTCCGGCACCCCGAGGTACTTGAAGCCCATCACCAGCGGCAGGTGCTGCTCGGGGATGAAGTACGTCGTGGTCGTGGCGCCCCGGGAGTTCGTCTCGGTCACGATGTTGCGTGCCGGAACCATCTTCGGGTTGGTGAAGGCCACCGCGGTGTGGCCGGTGGCCAGGCCCGCGATGGCATTGGCGAGCGCGAACAGGTTGTCCGGCCGGTCCGGCCAGTCGGCGATGCTGTCATAGGCCGAGATGAACTGATCGGTGTGGTACTGGCTGTCCACGCGGGCGGGCACCGGGTAGTCCATGAAAGGCACCACGGAGCCGGGAGCGAAATTCTGGGTCAGGAAGCTCTCGCTGAAGGGACTCTTCGCAACCGGGTCGCCGAACGTCGCGAAGGTCAGTGAATCCGGCGGCGGTGCGGTCGGGTCCGTGGCCAGCGCGTTCTTGACGGCGGTGAGTACCAGCGCGCCCTCGGACAACCCCATCGCGGTCCCCGGACCGCCCGCGCGAATGGCGTTCTCGAGGTTGGGCTCTCCGATGTCGACCGATTCGCCGATGCTGGTGCCGTCCAGGCCCAGCCCGGGCAGAATCTTCTCGCCGATCGGGCCGATGCCGGGGAAGAAGCGTCCCAGCGTGTGGCCCTGGACCTGACCGGCCGGATACCAGACGTTTTCCCGCTTCATGTCGGGGAACCAGTCCTTGCCGGTCATCCGGATGTACTCGTCGTAGGGGATGCCGAGCACGTGCGCGCCACCCAGGGCATACGCGGTGCGATCCGGCGACGGAGGCGCGGCCCTGACCGTCCCGTCCGGCGCGATCCCGGGGATGGGTGGGCCAGGAACCCGCGGGTCGTCGGCGACCGCGGAAGGGATGCCGAAACATCCTGTTACGCAGGCGACTACCAGCACCGCTGTTCCCGCGAGGAGGTTTCTCATCCGTGCTCCTGACTCAACTTCAATTTCAGTCTCACATACATAACGGGTGCTTGCTAACTTGCCGGCGTGGCGGCCGCGGGTTTTGCCGACGACTTCTGACCGGCGATGACCTGCGATGGCCACCAGTTCGCCTTGCCGACCAATGCCGCGATGGCGGGCACCGTGATGGTCCGGACCACGAAGGTGTCCAGCAGAATGCCCACGCCGATCACGAACCCGCCCTGGACCACGATGCCGATGCTAGAGAAGAGCAGACCACCCACCGAGGCGGCGAAGATCAGCCCGGCCGCGGTGATGACGCCACCGGTGGAATTCAGGGCACGGATGATGCCGTAACGCACGCTGCTCGCCGACTCGTCCCGCATGCGCGACACGAACAGCATGTTGTAGTCGGCGCCCACCGCCACCAGCACCACGAAGGCCAACGGTGGCACGGTCCAGTGCAACTGTTCGCCGAGCAGGAACTGGAATGTCAACACGCCGATACCGATGGCCGCGAAGTACGAGAGCACCACGGAACCGACCAGATACAAGGGTGCGACGATCGCGCGGAGCAACACCATCAGGGTCAGCAGAACGACAATGAGCGTCGCCGCGATGATGAATTGAATGTCGTGCTGGTAGTAGTCACGGGTGTCCCGCAGCGCCGTGGGGAAACCGCCCATCGAGATCGTCGCGTCCGCCAGCGTGGTGTTGGGCTGAGCGCCCTTGGCGATATCGCTGATCTGGTTGACCTGGTCCATCGCCTCGGGGCTGAAGGGGTTCAGCTTCGTCTGAACCAGGTAACGCACGGCGTGGCCGTCCGGCGAGATGAACGCGTGGGCGGCTCGCTGGAAGTCCGGATTGTTGAGCACCTCGGCGGGAATGTTGAAGCCCGCCTGCGAGGGATCGGCGGCGTTGGTCTTCATCGTCAGCAGGAAGCTCGAGGCCTGATTGAGGCCGTTGACGATCACCTTGATCTGCCCGACAAGCTGATCCACACCGCCTGCCACCTGCTGGCTGCCGCCGGCCAGACGGTCGGCGCCCTGGCGCAACTGGTTGAGCCCGGCCTGCGGGCCACCGGGCTTGTCCAGTCCCATGGCATGCAGCCCGTTGACGACGCTCAACAGCGAGGCGTTCAGTTTGGTCACCGTCGTGGAGAGGGTCGCCTTGTTGCCGGGGGAATTCCCCAGCTGATGGGCAAGCCGCTCGATCTCGTCGAGGCGGCCGCTGTTGCGTTCGCCGACGAGCCGCTCGAACTGGCCGCGGGTGTTGCTGCAGGAGGTGTCGGCATCGCAGACCGGATTGCCTTCGAGGGCCGCCAGCACCGGATTGATCCAGCCGAACATTTCCTTCGCGGCGGAGAAGTTCCAGCCCATGTCGTTGGCCAATGCGTTGATTTCGTCGACGAGCTTGGCGGCGTTGTCCACATTGCGCACCAGCTCGTCGCCGCCGGACTTGGTCTTCAGTGAGTTCGACGCCTCCAGCAGACTCTGCAGACCGGGGGTGATCTTGCTGAGCTGATTGCGCAGATCGGTGAGGCTGCCGGCCAGGGTGTTGGCTCCGGAGGTGAGCCGGTTGAGGTCACTGCTGCGCTGGTTGATCTGGTTGGAGCCGTCGGCAAGTCTGGTGCCGACCAGCCCGGCCTGATAGGTGGCCCGGAACTCGGGTGGCACCTCACCGAGAGGTCGGGTGACACCGCTGACCAGGCCCACATCGGGCAGCTGCGCGATACGCGAGGCCATCTGTTCCAGGTCGGCGAGGGCCTGCGGCGTACGCAGGTCACGTGGCGACTGAATAAGGATGTATTCGGGGATGGACTGACTCAGCGGGAAGTGGCGTTCCAGCGCCGCGTATCCGACCGAGCTGGGTGCCGACGGCGAAACTGCCTTGCGGTCGTCGTAGTTGTAGCGGGCGAGCAGCGCGCAGCTGCCCAACAGCGCCAGCACCAGGACGCTGGCCACCAGATGCGGAATCGGCCGGCGCACGATGCGGATACCCGAGCGGCGCCAGAACTGAGCGGTCAGTTCCCGCCGCGGCTTGACCCAACCGCGCGGCCCGGCCAGCACCAGGATCGCGGGCAGCAGGGTCATTCCGGACAGGTAGGCGACGCCGATCCCGATCGCCGACGACACGCCGACCGTCTGGAAGACGCCCATCTTGGCGAAGCTCAATAGCAGGAAGGTGAGACCCACCGTCGTCGCGGACGCGGTGATCACCTTGCCGATCGACATCATCGCGGCCCGGACCGCTTGGTCGTAGGTCTTACCCGAGCGCAGATAGTCGTGATAACGGCTGATGAGGAAGACGGCGTAGTCCGTTCCGGCGCCGGCCAGGATCGCGCTCAAGAACACAATCGACTGGTTCGAGACGCCCGCGCCGGTCAGCTGTGAATACGCCGCCACCACCGACTGCGCGATGACCAGCGATGAGCCGATGGTCACCAGCGGAAGCATCATTGTCAGTGCACTGCGATAGACCAGCAGCAGCACGGCCAACACCAGCACGGCGATCGCGATCTCGATCGGGAGCCGGTCCTGCTGGCCCGCGACGGTCAGATCCGCGACGGTGGCGGCCGGACCCGTGATGTGCACGGTGGTCGGACTGCCGTCGATGCTGTGCTGGATGAGGCTGGTGACCTTGTTGTACGAGTCGAAGGCCTTGGGTGTGCCCAGCTCGCCGGCCAGGCCAACCGGCAGCACCCATGTCTTGTTGTCCTGACTTGTCAGGAACTTGCGCAATTCGGGTGTGCCGATGAAGTCCTGCACCGACACGACATCGGTCAGATCGTGCCGCAGCGCGTCGACCACCTTGCGGTAGGTGGCGGAGTCGTTCTTGTCCAGCCCGTTCTCGTTGATGAACACGACCAAGAGGAGGTCGTCATTGCTGGATTCGTGGAACGCCTCGGTCATCTTCTTGGCCGTGACACTCGACGGTGCATCCGCCGGCAGAATCGCCAGCGGATGCTTCTCCGCCATCTCGGTCAGTGAGGGGAAGGTCAAGGGCAGCGCGACGGCCAATGCGACCCAGGCGCCTATCACCACCCATGGCCATCGCACCACGAGATCGGCTAGCCGCCGCATAAAATCCTCACCCTCACTCTGATGTCGCCCAAGCTACGCGACGCGTCCCCAGTGCCCGGTGTCCGCGACGCGGACGCACACCGATTTCATGGCTTCCATGTAGCGCAGGGCTGATTTCTCGGCGATCGGATTGTCGGGATGCATGATCGCCATCGCGGTGCCCTCGCCGTACCGGAATATGTAGATGGTCAGCTGGTAGGAGAACCGGCCATCAGGGTAGATGCCGATGTTGTTGGCAAGGCCCAGCTCGCCCGCCGCGAGGATCGCGTTGAGCGGCGCGGCGCCACCGTGGAAGAAGTTCGACACCGGAAAGTTCGGCTGCGGCCACTTCAACCACGGCGCCAGTTCCAGCACCCGGTAGTACGGCACCCGGGACATGTCCAGACTCGAATCGAATGCGGTTTGCGCCGCGTAGGCGGCATCGTTGAACGAGGTTGCCGCGATGGGGACAGTGATCGGGATCAGCCCGGTGAACCAGCCTTGCGTCATGAAGTTGTCGCTAGCTGTGCGGGAATCTCGCGGGGTCAGACCGTAATACGTGACGGCACCGGTGAATTCGTGCTCGACCAGACCCAGGCAGGCGAACAGACCGCCGACGAACCGGGCGCCGGATGCTCCGCACGCGGAGTCGAAGCGATCGGTCTGTTCGGGGTTTAGCAACAACAGCGAGGTCATCGTGCTGTTGGTGGCTTCCGACGGATTACCGAGTGGAAGCGGGAACTCGGGGAAGGTCCCATTGTTGTTCTCGGCAAAGTCGATCCACGCCTGAACCCCTGGTGATTCAAGGGTCAACTGGGAGGTGAATTCGCGCTCGCGAGTGCAGAAGTCGTCGAAGCTGCCGGCATCCGGAAGGGTAAGTGCCGCACCGCCACTGCTCAGTGCGGAGTACATGCCATTGGCTTCCATCATGGTGGTGCCGATCAGGGTGGCATCCCCATGTACGTGATCCATGGCAGCGAAGAATGTGAAGTGGTTTTCGCCCTGGATGATTCCAAAGGTGAAGCACCCCCATTCCAGCGGACTCGGGATATCGATGACATGGCTACGTATCTCATCGACAGACATATGCCCCTGCGTTACAGGGGCGAATTCGATGTCGGCCGGATCGCTGATCGAATGCCTGATGAACTCGCCGTTTTCGGTGCGCTCGAACCAGCTGCGGAAGGTGTCATGCCTGCGCAAGTACGCGTTGAGGGCGTGGTCCATGGCGGCGATGTCACAATTCCCAGGAACATCACAGCTGGCGATGATCTGCCGGGAAAAGTTGAGTCCGGCACTGTTGCGCTCGTAGTAATTGTGAAGATGCTGTGTCTGCATGTAGCTGACTGGCACTGAACTCACAGGTGCCTGCCGGGCCTTCTCGGCGGCAGCGGGCGTGGGGTGCCAGGACGTCACCGACCCTGGACTCAACGTCCATTCATCAAGTGCGCCAACCGTTATCGTGCCAATGCGCAAAACGCCGTCCCTCTCGCTCGGCCGGCCCCGTTCCGGCATCTCTCATCGCTGGCCCAACATACCCTCGGTTTGGTGGCGCAGCCGCCGGTCAACCGAAACCTGGAAACCCCATGCGCCACACGGCATACCAGTAATAACTAGAACTTACTGTCCGGGTAACTATGAAGTTTGGGAACAACAGTGCGCACGATACTTGTTCGGCTAGAGTCGCGTTCGCACACGTCGATGTCCCGAGTCACATTCTCGCCCGACGACGTCGAGGCCCACTCTCTCACCCGCCGACGCAAGGAGGCCACCGCATGGAATCCGCTGAAAATCAGACCGAATCAACCCCACGCTTTGCCATCATCGGTTATGCAGCGCGTTTTCCCGGGGCCGCAGGCGCGGACGAATTCTGGGATGTGTTGCGGGAAGGCCGCGATGCGATATCCGAGGTACCCGCCGATCGGTGGGATGCCGAGGAGTTCTTCGACCCGGAACCGGGCGCTCCCGGCAAGGTCGTCACGCGGCGTGCGGGCTTTGTCGATGATGTGACGGGATTTGACGCGCCGTTCTTCGGTATGTCGACGCGCGAGGTCAGATTGATGGACCCGCAGCACCGACTTTTGCTGGAAACGGCGTGGCGTGCGGTGGAGCATTCCGGTATCGCCCCAACGGATTTGGCTGAGACTAATAGCGGCGTATTCGTCGGCTTGGCCACCCACGACTACCTGGGGATGGCATCCGACGAGCTGACCTTTCCCGAGATCGAGGCCTACATGGCCATCGGCACCTCCAATGCGGCGGCGGCCGGCCGGATCAGCTACCGGCTGGGTCTGCAAGGCCCCTCGGTTGCCGTGGACACGGCGTGCAGTTCGTCGTTGGTAGCAATTCATCAAGCGTGCCAAGCGCTTCAGCTGGGGGAGTGCGATCTCGCGCTGGCGGGCGGTGCGAATGTGCTGTTGACGCCGGCCACGATGATCACCTTCTCGCACGCTCACATGCTCGCGCCCGACGGTAAGTGCAAGACCTTCGACGCGGCCGCCGACGGCTACGTACGCGGTGAGGGTTCGGGCGTCATCGTCATCAAGCGTCTTGAGGACGCGCTCCGCGACGGCGACCGGGTCCGGGCCGTGATTCGCGGTAGTGCCATTAACCAGGATGGTGCTTCGGGCGGGTTGACGGTACCGAACGGTGTTGCTCAGCAGCGTGTTATCGCCGATGCGCTCAAGCGCGCGGGCGTCGCGCCCAGCGAGGTCGGATACCTGGAGGCGCACGGCACCGGCACCTCGCTTGGCGATCCGATCGAGGCCCAAGCGGCAGGTGCGGCCTACGGCATCGGCCGCGACGCCGCCGATCCGCTGTTGATCGGCTCGGCGAAGACGAACATCGGGCACCTGGAGGCGGCCGCGGGTATCGCGGGCGTCATCAAGGTCATCCTGTCGCTCGAGAACGAGCTGCTGCCGCAGCACCGCAACTTCCAGAACCCGTCGCCGCACATTCCGTGGGACCGGCTCCCGGTCAAGGTCGTCAAGGAGGCGACTCCCTGGGAACGTAACGGGCGGCCGCGTATCGCGGGTATCAGTTCGTTCGGATTCGCCGGGACCAACGCGCACGTCATCCTGGAGGAAGCGCCGTCCACAGCGCCGGAAACGGCCGACACGCCCGTGCCCGCCGGGGACAAGAAATTCAGCATCGTGCCGCTCTCGGCGCGCACGCCTGCGGCGTTGGTGCAGGTCGCCGATCAGTACCGTGCCTGGCTGAATGAGCACCCCGAGGCCACGCTGGCCGATCTGTCCCTCACCGCCGGTGTCGGGCGAGCGCACCTGGAGCACCGCGCCGCGCTGGTGGTCAATTCGCGAGAAGCTGCTGTCGAGCTGCTCGGAGCCGTCGCGGATGATCGCCCCGCGCCCGGTCTGGGCCGCGGCGAATCTCACGACACGCCCAAGACCGCGTGGCTCTTCACCGGTCAGGGCAGTCAGTACCCCGGTATGGCCCGGGAGCTGTACGACACCGAGCCGGTGTTCGCTGAGACGCTGGACCGCTGCGCTGCCGCGGTGGCCGACGTTCTCGAAAAGCCTTTGCTGGATGTCATCTTCGATGTCGACGGTCCGGAAGCTGAGGACACGCTGCGGCAGACGTCCTACGCCCAGCCCGCGCTGTACGCGGTGGAGATGGGTCTGGCCCGGCTCTGGCAATCGTGGGGCTTTGAGCCCGATGTCGTGCTGGGCCACAGTGTCGGCCAGTACTCGGCGGCCTGCGTTGCCGACGTGTTCAGCCTCGAAGACGGCGCCCGGCTGATCGCCGAGCGGGGCCGGCTGTTCGGCAGCCTGCCCGAGGGTGGCCGGATGGCCGCGGTGTTCACCGACGCCGCGCGAGTCGAGAGTCTGACCGACGAATTTCCCAGCCTTTCGGTGGCGGCCTACAACGGGGCCAACACCGTACTGTCAGGTCCCGCACAGGATTTGGAGAAGGCCATTGCGGGCCTGGTGGCCGAAGGGGTCCGCTGCGACTTCCTGGAGACCAGCCATGCGTTCCACTCGGCACTGCTCGACCCGATCCTCGACGAGTTCGAGGCATACGCCAATCAGTTCAACTACAAGACCCCGCAACGGATTCTGATCGACAATCGGACGGGTACCGCGCTGGGCCGAAGCGTGAAACTCGACGGTGCCTACTGGCGCCGACACGCCCGGCAGCCGGTCGAATTCGCCAAGAGCGTACGCACGCTTGCCGATATGAACTGCAAGGTGCTGCTTGAGATCGGCCCGCAGCCGGTGCTCACCGCCGCGGCCTTGCGGGCATGGCCGGATCCGGCCACCGCCCCGCGTGCGATCGCATCCCTGCGCCGTAACACCGCGGATCACCGGCAGATCACCGAGGCCGCCGCCGACGCCTACGTGCTGGGCCACCTGCCCGACTTCGGCGCGTTTCAGCATGGACACGCCCGCAAGCTCGATCTCCCCACTTATCCGTTCGAGCGCCGCCAGTACTGGTTCAGCGACAAGCGCGACGCCGACAGCACCGCGAACCGGCAGCAGAACACCGCCGGGCCGCGGACCGAGGCCGTCCGTCTGCTCGAAGACGGCAAGATCGAGGAGCTGGCGAACCTGCTCGGTGGTGCCGAGGCCGACCAGCAGACCCTGTCCGTGCTGACAAAGCTTGCGGCGCAGCACAACCAGCAGCGCTCGACGCAGACCATCGCGGACGACCGCTACCAATTCCGTTGGGAGAAGTCGCCCACTCCGCTGTCCGGTTCGGACGCGGCGGGCAACGTCACCTGGCTGCTGATTGGGGACACCGCAGGGGCTGCTCAGCCCTTGGTCGAGGCGCTCACCGCGCGTGGCCAGCAGCATCGAACGCTCGCGCTACCGGTATCGGACGCGGACGAGGCTCAGCTCGTGGAGACGCTGCGGGCCGCGGCGGCCGAGGGCCCGGCGCTGCGCATCGTGCATGTCGCGGGGCTCGACGCGGGTGCGGGAAGTTCTTCGGCGCAGTCGTTGCTGCGGATCCAGCACCAGATCCTGGGCGGAACCCGTCGGCTCTTCCGCGCCGCTGCCGCCGCGGAACTACGTGCTCCCATCTGGGTGGTCACCCGGGGCGCGCAGCACGCCATCGAATCGGACGCCGTGGCACCCGAGCAGAGTGCCTTGTGGGGATTCGGCCGCGCCGCGGCACTGGAACTTCCGCAGGTGTGGGGCGGGCTCGCCGATCTGTCCGATGCCGGCGCCGACGAATGGTCGCAGTTCATCGGCCGGGTCTCCGTGACGGGCGAGGCGTCCGCCAGGGAAGACCAGTTCGCGCTGCGCGGCCAGGCGGTCTATGTTCCCCGGCTGGTTCGCCGGCAGGAGGCGCCCAGCGGTAAGCCGCTGGAAGTACGCAGTGACGCAACGTATCTGGTAACCGGCGGGCTGGGGTCCATCGGTCTTGAGATCGCCGGGTATCTTGCTGGCCGCGGTGCCAAGCATCTGGTGCTGACGAGTCGGCGCGAGCCCAGTGAGTCCGCGCAGCAGCGCATCGACCTCTTGAGTGCGCAGGGCTGCGATGTCCGGGTGGTCACCGCCGATGTCGCCGACGCGCACGACGTCGCCCGCTTGCTGGCCAGTGTGCGGGCCGAGCTGCCGGAGCTGGCGGGCATCGTCCATGCCGCCGGTGAGATCGGCACCACGCCGCTGGGCGACCTCGAAGATGCCGAAGTGGATCGCGTTTTCGCCGGTAAGGTCTGGGGCGCATGGCATCTGAGCGAAGCCGCCGCCGGCCTGAAGCTCGACTTCTTCATCAACACCTCGTCCATCGCCTCGGTGTGGGGTGGCTTCGGGCAAACCGCGTACAGCGCGGCGAACGCTTTCCTGGACGGATTGGCCTGGCGTTTGCGCGCGCAGGGCATCGCCGGGACGAGTGTCAATTTCGGCCCCTGGTCGGCCGGTATGGCCGACGCGGAATCGCGTGCGCGACTGGAACAACGCGGCATCAAGACGTTGTCTCCCGCCGACGCGCTGGCCGGTTTGGCCGACGTGGTGGCGGCTTCCGGTTCGAACGCCGCACAGGGAGTCATCGCGCGTATCGACTGGGCCCGGTTCCTGCCGCTGTATCAGCAGGCGGGCAGGCGGGCGTTCCTGGCAGAGCTGGATCGTGAGGTGCCCTCGCACCTCGCCGGGGCGGCAGCCGGTGCCCAATCGGGTACGACGCAACTCGTCGAACGGCTTGCGAACGCTCCGGTGCAGCAGCGTAAGAAGCTGCTCACCGATTACCTGCGTGACGCGGTGGCCGAGGTGACTCGCGTTGACGTGTCGGAGATCCGCGAGGACGCGGGATTCTTCGATCTGGGTATGGATTCGCTGATGGCCGTCGAATTGCGCCGCCGCATGGAACAGGGTGTGGGCAAGGAGATTCCGGTCACCCTGGTGATGGATCATCCGCGCATCTCCGATGTCGCCGACTACCTGCTGGGCGAGGTGCTGGGCCTGAGCGAGCAAGCCAAGCCGGCGGCCCAGCTGGCCTCGGCCGTGACGGATCGCACCGACGAACCGATCGCGATTGTCTCGGTGTCCTGCCGCTTCCCGGGCGCGCCCAATCCCGAGGCCTTCTGGGATGTGCTGGCCGGCGGTGTGGATGCGATCCGGGAAGTGCCCGAAGACCGCTTCGACATCGACGAGTTCTACGATCCGGATCCGGAGACCGCGGGCAAGACGTACACGCGTTTCGGTGGGTTCTTGGACGGTATCGACGGGTTCGATCCGGAGTTCTTCGGCATCTCGCCGCGCGAGGCCGTCTGGATCGAGCCGCAGCAGCGGCTCATGCTCGAAACCGTATGGGAGGGGCTGGAAAGAGCCGGATACTCGCCGGCCGCGTTGCGTGGCAGCCGAACCGGAATCTTCGCCGGTGTCGGTGCCAACGAGTACGCGCATCTGCTGTCCTCGGAGTCGATCGACAAGATCGAGCCGTACTTCATCACCGGTAACGCGCTCAACGCGATCTCCGGCCGGGTGGCCTTCGCGCTGGGCTTCGAGGGACCGGCGGTCGCGGTGGACACCGCCTGCAGTTCGGCCCTGGTGGCCGTGCATCAGGCCGTCCAGGCCCTGCATTCCGGTGACTGCGACCTGGCAGTTGCCGGTGGAGTGAACGTGCTGCTGAGCCCGGTGACGGTCATCGCGGCCTCGCGGGCCAGGATGCTGTCACCCGTCGGTCGCTGCAAGACCTTCGACGCTTCCGCCGACGGATACGTGCGCAGCGAAGGCTGCGGCATTCTGGTGCTCAAGAGGTTGAGCGATGCCGAGCGTGATGGGGATCGGGTTCTTGCCGTGATCCCCGGCAGCGCGGTGAACCAAGACGGTGCTTCCAGCGGACTGACCGTCCCCAATGGTGGTGCACAGCAACGTCTTATCGGTACAGTGCTGGCGCGCGCCGGCCTGGTGGGCGGCGATGTCGACTACCTGGAGGCGCACGGGACAGGCACCCCGCTCGGTGATCCGATCGAGGTGCAGGCCGCCGCGGCGGCCTACGGCGGTTCGCGCCAGGCGGACCGGCCGCTGCTCATGGGATCGGTGAAGTCCAACATCGGCCACACCGAATCGGCCTCCGGTGCGGCGGGTCTCATCAAGGTGGTGCTGTCGTTGCAGAACGGGGTGCTGCCGCAGAGCCTGCACTTCGACAACCCGTCACCGCACATCCCGTGGGACTCGTTGCCGGTGCAGGTGGTGGACAAGGCGATTCCGTGGGAGCCCAACGGCAGGCCACGGCGTGCCGGAGTGAGTTCCTTCGGGTTCACCGGGACCAACGCGCATGTGCTGATCGAAGAGGCGCCGCAGCCGCAGGCCGCGCCGGAGGCGGACGACACGTCGGCACCGCAGGCCGCACCGGTGAACGTGCTCCCGCTCTCCGCGCGCTCTCCCGAGGCACTGGCTGCGGTGGCCCAGCGCTACGAATCCTGGTTGGCAGCCCACCCGGATGTGGATCTGGCAGATGTGTGCCTGACCGCGGGGCGCGGTCGGTCGCACTTCGAGCATCGCGCCGCCCTGGTGGTGGATACGGTGCAGACCGCACGCGAGGGACTGCTTGAGCTGGCACAGAACCGTCTGCGTCCGGGTGTTGTTCGTGGTGAACACACCAATCACCCGACAACGGCGTGGCTGTTCACCGGTCAGGGCAGCCAGTACCCCGGTATGGCGCGTGAATTGTTCGACGCCGAGCCGGTGTTCGCCGAGACGGTGACGCGCTGCGCGGAAGCGGTCAAGGACATCGTGACGCGCCCGCTACTGGAGGTCATGTTCGCCACCGATCGCGAAACCGGCGGTAAGGCCGGAGAAGCGTTGCGGCACACCTCGTTCGCCCAACCAGCGCTGTTCGCCGTCGAGATGGGTCTGGCCCGGCTCTGGCAGTCATGGGGTATCGAGCCCGATGTGGTGCTGGGGCACAGCGTCGGCCAGTACGCGGCCGCGTGCGTGGCGGGAGTGTTCAGCCTGGAGGACGGCGCACGGCTCATCGCCGAGCGCGGCCGGCTGTTCGGCAGCCTGCCCGCGGGCGGGCGCATGGTTGCCGTGTTCAGTGACGCCAAGCATGTCGAGCAGATCGCCGGGGAGTACCCGCGGGTATCGGTGGGTGCCTACAACGGCCCCAACACCGTGCTCTCGGGCCCGGGTGAGGACCTGGAGCAGGCGGTCGCCCGATTCCAGGAAGAGGGAATCCGTTGCACCTGGCTGGAGACCAGCCATGCCTTCCACTCGGAATTGCTGGACCCCGTCCTCGACGAATTCGAGTCGTATGCGGCGCAAGTGCGGTTCGCCGCACCGACACTGCCGCTGGTGTGCAACCGCACGGGTGCGGTGCTGACGGCGCAGACCCCGATCGACGCTCAGTACTGGCGGCGGCATTCGCGCCAGCCGGTGCAGTTCGCCGAGAGCGTGCGCACGGTGGCGGCGCTCGGCTGCTCGGTGTTGATGGAGATCGGTCCGCAGCCGGTGCTGACAGGCGCCGCGGTGCAGGTCTGGCCCGAGCACCTGGCGGCACCGCGGGCAATCGTCTCGTTGCGCAAGGGCGTTGACGACAGGCGGCAGATTGCCGACGCGCTCGCCTCGGCCTACGTCAGTGGTCACCGGCCCAATTTCGCCGCACTGCAACACCACCCACACCGAACGGTGGAGCTGCCGACGTACCCGTTCCAGCGCCGTCGCTTCTGGCCGAAGTCGTCCGGAACCGCTATCGAAGGCGGAGGCGGATTGCCCTCGGGCATCCTGGGCAGGGGCGAGGATCTGGCCTCCGGCGATTCGGTGTACATCAGCAGGCTGTCGGTGCGGTCGCAGCCGTGGCTGTCCGACCACGTCATCTACGGCACCGTCGTCGTCCCCGGCGCGACCTATGCCGCGATGGCCCTGGCCGCCGTCGGCACCCCGGCGCGTGCCAAGGACGTGTTCTTCTACGAGCCGATCATCCTGCCTGAGAAGAGTTCTCGCGAGGTACAGCTGACACTGCATCCGCTGGAAGATGGCAGCGGATCGAAGTTCCAGGTGCACAGCCGTCCCTACGGTGAACGCGACGTCGACTGGTCGCTGAACGCCGAGGGCACAGTCGTCACCGGGATCGGGGACGACGCGGAGCCGGCGCCCGAGTCCGCCGAACCGGCGGAGCCGGTCGACGCCGCCATCGAACGGATGGAGCGCATGCGTCCGATGGAGCTCTTCGAGATCTTCGCCGATCTGGAATTGGCCTGGGGCCCAACCTGGTCCGGTTCGCTGAAGTCGCTGTGGCTGGGCGAGGGTGAGGCCATCGGTGACGTCCTGGTGGGTGAAGAGCTGGCCGAACAGCTGGGCGCCGAACCGATGCACCCGGTCCTGATGGACCTGTGCACCGGTGTCGCCTTCCCGGCGTTCCCCGCGCTGCTCGCCGCCGAGCAAGGCGTCAACGATCTGTTCCTGCCGCTGCGGTACGGACAGGTGACGTTGAAGGAGAAGATGCCCCGGCGCTTCTACTGCCGTGCGCGGTGGCATGAGAGCCCGCTGGATAGCGAGACGCAGGTCTTCGATCTCGACTACCTGGATCGGGATGGCCGTCACCTGGGCGGGATTCGTGAGTTCACCGTCAAGCGCGCACCGCGCGAGGCGCTGCTGCGCGGGCTCGGCGGCGACGCCACCCGGCTGCTGTACACCCTTGGCTGGCACGAGGTTCCGGTGCCACCCGTCGCGGATGAGGGCGAGGAGTCATCGGTCGGTACCTGGCTGATCGCCGGATTCGATGAGCTCGCCGCGAAGGTGCCGGGCTGCATCCCGCTGAACCGGGAGACTGATCCGGAACTGCTGGGCGAGGTGCTGGTGGCGGCCAAGGAGCGCGGCGTGCCGTTCTCCGGTGTCGTTTGGCGCGCCGCCGGACCGGGTGCGCAGGAATCGACCGCCGAGAGCACCGCACGCCTCGAGGGCGAGATCGCCAACCTGCTCAGCGCCGTGCACACGGTGCAGAACAGTGCCCAGAACGGTGTGAAACTCCCTGGCGGGCTGTGGATCGTCACCGAGCGTGCGGTGGCCACCGAGTCCGGCGAGCCGGTGGACCCGGTGCAGGCAGCGCTCTGGGGATTCGGGCGTACCACCATCAACGAGGAACCGGCGCTACGCGCCAAGCTCGTCGATGGCGACGGGTCACCGGAGGCCGTGCAGGCGCTGGCGAGGCTGTTGGTCGCACCGGTGGAGGAGCCGGAAATCGCGGTGCGGCAAGGTAAATTGCTGGCTTCCCGGTTGTTGCCGTGGTCGCGCACCGGGCATCTGACGGTGCCTCGAGGTAGCGATTACGTCTTGGCGCCCACCGAGCGTGGCGCCATCGACAACCTGCGGATCACCGAGAAGGAGGTGCCGGCACCGGACGAGGGCTACGTGCAGGTGCGGGTGGAGGCCGCCGGTCTCAACTTCCGCGACGTGCTCAACGTGCTGGGTCTGTATCCGGGTGACCCGGGACCGATCGGCGGTGACTTCGCCGGCATCGTCACCCAATTGGGCGAGGGTGCCACCGGAGTCGAGGTGGGCCAGCGGGTCTATGGCTCCATGCAGGGTGCCTTCGGCAGCCGGTTCAACGTGCCGGCCCAGTTCCTGGCACCGATTCCGGACGGGATCAGTGGGGTCGAGGCCGCCACGATTCCCGCCGCCGCGCTCACGGTTCGGCTGTCGTTCGACTGGGCGCAGCTCAAGCCGGGTGACAAGGTGCTGATTCACGCCGCCAGCGGTGGTGTGGGTCTGGCGGCCATTCAGATGGCCCAGCAGTTCGGGGCCGAGGTGTTCGCCACCGCCAGTACCTTCAAGCGGGCGACACTGCGCAAGCTCGGCGTGAAGTATGTATACGACTCGCGTACAACCGATTTCGCTGATCAGATCTTGGCGGACACCGATGGTGCCGGTGTGGACGTGGTGCTCAACAGCCTCACCAGTGAGGGCTTCATCGAGGCGACTCTGCGCGCTACCGCCAAGAACGGCCGCTTCGCCGAGATCGCCAAGCGCGATATCTGGAGCACGGAGCAGATGGCGCAGGCCCGACCCGATATCGCGTACGAGATCGTCGCGTTGGACACGGTGATGTTCACCGAGCCCGACCGCATCCGCACCTTGCTCACCGAGGTGTCGGAGGGGTTGGCCAAGGGGGAGTGGACGCCACTGCCCGCCGAGATCTACCCGCTCACGGAGGCCAGGTCGGCGTTCCGCCGCATGCAGCAGGCGCGGCATATCGGCAAGATTGTCTGCCAGATGCCGAATCCGCTTGCACCGCGGCCGGATCGGACGTATCTGATCACCGGTGGTCTCGGTGCGATCGGCCTGCACACCGCGTCCTATCTGGCTCAGCTGGGTGCCGGAGACATCGTGTTGACGAGCAGGCGCGCGCCCGACACCGATGCGCAACGCTTGATCGAGGAGATCACCGAGCGCTCCAAGACGCGCATCCACGTGTTCACCGCCGACGTCGGCGTCCAGGCCGAGGTTGCGGGGCTCCTGGACCGGATCCGGGCGGAACTGCCGCCGCTGGCGGGTGTGGCACATCTGGCCGGTGTGCTCGATGATGCGCTGCTCGGTCAGCAGAGCGTGGAGCGGTTCCGGACAACGTTGGCGCCCAAGGCCTTCGGTGCGGAGTATCTGGACAGGTTGACCAAGGGTGACGATCTGGACTTCTTCATCGTGTCGTCCTCGGTGTCCAGCCTGTTCGGTTCGCCCGGACAGTCCAACTACGCGACGGCCAATGCGTTGCTCGATGGTTTGATCGCGCAGCGCAGGGCGCAGGGTCTGCCTGCCACGGGTATCAACTTCGGTCCGTGGGGTCAGGGAGGCATGGCGTCGTCGGAAGCGGCGACCGCGAATATCAGTGCCCAGGGCCTGATTCCGCTGGATCCGTCGGCGGCGCTCGCGGCACTGGCCGAGGTGGTGGCCAATGGCACCGGACAGGCGACCATCCTGAAGGCGAACTGGCAGCGTGCCGCCAAGGTGCTGGGCAGCTCTCGTCCACCGATCCTGGATCTGGTGTTGCCCAGTGCCGTCGGTGAGGTGACCGGTGACAGTGAGCTGCTCAAGCAGCTCATGGAGATTCCGGTGCCGCAGCGGGCGGGCTTCGTGACCGAGTTCCTGCAGCGTGAGGTGCAGAACTTCCTGCGCCTGGCGCAGCCGCCGGCCGCCACCAGCCGGTTCTTGGACCTGGGCACGGACTCGTTGATGGCGATCGAACTGCGCAACCGCCTGCACAGCCAGTTCGGCGGCAAGTTCACCATCAACGCGACCGCGGTATTCGACTACCCGACCATCGGCGGGCTCGCCGAGTACTTGGTGGCTCAGTTGCCCGACGCCGAGTCCGAGTCGGCCTCGCAGGAGGCCCAACCCGCCGAGGCTGCGCCGGACGCCACACCCGCGCCATCTGACGCACTAGCCGAGGCGAAGGAGTGAACCGGCGGTGCCCCGGGTAAGTTAGCCACCCGGGGCACCGCGGGTGCCTGATAAGCCGGCAACGAGTGGAGCAGGTGCGGTCTGAGACGTTTCTTCGCAGACATCACGCCTCTTCGTAACGCCGACTTCCGGCGGCTGTGGCTGGCCGGAGTGGTCACGGTCATCGGAGCAGGGCTGACGCTGTTCGCGGTCCCGGTGCAGATCTACGCCCTCACCCAGAGCTCGGCGTACGTGGGACTGACGGGTGTTTTCGGGCTGGTACCGCTGGTGGTGTTCGGCCTGTGGGGCGGCGCCCTGGCGGACCGGATGGACCGGCGGACGCTGCTGATCATCACCGCGAGCGGACTGGCGATTTCCTCGGTGCTGCTGTGGTTGCAGGCCGCCTTGTCGGTCAACAACGTGTGGATGGTGCTGAGCCTGCTCTCGGTGCAGCAGGGTTTTTTCGCGGTCAACTCGCCGACACGTGCCGCGGCCATTCCACGGATGCTGCCGCTCGATCAGCTGCCGGCGGCGAATGCGCTCAATATGACGGTGCAGCAGTTCGGCTTCATCGCCGGTCCGCTGCTGGCGGGTGTGCTGCTCAAATGGGTGGATCTGTCCACGCTGTACCTGATTGACGCGATCGCGTGTGCGGCGCCGATCTGGGCGACCGTGCGGCTGCACAAGATGCCGCCGATCGGACTGTCAGAGGAGGTGCGCGCCAAGGCCTCCGGCTTCCAAGACGTGTTGGACGGCTTTCGGTATCTGGCCGGGCACAAGATAGTGCTGATGTCCTTTGTGGTGGATCTCATCGCCATGATCTTCGGGATGCCCCGCATCCTGTTTCCGCAGATCGCACACGAGGGATTCGGTGATCCCGCCGACGGTGGCACCGTGATCGCGCTGTTGTCGGCCGCGATATCGGTGGGTGCGGTGATCGGCGGGGTGTTCTCCGGCTGGTTCCACCGAATAGATCGTCAGGGGCTGGCGGTGGTGGTCAGCATTGTGGTGTGGGGGCTGGCGATGGTGGGGTTCGGTCTCACCGCACACGCGCCACTGCTGTGGCTGACACTGTTCTTCCTGGTGATCGGTGGCATCGCCGACATGGTGTCGGCGGCCTTCCGGACCACGATCCTGCAGTCGGTCGCGACCGACGATGTGCGGGGCCGCCTGCAGGGGGTGTTCACGGTGGTGGTGGCCGGGGGACCGCGGGTGGCGGACTTCGCGCACGGCACGGCCGCCGCCGCGGTGGGGACGACCGCGGCCGCTGCCGGCGGTGGCGCCCTCGTGGTGGTCGGGGTGATCGTGGCGGCGCTGCTGGTGCCGGTGTTCGTGCGGTTCCGGACTTCTACTGAAGCCCAACTCGACCCGCAATAGATTCTTCGTATGGATACGCCGACGACCGAGGACCTGCGACGGTTTTCGCGAGACAAACAGCTGGCGTTCGGCCGTGGACTACGTGATCGCATGCCGCGGCGGAGCCTCGCCGAACTCTCCGACGCGCCGCGGCGAGACTCGATCGCGGTGCTGGCGGCGCAGAACAAAACCAGGATTCCGTCGCTCGTCCCGGTGCGCCGGGAGCGCATGTCGGAGTCGCCGTTCGCGTTTTATCGCGGTGCGGCCGCGGTCATGGCGGCCGACCTCGACGGTACGGCGACGACCGGAGTCCTGATACAGATCTGCGGCGACGCGCACCTGTCCAATTTCGGACTCTTTGCCTCCCGCGAACGCGCATTGCTGTTCGACGTCAACGATTTTGATGAAACCGCGGTGGGTCCGTGGGAGTGGGATGTCAAACGTCTCGTCACCAGCATGGCCATCCTCGGTCACGAGTTCGGGATGCCCGACGATGCCGTGCGCCAGACGGCCGTCAAGACAGCGGCTGCCTACCGTGCCCGGATCAATGAGTTGGCACAGATGTCGGCGCTGGAGCGGTACTACCTCAAGACGACCGCACTCGAGGTGCTGGATCTGGTTTCCCGGCTATCCAAGAGTGCGTCCAAGTTGGCCACCGAGACGGTGTCCAAGGCCTCCCGCAACACCTCGCATCGGGCACTACGCAAGCTCACCACGACCACCGTCGACGGTCATTACCGCATTGTGGAGCAGCAGGACATCGCGGTCCGTGTCCCGGAGATGGGTTTGTCCGAGGCTGCCGCGATGGTCGACGAGTACTTCGGTTCCGTGCCCGAGGATGTGGTCGCCCTGCTGGCCTGCCACCAATTCCAGGACGCCGTGGTGCGCGTGGTCGGTGTCGGAAGCGTGGGCACCCGCTGTTATCTCGCGTTGCTGACCGACGCTGACGGTTCGCCGCTGTTCCTGCAGATGAAGGAGGCGTCGGCGTCGGTGATCGAGACGTACTTTCCTCAGGAACTGCGCCTGGAGCACGGCCGGCGCGTGGTGTCGGGCCAACGCATCATGCAGGCCAGCGGTGACCCCTTCCTCGGTTACGTGACGTCCACTCGGCGCGGCAGTTTCTACGTCCGGCAGTTCCGGGACATGAAGGGCTCAGTGGACATCACCAGCCTGACAAATCCCGACGACCTGGCGCTCTATGGCGCACTGTGCGCCGTCGCGCTGGCCCGTGCCCATGCTCAATCGGGTGTGCCGGGGGTGATCGCTGGTTACCTGGGTGCCGGCACCGATCCCAACGCCGCCGATGCCGCGTTCGCCGATTTCGCCGAGGCGTATGCGCGGCTCAATCGCGAGGACCACGAGCGGTTGCTCGCGGCCACCGATCAGCAGTGGTTGCCGGGATCTTGATGTCCTAATTTGTGGGATACCCGACCTGGACGCCATTGCCCAGGTGGCGAACACTGAGAGGCGTGACGCGCTCGGTGGTGATCCTGGGATTTCCGGGAGTACAAGCCCTGGATCTGGTGGGGCCGTATGAGGTGTTCGCGCATGCGTCCGACTATGTGACCGGGCAAGACGGCTACGAGGTATCCCTGGTGTCGGCCGACGGCGTCCCGATCGCTACCGGCTCGGGGCTCGGGCTGGTTACCCGCCCATTGCCCGATCCGCGTGCGGGATGTGACACGTTGCTGCTGCCCGGCGGTCGTGGCGTGCCCGCGGTGCAACGCGATGCCGCCCTGATGGACTGGATTCGACTCGCCGCGCGTTCCGCTCGGCGAGTGGTGAGTGTGTGCAACGGCGCGTTTCTGGCCGCCGAGGCGGGCCTACTGGACGGGTGCCGGGCCACCACGCATTGGGCCATGGCGGAGCTGCTCGCTAACGAATTCCCCAGCGTCACCGTGGATCCCGATCCGATATTTCTGCGAAGCTCGGCCAAGGTGTGGACCGCGGCGGGCGTGACCGCGGGTATCGACCTGTCCCTGGCATTGGTCGAGGACGACTATGGCGGGGAAGTCGCTCAGATGGTGGCGCGCATGCTGGTGCTGTATCTGCGCAGGCCCGGCGGGCAGTCTCAATTCGCGGCGCCGGTATGGATGCCGCGTGCCAAGAGGATGCCGATTCGGGATGTGCAGGAGGCCATCGAGGCGGCGCCCGGCGGCTCACACCGGGTGCCGGAGTTGGCCCGGCTGGCGGCG
Source organism: Mycobacteroides immunogenum (assembly GCF_001605725.1). Taxonomy (NCBI): domain Bacteria; kingdom Bacillati; phylum Actinomycetota; class Actinomycetes; order Mycobacteriales; family Mycobacteriaceae; genus Mycobacteroides; species Mycobacteroides immunogenum. The sequence goes on from NZ_CP011530.1 coordinate 1,012,260, forward strand.
ATGAGCCCGCGGCATTTCACCCGGCTGTTCACCGCGGAGGTGGGCGAGGCGCCGTCGGCTTACGTGGAGCGCATCCGGTCCGAGGCCGCGCGCCGACAGCTCGAGGAGACCGACGACACCATGGTGGTGATCGCCGATCGCTGCGGATTCGGTTCCGCAGAGTCCTTGCGCCGCAACTTTGTTCGTCGTATGGGCGTATCGCCCGACCAGTACCGCAAAACCTTCCAGCGAACCGAAAGGGCCTCCCTATGACTTCACACCCGACGCAAATCGCGATCGTGCTGTACCCGGACTTCACCGCGCTGGATTTCATCGGCCCTTATGAGGTGCTGCGCTTCATGCCCAACACCGAGGTCCGATTCGTCTGGCACAAGCCAGGTCCCGTCACCGCCGATTCCGGGGTGCTGGTGATCGGCGCCACGCACTCGTTCGACGAGACTCCCGCACCCGACGTGGTGCTGGTGCCCGGCGGCCCGGGAACGACCATGGCCGCACGCGATCAGGAGCTACTGGAGTGGTTGCGCCGGGTGCACCCCACGGCGAGCTGGACCACCTCGGTGTGCAGCGGTTCGCTGGTGCTGGCGGCGGCCGGCCTGCTCGAGGGGCAGCGAGCCACCTCGCACTGGTCGACGTTGCCCGCGCTCAAGGCATTCGGGGCCACGCCGGTCGGCGACGAACGCATCGTGCGCACCGGGAATGCGGGTGTGGTGACCGCGGCCGGAGTGTCCGCCGGCATTGATCTGGGTTTGTGGCTGGCCGGTCAGATCGCGGGCGAGGAGGAGGCCAAGGCGATTCAGCTGAGCATCGAATACGACCCGCAGCCGCCGTTCGACTCCGGGCACATGTCCAAGGCCAGCGCCGCCACCAAGGCGAAGGCGACGGCATCGCTGGCCAGGGACACGTTCCGGCCGACGGTGATGGCCGCCGCGGCGCTGCTCGCATGGGACCGCGCGCTCGGCACGGTGCGCACCCGGCGGGACGGCCGGCGCCTGTTTGGTCTGCGTTCTCGACCCTGACCAGGCGCCGCATAGAGGGAGCGACTACCTTCTCTATGAACGTTCTCAACGAGCCGCTCAACCTCAGAAGGGATGCCTGTGGCCGACAACAATGATTTCGCTACTCTCCAGTACCCCGGAGGCGAAACCAAGCTGGACATCGTCCGTGCGACCGAAGGTGCCGACGGTTTCGCGCTGGGCAAGCTGCTGGCTGATACCGGCTACACCACCTTCGACGCGGGCTTCGTCAACACCGCCTCGACGAAGAGCGCCATCACCTACATCGACGGCGACGCGGGCATCCTGCGCTACCGCGGGTACCCGATTGAGCAGCTGGCCGACAAGTCCACCTTCATCGAGGTGAGCTACTTGCTCATCTACGGCGAGCTGCCCACCCCGCAGCAGCTGGCGGACTTCACCACCAAGATCCAGCGCCACACGCTGTTGCACGAGGACCTCAAGCGGTTCTTCGACGGCTTCCCGCGTAACGCGCACCCCATGCCGGTGCTCTCCAGCGCCGCGAACGCGCTGAGCGCGTACTACCAGGACTCGCTGGACCCGCATGACGAGGCGCAGGTCGAGCTGTCTACGATCCGCTTGCTGGCCAAGCTGCCGACGATCGCGGCCTACGCCTACAAGAAGTCGGTCGGGCAGCCGTTCCTGTACCCGGACAACACGCTGAGCCTCGTCGAGAACTTCCTGCGGATGACCTTCGGTCTGCCCGCGGAGCCGTACGAGGTGGACCCGGAGATCGTGCGGGCCCTCGACATGCTGCTGATCCTGCACGCCGATCACGAGCAGAACTGCTCCACCTCGACGGTGCGCCTGGTCGGCTCCTCGGACGCCAACCTCTTCACCTCGATTTCCGGTGGCATCAATGCGCTCTGGGGCCCGCTGCACGGCGGTGCCAACCAGGCGGTGCTGGAGATGCTGGAGCGCATCCGTGCCGAGGGCGGCGACGCCCACGACTTCGTGCGGCGGGTCAAGAACCGCGAAGACGGCGTGAAGCTCATGGGCTTCGGGCACCGCGTCTACAAGAACTACGATCCCCGTGCGCGCATCGTCAAGGAGCAGGCCGACAAGATCCTCGGCAAGCTCGGCGGCGACGACCAGCTGCTCGATATCGCCAAGGCACTCGAGGAGATCGCGCTCACCGACGAGTTCTTCATCGAGCGCAAGCTCTACCCGAATGTCGACTACTACACCGGCGTCATCTACCGGGCCATGGGCTTCCCGACACGCATGTTCACCGTGTTGTTCGCGTTGGGCCGCCTACCGGGATGGATCGCGCACTGGCGTGAAATGCATTCGGAGCCCGGCAAGATCGGCCGCCCGCGGCAGATCTACACCGGCTACGGGGAGCGCCAGTACCCCTGATCTCGGCCGATGGCGTTTCGGCCGATAGCTGACAGTGTGACGCAAATCTTTTTGCATCGCTAACAGTTGTAGTTTCACAATGGTTGTGTGGACGCGACCGTGGGTGTACTCAGTGAGCGCCGCAAGATCGTTATCCTGGGATCCTGCTGCCTGAGTCTGCTCATCGTGTCGATGGACTCCACCATCGTGAACGTCGCGCTGCCGACCATCCGGGCAGATTTCGGGGCCACCACCTCGCAGCTGCAGTGGGTCATCGACATCTACACCCTCGGGCTGGCCTCGCTGCTGATGCTCTCGGGCGCCGCGGGCGACCGGCTGGGTCGCCGCAAGGTCTTCCACATCGGGCTGTCGATCTTCGCGATCGGCTCGCTACTGTGCAGCCTGGCACCCACCGTCGGGTTGCTCATCGCCGCGCGCTTGCTGCAGGCGGTGGGCGGCTCGATGCTGAATCCGGTTGCGCTGTCGATCATTTCGCAGGTGTTCACCGGCCGGGTGGAACGTGCGCGAGCCCTAGGATTCTGGGGCGCCGTGGTGGGAATATCGATGGCGCTGGGTCCGATCGCCGGCGGGCTGCTGATCGAATGGGTGGGCTGGCGCGCCGTCTTCTGGATCAATCTGCCAGTGTGCGTGCTCGCTTTCGTGCTGACGGCGGTCTTCGTGCCGGAGACCAAATCGGCCACCATGCGTGACATCGATCCGATCGGCCAGGTGCTCGCGGTGCTGTTCTTGTTCGGCATCGTGTTCACCCTCATCGAAGGACCGTCCCTGGGATGGGCGACGCCCGGATTGATCACCGTGTTGGCCGCCGCGCTGGTGGCGTTCGCGGTGTTCCTCAGGTACGAGTCGAGGCGCAGGCATCCCTTCATCGATCTGCGCTTTTTTCGCAGCATCCCATTCGCTTCGGCCACGCTCACCGCGATATGCGCGTGCATGGCCTGGAGTGCGTTCCTGTTCACCATGTCGCTGTATCTACAGGGGCAGCGGCACTTCTCGGCGATGCACACCGGGTTGATCTATCTCCCGATTGCCGTTGGGGCGGTGGTCTTCTCGCCGATATCGGGCCGTATGGTGGGCCGGTTCGGTGCCCGGCCATCACTGTTGGCCGCGGGCGGCATGTTTTTCACCGCCGCAATGCTGCTGACCAGAGTCACGGCAGCGACGCCGGTATGGGAGCTACTGGTGACCTTCGCGATCTTCGGCGCCGGGTTCGCCATGGTGAATGCGCCGATCACCAACGCCGCCGTCAGCGGAATGCCGCTGGACCGCGCGGGTGCCGCCTCCGCGGTCACTTCCACCAGTCGTCAGGTCGGGGTGAGTATCGGTGTGGCGCTGTGCGGTTCGATCGGTGCGCCCGTTCTCTGGTACATGTGCGCGGCGCTGGGTCTGCTCATCGCTACCCTGGGAATCGTGTCCACGTCACCGGTCGCGGTGCGGTCCGCGCAACGACTCGCCCCGTTGATCGAGGGCACCGCGCCGCGGGAGGTCTCGCATGCCGGATAGACCGCTCGCGGACGAGGTGTGGCGCACCATGGCCAGCCTGGTGCTCGACAACCGCGACGGCTGGCGCCGCACCGTCGTGGAAATGACCGGGCTGCCCTTCAGCCGGGTCCGCATTCTGAGAAGGCTTGCCCGGCAGTCCATGACGATGAAAGGGATCGCCGAAGCGACCGCGCTGGACGCACCCGCGGCCACGGTGGCAGTGAGTGATCTGGAGCGGCGGGGATTGGTGGTACGCCGCGTCGACCCGGAGAACCGCCGCTGTAAACGGGTGTCGCTCACCGACGAGGGCAGAGAGTTGGTGGAAGCTATCGCTGATCTGGACGACCCGGCACCGGCCGCACTGACCGCGCTGGACGAGACGGATCTGAATTCTCTGCACGCCCTCTTGCGGAAGGCGCTGGGCGGTCGTTCGTGAACGGCGCCTAGTCCGCGTCCAGCACCGCCATCGCGGCGTGATAGCCGCCCAGTCCGGATACTCCACCACCTCGGCGAGAACCCGATCCGCACAGCAGTATCCGGTCATGATCGGTGGCCACGCCCCAGCGTTGTGCGGCGGTCTCCAACTGTTCATCGTCTTCGGCGAACGGCCACTGCAGCCCGCCGTGGAAGATGTTGCCTGCCGTCATGCCGAGCGCATCCTCCAGGTCGACGGTGGTCTTGGTCTCAATACACGGCCGGCCGTCTGCGTCGGTGGCCACCACATCGGTGATCGGCTCGGCGAGTACGGAATTCAGTGAAGCGAGCACCGCGTGCTGAAGCTGTTCGGCGCTTGCGCCCAGCCCATGCGGCGTGTGCAGGCCGAAGACCGTCAACGTCTGCGCCCCCGACGCGCGCAACTCCGGTGACAGGATGCTCGAGTCGGCCAGGGAGTGGCAATAGATCTCGCAGGGTAACGGTTGCGGAATCCGGTCGCTGGATGCCTGCCGATACGCGCTCTCCAGCTGGGTGTAGGTCTCGTTGACGTGAAACGTTCCGCCGAAAGCCTGCTCAGGCGTGACACTTTCATCGCGGAGCCGGGGGAGCCGGTTCAGCAGGAGATTCACCTTCACCTGTGCGCCCGGCTGGCCCGCGGGTGGGGCTTCCCCGAGCAGGCCGGCCAGCACCGTGGGGCTGACACCGCTGAGAACCCTGGCACCCGCCACGGTGTGTTCGCCGCTGCCGGTGCGGTATCGCACCTCTCCATCGGGTGATACCGAAAGAACCTCCGCGCCGGTGCGTAGTTCGGCGCCATGTCGCCGGGCGGAGGCCTCCAGCGAACCGGTCACGGCACCCATGCCACCGATCGGGACGTCCCAGGGATTCATCTGGTGGTACAGGAAACAGATGTTCTGTTGCAGGGAAGGGTCATCGGCACTCGCGAAGGTTCCGATGAGTGCGTCCGTCAGCAGCACCCCGCGTCGCAGGTCATCGGGGGTGGCCGCACGGATCACCTCGCCGATGGGTGTCTCGATGAACTGCTCCCACGCCCCGGTCCGCGCGGCGCTGCGCCGGCGCAGCGGCTTGAGCATCGAATCCCATATCGGCCGGGTGACCGAATCGCACAGCGCCCCGAACTCCGCGAAATCATGGGTGCTGGCGAGAAATCCGCTGCGACCGCCGTCGGCCGGGTCGGGTGTGTACGAGGCGAACGTGCGGCGCGCCAACCGCACGTCCAGCGCCAGGTCATCGATGATCTGGCGCGGCAGCAAGCTCACCAGATACGAGTACCGGGACAATCGCGCCTCGACCCCCGCGAAGGCGGGCGCCGAGATAGCCGCACCGCCAAGCACATCGAGGCGCTCCAGCAGCAGCACACGCTGGCCCGCGCGGGACAGGTATGCGGCGGCGGTCAGCGCGTTGTGTCCACCGCCGACAATGACCGTGTCAAAACTATCGGATGCTATGACGCCCATGAAAGGACTGTACGGCCTGGGCGCGATCAGTCGGTGTTTTTCAGTACGTCCTCGAGCTCGGTGCAGAACCAATCCACATCTGACCGCGAGAAAACCAGTGGGGGACGAACTTTCAGAACATTGCCGTCTTGTCCGCAGACCGAGATCAGCACTCGCCGATTACGCAGCTCGTTCACGATGTGTAGCGCACCGGCGCGGTCGGGGGTGCGGGCGGCGGGGTCGTCGACCACCTCCACCCCGGTGTAGAGGCCGGTACCGCGGATATCGCCCAGCCTGACGTGGTCGGCGGCAAGGGCCCGCAACTCGGTACGCAGCATCGCGCCGACCTCCGCGGCATGCAGCTGCAACTTCTCGTCCTCGATCACATCCATCACGGCCGCGGCCGCGGCCATGGAGACGGGGTTGCCCCCGAAGGTGTTGAAATACGGCACATCCAGCGAGAACGGGGTAAGAACCTCGGAGGTGGCCGCCAGCGCCGAAACCGGAATGCCATTGGCCATCGGCTTTCCCATGGTCACCAGGTCGGGCACCACGCCGTGGCGGAGGAATCCCCACATGGCTTCACCGGTGCGCCCAAATCCGGGCTGCACTTCGTCGGCGATCAGCACACCGCCGGCCGAGCGCACCACCTCGGCTGTCGGTTCCAGCACGGAGGCGTCGGGATAGATTCCGTCCGAGGAGAAGATCGTGTCGACTACCAGGCAGCTGAATCCGTAACCCGCGGCGCAGAGTTCGTCGATGGCCCGCGATACGTCGGAGGCAAAGCGCGCGGCTAGCTGGCCCGGCGGAGTTCGGTAGCTGTCGGGCGCCGGTACGGTACGGACGTGCGGCCCCAGCGAGTTCCCGCCGAGTGACGGGGATATCGCCGTGACCGCCTCGGTGTTGCCGTGGTAGGCATCGCTGGTCACGATGATTCCCTTATGGCCGGTGTACATCTGGGCCACCCGCAGCGCCAAGTCGTTGGCCTCGGAACCGGTGCATGCGTACATCACCTGATCGATGGAGCTGGGCATGGTCGCCAGGAGGCGCTCGGAGTAGCCGACAATGCCCTCGTGCAGATACCGGGTGTGGGTGTTGAGGGTAGACATCTGCCGGGTCACCGCGTCGACGACGTGCGGGTGGCAGTGGCCCACGCTGGCCACGTTGTTATAGGCATCCAGATAGCGATTGCCCTCGGCGTCGAACAGATGGCTGCCCTGTCCGCGCACCAGATGCACGGGTCTCTCGTAGAACAGCCGATAGGACGGTCCGAGGACTCGCTCCCGGGCGGTGATGAGTGACTCGGTGGCCGGGTCGTCGAGTTCTCCGGCGTAACTGTTCGAATCCATGATGTTGGAAAAGCTCATCGTTCGTGTGCCTCCTCGAGCACTGTTCTACCAAGGTCGTCGTAGCGGTTGGGAGCGGTGTATTTCAGGGTGAGAGCCAGTGCGACACCGCCTAATCCGGCGGCGGCGACCACCCACGGAATCGCCGAGAAGATCCAGTCACTGGCGGCGGTTCCTGCCGCGAACGAGGCGTGCTTGGCCAGCAGGTAGACCACGTAGACCATGCCCAGCCCACCCAGCAGCGGTGCGACCAAAGTGCGGAACCAGTGTGCGGTTTCGGGATGGTTGCGCAGCACGTGGAAGTACGAGATCACCGCGAAAGCGGTGAGCGCCTGGACGATCAAGATCGCGGTCGTACCGAGCAGCGCCATCAGTCCGTACAACCCGGTGTACGGGTCGCGGCCGGTGGCTGCGAAAAACAGCACCACCGCCGTGGCGAAGACTGTCTGCACAAAGCCCGCCACGTGCGGAGAGCCATGGGCGGAATGGGTAGCGCCGATCGTCTTACGCATGCCCGGAATGACGTTCTCGCGGCCGATCGCGTACAGGTAGCGTGCGGCGCAGTTGTGGAAGGCCATGCCGCAGGCGAACGATCCCGTCATCAGCAGCACCTTGAACAGATCGACGGCCCACACTCCGAAATGGCTCTGGACCGGGCCGAAGAAGATGTTGCCCGCCGTCGCCGAATCCTGAGCCAGCGCAACGGCATTATCGGGCCCGGTACCCACGATGGCGAGCCAGGAGACGAGCACGTAGAAGAGCCCGACGCCCACCACCGAGGTCACTATCGCGATGGGGATGATCTTCTTGGGGTTCTTGGATTCCTCGGCATACATCGCGCTGGATTCGAATCCGACCCAGGACCAGAACGCGAAGAACAGGCCCACACCGGCCGAACCCGCAACCGCGAGCGGACCCGCCGGACCATGAACCACGCCGCTGAGATCGTGAAAGCCGTTGAGTGGATTCAGCGATCCCCAGGACCAGCCCTGTGGCCCGCCGCCCGTGAACAGCACCGAGAGCGCCAGCAGTGACAGCATGACAATTTCGGTCACCAGGAAGACCCCCAGCACCCGCGCTGCCAGGTTGAGGTCGAAGTAGGTGAGTACCGCATTGGTGGCCAGCATGACCAGCGCGAAGACCACCCATGGCACATCCAGGTGGAAGAAGGTGTGAAACAGATCGTTCGCGAAGAAGGAGAAGATTCCTACCAGGGATGCCTCGAAGACCATGTAGGCCAAGGTGATCAGAAATCCTGAGCCCAGCCCGACGATGCGGCCGAGGCCGTGCGATATGTAGCCGTAGAACGCGCCGGTAGCGACGATATGCCTGGACATCGCCGCATAACCGATGGCGAAGAGTGTCAGCACGATGGTGGCCACCAGATACCCGGCGGGGGCGTAGGCGCCGTTGCCGAATCCCACCGCCATCGGCACATTGCCGACCATCGCGGTGATCGGCGCGGCGGTGGCGACCGCCATGAACAGGACCCCGATCAAGCCGACGGCATTGGGTTTGAGTCGCTGCATGCTGCCGGCTTCGGTGACGGTGGTGGGTGGGTCGATGGTGTCGCTCACGGAAGATCCCTTCTCCGTATTTGGTCTGGTTTTGATTGGTTCTCCGCGGCCGGCCAAGTCTGCTGGTCGGCTCCGGTGGTGCTGTTTGGGTGCGACGCGGTCATTTATACCTGGCTTAGTGCCCAGGTTGAAAGGAAATCAGGGAATTCGCCCCGGTGGGTTTCGGGAAAGTTTCGATCTTGGTCGTTTAGGGTTCGTTGACGTTAAATGGTCCGATTTGGTCCGCTTGAGGGCCTCGCGTGGTGCACACTCAGACCCATGCCGGGATTACCGCCGAATCACAGCGCGTTCGCGCACGCCGCTCTCTCGAGTTATGGCCGCGATCCGGATGCGCCGCTGCGACTGTTGAGCCTCTCCGAGAACGCCACCTATCTGGTGGACGATGAGCGGCCCATGGTGCTGCGGGTACATCGGCCCGGGTACCACTCGTTGCCGGCGATCCGCTCGGAGTTGACCTGGATGCGCGCGCTCCGGACCGAAACCCCCGTCATCACACCGGAACTCGTGCGGGCGCGGGACGGGTCAGATGTGCTCGGTGTCGAGGTCGACGGGGTCACGTTGCACGTCGACGGCATGGGTTTCGTGCCCGGTTGTACGGCCGAAGAAACCTCCGGTGTGGTCGGCTACGGAAAGCTCGGTCAACTGACCGCGCACATGCATGACCACGCCCAGCGCTGGCGCGTGCCGCAGGAGTTCACCCGGTTTCGGTGGGACTTGGAATCGATGTTCGGTCCGCGGGCGCGCTGGGGCGACTGGCGGCAGGCGCCCGGCATGACCGACCAGGATCGTGCGACGGTCGATGCCGCGGTGCGGGACATCATTGGCCGGATCACCGAATACGGTTACGGCCCTGACCGATTCGGTCTGATACATGCCGACATGAGGTTGTCCAACCTCATGGTCGACCCCGGCCGGCCGGGCTCTGACATCACGGTCATCGACTTCGACGACTGCGGGTGGTCCTGGTTCATGGCCGACCTCGGCGCCGTGGTGTCGTGGGTGGAAGACACTCCGGAGGCCGAGGTGGCCGTCGCGGATTGGCTTGAGGGTTACCGACGGGTGTGTCGTCTCTCCGATGAACACCTCGCGATGATCCCGGTTTTCGTGATGCTGCGGCGGGTCATGCTCACCGCCTGGATCGCCTCACATGCCGATGCCGATGCGGCGATCAGGGTCAGTGACGGGTTCGGGGCGCGCACGGCCCGGCTCGCGCAGCGTTACCTCACCGACCAGACCTGGTTGCGGGAGGCAGTTTTCGGTCGTCGAGTCGGCTGAGCCGGCAGAGAGGAAGTTGTGATGTTCGACTTGTCCACCAGATCAGTACTGGTGACCGGGGGTACCAAGGGAATCGGCCGCGGCATCGCCACGGTGTTCGCGCGCGCGGGTGCCAATGTGGCTGTGGCGGCACGATCTTCGCGTGAGATAGCGGAGGTGGCCACTGAATTGGATGACTTGGGGGAGGGCAATGTCATCGGTGTGCAACTGGATGTGTCCGATCCGGGCTCGTGCACGGATGCCGTGCGGACCGTGGCCGGCGCGTTCGGCGGCCTGGACGTGGTGTGCGCCAACGCCGGGATCTTCCCTGAGGCACGGCTGGACACCATGACCGCCGAGCAGCTCTCCGAAGTATTGGACGTCAACGTCAAGGGCACCGTCTACACGGTGCAGGCATGCCTGGAGTCGCTCACCGCGTCAGGGCGCGGCCGGGTCATCCTCACCTCGTCGATCACCGGGCCGGTCACCGGATATCCCGGCTGGTCGCATTACGGAGCGTCCAAGGCGGCCCAGTTGGGCTTCATGCGCACGGCCGCGATCGAGCTGGCCCCGCGCCGGGTGACCGTCAACGCGATACTGCCCGGCAACATTCTCACTGAAGGCTTGGTGGACATGGGTGAGGAATACATCAGCGGGATGGCGCGCTCGATTCCCCTGGGCATGCTGGGCAGCCCCATCGACATCGGGCATCTGGCGGCCTTCCTGGCCACGGATGAGGCCGGGTACATCACCGGCCAGGCCATCGTGGTCGACGGCGGGCAGGTGTTGCCCGAATCGCCGGACGCGGTCAGCCCGTAAGTGCGCTTGCGGCGATACTGAGCAGATGGAGGAGTCGGAAGGCGGCCCGGTAGCCGAGGACGTGCGGCGGCGGATCCTGTCTATGCTCGCCCAGGGCACCCTGCATCCGGGCTCACGCTTGGGGTCCGAGCGTGAGATGGCGGAGCGGTTCGCGGTGTCGCGTGCGACGGTGCGCAGCGCCTTGGTGCCGTTGAGCCGGGCCGGCATCCTGGAGCGGCAGACCGGCCGCGGCGGCGGCACCTTCGTACGCGCCGACGTGGTACAGCGCAACGTCGCCGAGCTCGTCGGTCTGCCCACCCGGCTGCACATCGGGGGCCACACCAGCGATACCCGGGTGCTCGGTACCTCCCGGCGGCCCGCCACTGCGGCCGAGCGGTCTGCGCTGGAGATTGGGGAGGGGGCAGAGGTTTTCGATGTACGGCGGCTTCGCTACGCCGATGGTGTGCCGTTATCGGTCGACACCGCGTATTTTCCTGCCGAGTTGGTGCCGGATCTGCTGGAGCAACCGCTCGGCGGCTCCCTGTACGAGCTGTGTCAGGTGCGGTACGGCCTGATCGCGGACTCATCGACCGAGACGATCGAAGTGGTGAGCGCCAATCCGCGTGAGGCCGAGTGGCTCGATGTGCCCCATCGCAGACCGCTGCTGGCCATCACCCGGGTGACCCGTCACACCGACGGCCGGCCCTTCGAATTCAGTTATGACCTGTTCCGCGCGGACCGGGTGCGGCTGACGGCCACCATGTCATCGGCCGTCGCCCAGGAAAGCCGTGGTGTGGACGGGAAGGTGGAACGTGTGGTGAGCAGACTGGCGGCCCACCGGCGGCCGGACGATACGCTGCTGGCATGACGAAACCCGAGATCGACTTTCAGCCAGGCCCGCCGCCCACCGAACTGGTCATCAAGGACATCACCGTCGGTGACGGTGCCGAGGCCACGCCCGGATCGGTCGTTGACGTGCATTACGTCGGTGTCGAATTCGAGAGCGGCGAGGAGTTCGACAGCTCGTGGAACCGCGGTGAGTCCATCGAGTTCCCGCTCCAGGCGCTCATCCAGGGCTGGCAGGACGGTATCCCCGGTATGAAGGTCGGCGGCCGTCGTCAGCTGACCGTGCCGCCCGCGCAGGCCTACGGTGAGGCCGGTGCCGGACATCAGCTGTCGGGTAAGACGCTGGTGTTCGTGATCGACCTGCTGGGCGCTCGCTAGGGCTTCGCCAGGATCAATGCCCGGGGAGGCGCAGCACCAGCCGTGCGCCTCCCAACGGGCTCGACTCCAAAGCGGCTGTGCCGCCATGGAGTTCGGCCTGCTGGGCGACCAGCGCCAGGCCCAGGCCGGAGCCCGAATGCGAGGCGGTGGAGCCTCGCGAGAACCGCTCGAACACCTGCACGCGTTCGGCCTCGGGAATGCCGCTGCCGTTGTCGTCGACCGCGATTTCCACCCCGTTCACCGTGCTGGTCGCCGAGAGGCGGATCTTGGTCGCGCCTCCGTGTTTCACCGCGTTCTTGATCGCGTTGTCGATCACCAGCCGTAGCCCCGCGGGCAGCCCCAGCATCAGAATCGTGGACGACGGCACCAGCGAGATCTCGAGATTGGGGTAGCTGCGGTCAGCGTCGTGGGCGGCCCGGTCCAGCAGCTCGGTGATGTCGACGGGTACGTGGTCGTCCTCGGTGGTCAGCTGGCCCTGGGCGAGCCGCTCAAGCGCGGAAAGTGTTGCCTCTACCCGGCTTTGGGTACGGATGGTCTCCTCGATGATTTCCTCGCGTTGGTCATCGCTCAGATTGAGGGTGGAGAGCACCTCGAGGTTGGTGCGCATCGCGGTGAGCGGGGTGCGTAACTCATGCGAGGCGACTGCCGCGAAGTCACGCGCGGATTCCAGTGCCGCCTTTGTCTTTTCCTGCTCGGTGTTGATGCGTTCGAGCATCCCTTCGACGGCCTCGGAGATCTCGACCGCCTCGCGCACACCACGAACGTTCACGTCGTCGGGGTTGGACTGTGCGTTGATCAGCCGGGCCTGCTGTGCCAACAGCCGGAATGGGCTCACCACGATGAGCGAGATGACCCAGCCGACGATCACGGTGCCGATCAGCACGCCGCCGCAGATTGCCAGGATGCGCAGGTGATAGCGGTCGATCTGGCGCTGCGTCTCCGCGACCGGCGCACCGACCGCGACGGGAATGTTCCCCGGAGCGACGAATGACCGGACGCGGTACTCGACGCCGTTGATCTTGGTGTTGGCGTACCCGGGCTCCAGCAGCGGAAGTTCGGTGTCGGCCGGAATGGATTTGGCCAGGCCGGCGACGCGCGCGGTGAGCACCAAACCGTCGGGACTGTTGAGCTTGGTGTCCGAGTTGATCACGGATTTCAGGAGATCCGAGACGGCACCGAGACTGGACACCGAATCCAGCCGCCGATCCAGCTGGCTGTACTGGTCTTCTTCGACGCCTAGCCACACCCAGGTACCCAGCGTCACCACCAGCACCATCACTCCCAGCGCGGCGATGGCGACCAGGGTGCGGAGCGAGAAGATTCGCATGGGCTTTTCCAGTAACCGGTAGGACAGATCGGTGATCCGTTGGCTGCGGTGCTTACTCGGGCGGCCCATGACTGGTTGATTCTCGTGCAAGCTGCTCATCCGTCGTTACTGCGAACGCAGCACGAACCCGACACCGCGCACGGTGTGTAACAGACGGGGTGCGCCGCCCGCCTCTAGCTTGCGGCGCAGGTAGCCGATGAACACGTCGACGACATTGGTGTCGGCGGCAAAGTCGTAGCCCCACACCAGCTCTAGGAGCTGGGCGCGAGACAGCACCGCGGTCTTGTGTTCCGCCAACACCGCCAGCAGGTCGAATTCACGCTTGGTGAGGTCCACCTCGACACCGTTGATGCGGGCGCGGCGGCCGGGGATCTCCACCTCAAGCGGCCCGACAGCGATGGTCTCTGTCGACGAGGTGGCCACCGCGCCGCGGCGGCGCAGCAGCGCCTTCACCCGGGCCACCAGCTCGGCGAGTACGAAGGGTTTGGTCAGGTAATCGTCGGCCCCGGCCTCCAGGCCGGCGACCCTGTCATCGACCGAGGTACGGGCGGACAGCACACAGACGGGCACGTCGTTGTCCATGGCCCGCAGCGCGGTCACCACACTGACGCCGTCCAGCACGGGCATGTTGATATCGAGCACGATCGCATCCGGCCGATGCTCGGTGGCGCAGCGCAGTGCTTCGGCGCCATCGCTGGCGGTGTTCACCTCGAACCCGGACAGACGCAGGCCGCGTTCCAGCGAGGCGAGCACGTCGGCGTCGTCGTCCACCACCAGTACGCGCGGGGAGCCTGGGCCATCAACCATGTCTGCCATCTTGCCCGATGAGATGGGTAAAACGTTCGAACTATCGCCGCCGGTGCTGTGCCGTGAGTCGCCAGTATCATGAAAGCTGATAATCCGGCGTCCCATACCGAAAGCTTGCGCATGTCAACATCAGTACCTGTAAAACTAGTTTCTTACGTTGCTGGCGTTTGCGCTGCGCTGGGCGTGGGGCTGCTTTCCGGGGGTGTGACCGTTGCGCACGCCGATCCCGCGTTCCCCGATTTGAGCGGGTTCGCCGTGGTGCCGCCCGACGGATTCTTCGTCACCAACGAGAACTCCTCGGTGCGGTCGATCCACTTTTCCACCCCCGACGGGATCGGTTGCATGTTCCGTGCGTCGCCCAATATGACGCCCACCTCGCGTCAGCGTCTCAGCTGCGATGGCGCGGTTCCCGGGATTCCCGGGGACGCCCCGAACGCCCCGAACGTGCCCGGTATCGGTGGTGCGAGCGCGAATGTGCCCGGACTGGGCGGCGTCAACCTCCCGGGTATCGGCACGTGTCCGATGGGCACCGTCGCGCAGAAGGGTGACGGCGCCTTCGAGATCAGCAAGGGTGCCTGGTCCTGTGGCACCAAACCCGAGGCGCCGCAGCTCAACGTCGGGCAGAAGCTCACCTACGGCAACGTCACATGCGCGGTCGGCGCGGGCAGCGTGACCGCGTGCCAGGTGACGACGGGCGATCAGAAGCACGGCTTCGTGCTGCAGCCCTCAGGAAGCACCGCCTTCTAACCCTCAGGAAGCACCGCCTTCTAAATAGTCCAGCAGCTCGACGACGGCGGCCCGGGATGCCCGGTTGGCCCCGATGGTGCTGGCCGATGAGCCGTAACCCAGCAGATGGATGGCGGGTTGACCGGCGACCTGGGTGAGTAGCCGGCCGGTCATCGTGATGCCGCCCCGGCCGTTGCGCAGGTGCAGTGGTGCCAGGTGATCCAGCGCGTGCCGAAACCCGGTGCACCACAGGATCACGTCGACATCCAGCGAGCTGCCGTCGGGCCAGGCGACCCCGGTGGGGGTGATGCGGCTGAACATGGGGCGCCGGGCCAGGATCCCGCGCCGCGACGCGTCGGCGGTCTGCGCGGTCCACGGCAGTCCCGTTGCCGAGACCACGGATCGCTGTGGTTCGCCGCGCCGCGATCGTTCATCGACACCCGCCACCGCGGCCCGCAGCCGGTCGACGGTGAGATCGGTGACGAACACCGGCTCGCGCCGGGTGACCCAGGAGGTGGTGGCGGAGGCGATCCCGGAGATTTCCATGAGCAGTTGCACGGCCGAGATCCCGCCGCCCACCACGAGTACATGCTGACCCGCGAACTCCTCCGGGCGCTGGTAGTCGCGCGTGTGTAGCTGACGTCCCCGGAAAGTGCCCGCGCCCGGCACGAAGGGCACGAACGGTTTGTCCCAGGTCCCCGTCGCGTTGATGAGTCCGTCGACACCGAACGCGCCTGCGGAGGTTTCCACCGTGAACCCATCCGGTGCCGGCCGCACCGCCCGCACGTGTACGGGCCGGCGGACGTCAAGGTCATAGCGGTGCTCGTACTCGCCGAAGTATCGGGGCATCGCCGTGGAGGCCCTGATGGTTCCTGTCTCGTCGAAGGGCATCCCGGGCAGCTGATAGATGCGATTGGTGTTGTCGAGCGTCAGCGTCGGCCAGCGGAACTGCCAGGCACCGCCCGGGCTGGGCGCGTGATCCAGGATGACGAAACCGTGCCCGGGTGCGTCATCGGCGGGGCGTCGCCGGGGCAGCGGCTCGAGTCCGCGGCGCCGGAGGAAGTACCCCGCCGCGATCCCGGCCTGCCCGCCACCAATCACGGCGACGGTAGTCATGGTCGTCATATTAGGGTGGTTGCCATGATCGGTGTAACTAGCGACGGTCCCGTCACCACCATTGAGCTGCAGCGCCCCGAACGGCGTAACGCGGTGACCTATGAGCTTGCGCTCGCCTTCGCCGAGGAGGTCAGGAAGGCCGCGGAAACAGCGCGTGCCATCGTCATCACCGGACAGGGCACCTCGTTCTGCGCCGGTGCCGACCTGTCCAGCGGCGCTCCTGATCCCGATAAGTTCGCCGATGCCTGGCAGCACTCGATCAAGAGCGTCGATGCCGCAGACGTTCCGGTGATCGCCGCCGTCAACGGGCCCGCCATCGGTGCCGGCGTCATGCTCGCGATGGTCGCGGATCTGCGGGTGGTTTCCGAGACCGCACGCTTCCAGTTCCCGGTCGCCAAATACGGTATCGCCCTGGATAACTGGAGCATTCGGCGGCTCTCCTCGCTGGTCGGGTACGGGCGCGCGCGTGCCATGCTGCTGGCCGCCGAACCGCTCGACGCGCAGACCGCGTTCCAGACCGGAATGGCTAACCGCATCGGCGAGCTTGCGGACGCGCAGGCCTGGGCCGCCGAACTCGCCGGATTCGCGCCGCTGGCGCTCAAGCACGCAAAGCGTGTGCTCAACGATGACGGAGCCTTCGAAGACCAGTGGCCCGAGCATAAGGAGCTGTTCGACAAGGCCTGGGGCAGTCAGGACATCATCGAGGCCCAGGTCGCGCGAATCCAGAAGCGTCCGCCCAACTTCCAGGGAGCCTGAGCGTGCGGGCGCTCTGGGTTGGTGCCGGCGCGGCGATCGCGTCGACGTGGATCGGGCGCGCCCTGCGCGACGTTCCGCAGACGCTGGGTGCCAGCAAGGAGCGCATCGCCGAGGTCGCCGAGGGATCCCCGCAGTACCGGGGCGGCACCTTCCACAACGCCGAACCGGCGCGGCAGTTCTCTCCCGATGCCGAGGCCGGCACGGTGGTGTGGGATGTGCTCACCCGCCGCAGCGCGGGCTCTCCGAAAGGTGATGTGCCGCTGGCGCTGCCGGAACTGTCCGGCCCGCCTGCCGATTTGGCGGCCACCTGGTTTGGGCATTCCAGTGTGCTGGTCGAGATTGATGGCTACCGCGTGCTCACCGATCCGGTGTGGAGCGATAGATGCTCGCCTTCGCGGGTCGTCGGCCCGCACCGGCAGCACCCGGTGCCCGTGGAGCTGGCGGCACTGCCCGCGCTGGACGCGGTGGTGATCAGCCATGACCACTACGACCACCTGGATATGGATTCGATCATCGCCCTGACCCGGAGCCAGAACGCGGTGTTCGTGGTGCCGCTGGGCGTGGGGGCGCACCTGCGCGGCTGGGGCGTCTCACCGGCGCGGGTCGTCGAGCTCGACTGGGATCAGAGTCATCAGCTCGGAAAGCTGACCCTGACCTGCACACAGGCCCGCCACTTTTCCGGTAGGTCGATCACGCGCAACACCACCCTGTGGGCGTCCTGGGCCTTCACCGGCCCCCGCCACAAGGTCTTCTTCGGCGGCGACACCGGATACACCAAGGCGTTCAAAGTGATTGGTGATACCTACGGCCCGTTCGATCTCACCTTGCTGCCGGTCGGCGCCTACAACACGTCGTGGGCCGATATTCACATGAATCCGGAAGAGGCAGTCCAGACGCACCTGGACCTTGCGACACCGACGGCTCCCTTGTTGCCCATCCATTGGGGCACGTTCAATTTGGCGCTGCACCCCTGGGCCGAACCCATCGAGAGGGTGCTTACCGCAGCTGGCGAACAGGGGGTCACGGTGGTGACGCCCAAGCCAGGGCAGCGGACCGATGCTCGGCAGCCCGCCGCACCCGACGGCTGGTGGCGTCTTTCTTAGCTCTTGTTGCCCTTGTGCGCTTGGAGCAGGAACGCGGGCTGCTTGTTGCGGCCCTTCTCGTCCTTGTGGAACAGGGGCATGTCGAAGTTCGCGCCCGGTATCACCTCAGGAATGTTGGAGTGGATGAAGGCGGGGCTCAGCTCGTCGATCACCCAGTAGGGCTCGACCGCCGCGCGCAGTTCGTCTTCGGTAACAGCGTTGGGGCCGATGCCCGGGGGGAAGGCGCCCACGGCGAAGACCAGCACGTAGTACGACGCATCCGGGGCCGCCGCACGTGAGATCGACTGTAGGTAGGCCTCGCGTGCTTCCACGGGAATGGAGTGGAACAGCGTGCTGTCCACGATGGTGTTGAAGCGCCCGTCATAGCCCGAGAAGTTGGTGATGTCCGCGACCTCGAAGGTGGCATTGGCCAGGCCGCGGTCGGCTGCCGCCGCGCGGGCGGCCTCGATGGCGGTGGGGGACAGGTCGAGCCCGACCGTGGTGTGGCCGAGCGCCGCCAGCCGCAGCGAAGTTTCGGCATGTCCGCAGCCGACGTCGAGAACCGTGCCGTGGAACTTGCCGGCGTCGATCAGCGCGGCGAGTTCGGGCTGGGGTTCGCCGATATTCCATGGCGGTTCGCCCTGGAAGACCTCGCTCTTGCCTTGGTAGGTGGCGTCCCAATCCGGGAGTTCATTCGATGTCATACCAACTGACATTACCCGCGCCGGACAAGAACGTGGCGTGACGAACTGGCCAAATAATCGTGCGGCGTCGGCCCTCGGTGGCCGTGCCGGACGGCCACGGGTCGCTAGTGTGCAGGGGTGGCAACGATCGAGGGACTGACCATCAGCGGCCTGACCGCTGCCGAGGTCGCGGAGCGGGTAGCGCAGGGGAAGACCAACGACGTTCCGTCGCGTGCGGCGCGCAGCGTGTCGGACATCGTGCGAGCCAACGTCTTCACCCGGATCAACGCCATCCTCGGGGTGCTGCTCGTCATCGTGCTGTCCACCGGCTCCGTCATCAACGGCGCGTTCGGGCTGCTGATCATCGCCAACAGCGCCGTGGGCATCATTCAGGAGCTGCGCGCCAAGCAGACACTCGACAAGCTCGCCATCGTCGGTCAGACCCGGCCCGTGGTGCGGCGCGACGGTGCCGCAACGGCGCTGGCGCCCAATGAGGTCGTGCTTGACGACATCATTGAGCTCGGTCCCGGTGACCAGATCGTGGTGGACGGTGAGGTCGTCGAGGAGGCCGCGCTCGAGATCGATGAGTCGCTGCTCACGGGCGAGGCCGACGCCATCGACAAGACCGTTGGCGCCCAGGTGCTCTCGGGCAGCTTCGTGGTGGCCGGCAGCGGCGCGTACCGCGCGACCAAGGTGGGGCGGGAGGCGTATGCGGCCAAGCTTGCCGAGGAGGCCTCCAAGTTCACCCTGGTGCATTCCGAACTGCGCAACGGCATCAACAAGATTCTGCAGTTCATCACCTACCTGCTGCTGCCCGCGGGCGCGCTGATCATTTACACCCAGCTGTTCACCACCGGCGACAGCTGGCAGGAATCGGTGCTGCGCATGGTGGGCGCGCTGGTCCCGATGGTGCCCGAGGGGCTGGTGCTGATGATGTCAATCGCCTTTGCGGTCGGGGTGATTCGGCTCGGCAGGCGCCAGTGCCTGGTGCAAGAGCTGCCCGCCATCGAGGGGCTGGCCCGGGTCGACACCGTGTGCGCCGACAAGACCGGGACCCTCACCGAGAATGGGATGCGGCTGTCCGAGGTGCGTTTCCCGGATGACGGATCTGATGAGGACGCACTGGCGGTGCTGGCTCAGCTGGCGGCCGACGACCCGCGGCCCAATGCGAGTATCGCGGCCATCGCCGAGGCCTATGACAGCCCGCCGGGCTGGACGACCACGGCTATCGCGCCGTTCTCTTCGGCCAAGAAATGGAGCGGCGCCTCGTACGGGGAGCATGGAAACTGGGTGATCGGTGCGCCGGATGTCCTTCTGGACCCGGCCGATCCCATCGCTACTACCGCCGAGGAGATCGGTTCGCGCGGTCTGCGGGTGCTCTTGCTCGCCTCGGCGGAGCTATCCGTCGATGACGCGCGCGCCCCCGGTGCGGTGACGCCGCGCGCACTGGTGGTGCTGGAGCAGAAGATCCGCCCGGACGCCCGCGAGACGCTGGATTACTTTGCCTCTCAACATGTCTCCATCAAAGTGATCTCGGGCGACAATGCGGTGTCGGTGAGCGCGGTGGCTCAGACGCTGGGACTCTCCGGCGCCGCCGTGGATGCGCGCACGCTGCCGGCCGATACCGACAAGCTGGCCGCGACGCTGGCCGACGCGACCACTTTCGGCCGGGTCCGCCCCGACCAGAAGCGGGCGATGGTCAAGGCACTGCAGTCGCATGGCCACACCGTCGCGATGACGGGTGACGGCGTCAACGACGTGCTGGCGCTCAAGGACGCCGATATCGGCGTCGCGATGGGGGCGGGCAGCTCGGCCTCCCGCGCGGTGGCACAGATTGTCTTGTTGGACAACAAGTTCGCCACGCTGCCGTATGTGGTCGCCGAGGGTCGGCGGGTGATCGGCAACATCGAGCGGGTCTCCAACCTGTTCCTTACCAAGACGGTGTACTCGGTGCTGCTGGCGCTGACGGTGGGGCTCGCGGGGCTGGGTTCCAGGATCTTCCACTACGGTGCGGTGCCGTTTCCGTTCCAGCCGATTCACGTCACCATCGCCGCGTGGTTCACCATCGGTATTCCGGCGTTCATCCTGTCGCTGGCGCCCAACAATGAGCGCGCTCAGACGGGGTTCGTACGCCGGGTGATGCTCTCGGCGATCCCGTCGGGCCTGACGGTGGGCATCGCGACATTCCTGTCGTACCTGGTGGCGCGACAGATCCTCCATGTCTCCGGGAACAGCACGCAGGCCTCCACCGCCGCGCTGATCACCGAGCTGGTGGCGGCCGTGTGGGTGCTCGCGGTGGTGGCCCGTCCGTACCAGTGGTGGCGGGTGGTGTTGGTGGCGCTCTCGGGTCTGGGCTATGTGGCGATCTTCGCGATTCCGTTGGCGCGAAAGGCCTTTATGCTCGACCCCAGCAATCTGGCGGTCACCGGGCCGGCGCTGGCCATCGGTATCGCGGCGGCCGGGGTGATCGAGGCGGTGTGGTGGTTGCAGGGCAAGTGGTCCGGCCAGCCCCGTCATTTCTGGGCCACCGGGGACGACTGATTTCTAGAAGCTGAACCGCATGATCCTGCCGATATCGCGCAGGGCAGGGATGTGTGAGATGACCTTCATCTGGATGCGTCCCGACAGGGGCAGATGTTCCTCGCCCGCCACATCGGTGCTACGCAGGTCGTTGCGGCAGCGCAGACCGGGGTGCAGTGCTTCGATCTGGCCGGGGTCGTCGATACCCCAATGCAGGGTGGCGCCCGCGTTGCGCACCGCCGGCACCAGTTTCTGCAGTTTGATCCCGATGCTGCCGTAGCAGTCGAAAGCCAGCTGACCGCTGGGGAATCGGCCGGTGATGCGCCGGATCAGGGACTGCCCCTCGGGCTCGGTCAGGTACATCGTCAGGCCCTCGAACACCGCGAGCGTCGGGCGGTCGGCCGGGATGGCTTCCAGCCATGCGCTGTCGGTGACCGAACTTTCGATCATGCGGTAGTCGCCGCCGCGGCCGGGTAACAGCGCGCGACGCAGCGCGATCACGTCGGGATAGTCGACATCGACCCAGCGCACTGATTCGGGCGGGTTGATCCTGAAGACGCGCGTGTCCAGGCCACAGGCCAGATGCAGCACGGTCGCCTCGCGGTGTGCGGTGAGGAACTCGGCGGTCCAGTCATCGAGTTGGCGGGCGCGCAACGCCACCCCGACCGCCTGGGTGCCCTTGATCTTGGTCTTGGAGAAGTCGTAGTCGATGCGGGCGACGGCGTCGGCGGCGTAGTGGTCATGCAGAACCGAATTCGGGGACGCGGCGTCCAGTGCCCGGCCGTAGAGGGTGGCCAGCATCGTCTCTGGAGCCCCGGTCAGCGTGATTTTCACTGGGTCCGTCACTCGACCCAACATACGCCGCCAAGTCGTATTACAGTTGCGCCGTCCCAGACGAAGGAGAGCAAGCTCATGGCTGATTTCAAGGGCCTCATCGACAAGCTGAAGAGCCTGTTGGCGGGCAATAAAGACAAGGTGAACGAGGCCGTCGACAAGGTCGGCGATGTGATCGACTCCAAGACCGGTGGCAAGTACTCCGCGGTGGTCGACAAGGTGCAGGACGCTGCCAAGAGCGCGGTAGAGAAGGTCAACCCAGCTGAAGGCTCGCAATCCCCCAAGGACGGCGACGCTCAGTAACCGACTGGCGCCGCTCCTTGCGGCGCTGGTATTGGTCACGGCGGCGGCCTGCGCGCGGGTGGAGGCGGAAAGCGTTGCACCTCAGCCTCCTTCGCCGCCGCCGGGTGAGGTGCTGTCCGACGCGCCGTTGTCGTTGGCGCCAGATCTGGACGCCATCGCCGACGGTCATCTGATCCGTTACATGTCGACGTCGGGTGCGACAGGGACGCCCACCGAGGTGACGGGTGTCGTTTTTTCGCCGAAAGGCGAACCGCCGCAAGCGGGTTGGCCCGTCGTCTCGGTAGGTCATGGGACCACGGGTCTGGACGACGAGTGCGCGGTGTCCCGGGCTCCTGACCTGCGGGGCTACATCTGGCTGGTGCGCAACCTCACCAAGCGTGGCTGGGTGGTCGCGATCACGGACTACGAGGGGCTGGGCGTGCCGGGCCCGCATCCGTATCTGGAGCCCAGGTCAGAAGGATTCAATGTCATCGACGCGGCCCGTGCCGCGGTATCGCTGATTCCCGGGTCCTCGACGAAATGGGCGGCGATCGGGGCGTCCCAGGGTGGCCAGGCAACGTGGGCCGCCGCCGAGCTCGCGGGTGGCTACGCGTCCGAGCTGGAGTTTGTCGGCGCGGCCAACCTGTCGCCCGCCGCAGATCTGACCGAGATGGCGACCCATGTGGGCGACGGGCGGTACGACTGGAGCCAGCTGTCGATGATGCCGACCCTGCTCACGGGCTTGTCGGTCACGGTCCCGGAGCTGCGTCCCGAGAATTTTCTGCACGGCTCCTTTCAGGACAATCCACGAGACAAAGCGTTATTGCTGGGATGTCATAACGGACTCGATCCCGCACGATCCGCTGCCATAGGCAGATTGCGCGCCAAAGACTTTCACGGGACCAATCCGGAAGACGCCATCATCTTCGCCGCCGCGCTGAAGCGGATCGCGCTGCCACTGGGCCCGGCATCCGGGCCGATGTTCGTCTACGCCGGTGGAGCCGACAGGCTCATCGACGCACGGTGGATCCATGCGGCGGTGCGCCGCGCGTGCGCGCTGGGAGACACGGTTCAGGAGGTCGTCTCCCCGGGGAAGGGGCACGTGGATCCCGAGGGGGAGCGGCTCGGGGTGCAATGGATCGCCGACAGGTTTGCCGGACTTCCGGCGCCGAGTAATTGCTAGCTGGCCGTTCGTATCGCTCCGGTATCCTTTGCCCACGTGGCAGCCAAACTGAATTCCTCCATCGATGTGCCCCTCCCTCCCGAGGAGGCCTGGGCACACGCCTCGGATCTGCGGCGCTTCGATGAGTGGCTCAGCGTTCACACGGCGTGGCGCAGCGCGTTGCCCGAGACCCTGGAAAAGGGCACCGTCATCGAGTCGATCGTGTGCGTGAAGGGCATGTACAACCGCGTCAAGTGGACGCTGCAGAAGTACGACCCGCCGACGGGCCTGTTCTTGGACGGACAAGGCAGGGGCGGGATAAAGGTCAAGCTCAGGGTGACGATCTCCCCGAAGGGTGCCGGATCGGTTGTCGACTTCAACCTGCACCTGGGCGGCCCCGCGATGTTCGGGCCCATCGGTGCCGTGGTGGCCGCGGCGTTGCGCAGCGATATCGATGCTTCGCTGTCGAAGTTCGTTCAGGTTTTTGCCGCGGCGTCATAATCGCCATTTTTCGCGGTCTACCTGCGAAAACATAAGCGACGGTTTGTGATTGGTTGGTATCGAAATCGTGTCGGTGGTTGGCAGGCTCCCATTTGAGGAGCAATATGGATATATGTCAATCACACGGAAGATCATCGGAACGGTGTTCGCCGCTGGTGCTGGCGCGGCCATAATCGCTGCCTCGCCTGCCACCGTGATGAGCGCCGGGGTGCCGACAACCACGTCCAATCAGGTCGTTCTTGCCGATCCCGGCGGCTCGGGTGGCGGTGACGCAGGTGGCGGCGGTGGCTGCTACAACGGCGTGTGCGGCGGCTGGAATCCCGGCCAGGGTGGCTGGGGCCATGGCTGCTACAACGGCGTCTGCGGTGGCTGGGACGGCCAGCGCGGTTGGGGCAATTAGCCCCAACGGCTAACCCGTTTCGTTGGAGAGCGGCCGAAGGGCTTGGGCCAGGGCGTCATAGGCGTCTCGGCGCGCTGGCCCGTTGCCAAGCAAGTGGTCCGGAAGGATCACTTCGTCGACGCCCTCCTGTGCCCACGGGGCCATCTGCTCCGCGATCTGCTCCGCGGTGCCGTACAAGACTGGAATCGGTGATGCCGCAGCGGTTTCCGCCGCGCGCTTCTCAGACTCCGGATCATCGGTGACGATCACGCGTGCTTGAGTGGAGCGCCAGATCGTCGCGGGATCGCGGCCGATCTTTTCCGCGGCGGCGTCCAGTCGCCCGGAAACCTCGCGGAACGTACCGGGTGCGGACCACTGATTCCATTCCTGCGCGTATCGGGCGGTGAGACCGAGCATCCGCGGTTGCGTCGCGCCGATCAGGATGGGCAAGGGCCGTTGCAGTGGCTTGGGCTCGCAGATGCCCTCCGCCAGCTGGTAGTAATCGCCATCCACGGTGGTGGCTTGCTCGTTGAGCAGCCCGGTAATCACCTGCAGCCCTTCGGAAAAACGGTCTACGCGCGGCCCGGGCTTACCGAGTTCGAGCCCGTAGCGCTGGTGCTCGTTCTCCTGCCAGCCGGCGCCCAGCCCGAGCGTGAAACGCCCGTGGCTCACGTGATCGACGGTGACCGCCCAGTTGGCAAGCACCGCCGGATGCCGGAAGGTCATCGACAGCACCAGAGGAGCCAGCCGGATCCGCGAGGTGGCTGCGGCAAGCGCCGCGAAGAGGGCGGTGGCCTCATGGAAGTTGGTGCGCTGCGCGGCGGTGTCGTCATGCGACATGAAATGGTCGGCGGCGTAGAAGGCGCGCCAGTCCCCGTCGTCGGCGTATTGGGCGATATCCAGCAGATCTGCCCAGGATTGATTGGTTTGTCCCCAGATCGAGAAGCGCATGACTCCGATCCTAGGGTCGGTGCACATATCGCCGTTATTTCGGACTACCCTCGGGCTGGTGGAGGAGCAACCGAGGGGGCGGCGGGCAGAGGTGATCGCGGCCGCGATAGAAGTGGCCGGGACCTTGGGTGTCAGTGGTCTCACCTATCGATCGGTGGATGCGGCGGCGAACGTGCCCAGTGGTACCACCTCAAACCATTTCCGGACCCGCGATGCTTTGCTCCTGGGCGTCATTGTCGAGATCGAGAAACTGCGCCGCGCGTTCTGGCGGGCGCTGGTCACCGAGATCAACCCGACCACGGTGGCCGACCTGGTGGGCATCGGTACTGCCTACGCCAATGGGGCCGTCGGGGTGATGAGCACCCGGGTGCGGGCGTACATGGCGCTTCTGATGGAAGGCTGGAGTCATCCCGAGCTGAGGGAGCCGTTGCAGCGTGGCAGGGACGCGCAGATTCCCCGCACGCTACAGCTAATGCGCAACGTGAACCCGACAACTCCGCAACTGCACGCGGAGATCTTCCAGGACTATCTGACCGGCATCATTTACCAGCAACTTGCCAACCCGGCACCGGACTTCAATCCGCGGCCGGGAATCGAAACGCTGGTCACGGTGCTGTTGTCGTCCCAGTCGCCGCGGGTAGCGCAGGGATAGGGTTCTCGCGCCAATCGGTGTCGGTGACGATTCGCCGTGAAATGCGTTCCAGGGCCGCCTGAATCTGCTCCCGGTCGGCGCGGTCTTCGAAATCTGGTGTCCGGGAGAGCCGTTCGATCAGGTACTGGTTGATTGCCTCGCTGATCTTGTCGACTTCCTGGCGGCCGCTGTCGGTGAGCCAGACGTGATCGCCGGTGCGCAGGGCATGGCCGTCCGCGACGAGTTCGTTGAACGCCGGGTCGAGGATCTCCGGTGGTATTCGGTACCAGCGCGCGATGCGTGACACCTCGGCTGAGCCTGTGGCCCGCAGAAAACGGTTGGCCTGTACCAGGGCCCATAACGGTGCGATGGGCATCGTGACACCGGCGTGCTCGCGCAGCTTATGCAGGCCCACGTGCGGGAAGCCACGCATCGCATTGCTGATCGCGATCTCCAGGAGCTTGTCCGGCGATACGGAATTGGGCATGCCGAAGCCCTCACCCATATCCACGGCAAGGCTCGCGTCGGCGCCGCGCAGGGGAACTTCCTTGAGGAAGAGCGCGAGTACAAATCCGACCGCGGCAACCGGTGCCGCGCACAGGAATACCAAATCCAGCGAGTCTGCGTAGGCGTGGATGACGGGTGCCGCGGCCTCGTGCGGTAATGCGTGCAGTGCCTGCGGCGATTGGGTGGCCTCGGGCGGTACCTTCACCGAGACAATTTCGCGCGCAAGAAAATTGGAGAACAGCGAGCCGAATATCGCGGCACCGAACGAGCTGCCGATGGTGCGGAAGAAGGTCACGCCCGATGTGGCGACGCCGAGATCGTCGAAGCGCGCGGTGTTCTGCACGATGAGCGTGAGTACCTGCATGGACGCACCGATACCCACGCCCAGGACGAACAGGTACAGCGACTGCACCACGAACGGTGTCGAGTCGTCCATCCGGGAGAGCAGCACCAGGGCGATGGCCATGATGGCGGTGCCCGCGACGGGGTAGCGCTTGTACTTGCCCGTGCGGCCCACCAGGGTGCCGGTTCCGGTGGAGGTGATGAGCATGCCCGCCACCATGGGCAGGGTGCGCAAGCCCGAGACCGTGGCCGAGACACCGTTGACGAACTGCATGAAGGTCGGCAGGTAGGTCATCACACCGAGCATTGCGAAACCGACGACGAAGCTCAGCACACAACAAATGGTGAAAACCGGATCGCGGAACAGGCGCGGCGGCAGAATCGGTTCGGGCACCCGGGATTCGACCCAGACGAAGACGCCGATCGCGGCCACCGAGCTGACGAACAGGCCGATGATCACGGGTGAGGACCACGGATAGGTGGTGCCGCCCCAGCTGGTGGCCAAGGTCAGCGCCGAGGCGCCCACTGCGATGAGGACGATGCCCCAATAGTCGATGACCGGGCGCGTCGCCTTGGCCAGCGCCGGGATTGCTCCCGCCGCCACCATGATCACCACAACGGAGATGGGCAGGTTGATGTAGAACGCCCAGCGCCACCCGAGGTGATCGGTGAACAACCCACCCAGGAGCGGACCGATCACCGTGGTCACCCCGAAGACCGCGCCGAGGATGCCTTGATACCGGCCGCGCTCACGCATGGGGATGATCTCGCCGATGAGGGCGGTCGCTGTCACCATCAGGCCACCGGACCCGAGACCCTGGATGGCGCGCGCGCCCACCAGCAGCGCCATGGAACCGGCCATACCGCAGAGCAGCGAGCCGGCCGCGAAGATGACGATGCAGGTGATGAAGACGGTTCGCCGTCCGAACAGATCACCGAACTTGCCCATCACCGCGGTTGCCACGGTGGATGCCAGCAGATAGCTGGTGACCACCCACGACTGATGTCCGGCGTCGCCGAGGTCGGCGACAACGGTGGGCAGGGCGGTGGCGACGATGGTGCCGTCGAGTGCGGCGAGCAGCATGCCGAGTAGGACAGCGATGAAGATGAGATTGCGGCGCTGCACGCCGATCATGGAGCTCGCTGCTTCCTGATCGACGGCGTCAGACTCGGGTGATTGCTTGTGAGATTGGGCTGACATGACTTACCCATGCTAAAGGTATGCGGACTCGCGCATGATCAACCCGCGTAGCTCGCCCACGAGTGGACAGGAAGCCAGATGACAACCGAACGCATGCCGGTGGGCCAATTTCCGGGATTCCTCGGTATTGAATCGGTGGCAATTGACGACGACAAAGTGGTCGCTGAGCTTCCGATCCGTGGGGAGCATTTCGCGCCGAACGGTTTCGTGCATGCCGCGGTCCTCGTGGGACTCGCGGACACGTTGTGTGGCTATGGGTGTCTGGCCTCTTTGCCGGAGGGGGCGACCGGATTCACCACGGTCGAGCTGAAGACGAATTTCCTGGGCGCCGCGCGCGAAGGCACGCTCACCGCGACCGCGGTGCCGGTTCATCGCGGTCGTTCCACGCAGCTATGGGATGCGACGGTGACGGCCGCTGATGGGCGCACCGTGGCAGTGTTCCGGTGCACCCAACTGGTGCTCTGGCCGCGCGGCTGACGCCCGTGTCGCCACTCCTGACCTGGGTGTAACGTACGTCACAGGGCTCGCATCGATATCGACAGGAGCAGGCAATGGCGAAGCACGCGGCACCCGGAACCGAGGGCAGTGCAGTCACTTTCGCGCCCCGGTACGAGAATTTCATCGGCGGCGAATGGGTGGCTCCGGCCGAGGGGCGGTACTTCGACAACATCTCGCCGATCGACGGCAAGGTGTTCACGCAGGTCGCGCGCGGCACCGCGGCGGACATCGATAAGGCGCTGGACGCCGCGCACGCCGCGGCCGAGGCATGGGGTAGTAGTGCGCCGGCCGAGCGGTCGAACACTCTGCTGAAGATCGCCGACCGCATGGAACAGCACATCGAGAGACTGGCGGTCGCCGAGACCTGGGATAACGGGAAGCCGATCCGGGAAAGCCTGAACGCGGATATCCCGTTGGCAGTCGACCACTTCCGCTATTTCGCGGGAGTGCTTCGCGCCCAAGAAGGATCGATTTCCGAGATCGACCACGACACCGTTGCCTATCACTTCCATGAGCCGCTGGGGGTGGTGGGACAGATCATCCCGTGGAACTTCCCACTGCTGATGGCCGTCTGGAAGCTGGCACCGGCGCTGGCGGCGGGCAACTGTGTGGTGCTCAAGCCCGCCGAGCAGACGCCAGCCTCGATCCTGGTGCTGATGGAGCTGATCGCCGATCTGCTGCCGCCAGGAGTCATCAACGTGGTCAATGGGTTTGGGGTGGAGGCGGGTAAACCGCTGGCGTCCAGCCCGCGCATCGCCAAGATCGCGTTCACCGGTGAGACCACCACCGGGCGACTGATCATGCAGTACGCCACCGAGAACATCATTCCGGTCACCCTGGAGCTCGGCGGCAAGAGCCCCAACATCTTCATGCCCGATGTGATGGCCGCCGATGATGCCTTCTTGGACAAGGCGCTTGAGGGATTCGCCATGTTCGCGCTCAACCAGGGCGAGGTATGCACCTGCCCCTCGCGTGCGCTGGTGCATTCATCCATCTACGACGAATTCATGGCGCGGGCGATCACGCGCGTGGAGGCCATCGTGGGCGGTGACCCGCTCGATGAAGACACCATGATCGGTGCGCAGGCAAGCAACGATCAGTACGAAAAGATCTTGTCCTACATCGATATTGGACGGCAAGAGGGTGCGCAGGTGTTGACCGGAGGAGACGCCAGGAAGGTCGCGGAGTACCCGGATGGCGCCTACGTTCAGCCGACGGTCTTTGCGGGCACCAACAACATGCGCATCTTCCAGGAGGAGATCTTCGGTCCGGTGCTGTCCGTGGCCACGTTCGATTCGCTGGATGAGGCCTTGAAGATCGCCAATGACACCCTGTACGGCCTGGGCGCCGGGGTGTGGTCACGCGATATGACCAACGCCTACCGGCTGGGCCGCGGTATCAAGGCCGGCCGGGTGTGGACCAATTGCTACCACCAATACCCGGCGCATGCCGCGTTCGGCGGCTACAAGAAGTCCGGTATCGGGCGTGAAAATCACAAGATGATGCTCGACCACTATCAGCAGACCAAGAACATCTTGGTGAGCTACTCGCCCAATGCTGCGGGGTTCTTCTGATGAGGAGCCACCCGAAGAAGGCCCGACCCTGATCAACCGCGTCGAGTTCACTCCCGCCGCCGCGGAGCTGCTGGCCTCGCTGATCGAGGCGCACGGTCCTGTGATGTTCCACCAGTCGGGCGGCTGTTGTGACGGGAGCGCGCCCATGTGTTACCCGCGTGGGGAGTTTCGGGTGGGGGCATCGGATGTGCTCCTTGGCGAAGTTAGCGGAGGGACCCCCTTCTGGATGAGTGCTGACCAGTTCGCGTACTGGTCGCATACTCAACTGACAGTTGATGTAGTGCCGGGGCGCGGGTCGGGATTTTCGCTGGAGGCGCCCGAGGGAGTGCGGTTTCTGATTCGGTCGAGGTTGTTCACCGACGACGAGGTGTTGGCGCTGGCGGATCAACCAGTGCGGACGGGTGCCGACGACTGACCTGCCGTGCGGCTTTCGTGTTGTCGCCGGTGTGGGGAGGTAGTAGTTTGCTCTTGTCGGAGTCGGTCTGGTTGGCCGTGGGGAGTGTTGTTGATGCACGTAGGTATTCGAGCTGCTGCCGTTACGGCGGTGTGCAGTCTGTGTGTGGGCGTCGGAGTCGATGCGCGAGTCGCTCGACTGACCCCTTCGGTAACGCCCACCGCGGCACCACGTTCCGTGACAAGCCGGGCAGTGTCCCTTACTTCGTTCTCCGACCTGCTGGCCGCGGCCGCGCCGCAGAATGATGCCGCACCGCAACTGAATTCGGCAGCCAGTGGGGTGGTGAGCAGTACCGATCTGATCGGCACCGTCGCCAAACTCTTGGCCACACCGAATATCGCGCGAGCCAGCGCTACTCCCGAGACCAGCACTGCCTCCGCGGCCGACGCGGTCGAGCCGCCTACCAGCGTGGATCCGCCGACGGAGCAGCCCGCCGATCCACCTGCGGCCGATGATCCCGCGCCCCCCACCAACTTCCCGGGCGACCGTCCGGCGTTCGGCACGCCGTCCTACTTTGCGCAGTTGGCGTTCGCGGTGTTCCACGTGGTGGCATTGCCGATCACCGTGCCCGTGCAGTTCTTCCTCGGCAAAGCCGAGGGGGTGCCGACGGTGATCGCCGCGGCCATCAATGACTTATCAGGTCTGCTGGGCCAGATACCGGGCTTGTCGCCCAAGCAGCCAACAGAGCCGCAGCCGCAGCAGACGGCCGCGGATGTCACCTCGTCGCTGCCGAAGGCTGCGACAGCGCAGGAGACGACAGCGGAGGAGACGACGCCGCCCCCCGCCGCCGAAGAGCCGGAGCCGCTGCCCACCAATTTCCCGGGCCCGCGCCCGGCCTTCGGTACCCCGTCCTACTTCGCTCAGTTGGCATTCGCGGTACTGCACGTTCTTGCGCTGCCGATCACGGTGCCGGTGCAAGCGATCATCGGTAAGACAGAGGGCGTGCCGTCGGTGATCGTCGCGGCGCTCAATGACTTGTCGAGTCTGCTGGGGCAGGTGCCGAAGCCGTCCGTGCCTGCGACCGACACCAAGACCACACCAGAGGATTCCACCTCGCAGCAGACCGACAAGGCTGCCGGCAAGCAGGATTCGGCATCCGAGAAGTCTGGGGCGGCCAAGCCCGATGCCGACGCGAAGACCTCGAAGATCGAGCGCAACGAGCACGAGGGGAAGACGGCGGACAAGGCTTCCGACAAGACTTCCGACAAGGAAGCCGGGACACCGAAGACCGAGCACGAGGCCAAGCCGGGCGAGGTGCCGGCGGACCCGACGAAGGTTGTTGAGCCGAAGACGGACGCGACGAAGGTTGTTGAGCCGAAGACGGACCCGACCAAGGTTGTTGAGCCGAAGGTGGACCCGACCAAGGTTGTTGAGTCGAAGGTCGATCCGGCCAAGCCTGCCGAGCCCAAGGTGGAATCCGCGGCGGCAGAACCCGCCAAACCCGAGTCCGCCAAACCGGTGACGGCCAAACCGGAGACTAAGCCCGAGACCGCCAAGCCGGCCACGGCCAAGCCCGAGACCGCTAAACCGGAAACCAAGCCGCAGCCGGCCAAGCCGGAATCCGCCGGTCCGGTGAAGGTCACCCGCGACAGCCTCAAGTCGACGCCCGGTGAGACCGGGACCACCGGCGGTACCAAGAAGACCGAGGGGTCCAAGGGAGCCGAGACAGACAGCAAGACCTCTGCCACTTCGCCGGACACCAAGGTTCACGAGGGGCTGAAGTCCTCTGTGGGTGGCAAGACCGACAAGCCGGCGGACAAGCCTTCGGCGGAGAAGTCGTCGGCGGAGAAGGGCGCATCCTCATCGGAGGGGAGTTCGCATTCCTCCGAAGGAAAGTCGCACTCATCCGAAGGGAAGTCGCACTCCGGCTCTAAGGACTGACGGCGCTAAGCACTGACAATGATTGTCAGTGTGTTGCCGTCGCGTTCTATGTGAAGTCCCGCGCGACGGGCCACCGTGGCCACCGCCGCGGCATCATTGGGTTCGGCTCGAGTCTCCGCCAGGATGCGTGCCAGCTTGCCCTTGTGTGCCTTGTTGAAATGGGTGATCACCGTGCGGCGTCCGTCGGGATGTTCGGTGAGGCAGTCGACCGTGACCGCATGAGGTAGCCGCCCCAAGCCGGCATATGAGCCCGAGCGCAGGTCGACCACCAACTCGTCGGCGGCCAGTTCGGCCAGCACCGGCTCCAGGATGGGTCTCCAGCGCGCGGCCAAGGTGGGCTTGCCGGGCAGCTTCGACGAGGCCGACAGCCGATAGGCGGGCACCGGATCGTTGGCCCGCAGGAACCCGAACAGAGCCGAGCCGACGGCGAGGCGCGCTTGTGCCCGGGCGGCGGACGCGCCGCGCAGCGAGGTCACATCGAGGTTGTCATACAGCACGCCGGTGTATCGGTGCAGCGCCGGCATGGTGGGGGAGACGCGCAGCTCGGCATTGCGTTGGATCTCGGCGCCCTGGGATGCCGAGATGCCCAGGGCCTTCCGGCACGCATCTGGATCGGCTGCCAGCGCGATGAGTTCGTCGACGAGCGCGTCGCGCAGCGGGTGCAGTGACGGTGTTGCCAGCTCGTCCATCCGCAGCGGCGGACCGTCCCCGCCTTCGCGTTTGGTTTCCGAGGGTGGCAGCAGCACGATCACGCCAGAGACCGTAGCGAACGGGTCTCGTGCCCGTCGCGAGCAGGTGGCCAAACCCGCGCGATGAGTTTTCGTGTCGATGGTGGTCGGTATCGGTGAATGCCCCTTCCAGTTCAAGGAGACCCCATGCCCACTCGTGAAGAAACCCCGCTCGGCGCCCCTGCGTGGATCGACCTCGCTTCATCGGACCTGGAGAAGTCGAAGGCGTTCTACACCGCGCTGTTCGGCTGGACCTTGCAGGAGGCCGGTCCCGAGTATGGCGGCTACATCAACGCGCACAAGGACGGTAAAGCCGTTGCCGGAATGATCGGCAACAACCCGGAGTGGAACGCGCCCGATGGATGGACTACATACTTCGCCACCGCCGACATCAACGCGACTCTACAAAAGGCGGTGGACAATGGTGGCGCGAACTGCCTGCCCGCCATGGAAGTTCCGCAGCTCGGATACATGGCCCTCTTCGCCGATCCCTCCGGTGCTGTCGTGGGATTGTGGCAGCCATTGGCGCACAAGGGGTTCCAATTGGTGGCCGAGGGTGGTGCGCCGGTGTGGCATGAACTGAACACCCGTGAGTACGAGAAGGCCGTCGACTTCTACACCGCGGTGCTGGGGTGGAACACCAAGGTAGAGGGTGATTCCGATGAATTCCGGTATGCCTGCGCCCAGCACGACGGCGAGCCGATCGCGGGTGTCAACGATGCGTCGATAGGTCCGTGGAAGCTCCCCGAAGGAGTGCCGGCGCATTGGGCCGTGTATTTCGGCACCGATGACACCGACGCCAGTGCGGCCAAGGTTGTCTCGCTCGGCGGCGTGGTGCTCAGTCCTGCCCAGGACACCCCATATGGCCGGATGGCTTTGGTTCAGGACACCACGGGCGGCACTTTCTGGCTGTGCTCTGTGGATTCCTGATCACCTTGGGGGCATCCCGGCCCGGCTAGAGGTCCTCGAAGGTCGGGATGCCCCAGTCCTCGTGCCCGCCCGCGCGTAGCAGGGTGGCGCGGGTGACCGACCGGGTGCCGAACCTCGTGCGCAATTCGTCGAGGGTGCTGTCCAGGGCGAACGCGTTCTCGGTCGAGTCCGAGAACGGCAGCTCCAATTGTGCCGCGCCACAGGGGTCAAAGTTGGATACGGAGAACCCGATGAGGGTGATTCCCCGTTCGGCGATGAGCGAAGCGGCCTCTTCGACAAGTTGACGGGCGGCGCTGAGGAGATGCTCGGTGGAGGTAGTGGGTCGTGCCATGGTGCGCGACCGCGTCGCGCGGGTGTAGTCGTCGAACCGTAGCCGCAGCACCACTGTTCGGCAGCTGCGGCCGGTCTCGCGCACGCGGCGGGCTATCCGTTCGATGAGTTGTGTTGCGATAGAGTCGATCTCGCTGTCGGTGCGGCGCCGCCGACCGAGCGCGCACTGGGCGCCGATGGAGCGCCGCCGGCGTCCGCCTTGCACCGGCCGCGGATCGACATTACGTGCGAGGCAATGTAATTGATGTCCCATGGCCCGGCCGACCATTGATGCCAGGGTGGGTTCGCCGAGATCGGCGACATCTGCGACGGTACGGATGCCGTACACCCGCAGTTTCTCCGCGGTGACCGAGCCGACTCCCCACAGCGCCTGTACCGGCAAGGGGCGCAAGAACGACAATTCTTCATGCGGCTCCACGACCAGCAGGCCGTCGGGCTTGCCTTGGCGGCTGGCGACCTTGGCCAAGAATTTTGTGCGCGCGACGCCGACGGTGATGGGCAGTCCGGCTCGGCGCCGTACCTCGGAGCGCAATGTTGCCGCGATATCGCGTGGCGTACCTGAGATCCGTTGCAGGCCGGAAACGTCAAGAAAAGCCTCATCGATGGACAGCGGCTCGACCAGGGGAGTGGTGTCGCGGAAAACCTCGAACACCTGCTTGCTCGCGGCACTGTAGGCGTCGAAACGCGGCGGTACCACGACCGCGTTCGGGCATAGCCGCAGTGCCTGCCGGCCACCCATGGCGGTACGCACCCCGAAATGCTTGGCTTCGTAGCTGGCGGCCAACACGACACCGCTGCCAACGATGACGGGGAGCCCGCGCAACCGCGGCGCATCACGTTGCTCGACGGACGCGTAGAACGAGTCCAGATCCGCATGCAGAATGCTGGCTGTTCCGGTCATGACCAGATGCTCGCACCGGGGTCCGACACCCGGATCGGGTTGATTTGCCCAACCGTCAGTTGATTCGGAGAATCACTGGGCAATCCTTGGTGGCGCCCGGGAGATATTTGACTTACGGCTAGGAAAACTATCGAATCCGTGGTCGGCGGCATGGTGCAGTGTGCCCTACGTTTATTGCGAGTTCTCCAGGTTCTTTCCAGCCTATTCACATTCTTTGCCCAGAAGGGGTGGTTCACGTGCGCGTCCGTCTTCGTGCCACGGCCACAGCGGCGGTTTGCAGTGTCTGCATCGCCGCGTCGGTTTCCGTGCCTACGATCCAAGTCCTCACCGCCAGTCCGGAACAGCACCGGACCGTCTCGACGCAGGGCTATGTCCTGACGTCGAACGACGAGGCGTTGTCTCCGGCCAGCATCGGCTCGCTGGCCGCGTTGCCGGGGGTGACCACGGCGGCCGCACCGACACCGCCCGAGGGGTCGACGTGGCCGTCGGCGAATCCGTTGGTGAACCTGGTGGTCGGCCCGTTGCAGTTCGATGCGAAGTACTCGCGCTCGCCGGTGCTGGCGTCGCCGTTCACGATCGTGAACGCGCCCTTCCAGCTGCTGACCGGGCAGTCGATCGTGAACCCCAACGGCACCACCTCGGCGCCGACGGTGCAGAACCTGATCAACGCCGAGACGACCGCCCTGGGTCTGTTGGCCGGGGTCCCGGCCGCGTACGTGGCGAACACCATCGCGGTGGTGCAGGCAGTCGCCCAGAACCCGGGATCGCTGCTGCCGTCGGGTCTGAGCCTGCCCACGACCGCGTCCGCGGTGAACCCCGCGGCGAACGCCACGACGAAGACGCTCGCCTCCACCGCCGTCACGGCGGCTGCGACTCCGACGGCGCCCGCGGGGTCGACGTGGCCGTCGACGAACCCGGTGGTGAACCTACTCATCGGGCCGCTGCAGTACGACGCGAAGTTCTCGCGCTCGCCGGTGCTGGTGTCGCCGTTCACGATCGTGAACGCGCCGTTCCAGCTGCTGACCGGGCAGTCGATCGTGAACCCCGACGGCACCACTGTCGCTCCGACGGTGCAGAACTTCATCAACGCGGAGACCAAGGCATTCGGCCTGTTGGTCGGTCTGCCCGGTGCCTACGTGGCCAACACCATCGCGGTGGTGACGGCGCTTTCGCAGAACCCGGGATCGATCCTGCCCTCGGGTCTGATCCAGCCGACCGCAGCCGCGAACCCCACGGCCGCCAAGACCACCGCGCTGGCACTTCCCGAGTCGCTGACGACGACAACCTCGCCCACTACCAAGACGCTCGCTGCCACGAATGCGGCGGCACCGGCGGCCTCGGGGACGGCCGCGGCCACTCCGACGGCGCCTGCGGGTTCGACGTGGCCGTCGACAAATCCCTTGGTGAACTTGCTCGTTGGGCCGTTGCAGTATGACGCCAAGTACTCGCGTTCGCCGGTGCTGGCGTCGCCGTTCACGATCGTGAACGCGCCGTTCCAGCTGTTGACGGGGCAGTCGATCGTGAACCCGGACGGCACCACCTCGGCGCCGACCATCCAGAACCTGATCAACGCCGAGTCCAAGGCGTTCGGGTTGTTGGTGGGTCTGCCGGGCGCGTACGTCTCCAACACCATCGCCGTGGTCACCGCTCTGACGCAGAACCCGGCATCGCTGCTGCCGTCGGGCCTGAGCCTGCCCACGGCTACCGCGAACGCCGCTGGTGTCAAGGCACCGACGTCGATCCTGTCGGCGCTGAGCAAGACCTCCACCACCGAGGCGAAGGCCACCACGACCGACCAGAAGGCGGCGGTCGATACCTCGAAGGTCACCGAGCCGAAGACCACGGGCTCCAAGTCCGCGTCGGAGGCCGAAGCCGCCAAGGCCGGAACTGCCAAGCCCGCTACTCCGGTTGAAGCGGCCACTCCGGCAGAGCCCGCCAAGCCCGCTACCCCGGCGGAGCCTGCCAAGGTGACGTCGCCGGCAGAGCCCGCCAAGCCCGTCAGCCCGGCCGAGTCGGCCACCCCGGCGGAATCGGCCAAGACGGCGACTCCGGCGGAATCGGCCAAGACCGCGACTCCGGCGGAGGCCGCCAAGGCCGCCGACGCTGCCAAGCCGGCGGAAGCCGCCAAGCCCGCCGAGCCCAAGGTGAACGTGCCGAAGGTCAAGCTGCCCACCCCGGTCACCAAGGTCGGCGAAGTCAGCGGTGGAGTTACCCCGAAGACCGATGACTCGGCCAAGACCGACAAGAGCGAGAAGACCGACTCCAAGCCCGACAAGGCCGACAAGGGGTCTGCCGCGAAGAAGCCCGAAAAGGATTCTTCACCTGCGAAGAAGCCGGAAACCGCCGCGTCTTCCAGCAGCAAGTCGGAGTCCGCGTCGAGCTCCTCGTCGAGCGACTCGCACTCGGGTTCCTCGAGCAGCTCCTCGAGCGGGTCGTCGCACAGCGACTCCCACAAGGCGTCGTGACGTAGGCCCCGATTGCCAGGCACAAAGGTCCCCGCGTCCGACACGGCGCGGGGACCTGCTTGTAAGCGACACTGACATAAGTCAACATCATTGACATGGATATCGACGGCACCGCGAGCCTGGGGTACTTGCTGACCCGTACCGCGACATCACTGCGGGGTAAGGTCGCGGCCCGTTTGGAGCCGATGGGCCTGAGCCTCCCCGAGTACATCTGCATGCAAATTCTGCGGACCTACCCGGGCATGTCCAATTCGGAACTGGCCCGGCAAGCGATGGTCACTCGGCAGGCGATGAATGCGGTACTGCACCGGCTGGAGCAAGAGGGCCTCATCAGCCGGCCCGAGAGCGCCGACCACGGCCGCTCCCTGCCCGCTCGGCTGACGCGGCGCGGCAGTACCCAACTGGACAAGGCGGTGGAGGCGGTGACCGCAGGCGAGGACGAGGTCATGGAGAAGCTGACCGCGGATGAGCGGCGCGCCTTGAAGGCGATGCTGGCCAAATGTGTTCCGAGTCAGCTGCCATGAGACGAGTCGGCTGGCTGATCGCGTTCATCGGACTGGTGATGGGATTCAGCGTCTGGCTTCCCTGGCTGCGGACCTCGGCCAGCGGCGGGGGCAGGGCCAACGCCATCGGCGGTGCCACCGGATCGGTAGTACTGCCTTGGGGATTCGGTGCGGGGCAGATGATCTTGCTGGTTTCGGCACTGCTGGTGGTCGCCGGATGCATGGTAGGGCAGCACATCTTGTACCGCATCGCGCCGGCGGCGGCGGGTGCGCTGGCGCTCGTGCTGCTGGCGCTGGAACTGCTGTACTACCGCACCAACGTCAAGCCGCCGATTGTGACCGGATATGGCTTTTGGGTTGCGATCTCCGCCTCGGCCATCGCCGTCGCGCTGGCCATCGTGGCGCTGCTGTCACGACCGCAGCCCGTCAGCGTTCGTGTGCGGCGCTCAGCCCAGCCCGGCAAGTAGCAGCGGCACGATAGCGCCGTACATACCGTTCTTGATGGTGCCCAGTGTGCCGCGGTTCTTACCCACCAGCGGCTCCACGAATCCCTTTGCGGTGCTGAACACCTCATCTTCGTTGACCGCGGCGTCGACGATCTGCAGTCGCACGCAGTCGTCACCGCCGTAGCGCTGGCCACTCGGCATGGTGGCCGACGCGGCCTGCGGGGTCATCCGGCCCTGACACAACGCGGCCATGCCCGGTGTGAACGGCAGCCCGACATTCACCTCAGGCAGGCAGAAGAATCCGCGGTCGGCGCGCATCACCCGGTAGTCGCAGCTGAGGGCGACCATGGCCCCCGCGCCGTAGGCGTGCCCGTTCACGGCGGCCACGGTGGGAACCGGAAGGGTGAGCAGCCGGACGAAGATCTTCTGAACCTCGGTGATGTACTCACCGAGCTTGTCCGGGTTGGCGCCCAGATACTCGACATCCAGCCCGTTGGAGAAGAACTTGCCGCTGCCGGTCACGACAAGTGCGGTGGGTTCCTCGTCGGCCAGTACCTCATCGATCCGGGCGTTGACCTCATCGATGAACGACAAGGTGAACCGGTTCTCGTCGGTGCCGAGGACAAGGGTGGCGATCGCGCCGTCGCGCGTAAGAGTTGCAGACACGTTGTTACCTCAACTGTTCGAGAGCTGTCGCTACTTGCTCGGGGATGGGGACAGGAGTCCGAGCTTCGGAGTCTACGTAGACGTGCACGAACCGGCCCAATGCGCGGGGGGTGTTCTCGACCACGCCATCGACGACGGTGAACACCGCGAGCTTGTAGATGACGCTGCTGCGGCCACTGTGCTCCAGGGCCAGACCGATGGACAGTTCATCGGGAAATGACACCTCTGCCAGGTACTTGCATGAGGTTTCGGCCACCACGCCGATGGCGGGCAGGTCGCGAATATCGCACCCGGCGGCCTCCATCAGCCAACCGTTGACGGCGGTGTCGAACCAGGCGTAGTAGACGACGTTGTTGACATGTCCGTAGACATCGTTGTCGGCCCAGCGAGTCTGGTGGCGGCGGTGCACCGGGAAGTCGTCCCTGGTAGGCAGTTCGGGCTTGGTCATGGGCGCAACACCTGACGCACCGCGTATCCGTCCGCCAGCGCGTCCAGCGCGATGTTGATGTCATCGAGGGGCAGCTCTCCGGACTTCAGCTTTTCCACCGGCAAGCGTCCGACGCGCCACAGTGCCAGCATGGCGGGGATGTCCTGCTGCGGTTGCGCCGATCCCATGTACGAGCCCAGGATGCTGCGGCCTTCGGCCACAATATTCAACGCGGGCAGTGTGATTCGGGCGTCGGGGTGCGGTAGGCCCACCGAGACGGTGCCACCGCCGCGACCGGTGAGCGCGTACGCCTGCTCCAGCACGGCGGCCGACCCGACCACCTCGAACACCCAGTCGTGTCCGCCGGGTGCCTCATCCGGTGCGCAGGCGCTGGTGGCGCCGAGTTCGAGGGCCAGTTGGCGTTTGGCGGGCACCGGGTCGATGGCGAGCACCTCGCCCGCACCGGCGGCGGCCGCCGACATCACCACGGCCAGCCCGACGCCACCCAAGCCGAACACCGCGACCGAGTCGCCGGGGCGTACCGAGGCGGTGTGGGTGACCGCGCCGAAACCGGTGAGCATCGCGCAGCCGAAGAGCGCGGCGGTATCCAGGGGCACGCTC
This sequence comes from Mycobacteroides immunogenum, assembly GCF_001605725.1. Classification (NCBI taxonomy): domain Bacteria; kingdom Bacillati; phylum Actinomycetota; class Actinomycetes; order Mycobacteriales; family Mycobacteriaceae; genus Mycobacteroides; species Mycobacteroides immunogenum. The sequence goes on from NZ_CP011530.1 coordinate 1,052,433, forward strand.
TTGTCGATGACGACCACCGAATTACGGTCCACTACAGCGTGATCAGCGAAGCCGGAGACGCCCAGATGGTGTCGCACCTCGGCGCCGTCCACATCGTGCAGGCGGGTTCCGCCACGGATCAGGTCGCCGCGGCCGTTCGCCGCGGCGGCGTCCGGACACAGGGCGGGGCGGCCGGACGAGCAGTATCTGCAGGCGCCACAGCTCGGTACGTAGACGAGCACCACGTGATCGCCGACGGCGACGTCGCGCACACCGGGACCCACCTCGGCGATGACGCCGGCCGCCTCGTGGCCGAGCGCCATGGGCACCGGGCGGATCCGGTTGCCGTCGACCACCGACAGATCCGAGTGGCACAGGCCGGCGGCTTCGATCCGCACCAGCACCTCGCCGGGGCCCGGTGGGTCGAGTTCCAGCTCAATGACTTTCAGCGGATGGGTGTCCCGATACGGCCGGTCGATCGGCGCCGCGTGCAGCACCGCACTACGAATTCGCATGAACCCCTCCATAGATCGCATTGAGCCAGACGTGGAGCAGAGTATCGACTACGTCACCGTCGGTGACGGCCGGTTGCTGACCGGTGAAGGTGGCCCGCATCATCGCCTGGTTGATGAGGTTGAGCGCGATCGCAATATCGCGGGCGGGAATCGCGCTCGGCGCCGCGCCACGGGCGCGTTCTGCCTCGATGCCCAGCGTCGTGTTGGAGACCCAGTTCTCGGTCACCTCGGACCAGCGTTGATCCAGCTCGGGGCTTGTTCCTTGCATGCTGGACAACGCGACAGTGATTGAGCGGTGCGAGCCGAAGGCGTCGAAGTAGGCCTTGATCACCGCGCGCCAATACTGCGCGGGACTCGTCATGGCGGCCGGGTCGATACGCGCGACGTTGGCGTCGGCCTCCTCGATGATGCGCTCGGCGAGCGTGAGCAGCACGGCCTCCTTGGAGGAGAAGTAGAAGTAGAACGTGGGCCGGGAGATCCCCGCGCCGCGCGCCAGATCATCGACGGATACGTCGGTGAGGGGGCGCTGGCCCAGGAGTTCTTCGGCGGTCGCCAGGATCGCCTGTATCCGTTCGTCCCCGGAGGGGCGCGTTGTTTTGCGGCCTCTCGTAGCCGGTTTTGTCACGTCTACCTGCGCATTCATTAAAGTTGTCGACACACTGTTGACTTTCTCAACACTGCGTCGATAGCCTAGCTCTCATGACCGAACATGTCGACATTGTCATCGTGGGCGCCGGACTCTCGGGTATCGGCATGGCCTGCCGTATCACCCGTGAGCTGCCGGGCAAGCAGTTCGTGGTGCTGGAGGCGCGTGAGCGCATCGGTGGTACCTGGGATCTTTTCCGTTACCCCGGTATCCGTTCCGATTCCGACATGTTCACCCTGGGCTACAACTTCCGGCCGTGGACGAGTACCAAGGGCATCGCGGACGGCACCTCCATCCGCGAGTACGTGACCGAGACCGCGCGTGAGTTCGGTGTGGACGAGAAGGTCCGGTTCGGCCACAAGGTTGTGGGCGCCGAATGGTCCTCCGAGCGGGGGCTGTGGACGCTGCGGGTCGAGCACGCGGGTGAGACCGTCGAATTGACGACCCAGTTCTTGTTGGGCTGCACCGGGTACTACAACTACGACGAGGGCTTCACGCCCGCGTTCGAGGGGATCGAGGACTTTGCCGGGCAGGTGGTGCACCCGCAGCACTGGCCCGAGGATCTGGACTACGCGGGCAAGAAGGTTGTGGTCATCGGTAGTGGCGCGACGGCCATGACCCTGGTTCCGGCGATGGCGAAGACGGCAGGCCATGTGACGATGTTGCAGCGTTCGCCCACCTATGTGGTGTCGCTGCCGTCGACCGATGCGCTCGCCGTCGCGCTGCAGGGCAAGTTGCCGGCCGCGCTCGCGTACCCGATCGTGAAGTGGAAGAACCAGATGGTCAGCTTCATCAGCTACCAGACCAGCCGCCGCGACCCCGAGCGCATGAAGGGCATTCTGCGCGCGCTGCTCAAGCGTCAGCTGCCCGACTTCGACCTGGATAAGCACTTCACGCCGAAGTACAACCCGTGGGACCAGCGGCTGTGTGTGGTACCGGATTCGGACCTATTCCGTGCGCTGCGTAAGGGCACCGCGTCCATCGCCACCGATCGGATCGCGCGCTTCACCCCGAAGGGCATCCTGCTTGAGTCCGGTGAAGAACTCGAGGCCGACATCGTGGTCACCGCCACGGGCCTGAATGTTCAGCTGGCCGGAGGACTGCGGCCCGTCGTGGATGGTGTCCAGCTGAACCCCGCGGATTCGGTGAGCTACAAGGGTTTGATGTTGACCGGCCTGCCGAACTTCATCTTCACGTTCGGGTACACGAACGCCTCGTGGACCCTGCGGGCCGATCTGGTGTCGCAGTACACCTGCCGGCTGCTTAAGCACATGGATAAGGAAGGGCAGACGGTGGTGTGGCCGGTTGAGCCCGACACCGCTGAGCGGCTGCCGTTCTTGGAGGATTTGGTGTCCGGGTATGTCACCCGCGGCGAGAATGCGATGCCGCATCAGGTGCCGCTGGCTCCGTGGCGCTCGTACCAGAACTACTTCCGCGAGCTGCCCGTGCTCAAGTACGGCAAGGTCGCCGACAAGGGCGTGCGTTTCAGCAGGGTCAAGGCCTCGCGCGAGGTTCCCGTTGCAATAGGCAGGTAAATACCTGCATAATGGCCGGGTGCAGTCAGCACCCGGCCATTCTCATTGGGAGAGGGTTTTCAAGGCCCTCGCCGACCCGACTCGGCGCGAGCTGCTGGACCGGCTGCACGAACACAATGGTCAGACGTTGAGTCAGCTCTGCGAAGGTGTCGCCATGGCACGTCAATCGGCGACTCAACATCTGGGCGTACTCGAGTCCGCCAACCTGATCAGCACCGTGCGACAGGGCCGCGAGAAGCTGCACTATCTCAACCCGGTTCCGCTGCATGAGATTCAGGAACGGTGGATCGACAAGTTCGAACGCCCGCGGCTGCGGGCGTTGAGCGCCATCAAGCAGCGAGCGGAGGAGCCGGACATGTCTCAACCAACTTTCGTCTACACCACCTACATCAACAGCACACCCGAAAAGGTGTGGCAGGCAATCACCGATCCCGAACTCAGCGGCGCGTACTGGGGACATGCGAATGTCTCGGACTGGCAAGAGGGTTCACGTTGGGAACATCGGCGGATAGACGGCTCGGGCGTCGCCGACGTGGTCGGCACCGTGGTGGAGAGCGATCCGCCACGCAAGCTGGTGACCACCTGGGCGGACCCGGCCGGCGGGGCCAATGCCGCGGTGTCCACTGTCACCTTTCTGATTCAGCCATATCAGGACATCGTGCGGCTGACCGTCTCCCATGCTGATCTGGCCGACCCCACCGAGTACGCACAGGCCAGTGGTGGATGGGCCGCGGTGTTGTCAAACCTCAAGTCCTTCTTGGAGACCGGCGCTCCACTGCCGACGGAGCCGTGGACCCAGCCCAGCTGAAAGCTATCCGCTCACCGCTATCGGCCCGGTGGTGTCGTCGGCGCCGGTGGGTTTCGGCCCAAAAGGTTTGGGAGCCGGGCGCGTACGCATGTTGATGGGCCACCAGAACCAGCGGCCGAGCATGGTGGCTATCGCCGGGGTGAGGAATGAACGCACCACCAAGGTGTCGAAGAGCAAGCCGAGGCCGATGGTGGTACCGATCTGACCGAGGACACGTAGATCGCTGAAGACGAAGGACGACATCGTCACCGCGAACACCAGGCCGGCCGCGGTCACAACCCCGCCGGTACCGGCGATGGCGCGGATGATTCCTGTCTTCAAGCCCGCACCGGTCTCCTCCTTGAACCGGGATATCAGCAGCAGGTTGTAGTCCGCGCCGACCGCCAACAAGATGATGACCGCCAGCGGGAAGATGACCCAGTACAGCGGAATCCCGAAAATGTACTGCCACACCACCACTGACATGCCGAACGATGCCGCCAACGACAGTGCCACCGTGCCCACGATCACCAGGGCGGCGACCAGACTGCGGGTCAGGAACATCATGATGAGCAGGATGAGGCCCAGCGAGGCCAGTGCGGCCATCAAGAGGTCGTACTTCTGGCCGTCCGCAATGTCCTTGTACGCCGAGGCGGTCCCGGCGACGTAGATCTTGGCGTCGGCCAGCGGGGTGGCCTTGACGGCGTCAAAGGCTGCCTCCTTGATCGCGTCGATGTGCGCGATGCCCTCGGAGGTTTGTGGATCTCCCTGGTGGGTGATGATCATCCGCGCGGCCTTGCCGTCTGGGGACATGAACAACTTCATGCCGCGTTTGAACGCGGGGTTGTCGAATGCCTCCGGCGGCAGGTAGAAGGAGTCGTCGTTCTTCGCGTCGTCGAAGGCCTTACCCAATTGTGTTGCGGTGCGGGTCGATTCTTCGTTCTGGGTGTTGGTGCCGTTGTTGACCGCGTAGTTCGACAGGGTCAGATCGCGGTTCGTTTCCTGGATGGCGATCTGCGGCGGGATCAGGTCCACAAGTTTGGGCTGCAATGCGTCGAGCTTGGTGAGGCTCCCGGTGACCGATTGCAGTGCGTCGACGAGCTCATCGATACCGTCGAGGGCATCGAAAACGGATCGCAATGCCGCGCAGAAGGGGATGTCGAAGCAGTGCGGCTCCCAGTAGAAGTAGTTTCGGATGGGCCGGAACTGATCATCGAAGTTGGCGATCTTGTCCCGCAGGTCCTGTGCCACCGCCACGGTCTGCTGAAAGCCCTCGGTCTGCTCATGCGTGATGGAGGCGCTCTGTTTTTGCAGTGCCAGTTGCTGTTTCAGCACGGCGATGGTGTTCGTCATCTGGTCGGCCTGTTGCGAAAGATACAGTGCCTGATTCTGCTGTTGAGACAGATTCATCAACTGACTGGCACTGGACGCACTGATCTGAAATGGGATGGACGAGTGCGTGATCGGGGTGCCGAGGGGGCGGGTGATCGATTGGACCAGGGCAACGCCGCGGGCATGGAGAACGGATTTGGCGACGCGCTCCAGCAGCACCATGCCCGCGGGATTACGCATATCGAAATCGGTTTCGATCATCAGCAGTTCGGGATTGAGGCGGGCCACGGAGAAGTGGCGTTCGGCCGCGGCATAGCCGACGTTGGACGGTACCGAGCTCGGCATGTAGATGCGGCCGTCGTAGGTGGTCCGGTACCCGGGTAATGCCAGTAGCCCGACGAGGGTGGCGATGCACGACACGACGAGAATCGGGCCGGGCCAACGCACGATCGCCGTGCCGATCCGGCGCCAGCCGCGGGTGCGCATTGCCCGCTTGGGTTCCATCAGACCGAAGCGCCCGGCGATCACCAGGACGGCGGGCGCCAGCGTGAGCGCGGCGGCCAGTGTCACCAGAACTCCGAGAGCCGCAGGTACGCCCAGGGTTTGGAAGTAGGGCAGCCGGGTGAACGATAGGCAGAACAATGCGCCCGCGACGGTCAGGCCCGAGCCGATGATCACGTGGGCGGTTGACTTGTACATCGTTTGATAGGCGGATGGGCGGTCTTCACCCGCAGAACGCGCTTCCTGATAGCGGCCGACGAAGAATATGGCGTAGTCGGTACCGGCCGCGATGGCGAGCATCGTCAATAGGTTCGTCGCGTAGGTGGACAATCCGATGACGCCCGCATGCCCCAGTGCCGCAACGATTCCCCGCGCGGCGGAGAGCTCCACCAAGACCATGGCCAGCACCAATGCGGTGGTGGTGAATGAGCGGTAGACCACCAGCAGCATGACCGCGATGACCGCGAAGGTGATGATGGTGACCTGGGCGGCGCCGGCGTTGCCTACCTCGAACTGATCGGTGATGGTCGGGGCCTCACCGGACACATAGGCCTTGATGCCGTCCGGTGCGGGTGTGTCCGCGATGATGCGGCGCACGGCGTCGACAGATTCATTGGACAGCGCCTCGCCCTGATTGCCTGCGACATAGACCTGAACGTACGCGGCCTTGCCGTCCTTGCTTTGCGAACCGCCCGCCGTGATCGGATCGCCCCAGTAGTCGGCGACATGCTGCACGTGTTCGCGGTCGTCCTTCAGGCGCTGCACCAATGTGTTGTAGAACTGATGTGCTTCGGCGCCAAGCGGTTTCTCGCCTTCGAGGACCACCATCGCCGAGCTGTCCGAGTCGAACTCTTGGAACACCTTGCCGATATGCCGCATCGCCAGTGTCGAGGGTGCGTCGGCGGCGTTCAGCGGGGCAGATCGTTCCTCGCCCACCACCTCGAGTTGGGGGACTGTCGCGTTGGTCACCGCCGCGATCGCTACCCAGATCAAGATGATGGGCACCGCGAGCGTGCGGACGATCCGTGCCGCGCGTGAATCCTCGGCGTGATGGGTGCTCATGCGGACTTATCCAGGCAGGTGGTGTAGCCGTTCACGATGGTGACGGTCCTTTCGTCTTTGACGATGCCATCGACGGTGATGCGGCAGCCGGTTGTGTCGCCGGTGCCTTGGGCACGCAGGTCGGCGAACAGGGTGGGGTCGTTGGTGACCAGTTCGTGCGACCACGGCAGGGGAGCGTTGTCGACGCGGTGAGGTTGCGCCATCTCGTCGAGAAAGTTGATGGTCGCGGTGCTCCCGGCCGTCCCGAACACTTCGAGGAGAACGCGTTTGGGGTTGTAGTTGGTGTTCTCCATGGCTTCGGTGCCCGGGCGGGACAGCTCAATGTTTGAGCCGAAAACGCCGTGCAGCCGGGTGACCCCGAACGCCACCACAGCCACCACGGCCGTCGCGACGAAGACCGTCCACCACCGTTTGAGGAGATTCCAGAACCAGCCTTGCACGTGTGCCCACGCCCTCTCGATAGTCGGCGGCACGATCCTGTGGAACGGTACGGTACCGTACTCTCATGGCGAGTGATGTGTCAACGGGGTTGACTAAGGCGGCGCGGGGGCGACAGGTTTCTCAATGGACTCCCCGTGAGGTGGAGCTGCTCAAGGTCACTCTGCGTCTGTTGCAGGAGCATGGATACGACCGGCTGTCGGTCGATGAGGTCGCCGCCGAGTCGAAGGCGAGTAAGGCCACGATCTACCGGCGGTGGCCGTCGAAGGCGGAGCTGGTGTTGGCGGCCTTCATCGAGGGCATGCGCGCGCAATTGGTCCGCCCTAACACCGGATCGTTGCGTGAGGATCTGCTGCGGATAGGTAGTAACGCGCTCGGAGATGTTCGGCGCAATTCCCCGGTCATGCGGGGGCTGCTGATCGAGATTGAGCGAAACCCGGCCCTGACGAAGGCATTTCGAACCAAATTCGTCGACGAACGTAAGGCGCTGATCGACGACGTGCTTGCCGCCGCCGTGCAGCGGGGTGAGATTGACGCGGACGCCATCAACGAGGAGCTCTGGGATCTGCTGCCCGGATACCTGGTGTTCCGCTCGCTGCTGCCGGTGAGATCACCGACTGCCGACACCGTGCGGACACTGGTCGACGATGTCATCATGCCGAGTCTCACCCGGAAGCGCTAACTGTGGTGGGGGTATCCATTCGGTGGTGCCGTCTGGTCGTTTTCGGGTGTTCCAGCCGTGGCCCAGGAGGCGGTGGTGGGGTGCGCACGCGAAGGTGAGGTTGTCTATGTCGGTGGGTCCGTCGTGGGCCCATTCGGTGATGTGGTGGACCTCGCAGAGGTATCCAGGGACCGTGCAGCCGGGGTGGGTGCAGCCACGATCCTGGGCGTGCAGCACGAGGCGTTGATCCGGGCTCGCGATGCGTTTAGAACGTCCGAGATAGAGGGGCCGGCCGTTGTCGTTGAAGATGCTCAGGTAGTGGTGGGCGTGGGTGGCCATCCGGATCAGGTCGCGCATCGGCAGGCGGGTGCCCGCGCCGGTGGTGGCGATTCCGGCGCCGTCTTCCAACTCTTTGAGTGTGGTGGTGATGACGACGGTGACGGGTAGTCCGTGGTGCGAACCCAGCATCCCGCTGGCCAGGGTGGAGCGCAGTGCTGCGCGTAGGGCGTCGTGGTGGCGTTGTGTCACGGTGCGGGTGTCGCGTTCAGCGGCCTCGGGGGCTGGTTCACCGTCGATTAGGGGGCTTTGATCGGCCGGGTTACACATGCCGGGGGCGGCGAGTTTGGCGAACACCGCGTCCAGGTAGGCGCGGGTCTCCGGATCCAACAAACCCGAGATCGCTGACATGCCATCGAAACCCTGCGGCCCGATCGTGAGGCCGCGTCGCCGCGCCCGATCCACATCAGAGAACTGCCCGTCCGGGTTCAGTAGGGCCATCATGCGGTCGGCACCGACGCGCAGCGCCTCGGGCCCAAACTGGGTGGCCATCACCGCCAGCTGTGCTTCGGCTGCTTCCCGTGTGGGGGCATCGACCACTACCGGGAGCCGATCGAAGAACTGCCGGATGATCCGGACATGTTCCTCACCGATATCGCCGCGTTCAAGGGCCACGGCCACATTCGGCAACACCGGCGCCAGCTGCTCACCGGTGATCGGCGTGCCTGGATAGTACGGGCTACGCACACTCTGCGGCCCGTACGCCCTGCTTTGCGCCAGAACATCATTGACATCGCCGTCCAGATGTATCCGGCCGTCCGCCACCAGCTGCAGTACGGCCGCGGCGGTGACCGTCTTGCTGACCGAACCGATGTTGATGGTGCTCAGTGTCGTCATTGGGCGCCCAGCACGAGCGACACCCCACGCGTCGGCGTAAACCGCGCGCTCGCGAGTGACCGCCGAAACGCTACAGCCGGCGACATGGTGCGATTCAGTCAATTTCATCAACTGGTCCTTCAGCCCAGACGGCAGCGAAGCGACGTCACTGCCCGTGCCTCGCCGAGATTGACCAGCAGGCGTGCAGGCAACCGCGCCACCCGCGGCCACTGCCAGCGCCGCGACCGAGGCTCCGGCGAAGATCTGGCGCCTATTCAGTTGTGTCACAAACCTCTCCGATCATCGACGCGTACTTCAGACGTTGCTACCGTCTGGCGCCCGCCAAGACAACAGATTTTCACGGCGGGGCGACTTGTCGGTGGCGGTGGTTAGTATTCGAACATGAGTTCGATCGGAGTGTTGGAGGTGGCGGTTGATGCCTTCTGCGCTGAGTCGGTCGAGGACCTGACGGCCGCTGAAGCGTTGGCGGTGTTGGCGCGCCTGGAGGTGGTGGCGCGCCGGTTGTTTTCTCGCGGGCTGACGTTGGTTCCGAAAGTGACCGGGCAGGCGTCCCCGGTGGAACTTGGCGGTACGTCGTTTCCGGATGTGTTGTCGCGGCGGCTGCATATTGGTAAGGGGGCGGCGCGGCGCCGGATCGCCGATGCCGAGCAGCTGGCGCCGCGCCGCCCCCTTACCAATATGCAGCCGCCGCGACAACACATCCGGAAACGACGTACCGCCAAGTTCCACCGGGGACGCCTGCCCGGTCACTTTCGGAACCAACGTCAGCCCGCGAGAAAACAACCGGCGCGCCACCACCTCCAGGCGCGCCAACACCGCCAACGCTTCAGCGGCCGTCAGGTCCTCGACCGACTCAGCGCAGAAGGCATCAACCGCCACCTCCAACACTCCGATCGAACTCATGTTCGAATACTAACCACCGCCACCGACAAGTCGCCCCGCCGTGAAAATCTGTTGTCTTGGCGGGCGCCAGACGGTAGCAACGTCTGAAGTACGCGTCGATGATCGGAGAGGTTTGTGACACAACTGAATAGGCGCCAGATCTTCGCCGGAGCCTCGGTCGCGGCGCTGGCAGTGGCCGCGGGTGGCGCGGTTGCCTGCACGCCTGCTGGTCAATCTCGGCGAGGCACGGGCAGTGACGTCGCTTCGCTGCCGTCTGGGCTGAAGGACCAGTTGATGAAATTGACTGAATCGCACCATGTCGCCGGCTGTAGCGTTTCGGCGGTCACTCGCGAGCGCGCGGTTTACGCCGACGCGTGGGGTGTCGCTCGTGCTGGGCGCCCAATGACGACACTGAGCACCATCAACATCGGTTCGGTCAGCAAGACGGTCACCGCCGCGGCCGTACTGCAGCTGGTGGCGGACGGCCGGATACATCTGGACGGCGATGTCAATGATGTTCTGGCGCAAAGCAGGGCGTACGGGCCGCAGAGTGTGCGTAGCCCGTACTATCCAGGCACGCCGATCACCGTCCGGCACTTGCTTACGCATCTGACACCGTTGGCCAATGGCCCGGAGCCAGGTCCGTACGGATATGCGGTGCGAACCGGCCCCGCTCCCGACTCGGGTGAGCTAGGCAGGTGGCTGCACGACTTCCTTACGCCGGCTCCCCGCGGATGGGCATACGACAGAGAGCAGAATTTCACCAGATCGCAGCCCGGACAAGCACATTGGTACTCGGATATCGGATTTGACCTGGCTGGCTTCCTCGTGCACGCGGTGACTGGTCAACCCTTCGCGGATTACTGTCGCGAGCACATCCTCGGACCGGCGGGAATGGTGAACTCCGACTTCGACCGCGATCGGATCCCCGATGAACACCGGGCGTATCCGCACGCGTGGTTTGAGGACGGCGTCAAAAAGGGGATGTGGCTCGACTATCGCAACCTGATACCCGTGGCGATTGCCGACGACTTCACGGGTCACGTCGAGTATTCGCCGTACGCGAGTTGTCTTACTCCCGATGGTGGCCTTCGGTCTAACGCGATTGATTTGGCGCGCTGGGTACGGCTGTGGCTGTGCGGCGGCGTCATGGATGGGACTCAGGTGATATCAAGCGCCCAGTCGGCCGAGGCATTGTCGGATCAGGTTTCCCCCGCCGTGATGGCTGCGTCGAGCGCGCCATTGCCCTTCATCTCGCAGGGGTACGCCTGGCATCGACTACGCGGCGACGCCGCCGGGGTTTGGCAGCACGCCGGCAGTGAAGTCGGCACCGCTTCGTACGTCACGCTCGATACGGCACGGGGTGTTGGCGCCGCAATCGTGATGAGTTCTGAGGTCGCCGCTGACAACGATCCGCGTCCCCGGATGCTGCAGCAGTTGTTGGACGCCGTGGCAGCCGCTTGAGGGCGCCTACCTGTAGGTTGAACGCGTGGACGCGACGATTTACCACAACCCCAGATGCACGAAGTCTCGTCAGGCACTGGCGCGGCTTGAGGAGGCGGGCGCCAACGTCACTGTCGTGAAGTATCTCGACGACGTGCCCTCCAAGGCGCAGCTGAAGAAGCTGATCAAAGATTCGGGGCTGACAGTGCGCGAGGCGGTACGCACGGGTGAGGCCGAGTACAAGGATCTGGGTCTTGCCGATGCGTCCGACGACGCCTTGCTGGACGCGATGGTCGCGCATCCACGCTTGATTCAGCGCCCATTTGTGGTGACTGCCAAGGGCACTCGGATGGCCAGGCCTACCGAGGCCGTCGACGAAATCTTGTAGCACCGCGCCTGCCCACCAACACCGCCGCGGCCACCCCGGCTGCGACACCGATCACCGTGTCGAGGCCCCGGTACAGGATGAGAGTGAACGGGTCTGTGGGGTCGGCTAATTCGGTCATCAGCATGACCAGCGGCGTGAAGAATCCAACTGCCAGCGCGTAGTGGCGGGCCATGAACAGCTCGGTGGGAAACAACAGTGCGATCACCAGGGTGCCGACGGCAACCGGTGGAAGTCCCAGTGCCAGAAACACTCCGGTGAGCACCAGGCCCGCCAGGGTGCCGGCGGTCCGATGCCCGGCCCGGGTCAGCACCCGCGTGATGTCCCGCTCGGATGGCCGTCCGCTGTCGATCGCTCCCAGCGGTACCGCGGCGGCAGCCATCGCCCAGTTGGCGTGATCGAAGCCGAGGAGCAGCCCTGCCCCTCCGGCGGCCGAGACCGCGAGCGCATACCGCAGCGCATGGGTGCCGGCGTCGGGTGGCAGGCGGCGAGGCCGATCATCGGTCTGCGGCGTCTCGCCGGACGATCCGATGAGACCGATAAGGACCGAGAGCAACGCCGTTCCCACGCATAGCCCAATGGCACTCTGCGGGGCCACCAATCCGGCGGGCACGGTAGCGGTGGCACCGATTGCGAAAAGGAAGAAGAACGGCCCGACGGGCCGCAGGCGCAACGCGTCGGCGATGACCGATCCTGCCGTCGCGAACACCACCTCGACCGCGACCAACATCCAGGTACGTGCATGCAGCGAGGAAAGCATCACGCCCAGTGCCACGCCCGCACAGAGCAGGACGCCGGCCTGGAGCTGATGCCGGGTGCGGCGCCACCCGGATTCGCCGCGGCCGTAGATCCCGGTGAACGAGCCGAACACCATGTACACCAGCAGCTCGGGTCGGCCGAACGCCAACAGCAGGGCCCCGGGCAGCGCCAGACCTGCTGCCACACGTAGCGCGTGCCAGTGATCGTGTCGGTCGGGCCGGGCGCCCGGCCGCGTCCTCGCGGATGCGTCCACGGGTGTTCTCCCAAGCTCTGCCGCTGATGATCCGTACCAGTGTGTGGGTGAGGTCGCACACGTGTCCAAGACGCATTGCCACTGAGTCGATAGGCGGTGCCGATCGTTAGTGGTAGAACGAGCTATGCAGTTCCGGCAGCTTGAGTATTTCGTGGCGCTGGCGCGGGAGCGACACTTCGCGCGGGCGGCATCGGCCTGTTACGTCTCCCAGCCCGCGCTTTCGGAGGCAATCCGCAAGCTTGAACACGAACTGGGTGTTCCGCTGGTGCTGCGCGGTTCCAACTTCGAGGGGCTGACCCCGGAGGGTGATCGGCTGGTGCTCTGGGCCAGAAGGATTCTCGCGGACCGTGACGCGCTGGAGCACGAAGTGACCGCGCTGCGCAGTGGACTCACCGGGGAATTGCGGCTCGGTGTGGTGCCCGGTGCCGCCACCCGGGTCGCGCTCATGGCCGACGCGTTTTGTGCCGAACACCCGCTGGTGCGGGTGCGGATCGAGTCAAGCCTGCGGTCCGCGGAAATTCTGGATCGCATCCGCCGGTTCGAGCTGGACGCGGGTGTGGTCTACGACGACGGGTTGCAGACCGAAGGGCTGGAGCTGACCCGGTTGTACGAGGAACGCTACGTGCTGGTGGCGGGTGAGGGATTGTTGCGTGACGCCCCGGACCCGATCGACTGGTCTGAGGCATTGAGCTTGCCGATGTGCTTGCTGCACAAGGGCATGCGCGACAGAGACCGGATCGATGAGGCGGCCGCCGAACATGGCCTGACGGTTTCGCCTCGCCTGGAGGCTGATTCGGTGGCGACGCTGCTGGCTCTGGTGGGTACGGGCCGTTGGGCGGCGATTGTGGCCCGGACCTGGTTCGCCACTGTATCGCCGCCCGCGGGTACGCGAACCGTGGAACTGCAGGAGCCCACCCTGGGCTCACCGGTCGCCCTGGTGCGCACCGCGGGTGAGCCCGCGTCACTGCTGGCCCGTGCGCTCGCACAGGCCGCGACGCCTCTCGACCTGCCCTGATCGGCAGCGCCTATCGGGCGGTCGGAACTTAGTCTTGGACACCACACCACCTCTCGCCGGAAACTGAAGGTGCGTCGACAAGGCGCATCGGATGACTGAAAAGGCATCTGTATCAACAGAACTGGCGGCCAGAACGACCGCCGAAGAGGAGTGGTCATGGCAAAGATCTTGTGTGTGCTCTACCCCGATCCGGTGACAGGGTACCCGCCCGTGTACGCCCGCGATTCACTGCCGGTGATCGACGGCTATCCGGACGGACAGACTCTGCCTACCCCGTCGGCCATCGACTTCACACCCGGTGAGCTGCTGGGCTGCGTATCCGGTGAACTCGGATTGCGCCGCTACCTGGAGGCGCAGGGCCACGAGTTGGTAGTCACCTCCGACAAGGACGGTCCCGACTCGGTATTCGAGAAGGAACTTCCCGACGCCGATGTCGTCATCTCGCAGCCCTTCTGGCCCGCCTACCTCAGTGCGGAGCGAATTGCCAAGGCGCCCAAGCTCAAGCTGGCCCTGACGGCTGGCATCGGCTCGGACCACGTCGATCTAGATGCGGCCATCAAGGCCGGCATCACCGTCGCCGAGGTGACCTACTGCAACAGCATCAGTGTCGCCGAGCACGCGGTCATGCAGATCCTGGCGCTGGTACGTAACTACCTGCCCTCACATCAGTGGGTTGTCGACGGCGGCTGGAACATCGCCGACAGTGTGGAGCGCGCCTACGACCTTGAGGGACTTGACGTCGGCATCATCGCGGCGGGCCGCATCGGCCAGGCCGTGCTGCGCAGGCTGAAGCCCTTCGACGTGCGGCTGCACTACTTCGACACTCGCCGGCTGCCCGCCGAGGTCGAGGAGGAACTGGGCCTGACCTACCACCCCGACGTGCAGTCGTTGGTGCGTGCGGTCGACATCGTGGACATCCACGCCCCGCTGCACCCGAAGACGTACCACCTGTTCGACGCGAACCTGATCAACTCGATGCGTCGCGGCTCGTACATCGTGAACACCGCGCGCGCCGAGATCACGGTCCAGGAGGACATCGTCAAGGCTCTGGAGTCCGGACAGCTGGCGGGCTACGCCGGTGACGTCTGGTACCCGCAGCCCCCGGCCCCCGACCACCCGTGGCGCACCATGCCGCACGAGGCGATGACACCGCACGTGTCGGGCACCACGCTTTCGGCGCAGGCGCGGTATGCCGCCGGTACCCGGGAAATCCTCGAAGACTTCTTCGGCGGACATCCCATCCGCGATGAGTACCTGATCGTCGAGGGCGGCCAGCTGGCCGGCACCGGTGCCAAGTCCTACACCGCCGACGGTTCGGCCAGCCCGGGCGCGGGCACCTAGAAACCTTGCGCCGGGTTGCCACCGGGAAACCGATTCCTGGTGGCAACCCGGACCGGGACAACTGAATACCGACAACTGAATACCCACAAACAAATACCGATAAATCAATATCGACAAATCAATAGAGGTAGTCATGAGCACCACATATGCACGACTGTTTTTTCTCGCCCCCGCTATGACCGCTTTGGCGGCGGTGAACATCTGGTTGGGCGCGGCGACCGCTTCTGCGGGACCCATCGCCCCGACTCCGAACCCGCCCATTCCCGGATCGGCCAATGCTCCGTCGCGCGGATCAATGGCGAATCAGCCCGGTAACGATGGCAACACCGGGTGGGGCTACTTGCCCGGGGGTGCCGGCGCGCAGTGCCAGAACCGATGGGTTGTCTGCGGCGGCACGTACAACCCGCCGTCATCGAGTCTGGCTCCGGAGAACTTTGACGCCGGAGGGTTTGTGAGCGCACCCGGCCAGACCGGAGCGGTATGCCAGAACCCCGGAGTGGTCTGCACCAACGTCGGGTGAGCAATTGGCATAGATCAGGCGGGTCCTGGCACTGAATGGCAGTGTCGGGACCCGCTTTTGATGGCAGCATCGCGGTTATGAGCCACAACGCAGCATTACGCAAGGCGGTAGCAGGGTTTTATGCGGGCATCGGAATACTCGCCGTGGCGCAACCCGCGCTGGTGCCCCAGCTGTTCGGCGGCGCCGCACCCACCAGCGAGTCCCGCACCGAAATTCGCGCCGTGTACGGCGGCATTCCCCTGGCCTTCGCGTTGGCCCTCGTGCGGGCACGTGACGACGACGAGCGATCCCGGGGTCTGCGGGCCACCGTGCGGTACGCCAGCTATGGCATGGGGCTGACGAGATTGCTATCGGGCGGATTGGAGCGGAAGGTGCGGCCTTGGCCCACGGGACTTTTCGCGGCACTGGAGTTGGCGGCGGGCGTCGCCCTTTACGAACCCACCACCCGCGTAAACGAGCAACTGACTCGCGAGTAAGCTCGCCGCCATGACCGCACCCACCAAGCGTCGCGCCGTCATCGTCGCGGGCGCACGGACCCCATTTGTTCGCGCCTTCGGGGACTTCACCCGTATAGACACCATCGCGCTGGCCGACGAGGCCGTGCGCGGCCTGTTGGACAACACCAAGATCTCCTCGAACGAAATTGAGGCCATCGTCTGGGGCGGGGTGATCCTGCCGGCGGGTGCGCCCAACATCGCACGCGAGATCGCGCTGGACCTCAAGCTCGGCCACGGGGTCGAGGGGCACACCGTCACCCGTGCCTGTGCGTCCGGCCTGCAGGCCATCACCACGGCGGCCGCGGCGATCGAGCGCGGCGAGTACGACGTGATGATCGCCGGTGGCTCCGACTCAACTTCCAACGCCGGAGTCAACCTGCCGCAGAAGCTCATTCATGCCGCCGCTCCGCTGGCACTGGGTAAGCCCAAACCCAAGGACTATCTCGACGCGGCGCTGAGCCTGGCGCCGTTCACCGGGTTGCTACCGCGCCGCCCCAAGATCGAGGAACGCACCACCGGGGAGGTGATGGGGGAGTCGGCCGACAAGATGGCCAAGATTCACGGCATCACGCGGGAAGCGCAGGACGAGTTCGCGGTCCGCTCGCATCATCGCGCGGCCGCGGCGATCACGTCGGGACGCTTCGACAGCGAGGTCGTCGCGGTCAACGGGGTCACGCGCGATGGCCTGGTTCGTGAGAACACCAGCGTCGAGAAGCTGGCCACCCTGAAGCCCGTCTTCAATCGTGACGGCACCGTGACAGCGGGCAATGCCAGCCCGCTCACCGACGGCGCCGCCGCGGTGCTGCTCATGAGCGAGGAGAAGGCGCGTGCGCTGGGCCTGCAGCCGTTGGCCGCGTTCCGCTCCTGGAGCTATGTCAGTGTGGATCCGGCCGACGAAGTTTTGATCGGGCCGGCGATCTCGATGCCCCGTGCGCTGGAGAAGGCGGGGCTGACTCTTAGCGACGTCGACTACATCGATATCCATGAAGCCTTTGCCGCGCAGACTCTTTCGGTGTTAGAAGCCCTTGGCTCCAAGAAATGGGCAGCGGATCGGTTGGGCCGTTCCGAAGCGGTGGGCACACCCGATATCGACAAGGTCAACGTGCACGGAGGCTCGGTGTCGATCGGTCACCCGTTCGGTGCCACCGGCGCCCGCATGGTCACCACCATGGCCAACGAGCTGGCCCTCACCGGCAAAAGCACCGCGCTGCTGGGTATTTGCGCTGCGGGCGGTCACGGTGCCAGCGCTGTGCTGGAACGGGTGGACTAGCTCAAAACCCGGGTGGCCGGCGATACCCGCCGATCACTTCGGCCAGGCACTGCACAAATTTCACCGCGGTGCGGTCATGCAGGTAGGGCGCTATCACCTGAATACCCACCGGAAGCCCCTCTCGTGTCGTCCCAATGGGTGCGACCGCCGCGGGTAGGTGGTTCAGGGCCGACGGCGCCACCCAGGTGAGCATGTCGCCATAGGGGCGGCTCACTCCGTCGATTCGCAGGGTGCGCACCGACCAGCCAGGGTCGGGCCGCTGGTCGTGAGCGAAGGCGGCGGTGGGGCTCACCGGACAGATGAGTACGTCGACATCACGGAAGAATTCTGCCCAGCGGCAGCGCGATTGATGCCGACGCTCATCCAGCGCGTGCCAGTCACGGAATCGGACCGTGATATCCGAGGCGAATCCGCCTGCTGTTCCTTCTGCCCCGGCGAGCTCGACAAGCGCGGAGTACGCGGACTCCGGCTCGATCAACCCGCTTTGCGCCATCAAAAGTGGCCGGTACAGCGCCATCGTTTCCTCAAGCCCCACAGGACCTTTGCACTCGGTGACGGTCGCGCCCTCGGACCTGACGGCCTCGACCATCTGCTCCATGATGGTGAGCAGCTCACGATCGACCGGGCAGAACGCGTCGTCGAGCCACGCGGCCACCCGAAAGTCCCGCAGGTTCTGCGCCCGCGATCCGGGCAGGCTCAAGCGCCAGGCCGGCACATTGTCACGGTCGGGACCGGCGAGTACCTCGATGCCGAGATCAAGATCGTCGGCGTGCCTGCCGAGAGGGCCGAGCACCGCCATGTCGAATTCCGCCAGGGAGCCGGGGGCGTGCCCCGAGACGCTCCCGTGGCGGGGGACTATTCCGTACGAGGGCCGCAGCCCGTAGATCCCGCAGAAATAGGCCGGTACCCGGATCGAGCCCGCGGTGTCGCCGCCGAGTTCCAGCCCGGTCAGCCCCGCGGCCAGCGCCGCCGCGGATCCACCAGATGATCCGCCGGGGGCGCGCGTGGGATTCCACGGGTTGTTGGTGGTTCCGTAGATCTCGTTGTACGTCTGCCAGTCTCGTGCGTCGGTCGACAGGTTGGACTTGCCGAACACGATGGCCCCGGCGTCCTTGAGCCGTGCGACGGCATCGGCGTCGCTGGTCGAAACATGGTGCCCCCAGCGGGTGGAGCCACCGGTGGTGCGCATCCCCGCGACCTCGAGACTGTCCTTGATGGTCACGGGAACCCCGTGGAGTCGGCCCAGCGGCTCGCCCTGTGACACTTTGCGATCGGCTTCCCTCGCCGCGTCTCGTGCTCGATCGTCGTCACGGGCGACGATGGCATTTACTTGTGCGTCAAGGCCATCCACCCGGGCCAGGTAGTGGTCGAGAAGCTCGACACTCGATACCTCTTTGGTCGCGACGGCTATCGCGAGCTCGCGGGCAGATCGAAAAGCCAGGTCGGTCACGTGGTAGAGGTTGGTCAACGGCCGAGAGATCCGCCAGTGCGGCGTTCCATCAGATGGGCCGCGGAACGGGAAATGCCCGCCTACAAGCGTTGTCGCTCGTAGACGGGCACTTCCGGTCGCGTTTCTAGCCGCCGTATCCGGGGCGCAGAATCGGGGCGACTGCGCCGATCGGGATATGCGCCTCGACGGTGCCGCCGTCCATCGACCACACCTGCGCGCCGGGGGTGTAATCGATCGGATAGTCATGCGCCACAGGGTAATCCGGCATGTAGATGACCAGTTCGTCCGGCGTGAGCGCCCACGCCTTGTACCCACCCGAGTACACCTTGTCGGGAGTCCAGCGCTCCGGGACGAAGGGGTAGGTGCCCGGGTTGTGCGCCCAGGCCGCACGGTCGAAGCCTTCCAACAGGTAAGGCTCGGCCAGCGGGGTGATGGCATCCAGCCCCAGGCCGGGCTTCAGGATGTCCACCAGCTGCAACCGCTTACCGGTGGACATGTCCCAGGTGAAGGTGCGGTACGCGTTGTTGGTCTGCGGGCCGTTGGCGTGATAGTCCTCGTGGAAGACCACCGACATGGCGTTGCCGTGGTGGAACACCTGGAAATTCTCTTCGCCATAGCTGTCCTGAATCATGTCAGCGCCCTTGGCTTTCCAATTGTTGTACAGGTTGCGCAGGTAGTCGCGGATGGTCGGCCCGGTTGTTCCGTTGTCGACCAGATCTCCGGGGATGGCCACCTTGATATCGCGATCGGCCTTGCGGGGCGAGGTGATTACGGTGTGGCAGTACAACCCGTCGAAATTGCCGCCCAGATCACCGCAGAACGACTGCGCCGACGCCGCCGCCAACGGTGCGCCGACGAGCGCGGTGCCCGCCATAGCGGTGGCAACCACCGTCCCGGCAACCCCTCGGGCTACCCGCCCGGCGAAGAGTTTAGAAATCCGCATGATTACCTTTCCGGCGGTTTACAGGTATTCCAGCTTGCTCGCTAGCCAACGGCCATCGATCTTTTCCATGGTGATCTTCATCCGGCTCTTGTCGATCCGCGGATCGGGCCGTTGAGTGTTGGTGATCGTCTGATCGACCATCATCAGCAGGACCACCTTGTCCGTGGACTTGTACTGAATGGCCGAGTTCACCACCTTGCCGTGCGAGGCGGCCTTGTTGTCGAGCAGCAATTGGCGCAGCTGCACGCTGGCCGGGGTGAAGTCCTTCTTGAGGTCGCCGGTCGCCCCGTTGAGGATCTTGCGGAAGCTTTCATCGATGTCGTTGCTGTCGATGCTGGTCAGGGTCTCGGTGTACGGGATGGCAACCGCCAGCGCCTGCTCGCCCGCGGCGTCGATCTGATGCTGCTGCCAGACCTTCCAGCCGAAGATGCCGGAGAACACGAGCGCACCGATCAGGATCGCCGCGATGGCGCCGAAGGCGGCGTAGCGAACCCAGGACGATCCCTTGGCCGCATCCCCGTCGTCATCGAGACTGGCAGTCTCCGAATCGGAATCAGCGCTTGAGTCCGCGTCATCCTCGGTCGAATCGGTGTCTTCGGCAACCTCCGAATCAGCCTCGGCAGCAGAGTCGACGGTCTCTTTGTCGTCGGCGGTGTCCGTGTCGGCGTCGTTTGTGGAGTCGACGTCTTCTTTGGTCATGGTGACCACGGTAGTAGCTCCTTGAATCTGATTCGCAGGTCAGGCATCAATGTGGGGGTTCGATCGGCAGTGTCGGTCCACCATAGGGCGTGGGCACCTGGAACCGACCCTTCGGTGTCGGATCTGCCTTCTTGCCCATATCGGCTCCCATGGGTGGTCCGGCGGTGTCGTCCCCTGCTGGTCGGGGCGCGTTCTTGGCGCCGCGGATCAGCACGGCCGGGTCCTCGTCCGCGCAGTAGTTGGCGTACAGGAACGGCTCGGGGTAGTCGGCTGCCGAGCCGGGGAGTCTCGGCGTCGGGTAGTCGCAGACATAGCGGGGATAGAGATCGGCGGTGGCCCAGATGCCGCCCTCGTGCATGATGCTCATCAAGGCGTCGAAGACCGAACCCCGATAGTTGGGGAACAGCGCGTTGAGGGCGGGGACGCGCAGATAAAGCAGCTTGGAGGCGGTCGCCAGACTCCCCAGCAGCGTCACCATGGTGTCCGAGTTGTCGTCGAACAGGTTGTCCACCGAGTGCAGTGTCTTCGGTGTCTGCTCGACGAGCGTGCGGTAGCCGTTCTGCATCTTGTCCACGCCGCGCAGTGTGCGGCCGAGTTCGTTCGCGGTGGCCTTGATGCCGGAGTTCTTGTCGGAGGCCAGGGTCAGCACCACGCGGCTGGTCTTGAGGATGCTGGTGGTCTCGGGCAGCACCGAGTCGAGGGTGCTGAGCAGGAAGGTGCCACCGTCGATGATCTCGGTGAGCTTGCGCGGACCCTCCTTGCTCAGGCTCAGTTCCTTCTTGATGAGCTCAAGCTTCTTGGGATCGACCTGCGCCAGCAGCCCGTCGGCATCGGCGAGCAGCTTGGCGAGCGTGACGGGAACCTGCGCGCCCTGGGAGATGACGGCGCCGTCCTTGAGGAACGGACCTTGATCCGAGACACCCTCGAAGTTGATGTACTGCTCACCGGCGGGGGAGAGTCCGGTGACGCGCACCTTCGCCGAGACCGGGATCTTGTACTTCGACTGGATCTCCGCGACCGCGTCCACGCCCTGCTGGGTGATGTCCAGCGACTCCACGGTGCCGATCTTGACGCCACGCAGCGCGACATCCTGATTGGGTAGCAGACCGCCCGATTCCGGGAGCTGCACTTTGACGCGGTAGGTGCCGGAGAAGGGGCTGACGCGCAAGGCGCCGACCGTCAGATAGCCGATCGCGACCAACAACACGGTTGCCAGCGCGATGCCGGAGAGCAGCATTTTCTTGCGGTGCGCGGCCCGAACGGAGCCGACGAGGCCGTTGGCGATGGCGTTGATCACTGGCCCATCACCTCCGGTGCCGGGGCGGGCCCTGGTACAGGTGCCGGTGCGGGGGTCGTCGATGTTTGTGCGGGAACCGCACCCGCGGCGGGACCCGACGCGGGCACCGCCTGCCCGGGGGCCGGCGGTGCGGCGCCAGGCGGCGGACCGGGAACGCGCTCGATGACACCCGGCTCGGTCGGGCTCGGTCGCATCGGAACGTCCTCGCCGTACACGCCCTTGCCGACGACGCGTTCCTGCAGGCGCCACAGCGTGTATTTGAACGAACCAACCAGTTGAGCCCAGTTGTAGCGCTTGGGCCCATGGGTACCGACGTCTCCCTTGAACCCCGCGTCCGGTATCGACCCGAGAATCAGTCGATCAATACTCACCCTCACAGAGATCGTGTCACTTGGTGTGATCTTGATGAGCGAGGTGAATTGCCGGTTGAGCGCATTGATATCGACGGTTGGATCTTGCGCCACGTCGTTCCACGCCTTGGCGATGGTGTTCGCATCCTTGATGAGGCTGCGGCCGCTGGTATCGGTGCCCGCGATCGATGGGAACTTCTGCAACTGCTGGGTGGTGGCGCCGATCTGGAGAACCAGCTGCGAGAGTTGGGCGGTGTTGGCGGCGAGCGCCTCGGTGGCCGGGTCCGCTTCTTTCACGATGTCCGTCAGCGCCTGGTTCTTGGTATCGAGCTGATCGGCCAGCTGCGAGGTCTGCGTGAGAGCATCCGAGATCTGTGTCGAGCGTGTATTGAGCGTTCCCAGTAGCCGATTGGAGTCCTTGATCAGATCACCAAAGGCCTGGCCCTGATCGCCCGTCGCTTTACCGAAACCGTTGATGACGTTGGTCAGGTTGCGTACCGCGCCACCGTTGGAGACCAGCGCGGCCGAGCTGAGCACGGACTCCACCGTTGCCGCCGCGGTCGTCGAATCCAGGCCGATGGTGTCGCCGTCCTTGAGTGCGGGTGCATCCGATGCCGCGCCGGCCGGGGGGCGAATCGAGACGAAGACGTCGCCGAGCGGTGTCGCGGAACGTAGCTCCGCGGTACTGCCCTTGGGCAGGCGCACCCCGTCCAGAATGCGCAGGGTGGTGATGGCGGTGTAGTTGCTCACCCGCATGTTGTCGACCTGGCCCACGTCGGCGCCGGCCAGTTTGACCTTGGCGTTGTTCGGGAGGTTCAGGATGTTCGAGAACAGCGCCGTCAGGTGGTAGCCGCCGCTGCCAACGCCCGGAGCGGGCAGTGGCAGGTCACCCAGGCCGTTGGTGGCACATCCGGAAAGCGCGGTGCCGGAGACCAGTGCCGCCACGCTCAGCGCGGCCAGCCGCTTACGTGTAGCCATCACTTTTGCCCCATCGCCGCGAGCCCGTCAAGCACGTAAGTCAGGCCGAAGTCGGGGCCGTAGTCCTGCAATGTGCCTGTGCTGCAGCCCAGTTGGCGCAGGCCCATCAGATTGCAGATCTCCTTGCCGGTCTGGCTCTCGAACAGCAGCTTGTCGGTGAGGAATCGGGCGCGAAACGAGCCGTTGTCCTGGTCGACGGTGTTGTAGAGGTTCTCCACGGCCA
Source organism: Mycobacteroides immunogenum (assembly GCF_001605725.1). Taxonomy (NCBI): domain Bacteria; kingdom Bacillati; phylum Actinomycetota; class Actinomycetes; order Mycobacteriales; family Mycobacteriaceae; genus Mycobacteroides; species Mycobacteroides immunogenum. Next base: position 1,075,367 of record NZ_CP011530.1, read on the forward strand.
GCGGCGCGACGTCGAGAGTCTCCGCGAGCTCGCGCTGGTTGTCCACCACCGTCTTGAGTGCGGTGTTGCCATTGAGTACTGACTGCTTGATGTGGTCTCGGTTGGCATCCAGCACGTCACCGGCCTGCTTGACCAACTCGTTGAGCCTGCGGCCAGTGGTGCCCGTCCCGAGTGCCTCATCGTCGATGATGTTGCTGAGTTGGTGGATGGTGGTGGAGAACTCGCGCAGCTTGCCGTCGTTGGCGGCTGCGGCGTCGAACAGCGAACTGACGTTCTTGATGATGGATGTCATCTGCTCGCGCGTGGTCACGCCGCCTTCCGAGCTGAGACGTAGCGCCTTGGACAGCTCATCGAGCCCCGACTTGATCTTGTCGCCGTTCCCATAGGCGACACCGGCGGCGGCGTTGATGATGTCACTGACCGGTCCCTGACCGTTGCCGTCGCCCTTGAGCGATACCGACAATTTGTCGAAGCGGGGGACGACGAGCCGCCGGATCACCGAGACACCCATCACCTCCATGGCATCGGTCTCTTCACGCATGGTGCGCGAGCCGAGGTCGGCGGTGATGGCCGAACCCACCGCGGCGGACATGAGCAGAGCGGCCACCAGCGAGGCGGCCTGCCGGATGATCGCGATGCCGCTGGCCGCGCCGGCCAGTGAGGTCGCACCGACCTGGCCCGCGAGCAGTGCGAATTGGATGGAGAGTGTGACACCGATGGGCAGGGTCACCAGGATGACGGGGACGACGGCGGTACCGGCCTGGAAAGCGCCCTGCCGTACGAACTCCTGCCACTGGAAGTTTCCGGTGAACAGATCGACGAAGAACCATTGGATGGTGCGGACACCGAGCATGAACTGCTCGCCGACGGTTTTGAGGGACTCCAGCGGGTGTCGCTTGACATACCCGGTGGTCCAGTTCTGGATCGCCGCGACGCCATCAGTGGTGGCGCGGCGCTCGTCGTGTGTAGTCATCGCAGGTGACCAGCACAGACGCAGCTCGGAGGGGTTGCGGCTACGGCGATCAATACAGCTCCCTGTGTGACCTGGAACACAAATCCCAGCAATCTACGAGTACGTCTCGGACATCATGGGCTATTCGGTTCCTGGACGCAGCCAAAACGCCAAAATGGATGCACCCGTGAACGTAAATTGACGGGCGTCTACTGGGCTTGTAGTACCCCGGCGTCCTGGCGGTTCGGGTATTTGCTTCGGCGGCCCGGTTGCTTGCCGTAAACGCTTGTTGACGCATTCAGCAAACTTTCATCAACCACTTTGCGCGAGTATGTGTGCTGCTCGGGCGGAATTTAGCGACCAGGGCAAGTCTGGGCACGCGGCGTTACCAAACAAATCGCAGGTAGACACGATTTTCAAATGATGATTATGAGCTGGATCACACGTTTACAGTGCTGCTCTAGTTTCTGGATTCCCTCAAAGGAGAGGTTGCGGTTTTGTCCAAGCGACATCGAAAGTCATCCAAAAAGGTCGTCATCCAACGCACTGTGACTGCAGCTGGAGCAGTCGCCGCGACCGCCAGCTTGGCTTTCATCGGCCCTACCGCGCAGGCTGCCGCGGCGGCCCCGGACTACAAGGGCGCGGTCACCGACTATAAGAATGCACTCAATAACTACTTATCAGGAACTAATGCGCTGGGAACGGCCGCCGGTGGTCTCTGGAATCCGATCGCGCAAGGCTCTGGGGGCCTGCTCCCGACCGTCGGGACGAGCCTGGCCCATTCGAATCTGACCAAGCTCGCCGATCTTCCGGGCGTTCTGCGCAATCTCGCGAGCACGCCGCTTCCGACGGCGGTGCCGGGCGTCATACCGGCGATCAAGATCCCGGGGCAGGGGTTTGTGGACCTCCCGCTGCCCACGACTATTCCTGGCGCGAGCGTGCTCAATGGGCTCGCCAACGCGCTGGGGGGTGTGTTCAACAACCCCATTCTGGGACCGATCGTCAATAAGCTCCCGCCGCTCAGTGACATCGTCGACGGGCTGATCGCGGAGCAGGACAAGCTGACGGCCGGCTACAACTGGCCACTGTTGCAGGCCAGCGGTCTGACGACCATCACGAACACCTTTGTGCAGACGCCGAGCGGGCTGAACATCAAGATTCCCGCAGCGCTGGACCCGTTGGGTGTCCTCCCTGACTCGGTGCGCCTCTTGCCCGACGGCACCCTGCCCAATGTCACGGCGTGGGTCCCGATGGGGGCGGGGAACTACACGTTCCCGCTGGGTATGCAGACGGGTTGGTGGGCCAGCGCGCCCACGCTGGTCGTCGATGGCGGTGCGGTGAATGTCCCGCAGACCGTGCTGTCGATCCCGATGTGGGCCAACGGCATTACGGCGCCGCTGGGGATCGGGCAGGCGGGCCAATTCAACGCGCATGTGGTGATACCGACACAGAACGGCCTCTACTCGCCCATCGGCGCGACGCTCTCCAACTTCTCGATTCCGATGCTTGGCCTCGGTATGACGAATCTGAATCTGACGACCGGAAACTACTTCGGCACCAACGGATTCAATATCAACAATGGGCAGAACGTCATGGTGCTGCAAACCCCGTTCAGCGGTGCGCTGCCGGTGCCGCTCGTCTATTCACTGGGTGGATTCAATTTCGGGGCCGAGGGCGCGGGGTTCACTCTGCCGTCTATTTTCGGCGTGGGTCTGATGCCGAGCTTCCAGATCGGCACGGCGCCGGGGGCCAACACGCCGCTCGGTGTCATCCCGCCGAACCTGATTCCGACGGGCGCCATCGTGCCCACCCAACTGATCACTGTCTCAGGCTTGATCAGCGGCGCGCTCGGGATAGCAGACCCCACTGTCGAACTCGCGAAGGCGCTCACCCCGTTGTACAAGGGCTTGGTCACACCCGCGCTGACACCGATCTCTGATCTCCTCACGCAGCAGTACGGCAACCTGTTCAACGGGGCAGCATCAAACACCTTGCAGGCATCCAAGTTTTACAAGGATGTGATGGCGCAGCTCGGCGGCTTGGTCGGCGCCGCGCCGGCGCCGGCGGCCAAGCAGATCGAGGCTGCGGCGGCGGTCAAGGAACCGGAGGCTCCGGCGGCGCCCGAGGTCAAACAGCTGCAGGCCCCGAAGCCGGATCTCGCATCGAATCTTGTCGCTGCCAAGGATAAGGTCGCTGAAAAAGTCCCGGCCGCAAAGGTATCCGTGCCCGCGGTCGGCGCGGCGGAGGCGGGTGCCGCGGTGGCCGCCGCCGACTCCGTGAAGGAATCGGTGAAGGACTCCGTGAAGGAAGAGTCCAAGACCGAAACGAAGACCGAAACGAAGCTGGAAACGAAGACCGAAACGAAGGCAGAGACCGCCGAGAAGGAGAAACCTGCCAAGCCGCAGGTGAAGGAGAAGCTGCAGGACAAGATCGACAAGGCCAACCAATCCCTTAAGGATGCGGCCACGGGCACCATCAAGCAGACCAGGGGAGCCATCACCTCCACCGTCACCAATACCGCCGAGTCCGCGACGTCGACGGAAACCGACAGCGCGAAGTCCTCAGCCGCCGAGGCGCCCAAGGGCACCAACGCCAAACAGGACAACGATTCCGGTAAACACCACGACGACGGTTCGTCCGCCAACTCGAACAAGGTGAAGGTCAAGGTGAAGACCTCCAGCGAGTCGGGTGGCAAGCACCGGGCACCTGACGCGTCGGGCGGCGGTTCGAGTGGGTCGAATACCGGTGGCGGCTCAGATGGTTCGGGCTCGCACAGTGGGTCGGGTGCAGGCGGAGGAAAGCACTCGACCGGCGACTAGGTGCGCACGGCCCCCAGCACGGTATCGGCAACGCGGGAACGGAACGCCTCGGGCGAGAACTCGCACGCGTGTGCCCGGATGGCGCCGGAGTCGTAGTCGGCTGGATTGAAGTCGCGCATCAGTGCGGCCAGCTGCTCCACGACGGCGTCATCCGGGCCGGCCCGCATGTGCTCGCCGGTCACTCCGGGGTTCACCGTGTCCAGGGCTCCGCCCTGCCCTAGTGCAAGAACTGGTGTCCCACAAGCCATCGCCTCAACGGGGACAATCCCGAAGTCCTCCACGCCCGGCATCAACAGGGCGCGGCAGCGTCGGTACATGTCCAGGAGCACCTCGTCGGACGCGGCACCCAGAAAGGTCGTCTCGGGTCCTGCGATGTCCTCGAGGTGATCGCGGAAGCGGCCCTCGCCCAACACCACCAAACGGCAGTTGGCCCGCTGTGCGGCCCGGATCGCAAGGTCTGCGCGCTTGTAGGGCACCAGCCTTCCCGCGCACAGATAGAAGTCCTCGCGCGGAATCGACGGGTCGGGGGAGAAGCGGTCAATGCGAACCGGTGGGCTGATCACAGTCGACGGCAACCCCCACCAGTCGCGAATTCGTTCGGCCACGGCGTGCGAGTTCGCGATGACGTGCGAGAGGTGCGGTGCCGCCCGCAGTTCTCCGCGGCGCGCGAGCCTTCCCAACGCGGACAGGGCGATCCGGCCCGCTCGGCTGGCCATCTCGTGATCACGGAAGGTGCGCTCCCAGGCCCAGCGGGCCGGGCTGTGGACGTATGCGACGGCGGGGGCGTCGGTGGCCATTGCCGCCTGGGTCGCGAACGAGTGATGACTGATCAGCACCGCATCAACATCGTCGCCGATCGGCAGTCTCCGCAGGGCGTTAGGCACCAGCGGCAGCAGCGGTGCGTGCGACTTGCGTCCGGTGAGGGTGTACGCCTTGTCCAGCCAGGTCCCGGAGATGGGCTCGTGCAGTCCGTCTTCGGTCCGCCCCGCAGCCTGCAATACCTGCTGGCGGCAACGTGGCTCGGTGATGGGCGCGTACACCTTGGCCTGCGGCCAGGTCTTCATGAATTCGGCGACCACCAGTTCCGAGCCGCCGAACTCGGTGAAGCGCTCGTGGACAATGGCTACCCGTGAGTCGTTCAATGTGCGCTCCTCAGCATCCGAGGGTCAGGAAGGCCTTCACATAGCTGCCCGATTGGCGGATGAACATCCACGACCAGAAGGCAACTCCCGAAGGTGCGGGGCTGGCGACCATGGTGAGTTCGCCGTCGAAGCATTTTCCGACGATGTACCGTGCCCGCGAAACATGCGGTGTGAAGGTGATGACGATGATGTGATGCCAGCCCAATTCCTGTGCCTTGGTGCGTATCTCCTGCGCCTCACCCTCTGTGGTCCACGGGTCGGGGATGAAGCAGCTCACCGTGAATGTGAAATGCCCCTTGCAGTACTTGTCCATATTGCGGTCGTCGGCGCCCGTCGACTGCGAGATGAGCAGGTACGGCGCATAGCCGCGTTTGGCCAGATCCAGCCCCACATCGAAACGTTCGTAGGGGGTGCCGCCCAAGACGACGATGGCGTCGGCGGGCCGCAGTGGATCGGTCTGCGGATTCATGTAAACCCGCCACCCCATGGTCACAAAGCCCGCCAGCAACACCGTGATGGTGATGCAGGCCAAAAGAACTCGCCGGCGCCGGCGCGGCTTGGCGGAGTGCTCGATCGGCGGGGTATCGGAGACCGGAGTCTCCTTGGCATCACTGAAGTTCATCGAGGATCTCCCTGGCGCGGTCGACGTATCGGTGCGGATCCCGCGTCACGCGGACGTACCCCGCCTCGGCGATCTTGGCGGCCTGTGCCGGATGGCAGGCGCACCAGTGCAGAATCTCGCGAAGCTCGGCCTCATCCGAGAACAGCAGGCATTCGGTGCCCTCGTCGAGCAGTTCGCTGTGCTCATCGGTCCGTTCGCCGACGAATAGGCCTCCGCACGCGGGTATCTCGAAGGTGCGGCAGGTATGCGTGTCGCGGTTGTCGGAGTTGAGCAGGACCAGATTCGCGGTCACCGAGGCGACGGCCGTCGCGAAATGGTCGCCGTACACCGCACCCCCGATAGTGGCGCCGGTGGTCCGCAGTGCGGGTACGCGCCGCCAGCCCGGACCACGGACAAGCAGATTCTGCCCGTGCTCGGTGCCGAGGCGGGTGATCAAGGCCGACCGATCGGGGCGCCGGGCTCCGATGAACCCCACCAGATACTGCCGCGCAACTCGTTTGGCGCACGGACGATGCCACGCCGGGTCGTAGGCGCTATGGACGAACTTCACCCGGCGTGCACCGCGCGCCAGCAACTCGGGCACGTTGTGACGTTTGGTGGTGACCACCAGATCCCATCCGCTCTCGTGAGCCAGATAATCCGTTGTGGTGTTGTACGGATTGCCGACATCATCCGGGCTGTAGTGCACGCGGATGGCGGCCGGGACCTGTAGCAGGCGGGCCTGGTCCAGATGAATCGATTTGAATCCAAAGAACATGTCGGGGACGAAGTCTCGCGCGACCTGCTCAATTCGCCGGTGTGCCGCCTCCTGCAGCCATGGCGCCCGTCGGCGCATACCCTTTGAATACAGCCAGGCCGGCGACAGTCTGGTGGGCAGGGTGACCGTGGTGGTGTCGACCACCACGACCTCATGGCCTGCCTGCCGGAACCCGTCGGCCATCGACCGCGCGTTACTGCCGACCCAGTCGTCGCCTACGAAAAGTATCTTCATCGCGGGGCCCCTTCCGGTGCGGCCTCGGTTCCGGTGGGCAGGCCCTGCTCGCGGCCGGACAGATGGCGCACACGCGCCAAATACCACAGCGCCACACAGAATTCGGCGCCAAGTACGCCACCTATCAACGCCCACACCGAATGGGTCAACGAGGCGGCGATGAGCCCGGCAACCGAGGCGGTGGTACCCACCAACGACGCGATGAGAACGCCGTGCGTGTCTTGGCGTACGGGTAGCAGCGCGGTACTGATGTACGAACTGATCGTGCTCGCCGGAAGGATGAGAAGCTCGGCGCGTAAGAGACCGACGGCGCCCAGGAACTCGCTACCGAAGATGATGTGAACAATCGGTGTGGCCAGCAGCCAGAGCAGCGTGGCGGCAACCACGGCCACCGCCACCGCGCCGCGCAGACCCTGAAAACCGCTGCGCCAGAAGTGTTCATGCCCACTGTGCTTGGCCATGCGCGGCAGCAGCACCAATCCGATCATGTCCAATAGCGACTGCATCGCTCTGACCAGGCGATCGCTCGCAGAAAAGAGACCCAGCGAGACCGCGTCCAGCATGGCCGAGTAAATGGCAGGTGCCCCTTGGCCATAACCGGTGGTCAAAAGCCGGGAGGTCACAATCGGCCAGCTGCTGCGGAGAATCTGGCCTGGCGCGTATGGACGGCGCAGGGCACCGAACGTTCGTAGGCTGTCCCACCAGGTTCCCGCCACCGTCAAGATTGAGGAGCCCAGCAGACACAAGATGGCGGTGGCAGCGTGTGGCGAGTGTGGAAGCAGCACGATGAGCAGCACCAGATAGGTGATGCGCCCCGAACCTTGGTAGAGGGCTGATGCGACGAATCGTCCTTGTCCGATAAGGAGCCAGTCATCGGACGTGGCCCACAGCCCACCGGCGAAGAGCCCCAACAGAATCATGTGTACATACGGCGGCACCCCGACGATCCAGCCGGCACCGAATGCGGCACCCAGCACCCCGAGAGTCATCAGCCGCAAGGCGAGATAGTCGGTGCGCACCTGTTGAAGCTCGGCAGGTGTGTTGCGTAGCTCGGGCACGCGCGCGGCGAGAAAAGGGGTCATACCCAGATCGACGACGATCGAGCCGAAGAAGTACGCGGCCATACCGACCGCCAACAATCCCATGCCCGCCGGTCCCAGCACCCGCGCGAGCAGGGGGACCGTCGCGAAGGTAACCAGGTACTGTCCGTACTTTCCGAAGACGACCGCCCCGAAGTCTCTGGCCAGTCGCAATGCCCGGGGGAGCGTCGTACTACTTCGAGGTTCGTTAGACACTGCGCCCCGCCATCGGCGTGGCCGGGCGCTGGGCCAGCACCTCGGAGAGGAACGTCCTCACGGTTTGTGCCGAGTCGGCGATGTCGAAGCGCCGAGCGCGGGCTTGTCCCGCGTGTGCCAACCGGGTTCGAAGGTCGCGGTCCTCGATGAGCAGATCGAGGGCGGTGGTGAGTTGATCGGTGTTCCCGGCATCGACCAGCAGTCCGTGCACACCTGACTCGATGGTTTCCGCGGGCCCGCCCGGCCGGGTGGCAATGACGGCGCAGCCCGCGCGCAGGCCCTCGACGACAACCTGCCCGAAGGGTTCGGCGATGACAGAGCAGTGCACCAGGATGTCGGAGATGGCCAGGATGTTCGTGGGGTCATCGAGATGCCCGGTGAAGGTCACCGGCAGCTGCAGTTCGCTTGCCAGGTCTTCCAGTTCGGTGCGAAAGGTCTCCTCGCCGAAGAACGTGCCACCGACCAGATACACCCGCTGGGGCCGGACCTTGGTATTGGCCAGGGCGCGCAGGAACACGTCCTGGCCCTTCCACTGCGTCAGTCTGCCGACGACGGCGATGACTGTTTCGGCGGCGGGTCGCTGCGGCGCATGTTCGGTGTGGGGGCTCTGCTGAAAATCCAGACCCGGGTAGGCGACCACACCCGGAAGGCGTCCCGGTCGAAGCGAGCTCTCGGTGGAGCGGCTGTTGGCGATGTACCCGTCGGCAACGATCTTGCCGAGTAGACGAATGAGGAATGCCAATGTGGCGCCGAAGTATTCGGCCGATATCCGATCATGCACATGCCAGATCAAGGGAATTCGCGCGCGTCTTGCCGCGACCGCCGACATGATGAGGGCCTTGGTACTGCCCGCGACGAGTACGTCGGCGCCGCGCTCGCGGACGGTGGCACCCAGTAGCCACCCGACGCGCAGCAACGAGATAGCCCCCGTCACGCGGCGCAACCATCCGGAGTCCCGGATGGTCACACTTCTACTGTCGAAGGTGTTGGCCAACACCGACGTTGGTATGCCCTGGGCCTTCATCGCGCCGACCATCGGCCCGTCCTCGGTGTACACGATCGACGGTTCGAGGGTGAGGCCTGTGGGTGAGGTGCGTAGTGCCGACAGCAATCGCAGTGTCGCCAGCTCGGCGCCTGAAGGTGCCGCGGTGTGCGCGACGAACATCGCCCGGATCATGCGCTCAGCTCCGAATACACGGCATGGTGGCGTTGGGCGGCGGCGGTCCAGGAGAAAGACTCGGCATGCTGGCGGCATTGCCGCGGATCGGGCAGTGCGCCATCGAGTGCCGAGATGAGGCGTGCGGCAAGCGCTTCGGCGTTGTCGGCGGGCACGATCAACGAGGGATCCAGGCCGCGCACCGCGTCGGGCAGGCCTCCGCAGTCGGTGACGACGGCGGGCCTGCCGGTGGCCAGGGATTCCAGTGCGATCAGTCCGAAGCCCTCAAGCGCAACCGATGGCACCACGGTGAAATCGGCGAGCGTGTACAGCTGGGTAAGGGTCAGGTCGTCCACGCGCCCGGTGAATTGGATGCTGTCGTCCAGTCCGGCCGCAGCCACCTGCGCCCTCAGATCTTGCTCGGCGGTACCCGTGCCCACGATCATCAGGCATGCGTCCGGGTGTGCGGACACCACCGACGGCCACGATTCGATGAGACGGTGAATACCCATGCGGTGCTCGAGCCTGCGCACGCACAGCACCGTTCGGCGTCCTGTCGGCGCGTCCAACCGCGGTAGTACACCGAATCGGTCCAGGTCGACACCGGGCGGGATGACCTCGATGCGGTCCGCGGGTATCCGGTAGTCCTCGACGAGCACATCCCGGAACCGATCCGAGAGCACGATGACTCGCTCGGCGCCGGCGTACCGGAGGCGTTCGACAAGGTACTTGGCACGTGCCCGCAGGGGTCCGGCGCCCGCGAATCTGCTTTCGGCCGCCCAGGGGCCGTGAAAGTGCACAACCAACCGGCTCCGGGTACGCCACCCGGTCGCCGACGGGCCATAGAGACAGAAGTGGCGGTCGAGGATTCCGGGTTGTTGTAAGTCTGAGCGGTCGTTGAACGCGGTGAGCACCCTCGATCGAGTCGATCCACCGGTGGCTCCCCAGGACGATCCGCCATCGGACGGGTTTCCGAACGCGGCGGCGGACAGGTCGATGTCGTCGCGGCGGCGCAGTGCGGTGAACAGGTCGGTGAAGTATCTGTTGAGCCCGCCGGGCAGCGAGGAGAACCACTCCGAGCCGGTCATGTGCACTCTGATGGGTGCCATATCAGGCCTCCGCCCGTTCGCTGAGGTCTTTTGCTGATAGCCGCATATGATGCACCGTCCCGACGTCGAGTCTCGACCTCCGCCGCGACGCTGCTCGCCGTGCGATGGCTGCCGCTCCGGGGGCGTGGCCCCGCGTCCTGTGTTTGTTCATTATTCAACTCACCCCGCCCGATGATGTGGCCGCGGGCTGGCTGATGGCCGGTGTGTTCTCATGAGTGCCAACGCGGGCCGCATGCCATGTTACGAGTAGCGCAATACTACTCACAGACGAAATCCGGTGCGCGATTGTATTTGACGCACGCTGATTCATGTCGCCCGCAAGCCGACCCATACTCAGACTGCAACACCTGCCGATCATCCGCAACCCGGGGCGACACGGTGTCGTTGAATAAACAAACTAATTTCCACGCATATGGCTTTTGCTCGCAACGATGGCCACGGGTGCCGCGAGACGACGCTACCGCCGGTAGATTCGGGGGTGTTATGGTTAACCATCATAGCATCTGAACTGCTATTGTTACGTAATTGTTATTTGCCAGTGAGCGTTACGTGATTGGTGGGGTTATTAGCAAAGGGTGCCAGGGTTGGATGTTTGTTAGATGATTCTTATTTACCTCCAATGAAACTTTCACCGTACTTTCGATTGAACGTGATCCCCATCACGTGGCACGATGCGAATCGCTATGGAAATGTAAGCCCGTAAATAGGTCGGGTTCTATTGCCGAAATCGTCCATACGAATCACCGATATGAACGAACAGGTGAAGTGCACTTATGGTTATCAAGAGCGTCTTTAGCGGCGAAATTCAACAGAGGGTAGAGAAGCGCCCGGGAGGGCTCTTCTACCTGCATCGACGATGGGCACCCGCAGCCGATTTGGTGGCCATCGTCCTCACCTCGCTGGTGTCGTACCAGCTGGCGCACCACCTGCTGTCCGGGCGACAGGATCTCGGTGGCTGGTACGTGGGCACGGATGCTCTGATAGCCATCGTGTGGTTTGCGGCGCTGTCGCTGCACACCGTGGGGCCGGGCAAGGCGTTGCGGGCGGTGCTGCAGGAGTGGCAGACGGTCGTGGGTGTCACCTTCCAGTTGTTCACCATCGTGCTGCTGACCTATCTGATCTCGCGCATCGAGCTGATCGATATCCGGCATCTCATCATCGAGATACCGCTGGGGCTGCTCGGCATCCTCATCGCCCGGCACGTGCTGCGCCGCCTGTGGGGCTCGGAGGCCCGCACCTCGGTGCTGCTGGCCGGTGATCGCGATGCGGTCCGGGAGATGATCACAGCCTTCCGTCGTCATCGGGACAGTGGTTTCGAGGTTGTCGGTGCATGCACCCCGGCAATCGATGCGGCATACGGCGCGATGGCGATCGAAGTGGGCGATCATCGCGTTCCCGTCGTCGGTGACGATCGGAACGTCGTCGAGGCGGCGCAACGCACGTCGGCGCAGATCGTCGCGGTCGCGATGACCGACGGTCTCGGTCGCCGGGAGCTTGCCGACCTCGCCTCCGATCTCGGAGGTCTAGGAATCGAGCTCGCGGTTTCGCCGGGTGATGTGGATGAGACCGTCGTGACCACCGCGGACCGGGGACTCGAGCGGGTTCATATGTTGGAGATGCTGGCTCCGGGCTACCGGCGGGCGCGCTCCATGTCGAAGGAAGCATTCGACATGGTGTTCGCCACCGCTGCCATCTTGGCCACCGCGCCCGTGATGATCGCCATTGCCGCCGCCATCAAACTCACCAGTACGGGTCCGGTGTTCTACGTATCCGAACGAATCGGGTTGGACGGCGTGCCTTTTCGGATGATCAAGTTCCGCAGCATGTTCACCGGCGCGGACCTACAGACCGCCGGCATGATCGACTCGGCGGGAAGCACGCCCGTCTTCTTCAAGGCGAAAGAGGACCCGCGGGTTACCCCGGTAGGCGCCTTCATCCGCAAGTACAGCCTCGATGAGCTGCCGCAGTTCTTCAATGTGCTGTTCGGCGATATGAGTGTCGTCGGACCGCGGCCGCAGGTGCAGCGGGAAGTCGACGCCTATGACGACACCATGCGCCGCAGGCTTCTGGTGAAGCCGGGGGTGACGGGTCAATGGCAGGTGAGTGGCCGCAACGATCTATCGGTCGATGAGTCCATTCGTCACGACATCTCCTATGTCGACAACTGGTCCATGGGGCTGGACATCCGCATCATCTCGCGGACCGTCGGCGCGGTGGTGCGCAGCGAGGGTGCGTACTGACGCTGGCCGCCGTAGTCAGGCCGTGGACCCGCGGGGCGCGCGGGCACGTTTGATTTCGTAGAGTTTGAAATCTGCTTCGCGAGTGAGCGATTCAAAGTTGAAGTCCTTGATGTTGGTGGCCGACCAGGCGATGCCCACGCTGAGAGAGATATCGGGACCGTCGGTGTCCAGCGGCGCTTTGCGCAGCCGCGCGGTCGCCTCGGCGATATCATCAGGGTTGTCCACGAAGGTGACGACCATGAACTCGTCACCGCCGATGCGCGCGGCGATATCGCCCCTGCCGGTGTTGGCGAACAGCCTGTCCGCCACTGCCTGCAGCATCCTGTCCCCGGCCTCATGGCCGTAGGTGTCATTGAGTTCCTTGAATCTGTCGACGTCGGCCACCATCACGACAACGGTCGTCGGGTTGGGCCGCTTGCCGAGCAGATACTCGAAGATGGCCTGCACACCCCTACGGTTCAACAGCCCAGTCAGCGGATCGCGGTTGGCCGCCGAGATGGTGGCGTGTATTGACCTGCGTCCGCCTTCGATGATGGCTTGGATCAAGAGCGGCAGCATCACCACGGTGGCGAATACCGGTGCGTTGTAGAGAAATTGGTCGAGGAAGGTTGCCGCACCGGTGTGCATGTTCCACAGCGTGATCGAGATTTGCATTGCCAGCGCAAAGCCGCAGTGCACGGCAAGCACGTTCCAGCCCAACAGGAACGTGGCGAACACGCCGGTCATGCTCATGTACAAGATCGGGGCCAGCTGCATCGTCGGACCCGTGAATATCCAGGCGGATATCGCAAAGGAGATGTCGGCCCAGGCGATGAAGGCGATGGCCCAGCGCCTAGTCGGCCACGGCCCGAAGATCCAGCACAGACCGACCGGGAACGATATGGAAAAGAGAATGGTGTGAATCGTGCGCCCGATGCCCTGCGGGCCCAACGGATGCATGTTGAAGACCATTCCCAACGGGATGATGGCCATACACAGCAGGCCGATCGCGACTTTCAGGTGCCACAGGTCCCGACGGCTGAGGGTGCCCGTGACAAACCGGTACACCTTGTCGGGGGTCAGCTTGCGTCGTGGCCGAACTGTTCGGGTGTTGGGCACTGGCTAATTATGAGACATCGCTGCGGCTTGAGATTTGTAGTTCGGGAAGGTTCCAGTATTCCGGTTTCGGAAAGAGTGCGGTGGGGGCGTTCAGTCGTCCGGCCTGCGCGTTGGGGCCGGATTCGAACCTGCTGCACCGACCGGATGCATCACCGGTGAATGGGGAGATGCGGGTAGGGGGCGTGGTCGCCGCGGGTGTGGATCCTGCGACGCCCGCGGTTCGCGGGCGTCATTGCTCCCAGGGGGTTGGCACTGCTGACGACGAAGCGGGGCTGTTCACCGGGGAAGAATGCCAAACCGGTTGGCAATAGATCGATTTCGATCTAGGCGATCTCACCTTCGGACAGCTTCTCGACCCGGTCAAAGTCGTGGGCGGGCGCATCATCGCGCTCGCCAGATCCATTGTTCCGCAGTATGTTTACGCCCTGCTATACGGACTCTATGTCACGATCGCTGGCATCTACTTGGCGCCGACGGGGCGAAACGCGTTGATGTGAACCGCCCCGCCGTCCCTCAGCTGGACGGCGACATCTTGTCGAACACGATGTCTATCGGGATGGAACGGAACTGAGGGGCGACCTGAATGCCGGCCGCTGGCGTTCGCGTGCTGGGTTCGGGTTCGGTCAGCAGCCCAGTTCGCGCCGGCGGTAACCATCGGGACTGCACAAACAACTTCTTGTCGGCGCGCTCTCCCCACCTCGCGTGGCAGGCTCGGACATCGTCGCTGAGATCCTCGATACTGTCGGCCTGCCCCTGATAGGAACGCTATCGGACCATCCCACTGCGGAGCTTCGCGAAAGCAACGTGGTCATCTAGCGTGCGCCGCGGCTTGGGGGTCGGCGCTGGTATTCAGTCGTGTTGCGCCCGAAAGCGCTTCTGAACAGCGGAGATGAGTGCCCTCGGCAGGATTCGAACCTGCGACACCGGCTTTAGGAGAGCCGTGCTCTATCCCCTGAGCTACGAGGGCGGTGCCTAAAACTCTAGCGGGTCGGAGCGGGTGCTTCAGACGTCGGCTGGTGATGAGCCGGGCGGTGTTGCCGGTGGCGCCTGGGTCACCTGCTGGTTTCTGCGGAGTGTGTTGCTCGTGTGGCTACGATTCGGGTTTTGAGTTTCATCGCATGCTTCTCGATGAGGAACCAGCTTCCGGTGGCCATCGGAATGGTTGCGGCGGTTGCTGCCGCGAAGAATAGGAATGGATTCGCTGCACCCATTCCGAAGACCGCCAAGAGTTGTTGGATGGGAAACCCGTAGATGTATATGCCATACGAAATGTCGTTGCGTAAATTCAAATGCTTGTATTTGACAAGAGAGCCCGAGACGATGACGGTGTAGGCCAGGGGTAGCGCCCCGAGTTCCCGGTAATTGAAGAGTAGCCCAGACGCCAAAACGATTACGGTTCCCAGGGCAACGAGAGACCAGCGTGCAGGAATGGCGTCTCGGTATCGATGCATCAGCGCCCCCGCCGCGAACATCACCGAAAATCTTGCGAGTACTTCAGGCACCGTTGACGTGGGCAGTGTCGGGTATGGAAATAGTGTGGTCGCACACAACATGATCAAGAAAGCGGTGGCTATGGTCCATCTCTTTCTCAGCAGCCCGATTCCACCTAGCACGGCTACAGCTATATAGCAGAGCACTTCAAGAGTGAGTGTCCAGAGAGGGCCGTCCCACACCCCGGGCCATGGAATGTTGCGTGGAGTTCCGTCAATCCCGACGTACGAGGTGTTGAGTATGGCGTTGTTCAGCACATATTCGATGGGTTTATGTGATGAAAGCAGCTCTGTGACGGAACCGTGCTGTACCGCGACGCTCAGTGGCGCAAAAACAAAAGCAATTATCGCAAGAGATACCCACAATCCCGGGAAGATGCGCAGAGCCCGGGCGGTGGCGAAGTCGCGAAGCTTCGGATGGCGTAGCCAGCTAGCGGTGATGAGAAATCCCGAGATGGCAAAGAATCCGTCCACCCCTACCTGCTCGGTGAGTTGCTGTATGGGGCGGTTGGCGATTTTGTGGCCGGTGAGCGGCCAGGAATGGCAGAAGATGACACTGAGCGCTAGCCCCAATCGCCACGCGTTGAGGGCGTTGTTGCGGGGGTCGAACACCTGGCCCAGCTTCATATTGGTCCTCAGCAGGCAATGAGCACGCGAGCGTGCCCGCCGTCGGGCGCAGATGTGCGCGCCGAGAAAGATCTAGTCGCAGAGATCGTTGCCGGAGGAGAAACCCCGCCCGCCGGTACGAACATAGCCGTCGTGGCACGAGATGGCGACGCCTTCCGGGTAAAAGGTTTCTGGAACACCTTGCTGTTCGGCGGCACCCAGCCCAATGCCATCTGACTATGGCTTATGTCACATTTCGGTCTTGCTCGATTCTTGCCCGTGGTTCTCGGGTAATTTCCGGGCCATGGCTCAGCGCGAATTCGATCTCGTCCTGTACGGCGCCACCGGATTCGTCGGCACGCTAACCGCCGAATATCTCTCCAGGGCAGCAGGTTCAGCGCGGATCGCGCTGGCCGGACGTTCCGTGGACAAGCTGCGTGCGGTACGTGACACCCTGGGCGATTCGGCCCGGTCCTGGCCGATCATCGAGGCGGACGCGGACTCCCCGGCATCGCTGCGGGCGATGGCCGGGCGCACTCAGGTCATCGCCACCACCGTGGGGCCGTACACCCGCTACGGGCTGCCGCTGGTAGCGGCCTGTGTGGCGGCCGGGACTGATTATGCCGACCTCAGCGGCGAGACACCGTTCATTCGTGCCAGTATCGAGCAGTTCCACACGCAGGCCGTCGATGCCGGTGTTCGGATCGTTCACTCTTGTGGATTTGATTCGGTCCCTTCCGATCTCACCGTCTATGCGCTCTATGATCGCGCACGTACTGACGGGGAGGGTGAGCTCACCGGGACGAACATGGTGGTGCGGAAGTTTGTCGGTGGGGCCTCCGGCGGTACCCTCGCCTCTATCCTGGAAGCTCGTCGCACCATGTCGGCCGATCCCGAAATCCGGCATGCGATGCTCGACCCCTACACGCTGAGCACCGATCGCGATGCCGAACCCGATCTGGGACCCCAATCCGACGCCCCGCTGCGTCGTGGCATACGGATCGCTCCCGAACTGAAGGGCTGCTGGACCGGTGCCTTCATCATGGCCGCCGAGAACTCGCGAATCGTCAGGCGCAGCAATGCACTTATGGACTGGGCGTACGGTCGCGAGTTTCGGTATGCCGAGCAGGTAAGCGCAGGGCCTTCGGTGATCGCTCCCGTTACCGCGGCTGTTTCCACGGCGGCCCTTGCCGCGATACTCGGCTTGGGCAGCCGCTACGCCGACAAGGTCGCCGGGGCACTGAAACGCGTGCTGCCCAAGCCGGGCACGGGTCCGAGTGAAAATGCCTTGGCCAAAGGGCATTACCGCATTGAGACGTATACGACCACCACCACCGGTGCCCGCTATCGGGCTGTCATCGCGCAGCAGGGTGACCCCAGCTACCTCGCGACCGCGGTGCTGCTTGGTCAGAGCGGCCTGGCACTCGCACTGGATCGCGACAAACTCACGGATCTACACGGAGTGCTTACCCCGGCCGCTGCGATGGGTGAGGTGCTGCTGGACAGGCTGCCTGCCGCCGGGGCGACGTGTGAGACCACCCGTCTGAATTGATGTCGGTGGCCTGCTTACGCACCGGCGAAACTCGCGACATGGATGACAGAGACCCTTGGCATCCAGTCCGAACTGGCCGAGGAACAGCAGGCGGCCATCAACCGCACAAACGTCAAAAAGCTGCTTGGCATCGCCCGACCTGATCGAAATGGCATCAGCGATGGAGCCGGTTCAGCTTCCCTGGGCACGCCCTGTTCGGCAGCGGTCTGCGACTGTACGGTCAGTGATGATGGCGACTGACGGTTCTTGGGATGGCTACAGCTGGGCCGAAGCCGAAGGCGCGGCCGAGAAGATGGCGCTGCGGGCACCGACGTTCGCGGTGGCGCTCGCCAAAGCGTTGACGCCCGCGCGCCGCGCCGCCTATACCGGTGGCAATCTGGCTACCGCCACCGAGAGGGTGGTCATCCAGGCTCCCGTCGGGCGCGTTTACGCACGTGTCTCCGATGTGACGCAGATGGGCAGGTGGAGCCCCGAGAATATCGGCGCCACCCTTGTCAGGGGTGGAACTGCATGCAGGGGGGCGGTTTTCGATGGCCTCAATACGCGGGGCAGGCTGCGCTGGACCACCCGATGTGAGGTGACCGTCGCCGAGGAAAACGAGTGCTTCGCGTTCAAGGTCAAAGCGATCGGTTGGGGTCGTCCACTGCTGCGGTTCCCGATTGCCACGTGGACCTACCGATTCCAGGCGATCGACAGCGGCGCCACGGCCGTCAGTGAGACGTGGGCAGTGGGTCCGTGGCCACGGCCGGTGATCGACGCGATCGAGCACTGGTCGGCGGATGGTCTGACGGGTGCGGAGATCCAACGCAGGAACATGGTGATCACGCTGCGCAACCTGAAGCGGGGCCTGGAAGCTGAGGCCCGGACCTAAGTGGGTCGAGTACCTCCGGCGCCGATCACCCAAACGGACAGCCGCCGGTGGGTCGTTCCGGAGCGGCGAAGCTATCCAGTCGATAGCCGTGATAGAAGTTGGCCAGCCGCTGGTTGCGCCGTGTCAATGAACGGGCGAGTTTCTCGTACCTGCGCTGCGCGGTGCGTGAACCGTCAAGCTCCGAACGGGCCTCGGAGAGGCGAATATTGTTGTACGACATGGGTTCTATGAGCAGTCGCGCGGGTGCCACACGCCAGACCAGCTGCAGTAGCCGCGTGTACAACGCGAACTCCAGACTGTGATGCGGTTTGAGTTCGAAGCCGATCATCTCGCGTATCTGAGGATGCATGGCCTTGGCCGAGCAGACCTGGATCACTCGCCCCGCGATGGGGCGAATCGCAAGCCACAGCGGCATCAGGGCCGGCCGGGCGGCCGCGGGCAGTAGCAGGGTGGGCAGCGGCAGTCGCATCAAACCGGCGAATTGCTGACGGAGAAATCCATTGGACTGCAGCCTGTTTTCCACCATGCCGTCGTAGTATTCGACAAAGGCGGCGTATGTTGCGGGGAATTTGCCCTTGGCGCTGGGTAATTCAAGGTCTTTGAGCAAATAGCGCTGGTATTGATATGCGGCCTCCTGTTCGGTGGGGGTCATGGTGTACCCCGTGCAGTGCGGGAAGGCCTCCATGGTGGCGTTGATGGCGCTGGCCGCAATCCATATCCAGAGTTCGGGATCCAATGCGCTGTATCGGATTCCCGCGTACTCGCCGACTCCGGTGCCCCGCACGGCACGATGCTGTTCCTTGAGCCATTCCGCGGTGTCGGCCCGCTGCCGCCGGTCTCCGGCGAACACCGATATCGCGCTGAGGGCGCTCCGGATACCGCGATCGGTGAAGTTGTCCTGGAATCTGCCCGACCGGTCCACGGACGCGGCCACCGGCACCAAGGCCACCTCGTCGAAAAGCACTCCGCCGAAGACCCCGACGAGGGGGCTGCCGAGGTGCCTGCGAAACGCGTTCATGACGCGCGGGCGAGTGCCATCCACACGCAGAAGGGCGAGACCGTCCTCCTGCGGATCCGTATCCATCTCACCGTCGTGGTCGGTGTCGAGCGGCAGTACATGCGTCATTGCATCCTCCGTTCATGTTAGGAACTTAGTGTGAATCTAACATCGCAACATCGGGTTGGGAAGTATCGCTGCGTGAGAGACTGAGCTGTGTCTGCAGATCCGGATCCGACCGGCCGGCGCATTCTCGACGCCGCGCTGCAGACCATGCTCAGCTTCGGCATTCGCCGTGCGACGGTCGATGAGATCGCGCGGCGCGCGGGTGTCTCCCATATGACGGTCTACCGGCGCTGGTCCAACAAGACCGAGCTGGTGCTCGCGGTGCTCATGCGTGAGGCGCAGACGATGTTTTCCGCCATCGATCGCGAGATCGCTGCGTTGGACGGTCCGGAGGCCAAACTGGTGGCGGGCTTCACGGGGATCTATTGGTATGTGCACACGCATCCGCTGATGCGGCGAGCCGTGGAGACCGATCCCGAATCGGTGCTGCCGGTGTTGACGAAGGGGGCCGGGCCGGCCCTTGACATGGCAACGACGTATCTGGCCGGCCATGTGAGTCGTAGCGCCGGCGATCTTGTGGAGGACCCCTACGGCGTTGCCGAAGTATTTGTGCGGCTGACTCATTCGCTGATTCTTGCGCCGAGCCCGCGCCGGGAGCTTCTCACCAGGGAAGATGCCGAGCAGTACGCGCGCCGATACATCTTGCCCATCGCGCGGGCGTTGGTCCCGACGCCGAGCCCGGCGGTCCGTTAGCGGCGCGCCGGTCCACTATGCGTGCTTTGAGCCGGTGGGCGACCGGGCCAAGTAATCTTTGTGCATTGACGATGGTCGGGGATGTAACGACTAGACATTTGGGGGTAGTGGATGGATCCGGATATCGGAGCGGGCTCGCCGGCGTCTGAGGGCTCGTCTGACGCCGCGGACACCGCACCGCTGCCAGTCCTCAACGCACTTCCCGGCATGTTGTCCGACCCCGGTCCGTTCGCTCCCGCGGAGCAGGACTTCGGCCAGCCTCCGTTCCTCGAGCAGCAGGCAGCTCCCGACGCGTACCTGGCCGGCCAGGGAACACCGCAAGCCGCGCAGCACAGTGCGCCGTATATGCAATGGCCCAGCCACGACCTGTTCGGTGGACCCGGGTCCGGGCCCGCATCCGCGCCCGCTGCCCCGGTTTCTTCGCCACCGAAGTCGACCCCGGTGGACTTCGCGTCATGGGAAGACAAGCCGGATAGAAGCAAGCGGCCGTTGATCATCGGTGGCGCCGTACTTGCGGCGGTGGTGTTGGTCGGTGGCGTTGTCGCCATCTTTGCCAGCAGTGGGGGTGGAGACGATACCCCTGCGGAATCCACGGCTGCCTCGCCGACCACGACGGTGTCCAGCAGGAATCCCGATGCGGAGACTCGCCTGCTTTCGATGCTCCCGGCGGGCTACGCGGCGTCAGCATGTAAGGCCGTCGAGCCCGCCAATGAGGCAGTCGCGCAAGTCAAATGCGGCCGCAGCGATGATCCGGAGGGCCCTATCGAGGCCAGCTATTCGCTGGTCAAGGACAAGTCCGCGCTCGCGGCCGGACTGAGTCGCCTGACGAAACGTAATGCGGTGGTGGTGTGCCCCGGCAGAATCCAGTCACCCGGACCGTGGCGTCGCAACGCCACGCCTGATCAGGTCAGTGGCACAGTGTTCTGCGGCTCGAACCAGGGGCACCCGGTGGTGGCGTGGACCGATGAGGAACGCCTTCTGCTCAGCGAGACCCGTTCCGGTGCGACAGGTCCGACTCTGGACCAGTTGTACGCCTGGTGGTCTTCGCACTCATAACAAAAACCGCCGGCCGCACAAGGCGGCCGGCGGTCAATGCCGAAACGGTTGTTTAGCCCTCGGTGGGAACCGGAGTTCCCTGGCTTCCTACTGCGCGCTGACCGTGCGGGGTGCTGTCGGACGCGGGCACGGCGGGCACACCGGGCACCGCAGCCACCGGAGGCGTACCGGTCTGCGGGGCAGCGCCCTCGGGGGCGGGAACGGCCGGGGTGGCAGTCGCAGGAGCCGGGGTCGCCGGTGCGGGCGAGGCGGGCACGGTGGTGTTGTTCAGCGGCGTGCCTTCGGCGCCCGGTGCCGGTGTGGCCGGTGTCGGGGTGGCGGTCACCGGTGCCACGGTCGGCGTGGGGGTGACTCCCGGCTGCTGCTCGTCCACCGGCGTGCCCTGGCTACCGGCGGGCAGCGGGGTGCCCTGGCTGCCGGCAGCGGCTGCCGGTACCGGGGTGGCAGTGGTGGGCGCGGTGCTGGTGGCGGGCGCGGTGTTAGAGCCGTGCGACTGGCTTGAGCCACCCGAACGCTGTGCGGGGGCGGCGGCCGGAGCGGCCTTCCAGGTGAGCAGGTCTTCGTCACCGGAGGTGTAGGTGACGGTCTCCGGGTTGGCGCCGGTCACGTCGAAGTAGATCTTGCCGGTGGTCTTCTCGCCCTGCGACAAGGTGCCGGGGTTGACGCCCTGCGCGGTCGCGACGCCGTACAGCACCCGGTAGGTCTCACCGTCGTTGGCCTTGGCGTTGAAGTTGGCGACGATCGGGATGACGCTGCCCTGGATGGCTTCGTCGGTGGCGGTGGCCTCCCACAGCGTGCCCTTGGGCTGGTAAGGCAGCTGGTCGGCGCTGACCTTGAGGTCGCTGATGGTCCACGCCTGCACGACGTCACCATTGGTCAGACGGCCCTGCTGGCCTAGTGTGGTGTCGGCGCCGGCGGTCGGCATGAGGGCCAGTCCCGCAGCCGCCGCGGCGGCTGCCACGGCGGCGGTGATAGGCACATTGATCTTCACGATGTGGTCTCCTTGACGTCCGGATTGCTCCCCCCAGCGGGGACGGTCTGTCGGTAAAACTAACAGGTCTGGGTGCACCATCGTCGCCCGAAGTACACGATTGCCATACGGTTAAGAACATGACGGTTGATTCCACCGGTCACGAGGGGGCCGCGCCGGAGCCAGACGACTGGCCGCCCGACGCACGTACGTTCACGATCCGTGCTGCCGCGGACGATGCCGCGCCCAGCCTGGCTGCCGAACTACCTATTACCGCAACAGAACTCGGCATGCTGGACGGTGATGTCAGCCACCCGGTGCAATTCTGCAGCGTGCTGCTGGAACCCCCGGTCAAGCACCGGTTCGACGCCGCCGACGCCGCCCGGTACGAACAGGAGTACTGCGACCGGGACGATGACGGTGAGTTCTTCATGGTGCATGTCGCGTTGTTGGGTCCCCGGCGCCCGGGAGTTTCCCTCGCGCCGGGCGCCCGCGATGTCCTTGTTGACGTCGCCTATGTCGTCGACCTGTCGCTGGAAGAGGACGGGGTGCTCAATCCGGCCAAGGTCGACTGGGCGGGCGGGGCAATCGTCGATGTCGTCGGTGGCGCACCGGCCGAGCAGACGGCCCCGGCGCCCGCGGATCAGCAGCCGCCGGCGGAGCCCACACCGCCGGTCAGCCCTGCGGCCGCGGCGCCCGAACCCGGGAGCCCGGGCAGCTCGGAGTGGGTCCGCGAGCAGGTTGATGTGCGCATCGCGGTGCTGAGTCGACTCGCAGGCGAGGTGGCGATCTCTGAGGTGCCGGTGCCCACCGAGCTGGCCAAGGGCGAACGGCACTCAAATACCGCGCCGCAGTACGTGCTGGACGGGGCCCAGTTCTGGTACCACACGCGGGATCCGAAGAAGGGGTTCGTCTGGAAGACGACGACCAACCCGAACGAGCTCATCTATTGGTGCATCGACGATGTCGCCAGGGGATTGGCGTGGCGGTGGACGCAGCAGGCGGCCACCTACAAGACGATGCCCCCGGCGATGGCGCAGCGCACGCTATGGGCGCCGTACTGGCAACTGCTGATGAACGCGCTCGACACCAAATGGGGTGCCATCACGGGGCGCAACATCCGCGGCCTGCTGTAACGGATCACCAGCGATAGTCGAGGAACTTCCCGTCGAAGGTCAGCACCACACGATCACCGTCGGGGTCCGGGCGGCGGGTCACGTCGACCTTGAAGTTGATGGCACTCATGATGCCGTCGCCAAACTCTTCGTGGATGGCTTCCTTGATCGCGGGCCCATAGACGCTGAGCGCCTCATAGAGGCGGTAGATGGTCGGATCCGCGGGAGCGCCGCCGTCCAGCGTGCCGCGGTAAGGCTGCGCGCACAGTGCGCTGGTGACCTGCGGCCCCAGATCGAGCAGCTCGGCGACCTTCTTGGCCTTGGCCTCGGGCACCGGGTGCTGACCCAGCAGCGCGGCGATGGTCCAAATCAACGGTGAATCAATAGCTTCCGCGATTTGTTGCCATGTCAGATTCTTCTCGACACGGCGCGAAGTGATCAGTTCGGCGGCTTCATTCTTCGTCATGACGTCAGAAAAACAGACGTCAGGCGTCCGCGCAAACTAGCGCTGCCACAAGCCTTTCTGGGCATCGCGTTGGTAGTAGTTCATCGAGTTCTCGCCACTGGCTGTCCAGAGCATGGCCACGGTGATGAGAACGATCGCGATGAGTACTCCTGAGTCCGTCCACATGATGACCTCCTTGGTATATCAATCGGTCTACTTCATAGTGCAGCACGTAGACCGATCGGTGTACAGGGGAATGTGTCGGGCGTCACAGACGACTTGCCGGCTACTCCGTGTCG
Organism: Mycobacteroides immunogenum; assembly: GCF_001605725.1. Classification (NCBI taxonomy): domain Bacteria; kingdom Bacillati; phylum Actinomycetota; class Actinomycetes; order Mycobacteriales; family Mycobacteriaceae; genus Mycobacteroides; species Mycobacteroides immunogenum. Next base: position 1,099,011 of record NZ_CP011530.1, read on the forward strand.
AGGGCCCCGGCGGCCAGCGCGGCGGTGTTGACCCTGGTGAGCACCCCGTGGAGATTCTCGAGCTCGGCGAGGCTGACGCCCAGGCGTTCCACCACGGCGGCGGGGACTTCGAGCGCCTTTTGACGTAGCGCGGCACCTTGCGTGGTCAGGGTGACGTGGGTGGTGCGCTCGTCCGTGGTGCTGCGGGGGCGGGTGATGAGCCCAAGTGATTCCAGCCGTTTGAGCATGGGCGAGATGGTTGCCGAATCGGTTTGCAGTAGTGCGGCGATCTGCTTGACGGACAAGGCTTCTCGGGAATCTGCGCTGCCGCTCTTGGCGTGATCCCAAAGGGCCAGCATCACCAGGTACTGGGGATGCGTTATCCCGAGGGGTGCCAGCAATGGCCGGTACACCGCCAATACCGCGCGGTTGGTCACGGCCAGCGCGAAGCACACCTGCCGTTCCAGGGCCAGTGGGTCTACCTCCGGCGTGACTGCGGTCATTCTCACTGTCCTTGCTATTAGTTAGTGCACTAATTATTAGTCTACAATCTAGTTATGGCCGCCGATCGTCCGAATCTTCTCCAGTACGTCGCCTACTGCTACGGAAAGCGTCTGCCCGACTCGATGCGGGAATGGGTGGCCAATGATTTGGCGGGTAAGGGGGCTGTGCGTCGGCACATCTTGCGGTGCGCGATTCCGCCGCTGTTCATACTCGCGCCGTTTTGGCTGCTACCCGCGTCGCTCTATGTCCACATGGAGATGACGGTGCCCATCTATGTGTGGGTGCTGATCATGGCGCACGCCCTCAACAAGGTGTGGCGGCGGCATCGGCTGGTGCAGCACGATCTGGATCCGGGTTTGGTGGATGTGCTCAAGCGTCAGAAGGATGCGCGTATCCACGAGGACTATGCCCGCAGATTTGGGCCGCGCTCGAGCGACGGCCATTCCAGCAGTGGGCCTATCTAAACCCGCAATACCGCGAAACGCGCTGGGGCGCTAGATTATTGCCGGTAAGTGGCTAGTGGTCGACGACGCTCCCGCGGGGCTCGTCCGGGGGTGAGTCCCGTGCGCTCCGCGGGGCGGTCGGCAACGCTGGGTGCTAGTCCCAGTGCTTCCAGTGGCCCTTGCCGCGCCAGCCGTTGTTTCCGTGCCAGCCGCGGTCCCAACCACGGTCCCAGCCGGAGTCGGCGCACACGGTAACTCGGGGGTAGGTGTCGACGGAGCCGCAAATGTCAGGATCGGCCTTTGCCGGGGTTGCGGAGGCGATACCGCCCAGGAACAAACCACTAGCAACGACTCCAATTGCCAGCCCAAATCGACTGGCTGAGGGCAGGATTCGTTTCATGATTCACAGCCTACTCCCAGGTGAAACTAGTTCGCAAGGGTAAGTAAAATCAGGACAACGTTGAGCACCGAAATTAGCGCGGCGATGATCCAGCCCAGCAACGTGGTAACCCGATGGTTGACATCGGTGCCCATCAGCCGGCGATCACTGGTCAATCGGATCAGGGGGATGAGGGCGAACGGGATGCCGAAGGACAGCACCACCTGTGACAGCACCAGCGCGCGGGTGGGGTCGATCCCGGCCGCCAGGATCGCCAGTGCGGGCAGCAGGGTGATCAGCCGTCGCGCGACGATCGGAACGGACCGGCGCAGCAGTCCTTGCATGATCATTGCCCCGGCGTAGGCGCCCACCGATGAGGATGCGAGACCGGAGGCCAACAGTCCGATCGCGAACAGCAGTGCCACGGTGGGGCCGAGGCTGTCGCGCACTGCCGCGTGCGCACCTTCGATGGTGTCGACGCCGTCGCGTCCCCGCAGATTTGTAGCCGCCACCAGCAGCATTGCCATGTTCACGGCGCCCGCGAACACCATTGCGAGGCTCACATCCCAGCGGGTGATGCGAAGCAGCCTGCGTCGCGGTTCGCCATCCTCGGGTTGCCCGTGCCGGTCCAGGGCCAGGCCGGAATGTAGGTACACCGCATGCGGCATCACCGTCGCACCCAGCATCGCCGTCGCCAGTAGCAGGCTCTCGGTGCCCTGGAAGCGGGGGATGAGCCCGGCCGCGGCCTCGGCCAATGGCGGGGGTTCCACCACGACGCTGGCCAGGAAGCCGATCGCAATGATGGCCAACAGGCCGGAGATCACGTATTCAAAGGAGCGCTGGCCGCGACGGTCCTGCACGGTCAGTAGCGCCATGGAGACGATTCCGGTGATGACGCCGCCAAGGAGCAGAGGCAGGTTGAACAGCAGGTTCAGCGCGATCGCGCCGCCCACCACCTCTGCTAAATCTGTTGCTATGGCGACTAGTTCGGCTTGGAGCCAAAACATCAGCCGGGTGGGGCGGGACATGCGCTGGCCGATGGCTTCGGGCAGTGACTGGCCGGAGACCAGGCCCAGCTTCGCTGAGAGGTATTGCACCAGGCCGGCCATCACATTGGCGGTGACGATCACCCACACCAGCAAGAAGCCGTACTTGGCGCCGGCGCTCACGTTCGAGGCGACGTTTCCGGGGTCGACATAGGCGATGGCTGCGACGAAGGCGGGTCCCAGTAGGTGGAGCCCGCGCAATGGCCGTGCCTGCTTCTGCCGCTCCAGCACGTACACCTCCGTTTTCAAGTACTCCGAATAGAAAAGTTAGAGTACCCGAAACTTTGTGGCTGGGCGAGCGCGCTGCGGTACGGCGGAGCCCCCTGCTTAGTTGGTGCTGGCCTTCTGCGCCTGGCGCTTCTTGACACTGGCTTCGAGCTTGGCCAGCAGATCCGACACATCGGTGGTGTCCAGCTCGGTCGGAGCCTCTTCCTTGGTGAAGGCTTCGCCGCCCTCCAGCTTTGCCTCCACCATCTCCAGCAGCTGCGACTGGTAGGTGTCGTTGTATCGGCTCGGATCGAAATCGTCGGCCATCGATTCCACGACCTGCCCCGCCATCGAAAGCTCAGCGGGCTTGATCTTCACTTCCTGGTCCAATACCGGGAAGTCGGGCTCACGAATTTCGTCGGGCCACAGCAGGGTATGGATGATCATCACCTGACGCGCGCCAAAGTCTTTGACCCGCAGCGCCGCCAGCCGTGTCTTGTTGCGCAGCGCGAAATGCACGATCGCCACCCGGTCGGTCTGTGCGAGAGTCTGTGCCAGCAGCACATACGATTTCGAGGACTTGCTGTCCGGCTCCAGGTAATAACTCTTGTCGTACATCAGCGGATCGAGTTCGGCGGCGGGGATGAACTCCAATACCTCGATCTCCCGGCTGGACTCGGCGGGCAGGCTCGCCAGGTCCTCGTCGGTGATGACGACGGTGCGGCCGTCCTCGGCCTCGTAGGCCTTGTTGATATCCCGGAACTCGACGACCTCGCCGCATTCTTCGCAGGTGCGTTTGTAGCGGATCCTGCCGTTGTCTTTGTTGTGGACCTGATGGAACTTGAGGTCGTGGTCCTCGGTCGCGCTGTATACCTTGACAGGGACGTTCACCAGCCCGAAGGCGAGGGAGCCCTTCCAGATGGAACGCATATCCCCAGTATGGCCCACCGGAGCCGCGGAGTCGGCGACATCCGGCCCGGGGGCGACCGCGTTCGTCCGACTGTCCAATGCGGAGAAAGTGCTGTATCCGGCCAGGGGTGCCGCCGCGGCCACCACCAAGGCGGATGTCTTCGGCTACTACACCGCGATCGCACCTTTCATGCTGCCGCACATCGCGGGTCGTCCGGTGACCCGCAAGCGATGGCCCAACGGCGTTGATCAGCCATCCTTCTTCGAGAAGGACTTGGCCGCTTCGGCGCCCGAGTGGCTTCCGCGACGGCGCATCGAGCACAAGTCCCGCTATGTCACCTACCCGCTGATCGATACCTCGGTGGCCCTGGCGTGGATCGCGCAGCAGGCGGCCCTTGAGGTGCACGTGCCACAGTGGCGGTTCGTAGGTGAAAATCCGGGTCCGGCAACCCGATTGGTCTTCGACCTGGATCCGGGGGAGGGTGTGACCATGCCGCAGCTGGCGCTGGTCGCCAGGGCCGTACGCGATGTGCTCGCCGATATTGGCCTGACGACGTTTCCCTTGACCAGCGGGAGTAAGGGTCTGCACCTGTATGTGCCGCTGGCGCAACCGGTCAGCTCATCCGGTGCGGTGGCCGTGGCGAAGAAGGTCGCCGTTCAGCTGGAGCAGACCATGCCCGACTTGGTGACTGCCACCATGACCCGACAGCTGCGCGCGGGCAAGATTTTTGTGGACTGGAGCCAGAACAGCGGTTCCAAGACGACGGTGGCTCCGTACTCGCTGCGCGGCCGTGAGACGCCGACCGTCGCCGCGCCGCGCACGTGGGAAGAGCTGGATGACCCCGCGTTGCGCCAGTTGCGTTACGACGAAGTGCTGACGCGGGCCGAGCGTGACGGCGATCTGCTGGCGGGCCTCGACGACGCGGAGGTCTCCGGGGACAGGCTGTCTGTCTACCGCAGCATGCGTGACCCCGCGCGCACGCCAGAACCCGTCCCGGCAGTGAAACCGGAAGCCGGACAGGATAATTCATTTGTCATTCAGGAGCATCACGCCACCGCGCTGCACTATGACTTTCGGCTGGAGCGTGATGGTGTGCTGGTCTCGTGGGCGGTGCCCAAGAATCTGCCCCTGGAGCCGGCGGTCAACCATCTCGCGGTGCACACCGAGGACCACCCGCTGGAGTACGGGGGTTTCGAAGGCGTCATCCCGAAGGGCGAGTATGGGGCCGGTGAGGTGACCATCTGGGACTCGGGTACCTACGACACCGAGAAGTTCATCGATCCGCACGACGATGACGAAGCCAAAGGTGAGGTCATCGTCACGCTGCACGGTCGGCGAATCACGGGACGGTACGCGCTGATTCGAACGAACGGCAAGCAGTGGCTGGCGCACCGGATGAAGGATCAGCGATCTGCTGCCTCGATGCCCGTCGGCGCCGCGCCGATGCTACCGACCGCTGGATCGGTGGCGGGCCTTGATGCCGATGAATGGGCGTTTGAAGGCAAGTGGGACGGCTACCGGCTCATTCTGGAGTGCGACCGCGGACAGCTGAGAGCGCTGGCGCGCAGTGGGCGCGACGTGACCGCCGAATTCCCGGCACTGCGGCGACTTGCCCACGAATTGGCCGACCATCGCGTGGTGCTCGACGGGGAAGTGGTGGTGCTTGATCACAAGGGCCTACCCAGCTTTGCGCTGCTACAAAATCGGACCGCGGGCACAGACACAGAGTTCTGGGCGTTCGATCTGCTGTATTTGGACGGAAAGTCCTTGCTGCGCACCAAGTATCGCGACCGTCGCCGGCTGCTTGAGGTGCTGGGGTCTGGTACCGAATCGATGACAGTTCCGGATCTACTGTCCGGCGACGGCGTCGCGGCTCTCGCGTACTCGCATGACCACGGTTGGGAAGGGGTGGTCGCCAAGAGGCTCGACTCCACCTATGGACCTGGCCGCACGCGGTCCTGGATCAAGGCGAAGAACTGGAGCAGCCAAGAGGTCGTCATCGGTGGCTGGCGCAAGGGGCAGGGTGGGCGCAGTAGCGGAATAGGGGCACTGCTCATGGGGATACCGTTCCAGGACGGACTGCGCTACGCCGGGCGGGTGGGCACCGGTTTCACGGAGAAGGAACTCGCCGCGCTCAAGGAACGATTGGAGCCGCTGCACCGCGCCGAATCGCCCTTCAGCGCAGAGCTGTCCGCGGTCGAGGCCAAGGACGTGCAGTTCGTCGAGCCGGTACTGGTCGCCGAGGTCCGCTACGGCGATCGCACGCCCGGCGGAATCCTGAAGCACTCCAGCTGGCGTGGTCTGCGCCCCGACAAGTCAGTTCGCGACGTCGAGCTCGATCTCGGGTAGCGGGTATGGCGGTGCACCGACACCGGCCACCGAAAAGTGACCCCATGGGGTCTGCTCGGTGATGCGCCCCTGTGCGCTGGTATCGCCCACGGCAATGGTGACCTGAGTTCCGCCCTTGAGCTCCCCACCCTCTGGCTTGGCGTAAATGGTTCCCTGCCAGTGGAACTTGCCGTCCAGCGGGTTGAAGAAGCCGATCAGGCGAATCCGGGATTCGACGGTGAATTCGCCCGCGGTGATGACGGCGGCGCCGTCGAAGACATCATCGTCTTCCACGTCGTTCCTGCCGGGATCGTTCACGCGACGAATCCCGTTCTGCGCCACATGCGCCGCGATAGCCAGCCCATCAGCCCGGTCTCCTCCAAAAACTTGTGCAGCGGCGCAAAGCCGGTTTGCGAGGCGTCCTGGAAGGCTGGGTTGCGGCGTGCCAGTCGCATGGTTTCACGACCGGGAAGCCCGACGGCCTCGTACATCTTCTTGTTGGTCAGTAGGTACCGGAAGATGGGACCGCCCAGGCCGTTGGTGAGTCGTAGCAGGATCTTGACCCGCCGCGGAGTGCGGTCCAGGCGCTGGCGAATGCCGTCACGAGCGAACTGGATGTGCCGGGCTTCCTCGGTCACGTGAATCCGCATGAGCCGCTGCACAAGTGGCTGCAGCTCGGGGTCGTCCATGATCTCGCGCTGCAGGGCGTCGAAGATCTCCTCGCCGATGAGGGCGGCGACCCATAACACCGGGCCTTTGAGCGCCAGCGGCAACAGGTTGGCCAGCACTCGCTGATGCCACGGCATCCGGTACGGCGGCAGGCCGGTCTTTTCGATGGCTTTGGCGAACATCGTCATGTGACGGGTCTCGTCACCGATCTCGGCCAGGGAGTACAGCGTCTCGCTGCTGATGGGGTTGGCGTGCATCATCACCCGCAGCAAACCCTGGTTGAGCATGTTCTCGAACCAGATGCCGGTGGAGAGCAGATTCACCATCTCGTGCCGGGAGAGTTCGATCTGCTCGGCGCGCGACATGTTGTTCCACACCTCGGTGCCGTACAGCGACACGACCTTGGGTGGCAGGTAGTACTTATCAGGGTCTAACGGCGCATCCCAGTCCAGATCCACGATCGGCTGGTATGAGCGGCGCACCGTGCCCTTGAGGAGTCGGTCGGAGTATTCCTCCCGATTCGGGGTGCGAGCGGGGCCGTTGTTAAGGGTAGCCGTCACCGTTGACAGTCCTTTCCGTTAAGATGTCAAACGTAAACGTTGCAGGTTGAAGGCGTCAAGTGGGACGCGAAGTGCCACGTAATTTCCGTGGCGAGTGAAAGTGAGCACCGATGAAAGTGAGCCGGTCGAGCCACCGCGGACGCACCCGCGACCACGGCGAGATTCGCCGTCGCATCCTCGATGCCGCTGAAGAATGCTTGCTGGAGCACGGTTACGAGGCGCGTCTGCACGCACTGATCGCCAAGAAGGCGGGCCTGTCGCGGCCCACTGTCTATAAACACGTGGGTGATCAGGCGGCAATCATTGAGGCACTGTTTCACCGGGAATTTCTGCGCTTTGGCGAAATGTTGGCGCCGGTTTTCGCGACCGCCGAGAATCCGCGTGCCGGATTCATCGACGCCATTGTGCGCATCGTGCAGCACGGTCGCCATCATCCGTTGCTGCAGAAGGGTCTCAAGGAGAACCCCGAGCAGGTGCTGCCATACCTGACGGTGAAGGCACGTCCGTTCATCGACCAGACGACGATCCTGCTCGCGCCCTACTTCCGGCAACTACTCACCGAGGCGCAGCTGGCCTCCATCAACGTCAAGGCCGCCGCCGAATGGAGCTTCCGGATCGCAGCCTCCCTCTTGGTGACGCCCGGTGTTGTGGAGACTCAGACCGATGAGCAGCTGGGCGAGTTCATCGGCAACCTGCTCACCGTCTCGGCGATCACCGAGGAGATCTCGACGGTGATGACCCCCGATTCGGCTGCTTCGTAAGTCGCGATGCGACGAATTCGCGTCATCGGGATCGGCGCCGGCCATCCCGAATACCTGACCGTGCAAGCAATCGCGGCGCTCAACGAGGTCGACGCGTTCTTCGTCGCCGACAAGGGCGACACCAAAGACGATCTGGTCGAGCTGCGCCGGCACATCTGCGAGCGTTACATCACCGATCCCGACTACCGATTCGTCGAATTGCCCGATCCGGTACGCGGCACGGGCGAGTACCGCGGTGCGGTGACACAGTGGCATGCCGAGCGGGCTGCCCTATGGGGCAAGGCGATAGCCGCCAATCTGGCTGACGGAGCTACGGGGGCCTTTCTCGCATGGGGCGACCCGTCGCTCTACGACAGCACGCTGCGGATCTTGGACACCATCCTGGCGGATGACCCGAACGCATTCGAGTACGACGTGCTGCCCGGCATCACCGCGATCTCCGTGCTGACTGCCCGGCACCGAATTGTGTTGAATGGCATCGGCGAACCAGTGCTGATCACCACGGGGCGCCGGCTACTGGATGAGTGGCCCCGGACTGGAACTGTCGTGGTGATGCTTGACGGGGCGTGCGCGTTCCAACAGCTTGACCCGTCGACTCAGATCTGGTGGGGAGCGTATCTGGGCACCGAACACGAACTGTTGGTGGCGGGCACGGTCGGTGAGGTGGGCGACAGGATCGCGCGGGTGCGCGCCGAAGCCCGGGCCGACCACGGCTGGATCATGGATACCTACCTGCTGCGGAGTGTCGGGGAGTAGGGGCACACTGGGCCCATGCCCGAACTACCGGAAGTCGAGGCACTGGCGGATCATCTGCGCCGCCACGCCGTGGGGACCACCATCGGCCGCATCGACGTCTCGGCGTTGTCCGTGCTCAAGACCTTCGATCCGCCCATTACCGCGCTGCATGGCCAGACGGTGACGGGCGCGACACGGTGGGGCAAGTATCTGGGTCTGCACGCCGGGGAGCTGTATCTCATCGCCCATTTGTCCCGCGCGGGATGGCTGCGCTGGTCGGACAAACTGACGGCGGTACCGCTCAAGCCGGGCAAGGGGCCCATCGCACTGCGGGTACATCTCGGAACACCGGGCGACGCAGCAGGATTCGATCTCACCGAGGCCGGCACCCAGAAACGGTTGGCCGTGTGGGTGGTTACGGACCCGATGGACGTCCCGCAGATCGCGTCTCTGGGGCCCGACGCGCTGTCCCTCACCGCCGAGGGGCTGGCCGACATATTGGCCGGAACCACCGCACGCCTCAAGAACGTGATCACAGACCAGCGGATGATCGCCGGGATCGGCAATGCCTACAGCGACGAGATCCTGCATGTGGCCAAGCTGTCTCCATTCGCGGGCGCAAAGACGCTTTCTGGGGGCCAATTGGCCGCGCTCTATGAGGCGATGCAGTCGGTACTCACCGATGCGGTGCAGCGCAGTGTGGGACAACAGGCCGCAACTCTCAAGGGGGAGAAGCGATCCGGATTGCGGGTGCATGCGCGGACCGGAATGCCCTGCCCGGTGTGCGGCGATCTGGTGCGGGAGGTGTCATTCGCCGACAAATCGTTTCAGTACTGCCCGACATGCCAGACCGGCGGCAAGGTGCTGGCCGACCGTCGGCTCTCGCGACTCCTCAAATAAAGTGGCGAACGTGACGCGACAGAAGATCCTCATCACCGGGGCGAGCTCCGGCCTGGGCGCCGAGATGGCCCGTCAGTTCGCCGCCAAGGGGCGAGACCTGGCGCTGTGCGCCCGGCGCACCGAGGCACTGGAAGAGCTCAAGGCAGAGCTGTTGGCCGCCAACCCCGGCATCAAGGTCGCTGTGCGGTCCCTGGATGTGACCGATCACGAGTCGGTGCCGGTGATCTTCGGTGAGCTGCGTGACGAGCTCGGTGGCCTGGATCGGGTGGTCGTGAACGCCGGGATCGCCAAGGGCTGGCATCTGGGCGGCGGTAAGTCGTGGGCCAACATCCAGACCATCGAAACCAACCTCATCGGCGCTCTGGTGCAGATCGAGGCGGCGCTGGCACTGTTCAAGGAGCAGGGCCACGGGCACCTGGTCCTCATCTCCTCGGTGACGGCTGCCAAGGGGCTGCCCGGCACCAAGGCCGCCTATGCGGCCAGCAAGGCCGGGCTTTCCTCGCTCGGTGAGTCGCTCCGTGCCGAATATGCCAGTGGCCCAATCAAGGTCAGCACCATCGAGCCCGGCTACATCCAGACCGACCTGAGCGCCAAATCGCCCACCACGCCGATGATGGTGGACACCAAGACCGGTGTGACCGCCATGGTTGACGCCATCGAGAAAGAGCCCGGCCGCGCCGCGGTGCCGCGCTGGCCGTGGGCCCCGGTGACCTTGATCATGCGCCTGATTCCGCCCCGGCTGGCCGGACGCCTCGCGTAATCGGCCAAGGGTTTCCCACATGGGACTTTGTGCCCACGTGCGATGCTGAACCCATGGCCGACCAAGAGAAACCCAACACTTCAGTCACGGTGGACTACGCCGCCGAACTCGACGAGCTGGCGAGCCTGCGTGGCGGTATCAGTCGCAGTAAAGAGGCCAAGGACGCCTGGAAACAGGGCTATCCATACGACGAGAAGCTCGGCCGCAAAGAGTATGAGAAGACCAAGCGCAAGCTGCAGATCGAACTGCTGAAGCTGCAGCTGTGGGTCAAGGAGCGCGGCGAGAAGATCTGCATCATCTTCGAGGGACGCGACGCCGCCGGTAAGGGCGGATCGATCAAGAGGTTCACCGAGCATCTCAATCCCCGTGGCGCACGCGTGGTGGCGCTCGAGAAGCCCACGTCGGTGGAGCAGACACAGTGGTACTTCCAGCGCTACACCGCACACCTGCCCAGTGGCGGTGAGATCGTGCTGATGGACCGTTCCTGGTACAACCGGGCCGGTGTCGAGCGGGTGATGGGTTACTGCACTCCCTCGCAGGTCGCCGAATTCCTGCGTGAGGCACCGGAATATGAACGCATGCTGGTGAATTCGGGGACGCACCTGATCAAGTTGTGGTTCTCGGTGAGCCGTAAGGAACAGCTGGCTCGCTTCGAGGCGCGACGCACCGATCCCGTCCGCCACTGGAAACTCTCGCCGACTGACCTTGCGTCTCTGGACAAGTGGGACGCCTATACCGAGGCCAAGGAAGCCATGTTCTTCTACACCGATACCGACAGTGCGCCCTGGACTGTGGTGAAGAGCAATGACAAGAAGCGCGCCCGGCTGGAGGCGATGCGGCACGTGCTAGCGCAATTCGATTACGACAACAAGGACGCGGACGCCGTGGGTAGCCCCGATCCGCTGATCGTCGGACCCGCCTCGGCGATTTTCGAAGAGGGAGAAAAGGCCGGTTCACGCTAGTCGGCTGGCGTGCCAGGGCTGTTTCCGGATCCGCCGGTTACCGCTGGAGGCGAGGGTGCGCCCTACCGGCGATGAGTGGAAGGTCCAGGTACGACTTGAGTCCCGGCGCGGCCTCGCAGACGTAGGGCACCGAGTTGACGCAGTGGGCGGCGGTCGCAACGACGCCTTCGTTGGCGATGAGCCCCGCTTGCACGCTGTGCGGATGAAACCCGGTAATGGTGCACGAGGACGAGGGGGTGCCCCGCACCTCTACCTCGTAGCGCGGACCACTCGGACCGAAGGACCAGCCCGGGTCCAAGTGCTCTTCACCCATCAACCAGTTCACCGCGATCCGTGCCACAGCCTCGTCTCCGACGAATGCCTCCCAAGAGAATTGTTGACCGGCAACTGATCCGGGCCGAATGGTGCCGATGGGCGAATCGATGTCCGCGGTCGCCACGGCGACTTTGAGATCCGGCCGGATCGTCACGTCCGCGAACCCCATGCCGTCGAGGATCATTCGTAGGGACTGTTTGAACCCGCCGCCCAACAGCTTGGGCATCGGGCCGCTCACGGCCTCTTCCGGGGTGCCGCCGAACTTCATGATGTGCCGGATGACGTCGGGCGCGCCATAGGTGCGGATGTCCGAATACTCTTCGGCGCGCACATAGGTGACGGCAGATGTCATGGACGAGAAGATCAGCGGATACAGGTCGGTGATGCCGCCGGGGTCAATCCCGGTGCCGTGCAAGGTCACCCCGGCCTCGCGGGCCGTCGTGTCCAGGTCACGCCCGGAACTATCGGGATAGAACCAGCCGACCGGGGTGACGACGTTCTTCTGCGAGGAGAGTAGCGCCGCGACTTCGGATGGGTTGGGCAGCAGCGGACTGTAGATCACGCAGTCGGCCTGCAACGACACGATGTCGTCGAGACTGTTGGTCGTGGTGACCCCGATGGGCGCATGTCCGATGAGCTCGCCGACATCGACACCTGTCTTCTCTGGTGAATGCACCCAGCACCCCACCAGCTCAAGTTCCGGGTGTGCGAGTACCGCCTTGATCGCGGCCTTGCCGACCTCTCCTGTCGCCCACTGGGCCACCCGGTAGACCATGCCCTTGCCTCCTCGCCATCGGTAACTTCAGACCTGCATAACACCAGACGAGCGCTTGGTCCAGACCTGGAGAGTCCAATCGTGTTGGAAATAGTGACATTCGCATCTAGTTTTCCAATCCAGCCCTCGGCCATCATCGGCGTCATGACGCCTGATTCGCAACCCGTGACCCTGCTGGAAAAGTACGAAAGCTGGACTCTGCTGTCGAGCGCGAAGTTGGGGAGGCTGGTGGTGGTGATCGACGGTAGGCCCGAGATCTTCCCCATCAATTTCGTGACCCAGCGCGGCACCGTGCTGTTCCGAACAGCGGAGGGCACCAAACTTTTTGGTGCGGTGGTCAGCGACCAGGTGCTGTTCGAGGCCGACGATTACAACGATATCGGCGGCTGGAGTGTTGTCGTGCGCGGTGCCGCGCAGGTGCTCAGCGCATCGGTCGATATCGATGAGGCCGACGGTGCCGGCCTGTATCCGTGGATCCCCACCCTGAAACTGCACTACGTGCGGATCATTCCGGCACAGATCACCGGCCGCCGGTTCGTGTTCGGGCGTGAGCCGGACGGCGGTCACGTCCCGGGCTAATGCCCGACGTGCGCCTCGGTGCGCATGCGTTCGACCATGTGTGGGTAATGCAGCTCGAATGCCGGGCGCTCCGAACGGATCCGGGGCAGCTCGGTGAAATTGTGCCGTGGCGGCGGGCAGCTGGTGGCCCACTCCAGGGAGTTGCCGTAGCCCCACGGATCGTCGACCGTGACGACCTCGCCGTACCGGTAACTCTTGAACACATTCCACACGAACGGCAGCATCGACGAACCGAGAATGAATGCGCCCACGGTGGACACGATGTTCAATCCGGTGAAGCCGTCGGTGGGCAGGTAGTCGGCGTACCGGCGCGGCATGCCCTCATTGCCCAGCCAGTGCTGCACCAGGAACGTGGCGTGAAAGCCGATGAACGTCAACCAGAAATGGAACTTGCCCAGGCGTTCGTCGAGCAGGCGCCCTGTCATCTTCGGGAACCAGAAGTACACGCCGGCGAAACTTGCGAACACAATGGTGCCGAACAAGGTGTAGTGGAAGTGCGCCACCACGAAGTATGAGTCGGTGACGTGGAAATCTATTGGGGGAGCGGCGAGAAGGACGCCGGTCAGACCGCCGAAGAGGAAGGTGACCAGAAAGCCGATCGAGAACAGCATCGGCGTCTCGAAGGTCAATTGCCCCTTCCACATGGTGCCGATCCAGTTGAAGAACTTGATACCCGTCGGAACCGCGATGAGGAACGTCATGAAGCTGAAGAACGGCAGCAGCACGGCGCCGGTGGCGTACATGTGGTGTGCCCATACCGCGATCGAGAGTGCCCCGATTCCCAGGGTCGCGAAGACCAGAGTGGTGTAACCGAAGATCGGCTTACGGCTGAACACCGGGAATATCTCAGACACCACCCCGAAGAATGGGAGCGCCAGCACGTACACCTCGGGGTGCCCGAAGAACCAGAACAGGTGCTGCCACAGCAGAACTCCCCCGTTGGCGGGATCATAAATATGCGCACCCAGCCGCCGGTCCGCCTCCAGTCCGATGGCCGCCGCCGCCAGCAGCGGGAACACCAGCAGCACCAGCACGCTGACCACCAGGATGTTCCAGGTGAAGATCGGCATCCGGAACATCACCATGCCGGGCGCGCGCATGCACACGATGGTGGTGATCATGTTGACCGCGCCCAGGATGGTGCCCAGGCCGCCGACCGCGACGCCCAGAATCCACAGGTCGCCACCGGCGCCCGGTGAGTGGATGGCGTCGGAGAGCGGTGTGTAGGCGGTCCAGCCGAAGTCGGCGGCACCACCGGGGGTGATGAATCCGGCCAGGGCGATGAGCGCACCAAACAGGAAGAGCCAGAACGAGAGTGCGTTCAGACGTGGGAAGGCCACGTCGGGGGCGCCGATCTGCAGCGGCAGCACCACGTTGGCGAAGCCGAACACGATGGGTGTGGCGTAGAACAGCAGCATCGCGGTGCCGTGCATGGTGAACAGCTGGTTGTACTGCTCGTTGGAGAGGAAGGCCAGCCCTGGTGCGGTCAGTTCGGCGCGGATGAGCAGCGCCATCAACCCGCCCACCATGAAGAAGGCGAAACACGTGACCAGGTACATGATGCCGATCAGTTTGTGATCGGTGGTGGTAATAAGGCGGTAGATAAGAGAGCCTTTAGGCCCTACCCGCGCGGGAAAGGGCCGGCTCGCCGCCAGTTTGAGGGATATAGCCACAGGAAACCTCCATACGTAACAGTGCGATTCGCCTGTGTACGTGAGGCATTCCTGTGGACATCATGCCATAGTCACTCCGCGTCGCGCGCCCGCTGTAGGTCGGCGACCGAGGACCAGTCCAAGTCGGCGTGTCCGCACGCGAGTGCCTCATCGAAGACGGTTCGCAGCACCTCGCCGAACGGCAATCGCAGTCCGGTATCTGCCGCCACCTCAAGAGCCAGGCCGACATCCTTGCGGCCCAAGGTGGTGGTGAATCCGGCCGGCTCGTACGTCGAGGTGGCGATGAGCTTGCCGTAGCTGCTGTACGCAGGGCCCTGGAACAGCGTGCTGGTCAACAGTTCCACCAGCAGAGCGGAATCCACACCGGACCGCTCCGCCATGCTGACGGCTTCACTCAACGCTTGGATGGCCGATGCGATGAGGAAGTTCCCGACAATTTTCACAACATTGGCCTGCCGCGGTGCGTCACCCAACCGCCAGGTGCGCGCCCCGATGACATCGAGAAAGGGTTGTGCCCGGTCTATCTGGCCCGCCGGCCCCGCCGCCAGTACTTGCAGTTCACCCGCCTGCGCCACGGCCACCCTGCCGAACACCGGCGCCGCGATGTATCCCACGCCGTGCTCGTCATGCAGTGCCGTAGCCCGATCGGCCAGTTTGGTGCTGACGGTGGCGAGGTTGACGTGCAGGGCTCCGCGGCCCGCGCTGAGGACCTCCGGGGTCAGGAAGGTTTGTGTGACGGCGTGATCGTCGGCCAGTACCGAGAACACCACGCCGGACTCAAAGGCCTGCGCCGCGGATGCGAGTGGCCGCGCACCGATCGCTTCGAGCTCGCCGACCGGTCCGGGCGAGCGATTCCATACCGATACGTCATGCCCTGCTTGAACAAGATTATCCGCCATGGCTTTTCCCATGGCTCCAAGTCCGACGACGGCAATGGTGCTCATTGGTGCTCTCCTGTCTCAGTGGGCCAGTTGGTGAAGATCTCGGTGTAGTCGTGACTCATCAGTTCGATGACCGTGCCCCATGGGTCGGTCAAATAGGACATGGTCCATGGTCTACCCGCGACGACGGGTCGCGGTGCGGTGATGACCCTGCCGCCAGCCGCCGCGACGGCGTTCGTCCGGGCTTCGACATCGGCAACCGTGAGACACAGGTGCCAGGTACCGCGCCGGGTGTACTCGACGGGCACCTCTGGTGGTGGGTCCGTGGCGGGATCGAGGAATTCGAACAGCTCGACCCCTACCCCGTTCTCTGTCTGCAGACCGGCCATCTGGGCCCGGCCGAACCGGTTGTCCAGTCCGGGCGGGAGTTCCCCGGACTGCCCGCGCTCAAGTATGCGTGGTCCCATCACGCACTCGAATCCGAACACCGCGCGGTACCAGTCGATCGCCGCTGCGATATCGGGAACGGTTATCCCGACGTGGTTGACGGACATGTCGCCTCCAAGCGAACCGGTTAAGACGGTTCCACCGTAGATCACTTTTCGCCGGCTGTCGAACCGGTTAAACTGGTTCGCATGGTTGGCGCGATGGAGGACGCACGGGCGATCTTTCGGCTGGACAACGCGATACTGGCTTTCCGGTTCACCGCCACGGTCTTCGATCGGGCAGGCTCGGCCACCGAACGGCTGACCGATCCGGAACGGCTGCGGTTGTGGTTATGGGCCAACGAATTGGATGTCGCGGATGCCGCCATGACCGAAGCCGATCTGATCGCTGCCAAGGTACTGCGCGAGAGCATTCACCGCGCGGGCACCGCGGTGGCTGCGGGTGGGCGCGTCGCCCCCGCGGCTGTACGGGTGCTGAATGCGTGCTCCCGGAACGGTAATCCGCACCGGGTGCTCGAGAATGGGGACGCGCGTTGGCGTGGCATGGAGATCTCGGATGCCCTGTCGGTCATCGCCGCCAGCGCCATCGAGGCACTCGGCGGCCCCGATCGTGATCGGGTGAAGGCGTGCGCGGACGAGCACTGCCACGGTCTCTATGTCGACACCAGCCGGGCCAATAATCGGCGCTGGTGCAACATGAATACCTGCGGGAACCGGGCCAAGAAGGCTGCGATGGGCCGTCGGGGCTAATGGGCGTGCATCACACCCCATGCGGGTAGGGGATCGGGGAAGTTGAGCCAGGTTTCGGGTCCACCGGCCAGCTCGTCGTCGGTAAGGACTGCGGAATCCAGGAGGTGCTGCACCCGGGGCCGGTCCAGCCGGACGCCGATGAAGACGATTTCCTGCCCCGGTGCGATCTCGGTACTGCGCCAGAACTGGGCGGGTTCTATGGTCAGGTTGGGGCCGGCTTGCGACCAGATCGCGGCGATATCGGGGCGGCTGGCGATCCAGCAGAATCCCTTGCTGCGTAGCAGTCCTTGCATGTTTTCCAGTGCCGTATTGAGGCGTTGGGGATGAAACGGGCGCTCCGAGCGAAAGGTCATGCTGCTGATGCCGTATTCCTCGGTTTCGGGGGTGTGCCCGTCGGCGATCTCCTCGTCCCATCCCGGTGTCTGGGCGGCCAGGTCGGGATCGAATAGTCCGGTCTGCAGCACCAGGTCCAGGTCGACGGCGCCGCCGGTGGACCGCACGATCGTCGCCGTCGGATTGAGGCGGCGCAGCAGGGTTTCCACCATGCCGAGGGTTCGCTCGTTCACCAGATCCACCTTGTTGAGGATCAGCACGTCGGCGAACTCCACCTGATCGGTGAGTAGATCGGCGATGGACCGGCCGTCGCCTTCCGCGGCGGCCATCTCGCGATCCGCGAGCGCCTCCCCGCGGGCCAGCTCGGGCAGGAAGGTGGAGGCGTCGACGACGGTCACCATGGTGTCCAGCCGGGCGACCTGCCCCAGGCTGGTGCCGTCTTCGAACTCCCAGGTGAAGGAGGCGGCTACCGGCATGGGCTCGGAGATACCGGTCGATTCGATGACCAGCTGGTCAAATCGATTCTGTCGCGCCAGATTCCCGACGGCTTCGATCAGATCCTCACGCAAGGTGCAGCAGATGCAGCCATTGGTGAGTTCGACGAGCCGCTCCTCGGTGCGGTCCAGGTGGCCGGTACCCGCAACGAGGGCGGCGTCGATGTTCACCTCGCTCATGTCGTTGACGATCACCGCGACGCGACGGCCTTCGGTGTTGGCGAGGATGTGGTTGAGCAGGGTGGTTTTTCCCGCGCCGAGGAATCCGGAGAGCACGGTCACGGGGAGGAGCTGGGCTGTGGTCACATGATAATGATAACCATTATCATTAAGGGGTGGACGCCAGGATCCCCTTCAGGGTGTCGCGCCCCTCGGAATCCAGTGGTAGCAGCGGGCGCCGGGGGTCCCCCGCCGCGCGTCCGAGCAGTTCCAGTCCGGCCTTGACGGTGGTGGGAAGGCCGCCCGCGACGATGAACTGCAGCAGTGGCTTGAGCGCGGCGTAGATGGACGCGGCGTCGTCGTTGCGTCCGGTACGCACCGCCTCATAGAGATCCAGGCACGGTTGGGGCGCTAGACACGGTGCGGCGGTGCACCATCCGGAAGCGCCGGCATTGAGTGCGTCCAGCACCAGCGGGTTACTGCCGTTGTAGAAAGGCAGCTGTTCCTCGCTGAGGCGCTTGATATCGAGCATCCGGCTCAAGTCGCCCGTTGACTCCTTGACCATGGTGACGTTGTCGATATCGCGGAACATCGACACCAGGAGTTCGGGTTTCATGTCCACGCCGCTGGTCGCGGGGTTGTTGTAGGCCATTATCGGAATATCGATCGCCGCGCCCACGGAGGCGTAGTGCTGTGCGATCTCGCGGTCGCTGAGTTTCCAGTACGAGATCGGCAGTACCATCACCGCATCGGCGCCGGCCTGCTGGGCGTGGCGTGCTCGCCGAATGGTGTTGGCGGTGGTCAGATCCGAGGCTCCGACGATGACGGGCACGCGTTTGTTCACGGCGGCGACCGTGGTGTCGACGACGGCATCGAACTCGCGTTCCTCGAGATAGGCGGACTCGCCGGTGCTGCCCAACGGTGCGATGGCGTGGGCTCCGTCGTCCACGAGCCGGGACACGAGCTCGGCGAGCCGGTCGATGTCTACGGTGTCATCGGGCAGGAACGGGGTGACCGGATAGGCGATGATTCCGTGGAACTGGGGTGTTGAAGTCATTGGGAATTCCCTTGTGTCGTCGGCAGAGTGAGGGTTTCGGGGTGATTGGCGAGTGCGGTGCGGGCATAGTAGGCGAAGTTGGCGATGCTGCGCTTGGGGGTAAGGGTCCAGTCGTGCGCCTCGCGGGCCAGCCGGTCAGGCAGGGGGGCGATGGTTCCCGCGGCCATCGCCGCCAGCTGTAGCTTGGCGCCACGTTCGATCAGTACCGCCAGCGAGCAGGATTCCTCGACGGAGGCTCCGGCGACGACGTGACCGTGGTGGGCGAGCAGTATTGCCTTCTTGTTGCCCAGCGCGGCCGAAATGATCTCACCCTCTTCGTTTCCGACGGGAACCCCCGGCCAGTCCGGCAGGAAGGCGCAGTCGTCATACAGGGGTGCGATGTCCATCTGGGAGACGATCAGCGGTGTCTCCAGCATGGACAACGCCGCGACATGGAACGGGTGAGTGTGCACGATGCACTGCACATCCGGGCGGGCGCGGTAGATCCAACTATGAAAGCGATTGGCGGGGTTGGCCATTCCGGATCCGCTGAGAACATTGAGGTCCTCGTCGACCAGGAGCAGATTCTCCTCGGTGATCTCGTCGAACCCGAGGCCGAGGCGTTGGGTGTAGAAGGTGCCTGGTTCCTCGGCGCGCGCGGTGATCTGCCCGGCGAGGCCGGAGTCGTGTCCGCGGTCGAAGAGCGCGCGGCAGGTGATCGCGACCTTCTGGCGGGTGGACCACTGCGAGTCGGAGAAGTGGGTCTGCATGCCGCGCTCGGCGCGATTCATCAGGTCGGATTTGGTGTCATGAAGTGTGCTGGCCATTTTTCGTGCTCCCTTCTGGTCTGGATGCCTTCGGGCAACACCATATGACACAAGGTGTCATATGGTCAACAGTGTTGCCTTCCGGATTCGGGGACACCTCGTGTCACACTGGCCGGATGACATCGCTGGTTCGCGCGCTGCGGCGGGAACGCGGCCTCACCCTTGAGGAGCTGGGTAACCGCACCGGTCTTACCAAGAGCTATCTCTCGAAGGTCGAACGCGAACACAGCACGCCGTCGGTATCGGTCGCGATGCGCATTGCCCAGGCCCTTGATGTGGATGTCAGCAGGTTGTTCACCAACGACGCCCACGAATCCCGGGTGGTGGTCGATCGCGGCGCGGATGAGTGGGACGACAGTAAGTTTCACGCGCTGAGTACCGAGATGCTCGGCAAGATCATGGCGCCATTCCTGGCCAGCCCATCGACCGAATTCGCGGAGCACAAGTCGTCGCACGAGGGTCAGGAATTTGTGTTCGTGCACCGCGGATCGATCGAATTGCAGTGTGGCCAGGACGATGACGTGGTGAGTTACGCGCTGGACGAAGGGGACAGCGCCTATCTCGACGCCACCCGCACCCACCGGATACGCCGGACGTCCGAGACCCCGGCGCTTGTGGTGATCGTCGCCGCGACCTAGCTTTCCGCCGACCGTACGGGGGATCACTGACTTGCAAGCAACTTCCATGGAAGCTACCTTCATGGAAGGAAGTTGTGGACCAATGGTTTGAGGAGGAAGAAATGAAGGCATGGGTGATCAGCCGTGAGGGTGGCCCGGAGGTGCTGGAACTGCGTGACGTCGATCTGCCGGACCTCCGGGCCGGCGAGGTCGCGATCAAGGTCAAGGCGTTCGGCGTCAACGCGGCCGAGCGGTACCGCAGATTGGGGAAGATGGGACCGATCGAAGGGGTGGTCGTACCCGGGATCGAGGCGGTGGGCGAGGTCGTCGCGGACCCGTCGGGCAGGCTTGCTCCCGGCGCTGCGGTAGCGACCATCATGGGAGGGCTGCAGTTCGACCGTTTTGGAAGCTACGCCGAGCAGGTGAACGTATTGGCCGGCAATGTCTTTGAGCTTCCGTCAAGCGATCTGGGGTGGGCTCAGCTTGCCGCGCTCCCGCAGTCTTACATCACGGCGTGGGGCGCTGTCGATAGGTCTTTGCGGATCGATTCGCAAAGCAGTCTGCTGGTGAGAGGAGCGGCTTCGGCGCTCGGGTTATCGGCGACTTCACTGGCCGCCAAGGTGATTGGGGCGAATGTCATAGGAATTGTGAGAAGCGAAAAGGATCTCGACGCGGTGAGGCGCGCAGGGGCCGCGCACGTGCTCGTCGACTCTGTCGACCTCGCGGGCAGGATTCGGGAACTGGAGCCTGCGGGCGTGGACGGCGTGCTGGACATCGTCGGGGGCCCCGAGTCGGCGCGGCTCGCCGAGCTGGTGCGTCCGTTCGGCAAGGTCACTGTCGTCGGGCTGCTTGCCGGACCGCCGGTTCTGGAAAATTTCAGTCTCATAGATGATCTGGCCCCGGCCGTTTCGATCGGGTTCTTTCCCAGCCAGCTGGTCGGCTCTCCCGCGTTGCCGATCGCTGACGCGCCGTTGGCCTTGGTCATCGACGCTATTGTCAACGGTACGGTCGTTTCGCAACTGGCGGCGACGTACGGGTTTGAGGACGTGCCGCGCGTCCACGAGTTGCTCGATGGTCCTCGCGCGCCCGGGAAGATTGTGGTCACATTGTGACCATGAGTAAGGGACTGCGCAGACTTCGATTGCTGGTCGAATCGGAGACCCGCTTGTGGCGAGTTGCGGAAACGCGACTCGCTCAAGTCGGGCTGCCGAAGCTGGGCTCTGTGGAGGTCCTCTCATTTATCAACTCGCGCAATCAGACCCGTGTCAATGACATTGCCGAAGGTCTGGTGATCACCACTGGTGGTGTTACCAAGATTGTCGACCGGCTTGAGGTGGGCGGACTGGTCCGCCGAGTCCCCAATCCGGATGACCGTCGCTCGTCGCTACTGGAACTCACCGATAGCGGTGTCAAGGTACTTGGCGAAGCAGCCGATGTCGTCGATGCCGCGATCGAACGGTACTGGCCTACGGATCGGGGATTCGACCACGCATTGACCGCTTTCCGGGATACGTTGAGCGCTGAAAGCTAGACCTAGCGTGCGCGTCCCCGCGCCTCGCGGTAGTACCGCACCAGGGTGTCGGTGGAACTGTCGGTCTGCTGCGCGGGTGATGCTTCCTCGGTGATGACGGGCAATAGGGCAATGGCCTGTTTCTTGCCCAGCTCGACACCCCACTGGTCAAAGGAATCGATACCCCAGACGGTGCCCGCAGTGAATACTTCGTGCTCGTAGAGTGCGATCAGCTGTCCGACGGTGGAGGGGGTCAGCTTGCTGGCCAGAATCGTTGTGCTGGGCCGGTTTCCGGGCATGACCTTGTGCGGAACCACATTCGGCGTGGTGCCTTCGGCGGCGATTTCCTCAGCGGTTTTTCCGAATGCCAGCACCTGTGTCTGCGCGAAGAAGTTGCTCATCAGCAGGTCGTGCATGCTGCCGGTGCCATCGGCGGTCGGAAGATCGTCGGTGGGCTCGCTGAAGCCGATGAAGTCCGCGGGGATCAACCGGGTGCCCTGGTGCAGCAGCTGGTAGAAGGCATGCTGCCCATTGGTTCCTGGTTCGCCCCAGTAGATGTCGCCGGTATCGACCGACACGGGTGCGCCGTCGGCCTTCACCGACTTACCGTTGGATTCCATAGTCAGCTGCTGCAGGTATGCCGCGAACCGGGACAGGTCGTTGGAATAGGGTAGTACCCCACGCGATTGTGCGCCAAAGAAATTCGAGTACCACAGGCCGATAAGGCCGAGTAGCGCGGGCGCGTTCCGCTCCAGTGGCGCGGTACGGAAGTGCTCGTCGACGGTGTGGAACCCGGCCAGGAAATCATTGAACGCCGCACGCCCGATGACCGCCATCACCGACAAACCGATCGCCGAGTCCACCGAGTACCGGCCGCCGACCCAATCCCAGAAGCCGAACATGTTCGCGGTGTCGATCCCGAACTCCGACACCAGCTTCGCGTTGGTGGAGACGGCGACAAAGTGCTTGGACACCGCCTCATCGCCCAGGGCCGCCACCAGCCAGCGTCGCGCGGCCGTGGCATTGGTGAGCGTTTCGAGGGTCGAGAATGTTTTGGACGCGACGATGAAAAGTGTTGTCGCCGGGTCAAGATCGGCGAGCGTGGCCACCAGGTCGGCAGGGTCGACATTGGAGACGAAACGCGCCGAGATTCCGGCATCGGCGTAGTGACGCAGCGCCTGGTAGACCATCACCGGTCCCAGGTCCGAACCGCCGATGCCGATGTTGACCACGGTGGTGATGCGCTTGCCGGTCGCCCCGGCCCACTCACCGCTGCGCAGCCGGTCGGTGAAGTCGCCCATGGCGTCGAGCACCTGGTGCACATCGGCGACCACGTCTTGCCCGTCGACCACCAGCTTCGCGTCGCGGGGCAGGCGCAGGGCGGTATGCAGCACCGCGCGGTCCTCGGAGGTGTTGATGTGGGCTCCGGCGAACATCGCGTCGCGGCGCCCCTCCAGATCGGCGGCCTTGGCCAAATCGACCAGCAGCGAGAGGGTTTCGCGGTTCAACCGGTGCTTGCTGTAGTCGATGTACAGGTCACCGACCGTCACGGTCAACTCACTTCCCCGGGCAGGGTCCTCGGCGAAGAACTCTCGGAGATGGGTGGAGGCGATCTGCTTGTGATGAGTTTCCAGTGCCTGCCACGCCGCTGAGAGTGTCATGCGACCGAGCCTAGTAGGGGGGAACGCGTAGCGCAGTGCTGCCTATTGGTTGGCGCAAGTTACCCATCGGTTACTGATGCGCGCGAACCCGGCGACGCCCGACTTCGTCTGGGTCTTGCCGCCGGCCGTTGCCGTGATGGTCACCCGCGACGAGGCGGTATCGCCGTTGATTACCGTCTTCTCGACCTTGTCCACGGTGATCTTCAGGTCATCCGCCTGGCCCTCGAGATCCTCGTCGGTGATCTTCACGCAGGACAGCGCGTTGAGCACATCGAGGTTCTTGGCGCCGAGTGCGGCATAGAACGCCTTGAGCACGTTCGTCAGCTGGTATTGCTCATCCTTGGTCGCCTCGCGGGGCACCGAGGAAGTGGTGGGACCGGGCACCGAAATGCTGGTCGTCGCCGTGGTGGTGGCACTACCACTGGTCGTCGATGTACCGGACCCGCTCGACGTGCTGGTGGTGCTGCTCGTCGTCCGGGCCCGAGATTTTGTGGTGGTGGTCGTGCTGGCGGTGGTCACCTCGGGGTTCACCAGCGGAACACCCAGCTTCACGGTCGGGCGGGCCTGCGGGACGTCGTCGATCGTGCGGCTGTTCTCGATCCACAGACCCACGGCCACGGCCGTCACCGCGGCGAGGCACACCGCCAATACCCCAATGACGATGGTGGTGGCGTGCCGGGCGACGAACTTGCCGGTGGATGTGCGTTCGGCGGCGACGGCCGCCTCCAGCTCGTAGTCCACCGACTTGTCGTCGGCCTCGGTCTGCTTGCCGTCCGTGGGGCGGGTCTTGTCCGTGGAGTTGTCCTCGGCGTCGGGCTTGTTCTCACCCTTGTCTTGGTCGCTCAACGAATCCCTCCCTCATCGTCAATCCCCACGGGGATTGGGCGCCGGATCAGTGTCCCAATCTGCCACGGCCCAGGCGCAGCAGCAGCATGGCGAGAGTATGGCCTTCCTGGCCGAGCTCGCTGTAGCGTTCGAGCACTTTCATCTCACGGCTGTGGACCAGGCGCGGCCCGCCCGATGCCATGCGTGCCTTGCCGATCTCGCGGGAGACCTCGGTGCGGCGCTTGATGGCGGCCAGGATCTCCGCGTCGAGGCGGTCGATCTCCTTGCGCAGCTCGTCAATATCGAGGATGGGATCCCCGGCGCTCTGGCTGGCCTTCTCGGTCATGTGGGTAGTCATTTCTTTCTCAACACTTTCTCTTGGAGCGGTCGTCCCGCATGCCACCCCGGAATTCGGCCTCACAAGAGATGAGCCCCGAAGTCCGGTAGCGGACTGCGGGGCTCGTGAATCGGCTAGACCACGGGCACCGGAGTCCGGTACCCGTAAAAAAATCGCTGTTGGTGGTCAAGCACAACGAAGAGTGTAGCTGACATGCGATGAATGCTGGCGCGAAGAGCATCACGACGAGGTTGTCACTCGTCAGCGGTAAGTTAGATCGGTCATGGCGAATCTTTCCGAACCTGCACTTTTTGATATGCCCGGCGACTCGAGTGCCTCCTCCAGCGACGCTCTGCTCGACGGCCTGAACCCGCAGCAGCGCGCTGCCGTCGCGCATGAGGGCTCGCCGCTGCTCATCGTCGCCGGCGCCGGATCCGGGAAGACCGCGGTGTTGACCCGTCGCATCGCGTATCTGCTGGCCGCGCGGGACGTGAGCCCGGGCCAGATCCTGGCCATCACCTTCACCAACAAGGCGGCGGCCGAGATGCGCGAGCGCGTCGCCAACCTTGTCGGCCGGCGAGCGAATTCGATGTGGGTGTCGACATTCCACTCCAGCTGCGTTCGCATCCTGCGTAACCAGGCCTCGCTGCTGCCCGGACTCAACTCCAACTTCTCGATATACGACTCCGACGACTCGCGGCGGCTGCTGCAGATGATCGGCCGCGATATGGGCCTGGACATCAAGCGCTACTCGCCACGGCTCCTGGCCACCGCGATCTCCAATTTGAAGAACGAGCTGATCTCTCCCGAGCAGGCGGTGGCCAACTTGACCGCTGACGGTACGGAAGGCGATCTGCGTGGGGAGCTTCCGCAGATCGTGGCCGATGTGTACGGCGAGTACCAGCGGCGTTTGCGTGCGGCCAATGCCTTGGACTTCGACGACCTGATCGGCGAGACCGTGACGGTGCTGCAACAGTTCCCGCAGGTCGCGCAGTTCTACCGCCGTAAGTTCCGGCACATCCTGGTCGACGAGTATCAGGACACCAACCACGCCCAGTACGTGCTGGTCCGTGAGCTGGTGGGAGCTCACGTCGACCGCACGGTGGACCCGGATGGCCCGGAAGCGGCAGAGCTGTGCGTGGTGGGCGATGCCGACCAGTCCATCTATGCCTTCCGTGGCGCGACCATCCGCAATATCGAGGAGTTCGAGCGCGACTACCCGAATGCGAAAACCATTCTGCTGGAACAGAATTATCGATCCACGCAGAACATACTGAGTGCGGCGAACTCGGTCATCGCCAAGAACGCGAACCGCCGGGAAAAGCGGCTGTGGACCGATTCGGGTGAAGGCGAGCTGATCGTCGGCTACGTCGCGGACAACGAACACGACGAGGCATCCTTCATCGCCCGCGAGATCGACGGGCTCTTCGATCGCAGCGATGCCAACTACGGCGATGTGGCGGTGTTCTACCGCACCAACAACAACTCCCGGTCGCTGGAAGAGATCTTCATCCGCACCGGTATTCCGTACAAAGTTGTTGGGGGAGTGCGGTTCTACGAGCGCAAGGAAATCCGCGACATCGTCGCCTACCTGAGGGTGCTGACCAACCCGGGCGATGCGGTGAGCCTGCGGCGGATTCTGAACACCCCGCGCCGTGGCATCGGCGACCGGGCCGAGGCCTGCGTCGCCGTCCACGCCGAGACCAATGGCATCGGCTTCGGCGAGGCGCTTGCCGATGCCGCCGCGGGCAAGGTCGCGATGCTGAACTCTCGTTCCGAGAAGGCAATCGCAGCCTTCATGGACATGCTCGACCAGATCCGAGTCACCCTGCGCACCGATGATCCAGGGGCGCTGCCCGATATCGGTGATGTGGTGGAGGCCGTGTTGAACCACACCGGTTACCGCTACGAGCTGGAGAACAGCAGCGATCCGCAGGAGTTGGCACGGCTCGACAACCTCAACGAATTAGTCAGCGTCGCACATGAATTCAGTGCCGACGCGGCCAACGCGCAGGCGGCCGGGGAAGATGTGCCGGTTGATGATGAGGATGTCGGTGCGCCCCCGGGCAGCCTTGAGGCCTTCCTGGAGCGGGTGTCGCTTGTCGCCGACGCCGACGAGCTGCCCGAGTCCAGTGCCGGCGTCGTCACCATGATGACGCTGCATACCGCCAAGGGGCTGGAGTTCCCGGTGGTCTTCGTGACCGGCTGGGAAGACGGCATGTTCCCGCACATGCGGGCGCTGGGTGACCCAGTGGAGCTGGCCGAGGAGCGGCGGTTGGCCTACGTCGGGATCACGCGCGCGCGTCAGCGTCTGTACCTGAGCCGGGCCAAGGTGCGCTCGTCGTGGGGTCAGCCCATGATGAATCCGGAATCCCGCTTCCTGCAGGAGATTCCGCAAGAGCTCATCGACTGGCGGCGCACCGATCCGCTGCCGGGACGAATCGCGACCGGTGCCGGCAGTTACGGTGGCGGCGGCTATGGATCCGGGGGATCACGTGGGGGTGGCGGCTCGTTGGGCGCTCCCTCCAAGAAGCGCACCAAGCCGCTGGTGGTCCTGGAGCCGGGTGATCGGGTGAGCCACGACAAATACGGACTGGGCAAGGTCATGGAGGTCACCGGTGTCGGCGAGAGCGCCACGTCGCTCATCGACTTCGGCAGTGAGGGCCGCGTGAAGTTGATGCACAACTTCGCGCCCGTGCAGAAGCTCTAATCGCCGAACTTGGTGAAGAAGATGCCGCGTTGGGCACCCCCTAGGGGGTGCCTATCGAGTGTGAGCGCTGGTGCGACAAAAACGCCGAGTGTGAGCAGTGGTGCTCACACTCGGCGTTGAACGAGTTATGACTAGTCGCCGAAGCGGGTGAAGGTGAGGCCCTTGTTGGCCAGCCAGCCCTGCGGGTCGATGCGCTGCGAACCACCCAGCAGCACCTCGAAATGTAGGTGCGGACCGGTGGAGTTACCACGGTTGCCGATGGTGGCGATGCGGTCACCCGCCATCACCCGCTGGCCGACCGCGACCTCCCAGGTGTTGATGTGGCCATACAGGGTGACGGTGCCGTCCGAGTGACGGATCTTCACCCAGGCACCGTAACCGGCGGTCGGACCGGTCGCGATGACGACGCCGTCCGCGGCGGCCACGATCGGGGTGCCGATGCTGTTGGCGATATCGATGCCGCCGTGCAGGGCGCCCCAGCGGTAACCGAAGCCGGAGGTGAAGGTGCCATTGGTGGGCATCACGAAGCGCGGAGCCAGCAGCCGCTTCTCGCGGTCGGCACGTTCGGTCGCGAACGCGTTGGCCTTCGCCAGCTGCTCGTCGGTGACCGAGGCGTCGGTCGCCAGCGGGGCGGAGACCAACTGCGGGCCGTGGGCGGCCATCACCGTCGCGGAGGTACCCAGCGCCAGATTGTGATGATCGGCGGCCGTCGCGGCGTCGTGCTCGCTCAGCGCGTTGTATCCAGCGGCCGCGGCGGCACCGGCGGCCATGGCGGCCAGCGCCAGGCGAGTCTTGCCTACCTGCCCGATCTCGCGGCGGCGGTGCACGCCTCCGCTGCTGATCCTGGGCAGCTTGTCGGTGGGAGTGTCACGCGGGTCCCGGGTGCGTGCGGCAGAGGCGGCGAACCAGTCGGCGGTGGCCTCAATGGAGGCGCGAATCCGGTCGGCCTCGTCGGTGTCTTCTTCCCAGTCCTGCTCTAGCTGCTCTGCGGCGGCCTGGGGTTCGGTCTCGGCGCCCTCTTCCGGGGCGTCCTCGTAGACGTCGTAGTCCTCAAGTTCGGGGCGTTCCAGCGCGTCACTCAGGCCGAACTCGTCGATCGGCACGATGTTGGTGATCTCGTTCTCGCTTAGTTCCGCGCTCCGACCACCACGCGTGCGTATCACTCGATGCTGTGTCAAAACCCTGCCAGTCTTCCGTTCGACGTCACGACTTCACGTGACCAAAACGTGATCTAACCCAAGAGAAGGTAACGGTTGGGCGATGGGGGCCGCAACTCAATGCGCGGATACGCATATAAATGTGACTTGCGTCACGAAGTCGCTGATAGGGCTCCCGAGCCCGGGCATCGTTGCCGAATCTCGCAGGGGCTACCTCACCACAGATCACGGCCATATGGCGAGCCCCCGTGACCGAACTGAAACCGGTTGCAGACGTGTTCGAGTCCTACTGGCGGATGACCAGTCGATGAATTCTGTGACTGACCAGGTGGTGAAATCGGCCACTTACTCAGAAGTAGTGAAGGGCCTTGCTGTGGCCTTGGATACAGTCGCTAATGCAATAGTGCCGACCCCGACGTTCGATGAGGAAGATGGGCTAGCTAGATGGATCTTTTCGAGTACCAGGCCAAGGAGCTGTTCGCTAAGCACAACGTGCCGACGACGCCGGGCCGGGTTACCACCACCGCCGAGGACGCCAAGGCGATCGCCGAAGAAATCGGCAAGCCGGTGATGATCAAGGCGCAGGTCAAGGTCGGTGGACGTGGCAAGGCCGGTGGCGTGAAGTACGCCGCCACCCCCGATGACGCTTTCACTCACGCACAGAACATTCTGGGCCTGGACATCAAGGGCCACATCGTCAAGAAGATCCTCGTCGCCGAGGCCAGCGATATCGCCGAGGAGTACTACATCTCCTTCCTGCTGGACCGCGCCAACCGCACCTACCTGGCCATGTGCTCGGTCGAGGGCGGCGTGGAGATCGAGGTGACCGCCGAGGAGAACCCCGACGCGCTGGCCAAGGTGCCCGTTGACGCCGTCAAGGGTGTCGATCTGGCGCTGGCCCGTGAGATCGCCGAGAAGGGCAAGCTGCCCGCCGAGGTGCTGGATTCCGCCGCAGTGACCATCCAGAAGCTGTGGGAGGTGTTCGTCGGTGAGGACGCCACCCTGGTGGAGGTCAACCCGCTGGTGCGTACCCCCGACAACCAGATCCTTGCCCTGGACGGCAAGGTGACCCTGGACGGCAACGCCGACTTCCGTCAGCCCGGCCACGCCGAGTTCGAGGACAAGGACGCCACCGATCCGCTGGAGCTCAAGGCCAAGGAGCACGACCTCAACTACGTCAAGCTCGACGGTCAGGTCGGCATCATCGGTAACGGCGCTGGACTGGTCATGTCCACCCTGGACGTCGTCGCCTACGCCGGCGAGAACCACAACGGCGTGAAGCCCGCCAACTTCCTGGACATCGGCGGTGGCGCCTCGGCCGAGGTGATGGCCGCCGGTCTTGACGTCATCCTGGGTGACTCGCAGGTCAAGAGTGTCTTCGTGAACGTCTTCGGCGGCATCACCGCGTGTGACGCGGTGGCCAACGGCATCGTCGGCGCCCTCAAGACCCTCGGCGACGCCGCCAGCAAGCCGCTGGTGGTCCGTCTCGACGGCAACAAGGTCGAAGAAGGACGGGCGATCCTGGCCGAGTTCAACCATCCGCTGGTGATCCAGGCCGAGACCATGGACGCCGGTGCCGACAAGGCCGCCGAGCTGGCGAGCAAGTAAGGGAGCTTGAATCAATGTCTATCTTTCTGAACAAGGATTCCAAGGTCATCGTCCAGGGCATCACCGGCGGCGAAGGCACCAAGCACACCGCGCTGATGCTCAAGGCCGGTACTCAGGTCGTCGGCGGCGTCAACGCCCGCAAGGCCGGAACCACCGTGTCGCATAAGGACAAAGACGGCAACGACGTCGAGCTGCCGGTATTCGGCAGTGTCGCCGAGGCCATCAAGGAGACCGGCGCCGACGTGTCGATCGCCTTCGTGCCGCCGGCCTTCTCCAAGGACGCCATCATCGAGGCCATCGACGCCGAGATCCCGCTGCTGGTTGTCATCACCGAGGGAATCCCGGTGCAGGACAGCGCATACGCGTGGGCCTACAACATCGAGAAGGGCAACAAGACCCGCATAATCGGGCCCAACTGCCCCGGCATCATCACCCCCGGTGAGGCCCTGGTGGGTATCACCCCGAACAACATCACCGGCACCGGTCCGGTCGGTCTGGTGTCCAAGTCCGGCACCCTGACCTACCAGATGATGTACGAGCTGCGCGATTTCGGTTTCTCGACCGCCATCGGCATCGGCGGCGACCCGGTCATCGGCACCACCCATATCGACGCCATCGAGGCGTTCGAGAAGGACCCGGAGACCAAGATCATCGTGATGATCGGTGAGATCGGCGGCGACGCCGAGGAGCGCGCGGCCGATTACATCAAGGCCAACGTGTCCAAGCCCGTCGTCGGCTACGTCGCGGGCTTCACCGCCCCCGAGGGCAAGACCATGGGCCACGCCGGCGCGATCGTCTCCGGCAGCTCGGGCACCGCTCAGGCCAAGAAGGAGGCCCTTGAGGCCGCCGGTGTGAAGGTCGGCAAGACGCCGTCCGAGACCGCCAAGCTGGCACGCGAGATCCTGCAGAGCCTGTAATTCGTTAGCGCAAGGCCCCGTTCGGTTCGCCGGACGGGGCCTTGTCGTTTTTGGGAGCCACCCGTGGGTTCTATTTGCCGCCCCCATGGATCGCGGCGGCGATCAGTAATTTGGCTGCCGCATCGAGACGTTCGCGGTCGCCGGTGACCACCAGATCCAGCGCCAGGCCGCGCAGGCCGGACACCAGGAGGGTGGCCCGTGTGGGCGCTTCTCGCGGCGGAATACCCGCCGACTCGCACGCCTGGGCGAGGGGGATAACCATCGCCTCGACGGCATGGCGGGCGTAGGTGCCGAAGGTATCGGGATCGGTGCCCGCCAACGACAGCACTTGCAGCAGTACCGGAACCGCGCGGTGGCGGTGTCCGCGAGTCAGCGCGTGCCAGATGCTCATGGACGCCTCCGTGAGGCGCTCGGGGCTGTCGACCTCGTGAAGGAAGTCGCTGACGTTAGGCCTGCTGGCGTCGAGTGCCTGCGTCAGCAGGCCGCTCTTGTCGCCAAAGTAGTAGAGCAACATTCGTTTGCTGGTTCCGATGGCTTCCGCCAGCGGGGCCAGTGAAAGGTCGTTGACTCCATGAGTTTCCAGGTATCCGATGACGGATCTCAGCAGCGCGTCACGTTTTTCGACGTCGAGTGTTCGGGCCACGACTTGACTGTACCGCCAGGTACATTTATCGTACGTATAAATGTACCGATTGGTACGACAATCTGAAAGGCGGGAAAGAATGGTCAAGGATCGGAACGCGAGCCCGCGGGTTGCCGTGATTGGTGGCGGAATTGGCGGGCTATCTGCGGCAATCGCATTGCGTGCCACGGGATTAGATGTTGACGTGTATGAGAAGTCGTCCGAGTTTGGCGAAGTTGGGGCCGGCGTCAGCCTGCAGCCCAACGGCTTGCGGGTGTATGACCAACTGGGATTCCTCGACAAGGTCACTATGGCCGGTTCTCCGTTGGAGGACACCGTTTACCGCCGTGCAGACGGTGGCGTGGTCGACCGCGAAGGTTTCACCGGATGTGGTGTCTACCGCCCTGACCTGGTCGACATCTTGGTCGCTCAACTGCCTCCCGAGACGCTGCATACCGGCAATGCGGCGGTCGGCTACGCGGAGGATGCCTCCGGTGCCGTGGTGAAGTTCGCCAACGGCGACGAAATCCGGGCGGACCTGGTGGTGGCCGCTGACGGAATTCACTCCACTTTGCAGCGGTATGTCACCGATGCCAGGGAGGCCGTCTTCTCGGGCCGAATGGCTTATCGGTTAGTGCTGCCCGCGGAGGTGGCGCCCCAGATACCGGTCGGCTCCTCGCAGGACTGGCTCGGCCACGAGCGTTTTATGCGGATCTATCACCTGCGGCGGGGGCGGCTCCTGAATGTTGTAGCGGTGGTCCCCGCGGATGGCGAGATCGAGGAATCCTGGACTCTGCCAGGTGATCCGGTGCAGCTGCGCGCCGAATTCGGTGACGGATGGGACCCGGTGGTGCGCGCGATTCTGGATCAGGTCGACGAAGTGCTGCGCTACGCGCTGTACGACCGGGAGCCGCTGCGTAAGTGGCACACCAATCGGCTTGTGCTGCTCGGCGATGCCGCACACCCCATGCTTCCGTTGCTGGGGCAAGGTGCCAACTCGGCTATCGAGGACGCGATGGCATTGGCCACCCTGCTGGAGGGTGTGTCAGGCGCCGAGGTCCCAGAGCGGCTACACCTGTACCAGCGGTTACGTCAGGACCGGACCGCGCGTTTTCAGCACGGGTCACGGGTTCACAATCAGCGCCGCGACATGGACAACCCGTTCCTGAGTCACATCCCCGTGGTGCTGGATCGACCCGGCACCTACGACTATGACGTCCGCGGCGCGGCGCAGGCGGTCCGTGCCCAGTATCAGGGATGAAGGCGGGGGCTTAGGCGAACGCGGCGAGTTTTCCGGACAGCCTTTCGATGTACGCCCGCACCTCTTCCTCGGAGCGATCGGGCATCCCGAAGATCGCCTCGGTGACCCCCAGCTCGCGCCACGCGCCCAGCTGCTCGGGGTCGGGCTTGCCCGCCAGCACGTAGATCAGCGGGTCGCCGTCGCGCCCGGCCGCTTGCCATTCCGCCTTGAGCGCCAAGATCTTTCCGGTGATGTCCTCGTCGCGCGGGGTGGACATCCAGCCGTCGGCATTCTTGGCGATCCACTTGAAGTTCTTCTCGGTGCCGCCCGCGCCCACGATCACCGGCACGTGCTTCTGCACGGTCTTGGGCCAGGCCCAGCTGGGGCCGAAGTTGACGAATTCGCCCGAGTAGCTGGCTTCTTCCTCTTCCCAGAGCTTGCGCATCGCTTCGATGTACTCGCGCAGCATGGTGCGGCGGCGCCCGGCGGGAACATTGTGGTCGGCCAGCTCGTCGGTGTTCCAGCCATAGCCGACGCCCACGGTGACTCGCCCGCCGCTCATGTGGTCAAGGGTGGCAATCGATTTGGCCAGGGTGATGGGGTCGTGCTCGACGGGGATGGCCACCGCGGTGGCGAGCCGGATCTTCGAGGTGACCGCGCAGGCGGCGCCCAGGGACACCCAGGGGTCCAGGGTGCGCATGTAGCGATCGTCGGGCAGCTCGGCTCCACCGGTGCCGGGGTGGGCGGCCTCGCGCTTGACCGGGATGTGGGTGTGTTCGGGAACGTAGAAGGTGCTGAACCCGCCGTCCTCGGCGGCCTTGGCGGCGATGGCCGGCGAGATGCCGCGGTCACTGGTGAACAGAACGAGCCCGTAGTCCATCCACCAATTAGAACGTGTTCCAGTTTTGTTGTCGAGGGTGGGTGCCGAATCGCGTGGGGAACGGATCACGGTGAGTCAGACGGATGACCACCCCACGGGTTCGCTGTTTGCATACCCTCATGACGACCGAACGGATCTCCGACCACGTCAAATTCGCCTACTGGGTCCCCAACGTCAGCGGCGGGCTGGTTACCAGCACCATCGAACAGCGCACGGATTGGGGCTACGACTACAACGTCAAGCTGGCGCGCACGGCCGAGAACAACGGCTTCGAATACGCGCTGACCCAGGTACGTTACGAGGCTAGCTACGGCGCCGAGTTCCAACACGAATCCACCAGCTTTTCGCTCGCGCTGCTGTTGGCCACCGAGCGGCTCAAAGTGATCGCCGCGGTGCACCCCGGGCTGTGGCAGCCGGGTGTGCTCGCGAAACTGGGTGCGACCGCCGACCATCTCTCGGGCGGCCGCTTCGCGGTCAACGTGGTCTCCGGATGGTTCAAGGACGAGTTCACCCACCTGGGCGAACCCTGGCTGGAACATGACGAGCGGTACCGGCGCAGCGCCGAATTCCTCCAAGTGCTGCGCAAGATCTGGACCGAGGACGATGTCGACTTCCGGGGCGACTTCTACCGGATTCACGACTTCACCCTCAAGCCCAAGCCGCTGCACACCCCCGAGTTGTTCCAGGGCGGTAACTCGACGGCTGCCCGCCGCAACGGCGGCCTGTACTCCGACTGGTACTTCTCCAACGGCAAGGACTTCGCGGGTATCACCGACCAGATTGTGGAGGTCCGGGACCACGCACGCACGGTCGACCGTGAGGTCAACATCGCGCTCAACGGATTCATCATTGCCAGGGACACCGAAGCCGAAGCGCGCGAAGTGCTGCGCGAGATCGTCGCCAAGGCCAATCGCCCCGCCGTCGAGGGCTTCCGTGCGGCGGTGCAGCAGGCAGGTTCGGCCACCGGTGACAAGAAGGGAATGTGGGCGGATTCCTCGTTCGAAGACCTCGTGCAATACAACGACGGATTCCGTACCCAGCTCATCGGCACACCCGAGCAGATCGCCGAGCGGATCGTCGCGTACCGGCGCCGCGGTGTGGACCTGATACTGGGTGGGTTCCTGCACTTCCAGGAGGAGATCGAATACTTCGGCGCGAAGGTGCTGCCACTGGTCCGCGAGCTCGAAGCCGCCGACTCTCAGGAAACCCTCAGCGAATACCGAGTGCCGGTTTTGAGCTAACGGGTGCCGCACCCGCCGTGTCTGGCCTTGTCTGCGTCCGTACCGGCGCCGGGTGCAGTAGCGTGGAGGCGATCCACCCCGAGACCACGACCGAAACCGTGATGTAGGAGATGTAATGACGTATTCGACCGGTGGGCCCGGATACCAGCCCGCGCAGCCGTCCAACCCGTACGGCACCCCGTCCTTTGTGGCCGAGCCCAACACGGGCGCGCTGGGGGTTTACCTGCCCGGTGGTGTTCTGGTGCTGAGCCTGATCGGCTTCATCGCCGGCTTCGGGCCGTTCTACACCGGGAAGGCGAGCTCCGGAACGTCGGGCAGCTTTGGCGGGTTCGACCTGCTGGCCCTGTCTCCGGTCTTCGGATTCGCTCAGTTCGCCCTGCTGATTGCCGGTCTGACCGCGGGTGTCTCGCTGCTGTCTGGCAAGGACGACAAGCAGGGCCCCGTGGCGATCCTGTCGATCGTCGGATTCCTTTTCGTACTCGGTGGATTGTTCGGCAACCCGTTCGCGGCCGCCGTTGGTGAGGTCGGCATCGGTTGGGGCCTGATCACGCTCGCCGTGGTGTCCGGCCTGCAGGCCGCCGTGTCGGTGTACTCGCTGCTCAGCGAGGTGGGTGTGATCAAGGCCAAGACCGCTGCGCCGGCGACCAACCCCTTTGGCAGCCAGTACCAGCCCCAGCAGAGCTACTACACCCCGGCACAGCAGCAGCCGCAGCAGCAGCTGCCCAAGCAGAGCCAGGCTCCGGCGCAGGGTTACGGCCAGGCTCCTGGCTACGGCCAGCAGCAGGGCTTCGGTCAGCAGCAGCCCGCGCAGGGCTACGGCCAGGGCGGCGCGCAGGCGGCTCCCGGCTACGGCCAGCAGCAGTCCGCGCCCGCGGCTCAGCCGTCGTACGGCGGCTACGGCCAGCAGCAGCCGCAGTCGGCGCCGGCCACTCCGCCGCAGGGTTTCAGCAGCTCGGGGTTCACGCCTCCGTCGCAGCCAGCCGGTTCCTCGCAGCCGACCCAGCAGTACCCCACCTTCGGTGCGGCCGCGGGTCAGGCAGCCGGTGGTGAGCAGCAGAGCGGCGCAGGCGCCAGCGGTGCTTCCGCTTCTGCCAGTGGTGACGATCTGTTCGGCACCTCGCGTCCTTCCAACTAAGACGGTGTTTACTGCCGTGATCGGCGCGTGAATCAAACTTCGCGCGCCAATCCCGCACAGGCTCGCGCACTGCTGACGGTTGCCTTTGGCCCGTCAGCAGTTGCGTTGGTCATCATTGCGGCAATCGTCTTGGTGCAGTTGGTGATCGCCAACAGCGACATGACCGGGACGTTCGGTGCGGTGGCCAGCATGTGGCTGGGCACGCACCTGGTACCGATCTCCATCGGTGGGCGGATCATCGAGGTGCTGCCCTTGCTGCCGACGGCGGCGATGGTGTGGGGCGTCGCCCGCACCGTGGCCTCGACGATCGTCCCGACCGCCTCGTGGTACGTGATTCGATGGGTGATCGCCTCGGCACTTGCCGGACCGCTGCTCATGACGGCAATAGCGCTGGCGGTCATCCATGACGCGTCGACGGTGCTGACGCAGCTGCAGTCGCCGAACGCTTTGCGAGCCTTCGGGTCCGTTCTGGGCGTGCACTCGGTGGGTGCGATTGCCGGTGTCGTGATACGGGTCGGCAAGCGGCTCGCCCTAACCCTGGAGCTGCCGTCGTGGCCCGTAGATGCGGCGCGTGGTGCCGTCGCGGGCGTGCTCGCGCTGTTCGGGCTGTCCGCGGCCGTTACCGCCGGATCGCTGGTGGTCCACTGGGCGACCATGGATCAGCTGTACTCGGTGACCAACGACTTCGTGGGTCAGCTGAGCTTGACGCTGTTGGCGATCCTCTACGCACCCAACGTGATTCTCGGGTCCTGCGCATTGGCGGTCGGCTCCAGCGCGCACGTGGGTACCGCGACCTTCAGCGCCTTCGCGGTGTTCGGCGGCCAGCTGCCGGCGGTGCCCATCCTGGCGGCTGTCCCCACACCGCCTCTTGGTCCGGCGTGGGTGGCCCTGATGATCATCGGTGCGGCATCCGGGGTGGCGGTCGGCCAGCAGTGCGCGCGCCATCCGGTGCCATGGCCCACCGCGATCCATAAAGTGGTGACGGCTGCCCTGCTCGCGGCAACCTTCCTGGCGATCGTGGGCAAGCTGGCCGGGGGACAGCTGGGGAACTTCGGTCGCCTCGGCATCGACCAGGGCACATTCGGCCCCGGAGTGTTCTTCTGGTTCTTGGTCATCGGTCTGTTGACGGTGTTCATGCTGGGCGGGGCGACGCGCCTGCCCGCCAGGGCCCGGGCTCAGCGGGCCCCCGAGCCCGAACCCGAGCCAGAGCCGGAACTCGAACCAGAACCCGAGCCGGAGCCAGAACCAGAACCAGAACTGGAGCCGGAGCTCGAACCAGAACCCGAGCCGGAACCCGAAACCGAGCCGAAGGGCGATCCCGAGATCGACCCCAGCGACCCTCCGGAACCGACCAAGTGACCAGTCCGGCTACGCTCAGCGGCGTGTCGGAACCCGATCCTCTTCGCGCAAGCGGCTCATCGACCGGTCAGCCGGTCGAGGTCGCGCCCTCTGCTCCTGCGCGGGTTGTGGTCCTGGCATCCGGCACCGGAACCCTGCTCCGTTCGCTGCTCGACGCGGCCACCGGCGATTTTCCCGCACGGATCGTGGCGGTGGGCACCGACCGACAATGCGCGGCTCTCGATATCGCCGCCGACGCGCAACTTCCCAGTTACACGGTCCGCCTTGGAGATCACGATTCCCGCGAACAATGGGACGCCGCGATCACCGAGGCCACCGCGGCGCACCGGCCCGATCTCGTGGTCTCCGCCGGATTCATGAAGATTCTTGGATCCCAGTTCCTTTCGCAGTTCCTGGGACGGGTGATCAACACCCATCCGGCGCTGCTGCCGTCCTTTCCGGGCGCGCATGCGGTGCCGGAGGCCCTGGCCCATGGCGTCAAGGTCACCGGTTGCACGGTGCATCTGGTCGACGCCGGCATGGACACCGGACCGATCCTTGCCCAGCAGGCCGTCCCGGTGCACCGGGATGACGACGAGGCGAGCCTGCACGAACGCATCAAAGTAGTGGAACGAGCCTTACTGGTAGATGTACTGGCCGCGGTGGCCACCAGGGGTTTGATATGGAACGGAAGAAGGGCCTCCATCAAGTGAGTACGCAGCGACCCGTACGGCGGGCATTGATCAGTGTTTATGACAAGACCGGACTCGAGGAGCTCGCCAGCGGACTTCACGCCGCCGGCGTGGAGCTGGTGTCCACCGGGTCCACTGCGAAAACCATTGCCGCCGCATCCATCCCGGTTACACCCGTGGAAGAGGTCACCGGATTTCCGGAGGTGCTGGACGGTCGGGTGAAGACCCTGCACCCGCACGTGCATGCGGGCGTCCTGGCCGATACGCGTCGCGAGGAGCACCTCACCCAGCTCGAAGAGTTGGGCGTCAAGGGCTTCGAGCTGGTGGTGGTCAATCTGTATCCGTTCGCCGCCACGGTGGCGTCGGGCGCCTCCGAGGACGAGTGCGTGGAACAGATCGACATCGGCGGCCCCTCGATGGTGCGTGCGGCGGCCAAGAACCACCCGAGTGTGGCCGTTGTCGTCGACCCCGCCTCATACGGCGAGGTGCTGGCTGCGGTCGGTGCCGGAGGATTCACCCTGGAGGCGCGAAAGGTGCTGGCGGCCAAAGCTTTCCGGCACACTGCGGAGTACGACGTGGCGGTCGCGAGCTGGTTGTCCGGGGTGGCCGAACCCGAGGACGCCGAGTTGCCGTCGTGGCTTGGGGGAACCTGGAACCGTTCAGCGGTACTGCGCTACGGCGAGAACCCGCATCAGCGGGCAGCGCTGTACGTCGGTGCTCAGGGGCACGGCCTGGCGCAGGCCGAGCAGCTGCACGGTAAGGAGATGTCGTACAACAACTACACCGATGCCGACGCCGCCTGGCGCGCCGCCTGGGATCAAGACAAGGCGTGCGCGGCGATCATCAAACATGCCAACCCCTGCGGTATCGCGGTGTCGGACATCTCGATTGCCGATGCGCACCTCAAGGCCCACGAATGCGATCCGTTGAGTGCGTTCGGCGGTGTGATCGCGGTGAACCGCGAGGTAAGCGTGGAGATGGCCGAGCGGGTAGCCGACATCTTCACCGAGGTGATCGTGGCGCCGGGATACGCCGACGGGGCGGTCGAGGTGCTGAGCCGTAAGAAGAACGTACGCCTCCTGCGTGCCACACCACCCGAAGCCGGCAGCACCGAGTGGCGTCATATCAGTGGCGGACTGCTGGTGCAGGAGCGCGACGCGCTCGACGCGCAGGGCGATGATCCGGCCAACTGGACCCTGGTGGCCGGTGCCGCTGCCGACTCGGAAACTCTGGCGGACTTGGCTTTTGCCTGGAAGGCGGGGCGGGCTGTCAAGTCCAACGCGATCGTCATCGCCGCGGGCGGAGCCACCATCGGCGTGGGTATGGGCCAGGTCAACCGGGTCGACGCCGCACGGCTGGCGGTCTCGCGCGGCGGAGACCGGGTCACCGGCGCGGTGGCCGCCTCGGATGCCTTCTTCCCGTTCCCCGACGGGCTGGAGGTGCTGACGCAGGCCGGGGTGCGCGCGATCGTGCACCCGGGCGGTTCCATGCGCGATGAGCTGGTGACCGATGCCGCCAAGGCAGCGGGAATCACGTTGTACACCACTGGAGCACGCCACTTCGCTCACTAGGGCGCAATAAGAGGGGGAGCCGATGGTTCAGCCCAGTTTGGATTGGCCGGGCGAGCCATTGCGCTCGCTGGTGTGGACCCTGCAGGCCTGGGCCGTCACCATGGTGGTTTTCCTTGCGGTGGCCGTGGCCATCGTGCGTTTTACCCAGTGGGGACAGCAGTTCTGGCGGGTGAACGCACCCTTCTTCTGGGGGCGTGACACCTGGCGCACCTGGGCGCTGTTGGCCTTCGTCATGTGGCACACCGTGTACATGGCACGCGTCGCGGTCATCTTCACGTATCAGTACAAGGACCTGATGAACGCGCTGCAGGTCGGCTCGGAGGCGCTCGTCACGCATGACTCCGCGCTACTGGCCGACGCGCGGCAGGCGTTCTTCACCTCGTTCGCGATCAGCGGGGTCCTGGTGGTGCTCACCGTGACCTACACGGTGGTGGACCTGTTCCTGCGCAGGGTCTTCGCC
This sequence comes from Mycobacteroides immunogenum, assembly GCF_001605725.1. Classification (NCBI taxonomy): domain Bacteria; kingdom Bacillati; phylum Actinomycetota; class Actinomycetes; order Mycobacteriales; family Mycobacteriaceae; genus Mycobacteroides; species Mycobacteroides immunogenum. The sequence goes on from NZ_CP011530.1 coordinate 1,138,943, forward strand.
ATCCGGTGGCGGGTGTGGCTCAATACCCGGCTTGTCGATGACTGGATGAGCAAGGATGCCTTCTATCGCAACCGCTTTCTGAATCCGCCGGTCGAGAACCCGGATCAGCGGATTCAGAACGATATCGAGACCCACACCACCAGGTCGGTGGATCTGGTGCTCGGCGCGGTGAACAAGACCCTGCTGATCGTCATGTTCACCGGGGTGTTGTGGCAGCTCTCGGGCCCGCTGCTGCTGTGGGGATTTGAGATTCCGCGGGCCATGGTGTTCATCGCGTTCGTCTTCTCCATCACGGTGACTGTGCTGGCGTTCTGGATCGGCCGGCCGCTGGTGCGCCTGAACTTCTTGAACGAACGATTCGGCGCTAGCTTCCGGTACGCGCTGGTGCGCCTGCGAGACAGCGCCGAGCGGGTGGCGTTCTATCGCGGTGGGGAACGCGAACGGCGGCTGCTGCATTCGCGTTTCGACGAGATCATCGCCAATATGTGGCGCATCGTGTTCGCCCAACTGCGGCTCAACGGCTGGAACCGTGGTGTCGGAGACGTGACGACCGGCATGATCCCGTACATCGTGCAGGCGCCGCGATTCTTCGCCGGGCAGATCAAGGTCGGCGATCTGTTGCAGACCGTCGCGGCCTTCGGAAACGTCTGCGGTGCAATGTCGTTCTTCCGGGACAGCTATGACGAGTTCACCGTCTACCGGGCTGCGCTGCTGCGTATCGATCAGATGCTGGACAGCGACCATCGGGCCCGTGAGTTGCCCCGCATCGCCGTCGCCGATGCCGTCGACACCCTGACCCTCACCGATGTGCAGGTACGAGACCTGCAGGGAAACAGCATGATCACCGACCTGAATCTCGCACTCACGCCCGGCGGCAGCGTCGTGGTGAAGGGCCCGTCGGGATGCGGCAAGACCACCCTGCTACGCAGCCTCGCCCAGCTGTGGCCGCAGACCTCGGGTCTGGTGGCACGTCCCGACGGCTGGGCGACACTGTTTCTGCCGCAGCTGCCCTATCTGCCGTTGGGCAATCTCCGCGAGACCGTCGTGTACCCGCTTCCGGTGCAGGATGTTTCGGACGAGGATCTTACGCAGACGCTGCGCGATGTCTCCCTGGGCCATCTCAGCGACCGCCTGGACGACGAAGCGGACTGGGCCGCCGTGCTCTCGCTGGGGGAGCAGCAGCGGGTCTCCTTCGCCCGGGTGCTGTTGGTGCGCCCCACGGTGGTGTTCCTCGATGAGTCGACTTCGGCGCTGGACGAGGGGCTCGAGGACGCGATGTATGCGCTGGTGCGGGAGCGGCTGCCCGACTGTGTCGTGGTCAGCGTGGGTCACCGCTCGACCATCGATCGCCACCATCAGTCGCGGCTGGAGTTGACCGGAACCGGGGGCTGGCAGCTCAGCGCGATTCCTGCTTGATGCGGCGAGTCTGCGCCCTACGACGGTTTCAGGGCCAAAAACGTCGCGAGACGCAGACTCGGCGAGTAGTGCGGCAAATACGTTGCGGGAACTTTTGGCTACGTCCGTGCGACTGATCTAGTGACGGCGCCCGCTGGCTGGGTGTGCGTCAACCGTGGTGGCTCCACGCGACGGATGTCACCACGGTGTTCTGTTCAGTTGGCAGTAAACCGTCACACGAAAGGAACCGCCATGCGCGATATCGCCGTAGAGATCGTTGTCGAGGACGAGGAAATCGTCACCGCGACGGAAATGGTTGCCAGCCACTAAGAGTGGACACCGAGGGCGGGTGGTTGTCTCATCGACCACCCGCCCCCGGATGCAAGCACGGAGGCGAAAACAGTGTTCGTCCAAGACCCTCGTTGGCGTCAATTCGTCGCTGACCACGCCCCTCGCTACCAGGAGACCGTCTTCCTGCCCGCTCTGGTTCCCGCCCCTGGCGCCATTACCGAGCGCATCACGGCGGCAGTGCGTGCGGCGACCACCAGCGGTGCAAAAGGGTTGAGATTGCGTGGATTCCGGGACAGTGAATTCGACTTCAAACTCACCGAGCGGCTCTCGCGCAGCGCGCCGCAAGAGGCTCAATCATTGACCGACTGGCTCGCCGGAGCCGCCGATGGCCGGCCGGCATGCGTCGCCATCAATGACGTGTCGTCGTGGGATCTGGGTCTGGCCGCGTTCGCGCAGTCCGTGGTGCGCAGCCTTGTCCCAGACCAAGATCTGATATTGGGTGCCGATATCTACACCTTCATCGCCGACGTGGAGTGGACACCCTTCGGTATCCATAAGGACGATGAGCCGTCGCTGATCTTCCACCTGGGGCCCGGCCTCAAGGAACTCTGGGTGTGGCCAGCGGACGGCATCGACCAACACCAGCTGTTCGAGAACCCGTCGTTGGGCAAGGTCTCGTTCGACTTTGATCGGCTGCTGCCCGGAGCCAGCCGCTACACGCTGCGCCCGGGCGACTTCGTATGCATTCCCCGGGGGCGCTACCACCTTTTCCGGAATACGGGTCCGTCCGTGTTCCTGGGGGTCACCCTGTTCCCGCCCGATATCCGAAAGACCTTCTCGGACTTGATGGTCGAGCACTTCGGCGCCCAGCTCGACGCGGCGGACGAGGCGCGTAGCTTCGGCGACGTACAGCGGCTGGTGCTGGCCGCTCTCGCTGATCCCGAGACGCTTTCGGCGTTGCCGACGACCATCGAACTCGCGGCGGCGAAGCAGCGCACCGCGGGATATCTGCGGGCGCCCAAGGTGGCGGCATTGCGCACGAGCGCACCCCCTGCCGATGCCGCACTCGGCTGGGCCTACCCCGGGGTGGTGCGGTGTGTCGCAGGCACAGACCGAACCCATCTGGTGGCACGCGGCCGGGATATCGCCTTCGGCGGCACCGTCAACCTTGATGAATTTCTAGCGCTCGACGGCGAGTTCACCCTGGATGATCTTGACGCCGCCCTTGCGTCGGATCTGGATGCTGACCGCCGCCGTCAGGTGCTGAATGCACTGTGGCGGTTCGGTGCTCTCGATCTTGCTAGCGCTCTTCCAGCGACTCGCGCCGCTTGCGCCGCTTCCGCTTGACGTTCACTCCACCCCACAGCGAGAACCCCTTGACGGTCACATGCGGGGCGCCCTGCACACCGTTGCCGCTGGCCGAGTGATCGAAGCCACCCATCACCGCGACACCCTTGACGTCCACGTTGACCTCGGGCGGCAACAGGATGGTCTGTCCGCCCATGATGGAGAAGGACCGGATCTCAACCTCGTTCGAGGTGAAGTCGGCGTAGCGCAGGTCCAGCACGCCCCCACCCCACAGCGCGAATGAGGTGAGCTTGCCAGGAACATTCCAGCGGCCGCGCCGCTCGAATCCGCTCATGATGGCCATGAGCACAGTCGATGGCGCTGGCTTGCTTCCTTGACCCCGAACCGGGGAAGTGGCGACCGCGGGAAGATCCGCGCTGAGCTGATCAAGCTCACCATAAGTGTTTGCCGAGTACACCTTGGTGAGGCGCTCCTCGAACTCAGAGAGTTCCAGCCGGCCCTGCGCGGCAGCATCGGACAAAAGCTGCGCGACGCGCATGCGGTCGGCGTCTGCGGCCCGCATCGATGCGGTCACCCGCTCAGGGAGGTTGCTCATCACCGCCGAGCCTACGACGAACGGCGCATAAAGGCACGCGGTTCAATAGTGTTGCTCAGCGCACTACATTCGTAGTGCCGCTTGGTTCACACTTGCCAGGCGGGAGGCCGCTTCTGCAAGAAGGCCATCATGCCCTCCTGGGCCTCTGGCGACACGAACAGTCGCGCCGAAGTTTCCGTCAACTCGACTGCACGAGCATCGAAATCGGCGAGGATCGGCGCGGTGGTGAGCCGCTTCGATTCGGCCAGCCCCTGCGGCGAACCGAGGGAGATGTCATCCACCAACGAGGTGACCGCGGCCTCGACAGCTTCGGGGCTGTCGACGGACTTGGTGACCAAACCGATCGCCGCGGCCACCCGCGCATCGAACTTCTCACCGGTGACGAAGTAGCGTCCCGCGGCCCGGCTGGTGAGCCGGGGCAGCAGGGTCAGCGAGATGATCGATGGCGCCACCCCGATGCGTGCCTCGGTGAGTGCGAACGTGCTGTCCGGACCCGCCACCGCGATATCCGCCGCACCGACGAGACCGAAACCGCCGGCCCGCACATGGCCGTTGACGGCGATGATGACGGGCAGCGGCAGCTCCAAGATGTCGCGCAGCAGTGCGGTGAGTTGACCGGCCCGGTCCTTGGCGATGTCCTGGGGATCCGAGGAGGCCCCTGTGCTCTCCGACAGATCGGCTCCGGCACAGAAGGTGTTGCCGGTGTGGGTGAGCACCACGGCGCGCACCGTCTGGTCGGTGGCGGCCCGCTGCAGTCCCTCCCGCAATTGCCGTACCAGCCCGCTGGACAAGGCATTCCGGTTGTGCGGCGAGTCGAGCGTCAGGCGCGCGGCGCGGCCCTCCACCTCGTACTGGACCAGAGTTTCGCTCATGGGTGTGTGTCTCCTCGGGAGGGATCAGTACGAACGGGGCAGGCCCAGGGATGTCTGCGCCACGAAGTTGAGGATCATCTCCCGGCTCACCGGGGCGATGCGCCCGAAACGGGACAGGTTCAACAGCGGGGCCACCCCGTACTCGGTGGTCAACCCGTTGCCGCCCAGGGATTGCACGGCACGGTCCGCCGCGCGGCAGGCCACGTCGGCGGCCGCGTACTTGGCCATGTTGGCGGCTTCCGCGGCACCCCAGTCGTCACCGCAGTCGTACAGCGTGGCGGCCTTCTGCATCATGAGCTTGGCCAGCTCCAACTCGACCTTGATCTCGGCCAGCGGGTGGGCGATGGCCTGGTGCGCACCGATGGGCGTCTTCCACACCTGACGGGTCTTGACGTAGTCGGTGGCCTTGTTCAGTGCGAGCCGGGTCAGCCCAACTCCACTGGCAGCACCCATGATTCGTTCCGGGTTCAGACCGGCGAACAGCTGCATCAGCGCGGCGTCCTCGGAGCCGACAAGCGCGTCACCGGGCACGCGCACGTCATCCAGGAACACCTGGAACTGCTGCTCGGGCAGCGTCAACTGCATGTCGATGGGGGTGTACTCGAATCCCTTGGTGTCTGTCGGCACCACGAACAGCGCGGGCTTGAGCTTGCCGGTCTTGGCCTCTTCGGTGCGGGCCACCACCAGCACGGCGTTGGCCTCATTGACGCCGGAGATGAACACCTTGCGCCCGTTGAGGATCCAGTCGCCGCCGTCGCGCTTGGCGGTGGTGATGATGTTGTGCGAGTTGGAACCGGCGTCGGGCTCGGTGATGGCGAAGGCCATCTTGAAGCTGCCCTCGGCCATGGCGGGCAGCCAGGACTTCTTCTGGGCGTCGGTGCCATAGCGGGCGATGATGGTGGCATTGATGGCCGGGGAGACAACCATCAACAGCAGTGGGCAACCGGCGGCCGAGAGCTCTTCGAAGACCAGCCCGAGCTCGTACATACCGGCACCGCCACCGCCGTACTCCTCAGGAATGTTGACGCCGAGGAAGCCGAGTTTGCCTGCCTCGTCCCACAGTTCGGCCAGCGGCTCGTGAGTCTTGGACTTCTCCAGGTAGTACTCGTGGCCGTAGCTGGCGGCCAAAGAAGCCACCGCCTGACGCAGGGCCTTGCGCTCATCGGACTCGACGTACGGGTTGGGCTGGGTCATGACGGATCTCCTTCTGTGGTGGCTTCGGCGGCCAGCTGGGCAAGTACGGTGCCGAGCTCGACTTGTTGTCCTGGCTCGACATTCAGGATTTCGACGACGCCGTCGGCGGGGGCGACGATGGTGTGTTCCATCTTCATGGCTTCCAGCCACACAATGGGGGTACCCGCGGTGACGGTGTCACCCACGGCCGCGCCGAGGCGCAGCACCACACCCGGCATGGGTGCGATGAGCGATCCCGCCGCGACCTCGGTACTGGGGTCGGTGAATCGGGGTACCACGGCCAACGCCACCGGACCCAGCGGTGAATCGACGTCGACGGAATCCCCATAGCTCGCGATATCAAAGCCGCGGCGCACACCATCGATGACAAGCACCACGTGTTCCGGTGTCGCCGAGACCAGTTCGATAGCGGGCCAGGTAGTGCCCGATGCGCTGTCGAGCTCCAGGCCGGTGCGGGTGAGCCGGTACCTGACGCTGACGGTGCTCTCACCCGCCGTGAATTCCTTGGTCTGGAAACCCGAAGACGGACCGCGCAGGTTGCGCCACCCGCTCGGGACGGCGGCGCAGGCCACCGCCGAGACCCGGTTCGCCGCGGCATCGGCAAGCGCGGCGGCGAGGGCCGAATACTGGTGCGCTGCCACGTCGGCCAGTGGCTTGGCCAGCGTGTCCAGGCCGTGCTTGTCCAAGAAGGAGGTATCGGTGTCGCCGTCGAGGAACGCCGGATGGCGCAACACATTGACCAATAGGTCGCGGTTGGTGGTCAGCCCATGTATGCGGGCGCGTTCCAATGTCGAGGCCAGCAGCCGTGCCGCCTCGGTGCGGGTCGGCGCCACCGTGATGACCTTGGCGAGCATCGGGTCGTAATGCACCGACACCACACTGCCGTCGACGATCGTCGAGTCCAGGCGGACGCCGTTACGTCCCGGGTGTCCCGGGAGATGGAATTCCGCGGTGGCGCCTGGTATCTCGAAGCGGCGTATCGTGCCACTCTGTGGCTGCCATCCGGCCGCGGGGTTCTCCGCGTACAGGCGCGCCTCGATCGAATGGCCCTGAATGGCCGGTGACTCGGCGGGAAGCTCGCCGCCATCTGCCACCTGGATCTGCAGGGCCACCAGGTCCAGACCGGTGGTGCATTCGGTGACCGGATGCTCCACCTGTAGGCGGGTGTTCATCTCCAGGAAGAAGAATTCGCCGTCCTCGGTGGCAAGGAACTCCATGGTTCCGGCGCCGACGTATCCGATGGCCGCCGCGGCGGTGCGCGACGCCTCGAAGAGGCGCTCCCGCATACCGTCGATACGGGTCACCAGGGGGGACGGTGCCTCCTCGATGACCTTCTGATGGCGGCGCTGGATGGAGCATTCGCGCTCGCCCACGGCCCACACCGTGCCGTGGGAGTCGGCCATCACCTGTACCTCGATGTGCCGCCCGGTACCCAGGTACCGCTCACAGAAGACGGTCGGATCGCCGAACGCCGACTGTGCTTCCCGTTGTGCCGCAGCGATTTCACCGGGCAGCTTGTCGAGCTCGGAAACGATCCGCATGCCGCGGCCGCCGCCGCCTGCGGAGGCCTTGACCAGTACCGGGAGCTGCGCGGCGGTCACGGTCTCCGGGTCGAGTTGTCCCAGCACCGGTACGCCCGCAGCATCCATGAGCTTCTTGGATTCGATCTTCGAACCCATCGACTCGATGGCGGCAACCGGTGGCCCGATCCAGGTGAGGCCGGCATCGGACACCGCACGGGCGAATTCGGCATTCTCCGAGAGGAATCCGTAGCCGGGATGGATCGCGTCGGCGCCGGTGGCCTTGGCCGCGGCGATGATGAGCTCGCCGCGCAGGTAGGTTTCGGCGCTGGAGGTTCCGGGCAGGTGAACCGCGGCATCGGCCTCGGATACGTGCGGGCTGTCGGCGTCGGCATCCGAATAGACGGCGACGGTACCCAGCCCCAGTTTGCGGCAGGTGGCGAAGACGCGGCGCGCGATCTCGCCGCGATTGGCCACCAAAACGGAGGTGACAGTCATTGGATTCCTAACCTCACATCCGGAAGACGCCGAAGTTCGACGTCCCCTCGATTGGTCCATTGGCAATGGCGGACAAGCACATACCCAGAACTGCCCGGGTATCGCGGGGATCGATCACCCCGTCGTCGTACAGACGGCCGGACATGAACATCGGCAGCGACTCGGCTTCAATCTGTGCCTCGATGGCTGCTTTCATGGCGGCGTCGGCTTCCTCATTGACAGCCTGGCCGCGCGCTGCGGCGGCGGCGCGGCTGACGATGGAGATGACGCCTGCCAGCTGGGTGCCGCCCATCACGGCGGACTTGGCGCTGGGCCACGCGAAGAGGAATCGGGGGTCGTACGCGCGCCCGCACATGCCGTAGTGGCCCGCGCCATAGGAGGCGCCGACGATGAGTGACAGGTGCGGCACCGTCGAGTTCGACACGGCGTTGATCATCATCGATCCGTGTTTGATCATGCCGCCCTCTTCGTACTCCTTGCCCACCATGTACCCGGTGGTGTTGTGTACGAACAACAGTGGCGTGTTGGTCTGGTTGGCCAACTGGATGAATTGGGTGGCCTTTTGCGCCTCTTCGCTGAACAGAACGCCCCGCGCATTGGCCAGGATGCCGATCGGATACCCGTGCAGGCGCGCCCACCCGGTAACCAGTGACGAGCCGTATTGCTCTTTGAATTCGTCGAATTCAGAGCCATCGACGATCCGCGCGATGACCTCGCGCGGATCGAAGGGGATGCGCAGATCGCCGGGGACGATGCCGATGAGCTCTTCCTGATCGGCGATCGGCTCGACCACCGCGGCGGGCTTCGGCCCCTTCTTGACCCAGTTCAGGCGCGAAACGATCTGGCGGCCCAGCCGCACCGCGTCCTGCTCGTCCACGGCCAGGTAGTCACCCAATCCCGAGACACGAGAGTGCATTTCGGCGCCGCCCAGCGACTCGTCGTCGGACTCCTCGCCGGTCGCCATCTTGACCAGCGGGGGACCCGCCAAGAACACCTTGGAGCGTTCCTTGATCATCACGACGTGGTCGGACATGCCGGGGATGTACGCGCCACCGGCCGTTGAGTTGCCGAACACCAGGGCGATGGTCGGGATGCCGGCGGCCGAGAGGCGAGTGAGATCGCGGAACATCTGTCCGCCGGGTACGAACACTTCCTTCTGGGTGGGCAGGTCGGCGCCGCCGGATTCCACCAGAGAAATCACCGGCAAGCGATTCTTGAAAGCAATGTCGTTGGCCCGCAGCACCTTACGCAACGTCCACGGGTTGCTGGTGCCACCCTTCACGGTGGGGTCGTTGGCCACGATCATGCATTCGACACCTTCGACCACCCCGATACCGGTGACCAGGGAGGCGCCGACGGTGAAATCGCTGCCCCAGGCGGCGAGTGGGCACAGCTCCAGGAATGGGGAGTCGGGGTCGATCAGGAGCTCGATGCGCTCGCGTGCCAGCAGCTTCCCGCGTTCATGGTGCCGGGCAACGTATTTGTCACCGCCGCCGGCCAGGGCCTTGGCGGTCTCGGCATTGACCTCGGCCAGCTTGGTCTCCATGGCCTCGGCTGCGGCGGCGTATTCGGGCGAATTGGTGTTGACGGCGGTGCGCAGGATGGTCATGACTGGAACCCCAGCAGCTTGGCTGCCAACGAGGTCAGGATTTCGGTGGTGCCACCACCGATTCCGATGATGCGCATGTCGCGATACTGCCGTTCGATTTCGCTCTCGGACATGTAGCCCATGCCTCCGAATAGTTGGACGCCCTGGTTGGCCACCCATTCGCCGGCTTCGACGGCGGTGTTCTTGGCGAAGCACACCTCGGCGATCAGATTGGTCTCACCCGCGTTGGCCCGGTCGACCAGCACGTGTGTGTACACCCGCGCGACATCGACCCGGCGCGCCATCTCGGCGAGGGTGTTCTGCACCGATTGGCGGGAAATGAGCGGGCGGCCGAACGTCTCCCGATTGCGGCACCATTGGACCGTCAGGTCCAGGCAGCGCTGCGCGCTCGCGTAGGCCTGGGCGGCAAGACCGATGCGCTCCGAGACGAATGCGCCGGCGATCTGCGCGAATCCGGTGTTCTCCGCTCCCACCAGGTTCTCGGCGGGCACGCGCACATCGGTGAAGGACAGCTCGGCGGTGTCCGAGGAACGCCAGCCCATCTTGTCGAGCTTGCGGGTTACCTCAAATCCCGGTGTTTCCTTGTCGATCAGCAGCAGGGAGACACCGGCCGCGCCCGCGCCTCCAGTGCGTACAGCAGTCACCACATAGTCTGCGCGCACGCCGGAGGTGATGAAGGTCTTGGCGCCGTTGACGATGTAGTGATCGCCATCCCGCTTCGCCGATGTGGTCAGGTGTCCGACATCGGACCCACCGCCGGGTTCGGTGATGGCCAGTGAGCCGATCAGGTCGCCGGCCAGGGTCGGCTTCACGTAGGTGTCGATGAGCCGCTGATCGCCGGAGGCGATCATGTGCGGCGTGGAGATTCCACAGGTGAACAGGGAGGCGAACACGCCACCGGGCACGCCCGCGTAGTGCAGTTCCTCGCACACGATCACGGGGTCGATGGCATCGCCGCCCCCGCCGCCGACCTCCTCGGGGGAGCCGGGGCCGAGAAGGCCCAAATCGCCTGCCTTGCGGTGCAATTCGCGGGGGAGTAGACCCTCACGTTCCCATTCGGTGACATTCGGCAGGATCTCGCGTTCGGCGAAGTCACGCACCGTCTCCCGAAGCGCCTTGCGCTCCGGGGTGTTCCAGGAATTCACGGTGGTTACTTTCCTTCCAATAGGGATTCGGGGATGTCGATCTCACGGGAACGCAGCCATTCGCCAATGCCCTTGGCCTGGGGGTCGAACCGGGCCTGGTAAGCCACGCCCTTGCCGAGGATGTCCTGGATCACGAAGTTCACGGCCCGCAGCTTGGGCAATAGGTACCGCGCGACCTCGAGGTGCTCGACTTCCGGGAGCAACTCGCGCAATGCGTCGACGGTCAAAGCATGTGCGAGCCAACGATATTCCTCGTCGGTACGCACCCAGACGCCGACATTGGCGCTACCGCCCTTGTCGCCGCTGCGGGCGCCCGCGAGCGTGCCCAGTGGCGCGCGCCGTACCGGGCCTGCGGGCAGCGGTTCGGGTAATGCCGCCGCGGGGGCGTCGGCGAGTGGTTGGGTCTGGGACGCCTGGGCGATATCGACGCGGGTACCGTCGGCCAGCACCGCCACATGCGGAACCTTGTCGGCGGGGACGTATCCCGGTGTGAACACGCCGTACGGCTCGCCGTCCTTGGGTGGTGTGGTGACGTGGAAGCCGGGGTAACTCGCCAGCGCCAGTTCGACCGCCGCACTCGAGAACTGCCGGCCCACCTTGTTGGGGTCGGAGTCGCGCACCATGACATGTAGCAGCGCGCTGGCAGCCTGTTCGGTATCGGCGTTCGGATGATCGGTGCGCCCCAGTGTCCACTGAATGTCCTCGGGTGGGGAGGACAGCGCGGCCTCGAGCTGCTTGCGGGTCAGCTCCGCCTTGGCATCGATGTCCAGCCCGGTCAGCACGAAGGTCATCTGATTGCGGAAGCCGCCCAGCGCGTTCAGCGACACCTTCAGATCGGGTGGCGGTGCCTCGCCCGTCACGCCGGAGACACGCACGCGGTCCGGGCCCTCGGTGTCGAGCTGCAGGGTATCCAGGCGGGTGGTCACGTCGGGATTGGCGTAGCGGCCGCCGGTGACCTCGTAGAGCAGCTGTGCGGTGACCGTGCCCACGCTGACGGCGCCGCCGGTTCCGGCGTGCTTGGTGATCACGGAGGATCCGTCCTCGTACACCTCGGCCAACGGGAACCCGGGATGTGAGAGATCGGCGATCTCGGTGAAGAAGGCGTAGTTGCCGCCGGTGGCCTGGGTGCCGCACTCGATGATGTGCCCAGCCGCGACCGCACCGGCCAGCTTGTCGTAGTCGTCACGGCGCCAGCCGAAGTGTGCGGCGGCGGGGCCGACGATGACCGAGGCGTCGGTGACCCGGCCGGTGACCACGACGTTGGCCCCGGAGTTGAGGCATTCCACAATGCCCCAGGCGCCCAGGTAGGCGTTGGCGGTCAGCGGCGCCCCGAGCCCGAGTTCGGCGGCGCGGGGCAGCAGGTCATCGCCCTCGACATGCGCCACGCTGGTTGGGATACCCAGCTTCTCGGAGAGCGCGCGGATGGCGTCTGCCAGGCCCGCGGGATTCAGGCCGCCGGCGTTGGCGACGATCCGCACACCCTTGTCCTGGGCCAGGCCGAGGCACTGCTCGAGTTGACGCAGGAAAGTCTTGGCGTAGCCCCGCTCGGGTGCCTTGGCGCGATCGCGGCCCAGGATGAGCATGGTCAGCTCGGCGAGATAGTCGCCGGTCAGGTAGTCGAGCTCACCTCCGGTGAGCATCTCGTGCATGGCCGATATTCGGTCCCCGTAGAAGCCTGAACAGTTCCCAATTCGTACCGGCGCAATAGTCACGGTGGTCCTCTCGAGGTCGGCGTCGACTGCTCGTGCGCTGCCAAATTACCCCACGCACTAAAACGTCAATCTAGCGGTCCAACCAAGTGGTTGGCCGAGCCGCCCGGCAGCGTCGACACGCCGTCTTATGGTGAGAAAATGCGATACATAACCGCCGCTATGCGGCGTGTCGGCGCGGATTGATCGGGGCAAATTTGCAGCTCATGCCCGCTACCGGCTATCGTGTCCTGATTGTCGCTCGCTGCGCCCAACATGCTGGCGCGGCGTGGGCGAATGAATCAGAAACCTAAGAAATAAGGAGAGGGCGCGACCATGGCCGTCCCCAAGCGGAGAATGTCCCGCTCGAACACCCGTAGCCGGCGCTCGCAGTGGAAGGCCACCGCCACTGAGCTGGTCAATGTCACTGTCGGCGGACAGAACCACAAGGTTCCCCGTCGTCTGCTGAAGGCTGCCCGCCTCGGGCTCATCGACCTCGACCGTCGCTGAACACTGAGAGAGCCGATTCTCGGGCTTCCTCAGTAATATCTCAGCCGCACGGTTAACACTGGTCCCTGTGCGAATTCTTGTAGTCGACGACGATCGTGCGGTGCGCGAGTCGTTGCGGCGGTCCTTGTCCTTCAATGGCTACTCGGTCGATCTGGCCGAGGACGGTGTCGATGCGCTGAACGTCATCGCCAACGATCGTCCCGATGCGTTGGTGCTCGACGTGATGATGCCCAAGCTCGACGGGCTCGAGGTGTGTCGTCGTCTGCGCAGCACGGGGGACGATCTGCCGATCCTGGTCCTCACCGCCCGTGATTCGGTCTCGGAGCGGGTGGCCGGGCTCGACGCGGGCGCCGATGACTACCTACCCAAGCCCTTCGCGCTGGAGGAGCTTTTGGCCCGGATGCGCGCGCTGCTGCGCCGCACCACAGTCGACGAATCTGCCGACGCGGCCACACTCAGCTTCGGCGACCTGACGCTCGACCCCATCACCCGTGAGGTGCATCGGGGCACGCGTTCGATCAGCCTGACGCGTACGGAATTCGCGCTGCTGGAAATGCTGATGGCCAACCCCCGGCGGGTGCTCACCCGCAGCCGCATCCTGGAAGAGGTGTGGGGGTTCGACTTTCCGACGTCCGGCAATGCCCTTGAGGTGTATGTCGGATATCTGCGACGCAAGACCGAGGCCGAAGGCGAGCTCCGGCTCATTCACACCGTTCGCGGTGTCGGCTACGTGTTGCGGGAGACCCCTCCGTAATCCCCATGGCGACACTACGGATGCCGAGGCGGATGCGGGGCTCCAGCGCGGCAATATTCTCTCCACTGCGGGCAACCAGCTCATCGGTATCGCTGCGCTGGCGCGTGATGCTGCTCGCGATGTCCATGGTGGCGATGGTCGTGGTGCTCATGGCCGTCGCGTCTTACCTACTGGTATCGACGGCGCTGTATCGCGACGTCGATAAGCAGCTCAACGATCGCGCCAATCTGCTCATCGGCAGCGGATTGCTGTCGGTGGATCCCCGCCGCGCCATCGAAGGCACCGCGTATTCGGCCGACGTCAACGCCAAGCTGATCTTCCCGGGACTCATCACCTTCTCGGCAACCCAGCAGGGCCAGACCATTCCCTACGGCACTCCCGAGCAGGCGGTCACCCGCGGCGACCTAGAGCAGTCGCTGCGTACCGTGAATCATCAACGCGTGCTTGCCCTTCGGCTCGACAACGGCAGCACGCTGATCATGGCCAAATCGCTCGACCCCACCGACACGGTGCTGCGGCGGCTGGGCTGGGTGCTGTTGATCGTCGGCGGCGTGGGTGTCGCGGTGGCCGCTGCGGCCGGAGCCATGGTGGCCGGTACCGGGCTGCGGCCGGTGGCCCGGCTCACCGACGCCGCCGAGCGCGTGGCCAGAACCGATGACCTACGCCCCATCGCCGTCACCGGCAGCGATGAGCTGGCGCGGCTCACCATCAGTTTCAACACGATGTTGCGTGCCCTGGCCGAGTCGCGTGACCGCCAGGCACGCCTGGTGACGGACGCGGGCCATGAGCTACGCACCCCGCTTACCTCACTGCGTACCAACACCGAGCTACTGATGGCCGCCATGCAGCCCGGCGCTCCGCGCCTGCCCGACGAAGAGATGCAGGCACTGCAGCAAGATGTGATCGCCCAGATCGAGGAATTGTCCACACTGGTGGGCGATTTGGTTGATCTTGCGCGTGGCGACGGCGCCGACATCGTGCACGAGCCGGTCGACTTGGTCGAGGTGGTGGAGGGCACGCTAGAGCGAGTTCGTCGCCGCCGCAACGATATTGAGTTCGACGTCGTGATGCAGCCCTGGCAGGTCTACGGCGACGCCGCGGGACTGTCACGCGCGGTTCTCAATCTGCTGGACAACGCCGCCAAATGGAGCCCCTCGGGCACCACGGTGTCGGTGCGGCTCGCGCAGGTCGACGCCGCCCACGCCGAGCTGGTCATTTCCGACCGCGGTCCGGGAATCCCACCCGCCGAGCGTGACCTGGTCTTCGAGCGGTTCTACCGGGCCACTCCGGCACGGGGAATGCCGGGCTCCGGCTTGGGGTTGGCCATCGTTAAACAAGTAGTGCTCAAACATGGTGGCGCCATTAAGGTTGAGGAGACTGATCCCGGTGCCGTGATCGACGGTGAACCGGCGCCGGGGACCTCGATGCACGTGCTCCTACCGGGCAGGCCGGGACCCATCGTGCCGCCGAGTATGGGCGATACGGCAGGCCGCCGGAACTCTGTGCCGAACGCGAGGGAGATCTCAGTGGATTCTCAGTCCGTTCCGGCAGCGTGGCACCCAAGCTAGATGATCGCGAACGCCTAAGAAGGACTTGTGAGGAAGCAGCTATGACGAACGACCCCCACGGCGGCTGGGCCTACCGGCCGTCCGGCCCTTTCGCGGGGCAACATGGGCATCATCAAGCGCCGAATCACCACGCCGCGTCCAATCATCATTATCAGGGGCAGGCATACCCCTACACGTCGCAGCAGCCCAATCAACAGCGTCCGGCCCAGCAGCCGCAGCGTCCGTCAGAGCCCAAGGGGCGGGGCAACGGCGGGCTTGTCGTGGGTGCCGTCGTCCTGGCCCTGGTCTCCGGCGGTCTGGGTGGCACGGTGGGAGCCGTTGTCGCCGAACGTCAACACAAGGCGCCCGTCGTCACCAGCAGCAGCACCGGGCTGACCCCCATCGCGCCGGGGCGCCCGCCGGCCGCCCAGCCGGTTGCGTCACTGCCCGCGGGATCGGTGGAACAGGTTGCGGCCAAGGTACTTCCGAGCGTCGTGAAGCTTGAGACGGTCATGGGCCGGTCGAGCGAAGAGGGCTCCGGAGTGATCCTTTCCGCCGACGGTTTGGTGCTTACCAACGCGCACGTCGTGCAGGCAGCCGGAGACCCCGGTGCCAAGACCACGGCCACCATCGCCGGTGGCAAGACCTCGCCCTTCACGGTGGTGGGAATCGATCCCGGCACCGACATCGCGGTGGTGCGCATCACCGGGGCCTCGGGCCTTACCCCGATCGCGCTCGGGTCGTCTGCGAATTTGGTTGTGGGCCAATCGGTTGTCGCGATCGGATCCCCGTTGGGCCTTGACGGCACGGTCACCACCGGCATCGTCAGCTCGCTGAACCGCCCGGTGTTCACCGCGGGGCAGGCCGGTAATCAGGACACCGTGTTGGACGCGATTCAGACCGATGCCGCGATCAATCCGGGTAACTCTGGTGGCGCGCTGGTCAACCTGAACGGCGAACTGGTGGGCATCAACTCCGCGATCGCGACCATGGGCGGCGACTCCAGTGGTGAGACACAGGGCGGATCGATCGGCCTGGGCTTTGCGATTCCGGTCGACCAGGCCAAACGCGTTGCCGATCAGCTGATCGCCACCGGCCACGCCACGCACGCCTCGCTCGGAGTCCGGGTGGGCAATGACAAGGACGTCCAGGGCGCCCGAATCGTCGAGGTGGTTGCCGGTGGCGCCGCCGAGAAGGCCGGGGTGCCCAACGGTGCGATCGTCACCAAGGTAGACAGCCGCCCGGTGAACAGTGCCGACGGGCTCGTAGCGGCGGTGCGCTCCAAGGCGCCCGGTGACAAGGTGACGTTGACGTACACCGACGGCAACGGCGGACCGGAGAAGACGGCCGATGTGACGCTGGGGGAGGTCGCCCGATGACTCAGATGTCCCTGCGAGCGGTTACGGTTGCTTCCATGGCGGAGCTTGAGGCAGGACCGGTGGGGCGATCTCTGGTCGTCATCGTGAACGACAGGACAGCCCACGGAGATCAGGACACCAGTGGTCCGCTGGTCACTGAGCTGCTCTCGGAGGCCGGGTTTGTGGTCGACGGCGTGGTGGTTGTCGAGGGTGATCTGACGGAGATTCAGAACGCGGTGAACACTGCGGTCATCGGTGGCGTGGACCTGGTGGTAACCGTGGGTGGCACGGGAGTGACGCCGCGCGACGTCGCACCCGAGGCAACGCAGCCGTTGCTTGACCGTGAACTGCTGGGTATTGCCGAGGCCATTCGCTCATCTGGGCTTGCTGCGGGCGTTACCGAAGCAGGTCTGTCCCGTGGTGTCGCCGGCATTTCGGGTAGCACCCTGGTGGTCAACGTGGCCGGGACCCGTGCCGCCGTGCGCGACGGAATGGCGACGGTGACGCCGATGGCGATTCAGATCATCGAGCAGCTATCTAGCCTGGAGATCTGACCGGGTGTCGACTCCGGGTAGCCGGAAATGTGACCTTCGCCACAAAAATGGCGGCGAGGGAACAAGTACCAGCAATGCGGACATCGACCGAATCTTTGGTCAGACCGTGCCTTCGCTGGGGCCAGATGAACGTGACGTGAACGATTCACGTGGCGCAAACGAGGACGATCGGTGGTTGCGCGATAACGTCCCACCGCACCACGGCTAGGGTATCGGCGCCTATTTCATGGATGAATCAAGCAGGTAGCAGAGTTGGTATACCCATCCGGGGTTGCGGTTCTCCCCGAAAATTCCGGCTGTTTTCCAGCAAATCCTTGCTCGCCCAAACGTTAACCCTGCGGATGTCCTAGGTTTGGCTAACTTCCCGCTCACGGGCTCGCCCCCACAGAGGTGAAGTGGGTTCGAACAGAATGGTTGTTCAGATTGCCGCGTGGTCACCGTGCCGATATCGTCCTTCTGTCCGTCGCTAAGGAAATTCTCATGTTCGCCATGAGGGGACTGATAGGAACAGAATGAAGCTGTTGGGCAAGGTATCGGGCTGGGCCCGCCGCAGTGTGTTGGCGGTCGGCGCTCTGCTCATGACTCTTGTTGCTCTCATTGCGACGACGGCGACGGCGCATGCAGGTCTCGATGACGAACTGACGCTGGTTGACGGCAAGGGTCGCTTGCTGCGTATTCAGCAGTGGGACACCTTCCTCAATGGTGTGTTCCCGCTGGACCGCAACCGCCTCACTCGTGAGTGGTTCCACTCGGGGCGCGCGGTATATGAGGTGACCGGGGCGGGTTCCGATGCGTTTGAGGGCACTCTGGAGCTCGGCTACCAGGTCGGTTACCCGTGGTCGTTGGGCGTGGGTTTGAACTTCAACTACACGACGCCGAATACCTCGATTCTCTACGGTATTCCCAACACTTTCGGTGGTAGCCCCGAAGCTTCCTACATTCAGACCACCAACCTGCTGCCCAGCGCTGGCATCAACGTGGACTTGGGCAACGGCCCCGGCATCCAGGAGGTCGCCACGTTCTCGGTGGCAGTCGCGGGTCCCAAGGGTGCCGTCGCGGTAAGCAACGCGCACGGCACGGTGACCGGCGCGGCCGGTGGTGTGCTGCTGCGCCCCTACGCCCGGTTGATCAGTTCGGCGGGTGACAGTGTCACCACGTACGGCGAAACCTGGGACATGAAGTAGCGCAATCCCCCCTTTCTATCTGGGTAACACGCGTTTCCAGATAGTGCGTTCTCCTGCTAGATTGACGGCCTCACGTACGTCAATGCGCCATCGCGCTGTTCAAGGGGATCGCCCATGCGTAATGGTGCGCGTCGGCTGCTCGAATGCCTCATTGCCATATCAATGGTCATGGTGATTGCCTTGGTCGCCACCGCGACGGCGCATGCGGGTCTTGATGATGAGCTGACGCTGGTTGATGGCAAGGGGCGGTTGCTGCGTATTCAGCAGTGGGACACCTTTCTCAATGGTGTGTTTCCGCTGGACCGCAACCGCCTCACGCGTGAGTGGTTCCACTCGGGGCGTGCCGTCTACGAGGTGACCGGGGCGGGCGCCGATGCGTTCGAGGGCACCCTGGAGCTGGGTTATCAGGTGGGTTACCCGTGGTCGCTGGGTGTGGGTTTGAACTTCAACTACACGACGCCCAATGCTTCGATTCTTTACGGTATTCCGAACGCCTTCGGCGGCAACCCCGAGGCGTCGTATGTGCAGACCACGAACCTGCTGCCCAGCGCTGGCATCAACGTGGACCTGGGCAACGGCCCCGGCATCCAGGAGGTCGCGACCTTTTCGGTGGCCATCTCGGGCCCTAAGGGTGCGGTTGCTGTATCCAATGCGCACGGCACGGTGACCGGTGCGGCCGGCGGCGTGCTGCTGCGCCCTTTTGCGCGCCTGATCAGCAGCGCGGGTGACAGCGTCACCACGTACGGCGAAACCTGGGATATGCGGTAGTCGCCATTACTGAATGGGCCCGTATATATAGGACACTGCACATATCTGTACATCTGCTGTGAGTTAGCCTGCCCGAAACATTCGAGAAACTCTCAGAGATGATTTGGCCGTTACGTTGGGCGCGCCTGAGCAACAACGTGGTCTTGGCGAAATAGGTATTTGCGCTGGTATCTGTTCGCCCGAGAATTGAGGGAGCTAAATGAGAACGGTTGGCATCCGGCAGACGGTGCGGAAAACCCTCACGTCTTTGGTACTCGTCGTCGGGATAGCGGGGTTGGCGATCATCGGGTCGGGGACCGCGAGCGCGGGCCTGGACGATGAGCTGACGCTGGTTGATGGCAAGGGGCGGTTGCTGCGTATTCAGCAGTGGGACACCTTTCTCAATGGTGTATTTCCGCTGGACCGCAACCGCCTCACGCGTGAGTGGTTCCACTCGGGGCGTGCCGTCTACGAGGTGACCGGGGCGGGCGCCGATGCGTTCGAGGGCACTCTGGAGCTGGGTTATCAGGTGGGTTACCCGTGGTCGCTGGGTGTGGGTTTGAACTTCAACTACACGACGCCGAATACCTCGATTCTTTACGGTATTCCGAACGCCTTCGGTGGTAGCCCGGAAGCGTCGTATGTGCAGACCACGAACCTGCTGCCCAGCGCTGGCATCAACGTGGACTTGGGCAACGGCCCCGGCATCCAGGAGGTCGCCACGTTCTCGGTGGCCATCTCGGGCCCTAAGGGTGCGGTTGCTGTATCCAATGCGCACGGCACGGTGACCGGTGCGGCCGGTGGTGTGCTGCTGCGCCCCTACGCCCGGTTGATCAGTTCGGCGGGTGACAGTGTCACCACGTACGGCGAAACCTGGGACATGAAGTAACTGCCGATCGGCAGAAGAAGGCGCTTAGGACGCCTTCTTCTGCTCGGCGAGCAGGTCGCGAATCTCGACGAGCAGCTCCGCCTCGGTCTGGGCGGCAGGCTCCTCGCCCGACTTGGCCAACCGCTCCTTGATCGTGTTGTACGGCAGCACGACCAGGAAGTAGACGACCGCCGCGATCAGGACGAAGTTGATGGTTGCGGTGACCAAGACATTGAAGTCCAGGTACTGTCCGCCACCGATACTCACCTTGAGCGCGGGGTGATCCGAATCCGGTCCCGTACCAATCCGATTGATCAACGGCTGAATAATCGCGTCGCTGAACTTGGTGACCAGCGCAGTGAAGGCCGCACCGATGACCACCGCGACTGCGAGGTCAATGACGTTGCCACGCAGCAGAAAATCTCTGAATCCCTTGAGCATGATCTGACCTTAACGGAAGGTCAGCGTTACCGCCTGCACTAGCGCGATTGCGGCGACGCGATTTGCCTGCTGCGGCGGCAATGCGACCATTACCACTCTTTCGGTCCCAACGCCTTTGGTAGCGGGTTTCGGTGACACCAACACCACCACCGCGCCGGTCGCTAGCACTGTCGGCTCGGGAGGAGAGTCGTTCACCATGCCCGCTGGGTGTTCGGCCACGGTGAGGATGTCGACGACATCTCCGGTGCGGATCATGTCGATGGTGGCGGCGTCGGCAAGTGGTACCGGGACAATGCGGGCGTCCTTGCCCGCAGCTGACTCCGCCAGCCTCGAACCCAACACGCGTACATCGGTGAGCATCTCACCCCGGCGCACCGGTCCCGCGAGTGTCGCACCGACGATGGCACCGAAATCGGTGCTGGCACCGTCGGGAAGGATTGCGCTAGCACGCTTTTCGAGTCGCACGTCATCGTCGGCCAGAATGGTGCCGGGCGGCAGGTCACGGGTGGCTACCACCACCCCGGCGCGATCGTTGCCCGGGTCGGGGCGAAACGCCAGCACCGCCGCGAGGAGCACCAGGATTGCTGCCGCGATTCTGCGCGCCAGCACGGTACGAGCCCAATCCGGGCGAAGTGCCGCCGATATGCGCTGCAGCACGGTGGGATCGAGGGGCGAGCGGGCCATGCCCTCACGCTAGGGCGGCGGACATCTTCTCGTCAGCAGAGAATTTGTCGCTGTGGATAACTCGTCAGCTGGCGGCGGCGGACGCGGTGGCGGTGGACGAGCTCGATGTGCTCGATGACGAGCCGCTCGACGAAGTACTGGACGAGCTGGACGAGTCCGAGGAGGACTTGGATTCGCTCTTGGTGCTGGATTCGCTCTTGGGGGCGGCGTCCACGCTGCCCGAGCGGCTGTCGGTGCGGTAGAAGCCGCTGCCCTTGAACACGATGCCCACCGAGTTGAACAGCTTGCGCAGCTTGCCTGAGCACTTCTGGCACACGGTCAGCGCATCGTCAGTGAACGACTGCACGATGTCGAACTTGTCGCCACAGTCGGCACACGCATAGGAATAGGTGGGCATGGGGGTCCTCCGGAACTGGCAAGCCATGAAACGCCACTAGCACTCTACCGCTTGGAGTGCTAGGCCCGCCACGTCCCGGTGCCGAGTGTGACCAATCCGTCGGCGGTAAGGGCGTGCGTCACCGGGACATCATGGGGACTCGCCGGGATCTCGTCGCGTATCTCGCCCACGTACAGCGGTGTGATCAGGGCCGTTGTCGGCGCCACGATCCCCAGTGAGCGGTCGTAGAACCCGGCGCCGCGACCCAGCCGGTTACCCCGTCTATCCACCGCGAGTGCCGGTACCAAGACGAGCTCGGCCTCGGCGAGGGCGCTTGCACCGAATACCGGTGGAGCGGGCTCCCGCAGTCCGAAGGGGGCGTCCAGCAGCTCTCCCGGGCGATACTCCGCCCACGTCAGCGCCATTGGAGTGCCTGCCTGGTCGGTGCGGGCGACCGGCAGTAGCACCCGCACACCGCCGTGCACCACGGCGTCAAGCATCTGCACCGACCCGGGTTCGGATCCCACAGGTAGATAGGCGGCGATCACGGAAAGCCCGGACACCGCGGTCAGGACATGCGCGGCGAGCGCGGCGTTTTGCTTTTCGCGCTCGTCGCGCGATATCGCCCGTCGTGCCTGCACAATCTGTTGCCGCAGGGCGTCCTTGATGTTCTGAGAGGTGCTGATTCCGTGACGGTACCGCCTTGCCAGCGGAATTCCGGAGTCAGTGGTTAGGGTGAGTGGCTATGACGGCCCCTGACGTGTCCATCCCGCGCACTGCCGTGGTCCCCGCGGCGGGCTTGGGCACCCGGTTCCTACCGGCCACCAAGACCGTGCCCAAGGAGCTGCTTCCGGTAGTCGACACACCCGGAATCGAGCTGGTGGCCGAGGAGGCCGCCGAAGCCGGTGCCGAGCGCCTGGTGATCGTGACCTCCGAAGGCAAGGACGGGGTGGTCGCGCATTTCGTTGAGGACCTGGTCCTCGAGGGCACCCTGGAGGCGCGCGGCAAGCACGCCATGCTGGAGAAGGTGCGGCGGGCGCCCGCGCTGATCAAGGTGCAATCGGTGGTGCAGGCCGAGCCGCTGGGGCTCGGGCACGCCGTCGGATGCGTCGAGCCGGTGCTCGATGACGATGAGGACGCCGTGGCGGTGCTGCTGCCCGACGACCTGGTGTGGCCCCGCGGCGTGTTGGAGACCATGGCCAAGGTGCGGGCCAAGCGCGGCGGTTCGGTGTTGTGCGCCATCGAGGTCAAGCCCAGTGAGATCAGCGCTTACGGCGCCTTTGATGTCGAGATCGTTCCGGATGCCGCCAACCCGAATGTGTTGCGGGTCAAGGGCATGGTCGAGAAGCCGAAGACCGACGAAGCGCCGTCGAACTATGCGGCGGCGGGGCGCTATCTACTGGATCGCGCGATTTTCGACGCCCTCAAGCGGATACCGCGAGGTGCCGGCGGTGAGCTGCAGCTCACCGATGCCATCGCGCTGTTGATCGATGAGGGGCACCCAGTGCATGTCGTGGTGCATCGCGGATCCCGACACGACCTGGGAAATCCCGGCGGCTATCTCAAGGCTGCTGTTGACTTTGCGTTGGACCGCGACGATTACGGTCCGGGCTTGCGGGAGTGGCTGGTCGAGCGGCTCGGCCGGGAATCGTCCGTGCTGCCGGAGTCGGAGTAAGAAAGGCGCCAGTGCGTTCGGTCGAGGAGCAGCAGGCCAAAGTGACGGCGGCTGCGGTCGCGCCGCGCCCGGTTCGGGTGGCGATCGCCGAAGCCCAGGGTTTGTTGTGCGCCGAGGAAGTGGTGACGGCCCGGCCGCTACCGGGATTCGATCAGGCCGCCATCGACGGATACGCGGTGCGCAGTGTCGATGTGCAGGCCGCCGGCGGTGTGGTGCGCGTAATCAGTCCGGGTGAGGGCGGCAGCCCCGATGACGAAGACGATGTAGAGGAATCCACCGGCGAGATCGGAACGGTTGAGCTGCCGGTCGTCGGCACGGTCCGGGTGGGGGACCGCACCCCGACCCGGCTGCAACCCCGGCAGGCGGTGCGCGTGCAGACCGGCGCCCCCATGCCCACCCTGGCGGACGCGGTGCTGCCGCTGCGCTGGTCCGAGGGCGGTGAGTCCCGGGTCAAGGTGCTGCGCGCGGTGCGTTCGGGTGATTACGTGCGGCGCGCGGGCGACGACGTGCAACCCGGCGATGTCGCGGTGCGCGCGGGCACCATCATCGGCGCGGCGCAGGTGGGCTTGCTGGCGGCGGTCGGGCGGGACCGGGTGCTGGTGCATCCGCGGCCCCGGCTGTCGGTGATCAGTGTCGGCGGCGAGCTTGTCGACGTCGATCGCACCCCGGGCAACGGCCAGGTGTACGACGTGAACTCCTACGCGCTGGCGGCCGCCGCCCGCGACGCCGGCGCCGACGTCAACCGGGTGGGCATTGTCAGTGCCGAGCCTGCCGCTTTCCGCGAGGTGGTCGAGGGTCAGCTGAACCGGGCCGAGGTCGTCGTCATCTCCGGTGCCGTCGGCGGCGCCGCCGCGGAGGGTATTCGTGAGGCGCTGTCGGCGCTGGGCGAGATGGAGGTCGGCCGCATCGCCATGCACCCGGGATCGGTGCAGGGCTTCGGCCAGCTGGGCCGGGACGCGGTGCCCACCTTCTTGCTTCCGGCCAATCCGGTTGGCGCCCTGGTGGTCTTCGAGGTGATGGTGCGGCCGCTGATCCGGCTGGCGTTGGGCCGTCGGCAGTCGCAACGCCGAATCATCCAGGCGCGCACCGTGTCTCCCATTACTTCCATTGCGGGACGCAAGGGGTTCCTGCGCGGGCAGCTGATGCGCGATCAGGACAACGGCGAGTATCTGGTGCAGATCCTCGGTGCGCCCGGTGCGTCTTCGCATCTGCTCGCGACGCTTGCCGAGGCGAATTGCCTCGTGATCGTGCCCGCCGAGGTGGAACAGGTCCGCACGGGGGAGATCGTCGAGGTCGCGTTCCTGGCGCAGCGCGGATGAGCGTCTGGCGTCAGGAGAGTGCGCATCCCGGCTGGCCAATGCAACTTGGGAAGTTGCGGGTACCCGCCGGGGTGGTGTCGGTGCGGCCCATCCGGCTGCGGGACGGGATGGCGTGGAGCCGGGCCCGGCTGGCCGACCAATCGCATCTACAGCCGTGGGAGCCGTCCTCCGAGGTCGACTGGATGGCGCGTCACGGGGTGTCGTCGTGGCCGGCGCTGTGTTCGGGATTGCGGGCCGAGGCGCGCAAGGGCCGGATGATTCCCTGCGCCATCGAGCTGAACGGGCAGTTCGTCGGCCAACTGACGATCGGCAACATCGCCCACGGCGCCCTGCGTTCGGCGTGGATCGGGTACTGGGTGGTCAGCACCGTCACCCGGCAGGGGGTGGCGACCGCGGCGCTGGCGTTGGGGCTCGATCACTGCTTTGGGCCCGTCACCCTGCACCGGGTGGAGGCGACGGTGCGGCCGGAGAACGGAGCCAGTCGCGCGGTGCTGTCCAAGGTGGGCTTCCGCGAGGAGGGGCTGCTCAAGCGCTACCTCGACGTCGACGGCGCCTGGCGCGACCATCTGCTGGTCGCGATGACGGTCGAAGAGGTGCGCGGGTCGGTCGCCGCGACGCTGGTGCGTTCCGGCAACGCCAGCTGGGTCTAGCTTTTTCGGCCGAGTCTGCGTCTCACGACGCTTTGGGGCGCGAAACCGTCGCGAGACGCAGACTCGCGGTGCGCAGGGCCGCGTCGACTCGGCTGACAATGGTGCCCGCGCGATGCCGGAGCAGTTCGGAGGTGACCCGGATGATGGTCCAGCCTTCATCCGCCAGTGCGACCGCACGATCGACATCCCGTGACCGCTGATGAGCGTCCGTCCAATGGTGCGCGCCATCAAACTCGATGCCGACCTTCGGTTTCTCCCAACCCATGTCTACCCTCGCGACGAAGTCCCCGAATCTGTCGACGACTCGAATCTGGGTTTGGGGTTTGGGGAAACCGCTCCGGACGAGCAGCAGCCGCGTGCGGGTTTCCTGTGGTGACTCCGCGCCCGCGTCGACGAGAGCGAGCACCTCGCGCAGCCGCGTGGTGCCTCGTGCGCCCCGGTGGGCGGCCAGGATGGCGTGCACCTCGGGTGCGGTGAGGCCGGTGACGTTCATCAGGGCGTCGACTCGCTCTACGGCGAGGTCGAGCGTCAGCCGTCGCCCCAGATCGAATGCGGTGCGCGCGGGCGTCGTGATCGTCATGCCGTCGAACTCGACGGTCTCGCCGGCCAGCAACGAGTCCAGGTGCACCGATATCCCGGCGGGTGTGCGGTAGTTCCCGTGCACCAGCTCGGCGGGGAGATCGCCGTCGATCCATTTCGCACCGTGCAAGGCCGATGCCGACAGCCCGGCGACAACGCCTTGACGCCGTGACCATTCCCACGCGGCGATGGCCCGCTCGGTCGCGGTGACCTGCGCGTCGCGCGGCACGAACACGCCCGGATAGAGCTGCCGGTACAGCCGGCGTAGTCGGCGTTCTGAGATGGCGCCCGTGGCCAGTACGTCGGCGGAGCGGAATGGCCAGCGCGGCGAGGCCGAAATATCCCCCATGGCCTGCAGCCTCCCAGCGCGCTCCGACACCCCGGGCCGAGTCTGCGTCTCACGACGCTTTGGGGTGGAAAACCGTGGTGAGACGCAGAGTCGCCAAGAGATTGCTGAGACTGGTGTGACTATTGGGGCCTGTGATGCTTGCCCCTGTAGAATTACAGGTGTGTAATTGGTATCGGCGCGCCTCGTAACGTGCGCAGATCGCCAACCTAGCCTTGACCTGAGGCTTAGACGTAGAGGCACGGAGCGCGCGCAGAAAGGAGCAGGCCGAGATGCCGAGCATCCCCCAATCGGTGTTGTGGATCGGACTGGTCGTGCTGTGGCTGTTCGTCCTGGTGCCGATGCTGATCAACAAGCGTGACGTGGTCAAGCGCACGAGCGATGTCGCCCTCGCGACGCGGGTCCTGAACGGGAAGGCCGCCAAGCTGCTGCGCCGCACGGGCCCCGCCGCCGGTCACCGCAGCGATCCGGATTTCCGTCGTGAAGACATCGACGAACTTGACGACGAGGACGAAGAAGAGTCGACCGGCGTGATCGCGAGCGCGCCCACCGAGGAGGACAAGGACGCGGCCCAGGCCGTCAAGGCCATGGCCGTGCGCAAGGTTCGCCCCGAGAAGAAGGTTGTGGCCGACGAGCCCGTCGACGTCGATGTCATCGACGAGGACGCGACCGCACTACCGGCCGGCGAGGCGGCGCTGTCCGATGAACTCGAGGATCTGGAGGAGGCGCCCAGCGCACGGGTCGCAGCCGAAACAGATTCGGGTACTTACGAATACGTCGATGACACCTCTGGTCTCGCCATTGCGGCGGAGCCGTCGCGGGAACGTCACCAGGCTCCGCCGGTGTACAGCTCGTCGCGCCGCCGCCGGTTTGATCCCGAGGTCATGGCCAAGGAGAACGCGCGCAAGTTCGCCTTCCGCAAGCGGGTACTGATGGGTCTGGTGGCGGCGATGGTCGTCGCCGGTTTGGTGGCCGCTACGGCGACCAGCACCGCGTGGTGGGCCTGTGGCGCTCTCGGTGTGGCGGCGGTGCTTTACCTGGGCTACCTGCGTCGTCAGACCCGCATCGAGGAGCAGTTGCGCCGTCGCCGTGCCGCGCGCTACCAGCGTGCTCGCGTGGTCGGTGTGGAGAACGTCGCGGACCGTGAGCTGGATGTGGTGCCGCAGCGCCTGCGCCGCCCGGGTGCGGCCGTCCTCGAAATCGATGATGAGGACCCGGTTTTCGAACATCTGGATTACTACGACGAGCCGCGGCAGTACCGTATGCCGCACGCGGTCGGTCAGTAAGTACGCGATTCGGTCAGACGCGGGACGGCTGGTAAGGTCTTAACGTCTTGGGGCTATAGCGCAGTTGGTAGCGCGTCTCGTTCGCATCGAGAAGGTCGGGAGTTCGATTCTCCCTAGCTCCACCAAGGGAAAGACCAGGCTATGCCTGGTCTTTCGTTTTTCTAGGGGATGTTTGAAACCGGGCTCGTCCGCAGTCCGTCCGCAGTAGATCGGATTGCCGCATCCAGACTGTCCGCTACAGCGTCTAAATCGGCGTCGAACAGGTCCGCATAGACATCCAGGGTCATCGACGCTTTTGCGTGCCCCAGCATCCGCTGGACCGCCTTCACGTTCGCGCCCGCACTGACCGCCAAGCTGGCCGCCGTGTGCCGTAGATCGTGCGGGGTGATCGTCGGGAAGGTCTGGCCCATCTCCTGGCATTCCTCGACCGCTGGCGCGAAGACACGCGCCCGGTAATTGGAGTTCCGCAGCACCCCGCCACGCAGGTCTGTGAACACCAGGTCATCGCGTCCCTTGCCGACCATGAGCGCGGAAAGTTCGTCGGAAAGGACAGCGGGGAAGGGAACCGAGCGGCGCTCCCATGACTTCGGAGTGCCCCAATCCAGTCCGCTGGATTCGGTGACTGACCGAGAGACGTTGACCCGGCGGCGCAGCATGTCGAAGTCCTGCACCCGTAGTGCAGCCATCTCACCCCATCGCAGGCCGGTGTAGGCCAGGAACCGCACAGCCTCGGGGTTGCGATCAACGGCGGTTGCGAGGGCGGCGACTTGGATATGCGTGAGGTATCCACGGTCAGCGTGTTCGCGCTTCGGTAGTGAGATCCCGTCGCACGGATTGCGTGGTATGCGTGAATCCTCTACTGCCGCACGGCACCGACCTTTACGCGGGGGATTTGAGGACTCGGTCGCCACAAGTTGCGACAGTGCCTTCTGTCACGCCCAGGGGGATAGCCCCTCCCAGCCCCTTATTGCCCCCTCGCGGCATTCGGCGGATCTACATTCGACATTTTCCACCAAGGGTGGGATTAGGGCGAGTTTGCAGTGGGCGGTGTCATTCCCTCGGACGCTTGGGCTGGAAATGGGGTAGCGCTCGATACGCCGTCGATCTTGGCAAACAGCACTCGCTTAGACATGCCTGGTGATGATGTGCGATCCTTCCGTTAGCTACGCCTAACTGGAGGCGGGCGGGCGTTGCGGAGGGATGCTGAATGGGCATGGATGGGCCCAAAGGCCGCTTTCCTGCGGGTTTGCGCCGGGGATTGGCGGCGGCGGCGCTGCTGGCGGTTGTCGCCGGTGGCGTGAAGGTCGCTACTGACTACGAGTACCCCGCCGCCGGTTTCTCAACGATGCAGACCGCAGCGGCTGATCCCAGTGGACCCACTGGGGGTCCGGGCGGCAATAACGGCGGCATGAATGGCAGCCAGTTTTCACCGCCGCAGATGCCCGCTCAGATGCCCGATTACCAGGGCGGTATCAACCAGCCGCCGTTGGACCAGAACTCTGGTATCAGCATCTACAACACGGGCGCGCAGGGTGCGCCGCAGCAGGCGGGACAGCAAGGGGCGCAACAACCGCAGCAGGGCTGGGACCAGCCTGCTCACGGTACTCAGATTCCCGACTATTCGACCGCGCCGGGCTACACGCAGGGCCCCGGTAAGCCCAATCCGGATTATCAGCCACCCCAACAGCAGTCGCCACAGCAGGGGCATCAACCCGCGTCCCAAGTTCCGGGAACGCAGCAACCCTCTAGCCCACCCTCATCGCAGGCTCCACGGCCACCGCAGAGCAATAAGGAAGATGACCTAGACGGGCGCGCTGAGGAGGTCAAGAAGTACTCGTGCGTCTTTGGTGGCCAGAACCCCGATGGCAGCTGCAGCGCGCTGAACAACCTTCGTAACAAGGACAAGTACGGCCACACACTCCAGCCTGATCCGGGCCCGGAATGGTCCTACGAGAACGACTCCAACCCGGAGATCCAAGAGCCCACGGACACCCAAGAATGCGCGACCGGAACCAGCGATCCACGCTGCGGTGGACAGGTTAAGGTCTGCTACCCCAAGGACATTAGTCCCGACGCGATACCGCCGGACATGGTCCATGAACGTGACGTGTATGTCGACGGCAGTAACCTGTTCGTTCAGGACAACAAGGGCGAGGTCTACCGGCGAGCCACCCAGGGAGTCAAAGACCTTGAGGCGCAACGCCGCAAGGATGTCCGAGATGCACGGAAAGCCGATGAGGCATTGTTCCGGGGTAAAGATGTGGGCCACGTCCCGGACATTGCATGGCAGGGCATGGTGATGGATGTTCGGATGGTATTCCCGATGACCGGGTCATTGAACCGTTCGATTGGTGGCCAGGCAGGCAAGTACCCGATCGGTTTCAAGGTCGCCGAGTTCGTTAGAGGGAAGTGGGTGAACGACGAATGCGTACCGGAGTAAAGCAGCGCAGTCTGCTGGCCGCGTTCGCGGCGATGTTCGTCGGCGCGCTGATCGTTGCCGGGATCTACCATTGGGGCGTGAGCGGCGAAGATCAGAACGACGATGCGGCAGCCAAGGCTGTTGTTACCGAGTACATCGACGCCATCAACGCCGACGATCTATCCCGGCTGCTCGCTGTCAGCACTGGCACCGCCCGCCTAGAACTCGAAACCATCGACATGCCCGGTGACGCCAACAAAACCGGACGCTGGACCGAACCCCACGCGAAGATCCTTCGCTCGTTCAAAAACTCATACGGCGATGTCAAAATCAAGGAATACGAGGTCATCGCCAGAGGCGATCGGCGACTAGTCGCCCGCGTACGCACCCAATTTGCTCGCCAGATCACAGGCATGGTGCTGCCCGGGGAGAACGCCCGCTTCGATTTGATCCGCAAGGACGAAGGCTGGCGCATCGAATCAGTGGGACGCTACGAAGCACCCTGACGACCCCGGCCCGCTATACAGCTACCGAGCCGCGCGGTACTGTGCGCGTAGTAGCTAGCTGTCCGGGGGGTGTTGCTGTGGGGCCATTGCATGTCAGTCCTGAACTGTTGCACCGCTCAGCCGATGAGATGGATCGGCTGATGGCTGCGCACCGTGCCGCGCACACCAAGGCGCACGCGGCGATCAGCGCGGCCATGTCCGGTTGGGTCGGCGGTGCGGCCTCGGCGCTGAGCAGTGAGTCGACGCAGTGGCAGGGCCACTCCAAGCACGTCGAGAATGAAGCCACCCATTACCGCGATGCGTTCGATCAGATCGGGTACGCCTTCGCTGGGATGGAAGAACAGAATGCCGTGAACATTCTGGGCAGCCGCCCGCAGGCCCAGGCGTAACCCTCGTGTCGCTGTCGTTGGCCGATATCAAGCGCGCCAAGGTTCAGGCGTTCCGCGATGTCGCGGACGGGCTCGATGCCATGGCCAGCGCGAACCGGGACATGAAGCGCGGTGTCGAGCAGCTGCCGATCATGGGTGATGGCTGGAAAGGCGTCTCCGGGGATGCTGCTCACCATGAGATCGACGCGCACGGCAAGTACCTCGAGGGGCACGCCCAGGCCCAGCAGGGCGCGGCAGCCAAGATACGGCGTGCCGCCGATGAATTCGAGGGCGTACAACAGCTGCTCAAGAAGATCGAAAACGATGCCACCAGCGGCAAATTCACGATCAACTACGACACCGGTGAAGTCACTCCGCCCAACGGTAAGTACGACAAAAACGAGCTGGACTACCTGACCAACACCCTGCGGCAGATCCGGGCAGCCGGGGAGGCCGCGAATACTGACCTTGAGGCCGCTGTCAAAGCCGCCCAGAGCCTTCCGGACCCGTCCGGTGCTGCTGCCCAGGCGCTGCCGCTGGCACCGGGCTCAGCCATCAAGCCAAACGGCCAACTGGGAGCGCTGCAGAATGTTGCTGGGCTCAATCCTGATGGTGATCCTGGCGCGACCAAGGCCGCTGCCGCTACCGGTGTCGACACGGAAGCCAAGTACAAGGAGTGGTATCCGAAAAACACTGTGCCGGTGGGGGATAAGAGTGTTGATCCGAGCAAGCTGGGCGGGGTGGGGGCGCTGCCGGGTGTGGGCAATATCGACAAAACCGCTCCAGCCAAGCTCGCCCCAACATTGGCTGACCGTGATGTTCCGGCGTTCAAAGACATCACCCGCCAAAACCTGATCAACGCGAAGGTCCCTGCCGATCAGATCGAACAGCGAGTCAACGACGCCGTGAAGGCGGCGCAGGCCCCGCGTTTCATGACCGAGGCCGAGCAGATGCGTACACCCGGACAGGTGCCGCTGCACAACTCTGCCGGTGATCAGTTCAACGACATCATCGGCCGCGCCAACGACTCGGCCACCAAAACCGTTGGCGGCCAGATCGAGCAGGGCAAGATCCTTACCGGGCAAGCCGGTCCGGGCGCACCTGGTGTTGCCGATACATGGAAAGACGTTGGCCTGGGCGCAGCCAAGCAGGTCCACGAGCTGATGACCGATCCTCTGGCAGCACCCAAAATGGGCATCCAAGAAGCCCAGGACTTCTACAACCACCCCGGCGAGTCCATCGGCAAAAACATCATCCTAGGCACCGAAGGCCTCGCCAGCGGAGCTATCGGCGGAGAAGCCGCAGCCGGAGCACGCGGCCTACTTGGCGACCTGACCGGCGCAGAAGGACGCGCACTCACACACGACTTGTCTGGACCCCCCGTCGATACCCCCGGTGGCGCAACACATCCCGGCCCTCTGGTGGACCACCCAGGCTCAGCCGTGGATCACACCGTTCACGGCGACCATCCCACACCTCACGCACCCACCGTTGACGGCTGGTCAGGGCACAGTGCACTCGACTCGTCCGGGCAGCTCTCGGCCGAAGTCCGCGATCACGTTCTATCCCTTGAAAAGGGGAGTCGCCCAGATCCTTCCGATTACTTACCGCGCGAATACATCGACCACCATCTCTCTCAATTCAGCGACGGGGCTTCCAGGTTCATGCCAGAAAGCAACCTCGATAAGTACGGGATAGCGCAGCGGGACGGCACGTCTTTCGTGATGCCTAAAGGCGAGGCTGATTCGCTAATCGGTTCGACCCAGGGCAATCCACGACTGATGGAAAAGGCATTGGGCTTGCCAGATGGCTACCTTGACTCTAATAAGCTTGTCCGAGTGGATGTCCCAGATCCAGGCAAGTACGAACTCCGCATGCCTTCGGGAAACGAAGCTGGCGCAAACGAGCAGTGGATCCCTGGGGGAAAGCTCCCCGACGGAGCTTCCGAAGCTATTATTGACGGAGGGCGCATACCGAGTGGTGGGTACAACGTCACCGAGATACCGAATGGAGGTGGGCATCAATGAGATTTGAAGATGTCTATTTCTCCAAAGAGGATCGGTACTCGATTGGCCTGGAGACTGATTCGGGCCGTTACTACATCTCCATACCGGTCAGCAACGGACTCGTTGACTACGAAGAGTATTACGCGATCGACACCGAACAGTACAAGTTGTTCTTGGGAAACAAGTCCGCCGCGATCCCGTTCGTCGAAGCATGCCGTCGGCATGAACATGACGACCTGTTGATTCAGAAGCCAGGCACCAACCGTGGCACGCCGGTATAGGTGGACGCAGCTCTAATAAACGAGGCGATCGTCACGAGTATTCAAGACTCGGCGATACCTCGTGTTGATCTTCAAAAACTGACTGATCGCGCCCCAGTCGGCTTCGTCCGCAGTCCGTCCGCAGTAGCTTCAGCTGCGCTCAATTCGACTCAACGCTGTCAACGCTTTGACCTGTGCATATCGACCGTCGCCAACGCGGTTAGTTTCGACAAACGCCCAAGATGGTTCGTTCGCATCGAGAAGGTCGGGAGTTCGATTCTCCCTAGCTCCACCATAGAAGCCGTACTCAAACCGGAGACCGAAGCAATGCCGGTGAGCGTGGGTTCGGGGTTATCCGAAGGCGATTCCCTTGGTGAGAGCCGTTTTGTGTTTGTGGGGGATGGGCTTTGAGATAGTCGGTCAGGGTGGCTGGTTTGGTGGTGTTCCAGGTGGCTTTGGCTTGGTGGAAGTCGTCAAATGGTGGGCTCAGGTGGTTGAAGCGCACTGGTTCCGGTGGAGGCTTGTGCTATTGGATTTCGACCAAGGGTTGGTGGTTCCGATTGGTAGCGTAGAACGCGGCTTCGAACTCTGTCGGCGGTAGGTCGTCGAGGTAGCCCTGTAGGCGACTGGTGTTGTGCCAGTAGACCCAGCCCAGGGTGGCTAGCTCGACATCCTCGACGGTTTTCCATGGTCCGGGGCGGGTGGGTCCGTAGATCAGTTCGGCTTTGTAGTAGCCGTTCACCGTCTCGGCGAGGGCGTTATCAATACTGTCCTCGACCGTGCCGATGGAGGGGGTCGCGCCGATCTCAGCGAGGCGTTCGCCATAGCGGATGGACGTGAACTGATATCCGGCGTCGGAGTGATATCGTAAGCCCGGCAACGTGTTTCCTCGTGACCAGCGGGCCATCTCGATGGCATCGAGGACCATGGTGGTGCGCATGTGCGGGGCGACGCGCCAGCCGACGATCATCCGGGAGTACGCGTCGGCGATGAAGCACACGTAGGCCACACCGGCCCAGGTCGGTACGAATGTCAGGTCGGTGAGCCCCAGCGCATTCGGCGCCGTCGCGGTGAAGTCGCGCCGGACCAGATCAAGATGCCGCGCTGCTTTCGGGTCGGGTTTGGTGGTGCGTATCCGTTTGCCCCGGCGCGCTCCGACCATCCGGGCGGCCCGCATGTGCCGGGCCACCTGATCGCGCCCGACGTCATGACCAGCGCGGCGGGCGGCTTTCCACAGCTTGCGTGCCCCGTAGACGCGGTAGTTGTCCGGCCACAACTGTTTGAGGGCAGTTCCTCTCGCTGCGTCGCGGCACACCCGCGCCGATGGGGGCCGGGTTTTGGCCGCGTAGTAGGTGCTCGGGGCCACCCGCACGCCTGCCGATCGCAAGATGGTGCAGATGGGCTCGACCCCGAATTCCTTGCGGTTGGTGTCGATGAACGCGACTATTTCTTGTGTTGGCGGTCGAGCTCCGCGCCGAAAAAACTGGCTGCTCGCTTCAAAATCTCGTTGGCCCGCTTGAGTTCTCGTATCTCCTGCTCAAGCTCTTTGACCCGCGCCGATTCTATGGTCGCCAGGCCGGGCTCGTACCCCTCGTCGATGTCAGCTTGGCGCACCCACGAACGCACCGACTCCACCCCGTAGTCGAGTTGACGGGCCACCCGATACACCGTCCCGTGCTCGGTACCCAACTCCGCCCGCAACGTGCGTAGCATCCGCACCGCAGCGGCCTTCTCCTCCGGGCTGTACCTACGCGTGGTCGGCTTCCCCGGCGGAGCCTGTTTACTCGGCATGACTCCATCCTCGTTTCCAAGGTCGGGAGTCTCCACCGGAACCACTGCGCTTCAATGGTCACGTTCTTTCAATTCGCACCCACCGATCACAAGATCATGTTCAATCACTGAAATGGGTGGGTAAATTCAGTTGATGCCCCTCGCCCGCATACCTAGACTCCTCGATATGACCAAGCCGGAGAACCTCTGGGGGATTTCCGAGTGGGCGTGCGCTTAGCCCTGAGGTGTCCGAATTTTGGCGCCGGGGTGGTATGGCGGTTCGGTTGGCGCGTTCGTTGAGTAGTTACTATAAATACTATAACGACATCGGAGAGAAATACCATGATCCAATTTGACAAGCCGAGCGAGATCGAGATCGGTGTAGAGTTCGCCGCAGCTTGGGCTTCGGTCGAATTCGCGTGGCGGCAAGGTAAGGAGCTAATAGAGGCCACGTCCGCCTTCACTTCTCAAGACCTTTTTACTCTTGAAGACGCCGGAGTCGTTCACTCAATATTCGCAAATCGATTTGGCAGCCACTTTGTCGAAGTAGAGAATATCGCGCGCTCGTTTATATTGGCACTGGTTGCGGCATTGAGGGAAGCGGCCACTGCTACTAAGCGATGCCTCACTGGTGCGTTTCTTGGCGAGGCATCTCGCATCAAACAGATGGAATTTGTGACTGGAGATGAGTTTATCGACGTGATCGAGGCCGCCCATTCCTGTTGGCCTGATCAGCTAGATCACTGGCCAGAATCAGTTCCGCGCCCAGATGTCAGTGAGGTACGCGAATTTCTAAACCAGATAGTGGCGCTAGATTCAGTGCCGACCGGCTGGCCGGTACTGGTGCCCTGGGTCCATCGAATTGAAGTCATCTCCGACAAGCATGAAACAAAGCCAGAGATAGCAACTTTTCACCCAGAGTCGGTGGCTGGGATGCAGAAGAAAAAGCGCAGCAATAGACCTGAACGTCACACTCGCGACCGAATAGGAACTCTGAAATCGGACGGCGTCGCACGGTTTGATCTGCAAGAACTGAATATAAGTTTCAATATCACATTCAACGCAACGCCATGGCCAGATGATGAGCAAGACTGCATTAAATCACGAGTCTACGATTTAGTGCAGATTTGCATGCGAATAATACGCGACCTTAGAACGATCGCAACGAATCCGATCGGTGGTCACTGGCTTCCCTTTGAGCACCACAACTGGAAATCGATTGCTACGAATTCTGAAGCCAGAGAGGCTTTGAGGAGATCTGAGTCCGGCACTATTCAATGTATGATTGACGATCAGCACTGGATTTTGATGGAGTCTGACGGCGAGGTACTCGGACGTATGATTCCAGCTCCGATTCCTCTGGGATATTCTGACGATAAGGATCGTGGCACCGCTGCCGAAGTGGCGGTACGGCACAGTGCCAGATGGGGGCTTGTCGATTTTGTATACCGGCCTCATGATTACCATAAGGGTGGGCAAGCTACGCGGGAAATAAATGATTCCGCGCTGATTTCAGGGAAATATGGACTAGCAGTACAAGTCAAGTCTAAGAGGCCTGAGTCTGAATCCGAGCGTGAAGCGGATCGGACAGCAGGGTTAATAGCGCAAGCTGCTAGTCAAGCTGTGGGCTCTGTACGCGAATTACGTGAACGCGCGAGGGAATTGACAAACGACCGTGGGCGCAAAATCCATGTGGACGGCAACGAGATCACTTGGATCGGGGTGGTAGTCGTTGATCACAGTAATCCGCCCGTGATGGATAGTTTCGATCAAGAAGTTCGTGGATTACCAATCGTGGCGCTGTTCCGGGAAGAGTGGGAGTTTTTGTTCGAACAGCTGTGTTCCACGACCACAGTAATCCATTACCTACATGCCATCAGCTCAGCCGGAGTTCTACCTGGCTCTCACGTTAATTATTACTACCGGCAAGCAGGGCGTGCGCTTGTTCGCGAGCAGCGAACCAGTCCCACAAGGGTTATCACTGAATTAGATCCGGTCTGGCTACCGATACAACCTGCCGCAACGATTGACATGCGCGGTGCGCGAATGTTCAGGCAAATACTAGAAGATATTGCGTGCGGCGAATTTTCTATCGGCGCCGACCAGGATAGACTGGTCATTTTGAACCTTCTGGACGGTCTGCCTGCCGAGGAACGGTCACATACAGGCCGGTTACTGATAACCTTGCTGGAAGAATCATGGTCGAATGGAGGAAGTTTTCATTGCCGGAGATATTTGTTCCCGAATTCTAGTTTCCAACTGTGCTTTGTTGTCAGTCGCGCATCGAACGCTCATGAAATGTTCGCTATCCGAACCAAACTATGGCATCACGAATTGCTCGAGGAATACACACGGCCGAATATCCGCGACCCATACACGGTAGCATTATTGCTAACTCCCCGCGCGCACGAATACCGATCGTGGGCGACCCTGATGATGGGCGTAATAGGTGCCATGCGCTACAGCGACGATGAAATCACTGAACTTTATCGAGAATGGAACGGGGGTCTGAGCAGTTAGTTGGCTGCGTTGAGCACGTCGATAGTCCCAGCGATAATACGAGCCCGCTTGGAGCATACGTCGTTTTGGCAAGAGAGTTCGCTGGTGCACCTACATAATTCCCCCGACTATTTCCTTACCCGCTCAGGCTGCCTAATTGTATGTGGACCGTCTATGACGTACTTGCGATTCTGGCAGGCAGTGC
This sequence comes from Mycobacteroides immunogenum, assembly GCF_001605725.1. NCBI lineage: Bacteria > Bacillati > Actinomycetota > Actinomycetes > Mycobacteriales > Mycobacteriaceae > Mycobacteroides > Mycobacteroides immunogenum. The sequence continues at coordinate 1,175,969 of NZ_CP011530.1, forward strand.
AACGCTGAACTGTGTCGGGCCCAGGCCTTCGGTATCAGCCTTAAGGACTGGTTGGCGGTTGAGCAAGAAGGATGAGCTAGAACGGAACCGTCCTCTTCAGTGCGAGGACATACGTCGCATGAAGGGCTTTTAACTGTCGGAATTCCCCATGCGAGCGTTGAAGCGTCTCGTAGACAGGAGAAGGCGAAGTATCAATAATTCGATCAGAAGTATAAGTGGCGGAAGCCACGTGGCATTGCTTTTCATGATAAACGGCAGAAGTATTTCGTTGCATACGGCTACGGCGATCATCATTGAAATAGCGCCAAGGGAGGCGCCAATGAGAGTTAGTATGCTCGAGGGGTATATCCCTCCCGGAACTATACCCGGTGCAAGGATAACGAAGATGATCAGCGTTATCAGTGCGACAGCAACAACGGGTAACTTGATGTAACCTATTGTCCCCGTTATATATTCCGCACGCGTCTTAGCTCAGCGTCCTCGGCATCGGGTGTGCCAATCTCATCCCGCAGTGGGCCTGAACCAGTTCGGTGATCACCTCTGGTCACGAACTCTCACCGTATTTCTGTACATGTCGCAGTCAATGAGGATGGGGTTGCAGTACTTTCGTCCGGCCCGATCTTCAAACTCGACACGACCCCGATACATCGACTTCAGCTCTGGGCGGCCTTCGCTACGCGCACTTCGATTGTGTTCCTCGCGATCTGTCGCATCATCCCAATGCGTCAGCCATTGTTGGCCCGGCGCAAGGAATGCGATCTCAGGCGGAACGAGCAATGTGGTCACCCATTCGTCAGTCTGTGGGTTTTGCCACGGTGCGACCTCTAATACATCCTCAAACTTCACTGCGATGTGATAGGCGCCAGTTGGCCCGTAGTTCTTGACTCGCAGTTCGAAGAGCTGCCAATCCGTTTCATTCTCTTCAGTGAAAACTGCGATGTTCGGCTGAGCTTGGGACTCCCGAGTTTGTCGGGCCTCTCGCACTTGACGCAGCGCAAAGATGGCCGCGACAGCCGCGACACCTGTGGTTGCCCAAGCAGCTAGTGCAGACCAGGCCTCTGGAGACGTACTGGATATCCATAGCCACGCAGCTTCCAATAGGCCTGAAAGTTCGATGAATATGTCGGGGATGAAAAACGGACCCATCATGGGTACCAATCGTGCCACCACGACTGGTCCGCTTGTGCGAATCCGTCACGGAAGGTTTGGGGAGGCACCCCCCGTGCCGCTCGAGCCTGCTACCAGTAGTTCTGATCGTCTAGGTTGAACTCGGAGCCGGTCCACCGATGAGTCAGCCAATCAGCCGTCGGGGCGTCTCAAGAGTTCGAGAGCGTCCCGGCACTGTTCAGACCCCGTCGTGTGGTTTCGTCTCCAGGGCTTATTTACCGAGGTCAGGGCGGCAGTACCCTGACCGTCTGCCATGCCTGCCTGTATATGTCGGTGGCACAACATATGCTCACGTCGCACACGCTGACCTCTGTAAAGGAGTTTTAATCTCGTTAGGGTCGTTGGCTATTGGTATACGTTTCTATGACTCTCAGAACAGTAGTTTTACTCTGTTTTTATGTACCGATGATGGCTATTTTCTGACCCCTTCGCAATCCATATTGATAATACTCAAATTGAAGTATTGTCAATAGAATGCCGATAATGTTATAAATGGATGCAGAAATATCAAGTGGTTAGCTCCGGAGATGTAAGAATAGGGTGGAGCACATCAAAAATTTAATCTTTGTTCCCGAAGGAGGGAACTCGGCGAATGACAGATAGTGAAAAACTGCAGAATGAAATAGCTTCAACACTACCTACGCGGCGGATACTCAGTATCGACGGCGGCGGCATCAAAGGAGTTTTTCCTGCTGCCTTTCTAGCTGATATAGAAGAAAAGCTTGATCGTCCTCTGGTGGAACATTTCGACTTGATCGTTGGCACATCCACTGGCGGCATCATTGCTCTCGGGCTCGGTCTGGGACTTTCGGCAAAGGAAATTCTAGAGTTCTATCAGCAGCGTGGCCCCGAGATCTTTCGAGGTAATAGAACCATCGGCCTGTTCAAGTGGCTGGGTGCGGCTAAATATGATCCGCAGCCGTTGAGGAGCGCACTTGTTGACGTATTCGGCGACAGACTACTTGGAGAAAGTAAGACTCGTTTGGTCATTCCGTCTCTCGATCTTGAAACCGGCCAAGTCCACGTCAAGAAGACAGCACATCACCCACGGTTCGAGCGTGATTACACCGAGCGTGTCATCGACGTTGCGCTGGCCACGGCAGCAGCGCCAACCTATTTTCCAACACATCGATCCGAGGTTGGTATCCCTCTGATTGACGGCGGTATGTGGGCCAACAATCCGATGGGAACCGCATCCGTGGAAGCTCTTGGCGTTCTCGACTGGCAGAAAGGCGATGTTCGCCTGCTCAGTGTCGGTTGCACAGAGTCCCCGCTCAGCGTGGCGGCGTACCGCAAATCGCGCCTTGGCCTGAACTACTGGGCTACCCGCCTCATCGACGTCATCATGGCAGGTCAATCGTCGGCCTCGCTTGGAACCGCGCAGCTGCTACTTGGACATGACAACGTCTATCGGGTTTCGCCCGTTGTGGGCAGTGACCGCTTCAAGCTGGACCGTGCACGGGACATCGAATCACTGCGAGCTTTGGGAGCATCAGAAGCACGCACTCAGCTGCCGTTAATCCATGAAAAATTCTTCTCCGGGCCGCCACCAGAGCCGTTCATACCATATCGCAAGCTGGGTCAGGAGGCTGCGCAATGAAATTGATCAAGCACTTCGACGCTTTCCTGGTCAACAAAGTGAATCTCAGCGATGGTCGCATTGCCCAACTTGACAGCCGAGTGACTGCTGTCGGGAACTATCTCTCAAGTGGGAATGACATCATTGCCGAGAACTACTTGGAACTCATCCCGCAGGGGTCATACGCACATCGCACCATCATCAACCCCGTCCAAGTCAATGATGAGTTCGATGCTGACGTCCTTCTCAGCATGGACGAGGTTGACGGTTGGGAAGCCAAGGACTATGTCCAAGAGCTCTACACCGTTTTCCGTGCTTCGAGCACCTACCGTGACATGGTCAGTCGACACGACCGATGCGTAAAAGTCGACTATGCCAACGAATTTCACATCGACGTCGTTCCTTATCTGGAACGCCACAATGAGCACTTCATCACCAACCGAGTCGCAGACACCTACGAGCTGACCAATCCAGAAGGCTTCAACGAGTGGCTCGATGAGAAGAACAAGATCACCGGTGGCCGTCTCATCAAGATCATCCGGCTACTGAAGTTCGTCCGTGACTACAAGAACACCTTCACTGTGCGGTCAGTCATTCTGAATATTCTCGTCGGGGAACGTATTAACGATGTACTCGTCATGAACGATGCCGACTACTACAAGGATGTACCAACCGCGCTAAAGAACATTCTGAAAGACCTCAACGACTATCTGCAAGCGAACCCGACTCTGCCGCTGATCAGTGACCCAAGCTGTCCGACCGAGAGTTTCAATCACCGTATCGACCAGAACCAGTATTCGAACTTCCGAGACAAGATCGCCTTCTATTACGGCAGAGTGGTCGCTGCCTATGATGAGATAGATCTCGAACTCAGCAAGACCAAGTGGCGCGAAGTTTTTGGCCCACTGTTTGGCACGTATGACACCGCAGCAGTCACCACCAGCAAGAACGCGCACATCGGTCGCGCAGGGATAAGTAACACAGAAGAGACATTGGAAAGCCGCTGGAAGATACCGACAGTACTCAATCCTACGTACACGGTCAGAATCGGTGCAGTCGTCGAGAAGAAAGACGGCTTCCGGCATTTCGAATTGCGCAAACACGGCAACGTGGTTGGGCTTGGCCGCACGATCAACTTCAGGATCGCGAGGATTGATGTCCCTACTCCGTACAGTGTATACTGGAAAGTTCGCAATACGGGTGAAGAGGCAATAAATGCTAATTGCATTAGGGGGCAAGTAGTGCGCGATAGCGGTTCTCGTACATTGCGGGAGCCAACTGCATTCCGTGGGCAACACTACGTCGAGTGCTACATAGTCAAGGATGGTATCTGCGTTGCGATGGATCGCCAGGGCGTCACGATTAAGTAGAGATCGAGTGTCCCAAATCGATTGTCCTGCAATGGATTTTGCGTTATTATTACGGTACGTATCGTCGCCGTAAGCCAGTATGTCCCATATCCTTGTCGTGTTAGTCGGCATTTCGACCTCGACCATGAGGATCGCGTAAGGCAACGTTCTGCTTCATGAGCGCGCTACGCACTGTCGTCGGGTTGACGCCAAACTTCGTTCCGATCGTGACAAGCGATTTGCCATCTCGGTACGGGCTGCCGCCTGCTTAGTGGCCGCGGCGTTGAGTCCTTGGCGGCGCATGGTGGCGTTGTTGGCTCGAAGGAGCTTCAGGACTGTGCCTTTGGCGATGCCGTAGTCGATGACGAGTTGGTTGGATGAGATGCCCGATTCATAGGCAGCCACCAGCTCATTCACCTGTTCGGCGCCAAGACGGAAGTGAGCCTGAAGCGTCGCCTAGGGGATCTAGAACGTCGAACTGGACGCGCGTCGATATGGGTAAAGCGTTTCCGCAGGTCAACAAGCCTATCTATGGGGATCGCCTTACTTGAGTAGTGTCTCAGGAGGCCCACCAAGGGATCCCCCGGCTTAGCCCGGGGGATTTTCATTTCTGTGGTTCTTCCGTCGACTCGGACTCATCGGGTGTCTTGTTGGTGCGGCCGGGGTTGCCGATACGGCGGTTCAGCGCATACACAGGGGCAGCCGCCCGCGCCACCAGTGGCGGAATCGCCTGACGTGCTCTTCTGGTGTTGAAGAGCCCAGCATTCATGCCGATACCTATGAAGGTCATCGCCACGATCGCCGCTATCCCGACGAACGTTGTCGTCATACGCCCCACAGTATCGTCAAGCGCCGAGGTATTCAGCTGATGGTTGACGGGGCGATGCCGAACGCCCGGCCGAACGCGTAGGAGAAGGCGGCAGGCGTGGCATATCCCAGCCGGGCGGCAACCTGGGTCACCGAGTGATGGCGCAGCAGCGGCACCGCCGCCAACAGCCGCGCGCGGACGCGCCATGCGGCCGGGCTCATCGCTACCTCGTCCCGAAAGCGGCGAGTCAGCGAGCGCTCGCTCGTATTCAGCTGTTGCGCCCACTGGGTGTTGGACACCGACACATCCGGTGCCTCGAGATAGGCGCGGCACAGCTCGGCGAGATCAGCAGATCGTGGCATCTCGACGTGCAGTGGCAGCGCGGTGAACGACGCCAGCTCGTGGAGCAATAGCGCCGTGAGTGCGGCGCTGCGGCCCGACTGGTCGTTTTCGATATCTAAATCTGCTGCGGCAGTGAGTAGTTCGTGCATCAGGGAGTTGACATCGACGACCACGCATGAGGCCGGCCACCACGGGACGGCCGACGGCTCGATGTAGAGGCTGCCGGTGCGCACCTCCAGCATGCGCACCCGATGACGGGTACGCGCGGGGATCATCACCGCGCGGCGGGTGGGTACCGTCCAGGTCCCGTCATCGGTGTCCACGATCATGGTGCCGGTAGTTCCGTAGAGGAATTGCGCGCGGCGATGCTCATGCCAGTCGAGTAGCTGCCCATCGGCGTAGTCGGTGCTGATCGGCAGCACGGCGCTGGGCAGATGGTCGATGTCGGCGAGCGGTACATTCCGCATCCCGTCAGGATATGGCCGAAAATCGAATGTATCGAGCTGGCTTTCGATTGTCTACGCGCTGCATGCCGGATGGAATGGTCCCGTGGGCGTGCTCGTATTGGTGCTGATCGGAATTCTCACCGGCCTCACCACGGTGTTGTTCGGCTTCGGCGGCGGCTTCGTGACCGTGCCGGTGATCGTCTGGGTGGACGGAGCGCTGGGCGCGGCAGCGGCGGAGGTGGCCGTTGCGACCTCCGCGGTGGTCATGGTGGTCAGTGCGGCCACCGCCACCGCGGCGACGTCGCGGGCCATATTGGCCCACTTGCGGAGTAGCGCGCTACTTGTGGTCTTGCTCGGTTGCGGTGGCGCGCTCGGCGCGGGGCTGGCGCGGCTCGCGTCGCCACGGCTCACCACATGGGGTTTCGTGATCTATCTGGTGATCACGATCGCGGATGTGTTGCTGCGGCCCGGGTTTCTGCGCCGACCCTCCACGACCGACGTGTCTCCGCGCGAATTCGCCATCCCCGCGGGATTGGGCCTGCCCATCGGTGCGACTGCCTCTTTTCTGGGCGTGGGCGGCAGCGTGATGACGGTTCCGTTGTTACGCCGGGGTGGCCAGCCCATGAGTGTGGCTACCGCACTTGCGAATCCGTTGACCTTGGCCATCAGCGCGCCGGCCCTGGCGGTCTTTTTGACCGGTACGTCGGCGGTGGTGGCGGGTCAGCCGTACTTCGTCGGCGCGGTGGATTTTCGCTCCGCGGCGGCACTGTTGGCCGGGGCGCTGCCGCTGGTGATGTGGTTGCGACGGCGCCCACCCCGGCTGCCCGATAGCGTGCACGCCTGGGCCTATGTCGGACTGCTCGTCGTTTCGGCGCTGGCGATGCTCACGGCTGGCGCACGGTGAGCAGGACCTTGCCGACAGTCTCGGATGAGTCCAGCAGCCGGTGCGCCGTGGCGGCATCGGTAACCGGGATTTCGGCGGAGACGACCGGCACCACCGCTCCCTCGGCGATCAATGGCCACAGACGCTGGCGTAGTTCGGCGATGATCTCGGCCTTGGAGCCTGGCCCCTGCTCAGGCCTGCGGCGCAGGTTTGTCGCATGCACCGATCCCCGTTTGAACAGCAGCGCACCCAGATTCAGCTCGGCGGCGGCCCCGCCCTGTAATCCGATGATTGTCAGGTGGCCGTTTTCGGCGAGGGCCTCCACATTCTTGGGTAGGTAACTGCCGCCCATGATGTCGAGAATAACGTTGGCCCCGGAGTATTCGGCGTTGACCACTGCCGGGAAATCCTGCTCGCGATAGTTGATCAGGGTCTGCGCACCCAGCTCGCGACACCGGTCCAACTTGAATTGGGTACCCGCCGTCACGGCCACATTCGCGCCCAGTGCGCGGCCTACTTGTATTGCATGCGTGCCTATTCCGCTGCCGCCGCCGTGTATCAGCAGTGTCTGTCCGCCGCGCAGGCCGCCCGTCATCACCACGTTCGACCACACCGTAGCGGCGGTTTCCGGCAGCGCTGCCGCCGCGGTGACGCTGACGCCCTGGGGGACGGGCAGCACCTGAGTGGCGGCGACGTTCACACGTTCGGCGTATCCACCGCCGGCCATCAGTGCGCATACCGCATCACCTGGTGTCCAGTCACGAACTCCGGCACCAACTTCGGCAATATAACCGGAGACCTCCAGGCCCGGGATCTCGCTGGCGCCGGGTGGCGGGGGATACAGGCCGAGGCGTTGCATCACATCGGCCCGGTTCACTCCCGCCGCCACCACATCGATGGCCACCTCGCCGGGGCCCGGCGAGGGCAGGTCGGGCACCTGAGCCCACTCCATGACTTCGGGATCACCAAAACCGTTGAGCGTTATCGCGTACATGCGGATTGTCTCCTCGCGTCGATTGCTCTCATCATCCGCTATATGAGGTGACGAGCAGAGCGCATCGCTCCGAACGATGGCGTAAAGCATCCATTGGCGGAATGCTGAGGGTATGACCATGCGCATCCTCAACGTCGTCACCAACGTCGCGCACTATGAGGACCCGTCGGAGCTGACGGGGTTGTGGCTCTCGGAGCTGACGCATGCTTATCACGTCTTCGCCGAGGCGGGTTATGAACAAAGGATCGTCAGCCCGCATGGCGGACTTTCGCCGCTGGAGCCGCGTTCGCTCAAGTTTCCGAATTACGACAAGAGTGCCAAGGCCTGGAAGGCCGACGACGCCAAGATGGCGTTGCTGGCCACGACCGCATCACCCGATGAGATCGACTCCGCGGATTTCGACGCGATCTACTTCACCGGAGGCCACGCGGTAATGTACGACTTCCCCGATAACGAAGGGCTGCAGCGTATCTCGCGTGAGATCTTTGAGCGCGGGGGAATCGTATCGTCGGTATGCCACGGCTACGCGGGGCTGCTCAACACCACGCTGTCCGACGGATCACTGCTGGTCGCAGGGCGCAAGCTCACCGGATTCTCCTGGTCTGAAGAAGTGCTGGCCCGGGTGGACAAGCTGGTGCCCTACAACGTCGAAGAGGAGATGAAGAGGCGCGGCGCGCGCTACCAGAAGGGCCTGATCCCCTTCGCTCCGTATGTCGTGGCCGATGGGCGGCTGGTGACGGGCCAAAACCCCGGATCTGCCAAGGCGACGGCAAAGAAGGTCGTCTCGGTATTGGGCGTCTGACGCTGGCTACTGCCCCGCGGGGGAGATTTCGATGGCGACGGATGCCCGTTGCCGACGGGTCACCCAGACCCCGAATTCACTCAACGGTCCCAGCAACCAATACTTGCGGTTGAGGATCTTGCGCACCCGTGAGCTGTCGGCGAACTCGAGAACGCGGGCAGTACCCTCGACCACCGGCGAGCCTGCGGTGAGCCTCCCGCGCACGTCGCACGGCTGCAAGGTCACCGCAGGATTCCGGCGGACGCGCTTGACCTTGTAGGCGCCGACCTCCGAGAAGAAGTAGAGCTTGCCGGAGTCGGGAGCGATCCACACCGGAATGGACACCGCAGTCCCGTCCTTACGGTAGCTCGTGAATGACACGTAGTTGGCTCGGCCGACCACATCCCAATCGGTCATCGTTGTCTCCCTTGCTTTTTACTTACTCTCCGATTCTGGCGTACGGGACGACCGGCCGCATAGCGGTGGTGGGGGATGGGCATGTCCGGCACGTAGCGTGATTGACGTGCCATCTCCAGATCTGCAGCAGCTCACCGCATCCTTGTTCCGCCTGCGTATCCCGGGTGAACGGGCGTATCTGTTGAACTGCTATCTGTGGCAGGGGCCGGACGGCGTGACGCTCATCGACACCGGCTGGCCCGATAGTGCCAAGCTGATCGAACAGGCACTGCGTCGTCTCGGTAGCAGTCGCGCGGACGTCACGCGGATCGTGCTCACGCACTTTCACGAGGACCACGTGGGGTCGGCCGCCGAGATCGCCGCCTGGTCGGGGGCCGAGGTAATTGCCGGAGTACCCGACTCGGCCTTTATCAGCGGCGAATGCTACGGGCCGGTGCCCGAATTGACGCCCGGCGAACGGGCCTTGCGCCCGGAGTTCGTGGAGCCGCCGCACGGACCGGTCTGTCGCGTGGACCGCATGGTCGGGGACGGCGACGTCCTGGGGTTCGCGGGCGGCGCACAAGTCATCGCGGTGCCCGGCCACACGCCGGGGAGCATCGCGCTGTACCTGCCCGCAGCCGAGGCGGTGTTGACCGGTGACGCGGTCGCCGAGTTCAACGGGCAGGTCATCCTCGGTGTCTTCAATATCGATCGCGTGGCCGCCATGAACTCGCTGAGTGGGCTCGCTGCCACCGGCGCCACGATCGCCGGTTTCGGCCACGGTGAGGCTGTCTTGCGGAACGCCGGTATGCGCATCGCTGCGGCCATCGATCCATTCGGCACGTGATCTGTCCCACTTTCCAGCGTGTTCCCAGGTTGACCGTCCACACTTCTAAGGTGACGCGGAGATGGTGGGCCGGGTTGGGCCTTCTCGCTAGTGCCGTCGTGGCAGGCTGCTCGCAGCCGGTGAGTCCCGCCGCGGAAAAACCGCCCGCACCTGAGCTCACCGAATTGAAAATCGATGCCGCTGCGGCGGATTCGCTGTTCGCGGGGCTCGATGAGGTCAAGTCGTTGGGTTTCCCGACGGCAGACACGACACATACCGATACCGCGCCGGTCTATGGGCCGGCCATCAATCCCGCGGACCCGTGTGGCACGTTGCACGCGACGGCGCAGGGTGATCTGGGCGATGGTTGGCAGGCATTCCGCCAGCTCAACGTCGCCAGTACGAGCGACGCCCGCCAGACGCTGCATGAGACCGTCGCGATTTTTCCGGACAAGCCCGCCGCGCAAGCCGAATTCCAGCGGCTGACAGAGGCATTCAACAAGTGCAAGGCGCAGTCGGCCGGTGCGTACTCATTCGGTATGCGTAGCGCGATCACGCTCTCGTGGTCCGATAACACCGGGGCGACGCGCGTCTACACCACGGGCAACGTGGTGTACGGGGTGACATCCTCGGGTGCGGCCGACAATGCCGAGGTCGCCGGTCAGGTCGCCAACCAGCTGAAGACAAACATCATCGACCCTGCTTAGAACCGCCGGGCCATCGTGCCGGGGCTGCTGTAGATACGCGTCAGTCCCCGGCGCTCACCGCTTCGCGGACGGAACCCGGATTGAGTAACCGATGCGCGACAACACCTATCACCAGCGCCCAGAACGCCGCACCGACGCCGGCCACCGTGGTCCCCGATGCCGCCACGACCAGAGTCAATGTTGCGGGTAGCCGCGCCGACTCCGTGGACATGGCACCGGCGCAGGCGCCGGCGAAAGCGCTCAGCAGCGCCACGCCCGCCACGGCTTGCACAATGCCGGCTGGCGCGGCGAGCACCGCCGCGGTCAGCCCGGTAGAGAGCAGGCCGAGTCCGCAATACGTTGCCCCCGTTGTGAAGCCGGCGATCCAGCGGCGCCGCGGATTCGGGTCGGCGTCCGGTGCGGCGGCCAGTGCCGCGCTGATCGCGGCCAGGTTGACGGCGTGTCCGCCGAACGGCGAGGCCAGCAGTGAACCGATTCCCGTCACGGTCAGCGTGGGGCGCCAAGGGACCTGATAGCCGAACCCCGCCATCACCGCGACACCCGGGATGTTCTGCGCCGCCATGGTCACGATGTACAGGGGCAGCGCGATACCGGTGAGAGCCTGCATGGTGAGGTTCGGTGCCGTGAACTGCACGTGGGGGATCCACGCGGAAGGCATGGGCGCGCTGTGATCTCGGACGAGGGCCACCGCGATCACCACGAGTGCGGTAGCGAACGCAGCAGGCACCGCCCACCGGGGGCGAAGGACAAGCACCACTACCCACGCCACCAGTACCGGTGCGATCGCGCCGGGATTGTGCGCCAGTGCGGTAACGGGCGCGATGCACAAGGGGAGTAACACCCCGGCGAGCATCGCCTGTGCGACGGGATTGGGGATTCGGGTGACCAGGCGTGCGAGTGCGGGCCAGAGTCCTGTCGCCAGTAGCAATATCGCGCTGACCGCGAAGGCCCCGACGGCGGCCGGCCAACCGCCGGCCACGGAACCGGTGGTGATTAGCAGCGCTGCCCCTGGCGTCGACCACGCGCTGGTGATCGGCATCCGGTATCGCCACGACAGCAGCATGGACGCCGATCCCATTGCCACGCTCAACGCCAGCAGGCCCGATGCCGCCTGTGCGGGATTCGCGCCGGCTGCTCGTAGGCCCGCGAGCACCACCGCGAAAGACGAGGTGAAGCCGACCAATGCGCAGACCACACCCGCGCTGATCGGCACGGCCGTCGAGACGCTCTGCTCCATACACGTCCTTCGTTCTGAATACGGAACGTTCTGTTTACGGAACGTAGCATGGGAGGGTGGACGCGAAAGATATCGGCCGCCGGCTGCGGGAGTTACGAAACGAGCGGGGCCTGAGCCTTTCGGAACTGGCCCGCCGGGCCGGGGTGGGTAAGGGATCGATATCCGAGATCGAGTCGGGTGCGCGCAATCCCACGGTCGAGACCCTGTATGCGCTCTGCGAGCCCCTCGACGTGCCGCTTACCGCGCTGGTCGGCGAGCATCCGGGCACACATTCGGCGGCACGCGGCGGAATGCGCACGGTGCTGTTGTCGGCGCGGCGCCTGCCCCAGCTCACTGTCGAGGTTTTTCGGCTGGAATTCCCTTCTGGTGCAGAGCATGTCTCGCCGTCGCATGGCGCGGGCGTGCGCGAGCACTTCACGGTGGTGGACGGCAAGGTGCTCGCGGGACCCGTGGGTGAGGAGACCTTGGTTGAGGTGGGAGCAACGGCAACCTGGCTCAGCGATCGGCGTCATCGCTTCGCGGCCATCGACGGTGCCGCGGAGGCGGTGGTGGTGATCACCACGCCGCGCTGACGGCAGGCCACGCGCGTGCCCACAGACGACGATGGCCCGGGCTGGTAGCCCGGGCCATCGTGAGATTCTGCTGGTTTCAGCAGCTCAGTGCGACATGCGCGACCTTGCGGTCGATTGTCGGCACCGTGGTGGGGTTGTTGCGCACGTCCCGGGCCGGCTGCACATTGCTCACCGGCGACTCCTGGGTGACCGATTCAACGGTGCACTTGCTCAGGTCGGCGGCGCCCGTCTTCGAGACGATCACCCGGTACCCGTTGGACTTGAGGTCATTGATGACAGCGTTGGCATCGCCCGATCCCGACGGTCCGGCGAGCGCGACACTTGCCGATCCCAGCGACGCCCCAATGACGCCAGCTGCGGCAATACCTGCAAATAACAACTTCTTCACGATTTCACTCCTCTCTCCTCACTCCTCGTGGCCTCGCTGTTACCGGAATGTTCCCGAATACCACACCAAGGCCCGATCCCCGACTCGCCAAATCATCAACGTCCGTGAATCTGTCCTGTCCAACGCGGTAATACTCAGATTGATTCCCAGTCGTGAGAATTGACACCAAATTCATAGACTCGCCTGCGTCCGCTCTTAGGTCGCGATGGGTGCGATCGTCCCGGCCGGGCAGACTTCAGCGAACTGGCAAATGTAGTTAGGTAAGGCTAACTAGACGTTGCAGTTAAGGGAGATGTAGACCAGGCGGTGATCCAGCACCCGCACCGGCATCAGTAGCCATTTTCCGCTGGGCATCCAGGTCCGCTGATACTCGGTGCGGTAGACGTCCTGCCCGTTGCGGATGTTGGAGACGGTGCACTTGTTGGTGGGCCCGTTGCCGCTGCGGTCGATGATGACCTGGTAACCCTGGGACTGATACTGGTTGATGACCGATTGCGCGTCATCGGCGAGCGCCGTCGCGGGGGTAAGGGCCATCAGAGCGCCGACGCCCACTGCCGTCGCGCACAGCTGACGCAACCTAACCGCCGTCTTCATCTCACACCGTCCTCACAGTCTTTAACTCTGGGCCACACAGACATTGTTCCCTATAGGTGCCATCGATTTTTCGTTCCGAATCGATACAGTGGCCGGGTGTTGAAGCCGGTGACCGTCAAGAGCTGGGGAATCTGGGCCACCTGTGCGCTTGCGCTCGTTGCCGTGTTGGTGGCCGGGTGTGGCCGATCCGTCCAGAATCCCGTCAATCACAACATCAAGATCGGAAACATCGCCGCGCTGAAGAGCGAGTTCGGGCCCGATTTCACGGTGAAGAGCATGGAGCCGGCGGGAATGGATCCCAAGCTGCTCTCGCCGGCCCCTTTGCCTCCGGGGGTGACGGTAGACCCCCCGGGCTGTGCCAAGTACAGCGGCGGCAGCGCCGTGCCCGGCGGGCTCAAGGGAAACATGGCGGCGTTGACCGCGACAGGTGCCGGGAATCAGTACGTGGCCGTTGCCGTCGAGACCTCGCAGGAGGTCCCCTTCGATCCGGCGGTATCCGCGGACTGCAAGAAGGTTGGTTTTCGTGGCAATGGGATTGCGGGGCAGACCGAGGTGATCGACGCGCCTGCCATTGACGGCGCGCGCACCCTGGGCATGAAACGCGATGTGCTCAGCGGTACGTCGGGCAGGGCGATAGGCCAGGAAGTGCTGAACTATTCGGCATACCTGGGCCGCTACATGGTGGTGGTGACGGTCAGCCCGATCGCGGTCGGAAATGTCCCGCCCGCACTGCCCGACGGCAAGCGTGCCGCGGATCTTCTGGTCAAGGCTGTCGCGGCGGTGCGCACTTAACGCACATCGCGAGGCCGGTACTGCAGGCTGATTCGTGGCCCCACCGGTTTGGACGTCTTCGGAATGGCGTGCTCCCAGGTTCGTTGGCATGAGCCGCCCATCACTAACAGGTCGCCGTGGCCGACGCTGATGCGGATCGATTCGCCGCCGAGGCGTGGTCGCAGGGCGAAAGTGCGTGTGGCGCCAATGCTTACGATCGCGACCATGGTGTCCTCGCGCAGGCCGCGGCCTACGGTGTCGCCGTGCCAGGCGACACTGTCGGTGCCGTCGCGGTACTGACACAGGCCGACCGTGGTGAATGGTTCGCCGAGTTCGCCGGTGTACTCGCCGTTGAGTCGGTCGCAGATCGTCTCCAGCACCGGATGTGGCGGTGGGCCCGCGGTCAGGTCGTGAAAGCTGACCAGCCGGGGTACGTCCAGCGTGCGGTCGTACATGCGGCGGCGCTCGGCACGCCAGGGCACCTGGGTCAATAGCTGGCCCATGAGATTGTCCGCACGTCCGAGCCATTCGTGGTGCACCTCAAGCCAAGCGCCGCCGGCCAACTCGCGGCGCGGGACCTGCGGTGCGCCGAACAATGATGCTTGAACCGCGTGTGTCACACCCCCATGGTATCGCACACATGTTCGATTGCATGGCAAGCTAACGTCTTCTCATGACGGATGTCCCGGTACTGGGTGCGAATTCGGAGGTGGGGCGGCTGCGGGTGGTCGTGTTGCACCGGCCCGGCGACGAGCTCAAGCGGTTGACTCCGCGCAACAACGATCAGCTGCTGTTCGACGGCCTGCCCTGGGTGGCGCGCGCCCAAGAGGAGCACGACGCCTTTGCTGAGGTGCTGCGTTCACGTGGTGTCGAAGTGCTGCTGCTCTCTGATTTGTTGCGCGAGGCCCTCGCCAGCGGCGCGGCCCGGGTGCAGGGTATCTCGGCGGCTGTCAACGCGCGCAGGCTCGGTTATGCACTGGCACAGGATCTTTCGGAATACTTGCGGTCACTGGACGCTGCCGATCTGGCATACGTGCTGATGTGTGGCATGACGTTCGACGAGCTGCCGGTGGGTGGCACGGTGGCCCAGCCGTCGCTGGTGCGGACCATGCATCACGGGTCGGACTTCGTCATCGAGCCGCTGCCGAACCTGCTGTTCACCCGCGACTCGTCGTTCTGGATCGGGTGCAAGTTCGCGATCACCTCGCTGGCGCTGCCGGCGCGGGTGCGCGAGACGTCGTTGACCGACCTGATCTACGCGCATCATCCGAGATTCCTTGGGGTGCGGCGCGCCTATGAGTCGCATTCGGCACCGGTGGAGGGTGGCGACGTGCTGCTGCTGGGCCCCGGTGTGGTGGCCGTTGGGGTAGGGGAGCGCACCACTCCTGCCGGTGCGGAAGCCCTGGCGCGCAGTCTATTCGACGACGGCCTGGCCCACACCGTGCTCGCGGTGCCCATCGCGCAGGAGCGCGCGTCGATGCATCTGGACACCGTCTGCACCATGGTCGACACCGACGCCGTCGTGATGTATCCGGCGATCCAAGATTCGCTGTCGGCGTTCACCATCCGGCGCACCGACGGCGGCGTCAGCATTTCGGGTTCCGAGCCGTTCGTCGAGGCCGCGGCGGACGCGATGGGCATCGGGAAGCTACGTGTCATCGATACCGGGCTGGACCCGGTGACCGCCGAGCGAGAGCAGTGGGACGACGGCAACAACACGCTGGCGGTGGCGCCCGGTGTCGTCGTCGCCTACGAGCGCAACGTGGAAACCAATGCGCGCCTGGAAGCTTCGGGTGTAGAGGTGCTCGCGATCTCGGCCTCGGAACTGGGTACCGGCCGGGGCGGGCCCCGGTGTATGTCCTGCCCGGTGTCGCGCGATCTGCTCTAGCGCCAGCTGGGCAGCCACATCTCCATGTTCCACATGAACGGCGAGATCGCGGCTCCGGTGAGGATCGGGTACAGCCAGGCGAAGTTGGTGACCACCAGCGCCACATAGAACGTCGCGAGGAACATGCGCAACGTCTTTCGCTCGGGGTTGGCCGTCGGTCTGCGCAGGAAGTCGCCGATGATGAACGCGATCATCATCACCAGGAACGGCACCATCGGCGCGGCATAGAAGAAGTACATCTGCCGGTCGATGTTGATGAACCAGGGCAGCCACCCCGAGCAGTAACCGACCAGTGCCGCCGCGTACCGCCAGTCACGCCGTACCACCGTCGCCCACGTGGCCCACAGCAGCACCGGCACCGCCAGCCACCAGATGGCCGGTGTACCTACCAACAACACCGCGCGCACACAGGAATTGGCGCCGCATCCGGGGATGTTCTTGTCCTCGATGGCGTAGAGCAGCGGCCGCAGCGACATCGGCCAGGTCCACGGTTTTGATTCCCAGGGATGGTGATTTCCGTTGGAATTGGTCAGCGTCGAATGGAACGTGTACACGCTGTGGGTGTAGTACCAGAGCGAGCGCAGGGCATCGGGCATCCATCCGCCGACGCCGATCTGCCGGCCCTCAGCATGCCGATTGATGCCCGTCTCGGAGGCGAACCAGGACCAGTACGAGGCCAGGTAAATGAAGAACGGAATGACCAGCAGCGCATACAAGGCGGGCCCCAGATCGCGCACCGCGGTACCGGCCCAGGGGCGCTGCACGCCGTAGGCACGACGCGCCGCGATGTCGAAGGCAATGCACAGCACACCGAAGAATGCGATGAAGTACAGACCCGACCATTTAGTGCCGCAAGCCAATCCGAGCAGGATGCCGGCACCGAAGCGCCACCACCGGATGCCCAGGCGCGGACCCCACGGGGTGTCACCGATGCGGCCCTCGAGATACGCGTGGTAGAGCCGTTCCCGAACTTGGTCCCTATCGACGATGAGCGCACCGAAGGCGGCGACCACGAAAAGCACCTGGTACACGTCCAGCAGCGCGGTGCGGGCAGTGACGAAGCTGACCCCGTCCGCGATCAACAGCACGCCGGCGATGGCGCCCACCATGGTGGACCGGCTGATCCGGCGGGCGATCCGGGCGACCAGCAACACCAGGATGGTGCCGGAGAGCGCGGCGGCGAACCGCCAGCCGAAGGGGTCGTATCCGAAGAGCCATTCGCCGAGGGCGATCATCTGTTTGCCGACGGGTGGATGGACCACGAGCCCGTAGCCGGGGTTGTCCTCGACGCCGTTGTTGGTGACGACCTGCCAGCCCTGCGGCACGTAGTGCTTCTCGTCGAACACGGGGGTGCCGCGATCGGTCAGGGCACCGAGATTGATGAACCGGGTCAGTGCCGCAATCACCGTGATGACGGCGGTCATCACCCAGCCCCGGAGGCGGTCGGTCGGCCCGAAGTCCGCGGGCGGTATCCGGGGCCCGGGGGACTGGAGATCCGACTCGGCTGCCGGGGTCGGCAGGGTTGCGGGCGCGGTCACACGCACGATCGTAGGGGAGGCCCGCGACCGGCAGCGTGGTGCGGCGGGCGGCAGCGGCAGCGACGGGGGATTTAGTCTTGCGGGATGGGGTACTTGCTGCTGGCGGCCACACCGCTCGGAGAACCCGGCGATGCCTCGCCCCGATTGCGGGAGGCGCTGGCTAAGACATCGGTGGTGGCGGCCGAGGACACCCGGCGAGTCCGGGCTCTCGCGAAGTCGCTGGACGTGCAGATCAGCGGCCAGATCATCAGTTTTTACGACCAGAACGAGGCCAGCCGTATCGAGCCGCTGCTGGCCGATCTGGAGGCCGGCTACGACGTGCTGGTGGTGACTGATGCGGGGATGCCGTCGATCAGTGATCCGGGCTACCGCCTGGTGGCCGCGTGCGTGAAACAGGGGATACCGGTCAAATGCTTGCCCGGGCCGTCGGCGGTGACGACGGCGCTGGCTGTTTCGGGGCTGCCGGTGGATCGCTTCTGTTTCGAGGGGTTCGCGCCGCGCAAGCAGGGCCCGCGGCGCCGATGGCTCGCCGAGCTGGTGGCTGAGCCCCGTACGTGTGTGTTCTTCGAATCGCCGCGGCGGCTCGCCGAGACGCTGGTCGACGCGGTTCAGGTGCTGGGTCCGGAGCGTCGCGCCGCGGTCTGTCGTGAGCTGACCAAGACTCACGAGGAGGTGCTGCGGGGCACGCTGCGCGAGTTGGTGGCCTGGGCCGAGAGCAATGAGGTGCTCGGCGAGATCACCGTGGTACTCGACGGCGGCCGCCCTGCCGTCCCCGAGATCGAAACCTTGGTGGCCCGGGTCGAGGAGCTGATGGACGACGGCATGGGGCTGCGTGAGTCGTGTGCGACGGCCATCGGCGAGTCCGGTGCGACGCTGTCACGGCGCGACCTCTATGACGCGGTGGTCAAAGCGCGGGCTTGAGCCCGCGGCGGAGTGGAGCGATCGCGGTGAGATCGACGGTGGCGGCGGCCTTGTGTAGGCACTCCTGCCATTCGGCGTCGGCGTCGGAGTCGGCGGTGATGCCGCCACCGACTCCCAGCACCACACCGCGATCCGGTGCGATCTCAACGGTGCGAATCGCGACGTTGAGTTCCAGACCGGCCGCGGGGGACAGCATCCCGACGGTGCCGCAGTACACCCCGCGGTGATCCGATTCCCACTGTCGGAGAAGTTGGCGTGCACGGGTTTTCGGTGTCCCGGTCACCGACGCCGGTGGGAAGGTGGCGGCCAGCAGGTCGCGGGCGGTGGCTTCCGCGGGCACCTTGGCGGCAACGGTCGACACCAGGTGCCAGACGCCCGGCGCCGGATGAACTGCCAGCAGCTCGGGGACGGTGACCGTTCCGGTATCGGCGATGCGTCCCAGGTCGTTGCGCACCAGGTCGGTGATCATCACGTTCTCGGCGACGTCCTTGATGGAGGTCAACAGCGCGGCGGGATCCTCGGTCGCCGCGATAGTTCCTTTGATGGGACTGGAGTAGACGTCGGTTCCGTTGCGCCGCAAGAATAATTCGGGAGACAATGAGGCGATCGCACCCCACATGCCGGATAGGTAGGCGGCGCGAGCCGGCGAGGTTCGGGTCACGGCATCGGCGAAGAAGTCCAGTGATTCGCCCGTCAGGGCGCCGCGGAACTGCGTGCACACGCAAGCCTGGTACACCTCACCCGCGGCGATGGCTTCCAGGCAGCGGCCGACGGCACCGCGGTGGTGTGCGCGATCAGGGGGCGTCCAGTCGATGAACCATGGCTCGGGATCACGTGTATGGACGACGGCATGCAGAATCCACTCTGGACATTCTTGATCTGAAAGGCTTTCGTACCACCAGCATTCGTCTTCATCGAGGCGCAGCACCATATTGGTCCAACCGCCTGCCGCGGCCGGAAGGCGTTGAGATCGGCCGGCAGCGGCGCGGTCCGGATACCCCAGATAACCGATCCATCCACCGCCCACAGCGCCGGGAGGAACGGGGCCGACCTGAGAGAGCTTGTCGTTGAACGCTTGTCGCGGCAGGACTGGGCGGGTGGGCAGCGACGGTGCGATGATCGCGCGTGAGCCGTACCACGAACCGGTGAGCGCGGCGGGGGCCGGCCGCCCCATCTCACGCGCGGTGACGGCCAGCGATCGCAGCACGGCTGGCGGGTCGCCGAGATCGCCGAGCTGCTGAACACGCATTGATCTAGTTTCGCAGACCCTTCACCAGAATCGCGCGGGTGTACAGCAGTGAGAAGCCTTGACGCTGGGTGTTCTGCTGAGATTTCGAACCGGGCTGGGTGGTGACCACCGCCAGATCCGCACCGTCCCGGGCGGCTTCGTGCAGGCGCGTGGTCAGCAGGGCCGTCTGGATGCCATGGCGGCGATGCGGTGCCGCGGTCGCCGCGCCGTTGAGCTGGGCCACTCCGTCGAGCAGACGCATGCTCGCGCCACCGGCGACGGCGCCGTCGCGCAGCGCGATGTACCGCCGTTCGCCCGGCACGGTCGACAGTGCGCCGATCGCCTGGGAAAGCACCTCCCGCGGAAACGATTCATGGGATGGCACCCCCTGGTCGTCCGGTACCGCGAACCCGTCGACCACCACGTCAAGCCATGTCGCCAGCTCGTCTACCCCGCTGTGACGAACCGAGATGCCATCCGCGACGACGGGGGCGGAAACGCCTACCAGCGCGAGTCCGAGCACGTCCTCGAACGACACCAGCAGATAGCCCCGCGCGGTCAGCAGCTCGCAGAGTGCCGGATCGGCCAGGCTGGCGACCTCGGCCTGCACTGGGGTGTCGCGGGCGGCGAATTCGCCCTCGACCGCGTCGAGCTCGGATTCGCTTGGGATACCGCCGAACCCGAGTCCCGCGATCTTGTTCATGGGGGAGCCGGGCCCGGCGTATGACGCGACACCTCCTGCCAGTGGGATCACCAGACCGTCGCCGGATCGCGCGGTGCCGGCGGCCATGGTGTCGGCTTCGGCGCGCTCGATGCGCGCGGCCGTGTCGATATCGCAGAACACGGGCGTGATTGTGTCCGATAACCCGAGGGGCCGCTACTGGTTATCTGCTGATGTGGCGCGTGATTTCGGCGGTGGCCAGTTTGTCGGGGTTCCGGATGGCAAAGATGTGTGCCACCTTGCCGTCCGCGATGGAGACCGCGAGCACGACATCGAGGCGCCCTTCGGTGTAGATCAGCAATGCCGGTGTGCTGTTGAAGGTGCTGAATTCCATCCGCACATCCGGGAACTCGGCGGCGGCCCGCGATAGCCCGATGGCCACCCGGGCCACCCTGTCGGCGCCGTACACCGGTCGTCGTGCCGCGCTGACCTTGCCGCCGCCGTCGGATGTCCACACCGCGTCGGGGGCGAGCATCTCCACCAGCGCCTCGACATCGCCACCGGCCGCCGCGAGCAGGAACTTGGTGGTGAGTTCTTCGGCCTGTTGGTCGGTGGGTGTGAACCGGCGCCGCCGCGATTGCACATGTTCGCGGGCGCGGTGCGCCATCTGGCGCACCGCCGCCTCGGACTTGCCTACTGTGGAAGCGATTTCGCCGTACTCGAAGCCGAAGACCTCGCGCATGACAAACACCGCCCGCTCGTCCGGTGCCAGGGTTTCCAGCACCACGAGCATGGCCATGGAGACCGATTCGGCCAGCACCACGTCGGTCGAGGCGTCCTTCTCGCCGTCGTCGTAGGCAATGCGCACCGGCTCGGGCAACCATGGCCCCACGTACTCCTCACGGCGACGGCTATTGGCGCGCAGGGTATTCAGTGCTTGCCGGCTGACGATCTGCGCCAGATAGGCCTTGATGTCGGTCACCGTGGCCAAATCCACCTGCGCCCACCGCAGATAGCTCTCCTGCAGTACGTCGTCGGCTTCCGTTGCGGAACCCAGCATTTCGTACGCGATGGTGAACAGCAGCGGGCGCAGGTGGGTGAACAGCTCGGCGTGAGCGGTACCGGACACCGCTATGCCCGCGCCGCGAGGGCCTCGGCGCGCTTGCCGCCCTGCGGCCAGTAGTACCAGCTGGGGTGCTTGGCCGCGGTGGCCAGGATGGAAAGCGTTCCGTTGCAGACCATCTCCTTGATGGCCGCGCCCGTGCGTCCACCCACGTACAACTTGCGGGGGGTGTCGTCGGTGTGGCCCACCTGGATGACGGCGGCGCGCCTGCCGATGCTCACGTTCTGTCCGGTGAAGATCTGCGTGCGCGCCTCGGGTTGCAGGCCCTGGACCAGCGCGAGCACCGTCTTGACGGCCCGGGCGGCCAGCGGCCCGGCAGCTTGGCAGCTCATCCGCAGCGGAACCCCCGACGGGCTGGCGGCGTCGCCCGCGGCGATGATGCGCGGGCTATCGACGCTCACCAGGGTCTCGTCGGTGAGTAACCGGCCCAGCGCGTCCGTGCTCAGCCCGCTCTCGGCGGCCAGCCGCGGCACGCCGAACCCCGCCGTCCACACCGTCAGTGCGCTGTTCAGCACCCGGCCGTCGGACAGCGTCACCGTGTCCTCATCGACCCGAACCACGGTGGCCGGAGCCAGCACCTCGACGCCGAGCTTGGCCAGTTGCTTGGCCGCCGCCCGCTGGGCCGGCTCGCCGAGGGAGGGCAGCAGCTGTGCGCCGCACACCAGGCTGACGGTGCGCCCGGCTTCGGCGAGTTCCCCGGCCAGCTCCACACCGGTCAGCCCCGCACCCACGATCACGATGGGCGCCTGCGGCGTCAGCTGCTCGTACCGGGCACGTACCTGCTGGGCGTGTTCGAATTCGTTGATGGACAGCGCGTGTTCGGCCACGCCGGGGATGTCGGGGGTTGTTGTGGTGCTGCCCACGGCGTAGACGAGATAGTCGTAGGGCAGCACCGCGCCCGAGGCCAGTTCCAGCTTCTGGGCGCCGGCGTCGATGTGGGTGACCGTGTCGACGACGAGCCGGATGGAGGGGTTGAGCAGCTTCTTGTACTCGGCGGTCGCGGGTGCGTTCCCGGCCACCAGCTGATGCAGGCGGATGCGCTCCACGAAGTGCGGCCGCGGGTTCACGAGGGTCACGGTCAGGTTCTCGTTGGCGAGCAATTGGTTGGCCGCCAGGGTTCCCGCGTAACCCCCGCCGATCACGATCACGTGCGTGTTCTCGGTCATTTCGGTGACTTCCTTTCAGTCGCTGATGCCCTTAAGACACCGGGGCGACGAAATCTGTGACAGACCGTGACCGGGCTCACACTCGGTGGCCTACTTGGGCACCTGATACTTCGGGAACACGCCCGTCGGTGCGGGCAGGCTGACGCCGGGCTTCAGCCGTGTCCCGATGGCGGCGAAGTCCCGCTGGTCTTCGGACTGGCCCAGCAGATCGAGGAGCTTGGCGGCCGACTCGGGCATCACCGGCTGCACCAACAGCGCGACAATCCGGACCACCTCAAGCGTGGTGTACAGCACGGTGCCGAATCGCTGCTGATCGGCTGCGGCGCCGTCCGCCTGGAGGCTCTTGGCCAACACCCACGGCTCCTGCGCGGAGAAATACCGGTTACTGGCGCCCAGCACCTGCCAGATCGCCTCCAGCGCCAGATGCATGGCGGGCACCTCGAAATGCTCGCGGGCCTGCTCCAAGAGCTTGTCGGCAGCGTCCAGCAGCTCCAGGTCTTCCGCGGCGAATTCGCCCGGTTGCGGCACGACTCCGCCGAGATTCTTGGCCACCATCGACAGTGAGCGCTGCGCCAGGTTGCCCAATTCGTTGGCCAGGTCGGCGTTGATCCGGTTGATTAGTCCTTCTTCGGTGTAGCTGCCGTCTTGGCCGAACGGCACCTCGCGCAACAGGAAGTAGCGCACCTGGTCCAGACCAAAGGTATTGACCAGGTTGATGGGGTCGACGACATTGCCGATCGACTTGCTCATCTTCTCGCCCTTGTTGGTCAGGAAGCCGTGCGCGAAAACCCGCTTGGGCAGTTCAATTCCGGCCGACATCAGGAAGGCGGGCCAGTACACGGTGTGGAACCGGATGATGTCCTTGCCGATCATGTGGACGTGGGCCGGCCAGTAGCGCCCGAACAGCTCCGAATCGGTATCGGGGTAGCCGACTCCGGTCAGGTAGTTGGTGAGCGCGTCCACCCACACGTACATGACGTGTTCGGGGTTATCGGGTACCGGCACACCCCAGTCGAAGGTGGTGCGCGAGATGGATAGGTCGCGCAGCCCGCCGGAGACGAAGCTGACCACCTCGTTGCGCCGCACATCGGGACCGATGAATTCGGGATGTGCCGCGTAGTGCGCCAGCAGCTTGTCCTGGTACGCCGAGAGCCTGAAGAAGTAGGAATGCTCCTCGGTCCAGTCGACCGGCGTGCCCGTCGCGGTGGCGGTGCGGGTGCCATCGGGGGCGACCGTGGTCTCCGCGTCGGTGTAATACGCCTCGTCGCGCACCGAGTACCAGCCGGAGTAGGTGTCCAGGTAGATGTCGCCGTTGTCGGCCATCCTGCGCCAGATCGCCTTCGAGGCCTCGTAATGATCCGGATCGGTGGTGCGGATGAATCGGTCGAACGAGATGTTGAGCGTGCGCTGCAGTGCCTCGAACACATCGGAGTTGCGTCGGGCGAGCTCTGCCGTCGGGATTCCGGCCGCGGCGGCCGTCTGCGCCACCTTCAGGCCGTGCTCGTCGGTGCCCGTGAGATAGCGCACGTCGAAGCCGTCCAGTCGTTTGAACCGGGCGACGGAATCGGTCGCGACGTACTCATATGCGTGTCCGATGTGCGGTTCGCCGTTCGGGTACGCGATGGCGGTGGTGATGTAGAACGGATCCAATGATTCAGGCATGGTGGGAGCAACTTTATAGACTGGTGTTCTGATGACGCCCGGCAATAAGAGGCAAGCCCCGCCCGACCCCGAGCCGTTGACGCCCCTCATCGACGCCCACACCCATCTGGATGCCTGCGGCGCCGTCACGGCAGCGGATGTGCGCGCCATGGTCGATCACGCGGAGTCCGTCGGTGTCGGACGAGTGGTCACGGTCGCCGACGACCTGGATTCGGCCCGCTGGGCGGTATCGGCCGCGGACGCCGACCCGCGCGTCTATGCCGCGGTGGCGCTGCACCCCACTCGCGCGGGCGACCTCACGCAGGATGCGCGTGCCGAATTGGAGAAGCTAGCCGCACATCCCCGGGTGGTGGCCATTGGGGAGACCGGGTTGGACCTCTACTGGCCGGGCCGTTTGGAGGGCTGCGCGGAGCCATCGGTTCAGCGTGAGGCGTTTGCTTGGCATATCGAGCTCGCGAAGCGGACGGGCAAACCGCTGATGATTCACAACCGTGATGCCGACGCCGAAGTGCTCGACGTACTCAAGGCGGAGGGCGCGCCGGCCTCGGTTATCTTCCATTGCTTCTCGTCGGATGCCGAGATGGCGAAAAAATGCGTCGCTGAGGGCTGGATCCTGAGTTTGTCGGGGACGGTCAGCTTCAAGAACGCCCGCGCTCTACAGGAGGCCGCCGCGCTCATTCCCGACGAACAACTGCTGGTAGAGACCGATGCGCCCTATCTGACGCCGCATCCATACCGTGGTGCGCCCAATGAGCCGTACTGCCTGCCGTACACCGTCCGGGCCCTGGCAGAAATAACTGGGCGAACAGCCGACAGGTTAGCGAGGGCCTCATCTGCGACCGCGATCACGGTGTTCAAGATCGTTGATGAGTTGCCCCCACGCGATGCTTTCGTTACCGTGTCGTGATCAATGAGGATGATTATCAGCCGAATTTCGTTGTCCGAAATCCGGTATCGAGGCTCCGAAACGAACGCAGGAAACCCCTACTCGTGAATGCACTGACGAAGCTCAACGCAACGCGATCGCCCTTGCTACGCGCCCTTGTGGCCGCCCTGCTGGTGGTGATCGGCGCGGGCGGCGGCTACGCCATCGCTGCGCACAAGACTCTGACTCTCAACGTCGACGGAAACGCCATGACGGTCACGACCGTCAAGTCCCAGGTGTCCGAGGTTCTCGCCGACTACGGATACGCATTGTCCGATCGCGATGATGTCGCCCCCGCCAAGCACGATTCGGTGCGCGACGGCGACACCATCATGTTGAAGCGTTCGCGTCCGCTGGACATCTCGGTGGACGGGCAGGGCACCCAGCAGGTGTGGACCACTGCCAGCACCGTGAACGATGCGCTGTCGCAGTTGTCGATGACCGACACCGCGCCGACCGCCGCCACCCGCGGCAGCCGCCTCCCGCTGGAAGGCATGTCGCTGGCCGTGGTGAGCGCCAAGACCGTCCAACTCAACGACGGTGGAGCCATCAGCACCCCACGCATCGCCGCCCCCACGGTGGGCGCGCTACTGGAAGCCACGGGTAACCCGCTGCAGCAGTTCGACACGGTCGATCCCGCACCGAGCACTCCGGTGACCGCGGATATGCCGATCACCGTGACGCGTATCCGCGTCAGCCGGGTGACCGAGCAGGCTCCGCTCGCGCCGACCCCGCAGAAGATCGAAGACCCCGAGATGAACATGAGCCGCTCGGTGGTCCAGGATCCGGGCGCCCCCGGCACTCAGGACATCGTGTACTCGGTGCTCTCGGTCAACGGCCGCGAGACCGGCCGCATGCCGGTGTCCAACAACGTCCTCACCCCGGCGCGCGATTCGGTGCTGCGCGTGGGTGCCAAGCCCGGCACCGAGGTGCCCACCGTGACGCGCGGCGGGGCTTGGGACGCACTGGCGCAGTGCGAGGCCGGCGGCAACTGGGCCATCAACACCGGCAACGGTTTCTACGGCGGCGTGCAGTTCGACTTCGGCACTTGGCTGGCGCATGGTGGCGGTAAGTACGCGCCCCGCGCCGATCTCGCGACACGCGAGGAACAGATCGCGATCGCGGAGAAGACACTGTCGGCGCAGGGTTGGGGCGCCTGGCCGGTGTGCAGCGCGAGAGTTGGTGCCCGCTGACCATCAGGCTGCTCGGCCGTACCGAGATCCGACAACTGGCCAAGGATCTCGATTTCCGACCGACGAAGACGCTGGGCCAGAACTTCGTTCATGACGCCAACACCATTCGCCGGATCGTTTCGGCATCGGGTGTGGGTAAGGGTGACCACGTTATCGAGGTGGGGCCCGGTCTGGGCTCGTTGACGCTGGGCCTGCTCGACAAGGGTGCCGCGGTGACCGCGGTCGAGGTAGACCCCGTGCTGGCGCGGCGCCTGCCGGCCACTATCAAGGAACATTCGCACAGCGAGTTCAACCGGTTCTCGGTGATTCATCAGGATGTTCTGAACCTGACCCCCGCCGATATCCAGGGCGAGCCGACGGCGATGGTGGCGAATCTGCCGTACAACGTCGCGGTACCCGCGCTGCTGCGTATCTTGACCGAATTCGATTCGGTGAAAACCATTTTGGTGATGGTCCAGTCTGAGGTTGCCGATCGTCTGACCGCCGAGCCGGGCTCGCGGATCTACGGGGTACCCAGCGTGAAGGTGCGCTACTTCGGCAAGGTGAAGCGGCTGGGCACGGTGTCGCCCGCGGTCTTCTGGCCGATCCCGCGGGTGTATTCGGGATTGGTGCGCATCGATCGCCACCCGGATGCGGCCTGGCCGTCCGATGCCGGGTTCCGCAAGGAACTCTTCGATCTCATCGATATCTCGTTCGCGCAGCGCCGCAAGACATCTCGCAATGCTTTTGCCGAATGGGCGGGCTCGGGTGATGAGTCGGCGCGCCGGCTGCTGGCCGCAAGCATCGACCCCGCACGGCGCGGTGAGACGCTGGATGTCGCTGATTTCGCGCGCCTGCTGGAGCGTTCGGCGATCGGCTAGATCTGCCCGTGATCTCTCGCCGAGATGACATCTACGAACGTATTTCCTGAGAGAGGGTGTCTCTCAATGTCATCTCGGCGCTAGGGAGCGCCCTATTTGTCGCCGAGGTTGGGTGGGTCGTCCATCATCGGCGTCTCCGCGATCACGGGGTAGGCGCCGGTGTAGCCCACCCGCTCCTGTGCGAGCCGCAGCACCCGATCCTTCTGCAGGTACCAGCCGATGATCAGCAGCGGTGTAAAGATGCCGATAGCCACCAGGTTCCAATAATTTTCGTAACACATCAAGGCGAGTACCGCGATGAGGAAAACGACGGTGGCGTACCCGGTATAGGGGGCGCCGGGCATCTGAAACTTGCCGCGCTTCAAGATCCCGCGCTGCGACCACTGGAACAGGCGCAGCTGGCAGATGACGATGGTGGCCCACGAGGCGAGGATGCCCAGGGCTGCGACGTCGAGTGCGGTCTCAAAGGCCTTGGCGGGGATGACCATGTTCATGAACACGCCCAAGACGGTGAACGATCCGGTGAGCAGAATGCCGGGGTAGGGCACGCCGCCCGATGACATCCGTGAAAGAAAGGACGGCGCACTGCCGTTCATGGACATCGAGCGCAAGATGCGGCCGGTGCTGTACAGCCCGGCGTTCAGGCTCGACAGTGCCGCGGTGAGCACCACGAAGTTCATGACGTCGCCGGCGTGCGGAACCCCGACCCGGGCGAAGAAGGTGACGAACGGGCTTTCCCCGGCCTTGTATGTGGTGTACGGCAGCAACAGCGCCAGCAGTACCAGTGACCCGACGTAGAAGATGGCGATGCGGAACACCACGGCGTTGATGGCCTTGGGCATCACCTTTTCCGGGTTCTCGGTCTCGCCGGCCGCGGTGCCCACCAGTTCCACTGAGGCATAGGCGAACACCACTCCGGAGGTGATGACCACCAGCGCCAGCAGGCCGTTCGGAAATAGTCCGCCGTTGTCGGCGACCACGGACAGACCGGTGGTGGAGCCGTCGACGGTGAACCTACCGGCCAGGAATACGATGCCGAAGATCAGGAAAGCCACCAGTGCAACGACTTTGATCAGCGCCGCCCAGAATTCCATTTCGCCGAAGAGTTTCACGCTGATCATGTTCATGGTGAGCACGATGATGAGGGCGATGAGTGCGATGACCCATTGCGGCACCGCCTTGAAGGCACCCCAGTAGTGCATGTACAGCGCGACGGCGGTCACATCCACGATCGAGGTCGAGGCCCAGTTGACGAAACACATCCACCCCGCAACGTATGCGGCCTTCTCGCCAAGGAATTCACGTGCGTAGGACACGAAGGATCCAGATGAGGGGCGGTGCAACACCAGCTCGCCGAGCGCGCGGAGCATGAAGAAGACGAACAACCCACAGATCGCGTACACAATGAACAAGCCGGGCCCGGCACTATTCAGCCGGCCACCGGCGCCCATGAACAGGCCGGTACCGATGGCGCCGCCGATCCCGATCATTTGGACTTGGCGGTTCTTCAAGCCTTTGTGATATCCCTCGTCCTCCCGAGTGAGGGCCGACACATCGTAATTAGCTGGAGACGCCATGGGGCGACGGTACCGGGGATTAGGTCATCGCGTGTGTCAAAAGTGTTATGAACTCCGTACATGTCGGGTAGCGGCTTAACGGATCCTTGGACATTGCCTTGGCGACGATCGAATCGAAAGCTCGGGGGATGTGTTTATGGCGATATGAGATTGGCCACGGCGTGGCGTTGAGATGCATATCTGCGAGTTTGAGCATGGTGCGGGCGGTGAACGGAGGTTTGCCATCGAATAGCTCGACGGCGGTGCAGGCCAGCGCATATTGATCGGTGGCGGCCGTCACGGGTTGCCCGCGCAGCACCTCCGGTGCGGCGTAGGGCAGTGAGGTGTGCACGACGGGTCGTCGGGGCCCGTCGGCCAGGGCGAGCTCCTGGGCGATGCCGAAGTCGGTGAGTACGGCATCGCCTGAGATCCTGCGCATGATGTTCGACGGCTTCACGTCACAGTGCACGACCTGCGCCTCGTGGATGTAGTCGAGCGCCCCGGCGATCTGTTGTAAGACAGTCAGTTTGATCGAGATGATCCAGCGCTGATCCGTGCTCGCGAGGTCTTTCGCCGAGCCGCCGGTGAGTGCCTCCATGGTCAGCCAGTCCTCGCCGCGTTCGTAGACGGTGATGATGCGCGGATGTGAAAACTGTTGGGCGAAATCGAATTCACGGTGTAGGCGGTCGATGTTTTCGGGATTTCGATGCCGCGGTTCCAGTATCTTCAGGGCGACCTCACGCCGGTCCGCCACGCGGTGCGCGAGGTAGACCTGGGCTGTCCCGCCACGGCCCGCGAGAGCGTCGATGACGTAGCCGCAAAACTCATCACCCGGTACCGGCATACACCGAGGGTGTCACGAGTCGCCGGTAATGGTGCAGTGATTCGGTTCAGTACGCCGGTCGGGGAAACTCTGTGGTCGCGAGATCCGGTCCAGCGCCTACGGGTGCGGGCGCCGGGGGAGGCGGTGCGGAATTCGGTTGCGGTGTCCGGGGCGGCGGCAGCGGGCGGGTGCGCACATTCAGCGGCCACCAGAACCAGCGCCCAAGGATGGTCGCGATGGCCGGTGTCATGAATGACCGCACCACCAGGGTGTCGAACAGCAGGCCAAGGCCGATCGTGGTGCCCACCTGGCCGATGATGGTCAGGTCGCTGATGGCCATGGCCATCATGGTGAAGGCGAAGACCAGGCCGGCCGAGGTGACCACACTTCCGGTGCCGCCCATGGCCCGGATCATGCCCGTCTTCAGGCCGCCGGGCAGCTCTTCCTTAAGCCGGGAAACCAGCAGCAGGTTGTAGTCCGAGCCCACCGCCAGCAGCACGATGATTGCCATTTGCATGACCATCCAGTGCAGTTCCTTGCCCAGGATGTACTGCCAGATGATGACCGAGAGACCGAATGATGCTCCCAGGGAGAGCAACACGGTCCCGACGATCACCAGCGAGGCCACGAAGCTGCGCGTGATGAGCAGCATGATCAGGAAGATCAGGCACAGCGCGGAGATGCCGGCGATCATCAGGTCGTAACGCGCGCCCTCGGCCATGTCATGGAATGTCGCTGCGGTACCGCCGAGTTCGATCTTGGCGTCTTCGAGGGGCGTGCCCTTGACCGCTTCAACGGCCGCCAACTTGATCGGCTCGATGTGCGAAAGCCCTTC
Source organism: Mycobacteroides immunogenum (assembly GCF_001605725.1). Lineage (NCBI taxonomy): Bacteria > Bacillati > Actinomycetota > Actinomycetes > Mycobacteriales > Mycobacteriaceae > Mycobacteroides > Mycobacteroides immunogenum. Next base: position 1,206,188 of record NZ_CP011530.1, read on the forward strand.
CGGCGTGGTGGGATCGCCGCGGTGGGAGATGATCATGCGCAGCGTCTTGCCGTCGGGAGACAGGAACATCTTGAGGCCGCGCTTGAAATCCGGGTTGTCGAAGATCTCGGGCGGCAGATAGAAGGAGTCGTCGTTCTTGGCCTTATCGAACGCCCGGCCCATGGCCGTCGAGTCCTTGCTGGTCTCGTCCTGCAGGTTGTACATGCCGGCCATGGTGCTGTGCATCGTCAGCATCATGTCCTGCATGGACTCCATGAGCGGGATCATGTCCCGCATGTCCTCGACCATCTTGGGCATGATGAGGTCCATCTTCTCCATGGACACGATCATGCCGTCCATGTTGTCGGTGAGGTCGTCGATCTTGTCCAGTACCTCGAAGATCGAACGGAACGCCTGACATACCGGGATGTCGAAGCAGTGCTTCTCCCAATAGAAGTAGTTCTTGATGGGGCGGAACCAGTCATCGAAATTCTCGATGCTGTCCCGCATGTCATGGATCGTGCCCTGCAGGGTGTGCATATCGGCGATCATCTGGTGCATCACGCCGGTGAGCTCGGTCATGTTGGCCAGCATCTTTTTCATGGTGGCCACCATGACGCCCATCTTGTCGGCCTGGACCTTCATATCGGCCATGCGGTCTTTCAGCAGCTTCATGTTCTGCACCTGGCCGACGCCTTGGGCACTGATGAGGAAGGGGATGGAGCTGTGTTCGATCGGTGTGCCCTGTGGGCGGGTAATCGCTTGCACGCGTGCGATTCCCGGAACCCGGTAAACGGCCTTGGCAAGCTTGTCGATCACCAAGAAGTCCGCCGAATTCCGCATATCGTGGTCGGACTCCAGGATCAGCATCTCCGGGTTCATCCGGGCCGGATCGAAGTGCCGGTCGGCGGCCTGGAATCCCTGGTTGGCGGGGATGTCCTTCGGAATGTACTTCTTATCGTCGTAGCTGGTCTTGTAGCCGGGCAGCGCGGCCAGGCCGATGATGGCGATGGCCATCGAGGCGGCCAGGATGGGGCCGGGCCAGCGCGTGATGGCCGCGCCGATACGACGCCAGGTGCGAATGCGCATGGCGCGCTTGGGTTCGAAGAGTCCGAACTTGCTGCCGATGGTGATCAGCGAGGGACCCACGGTGAGGGCGACGGCGACGGCCGTCAGGACCGCTACGGCGCAGGGCACACCCATGGTCTGGAAGTAGGGCATGCGGGTGAAGCTCAGGCAGTACATGGCGCCCGCGATGGTCGATCCGGTGCCCAAGATGACATGTGCTGTGCCATGGAACATCTCGTAGTACGCGGCCTCGCTGTCGAGCCCATTGGCTCGTGCTTCTTGATACCGCCCGATCAAGAAGATGGCGTAGTCGGTTCCGGCCGCGATGACCAGCACCACAAGCAGGTTCACCGCGAAGGTAGATAGCCCGATGATGTGGTTATCGCCCAGTACCGAGATCATTCCGCGTGCGGCGCCCAGCTGGATGCCCACCATGAGGAGCACCATGAGCACGGTGAAGAGCGACCGATAGAAGAACAGCAGCATCACGATGATGACGATGAACGTCAGCCCGGTGATCTTGAGCATGCTGCTGTCGCCGGCGTGGCCCATATCGGCCTGGAGAGCGGCCGCGCCCGTGACGTACACCTTGAGGCCGTCGGGCATGGGCTTGGCGTTGCCGTGTTCATCTGTCGTGAGTTTTTTGACGATGTCGCGAACGGCTTCGATCGATTCGTTGGCGAGCGTCTCACCCATGTCGCCGGAGAGGTTCACCTGGACGTAGGTGGCCTTGCCGTCGGTGCTTTGCGCCCCGGACTCGGTGAGCGGATCACCCCAGAAATCCTGAACGTGCTGAACATGTTTGGTGTCGGCACGCAGTTTCGACACCATCTCGTCGTAGAACTTGTGCGAGCCGGGCCCCAGGGGCTGGTCACCCTCGAGCACGATCATGGTGACGCTGTTGGAGTCGGACTCCTGGAAGAGCCGCCCCATGTTCTTCATGGCCTTCATGGAGGGCGCGTCGGACGGGCTCAGTGAAACGGCGTTCTCTTGGCCCACCTGTTCCAGCTGTGGTGCCGAGAGCGCCAGGATGACGACGAGAGCTATCCAGGCGATGACAATGGGGACCGACAGGCGCCGGATCCATTTGGCCACGAAGGTGGGCTCACCCTTTGTGTGCGCCCCGCTCATGCGGACTTCACAAAGCAGTAGACGTAGGCGCTCACCTCGTTGGTATACCTCTCGTCTTTTTTCTCGTCATTGGCCGTGATGCGGCAACCCAATCCATCGGCGTTGCGGGTTTGCGCCAGGATGTTGCCCGTCATCGACGGCGCGGTCGTGATGATCTCGATCGACCACGGTAGCGTCGCCCCGTTGATTTGGTGGGGCTCCCCTTCCTTGTCGATGTAGTTGATGTCGGCAATGGTGCCGGGCGGGCCGAAGATTTCGTAGAGGACATGCTTGGGCTTGGAGTTGTTTTTGTCGTCGGTCATGCTGCCGGCGTAGGTGGGCAGCTGATGCGAGCCGAAGATGCCACGAATCCGCCAGACCGCGAAGCCTGCGATGACCAGGACGAGGACCATCACCACCGGGATCCAAGCCCGCTTCAGAACGCCAAAAATCGCAGGACCCCTTCACCCGTTGCTGTAGATCAGATCGCTTACTGCGGACCAGCGGAGCAGCAATGCTTCACCTGCAGGGCATCAGGGTGAGCTGCTGACCAAAAACACATGAAGCATTCAATTCTTAACGCATGACATGTGCGTTATGGGGAACCTACCAGTGGGTTCATGCACCCGCAAGTCACACGCCGTGCGTTATCTTGAGGGGGATGACATCCCTGAGTTTTCGGCGCGCCCGCTCCGAGGAAAACAAGCGTCAACGTGCGGCGACGATTATGGAAGCCGCTCGTGCATTGGCGCTGGAGTCGGGTGTCGCGTCGGTCACTCTCACCGGTCTGGCCAACCGTGCCGGTGTTCATCACTCCGCGGTACGCCGTTACTTCAGCTCACATAAAGAGGTGCTGCTGCGGCTGTCGACGGAGGGCATGGCGGCGTTGGCCGAGTCGGTGTGTACGGCCCTGGGGGGCTCGCGGGAGCGGTCGCCTGTCGAGGTCGGCACGATACTGGCGGGCGCCCTGGTGGACGCGCCGCTGTTCTGCGATCTGTTGGGCAGTCATTACGTGCACTTTGAACACGAGGTGGTCATCGACCAGGTTCGTGAGGCGCAGCGGGTAAATCAGGCGGCCGCGATGACCATCGTTGAGGCGATAGAGCAATCGGCGCCACAGATCGATCGCGAGGGCGCACTGGACATCGTGATGTCGTCCTTCGCGCTTGCCGCGATGTTGTGGCAGTTCGCTCATCCCCCCAAGGGGCTTGAGCACGACGTCCGTGACGAGCCGGGCATTCCGGACGATTGGGACACCGATTTCGGCAGTACGCTCACGCGGCTGCTGACCGCGACATGTATCGGAGCGGCGAAAAGGGCCTAGGGCGAAAGGTTCTGGGCATCCAGGCGCTTCTGGAACCAGAAGTGTGCGTACTTTTCCTGGTTGAACGCGGCCACCTCGGCATAACCCGCCGACCGGTACATGGCGATCGCCTCGGTGAGCGCCTGGTTGGTGTCCAGGCGAATCGCGTGGGCGCCGCGCGCCGTCGCCTGCCGCTCGAGTTCGTCGAGGAGGCGTTTCCCGAGCCCCATGCCGCGGACAGTGGGGGAGATCCATACCCGTTTGATCTCGGCGGTGTCGGTGGCTGGTGGCAGTTTGAGCCCGCCGCAGCCGACGGGCTCCTCGTGCAAGGTGGCGACCAGAAACAGCCCGGCGGGTGCGCACAGTTCGGCATCGCCGGCCGGGAGGGTAAGTGCCGGATCGAATCCGTCTTCGAATCTGGCGGAGATCTCCTCGAAGTAGGCGCGGATGCAGTATCGGGCCTCGGGGGAGCGGGTATCCATGATGGCAATCTGCACTTGCGAGGCGACGAAGAGCCTTTCGACCTCGGCCATGGCATCGGCCAGCCGTTGTCGCTGTTTCGGGCTGAGGGGTTCAAGAATCGAATACGCCAGATCATCGGAGCGACGATCGAGTTCGGCCAGTTCGGCACGGCCGGTATCGGTGAGGCGGGCGGTGCGCACCCGGGTGTCGCCGTCGGCCACGGTCACCTCGACAAGCCCGGCACCTTCCAATGCACGCAGCAGCCGGCTGAGATATCCCGAGTCCAGGCCCAGGCGAGCCCGTAGCTCACGGATATCGCAGCCGTTGTCCCCGATTTCCCACAGCACGCGCGACTGTCCGAGCGGGCGGTCACGGGCGAGGTACTCGCTCTCCAGGACTCCTATCCGTTGCGTGACAGTCCGGTTGAAGCTGCGCAGTCCGTCGACCAGAGTATCGGTCATTTATCTGACTTTAGTCAGAGGAATGCTCGAGTGGAAGCCGATTTCGAGGATGCCGTCAAGGCCGCCGCTGCCACCGGCGGTGGGGGTGTGGTGGGCTCGTCTCCGCGAAGGGTCGTCACCGCGATCAGCGGACGGCCCCAGAGGGCGAGAAGCTGAACGGAGGCGGTGACCACATCGAGGCCGTCGAGACTGTTCACCTTCGCGGCTAACAGGCTTCCGAGGCATTGACGAGGCATTGACGAGGCATTGAGGAGGCATTGAGGAGGATGCGCCAATCCGGCACTGTCATCGATATGGCTGCCTGATTGCGGCGCATTCGTGGGGCCGGTGTTTTGGTCAGAACACCCAGGAGTCGGACGGCTGAATGACGAAGCCGTGGTTGCCATCCGTGCAGGCAGTGAGTTTTGCCTCGCCGACGAGGCAGACGGTGGTTCCGAGCGTTACCTTCTGGCCCGCCGGAAGGATGGGTGACGCCGTACCTGCGCACTGCGATTGAATGCGGAAGTGTCCTGGTTCAGGCGCATCTGTCCCGTTGGTCCGGCCTCCGAAGCTTACGGCTTGGACTAGGCAGGGCATGTTTTCACCAGACTGGTTGGGCGCATCTGGAGGGAACCCTGGGATCGCGTCCGAGGAAGGGCCCCAGCATCCCGCAGAGTGAGGAACGAATTGGCATTCGAGCCCATCTGGTGTTTTGAATGCTGCGAACGAGTTGATAGTTGCTTGGGTGTTGCGTTTGATGTGTTCGACCGTGGTTTCGGTGAATTGACTTGGGTCGGGGAATCCTTCTGGTGCAGCAAGTGCGTAGCCTGGATGGGTGGCGGCCAAAAGAATGGTTGCGGCGGCGGGAATTGTGAGGTGTCTCATATCAATTATCCTGTATCGTTTGTGATGGCAAAATCATCACGTGGCCAAAAACGTTTTCATAAGTTTGGCTTCCAATCTGTTTTGGATCTACCCCGTCTGGGATTTGTCGGGCACTAAATGTCATTGCCATGTCATAACTGCCGTCAGGTAGTGGGGTGATCTGGGTTTTGGTGGGCGCATACAGAAAGGTCCACGGCATAGTGCCTGTTGGTACGACATGCTGAGGTAAGGCGCTCATTAGGCCCTCGGGTGTCGCGGATAGTCGCATATCGATTCCACTATTGTCCAGATTGGGGGTAAGGAGGCCATATTGGGTTCCTGTCGGAGTCTCGAAACGGAAGAGTGATGATGCAATATCGGCGGACGCGTCGTCATTTACCAAGAATTCTCCAGGCATCCGCGTCCAATGTTGCTGATCCAGGAAACTCCAGTCGCCTGGCTTCTGCTGCGGCGGTGTCAGAAACAACTTTCTACTAACGTTACTGCCTTCGCCGGAGACTCCGGAAATCAGCAACTGATTGTCGCCAAACGGAATTGCGGTGACCATTCGGAGGCCTTTAATTGTGGCTACTGATGTGAATGGTCCTTGCCTGCGAGTGTCGTAAACCAGAGTGTCGGGGCGGAAATCCGAGTCATTCTTACCGGGTTTAGCCGGGTCTCCCCATACTGCTCCGAAGAGGAGGCCTTGTCCGTTCGGCATAGGGTTCGGCCCTGTGCTGCCGATCGGGATGATCCGACGGCCCAACTCGATGTCTGCTTCTGGAATTGGTAATGGTGGACCATCCAGAATCGGCATCCCGTTTTCGTTCAGGTGGTACTTGTACATCGGCGTGTTGATGTACGGAAGGTCTCCGTACCGTCCACTGGCAACTTGAGCGGCGTCACCGAACATGATCCGGCCGTCCTGGATGAGCACTCCTTCGTCGGCGCGAATGCCCTGCGCGTTATGTGCCAAGTCGAAACCCGGGCCGCCGCCGACCTCGATGGCAGTCTGATTGAACTGGCTGGCCGTGTACGTATGGGTCAGCGGATCGCTGGGCGTGTCCCCGGGGTTAACTGGTTCGTCGACGGCGGTGGCGGTGCCGTCTGGTACTTCGCCGTTTTGTAGTTCGATGGGTTGGGCGTCTTGTGCCCAGGGCAGGCGCGCGCCGTTGGGTGTGGGTGCGGTGGTGAAGATTTGGGCTTGGGTGGGGCCTGCGGTGGCGATGCCCAGGACGTACCAGATGCCGGTGGTGGGCAGGGTGCATTGGAAGGTGCCGCTGATGGGGCCGCCGAAGTAGGTGTGGACTTGCCCGCTGGTGAGTAGGCCCAGGTTTTGGTCGTCGAGTACTTCCACGAATGCTTCACCCCCTTGCATGATGACTTCGACAACCGTCCCCGCCGGTTGTTGCCCCAGGTTCATGTATGGAACTTTCATGACAAATACTCCTTGTGGTTAGTGATCGACGCAATGACGCAATGGAAATGGCCCGCGCATCAAGGAGGTGGCGGGTCAGGGTTTGTCGCGCGGAGGCGGGCAGATAGGGCACGCCCGGGAAGTGGGCGGCGATATGAAAAAACAGCACCCCGTCCCGAATGTGGGCACAGTTGTGCTGTTGCGAAACCGAGTCTACAAAGCCCACACCAGAAACACCAGGCATGTGATTGCGCGTGCAGCGCGCCGCAGAACGTACCCTCAGGGACGTGTCCGAGACCGTCTCCGATTGGGTGCCTACCGGCGCGGTGACCGTTCGGGCGCCCGGCAAGGTCAATCTGTACCTCGCCGTAGGCGACCTCCGCGACGACGGCTATCACGAGCTGACCACGGTTTTTCATGCCGTCTCGCTGGCCGATGATGTGACCGTGCGGGACGCCGACGTGTTGTCGGTCGACGTGGTCGGGCAGGGCGAGGGCACGGTGCCCACCGACGAACGCAATCTCGCCTGGCAGGCCGCCGAGCTTTTCGCCGATCATGTGGGGCGCGCCCCCGACGTCTCGATCTTCATTAATAAAGACATCCCAGTCGCGGGCGGTATGGCCGGTGGATCGGCCGATGCTGCTGCGGTGCTGGTGGCGATGAATGAGCTCTGGCATGCGGGTGTGCCACGCCGCGATCTGCATCACCTGGCCGCTCAACTGGGTAGCGATGTCCCGTTTGCCTTGCATGGCGGTACCGCGCTGGGCACCGGCCGGGGTGAGCAATTGGCCACCGTCTTGGCGCGCAATGTCTTTCATTGGGTGTTCGCCTTCGCCGACGGTGGCCTGTCGACACCTCAGGTCTTCAAGGAGATCGACCGGCTGCGTGAGAACGGTGATCCGCCACGGCTCGCCGAATCAGATGAACTTTTGGGTGCGCTCGCGGCCGGGGATGCGCGCCGACTGGCGCCCCTGCTCGGTAACGAACTGCAGGCCGCGGCGGTCAGCTTGAACCCCGAATTGCGGCGGACGCTGCGGGCGGGGGAGTCCGCCGGTGCGCTGGCCGGAATCATCTCCGGATCGGGGCCTACCTGCGCGTTCTTGTGCACTTCGGCCGACGACGCGGTGGCCGTCAGCGCGGAACTGGCGGGCGCGGGGGTGTGTCGCACCGTCCGGGTGGCCAGCGGCCCCGTGCATGGTGCGCAGGTTATTCAGGGACGCAGCGACGGCTGACCCGACACTCCCACCCTTCGCGACACGCCGAAGATCAAGATCACAGTGGGTTTGGTCGGTCATTAAGAAAAGCCTAAGATGCTAGCGGATCATAAGAAGGCATCCGGACTGTCACCTGAACGATATGAATCCGCTGCTAACGGGGCTGTGCGCGCCTACCGCACGTTACGGCCCGTGTGGCGGAGCATCCGGTGAGGAAGCGTGACTCGCCCAGCAGGCCTAGGCCAGGAGGAACTGTGAGCAGGTTTACCGACGAGCTGTACGCCAACGCGCTGTCTAGCAGCAAGGGCATGGTCACCGGCGAACCCGATACTCCAGTCCGGCACACCTGGAAGCAGGTGCACGAGCGCGCCAAGCAGCTCGCCGGCGGCTTGGCCGCCGCCGGTCTCGGTCCCGACGACGCCATCGGCATGTTGGTCGGAATGCCTGTGGAGATCGCCCCGGCGATTCAGGCCGTGTGGATGCGCGGTGCCTCGCTGACGATGCTGCACCAGCCGACCCCGCGTACCGACCTCGCCGTGTGGGCCGAGGACACCCTCAAGGTCGTGGACATGATCGGCGCCAAGGCCGTCATCGTCTCCGCCCCGTTCGACGCCGCCGCCCCGGTGCTCCAGGAAAAGGGCGTCATCGTCGTGCACATCAAGGATCTGTGGGACGCCGACCCGATCGAGCCCGTTGAGGCCGGTGAGGACTCGGTCGCACTCATGCAGCTGACGTCCGGCTCCACCGGATCGCCCAAGGCCGTCAAGATCACCCACCGCAACTTGTACGCCAATGCGCATGGCATGTACGTCGCCTCCAAGTACAAGCCCGAAATCGACGTGATGGTCAGCTGGCTGCCGCTGTTCCACGACATGGGCATGGTCGGCTTCCTGACGGTGCCGATGTTCTTCGGCGCCGAGCTGGTGAAGATCACCCCGATGGACTTCATGCGTGATGTTCTGCTGTGGGGCAGGCTGATCGATAAGTACAAGGGCACCATGACGGCCGCCCCGAACTTCGCCTACTCGTTGTTCGCCAAGCGTCTGCGTAACCAGGCCAAGCCGGGCGACTTCGACCTTTCGACACTGCGGTTCGTGCTCTCCGGTGCCGAGCCTGTCGACCCCGCCGTGGTTCACGACTTGTGTGATGCCGGAAAGCCATTTGGCTTCCAGGCTTCTGCGATGGTGCCTGCCTACGGTATGGCGGAAACCGCACTGGCCGTGTCCTTCTCGGAGGTCGAGGCCTCCGGTCTGGTTGTCGACGAGGTCGATGCGGATCTGCTGGCCGCCCTGCGTCGTGCCGTGCCCGCCACTCGCGGAAACCTGCGCCACTTGGCAACCCTCGGCCCACTGCTGCCCGGTATCGAGGCGCGGGTTGTCGATGAGGATCTGAATGTGTTGCCCGCGCGCGGTGTTGGTGTCATCGAGCTGCGGGGTGAGTCGGTGACCCCCGGCTATGTGACCATGGGCGGTTTCCTGGCCGCGCAGGACGAAAATGGTTGGTACAACACTGGTGACCTCGGCTACTTGACCGAGAAGGGTCACGTCGTGGTCTGCGGTCGCGTCAAGGACGTCATCATCATGGCGGGCCGCAACATCTACCCGACCGATATCGAGCGCGCCGCCGGTCGCGTCGACGGGGTGCGGCCCGGTTGCGCCGTCGCCGTGCGCCTGGAGGCCGGGGTGGACCCCAAGAATCAGCGCGAGACCTTCGCGGTTGTGGTGGAGTCCAACGCCTTCGAGAACCCGGAGGAGGTGCGCCGCATCGAGCAGCAGGTCGCGCACGAGGTGGTCGCCGAGGTCGATGTGCGGCCCCGCAACGTGGTGGTTCTCGGACCGGGCAGCATCCCGAAGACCCCGTCGGGCAAGCTACGCCGCTCGAATTCGGTGGCACTGGTCATCTAAGCGATGCTTCAGTGGCTGCTGCCCGTCCTTGGGGGCGTGGTGGTGCTCGGGGCACCTCTTGCTTTTTGGCTCACCATTTTCAAATACCGGCAGCGCCTTGAGTCGCTGCCGGAGAAGCAGCGTTGGGAGCATGCGGTGCAGACGTGCGCCGCGAACCCCGCATTCCGCCTGGGCCAGATTGTCGAGGTCCTCTCAAGCGATGCCGAGAGGGGCGAGTACGCGCGAATCGTGTGGCATGACACCGATATCGAGCAAGAGATTTGGTTCGGCGACGCCTGGCCGCTCGAAGACGTGTGGGTGGTAGTGACCGGCGCGAACGGTGACGGCGCCCCTGGGCGTGATCCGAAGGTCTTTTATGTCTCAGAGGTCCACGACATCATCGTGTTGTGAGCGCCAGCCGCTGCGCATGCCAAGATTACTCAACAATCGAGTGCTGCAACAGAATTCGAAATCGGTATCGGCATGCTGCTCGATGATATGGCGATGCGGGCAGCCAAGTGGGGGAGCCTGCGGCTTTACTCGAACGGCACCGGCGGCATTCTGACCACCTGTGCGGCGTAGCTCAACCCCGCGCCGTAGCCGATGAGCAGCGCCAGGTCGCCCGGTTTGGCCGCGCCGGTCGACAGGAGCGTCTCCATGGCCAACGGCACGGAGGCTGCCGAGGTGTTGCCGGTGTGCTCGATGTCGTTGGCAATCACCGCGTCGGGACGCAGATGCAGATTCTTGGCCAGCAGCTCGTTGATGCGCGTGTTGGCCTGATGCGGGACGAAGACGTCGATCTGTTCGGGTCCCACCTTGGCGGCCTCCATGGCGCGCTGTCCGACCTTGCCCATTTCGAAGGCCGCCCAGCGGAATACGGAGGTGCCTTCGATGCGCAGATAGGGGCGTGGGCCCTCTGGGTCGGGCGCCGCCGCGAAGTCCATCCAGTCGATGTCCTGGCGGATGGCGTTGGACTGACTGCCATCGCTGCCCCACACCGTCGGGCCGATGCCCTGCTCGGCGGTCTCGCCGACCACGACCGCCCCTGCTCCGTCGCCGAAGATGAAACAGTTACCCCGGTCGGTCATATCCAGTGCGGGGGAGAGCTTTTCAGAGCCAATGACCAGTACCTTGCTGGCGCTACCGCCGCGGATCATGTCACCCGCGACGCCCACGGCATACCCGAATCCGGCGCAGCCCGCGGACAGATCGAAAGCCGGGACCCCTTGGGCGCCCAGCGCGGTGGCCACGGCCGGGGCAGAGGCCGGCGTCTGCAAATAATGGGTGCTGGTCGCGACGATCACCGCGTCGATCTCAGCGCCGGTAAGCAGGGCATTGGCGATCGCCTTGCGCCCGGCCTCGATGGCCAGGGTCTGGGCGGATTCGTCGGCGGCGGCGAACCGGCGGGTCTTGATGCCGGTACGGGTGTAGATCCACTCATCCGAGGACTCGATGTGCTCGCAGATCTCGTCGTTAGTGACGACGCGTTCGGGGCGGTACGCCCCCAGGCTGAGCAGGCCGATCTTATTGATGCCGGTGATCTCTGCGATATCGGTCATGAGGAGACCATAGCGGGCAGATCCAGGGCTCTAACCCCAGGCATGCACCTGATTCTGAGCTGCCTCCAGACCAAGGCGAATCAGCAGCTCAGTGGCGTCCGCACCCTGCTCACACAGCAGTGGAACATGCTCTGTCTCCGCTTTGGCAAAGTTCTCCAGCACAAAGGCCGCCGGGTCTTTGCGTCCGGGCGGACGCCCGACGCCCAACCGAACCCGCAGATAGTCCTTGGTGCCCAGCGACTGAGAAATGGAGCGCAGGCCGTTGTGGCCGCCCTCGCCGCCGCCGAGCTTGAGCCGCACAGTGCCGAAATCCAGATCCAGCTCGTCGTGCATGACGATGACGTTTCCCGGGGGAACCGAGAAGAATTTGGCCAGCGCGCCGACCTGCGGGCCGGAGGTGTTCATGAACGTGCGGGGCTTGGCCAGATTGACGGCCCGGCCGCCGAGGCGAATTGTTGTCGCCTCGGCGCCGGACTTCTTGTGCGGCTTAAAGGTTGCGCCGTCCTTGGCCGCCAACAGATCGGCGACCATGAATCCGAGGTTGTGCCGCGTCTTGGCGTAGGTCGGCCCGGGGTTACCCAGGCCGACCACCAGCACGGCATCGTCGGACAAATCCGGCACAGGTATTACGCTGCCTACTCTTCCGAGGCGCCTTCGGCGGCCTCGTCGGCGGCCGGGGCCTCACCCTCGTCGCCGCCACCATCGGACTCGAGATCGGCGGCGGTCGGCGCGGTCACGACGTTGACGACAAGCGTCTCCGGGTCGGAGATCAGCGTGACGCCCTTGGGCAGCTCGATCGAGCCGGCGGTGATCTGGGTACCGGCCTCAAGGCCCTCAACCGACACCGTGAGGCTTTCGGGGATCGACAGTGCCTCGGCCTCGATCTCGAGGGTGTTGGCGTCCTGAGTCACCAGGGTGCCGCTGGCGGCGTCGCCCTCGACGTGCACGGTGACCTCGACGGTGACCTTCTCGCCCTTGCGCACGACCAGCAGGTCGGCGTGCACCAGGTTGCGGCGGATCGGGTGGATCTCGATGGTCTTGGTGAGGGCCAGCTGCTCGCGTCCCTCGATGTTCAGGGTCAGCACCGCATTGGTACCCGAGTTGCGCAGCACGGCGGCGAAGTCGTGGGCGGGCAGGTTCAGGTGCTCGGGGGTGGTGCCGTGGCCGTACAGGACGGCGGGAACCTGGCCGTCGCGACGAGCGCGGCGCGAGGCACCCTTGCCGGTGTCCGTGCGGACGGTCACGTCGAGGTTATTGCTGGTGGGGGCGTTCTTCTTGGACATTTGGTCAACTCCTTGCGTCTTGTTAGGCACGGCGCAGGGAGGACATCCAGGCATTCCGGAAGGAAGTCCATGATCCCGTCGATAACGGTGGGAAGACCCACCCTCGCCGTGACAGCCTGCTCAGGGTAGCCGAGCCGGAACCCCAAAGGCCAATCAGAGAGGGAAGGTGACCCCGGTGAGCTGCTCGGACAGCTGCCAGAGGCCCTTGGCGGTCGCGGCGTCCTGCGCCCGGCCGCTGCGGCCCACCGGCTTGGGATGCCCCTTGGCCTCGAACGGCCCGTCCGGTCCGATATACGTGTCACCCGGCAGGTCCTGGGACACGGCATACAGCGTGGGCAGGGCGCCGTGGGCGGCATCCTGCGCGAAGAGATTGCCCGTCTTCAAGGCGAGTTCGAAGATCGGGTTGCCGCTGTGCGACTGCAGCTCGGTGGCGGCCACACCGGGATGGACGGTCAGCGCCCGCACCGAGGAGCCGGCCGCGCTCAGGCGGCGCTGCAGTTCCTTGGTGAACAGCAGGTTGGCCAGCTTCGAGGCGCCGTAGGCGCCCGCGCGGGTGTACCCGCGGCGTTCATAGTTGAGGTCGTCCAGGTTGATCTTGCCGGCTCGATGCGCGACAGAGGAGACAGCGATCACCCGATCGGTGATCTTGGGCAGCAGCAGGTTGGTGAGCGCGAACGCGCCGAGATGGTTTGTGCCAATTTGGCTTTCGAAGCCGTCGACCGTTTTGGCCTGCGGCACCATCATGATGCCGGCGTTGTTCACCAGAATGTCGGCGCTCTCGACAGTGTCGGCGAAGGTGCGCACCGACGCCAGATTGGCGACATCGACCTGGCGCACCTCGGTGCTGCCCGTGATCGAGGCCCTGGCGGCGTTGCCCTTGTCGGTGTTGCGCACCGCCATGATGACGTGCGCGCCCACGCGGGCCAGCTCGCGCGCGGTCTCCAGTCCGAGTCCACTGTTGGCTCCGGTGATAATGACGGTGCGGCCCTCGAACGACGGCAGCTCGGCGGCGGTCCATGTGGTAGTCGACTTGGTCACGGGAGCTGACCCTAACGGTCGGGGCCGATACCGTCGAGGGATTGAGTGGCCTTAGCGCTTGGTAATTTTCAGCCCACCGGTCAGCTCGGCGACATCCGGGGATAGTGCCGAGGCCTGCGCCTCGGTTGTCGTCACTGTGAATTGCACCAGGTAGTGCAGTGGCCCGTCGGGCACGATGACATCCCGGTTCCATGCGTGTACCCGTACGTTCTGGTTGTCGTAGGTGCCTTCGATGGCGGCCGACGGGTATCCCTGGAAGTCGTCGAGGGATGAGGCGATCTTCTGGAAGTTCTGAGTGTTCTGAGCGTCGGCGAATCCGTGCTCGGTGATGATCTTGCGGGCGTCCAACGGCCCCTCCAGCTTGATGAGATAGGCCACCGCGCTGGGGGTTCGGCCTTGATCGGCGTCGCTGGGTTTATCGGCGATCAGATAGGCGGGGTCGAGTGCGCCGAGGCTCTCCCACCCCTGCGGCAGCGGCACGTCAATCCGGACGTTGGCCGGGCTCTCCGGAGACACCGGGGTGACCTTGATGCCGACACTCTGCAGGTACTCATTCATCGATACAGGCTTGGCGGCGGGTGCCGTCGATTCTGGCGTGCTGCTTGAGGAACCGGCGGGTTGCGCGGGGTTTTGGCTCCCGCATCCGATCACTGCGAACGCGGTCACGGCCGCTGCGGCCAGCGCGGCGCTACGCATTCTGGCCGAGAAGTGCTGTCACCGAATCATTCTCGAAGACCTCGTGGATGGTGCCGACTGTCGGTAGCACGCTGGGACCCCCTGCTGGCTGGACGGGCGGTGGTCCTTGCGGTGCTTTGGTCACGGAACCGACCCTATGGGTTGTCACGCCCGTTCGCCAGAATCGGCTGAACGACCCGACAACCTTGGCGGGCAATTGGCGCAATGGTTTTGGCTGTTGAAAAGCACACAGATTTTCATGTCCACATCCATGGAAAGCCCTGTACCTTTACTGAATGCTACTTGTGAAACTTTCAAGAACCCGTTCGGTTGCGAACCGTTTCTTGCCCCTGCTTGGTCTCGTCGTTTTCGGTGCTGTCGGACTGGGGTCCGCGGAGGCGACCGCGCTGGCTGATCCGCTCGCTCCCGCTGCCGTGATCTCCGCTGCGCCTGTCAATCCGGGTGATCCCGGCGATGAAGGTCCCGACTCAGATGTGTCGGGTCCCGAGGACACCGATACCGACAACATCGCTCCCCAGTCGCCGGCTAGCGGTACCGGCGCCGGCTGCGAGAACGCGGGTGCGGTGTGCGCCGGAGACGAGAGCGGAACCGTCCTGACGTCGGACAACGACGAGGTCTAATCCGGCCGGTTCGGTGCGGGGCTAGGCGTTGCCGTCGAAAAGCCCTGTCACCGAACCGTTCTCGAAGACCTCGCGGATGGTGCTGGCAAGTAGCGGTGCGATAGACAGCACGGTCAGCTGCGGGAACCGCTTCTCCTCGCCGATGGGCAAGGTGTTGGTGACCAGCACCTCGCGGGCGCCGCAGTTGGCCAGACGCTCGGCGGCGGGGTCGGACAGCACGCCATGGGTTGCGGCGATCACCACGTCCTTGGCGCCGGCTTCGTGTAGCAGCCCGACCGCGCCGGCGATGGTGCCGCCGGTGTCGATCATGTCGTCGGTGATGACACAGGTCTTGCCCGTCACATCGCCGACGACGCGGTTGGCCTTGACCTGGTTGGGTACTCGGGGGTCACGGGTCTTGTGGATGAAGGCCAGCGGCACACCGCCCAGAGAGTCGGCCCATTTCTCAGCGACGCGCACGCGGCCGGAGTCCGGCGACACGACGACCACATCTTCGCCGTTGCTCACGTAGTGCTCGGCGATGTAGCCACAGAGCAGCGACTGGGCGCGCATGTGGTCCACCGGCCCGTCGAAGAATCCCTGAATCTGGTCGGTGTGCAGATCCACGGTCACGATGCGATCGGCGCCGGCAGTCTTGTACAGATCGGCCACCAGGCGGGCGGAGATGGGCTCGCGGCCGCGATGCTTCTTGTCCTGACGCGCGTAGGGGTAGAACGGCAAGATCGCGGTGATGCGCTTGGCGCTGCCGCGCTTGAGGGCGTCGATCATGATCAGCTGTTCCATCAGCCACGTGTTCAGCGGGGCCGGATGCGATTGCAGGACGAACGCGTCACAGCCGCGCACCGACTCCTCGAAACGCACGAAGATCTCGCCATTGGCGAAATCGCGAGCGGTCTGCGCGGTCACCTGAACGTCGAGTTCCTTGGCGACCTGTTCGGCCAGCTCGGGGTGCGCACGACCCGAGAACAGCATCAGATTCTTGCGGTTGTCCGTCCAGTCGGTGCTCACGGCGCAGCTAGTCCTCTTGGGTAGGTCGGGTCTTGGGCTACTGACGGGTACCGCCCCGTCGGGGTAATCGTACGGACCTTTCCGGCGAGACTGGGAGGGGGTTGCCGGAATTTGAACGTGAGATGTCCAACCCGGGTTCTCGCCGAGTGTGAGCAGCAGCGTTCACACTCGCCGAAAACAGCGCCGTGGCGCTCACACTCGGCGGTCAGGAACCTCTGGATGCTTCCTCGGCGGCCTTGGCCGCGTCCGAGCCGGGGCGCTTCTGTGCCACCCAGCCCTCGATGTTGCGCTGGGGACCGGCGGACACCGCCAGCGCGCCCGGCGGCACATCCTCGCGGATGACGGTCCCGGCGCCGGTGTACGCGCCGTCGCCCACGGTCACCGGTGCCACGAACATGGTGTCCGAACCGGTCTTCACATGCGAGCCGATGACGGTGCGCCGCTTGGTCTCTCCGTCGTAGTTGACGAAGACGCTGGAGGCGCCGATGTTGCTGTGCTCGCCGATATCGGCGTCGCCCACATACGTCAGATGCGGCACCTTGGTGCCCCGGCCTACCGTGGAGTTCTTCACCTCCACGAACGCGCCCAGTTTGGCGCTCTCGCCGGTGACGGTGCCCGGCCGCAGGTAGGTGAACGGGCCGATGACCGATCGCGCGCCGATGGTGGAGCCCTGGCCATGGGTGCGGATGACCGTCGCCGAGTCGCCGACGGTGACGTCGATGAGGGTGGTGTCCGGGCCGATATGGCAATGGCCGCCGATCACGGTCGACGAATGCAGCTGGGTGCCGGGAGCGATGGTGGCGTCCTGACCGATCCGGACATCGACATCGATCCAGGTGCTCGACGGGTCGACGATGGTGACCCCATTGCGCTGATGATGGCGGATGATCCGGCGGTTCAGTTCGGCACCGAGCTCGGAGAGCTGCACCCGATCATTGACCCCGGCCACCAGTGCGCTGTCGTCAACATGGTTGGCGTGCACCACTTTTCCGCTCTCGCGGATGATCGAGACGGCATCGGTGAGGTAGAGCTCGTGCTGTGCGTTGTCGGAGCGCAGCCGCGACAGCGCCGCGTGCAGTGCCTCGACGTCGAAGGCGTACACCCCGGCGTTGACCTCGCCGATGGCGCGCTGGCTCTCGGTGGCGTCGGTCTGTTCGACGATCGCGACGACCTCGCGGTCCTGGGTGCGCAGGATGCGCCCGTAGCCAGTGGGATCGGCCAGCGTGGTGGTCAACAGGGTGGCGGCGGCGGGCTCGCTCTTATGACTGCCGATCAGCCCCGCGAGGGTGTCGCCGTCCAGCAAGGGGATGTCACCCGAGGTGACGACAACCGTGCCCGCGAAGTCCGCCGGCAATGCCTGTAGGCCACAGGCCACCGCGTGTCCGGTACCCAGTTGCTGTTCCTGCACGGCGATCTGGATCTGCCGGCCGAGTGATTCGGCGAGGATGTCGACGGCGGTGGCGATGCGCTCGCGGTCGTGTCCCAGCACGATCACCAGATGCTCGGGATTCACGCTGGCCGCCGCGTACACCGAGTGCGCCAGCATGGAGCGGCCACCGAGGGTATGCAGCACCTTGGGGATATCCGAACACATGCGGGTACCGGCACCCGCGGCCAGCACGATTACTGCGGTCCCAGCGGTATTGCCTGGCATTTCCTACTCCCTACTGCTCCGTCGCCAGGACTCGAACCTGAACTATCTGAACCAAAATCAGAGGTGCTGCCGATTACACCACGACGGACTGTTACAGAATGAAGACTGTAGTCGACCACGGAGCAAGGCTTGTCCGAGCGACTCGGCAGGCTTGCGCGCGGCGCGTCGTAGGAAAGTGATGGCACATGGCGGTACCTAGTAGGCCGGATGGCCCGGGGCGGACTCCGCGAGTCCGGATGGCCGGCTCCGAGCGTCGCCGCCAACTGATCGACGTGGCCCGGTCGCTGTTCGCCGAACGCGGGTACGAGGCCACCTCCATCGAAGAGATCGCCCAGCGCGCCGGGGTGTCCAAGCCTGTCGTGTACGAGCACTTCGGCGGCAAGGAGGGGCTGTATGCCGTGGTGGTGGATCGTGAGATGTCGGTGCTGCTGGACGGCATCACCTCGTCGCTGACGAGTTATCGCTCGCGGGTGCGGCTTGAGCAGGTGGCATTGGCCCTGCTGAGTTATATCGAGGATCGCACCGATGGCTTCCGGATTTTGATCCGGGACTCGCCGCCCGGCGTCAGCTCGGGCACATACTCGAGCCTGCTCAACGACGCGGTCAGCCAGGTGTCGAGCATTCTCGCGGGTGACTTCCAGCGACGCGGGCTGGATGCCGAGATGGCGCCGCTGTATGCGCAGGCTCTGGTGGGTCAGGTGTCGATGACGGCTCAGTGGTGGCTCGACGCGCGCGAGCCCAAAAAGGAAGTCGTCGCGGCGCATATCGTCAACCTGTGTTGGCACGGTTTGAAGCATCTGGAGGCTGATCCGCAGCTGCACGAGGAATGACCGCTCGCGCCGGAACATCTGCGCACCGCGAACCGTTCGACTTAACAGAGGGTTCGTAAAGGTGGTGGGTCGTGAGGATGTTTCGTCTGGTCTTGGGTGTGGCTGCCGCGCTTTCCATCGGTCTTGTTGGCGCGCCCGTCGCGGCCGCAGATAATTGCAGCGGTCCGTTTACCGCGCGCGTGTGCGTGAAGCCGGGGAACGCGGAATTGCATTCCACGCCGAATCGGCAGTTCATCCCCGATGTTCCGCAGGCATCGCCCTGGCTTGTGGTGGGTGGTACCGGCTCGGGCATATGGCTCCCGTGACGGGATCCGGTCGGGGCGAACCAGCGCGTGACGTGCGTCGATCACCTAGAATTTAAGTTGTTGGGGTTGACCATAAGGTGAGGTGTTTGTCATGACGTCAATAGTTGTGCGATGGGCTGTGGTGGGCGCCGCAGCGGCCGCGCTGGGCGCATTGCCCGTGTCGCTGGCCCCGGTTGCCGCCGCTGAGCCGCAATGCGCCGACCCGGCCATGTGTCAGTCGGCGCCGGCCAATCCCGAGGATTGCAATGGCGGACCCGACGACATGGTGTGCACCCGTGCCGGCGATGCGGAACTGCATTCCTCGCCGAACCCGGCAGTGATTCCTGAGGTGCCGCAGGCCGAGCAGCCGCCGTGGGTGGTATTCGGCAATCCCGGCATGGGTCACTAGCCGGCGGGGGCCAGGCTCGCGCCACCTCGGTGGTTGCTTTCCGATCCTAATGAGCCTAATTTTGACTTGTTAGGAAATCTAAGCAATTAAAGGGGTGTTGCGCCATGCCTGGCCTTCGGTATGCCATGGCGGTGGCGGCGATGGGTTTGTTTGTCGTCGTTCCTGTTGACGCCGATGCGATGTTCGCCGCGGGCCCGGCCCGGGGAGGGCATGGCAACTGCATGCAGCCGCGAACTGGTTCAGAGATTTGCGTGACCTCGGGTGACGCGGAGCTCCGGTCCTGGCCCGACCCCGCCGACTTGCCGAAACCCCCGGACGTTCCGGTGCGGCCCGACAACTTGTGAGCCGGTCCGGCAAAAAGCTACGTGACGTGCGCAAAGCGCCTAAGATCAGGCCTTGGGGCTGATTGATAGGCGAGGTGTTCGTCGTGACGTCAACAGTGATGCGATGGGTCGTCCCACCGGCTTGCGCGGCCGCACTGGTCCTTATGCCCGCTGCGCTGATTCCGGTGGCGGGAGCAGAGCAGCCGTGCGCCGATCCGGCCATGTGCCAGGCGCCGACTACACCTGCGCCGGTGCACGAGGACGCCGAGCTGCACTCGAGGCCGGATCCGAATGTCATGCCGCAGGTTCCGCAGAGCGGCATGCCGCCATGGCAGGCGATCAACGCTCCCGGAGAGGCGCGCAACCACCCCTAACGCCCATCGGGTGCGCGCGATGTCTGGTGGAACGTTGCTGTGAATTCGCTGCGAAGTAGTGCCTTGACCATACGAACCGGCCTATCGTCTGCTCATGATGTTCGTATTGGCCCGACGTGCGGCACTACTGGTTGCTGCCGGCGTCATCGTCGGTGCGCCGCTGGCGCTCGGCGTATCGCACGCGGAACCACCGTGTGCGCCGGGCGCACCGGCGTGTGCGCTGCCCACCGCAGTCGTCCCGCCGGCTGGGGCGCATGAAAAGTGCAGTGCGCCGAAGCCGGGTGAGCAGGTCTGCTCCGAACCAGGGGACGCCGAACTCCACTCAACGCCCACGGCGCACATGCCCGCACCTCCGCTGACGGTTGCCCCGACCAAGAGCGGTGCCGCGCTCTAGGCCGGGTCGGGCACACCGCGCCTAACGCGCGCCGCGGTCCCGCGAGAGCAGGTCGGCAATCGTCTCGCGGCGCACCAACTCCCGTACGCGTCCGTCGCGGACCGCGATCACGGGCGGACGGCCGACCAGGTTGTAGGACGAGGCCATGCTGTGGTGGTACGCACCGGTGCACGCGACGGCAAGCACATCGCCCGGGCGCACATCGGACGGCAGGTTCACGTCCCGGGCGATTTCGTCGCCGGATTCGCAGTGTCTACCGGCCACGGTCACCAGCTGCGGCGGCGCAGAGGGGTGCCGGTTGGCCAGCGCCACACTGTATTTCGCGCCGTACAGAGAAACCCGGGGGTTGTCGCTCATGCCGCCGTCCACGGCCACAAAGGTGCGGCCGCCGGGCTGGGTCTTGACCGACACCACCCGGTACAGCGTCACGCCCGCACGCGCGGAGATGGCGCGGCCGGGCTCCACGACCACACGTGGGCGCGGGAAGCGCTCCGCCGCGCAGGCGGCGTCCAGGGCATCGTCGATGAAGTCGCGCAGCTCGGCGAGGTCGAGCTCAGGGTCGCCCGAACGGTAGGGGACACCGTGACCGCCGCCGATGTTGAGCTCGCCAAGGATCACGCCGTGTTTGGCGCGGATGTCGGCCATCGCGGCGATCATGCGGCGGATGGTCTCGCCGTACAGCGCGCAGTCGGTGACCTGGGATCCGATATGGCAATGCAGGCCGACGAGGTTCAGCAGCGGCTGGTCCAGCACCCGGCGGGCGGCTTCGATGGCGTGTCCATCGTGCAGCGGGAATCCGAACTTCTGATCGGTGACACCCGTCGTCACCGCCGCATGCCCGTGGATATCGATATCGGGGGTGACTCGCACCAGCACGCGCTGGCGTTTCTTGAGGCGAGTCGCCAGGAACATGATCTCGGTGTAGGAGTCCACCACGATCCGGCCCACGCCGACGGCGGCGGCATCGCTGAGCTCATCGGGGGTCTTGGCATTGCCGTGCATGATGATTCGTTCCGGATCGAATCCGCCCGCGAGGGCCGTGGCCAGTTCGCCGGAGGAGCAGACATCCAGCGAGAGACCCTCCTGGGCCACCCAGCGCGCGACATCGGCGGTCAGCAGTGCCTTACTGGCGTAGGCGACCTCGATCTCGCGCAGGGTGTGCCGGTAGCGGCGGGCGCGGTGGCGGAAGTCCTCCTCGTCGAGCACGTACGCCGGGGTGTGGAATTGATCGGCGATTTCCGAGAGCACTGTCTCTCCGACGCACATCCGGCCCTGCTCATCCAGGTGTGTGGTGACCGGCCATACGGCCGGGTCG
The DNA here is from genome assembly GCF_001605725.1 of Mycobacteroides immunogenum. Classification (NCBI taxonomy): domain Bacteria; kingdom Bacillati; phylum Actinomycetota; class Actinomycetes; order Mycobacteriales; family Mycobacteriaceae; genus Mycobacteroides; species Mycobacteroides immunogenum. The sequence continues at coordinate 1,227,715 of NZ_CP011530.1, forward strand.
ACGCGTGGGCGGGCCACATTGTGTAAGGACGGCAGGAGGTCCAGAAGTGTCATGCATCCACCGTGCTCCCGTGGCGACCGCATGCGGAGTTTCTTGACGTGGCCTTGACGGCGATGGGCCTGATTTTGTCGAGATCTGGGCGCCGTAGAATGGCATTACCATGACTGTGACTACCCCGCCTCTCGCCGGGGTGATCCGGACAGCCTTGCGGGACCCCGCATTCGATGTTCTTGCTCCGGCTGTCGCCGCCAAGACGGGCCTCGATCTGACCGCGCCGACGTGTGCACGCGCGTTCGTCGTGACGGGTATGGCCGATGCGAGCGATGCGCCCGTTTTGGTTGTGACGGCCACCACCCGCGAGGCCCAAGACCTGGCCGCCGAGCTGCGCGATGTGTACGGCGACGCGGTGACGCTGCTGCCGTCCTGGGAGACCCTTCCGCACGAGCGGTTGTCACCCGGTGTCGACACGGTGGGTGCGCGGTTGCAGGTGCTGCACCGGCTGGCCTATCCGGAAGACGCCCGGATGGGGGAACCGCTGCGGGCGGTGGTCACCACGGTCCGTTCGTTGCTGCAGCCGATGTCCCCCGAACTGTTCGATCTAGAACCGGTGGAGCTCGCTGTCGGCGCCGAGTTGGAGTTCGACGGATTGATCGCCCGCCTGGTCGAGCTCGCCTACACACGGGTGGACATGGTGGCCGGCCGCGGCGAGTTCGCGGTGCGCGGCGGCATCCTCGATGTCTTCAGCCCCACGGACGACCATCCGGTGCGTGTCGAGTTCTGGGGCGATGAGGTCAGCGAGATGCGCTACTTCGCCGTCGCTGATCAGCGCTCGATCCCCGAGCTGGAGGTCACCTCTGTGCTCGCGATGCCCTGCCGTGAATTGCTGCTTACCGAGCAGGTGCGCACGCGGGCCGCCGAACTCGCTTCCGCGGCCGGAGTTTCCGGCCATGAAGAAGAGCACCGCCTCGGTGCCGGTGTGGGGGAGATGCTCGCCAAGCTGGCGGACGGCATCTGCGTCGACGGCATGGAATCGTTACTGCCCGTGCTGCACTCGGGCCAGCTCACCATGCTCGTCGACCACTTGCCGGCCAACGCCCCCGTGCTGATCTGCGATCCGGAGAAGGTGCGGACGCGTGCGGCGGACCTGGAGCGCACCGGCCGGGAGTTCCTGGAGGCATCCTGGTCGGTCGCCGCGATCGGTTCCGACGCACCGATTGATGTGGACGCTCTGGCGGATTCAGGATTCCGTGAGCTCGACGACGTCAAGCACGCGGCTGGTGCGGGCGGTCATCCGTGGTGGTCGCTGAGCCCGCTGGGCATGGACAACGATCAGGCGGTGGGACTGGCGGTCCGGCCGTCCCCGTCCTCGCGCGGCCATAAGGAGGGTGCGACAGAGATCTTCGCGATGCTGCGTGCCCACGTGATGACGGGCGGGCGGGCCGCGGTGGTGGCCGCCGGAGCCGGCACCACACACCGGATCATCGAGCAGCTAGCCGAAACAGAAACCCCGGCAACGTTGTTGGAGCCTGGAGGCGAACCTGTCGAGGGTGTGGTCGGGGTGCTGCGCGGCCATCTCACCGACGGTGTGGTGCTGACGGGCTCCAACATCGTCATCGTCACCGAGACGGATCTGACCGGCAGCAGGGTAGCGGCCACCGACGGTAAGCGGCTACCGGCCAAGCGCCGCAATCAGGTTGATCCGCTGGCGCTTTCCGCGGGTGACCTCGTTGTGCACGATCAGCACGGCATCGGCCGATTCGTCGAGATGGTGGAACGCACTGTCGGCGGAGCGCGCCGGGAATATCTGGTGCTGGAGTATGCGTCGGGTAAGCGCGGCGCAGCGGCCGGTGGGCAGAGTGATCGCCTGTATGTGCCGATGGATTCCCTGGATCAGCTGTCCCGGTATGTGGGTGGTGAATCGCCCGGCCTGAGCCGGTTGGGCGGCAGCGACTGGGCCAACACCAAGACCAAGGCGCGCAAGGCTGTCCGCGAGATCGCGGGTGAGCTGGTGGCGCTGTATGCGGCGCGCCAGGCCGCACCGGGGCACGCCTTCGCGCCGGACACCCCGTGGCAGCGCGAGATGGAAGACGCGTTCGGATTCGTCGAGACCGTCGATCAGATGACCGCCATCACCGAGGTGAAATCGGATATGGAGAAGCCGGTTCCGATGGACCGGGTGGTGTGCGGCGATGTGGGTTACGGCAAGACCGAAATCGCGGTCCGTGCGGCGTTCAAGGCCGTCCAGGACGGCAAGCAGGTGGCCGTGCTGGTGCCCACCACGCTATTGGCCGACCAGCATCTGCAGACGTTCACCAATCGCACCGCCGGCTTCCCGGTCAAGGTCGCGGGCCTGTCGCGTTTCACCGATCCGCCGACCTCGAAGCTGGTTGTCGAGGGAATGGCCGACGGCTCAGTCGATATCGTCATCGGCACGCACCGGCTGCTGCAGACCGGCGTGCGATGGAAAGACCTCGGCCTGGTGATCGTCGATGAGGAACAGCGGTTCGGCGTGGAGCACAAGGAGCACATCAAGGCGCTGCGCACCCATGTGGACGTTCTCACCATGAGCGCGACGCCGATTCCGCGCACCCTGGAGATGAGCCTGGCCGGTATCCGCGAGATGTCGACCATCCTGACCCCGCCCGAGGAGCGCTACCCGGTGCTCACCTATGTGGGTCCGCACGACGACAAACAGGTGGCGGCGGCACTGCGCCGTGAGTTGTTGCGCGACGGTCAGGCCTTCTATGTGCACAACCGGGTGAGCACCATCGACAAGGCCGCCGCACGCATACGCGACCTCGTTCCGGAGGCCAGAGTCGTTGTCGCACACGGTCAAATGCCCGAGGAGATGCTGGAGCGCACTGTCCAGGGATTCTGGAACCGTGAATACGACATCCTGGTGTGCACCACCATCATCGAGACCGGTCTGGACATCTCCAACGCCAACACCTTGATCGTGGAACGGGCCGATATCTTCGGATTGTCGCAGCTACACCAGCTGCGCGGTCGCGTGGGGCGTAGCCGTGAACGCGGCTATGCCTACTTCCTGTATTCCCCCGAGACGCCGCTTACCGAGACCGCCTACGACAGGCTGTCGACGATCGCGCAGAACAACGATCTGGGTGCCGGTATGGCCGTGGCCATGAAAGACCTGGAGATCCGCGGTGCCGGCAATGTGCTCGGCGTCGAGCAATCCGGGCACGTCGCCGGGGTCGGTTTTGATCTGTACGTACGCCTTGTCGGCGAGGCCGTCGAGGCGTATCGCGCTGCCGCGGACGGTAAGACGGTGCAGACCGTCGAAGAGCCCAAGGAGGTGCGTATCGACCTGCCTGTCGACGCGCATCTGCCCACCGACTACATCGGCAGCGATCGGCTGCGCCTTGAGGCATACCGCCGGCTGGCGGCAGCCGCGGATACTGCGCAGATCGGTGCGGCCGTGGAGGAACTCACCGACCGTTACGGGCCGCTGCCGCTGCCGGTGCAGCGCTTGGTCGCCGTCGCCTCACTGCGATTGCTGTGCCGCGAGATGGGCATCACCGATCTTTCCGTGGTCGGCACCAACATTCGGATACAACCGTTGCCACTCCTGGATTCAGCGCAGCTGCGACTGAAGCGTTTGCATCCGGCGGCGCAGTATCGTGCCACGACTACCGTTGTGCAGGTTCCTATTCCGCGTGCCGGCGACGGTGGGGTGGGCTCGGACCGGATTCGCGACCTGGAGCTTGTCCACATGATCGTCGATCTGCTGATCGCATTGTCGGGGCGTCCCGCGGGCAGTGTTGATATAACTCCACTGGAGGTGAGCAAATGACCGTGATACTCGTCGACCCGCGCCATCCGTCGATGGTTCCGGTAGAGGCCGTCACGTTGCTCGCCGGAGATCTGCAGTACACCGAGGAACTTCCGGTTCGGCTGGCGTGGTCGCTGTCGACCGCGCGCCCGGTGTACATCGGCGAGGATGCTCCTGCGCTGCTGTCCTCCGATCCGGACCATCCTGAGGTTCGCGCCCGGATCAAGGCGGGCGCCTCGGTCATCGCGCCGCCTGCGCGTCAGGGCGAAAAGCTCATCGACGCGGTGGCGGTGATGGATCGGCTGCGGGCAAATGGGCCGTGGGAGAGCACCCAGACCCATGATTCGTTGCGGCGGTATCTGCTCGAAGAGACGTACGAGCTGTTCGACGCGGTGCGCACCGGTGACGCCGACGAGCTGCGCGAAGAGCTGGGTGATGTGTTGCTGCAGGTGCTCTTTCACGCGCGCATCGCAGAGGACGCTCCGGAGCACCCGTTCAATATCGACGATGTCGCCGAGACGCTGCTGAACAAGTTGGGCAATCGCATTCCCGTCCTCCTCGGTGCCGGCGGCGATACCGCCACGATCTCCCTGGAAGAGCAGCTGGCTCAATGGGAAGAGCGCAAGGCCGAGGAGAAGAAGGACCGGGACTCCTGCCTGGACGGCATATCTAGCAGCCAGCCGGCGCTCGCGCTGACGCAGAAGGTGCTGGGCCGCGTCACGGCCGCGGGCCTGCCCACGGAGCTGATTCCCGCGCAGTTGCTCTCGGTGCGTATCGAGCTTGACGGTGACGCCGAAAACCAGCTGCGTGCCGATGCCTTGGAGTTCATGGACACCGTGCGGCGTGCCGAGAAAGACATTCTCGTGGGCCGCCGCGGCGACGATGTGGCCGCCGAACTGGACCTCAGTGATCTACGCGAGGTGAGCGCCGAAGAATGGCACGCGCATTGGTTGCGGGGCCCCGCGGAACCCGTTGCGACCGGGGATGCCGAACTGGCTGCCGAGGACCAGCAGCCCGATGTGCATGACGAGGCCGCGGATTCCGACCGGTCGCAGAGCGCCTAGCTCGGGCACTTCTTAGCTACGCTCGCCGCGGGCGGGACTTTACGCCCGACGCGCAGGGACAATTGCCCTTCGGGGTATTTGCACAGGGTATTAGGGGTGCCATACCTTATCTGCGTGGTCTTGTCAGACGCGATTCCGAACCTGCTCATCGGCCTGCGCGAGGGGCTAGAAGCGGGCCTTGTGGTGAGCATTTTGCTTGCCGCCGTTCACCGGTCCTCGCTTGCGGTGCGGGGCCGCCGCGCCACCGCGCCGATATGGCTGGGCGTGCTCGGCGCGTTGACGGTGTCGGCGAGCTTCGCGGCGGTACTCAATTCCACCACGAGCTCGCTGAGTGCCATCGGCCAAGACGTGGTGGGCGGGCTGCTCAGCATTCTGGCGGTCGGGCTGGTCACCGCGATGATCTTCTGGATGTCGCGCACGGCCGCAAATCTGTCCGGCGAACTGTCCGGCAAGGTCGAGCATGCCCTGGTCCTGGGGGCGGGTGCACTTGCGCTGACCGCCTTCTTGGCGGTTGCCCGCGAAGGTCTGGAGACCACGCTGTTCTTCTGGACCGCGGCCAAGGCGGCCGGTGAGACCACCGGTCCGGTGATCGGTGGCGCCATCGGTCTGACGATCGCCGTGGCGTTGTGCTGGCTGCTGTACCGGCGTGCGGTGCGACTGAATCTCAAGGTGTTCTTCACCCGTACGGCCATCGTCCTGATCGTGATCGCCGCCGGCATCCTGGCCTACGGCGTCGGCGATCTGCAGACCGCGGGCTGGCTGCCCGGACACTCCTGGTACGCGTTCGACCTGAGCCAACAGATATCCGCGGACTCGTGGTGGGTAACCATCATCACCGGCATCACACAGCTCACGCCCCGGATGACGGTGCTGCAGGTGCTGGCCTGGGTCGGATACCTGGTCCTGGTCATCCCGGCGTTCATGCGAGTGTCGCGGATGGCTCCTGCGCCGGCCGAAGCCGATGCCGACGAGGAACCGTCCGCGTTCGCACGGGTGATCGGACAACGTCCGGTCGCGGTCGCGGCGGTCATCGTGGTGGTGCCCGCGCTGCTGGCCGCGGCCGTCATCGCGATCCTGCCCGCCGCCAATCACGACGCCGGGGTCCGGGTGACGGTCACCGCGGACGGATGCGCCGACGACTGGAAATCGGCCCGTTCCGGGTTGCAAACGTTCACCGTGCAGAACAAATCAGGCAAGACGGGTGAGATCAATCTCGTCGATGCCAACAACGGAGTGGTCGCCGAGATCGAGACGCTGGGTCCGTCCACGAGTGCCACCATGACGGCCGCGCTGTCCAACGGGACCTACAAGTTCGCGTGTCTCATGGCCGGTGAACCGGTCAAATACTCGGCGGCTCAACAAGTCAGCGGTGATTCGGTTCCTGGCGCGCCGCAACCGGTCGTGCGTGTGACCGAAGAGGATCTCAAGGCTCCCATGCAGGCATACCAGCGCTATGCCGACGATCTGTTGGGTGTGTTGGGCGGGCAGGCCCGGACCGTGCGAAACGATCTGGCGTCCGGCAATAGCGAGGCCGCGAAGAAGGATTGGGTTCCGGCGATTCTGACCTGGAACCGGATCGGTGCCGCCTACGGCAGTTTCAAGGATTATGGAGACGCCATCGCCGGGCTGCCCCACGGCCTGCCGGACGGTGTCGATGACCCTGATTTCAAAGGGTTACGCCGCCTGGAGTACGGGCTGTGGCACGGCCAACCGGCGGCGGTGCTCACTCCGGTCGCCGATCAACTGGTGGCCACCATCGACACGCTGCGCGCCCATCTGTCGGATGTGATGACCGATCCGGCCGACCAGACCAAGCGGCCTCACGAAATCCTGGAGGACACCCTGCGCTTCCAGCTCATGGGCTTCACGAATCAGGGTGCGGGCACCGAATACCAGGAGGCGGCCGCGGCCGTCGAGGCCACCCGGGCGGTGCTCGGGCAGTTCGCGCCGCTGGTCACCGCGCGTGCGCCGAAACTGATCGGCGAAAGCACCTCTCGGCTTGCGGAGCTGGATGCCGCGCTCAAGGGCACGCAGCAGGATGGCCGCTGGCGGCCCCTCGCGCAGGTACCGCTGCGGGAGCGCCAGTCGGTCAACGCGGCGCTCGGCAACGCACTCGAGAAGCTTGCGTCGGTGCCGCTGCTCATCGAACTTCCGCCGAGCCGTTGACCAAGGAGTCGCGCAACATGGATGTCAATCGCAGGAATTTCCTTCGCGGCGCCGCGGTAGGCGCCGCAGGCACGGCGATCACGGGGGCGGCGCTGGTCAAGGGTGCCGAGATCGACGCGAACGCGGCAGCGGTGTCCGCGCCGCCCAGCCGGTATCCGTTCCATGGGGCGCATCAATCGGGAATTCTGGTGCCGCCGCCGGCCGAGAAACAGAACTTCGCGTGCCACGTGGCCTTTGACGTGACCTCGAAGAACAAGGATGCGGTGGTTGCCGCGTTCAAGACGCTCACCGCGCGTGCGCGGTTCCTGTGCGATGGCGGCACCCCGCCCGAGCTCGGCATCGGTGAGCCGCCCGCCGACAGCGCGGTGTTGGGTCCCGTGGTCGAATCCGATGGTTTGACGGTGACGGTCGCGCTCGGGGCGAGCCTGTTCGATGGGCGGTTCGGACTGGCGGATCGCAAGCCCGCGAAGCTCAAGCCGATGACGGTGTTTCCCAACGACTTTCCCGAAGCGGCATGGTCACACGGCGATCTGCTGGTGCAGCTGTGCGCGCATAATCCGGACACCGTGCATCACGCGCTGCGCGATATCACCCGCGCGGTTCGCGGCGATCTGCAGATGCGCTGGCGCATAGAGGGATACAACTCGCCGCCGCGCCCGTCGGGAACCGGGCGCAATCTTCTCGGGTTCAAAGACGGCACCGCCAACCCGGTGTCCGGCGACGCCGAGAACCTGGTGTGGGTCGGCGACGGCGAACCGGCCTGGACCGCCGGGGGCACCTACATGGTGGTGCGATTGATCCGGATGATGGTCGAGTTCTGGGACCGTGTCTCCATCAACGAGCAGGAGCGCATGTTCGGCCGCCGCCGTGACAGTGGCGCGCCGCTGGACGGCAACAACGAGTTCGACACACCCAACTACGCGACCGATGCCGAAGGCAAGACCATTCCGCTCGACGCCCACATCAGGCTGGCAAATCCGCGTACCACCGCGACGGACAATCAGCGGCTGGTGCGTCGCTCCTACAACTACGACCTGGGCGTTGATCTGAATGGCAACATGCAGTCGGGCCACGTCTTCGTCTGTTACCAGCAGGATGTGGAGCGCCAGTTCGAGACGGTACAGAACCGGCTCAACGACGAGCCGCTGATCGACTACGTGCAGCCGTTCGGTGGTGGGTACTTCTTTGCCTTGCCCGGTATCGCCGATGAGAACGATTGGTACGGCAGGGCTTTACTCGGCTAGCCGGTTCAGCCGAAGAGTTCCTGGCCCCAGTACTCCTTGGGGCCCAGGCCCGGTGGGCAGGCGAAGATGGCCGAACCGGTGTGCAGGATGTACTCGTTGAGGGCGTCCGAGGTGGCCAGCTTGCGCTGCATGGGAATGAATTGATTCTGCGGATTGCGCATGAAGGCGATGAAGAACAGCCCGGCATCCAGGTGCCCGAAACCGTCTGATCCGTCGGTGAAGTTGTAGCCGCGGCGCAGGATTTCGATGCCGCCCAGCTCCTCGGCCGAGGCCAACCGCACATGCGCGTCCACATCGAGCAGCGGTTCACCGTCGGGTTTCTTGCCAGTGAAATCGATGGCCGCGAATTCGTCGCCTTGGCCGATGGGCGCGCCGGATCCCTTGGCGCGCCCGATGACTCGTTCCTGTTCGGTGAGGACCGTGCGGTCCCAGCTTTCGATCAGCATGCGAATGCGCCGCGCGACCAGATAGGTGCCGCCCGCCATCCAATCGGGATTGTCGCCCTTGGCCACCCAGACGCTGGCGTCGACCTTGGCGGTGTCCTCGGCCTTGATGTTGCGGGTACCGTCCTTGAAACCGAACAGGTTTCGCGGCGTCGCCTGTGATCGGCTGGTCGAGGAGGTGCGGCCGAATCCGAGCTGCGACCACTTGACCGCGACGGTGCCGAAGCCCACGCGCGCCAGATTGCGGATCGCGTGCACCGCGACCTGAGGGTCGTCGGCACAGGCCTGGATGCAGATATCGCCGCCGCAGCGCGCCGGATCAAGTTTCTCGTTGCGGAACTTCGGCAGTTCCTGCAACGGTGGCGGCAGCTTGTCGGCGACACCGAATCGGTCCACCCCGCCCTTGCGGAAAAACGATGGCCCGAAGCCGATCGTCAGTGTCAGAGCGGAGGCCGCCAGATCCAGGGCTTCGCCGGTATCCGTGGGCGGTGAGTACGGATTGCCCTCTATCGCGCCGCCGGGTGTGGTCTCCTGGCCCTGAGTCATCCGCTCGGCCATCTCGGTCCACTGGCGCAGCATGGCCTGGACCTCGCCGCGAGTGGCGTTGGGCATGATGTCAAAGGCGCAGAAGTGCATCCGGTCCTGCGCCGGGGTGACGACCCCGGCCTGATGGTCGCCGCGGAACGGGACCTTGACGTTGACCGGGCCGGTGCCGGCCGCGCTCGCACGGCCACCCAACACTCCCGCCCCGGCGGCGCCGGCGACGGCGGCGGTGACTCCCGCCGCGCCCAGCAGCTTGCGACGGTTGAACCCGCTGCTCATGCCGGGTTCTCTGCGCGCGAGCCGCTCATCGTCCGGCGACGACACCCTGTACCTCGCTGACCTCCTTGGACAACGCGTCAATGGCGTGCGCCAGCTCGATGCGCTGGTCTTGGGTCACGGTGTCGTACAGGACGAATCCGTCGCCCTTGCGGTACTTGCCCAAGAGAGCGTCGACTTCCTTGAATCGCTTGTCGATCGCCTGTCCCAGTTCAGGTTTGCGTTCGTCGAGGATCGGCCGCACGGTCGCGATGGCGTTTTGTGAGCCGTCGAGGTTGGCCTGGAAGTCCCACAGGTCGGTGTGGCTGAAGGTTTCTTCTTCACCAGAGATCTTTGTCCTGGCCACCTCATCGAGCAGCGTCTGCGCGCCGCCCGCGATCTTGGTGGTGTTGATGTCGAAGTCCTTGGCCCGCACGCCGTCCGAGAGCTCCTTGATGTCCTTGAGCAGTTGATCGGCGATCGCGTCGGTGTCCGGCTGCAGGCCTGTCACCCACAGGTCCTTCTCCAGCCGGTGATAGCCGGTCCACTTCTCGCCGGGCTGAAGGTCGGCCTCGCGCAGGTCGATTCGCGGGTCGAGGTCATTCGGGAAGGCCTCGGCGACTGGCTCGATCCGCTCGTAATACACCCGGCTGGTTGGGTACTGGGCCTTGGCAGAGGCGATGTCCTTGGCCTTGACCGCTTCGACGAACTTGGCGGCCGATTCACTCAGGGCGTCGACCTGGCTGATCACGTAGCCGCGGTAGCGGTCAGTGGCGTCCTTGAACTTGCCTTCAGCGTCCAGTTTCACCGCGGCGCCGGTAATGGTGAAGTCGCCACGAATGCCGTCGCCGATCATGCCGGGCTTGCACGCGGTCTGGTAGGTGCCGGGCTCGGTGAACTGCACGATGAGCTTGCGGCTGATACCCGAGCCGATGTTCTCCACCTCACCGAGGGCGCGGTCGCCCTTATCGTAGACGTAGAACTCGGTGACCTTCGAGCCGTTGTTGGTCACATTGAAAGTGACTGGGCCCGTTGTGCCCTCGGTCTTGGATACCTGGCAGCTGGAGTCGGTGGCGGTGACGCTGATCTCCTGGCCGCCGGCGGCGCCGCTCTGTACCGGCTCCTTGGGAGTGCAGCCGGCCAGCGCCGCGCCGGTGGCCACCGCAAGTGCGGCAGAAACATAGGCGAGTGGTGATCTCATCCAGCGGTCCTCTCGGGTTGGGCTTCGGGGGTGGTGGCCACCTTGGGTGCGGTGACCACCGGACGCAGGAACAGGCCGAGCACAACCACCAGGTAGATGAGCCAGCCTGTCAGCTGCAGCACCGTCGGGGTCGGTGTGATGTTGAAGATTCCGCGCAGCAGCTCGCCGTACCACGCGCTCCAGTCGAACCAGCCGGTGATGTCAAAGGCCTTGTTCGACAAGCCGGGTAACCATCCGACGGTCTGCAGGGCACCGATGCCATAGGAGAGGATGCCGGCCGCGACAACCACCAGGAACGCGCCCGTGTACTTGAAGAACTTGCTCAGGTTGATCTTGATCGCACCGCGATACATGCCGTACGACAGGGCCGCCGCCGCGGCGACCCCTGTCACGAGTCCTGCCAGGGGCCAGGCGGTTTCGGCCTTGGCGTACCCCACCATGAACAGTGCGGTCTCGACGCCCTCGCGTCCGACCGACAGAAAGGCGACGGTCAGTACGGCCAGTGCGCCGGCCTCCAGCGCCTGAGCCATCCCGTGGCGCAGCTCACCGGCGATGCTGGCCGCCGCGGTGCGCATCCACAGCACCATGGTGGTGACGATGGCGACAGCCACCAGCGAGGCCACCCCGGCGATCGCTTCGGCCCCGAGATCGCTGATGGTGTTACTGCCGAAATGGATCGTCAGGAAGATGGCCAAGGTCATCGCGATGGCGCCGGCGACACCCAGCCACACCCACTTCAGGGCGTCGCGGCGGTTGGACTTCACCAGGAACGCGATCAGGATCATCACGACGATCCCGCATTCGAGTCCTTCGCGTAGCCCGATGAGGCCGCTGCTGAAGTATTGCGAGAAGTGTGTCGGCCCGTCGGCCAGGACGCCGATGCTGCGCATGTGCAGGGTCCTTTTCCTTCTATTGACTTTGGCTAGCCAATGCTTGCCAAGGTGCGGCTGACCTTACCTGAAATGAGGGCCGCAGAGCATCGGCTGCGCAGACATGTGGCCAGCTCATGCGACGATGGAGGGCAATCCATCGCACCGTCTAGGAGTTCTGTCGTGTCGTCCCTTGCTGTGCGCTCCCTCTCGGCGCGCTTCGGGCGAATCGTGCTCGTCGTCTCCATCTCGGTGTTTCTGCTGGCAGCGGGCTGCTCCTGGCAGCTGGGCGGCCGCAATCCACTGCCGCAGGGGGTGCCGCCACCCACCGGTGATGCGGTGCCCGATATCGCGACACCGCCCGCACATATCCAGGGCCGTCCCGCCGATCAGCTCCGCGAGTGGTCGACACCCCGCGCGGAGAAGACGGGTATTCCCGTCATCGCGCTGGAGGCGTACGCCTATGCGGCCAAGGTTGCCGAGAGGGAGAATCCGCGCTGCAAGATCGCGTGGACCACGCTGGCCGGGATCGGCACCGTGGAGAGCCACAACGGCACCTACCACGGTGCTGAACTGCAGCCCAATGGCGATGCTTTGCCGCCGATTCGTGGGGTACGGCTGGACGGGTCCAACGGAAACCTGCGGCTCCCCGACACCGACAAGGGCGCGCTGGACGGCGACGCGAATCAGGACCGGGCGATGGGGCCCATGCAGTTCATCCCCGAAACCTGGCGTATCTACGGGGTGCGCGCGGCCGGTGACGGCGAGCCGAGCCCCGACAACATTGACGACGCGGCACTGTCGGCGGCCGGATATCTGTGTGCGCGTGGCGGCGACCTGAGCACCACCGACGGCTGGATCAAGGCGCTCTGGGCCTACAACATGTCGGACGTGTATGCCGAGCAGGTCCGGGACTGGGCTACGGCCTACGCCAAGGGCGCCACGCTGTAGCACTAGTCTGTTACCCGACCACCGGAGCACCCCCCGAAGGAGAGACTGTGCCGATTCTTGAGCAGGTAGGCGCCCGCGAGATCCTCGATTCACGCGGCAACCCGACCGTCGAGGTCGAGGTTGTCTTGACCGACGGCACGTTCGCACGGGCGGCCGTTCCCTCCGGCGCGTCCACCGGTGAGCATGAGGCCGTGGAGCTGCGTGACGGCGGTGCCCGGTATGGCGGCAAGGGTGTGACCAAGGCGGTGAACGCCGTGCTGGACGAGATCGCTCCGGCCATCATCGGCGAGAGCGCCGATGATCAGCGCCTCATCGATCAGGCGCTGCTGGATCTGGACGGCACCCCGGACAAGTCGCGCCTGGGCGCCAACGCGATCCTCGGGGTCTCGCTCGCGGTCGCCAAGGCTGCCGCCGACTCGGCCGGCCTGGCGCTGTTCCGGTACCTGGGCGGCCCCAACGCGCACATCCTGCCCGTGCCGATGATGAACATCCTCAACGGCGGCGCGCACGCCGACACCGGGGTGGATGTGCAGGAGTTCATGGTGGCGCCGATCGGCGCGCCGAGCTTCAAGGAATCGCTGCGCTGGGGCACCGAGGTGTACCACTCGCTCAAGTCGGTGTTGAAGAAGCAGGGGCTGGCCACCGGTCTCGGTGACGAGGGCGGGTTCGCCCCCGACGTCGCGGGAACCCGGGCCGCGTTGGACCTGATCAGCACCGCCATCGAGGCAACAGGCCTGAAGCTGGGCTCCGATGTGGCCCTGGCGCTGGACGTCGCGGCCACCGAGTTCTACAGCGCGGCAGACGGTTACAGCTTCGAGAAGGAGAAGCGCACCGCCGAGCAGATGGGTGCGTTCTACGCCGAGTTGCTCGACGCCTACCCGCTGGTGTCCATCGAGGACCCGCTGTCGGAGGATGATTGGGATGGCTGGGTCGCGCTCACCTCGGCGATCGGCGATCGGGTGCAGCTGGTCGGCGACGACCTGTTCGTCACCAACCCGGAGCGCCTCGAGGAAGGTATTGAGCGCGGTGCCGCGAATGCCTTGCTGGTCAAGGTGAATCAGATCGGCACGCTCACCGAGACGCTGGATGCGGTGACGCTGGCGCACAGCAGCGGCTACAAGACCATGATGAGCCACCGCAGTGGCGAGACCGAGGACACCACCATCGCCGACCTGGCGGTCGCGGTGGGTAGCGGTCAGATCAAGACCGGTGCTCCGGCGCGTAGTGAGCGGGTGGCCAAGTACAACCAGCTGTTGCGCATCGAGGAGACGCTCGGGGACGCTGCCCGCTTTGCGGGAGACCTTGCCTTCCCGCGTTTTTCGATCGAGCCCTCCAACTAGCCGGTTGGATCTGAGGCTGAGCTATGGCGGAACCCAGGCGCCGCCCCGCGTCCGGTAGGTCGCGGGGACCAGCCCCGGCCGCGCGTAAGCGGGCGCCGGTCAAGCGCCCGGCGCAGAAGGTGGTCCGGGGTCCGGCGCGTAGCGGTCCGGCGGCACCGGCCAAGGAGGCGAAGTCCGGCGGAACGTCCAGCGCGGTAGCGGCATCGATCGAACGCAGTGCCGAGCACCAATCAGAGCAGCGGTTGGGGTCAACCGCGCGGCGCGCGGCAGTGCTGGCGGCGGTGGTGTGTGCACTGACGCTGACGGTGGCTGGCCCGGTGCGTACGTACTTCTCCCAGCAGGCCGAGAAGAGTCAGCTCGCCGCCGCGGAAGCCCAACTGCGCGATCAGATTGCCTCACTCGAGGACAAGAAGCGCCGGCTGGCCGACCCGGCCTACATCGCCGCGCAGGCGCGTGAGCGGTTGGGCTTCGTGATGCCCGGTGAGGTGCCCTTCCAGGTACAGCTGCCGAACACGCCCGTCGACGCCAAGCCGCAGAGTCAGGGGCCGGTGGACAACGGCAATCCCTGGTACACAAACCTGTGGCACAACATCGCGGACTCGCCGACGGCTATACCTACCGCACCGCCCGACGTTCCGCCCGCCCCCCCGGCGCCACGCCCGTGATCGCCGAGGACGATATCGCCGCGGTCACAGCACAGTTGGGCCGCGCACCGCGAGGGATGCTAGAGGTTTCGTACCGTTGCCCCAACGGTGAGCCAGCCGTCGTCAAGACGGCCCCGAGGCTGCCCGATGGCACGCCTTTCCCCACGCTGTACTACCTGACGCATCCGGCGCTCACGGCCGCGGCCAGCCGGTTGGAGTCGGGCGGTCTGATGCGCGAGATGACCGAACGTCTTGCCGCCGATGAGGATTTGGCTGCCGCGTATCGCCGCGCGCACGAGAGCTATCTGGCTGAGCGTGACGCGATCGAGCCGCTGGGAACCACCGTTACCGCAGGCGGCATGCCGGACAGGGTTAAGTGCCTACACGTGCTGATCGGGCATTCGCTTGCCGCGGGGCCAGGGGTGAACCCGTTGGGGGATGAGGCAATTCGAGCGCTTGCGGGCACCATGCCCGGTGTGCTTCCCGAGGTGTGGGCGTGATTCGCGGCCGCCTTTTCTGCGCGAGCATGCTCAAATGTGCGCAAAATTCGTCAAAAGGGGCACATTTGGGCATGTTGGTCGCCGGGGAGGTCCGGTGACCCGTGTCGCCGCCGTGGATTGCGGCACCAACTCGATCCGTCTGTTGATCTCGGATATCGACGAAGCCGGGCAGCTGACCGATGTGCACCGTGAGATGCGGATCGTGCGGCTGGGGCAGGGCGTCGACGCGACGGGCGAGTTCGCGCCGGAGGCCATCGAGCGAACCAGGGTAGCGCTGGCCGCGTACACGGAGCTGATGAAATCACTTGGCGTGCAGCGCGTCCGCATGGTCGCCACGTCTGCCGCGCGCGACGTCTCCAACCGTGACACCTTCTTCGCGATGACGGCCGAGTTGCTCGGCACCGTTTGTCCGGGGGCTGTCGCGGAAGTCATCACGGGCACCGAAGAAGCGGCGCTGTCGTTTGCTGGCGCCGTGGGCGAGCTGGATTCGGCGGCTGAACCTTTCGTGGTGGTGGATCTAGGCGGTGGGTCCACCGAAACGGTGATCGGCGATAGCAGCGGCGTTAAGGCCAGCTTCTCCGCCGATATCGGCTGCGTGCGTCTCACGGAACGGTGTCTGCACTCGGACCCGCCGACCGCCGGCGAGATCGCGGCGGCACGCGCCGCTGTGCGCGCGCAGCTGGCGCGGACGTTTGAGATGGTGCCGGTGCAGGACGCGCGAACCTGGGTGGGGGTGGCGGGCACCTTCACCACGCTGGCGGCGCTGGCGCATCGTCTCGACGTGTATGACCCGGCGGCGATTCATCTCTCGCGCGTGCCGCTAAGTCGTCTGGCCGAGGTGACGGCCGCATTGATCGCGATGCCGCGGTCGGAGCGGGCGGCGCTCGGGCCCATGCATGAGGGCCGTGTCGATGTCATCGGTGGCGGATCCATTGTTGTCGAGGAATTGGTGCGGGAGTTTTCTGCGCGCGCTGGCATTACCGAGTTGGTGGTCAGTGAGCACGACATCCTGGATGGCATCGCGATATCTTTGCGATAGCTCGCCCTTGTTCAATCCATTGTGAGCTGAGTCACAGTTGACAATCTTCGTGCCCCTCGACTTGACGCATGAGGAAAATCAACTGACAGTTGAGATATCAACTCAATCTCATAACGGTTAGTTGAAGAGACGCAGCGCCGCGTACGAGCCCGGATCAGCAAATGTTTGATTAGGTGCGGAAGGTTTGGTTTCCTCGTGTCAACTTCCATGTCGAAGGCCGATGTGCGTGAGATCGGTGTTTCGGAGACGGGTTTCGTACGACGATCGGACCCGGATGGCGCCCTGGTCGCCTACCGGACATATGGGCGCGCCCGACCGGGTGTGGTCGATGTGGTGTTGGTGCATGGCAGTCTGCAGAACTCGGGGGTGTGGTCCAAGCACGGCTACATCGCGCAGCTGTCCCAGCAGTACCGGGTGACCACCATCGACGTGCGCGGGCACGGCGCCAGTGAGAAACCTGATTACCCCGGCGGCTATGCCATCGCCTCCTCAGCGCGGGATGTGTGCGCCGTGCTGGACCAGCTGGGCGTGCGCCGGGCGCACTACCTCGGCTACTCGCTGGGCGGGCGGATCGGTCTCACCCTGGCGGCCACCGCACCGGAGCGGCTCACCTCTCTGGTGGTGGCGGGTTCCTCGCACCGCCCGCAACGCGGTGCGGTAGACGTCTTGATCTTCCCGAATGCCATTCGCGTGGTTGAGGAATCGGGGCTCGCGGCCTTCATTGACGGTTGGGAGTCGCATCGTGGGCAGCGGATGACGCCGGGATTCCGCGCCACGATCGAGGCCCTGGGGCAGCGCGGATTAGCGGCTCTGCTGCGCCAGTGGGATGACGAGCCGGGTGTCACCGAAGAGGCCCTGCTCCAGATCGACACACCCACCCTGTTCTTTGCCGGGTCCGAGGACCCGATGCGGCTGGCCGAGTCTCGTGAGGCGGCGGTGCGGATGCCGCGGGCGTACTTCGCCTTGCTCGATGGCTGCAACCACGGGCAGACGGTGACCATGCGGGAGCGGATTCTGGATCGTGCCGAGGCGTTCTTCCGGCTCTCCGAGTTCTCCGATATCGAAAAGCTCCGGGTCGCCGGATGAGCGAGCGCCCCGGATTGGGGACTCTCGCCCGTATCGGCGTGCTGGGCGGCATGTCGGGAGGGCTGCTCGGTGGTGGCACTGGCGTCATCACCGTTCCCTCCCTGGCGCGGGCTACCACCTTGAGCCGGGCCGTTATTCACGGAACGTCGACGCTGCCCAATGTCTCTGCCGCCATCGCGGGCAGCACCGTCTACGCGTTGCACGGGGCGAGGGTTGATGTGGTCGCCGGTGCCGGCCTGATGGCGGGTGGTGTGATCGGAGCGGTGGTGGGCGCCAAGCTGGTGGCACGCATTCCGGAGTGGATTCTCAAGGCGCTGTTCGTGTTTGTGCTGTTGGCCACCGCCGCCAAATTGTTGTTGAGTGCCGGGGGGATTGACCCTTCGGCAGGGGAGGCCTTGCTTCCCGGCGGGGTGCTGTCCCACGTACCGTCGGTGATCGCCATAGGCTCGGTCGTCGGTTTCGTGGTGGGCGCGTGGTCGGCGGCGCTGGGTCTGGGCGGCGGACTACTGACCGTGCCGGCGATGCTGGTGCTCTTCGGCTCCGAGCTTCACGTCGCCGAGGGCACGTCGTTGATGGTGATGCTGCCCAACGCGCTCGTCGCGGCGGCCACCCACCTGCGGCAGGGCACGGCCGATGCGCCGATTGGCTTTCGCTTGGCGGTGTTCGCGCTGCCGGGCACGGTGCTTGGGGCGTTGTTGGCACTGGCGCTCAATGCGCGCTGGCTGGCACTGGTGTTCGGGTCCTACCTGGTGTTCATCGCGGTGCGCGAGATCGTGCGGGCTGTCAAGAGTTCCCGTGCGCGTAGGAAGACGAGACCAGATCCGGCGCCGGTGCCTCAGGTGTGTGTTGGCGGTTGATCTGCTGGAGGTCTTGTGAAACGTCCAGCAGCCAGCGCAGTTCTTGCTTGCGGTTGGCGCCGGGAACCTCGCCGATGATCTTGGCGCCCGAACATTTCTCGACCCGTGGCGCGGTGCGTTGTTGTTCGATTGCCGAATGGATCTGCCGGGCAGCCGATGTGGAGGAGGTGTCGTCGGCGATGTACGGGCGAATGGCGCTCAGGCCGTCGCGGATCTCGACGATCCTGCGGTAGAGCCGGTAGTTGTGATCACCGATCGCGGCGCTGGGCGGCGCCAGGGCGATTTGGGTGTTGCCCTCGTATAGGGCTGTCCACAGCGGTTCGAGCTGGCGGTGCCAACGGTAGGTTTGGATGCGCTGGCGCGCTGAGGAGACCAACTGTGAGAAGGACGGTCCCGCAAGGCCTATCACGATGAGGATCTGCCCGATCGTGGCGGCCAGCGGGGCCAGGCGCTGCCAGGAGAAGCTGTCATTGGTGATGATGCCGTAGATCGCCGAGTGCGCTCGCATGATGCAGAATGCCAGGCACATGGTGGCCCCGGCCGCGGTGAGGAGCATGCTGCGCCGTAACCACGCCACGTCGTGAAAACGGGCGTACTGCAGGCATTTGATGATGATCAGGAGTGCGCCCAGCCCGTAGGTGATCAAGTAGATCAGCATGTACGCGACCCAGGCGGGTTTGTTGCTGTGCGAAGCGTAGAAGTCTTGGGGCAGTTCGGAGGTGGGTGCCACAAACCAGCAGAGGGTCAGCGCGCCGCCGATGGCCACCGCCATCCACACCCACAGTCGTGCGCGCTGAACCGCGCGAGGGCCGGATTCACCCCAGAAGGTGATGACCGTGAGAACACATGCGGTCCATGCCATACCGCCGGACAGATTCAGGACAAGCCGGCCCATGTTGTGCACGCCCACCAGATTGTCGAATTTCTCGTACACAGGCGGCGTGGCCAAGGTGACGGCAATTCCTTTGAAGAGGAATGACAACAAGAGCGCGACAGAGGCTGGGGGCCGCACCCGCGAGCGCAGCATGGCGGCCGCGACAACCACCACGGCGCCATAGCTGAAGACGGCCGCGACCGAATACGCGGCGGCGGAGTCTTCGAAAACTGACGTCACGGCGCCGCCGGCACGCCTTCCAGGGTCAGTGATGCCAGGATCCGGCGCAGATTGGCATTCGTGATGGCGATCGGCCGGTGGCTATCGGGGCTGACGCGCTGTCCCATCATGGAGGCCAGCATCTCGGCCTCGACTTCCTGATCGTCCAGATAGGTTTCACGACAAAGAACTTCAGCGAGCTCACGCTTGCTCGAGCCGGTGTGTCCACACATCACGTGGCTCAGCTCGTGCAGGATGATGTGCTCACGGTGCATGGTGGTGGTGTCGCTGTCGTACACCACATAGTCGGTGGCGTCGGTGCGCACCAACAGTCCGTGTACCCCGCTGCCCGACAGGGAGTAAGGGACCAGCTGGATATCGCGATTGCTCAGCTGGCTGGCGCGGGCACGGATATCCTCGACCGTGGTCAGCGACTCAAGCCCAAGGTCGGAGAGCTTGCGTGCGCATTGTTGATGGATCGCCTGAAGTTGGCGAGTGGACCTCAGATCGGTTGTTGCACAACGCATCTTCGGCATGATTACTGCCCGTTGCTGACCGAGTTGTCCACCGTAGGCAGGCCCTGGAGTGCCCGCACGTGATCCAGCACGGCGGCGACAGTTTCCAGGCTCTGCTTGTTCAGGCCGATCGCGCGCAACGCGATCAGCTCCACCTCATCCCGAGTGGTCTCGTCCAGGGCGCCCAGGCGCTCATCGAGCGAGTATGTGCGCTCGGGGTCGGTGAGGGCCGAGAGGGGGACGCGGAAGAAATCGGCCAGGGCGCCGAGCAGGTCGATGGCCGGGCGGGCACGCTTACCGGTGCGCAGTGCCGAAAGGTACGCGCCACCGACCTTGATGCCGGGGTTCGCCTTCTTGATGCCGTTGGCCACCTCGTCGTTGGTCCACATACGCCCATCGGGCCGCCGGTGCGACTGAAACAGCGCATTGATGCGGTCAGCGAGGTTCGCATCGGCGGATTTGGCGTCCTGGGTAGGCGCCGGCGGGCTCGTGGTAGCCATGACACAAGTCAAACACCCATGTCGTCAGCCCTCAACGCGAGGGGGTCCACTAGGGGTGTGATTCAACTCACAGTTGAGGGTTGGATCAGCTGTATACGCCCGCGAGGTACTCCGCTTGGCAGGCGCGGCGGGCGAGCTTGCCGCTTGTGGTGCGGGGGATCGCCCCCGCGGCCACCAACCTGACGTCGGCCACCGGCAGTGCGTGCGTGCGAGAGATCGCGGCCCGGATGGCCTCGATGACGGGTGCTTGTTCCGCCCGGCCCGATCCCGGAGCGCGTTCGGCGACGATCACCAGGCGCTCGCTGATGTCGGCGATGGCGGCTTCCGCGAGCTGGTTGGCGGCGACGGAGAACGCGGCGACATACCCCGACCTGACGGCGGGGGAGGAGGCTGAGGCCGTCGCCTCGATGTCCTGCGGGTAGTGGTTGCGCCCGTCGATGATGACGAGGTCCTTGATGCGGCCGGTGACATACAGATTGTCGTTGAGATACACCCCGAGATCCCCGGTGCGCAGCCATTGGCTGTTTTCGGCGGTTCCGATCGCGTGGCTTGCCTGTGTGAGTCGTGCGTGCAGCCGGTTGTGGAACGTTGCCTCGGTCTCGCGGCCGCGGCCCCAGTAGCCCCGGCCGACGTTGTCGCCATGAAGCCAGATCTCGCCGATTTCTCCTTCGGGGAGTTCGGTTCCGGTTTGTGGGTCGACGATCACCAGCCATTGGCTGGAAATCACCTGTCCGCAGGAGACATGGGGTACTGCGGTGGGGGCATCGGCTGAGACGGGGACGGCCCGGTCGTCGGCGAGCTGTTCCCGATCCAGATGGATCACGCTGGGGCGGTCGTGGATGCCGATGGTGGCGACGGAAAGCGTCGCCTCCGCCATGCCGTAAGACGGCTTGATCGCGGAGGCCGGGAATCCGTACGGGGCGAAGGCCTCGGTGAATTTCTCGATCGCGGAAATGGTGACCGGTTCGGATCCATTGAGCAGACCTGCGACATTGCTCAGATCCCAGGTTTCACCGGCGGGCGGCAGTCCGCGCTGTGCGGCGAGTTCGAAGGCGAAGTTCGGGGCAGCGGCGAACACCCGCCCGTAGGCGGATTCGGCGGCAAGCTGTTTGACCCATCGGCGGGGACGCCGTACGAACGCCAACGGGGACATCAGGGTGATGTGACCGCCGCACAACGGGGGAAACAGGATCATGATCAGGCCCATGTCGTGATAGAGCGGCAGCCAGCTCACGCTGCGGATGTCCATGTCGAGGCCGCCGGCCAGGATCATCTGCAGCACGTTGGTACAGGCCGCGCGGTGCGTGATCTCCACGCCGGCCGGGGTGCGGGTCGAGCCCGAGGTGTACTGCAGATAGGCGAGGTCGTCGGTATCGAGTTCGGCGGGGGTGAAGGTGGCCCCCACCGAGTCGGGTACGGCGTCGATGGCGATCACTCGTGGGCGCCGCTGGCGGGGCAGCTTGCGCAAGAAGGCGTTGACCGACTCGGCGGCGGCATCGGTGGTGAGGATGACCGAAGGGGTGGCGTCGGCGAGCACCGCGTCGAGGCGTTCGGTGTGGCCGGGAAGTTCGGGGGCGAAGAGGGGAACCGCGATGTTCCCAGCCTGGATGGCCGCGAAGAACCCGATGACGTAGTCGAGGCCTTGTGGCGCCAAGATCGCGACCCGGTCACCCCGGGCGGTGACCTGCTGCAGACGGGCGCCGATCGCACGCATCCGGGTGTTGAGCGCGTCCCAGCTCAGTTCGATGGCCACGCCGTCGTCGTCGCGCGTGAAGTCGAGGTAACGGTAGGCGGCGGTGGTGGCGAACTCGGCGATGTTGCGTTCGAAGTTCGAGAGCAGTGTGGTCCCGGGCGGCAGATCGATCGAGCCGGCGGCGTCCAGATAGTTCTCAATTCCGCTCTGGCGAACGGCGACTCCGTCTGACATATCCTGCTCCCGACTCACGATGGAAAACACTACCTGCGCTAACTAAGTTGATTCTTAGCTCGCAGGTGACCCGCCGTGCGAGGGGCGGGCGGCAACTTCCAATGTCGACGATCGCGCAGTCTGGTGACGAATCAACACCAGAGTTCTGCGAATTCTGGTGGCATACAACAGGTATCACTATCTGCTAGAAATCTTCAATGTGATGCAGGGGTGTGTCGGGTGGGGGTGTGACGTTGATCGTAGAAAGTCGTGCTGGCGTGTCGGTCTCGTGCGCGGTGGATGCCGGCGGCGGTGTACAGCCGTACTGCGCATTTCGCGTGAGCCGGTGCCCAGGCGGCCGGAAATTTGCCGAACCAGGCCGCATGGTGGAGCATGCGGCCATTCTTCACCTGAACTAATTAGTGAGTGTGCCGCATCAAACCGCGACTAATTTCGCGTTCGGGATTCAGTTGTGAATGGCGAATTATCGGCAATGTCAGAGTTGCCTATTTCTGTGATTTACCTGCCCGGTGAAAGATAGCTGGCAGCCGATGAATTCGGGCGCGGCACCAATTAGCGGCTCCATTTTCGTCTGCTATGGATGAATCGGTTATCTGTCTGGGGCAAGGGTGATTGACTATCCGGACAGCTGGGTGACGGCGACGAGGGAGGATCGGGCAAAATGTTAGCCAATACTGCGGACTTAAAATCCGCTGCCGATGTCGTCTTGACGACGTACCCCGGATTGATTCGCAGTTCACGGCCGCCGCAGCGGCCGCTATCTGACGCATGCGGACGCTAATCTAGGCTACACTTGCGGCTACAGTAGCCAATTGTGAAGGTTGCCTGATGCAGCGACGAACTCGTGGAGACGGTGGGCTCTACAAACGGGCCGATGGTCTGTGGATCGGGGCGGTGGAGATCTCCTCGCCCGATGGTGGCCGAAAGCGGCGCACGGTGTCCTCCAAGGACAAGGGGACAGCGCTGAACAAGCTGCGCGCGCTGCGGGCCGAGGTGGAGGCCGGCCGGATTCCGTCCTCGTCGAAGACAACGGTGGCGCAGTGGCTCACGCATTGGTTGGAGACCATTCACGCGCCGCAGGTGCGGCCCACCACCTACCGCTACTACGAGCAGGTGATTCGGCTGTATCTGGTTCCCGCGTTGGGGGACAAACGTCTTGATCGACTGACTCCGGAAGACATCCGGGGAATGCACCGGGTGGTCCAGCAGACTTCAACCCGCAATGCGCAGAAGGCGCACCAGGTCCTGCAAAAGGCGCTCGCTGACGCACAGCGCGAAGGCGTCGTGGGACGCAATGTGGTGCTCGGGATGGCTAAGCCCAAACATGCCGCGGCCGAACGGATGGCGCTGTCGGCCAGCGAAGTTAAGCATCTGCTGCGCACCACGTTTGAGAATGGGGATCCGCTGGCGACGCGGTGGGCCGCGGCGTTCCTGACGGGCGCTCGTCAAGGCGAGCTGTTGGGGCTCACCTGGGACCGGGTGGATCTCGACGCCGGCGTTCTCGACTTTGCGTGGCAGCTTCAGCAGCTGTACGGGACATTGCCCGCGGGCTTCGAGTACCGGCCCTGTCACAAGGCGCTGATGTGGACGCGCCCCAAATCCCACGCCGGGAAACGCGCGGTCCCGATCACCGATGCCCTACGTGAGCTCTTGCGCACGCGGCATGCCGGCGCGTCCGGTCCGAATCCACACAACTTGGTTTGGCATCACCCCGATGGGCGGCCGGTCTCTCCACGCGAGGACTTCCAGGCGTGGAAGCAGCTGCTGGCCCGGGCGGGAATGGAGTCAGTTCCGCTGCATTCGGCGCGGCACACCGCGGCCTCTATGTTGCAAGGCGCGGGAGTGGCGGAAGAGACGCGGATGAGGATCATGGGCCATTCGTCGGTCCAGGCCCAGCGCGGCTATGTACACGTGGATCAAAGCCAGGCGCGGGCCGCGGTCGCGATGTTGGACGGCCTGCTGCAATCCCCGGCAGACGGCGGCGAGGCATCTTTGCCTATGGATTGACCGTGGGCGCGCTTTTGACGCAGATTTGCCAAGAAACCCTAAGAAATGTCTAACTCGAAATCATCACCCCGGGCATGAAACTGACTACATTCGTAGTTGACCATTAATGTTCAGGGTGACACGCTATTGGTCAATAGTGGTATTTTTGTCTCGGGGATGCTGGGGGGTTGAATCTTGTTGAAGCTGTAGGATCTTGATAGCTGGCGATGTACTGCTTGCCCGTCGCGCAGCAAACTATCGTGACGGTTGCTCGGCAGTCTTGCCGCATCGATCAACAATTGTGGAACGTCCCGTTACGCGGGATATGGCAAGCGCCCCGGTGTTTGCGGCACCGGGGCGCTGGGACCAACTAAACCTTCGCCTGAAAGTGAGTCAGCCGGTGCTGCATGTTACGCCCAACGAACCTTTCCAGGACGATTTCCCGTTGCGTCATGCAGATCGACGGGTACGCCTGGCACGCGCCACCATTAGTCGCGCACTAGATACCGCACCAGTGACCAAGTGGTCAGCTTCCGAAACTGAGGCGGTTGCCGCTCTCCTCACGATGATCGCCGGTCGCGTTGCCCCGCAGTCGGAGCCCTAAGAGCTCACCGTCCTCTGCGTCGGGACTGCGGCTGCGATCGCTCTCGATGTCATATCGCTGGCCGGGCCTGGCGGTTCTGTTGTGCAGCACGGTGAATTGCCGCACCGCGATCATTGCTTCGGCGTACGCCTCGGCGTAGACCGGCCGCAGCGTGGTGTCCAGCTCGACCGCATGGAACAGCACGTCGGCGCGGTCCTTGCTGATCTGTATCAGGCCCGCGGTGACTTCTACGTAGCTCTCGGGCGCGGTGATTCGGTCGAGCAGTTCGTACCCGATCGAGCGGATGGACATCGCCTCGCGTGCTGATCTGTCGAGGAGCTCGGTCCGATCGGATTCGAGAGTGTCCCGCCGGGGGGTGCTTTCGGCGGCGGGCTCGGCGACCGGTTCGGTCGCGGTCGGCGGAACTCCCGTCGCCGCGACTTCCTCGATCGTGCCCGCCTCCCATTCCAGAGCTTTTTCCACCGCGCGCAGCGAGGTGCCGCGTACGGAGAGGCCGTCTTCCACGCGCTTCCAGGTAATGGAGTTGATACCCGCAATCCTGGCGGCGGCCTCCTTACCCCAGTTGCGATCAAGGCGCTCGCGCTCGACGGCTCGGCCGATCCTGGTCAGATCTGCAGATGTATATCGTTCGGCAGCCATAGATGGAGTATGGCAGTCACATATAGAAACGTCTAGCGACATGCCGAGACTCTAAGCCTGCATATGTATGCGCAGATACAGCCATGTCACAGTCGATCGTCAGTTATCTAGCATCATCTAGTCATGTTTCTCGAAGTGAAATCATTGTGTGCGTGACTATCAATGACTAGGTTTGACTACATGCCGTCCTCGACAGTCAAGATTCATGGGTATGCCTGTAGAACGATTCGGGAACTGAAGGGGAGGGCCACGGGTGAGCTTGCGCGAACACTGCAGGTCGACCGGTCCTATATCACCCGTATCGAGCTCGGTTACGCCCCGCGGGTAAGCAGCGTCTTCTACGCGCGGTTATTGGCCGAACTCGGGATAACCGATCACCGCGTCTTGATGGCCGACCCGCCGGGGCGCCCAGTGCCCGATCCCACACACGACTCCCAGCCCGCCCAGGGTGTGTGACCGCCGGGCGTTCGCCCGCGCTTAGCGAATACCGCGACAGCCACAAACGACCGATCGAGGGGAGTCCCCGTGAATGAACACGGATCCTGCCAGTCGAGCAAGCCGGATCATCCTGGCGCCGATATGGCATTGCTGAAGGAACTGATGAGGCGCCTGGATGAGATCGCCCAGCAACTTGGCGCGCGCTCTGGCAAGGCGGTGCCGGCGACGATCGGTCCGGTCGACAAGCTCGCCGCGCTCGCGACATATCACGAGACCAAGCGGGCACTAGGCTACGGCCCGTCGGGGGCCGTCGCATGACGGAGCCGCTGCGATCTGATCCGCCGGGCATCGCGTACGCCCGCGAGTGGGCGGCCGCACTGGTCGGCGTCTCACCGGACACCCTTGATCGAGAGCGCCGCGCCGGGCGCATCTGTCCCAAGTATGTGGGCACCAAGCCGATCTACCCCGTCGACGAATTGCGTCGTTGGCTGGAGGCGCTGCCATCGGAGCCCAAGGGGGCGATGTGACCCCGTACTGCTATCGGCACTTTGTGTTTCACCATCCGCATGAATGCGCGGGTTACGAACTGCGCCAGCATATTTGGGTTTTCACCTGTGGCCTCGCGCTACCGGTTGTCGCGGTTTTCGCGATGCTGTGGAGCCTGCGGTGAACGCCGGTGCGCCCCGGTCCTGGAAGCCCGACGTGATGCTGTTGCGGGAGATAGCCGACCGGATCGCCCCATCGCACCCCTTCTCGTCGCTGCAGCTCAGGGCGGTCGCAGAGCGTTCCGCCGAAACCGCGGCGGAGCCTCAGTGACGGCTACTTACGACCCATTGGTGGTTACGTTGGTAGTGCGGGACGGGCATCGGATGCCGCTGAGTCACGCCGACCGGGTGGCGGCGGTGCACGAGTTCACGCGGATGGGCAAGCCGGCCGCCGAAATCGGCGAGCTGCTCGGCATCTCCCAGCGCCACGTGATCCGTCTGCGCGGCACATCACTGCCGCCGGCTGACGACGACCCCGCGGTCGACTACGAGTTCGAGACCGATGCCGAGGAAGTCGGCGCGGTCGCCATGGGCATCGTGCGGGCGGTGCGGCAACGAAATCCGTTGGAGGTCCTTGGTGCCTGTGCCGATCTATCGGCATGGCATCCCGCGAAGACCGCGCAATTGCTCTGCGCGTTAGCCGCATTCGTAGACCCGGATGAGGCGCCAGCCGTACTGGCGCGACGAGCGCATGTCGCGCTTGAACGCATTTAGGGCCGTGCGGTGTTCCCGTCGGCGTTCTGTGAGAAAGGACGGTTGGAGGTGGCGCGTGAGTACGGAAAAACTTGGTTCTCGATGTTCACTGATGGTGATTTCTGTGCGCAGCCGGTCACGGACAAGCTGCTCTACATCGTGCTGCTGGCGCAGCCAGCACTTAATTACGCTGGGGTGCAACCGCTGAACCTGAGGCGGTGGCGCAAGGCGCTTGTCGACGGTGAACGAACACCCACCGATATCGATGTGATGGAATCTCTCACCCGGCTGGAGCGCCGTCGTTACGTCTTCACCGACGATGACACCGGCGAGACATTGACGCGGTCTTTCATGCGACGTGACCAGGTGGACAAGCAGCCCAACGTCATGCTGTCGGCGCTGCGGGCGCTGTGCCACGTGGAGTCGCCGAAGCTCGCTCGAGTATTGCTCGATGAGCTGAATCGCATTGAACTGCCGATGATCAGCGGCACCAGCGATAAGGCGGTGCAGCTCAGAGGGAGGTTGTCGCGATCCCGCGCGGATGCCGTTGGGCACTTGGAAAGCTTGTCGGAAGGCTTGCCCGAAGTCTTCGCCGAACCCTTCTCCGAAGACTTGCGAGATGGGATTCCCGAAGGGGTATCGGTTTCCTTTCGGGAAGGGTTTACCTCACCTGCCGGAATGAAAGGGTTCACGCAACCCTTGCCAGAAGGGTTCTCGACAGGGTCGGTTGTGGTTGAGGTTGGGGTTGAAACGTCCCGTGCCGTAGGAACTTCTGTTGGGGAGCCCGCCCCATTTTGTCCGCGCCACCCCGAGGGCACCGACACGCCCTGCCGGGCTTGCCGGCGCTATCGGGAGCACCACGAGACCTGGCGTGCGGCCCGCGCCGGTGATGCGCGGATAGCGCGGTTGCGCGCCGAGGGCGCCGCCAAGAGCGTGGCTGTTGCGCGCTGCGATCTGTGTGACTCAGACGGATACCGCCAGGGGTTGGTGTGCGACCACGTAGACCGAGCCGAGACGGTTCGTCACGGATCGCAATTGGTCAGAGATGCACTGAACTCCTCGAGGACGGCGTGATGAATCAACGGTGTACCCATTGCTATGGCCAAGCGCAGCTGTTCTTGTGCTGGAACTGCGGCAAAAACTTGCGGCAATTGCTGATCGGGCTGAAGGTTCGCGATGGCGAGGGACGGCTCACCAATGTCGAGCCGGGGATCACCTGGTATCTCGACAGATTGCGGGAGTCGGCGGTCGGACAAACCCGGGTAGGCACTGGTGGCCGGGTGGGGCCTGGAAGCAAGGTCCTGCTGGGCGATCAGCGCGCGACGAAACTGGGCCGACAGATCCACAACACGTTTTCCATGTGGGCACGGTTGGTCACCGAGAACCGCGGAATATCCTTTGTTCCCATGAGATCTGTGGGCCCGAGCTTCGTTGGGCCGCTGCCAGCCGGATGGCGGCGGCTGCCGACGGGGTATGAGGCCTCCTCGGCGGACATGGCGCGCTGGCTGGCGCACCACATCACCGCGGTGATGTGTGAGCCGGATGCGAACGATTTCTATTCCGAAATGGAGCACGCGGTCAAGGGGATTCGCAGGATCATCTATCCGGCGCCGTCTGTATTGGTGGGGGCGTGCCCAACCGTCACCGGTGAGGGGGCTACCGGGCCCACGGTGTGTTCGACGCCCTTGTACGGCGAGCATGATGACGTCGAGGTGACCTGTAGGCACTGTCGTCAGACGTATCTGACCGCCGACCTGTACACGTACACCAATAACAGGATCCAAGGAGAGTTGTTGTCGGCCAACCAAATGTGGCATGCCTTGCATTTGGTGGGCGCGGACACCGGATCGCGATCGACCTTCTTCAAGCTGCTGGCCACCAGGGTGCCTCCGCGTTCATATGAGCATGAGGACGGCAGCCGGAACCAGAAGCTCTCACAGCGACCGCTGTACAGCTATGACGATGTGGTGGCGGCGCTGGAGCTTGTGACAAGGCGCTCGTCGCATCGGCGGCGTGGCCGGCGTGAGTCGCCGGCGACTTCCTGATGTTTCTGAAATAGGCTCTTGGATAGTGGGTCTGGCGCTTGTAGACTGACGATGCGCTAGCACAGTTGTGCCCTGATTCGCGTGTGGACCGTTGAGTCCGCTTCTCATTCATTCCCTTTTCATCAGGCCGGCCTGGATGGTCTATGCCCTGGGGAGGCTGAAGTGGAGAGCATTTATAACCAGTTCAGCCCGCTTGTGGGTCATCCTGTTGAGTGGGGACTGGAGGCAGGGTGAGACACGTCTTCGTGGTCGAGGTGTGCCCCGATGTCATTCTCCAATTTCCCATCACGATCCTTAGGAGGAGAAATCTAATGTCATACGAAGACAAGGCAACTGCCGAGATTGCGGCAATCGCCGCTGCGCCGACCGACGATCAAAAGATCGAGATCGCGCAGACATACGCACTACTACATGTCGCCGACCAACTGAAGTCGGTGCGTGCGGTGCTCGACAATCTCGTCGCCAACCAGCTCCGCAGACCCTGCTAGCGCGACTTCAGCGCACGTGTGCGGATTCCATCAGATCCATTGCAGTACTTGATATTAACTATTGTGCTTGGCTCTAGTTCGTTGTAGACTCGAAATCGCAACAGCACAGCTGTGCCCAGAGCAGGGGAACCGAATCGGTTCGAGATGCTCATTCTGAATCTCACATTGTCAGCCCCCGCGGACATCTTTGATGTCGCCGCGTCCAGGGGTCTATTCGCGTTCCTGAAGGAGTCTCATGGCCAGCCTCGCGTACTTCACCGTCACCGGCACCGTGAATTCCGTGGTGGTCGACTATGTCGACCCCGACACCCACCCCGATATCAAGCCGGTCTCCGCCATGGTCGATTTCATCCCCAGATTGCCTAAGGGAAGCGTCATTTGGGCACCGGGACTCACTCCTCCGCAGGGAGTCATCTTCCCGACGATCCGCGCTCGCATTGATTCCGATGGCATCCTTCGGACCATCGTCGGTGGAGTAGGAGTCGAGCTCACTGCCAACACCCCGGAGCTCCACCTGAGCAGCCTGATCTACGACGTGGTGTTCAGCAAGGTGGTTCTGAACAAGTCGGAGGGCTACATCGCACCGTTCGCGTTCGAAGCTCCCACGGCCGCAGCATCGTTGGATTTCGCGACCATGGTGAAGCTCCCTCCCAAGGCTTTGTTCGAGTAGATGCTGCCCGCAAGTCGAGATAGGTCCCTTCATGGCTGATGCCCTCATCCCCGCCAGCGCCACACAGTTGGTCATTCCATACCTGACTGCTCAGCTCGCCGCCCGTGGGCACACGGTTGCGTTCTCCCACAAGGTCCCGGAGACGCATCCCGCTCGCTTCGGCACGGTGCAGTTGATCAACAGCAGCACTGACCACGATTTCTCCGACAACGCGCTTGTCGAGATTGCCTACTTTGACGCCGATGAGGCACGAGCCGAGCAGGTGTCGATCCTCATCAAGGGCTTGTTGCAGGCGATGCCGGCCTCTGAGCCCGGGGTGCAATGGACCGAGCACGTGAGTGGACCCACTCAACAGAACGACCCAGACGTGCCGGATATCGGGCGCTACCTGATCACCACCTGGGTGACGGTGCCCTGCCATATCGGTTGAACCACAAGACGTTCAGAAGTCCGCGCCCGCGGACTGTCTCAACGGAAAGGAACCCTTCATGACCGCTCCAAACGCAATCGCGGGCGATACCAAGAATATCGTCCTTCCCTCACCGAAGAGCCTGCGCATCATCGGTGGTATCTACACGGTGCCGCTGAACACTGCTGCACCGGATGTCACGGCTGACTTCGCCATCCCCGCCACCGCAACCCGTCTTGGCTTCGTCGCTGACGACGGCCTCTCCGAGACGGAAGATCGCCCCACCAAGTCGATCTACGCTTGGGGTTCGGATCAGGTGGCAGAGCCGCAGGAAACCTACTCGATCAGCCTGAAGTTCAAGCTGTACGAATTCCTGAATCCTGATGTGGCCAAGGTTGCTTACGGTTCCGACAACGTCGCCGTACAGGCCGCCACCGCTACTCACGGCCGGCGCCTGTCGATCATGCAGACCTCGGACGTGCTGGACAACCACGGCTGGATTCTCGATACCTTCAGCCCGGGCGGCAAGCGCATCCAGAAGTTCTTCCCGCTGGGCCGCATCATCAAGCGCGCCGAGCAGAAGTGGTCCCACAAGGACGTGTTGGCCCATGACTGCGAAGTCAAGATGTTCCCCGACACGAATGGCAAGTTCTCCTACACCGTGACCGATGACGGAGTCCTCGCGTCGTGATAACGATGAAGAGTCACCGCCAGGCTCCCCCAAAGGTGGGGGAGCCTGGCTTCGACTGGGCCGCCGTGTATCCGGGGTTCCCCGACGTCTTTGTCTACACCGATGTCGACGGCCGGACCGTGGGCGTGCCACATATGAATGACATCCGGCTGCCATTCCAGATTCAGCTGCAGTCGCGCCATGACCCGAGTGAACTGTGTTGGGCGCGGCTGGAGAAGGTGCTCACCGCCGAGGCGTACTCGGTGCTCAACCAATGGGATGACGCCAAAGTTTTGGCCTTCTTCACCGCGTGGCTGCAGGACGCCAACATGACACTGGGGGAATCCAAGCGCTCCAGCACATCCTAGATAGCTATCTAGGTGCGGTGGAGCGCGACCTCCTGCAGGCCGGCTACTCTTTCTCGGACATTGGAACTCGGCTTACGCTGAGCCAATTTGTCCACTTCGTTGTGTACTCCCCTCCGGGGACGGCCGTCTATCACAAGGTTCACGAAGGCTGGACGGTCAACGATCATCTCATGGCCCAGGTGCTAGACGCGGTGCGCCAACAGGTGTGGATGCACACTGTGGATGCCCTGAAACCCCCTGAATTACAAGAGTTCCGGCCGCAACTGACACCGCGTCCGGGTGTGGTGTACCGGACCGTCACACGCGAGCCTGACGGCATGACCATTAACGACTATCTACAACGCATCGGTGAGGAGGCATAATGGCTGATACGCCGATGGATTCGGCCTCAGGCAAGGCGCAGCAAGAAGTTGCGCGGCTGTCGGAGCTCTTCCGGCAATCGTTTGCGGCCCTGGATGCCGACGCACGGACCGCCGGACAACGATGGGCCGGCGAAATCAATCGAGAGCTCGATCGCGCCGGGAACGTCGACATCCGCGCGAATACTCGTCAGGCGCTGTCAGATATCCAGTCCTTGGATCGTGAGCTCGGACGTAACCGGGCGATCAATGTCGGGGCTGACGTGGACGCTGCGGCAGGCGCCGCGGGCGCGCCGCTCGGTGGCGGTGGTCTACGTCCGATGGCTGATGCCATCGGTACGGCATCGGCGGCCGCTGCCGGTTTGGCCGGGGCGGTGGGTGGCGTGGTCGGTGCGGTCGGCGCACTGGGCTCGTCCGCAAGCCAGCTGCGTGATTCGATTCGGCGACTGAGTGTTCCAACGGCTGCGTCGCCCCCTCCCCTCGGATCGATACCCCCGCTCAATAGCGCGGGGGACTCGCTTGATCAGGGGATGAGCGCCGCGCAGCCGGTCTCTCCCGGAACGGGCGCCTCGTCGGGTAGCTCCGCATTGCCGGCATTGGGCTCGGTCGCCGATGGCCTCTCGAAGTTGGGGGGCGCTGGCGTACCTGGCAATGTCACAGTTGCTCCACCGAGCCAGGCGGCTGGTTCGCCGGGAATTCAAGGCCCCGCCGACGCGTTGGGCGGTGGAAGCATTCCGCAAACCCAATCCGCGGTGCCCGGCATGAGCGCGCCCCCAATGGCGGACATGACCACGGGCTCGATGCCGCCGGGGGCGGCTGAGATGTCGCCGCCCGCAGGTGCGCAGCAGATGCCAGGCGGCGGCGGGTCAGACGCTTTGGCCCCGGGTCTGTTGGATTCACTACGTAGCCTGACGAACTTGGGTGGGCTCGGTGGCGGCCTTTCCCCGGGTGGCCTCGGCTCGCCGATGCCGGGCCTGTCACTCCCGTCGATGCCCGCGGGCCTCGGCGATGGGTTGGGCACTTCCGGCGGTCTTGCCAATTCGAACCCACTGGGTACCGCGACCGCCACTGCTGCCAATGGTGGACCGCAGCTGCCAGGCGCGAATCAGCTTGGCGGGCAGAACGACAACTACTACGCACCGGGCATGGCCCCGGGGGCCTCGGGTGGAGGCACAGGCGGCGGCGCCGGTGGACAACGTGGCGACGCAGGCGTACTTAACCTTCCAGGCGGAGGTGCCGATG
The DNA here is from genome assembly GCF_001605725.1 of Mycobacteroides immunogenum. Classification (NCBI taxonomy): domain Bacteria; kingdom Bacillati; phylum Actinomycetota; class Actinomycetes; order Mycobacteriales; family Mycobacteriaceae; genus Mycobacteroides; species Mycobacteroides immunogenum. The sequence goes on from NZ_CP011530.1 coordinate 1,260,898, forward strand.
GTCGTGGAATGAATCCCGCCGGCGGTATCGGCGGAGGAGCTGGCACGCTGACCTCCGGCCGAATCAGCATGGGCAATGACCCTATGGGCAATGCCCCAACAGGTTCCGCCGACGCATCATCCCTCGGGTCGCAAAACGACATGGGAAAGACCGTCGCTGCTGCTCTGTTCCCGGGTATGGGCGGCGGCACCACCAACAATCAGAACGCCACCTTCAACATCAATGGCGGCGGCAAAGACCCAGGCATGGACTTGTTCATGTCCTTCTGGCGCGAGTTCGGTCGCTGGGGTGGCCTGGCCGGCGCAGTGGGGAGTCTCATCCAGTGAAGTTTCTGCAAGGCACCGAGGCGCTCCAGTACCAGAACTGGGCGACCATGCCGAATATTCTCAAAGGCGAAGAGTTCAAGCTGGTCTACCTCGCTCCCAATGGAAGACGTTGGGACTTGCTGGGTCCGCTGGCTGGTCGCCAGGGTGTGCAGCTGTCCACGGAAATCCATGGACTGCATCACCCGTCGTTCCAGCATTTGTTCACTGAGGGTGCCTATCAAGAGGGTGCCACCTACGAGCGAACCAACATCCTCAAGCGGGTCATCGACATCGGCATCATGGTCGGGTCGGGTACCCGGAAGCTGTCCAAGTATCAGTACCAACTTGTCGAGTCCAATTGGTGGGATTCATGGCCGCTGGGCGTCACCGGGTGGCTGGGTATGCACTCGCGGTTTGGCGGCTGGCGCTGGGTGCAGGTGATGCAGGCCAGCCCGGTCAACACCACGGTGTCGAAATCGCCGATCTACGCCAACAACAATCACACCTTGTGGAGCATGCAAATCGTCGCTCCCAAACCGTATTTCGCGAAGCGGACATTGGTCACCACGTGGAAGGCGCATCCGCAGACGCACGCGCTGCACGGGTATGACGAAGAAACCATCACCATCTGCAACCGCGGCAATGTCGCGGTGTGGCCCAAGTTTGTGTACAGCGGCCCGGGCCGCGCATGGGTGCAGGACGGTGTGACCAGCAGGCTGGTGCCGCTTCCGCTGTTGGATGCCAATGACGGTTATGTGCTGGTTGATACCGATCCGGGTGAGCGGATGCTCACCGCGTCGAAGGATCCGGTGGACAACATCTTCTACCAGTGGGCGCGTAGCTCCCGCATTCTGGACTTCTTCCTGCATGACATCGCCGATCTGGGACTGCCGGTATGGCGCCGCGCGAACGGTATTCGCTTCAATTCGCAGATCCCGCCGCGCACCACGGCCAACATCAAAGTGCGCCACGATCATGCCGGCGGCACCGTGTCGGTGCTTGTTCCGCAGAGATGGTCGCGACCGGTATGACGATCATCGACGACATCTACCGCGGAGCCGAAGGGCTTATCGATGTGCCGCTGGAGTTCACGCGAAACATCGGTGGGAACCTGCAGTCCGCATTGATCGGCGCCCTGGCGGCGCCGCTGCCCGCGTCGGACCCCATGGCGGCCTACAGGTATCTGAGTGGCCGCAGGGACATCATCGCCGGCGCGGGCAAGCAACGTCCACTCATCCGGTTGCAGGATAAGAACCTCGAGCATCTGGCCGTCATCGGCAGCGAAGTGTCCTGCTCCATGGAGGAAGTGGCGACGGAGAGTGGTTCTGCGACCGTGGTGTTGCGCGGCGGCGACTATCTCGCCGACTTCGTGCGTAAGGCCGTCCGGCTGGACGAAGACCTGCACCTGTCGATCGACCCGATCCCGTCCAAGCCATCGTGGAAGACGCGGTGGGGCGGCAAGATCACCCGGATCAACGCCAAGCGAAACAGCAGTGGTATCCACACCGTTGAGCTTCAGGCGACATCCAACCGCGAGCATCTCAAGACGCTGCTGGTCGGCGCTACTCCGGTCAGTCCGCCGGAGTTTCAGCCGCTCAAAATGTGGTTCTTGCCCGGTAACACCCGAACCATCTGTGCGGCAACACTTGCCATTAATCTGGCCCGACTGTTCTCGCAGCCGCTCTCCTTCATCACCAACATCCTGAATCCGGCGGGATGGTTCCAGGGCGGCATCTCGAATATCGATCCGTTGTCATGGCCGCTGCAGGTGCAGTTCGTCAATCCGCTGCTGGACCAGTCGCGGACGTCGATGCTGATGGGGTCGTGGACCGACTTCCACAGTGCCACGGCCGAGCTGCTGCGTGACGCCGGCGTGATCGCACGGGCATACACGTTCTTCACCGAGGACGAGGAGAACCCGCACCCGGAGTTGGAGGCACTCGCCGGCGGTGTCGCGGATTTGGCCCGCCCCCATCGCAACTGCGTGGTCTTTGCCTTTGAGGACAAGTCGGGATACGAGGGGCCTACCGGCACTGCCATCGATGGCGTGATCAACCTGTTTGCCTCGACCGCGGACGATCTGATCACCGAGACGGTCTTCCCGATCGATACCGATGACGACGGGGAAGTCGACCCTCTCTTCCGCCGCATCCTCGGGGTGGCACCCAAGAAGCCTTGGGCCATTTTCTGGGAAAGCCAGCATTCCGGGATCGTCGATTCGGGCTACTACCAGCACAAGGGGCCGGTGCTCACGGCGATGACGGGCGGGCACTCACCGCGGATCGTCAACGAACTTCAGACCTTTGGAATCCGGTACGGATTGGCCAAACTGTCGGAGGTGATCCCTCTGCCGGGAACTGCTACGCAGGCTCCAGGCAGCAACGGGCTGGAGAACCTCTATCAGGGGCAGTTCGACGACATGCTGTTCGCGCACATGCGTTTCACCGATCCTAAACGGCGGGCGATGACGGGGGACTTGGCCTACCAAGAGCTCTACGAGCGCGGCACGGCGTACGTGGCGAGTGCCCTGTTGGTACTGAGGCAGTTGAACTGGAAACGACGTGCGTACCGGTCGTTCAAGACCTCGATTCGCAACGGCGCACCGTATGTGATCAACGAGGACATTCTGCTCGGTGACCGGGTGGGGTTTGAACAAGACGGAATTCTTTACGTCGACCAGGTTTTCGCGATCAAGTACGAGTACGACCGTTCTCGCCCCGTTACGTACTCGGTGTCGGTAGGCGACGATAGGAAAGAGGACGATCCGTTGTCGCAAGGATTGCGTGCGTTGCAGGGTGTCGCGTCGATGGTATCGATGGCGCTGGGCAACGGTTCGGTGCTCGGCTGATGCGCAGCCCGATCCCGGCCAACGAAGAAGTGGCGCGCGCCGTTCGGAAGAACTATCTGGAGATCCACGATGCGCTCCAGAAGCCAATGACTCCTGCGGGAGACACCGTGGACATGACCTATCTGCAACTGGTTGTCGATGCCTGCGCCTGGACTCTGGCCCTGCGCGGGTACGAACAGAACACTGATCGCGTGTGGCTGCGGCGCCTGGCTGATGGCACCTACGCGTTTCTGAACGAACCCGATCCGCCCCAATCCGGGGAACTCAACCCATCCGAATTATGGACTGTGACACCAAAAGTCACGATCGAAGACGAGGAGCCGACCGAATGAGCACACCTATCACCCCCCAGCTTGGCGATTCTGTCTTCTTGAAGACAGTGACTGCCAATCTCAACATCTTTGGCGTCATCTCCGATCTGGATACCCCCGATCAGGTGTCGGCCACACTGGAACTGTTCGGCGGAAACGGGCAAATGAGCCTGGCCGCTTTGATGGGGCCCGCGGGCCCCGCGGGCACGAACGCGCCCTTGCCCAAGCTGCAGCCCAACACCTTGCTGGAGCCGGATGATCTGCCGCAGAACCTGACTGCTGACGACGTGGACGCGGGCAAGTACTGGATCATCGAAGATCGCGACCCGCAGGGTAACGTCACCGGCTCCAAGGCCTACATGTGGAACCGCGACCACTACCAAGCGTTCATGATGGGTTCGGAAGGGCCGGCGGGGCCGGTTCCGGCCATCACGCCGAACGTGGTCTTGCTGAATCCGGATGACCCCAACCTCACGTCACATATCACTGTGACGGGTGACGACTTTCATCCGACCTGGACGCTCTATCTGAAGGCGCCCAGGGGGCCAATGGGACCGCAGGCCACCATCTCAGGTGCATCTGACTTCGATGGAACCATTGCACCTGAGGTGGGCGACGTTCCCACATACACCGCGTCCGGCAAGTGGAAGCCCACCCCACTCGCGGGGTTGCCCACCGTGAAGTGGTGGACTGTTCCCGAATCGAACTTCACGAACGGGAAGGCGATCAACTCCACCCGATTCCCCATCGGCTCATTCACACTTCCGGCGCTCGATTGGGACTGCAAGCTTCATGTCACGGGGAAGGTCCATGCGGTCGGCATCGAGCTCGACTCGACACCTCTGTTGATCGGATGTGAAGTCCGGTTGGGTAATCCCAATACCGGACAGGTGATTGCGCGTGGATACGGCAACATCACCGGCTACACCTACCTGGAACCGGGCGCTTCTACGGCCCAGTCGCCGAACACCGCGATCACCCCTGACAACGAGGTGGGCCTGATACCGGCGCACACAACAGGCACAGCCTCCACGATTTACGTGAACCTGTTCAACGACGGACTCAGTGCCATCTACGATTTCGATCGGGCAGGCGCTTCGTTGTCCGTGATGGCTGTGCCGGTCTAAATGCCTCGGCAAGTTGACTTGGGGCCGGGATTGCCGGTCACCCACAACGCGCTGGAGCGTCTTGCTATCGAACCGCATGTCGGGAAGATCGATGTCGCAGCGATTCTGGAGCAGTGGAGCAAGTTCTTGGAGGAGCAGCTCCTCAAGCTGATCAAGGACGTCGCTGCCGGCCCCGGAAAGTTCCTCAAGGGGATTCTTGATGCGGTAAACAGCTTTCTCGGGTTCAACGGTCTGATCCCAGTGTCGTGGATCGCCGATGTGGTCCAAGACTTGAGTAACGGTGCCGGTGAATTCCCTAACGCGGCGAGTGTTACCGAAAATCCCTACTTTGTTTGGGATTCGGCGACGCCGGGCTGGAAATCGGGTGGCTCTGTCAAGGTGATCGGCAACGGCACGCGTCAGTCGATGCGTACCGAAATCTTCGATGTGGTGGCGGGTCAGGTATTGAGCCTCGAGGCCGCCGCTTCATGGACGGACCTTGTCGCCGCCGCGGGGTCCAATCCGATCAAGGTTGGCTTCGCCACCTTCGACATGGCCGGTAACCCATTGCCGGACGTCATTACCGGCCAGCTGCAGCCGCCGGCCGCCGCCGGTGCGTGGCGGCCGGTTCCGACCAGCAACTGGACGGTGACCACCGGCGTTGCGCGCGCTGCTGCGCTGCTGATTCTTGACGCGGGTGCCACTGCGGGTACCGTGCACTTCTCCAATGTCTTGCCGCACAAGACGAACAAGCTGCCGCCTAATATCGTCGAAAGCCTGTTGGAGGAGGGCGCCGACCTCGCTGAGGACATCAGGAAAACCTGGGACAACTTCTGGAACGGCGTATTCGGCGGTACCGACACCGGCAAGACACCGGAGGATGTCAAAACGGCAGCGGGACAGCTGAAATCGGTCGCCGACGACGCCAACGCCGCCGCCCAGTTCGCCTCCAGCATGGTTATCCGTCCTCGCCGCAGCCCCCGCTGGATCTCCACCGGCACCCACGACGACGTTTCCTTCCCGGTGATCTCGGCGCAGACAATGTTCGCCCCGGCACTGAACGACATCACATTCATCCCGATTACCCCGGACACCGACAGGGTGTACAAGACTCTCAAGTTCGGCCTCGTCGGCAATGCGATGACCAACTGCTATGTCGGCGTGTACAAGATCGGCACGGACGGCACTCTCACCCTCGCGACGAATCTCGGGGACAAGAAGTCTGTGTTGACCGCCTCGAAGGTGCAGACCTTTTCAATCCCGGACCTGTCGGTGGGCCGCGGCGAGACTGTCTTTCTAGCCGTCCGCCAAGTGGGCGGTGTCGCCGGGCAGATGTTCTCCACGCCTTCGCTTTTACAGGTCACCGAGGTGGTTCAGCCGATACCGGTCTATCCCACCGAAAAAGCCAACACCAGTAGTGGATTGCCGGCCACCATCTCCGGCGCGATCGTCCGTGCGGAGTCTGCCCCGGCGTGGGGAGCGCTCGGGGAAACCCTGCTGGATTCCCCGTGGACCGATTTTCTCAGCCCCGGAACCTACACCTTCACTATTCCCAGTGTCGCCAAGTATCTCTACATGCTCGGTTCGGGTTCCGGTGGCGGCGGAGGCGGCGGCGATGGCGGCTGGGACAAACCAGGCGAGGGTGGTCGCCGCGGTAGTTGGTCGGCGGTCAGTCTCGAACGTGGCGTGGGTATCCCGGCGGAAGTCACGCAGCTCAACATTGTGGTCCCGGCCGGTGGTGCCGGCGCTCCCGGTAAGGAGCAGAACGGCAGCGCGGGCAGTCCCGCGTTGATCACCTACACCCTTGCCGGTGTCACCACTACTCTGCTCGCGGCCAATGGCGGCGCCGCTGGCCGACTGGCGTACGGCAACTTCTTCAATCGTGATCCGGTCGGCGAGGCGCAGGTGAACTATCCATTCTTTGGCCGGTTGTTTGTGGGCGGCCTTGAGGCCGCCCAAGACACCAGCGGCAACAGCCCCGGTGGCGGTGGCGGCGGTGGAGACGGCGGTTTCGCCGGCTCTGCCAACGGCGGCGGTCAGGGCGGCGCCGGCTTCTGCGCAGTGAGGACGGCGTGACCCAGCCCCGGCCACGCCGCACAGACGGCAAGTGGTACGCACGGTTCCGCACGCTGGTACCGTCGATCTCCTCGAGTGAGGTATTCGGCACGCACGGGATTAGCACTGGCCCACTGGGTCTTTGGCCCGCAGGCATCGCTTCTGTAGAGGCGTTCGGGACCCCACGCATCACCTATCCGCAGGACATCGCACCCACCGGCGTCTCATCGTCGGAGACATTCGGCGCAGTCGCGGTCGGGCAGACGCTCAACGCGTCAGGCATTCCTTCGCCTGAGTCCTTCGGGATCCCCACGATGCAGCTGGGCTCCGTAGTCATCGCACCTGCCGGAGTTGCGTCGGAAGAGGCATTCGGCACCTATGTGCTTGGGCGCAGTGTGGCACCGCTCGATATTCCTTCCGCTGAGGCGGCCGGCCGGCCCGTCGTCGGACGGGGTATCGGTGTCCCCGGTATCGCCGGCGCCGAGGCCTTCGGGTCGCAGATGGTGACCCGCGGTGCTGTCGGCATTGCGTCCAATGGCATTCCGTCCGCTGAGGCATTCGGCGCCGCAGTGATCACGCAACAGGCGAGCGTTGTCTACAGCACCGTGGGTGTAGGTGCAGAGACAACCGCCACGGCCACGCAGTGCACCATCAATCCCGCTGCCGGGGACGACGTTCTGGTCTTCTTCTCCCAGGGCGGTGGCGATGCTGTCAGTGCCACCTACGGTGCGAGCAACCTGCCGATGACCTGTGTCGGTCAGGCCCTCTCCAATGGTGTGCTGATCGCGGCGTACCTCATCCGTGGAGCGACCGCCGGCAACGCCACCATCACCATTAACAAAACCGGCAGCCGGTGGGGCCAGGCCGTCGCCGTGTCCTACGCGGGTGCGCAAGGATATGATCCCGCCACGCAATTGGTCGGGAACGGTGCCACGTTCTCGCAGACGGTCAGCGTGCCCCTGAACGGTCGAACGGTCCACGCGTTCACGCCGGGGGAGACCAGCACGACGTTGTCCGGTCTCACCGGTGGCGTGAGCCGCTACCTGGACAACGTGGGCTTTCTCACCCAATCCGTGCGAGATACCGACGTGGCCGGCACCTTCACAGGCACCCTCAGCGCTTCGCGTGACTGGGCAATATTGTCTGTCGCTCTTCGCGCGATCGCGCCCACGGGCGTCCGTGCGAAGTACAACGTGTGCACGCCCTCCGTCTTGAGCACCACGACAACGGCCGATGTTGTAGCGGCGTCCGGTGATTACATCTATGCGGTGGTCGCGCAGGACCGGCCGGGGGACCCGTCGACGGTGACATGTGCCGGAACGGCCATGACGCTCATCGACACGGCGCCATGGAGCTCGCCGTACGGCGCCTCGTACATCAAGATCTACCGAAGCGCTGCGGCCATGACTTCCGCAGGCACAAAGACTCTTTCGGTCACCTCCACTGGGAATGGCTGGTGCCGCATCTTCGGGATTGCGGTATCCGGGGCCTCGAATCCCTTGGGCACCGTCACGAAGACATCCGGAACGTCCTCGCAACCGGTCCAGGCCGCGACCTGCTCGGGCAACCAGATGATCCTGCAGGTCTTCGCCACCTCGACGATGCCCACCGGCACATCGGGCGGAACCTGCTTGTCAGTGACGACAATCGGCCAGATCTTCCTGTCGGTCAACGTCGCCCACGAACCGACAACTTTCAAACTGGCCAACACCTCCGTCAACTGGGGTGCGATGGCGCTTGTTCTCAGCTAGACCCCATCACTCAAAAGGAAGTAGGTACCACCATGGCAAATGCGCTGTATGACAAGGCGCGCGAGGCATTCGCGACCGGCGGCATCAACTGGAACGCCGACACCATCAAGGTGGTTCTCGTGGATACTTCCGGAGGCGCGTACACACCCAATCTTGCGACAAATCAGTATCTTTCGGACATCGCTCCGGCCGCGCGCGTCGCCACCTCGAACGCACTGACCGGGAAGACGGCCACCGCGGGGGTCTGCAATGCCGCCAACGTCAACTTCTCCGCCGTGAGCGGTGCGAGCGTCGAGGCGCTGGTGATCTACAAGGACACCGGCAACCCGGCCACCTCCAACCTCATCGCCCTCATCGACACCGCGACCGGCCTACCCGTGTCCCCCAACGGTGGCGACATCAATATCGCCTGGGACACCGGCGCGAATCGCATCTTCAAGCTCTGATGGCCCGTGGGATCCGGGTGTTTCCTTACGTGACTAGCAGGAAGTGAAAAACGATGCCTCGGCAGATTGACTTGGGTTCGGGGCTCCCGGTCACCCATAATGCGCTGGAACGGCTTTCGGTTGATCCCAAGATTGGGAAGATCGACCTGAGCCAGATCCTTGATCAGTGGCGCGAATTCATCGAGAAGCAGTTGGTGCAGCTGATCAAGGAGGTCACGAAGCTTGATCTGTCCAGCCCCGAGAATTTCGTGGTAAGCCTGGGCAGCCTGATCATTTCGGGTTCGCGGGATGTCATCAACATCATCAACACGGTGTTCGGGAACATATTCGGTGGCATCGACTTCGGCAATCCGCCATCGCCCGAGGACATCTGGAAGCTCGTCGTAGACAATTTGATCAAGCCGCTCAACGCATTCGCTCAGCTTATCGGCGGCTTGATCCCCGGTGGATTGATCCCGGGCCTGGATGCCAGCAAGATCATTTCCGGGCTGTTCCCCATCAACCGGATTGGCAACTTGCAGGACACACTCAACCTCCTGCAGCACGGGATCGACAACGTCCCCGGCGGTCAGGGGCTTATCGACAAGATCTGTAATGCTTTGGGTGTAGCGGGAACCGGACACACGGTCACCGACGCGTACAACGCGCTGATGAAGATCCCGGGCGGAAACATCGGTTCACCGTTGACCCCGCCCAACATTCCGGGTCTGGATGCCTCGAAGATCATCAGCGGCTCGATTTCGCAGGTGTTTCTGAACATCACGAACATCGCGGCCAGCCTCATTTCGGGGGTGCTATCCGGCGGGACTATCCCCGCCCTCGACGCGAGTAAGATCGGTTCGGGCAAGTTCGGCAAGGGTCTGTTTCCCGACCTGACGCGCGATATGTCCAGTGATCTGCAGGGCGCCATCGACGCGGGTATTAATGCACTGCGCAACACCCCGGGCGCTGTGGGACAGGCCTTCTCGGACTGGGAGGCCGCGCTTGCCTCGCTGCCGACATCGATTTTCAACCGGATGGGCGGCAACAACGTGCCGCGTGCGTCGCAGGCTCAGGCCAACGCCGCCATGCAGGCACTGGTCAGCACCGTCAACGCGCAGGGTGCGGCGATCAATGCCTTGCAGAATATTATGGAGGGCGCCAACGGATTTCGAACATCGGTCGCGTTCCGGCCGTCCGAAACGACGGTATTCGATGTGCCCGGCTCGTTCGCCTACACGTTGCCGGCATGGTTTGTGCTCGGCGTCGACAGTGTGGACGGGATCATCGCGCCGGCCGGCGGTGGCGGCGACGGCACCGGTCCCGGCGCGCCGGACGGCGGTGATGCGGGTCCGTGTTCGTTGACCGTCAACGAGACCACGCATACCGCGGAAGGCGGCAAGGGCGGTGACCACTTCAACTACAACGGCCAGGGCCTCGCTCCGCTGACCTATCTGGACATCCTGTATCCGGGTGGCGGCACACAGGCCGGTTTCGGGGGCGGGGGCAACGCCCCGGGCGGTGGTGGCGCGGCGGGTAACCCCACGCCGCTCAACGACCGAGTGGGTGGCACCGCAGGCCACTGGAACGCGTTCAGCGTGATACCGACGAGCGCCGCGATCACGGGTGCGGTAGCCGCAGGCGGCACGGGTGGTACGGCAGGGCTCTTTGGGTTCCCGGGCGGAAGGGGCGCTGCCGGTGCGGTGTTCGTGCGGGCCCGGGCCGCGATGCCCGCCGCATTCACCCCGATGGGCGCGCTGCTGTTGCCCACCTTCAAGCTCAACACCGGTGTCGCACAAACCGATGCGATGACGGTGGCGGCATCTTGGAGCCGCATCCCGCCGGGCGACGCCGCGGGCGGCCACATACTCATCACACGAGCTAACGCGGCCTTCACCGACTACGTGTATCTGCGTTTGTGGGTGGTCAACGGCGTGACCAACTACGAGCTGGGCCGAGTCGCCTCGGGCGGCAAGTCGGCATGGAAGTCCGGCACCATCGCCGAGGCCGTGCCATTCAACGTCTTCTCCCTCACATCTGATTCCGCGCGAACATTCACGATCGGTATCAATGGAACCGGGTTCGACTCCTACAACGACATCGGCAACACCTCGGCGATGGGCGCTGGTAACCGCTCCGGCGGATGGGCTTCCTCGGATTCGGCGCTACCAGGATCGATCACCCAGTTCGCGTTCCTGGATACCGGCACGCCCGCGCGCATTACCTCCAGCACAGTGGTGACGTCGCAGGGAACTACCAGCACCACCTACGCAGACTTGCCTACCACGGGACCGTCGGTGACGCTGAATGTGCCTGCCAGTGGCGAGGTCACGATTGACCTGTCTGCGTCGTTCTCGGCGGCTGGCACCACTCAGGCCGGATATATGGGGTTCGCGTTGTCTGGCGCCACCACGCGCGCGGCCTCCGATACGACCGCCGCCTGCGGACGTGCGGTGATCGCAGGACTGTTCGGCGTGATCTCTCGCCGGATTCACCTCACCGGCCTGACACCTGGAACCACCACGTTCAAGGCCATGTACAAGACCAACACCAGCACCGGCACTTTCGCTGACCGCCATCTCATTGTCGAACCGAAACCCTAGGAGCAGAATTGTCTTTCACGCCCGCAACACCGCTGCAGGAACCCACATATCAGTCGATGCGTTTCGACGGGACACCCCAAAGCGCCGCCCAAGCCCTCACGATGATCGATTCGCTCCTGACGGACCGGAAGCTGCACTACGGCATCGTCCACGGATTTCAAGAGGTCGAATCTCCCACCCAATGGTGGATCAAGCTCATGCGCCGCGACGGACTTCCGGAAGTAACGGCCATGGCTGGCATGTGGATCGTGGTCTCTTCACGAGGTGTGGTCCGCGTGCTGTCCGACGTCGACTATCGCGCCGAATTCTCAGTAACAGAAGGGAACTGACATGGAACTACCCGAGGTTAAGCAATGTGCTATCGCAGGGTCACACCTGTTCGGTGCAGTCGCCATCAAGGCGGGTGAAAACCGTTGGGGCGTGATGCATCCGGCCAACGGCGGGCACTGGGCCACGGACGGCGAGGTGGATGGCTGGGCGGCGGTCCGCGGCGCATGAGCCGTGATGCGTAGTCAGCTGCTCACATACTCGGCCTTCTATTTCGGGCTCGTCGCCATCGCATTCCGGACGGGCTGGTGGGCGGCGCAGTACGTTAGCGACCGCATGGACAACGTCGACCCACGTATCGGCGAGGCTAGGTACGGGTGGTGAGAGGTAGACCATGATCACTGAAAATGGCTGGCCATCATGCGATTCAAGCATGTTGGAACGAAACCCGGTGCCAGGTACCACGATCGTCATCGCGCTCCAGCGCGGCATACCCAACCGGATCATGAAGGCGTTCGCGGCAGACTTCCACGCGTTCGTGGAATCTTTGTACAACTCGCGTGGTGGCGCCGACGAGGGCGGATGGACGCCGACCAACTCGGTAGCCACATCCAACCATCTTGGCGGCACTGCGATGGATTTGAACTGGACCGATCACCCTATGGGCAAGGCCTACGACGGCTACACCAGTGGTGAGATTGCCACGGTTCGTGAGCTTCTGGCGTTCTACGAATCGATGATCTACTGGGGTAACGACTGGGAGAGTCCGAAGGATTCGATGCACTTCCAGATGGGGTACAACACGTACAACAACCAGGCCAAGTGCAACGACTTCATCGCGCGCAAGATTCGTCCCGACGGGTTCTCGACGTTCCGGCGCGGCCCCGTGGCGCCGGCCAACCCCGACGACTTCCCGCTACCCGAGGGGTATTGCTACGGCCCCCTGGACGGGCCTGACTACTGCATTTCCGGTGAGTACGTCGGCGACCTTCAGGAATGGAAAGACGGCCTCGGCCGCTGGCAGGCCGCCCTCGGGCTGGCGGTGACCAAACGGTGGGACGACGCCACCCGCGATGCCGCCACTGTTCTGCAGAAGCAGCGCAATTGGCCGTCCAATCCCGACTTCGGTTATGGCGGGGTCTATCTCGCCGAATGGAACGAAGTCATCAAGAACGGTTGGCGACTGCCGGCCGAGGAAAAGGTGTTCCCCGATGACTGGACAGATCGAGACCTCATGATCGAGGTACTACGCCAGCTACGCGGGCCGGCGCTTGCCGGATGGCCCCAACTTGGCAACGCATCAGTGGTGGATGCCGTCGCGCGGCTGCGTGCCTCATGACCGGCAACGAAGGCACGGGCCGCATCTGGGCGTACACGGTCTCGGGCACCTGGGCGGCATGGAATGAGGGCTTCCCGGCCGACGTCGCACGAGCCCTGGATCCCAATGCCTTTCGCTGGCAGCCGGTGGCCTACCCGGCATCGTTCGGGCCGGTGCCGCCGGCGTCTTCGCCGACTCTGCCCTCATACGCCGAATCGGTACGCCAGGGTGTAACCGAACTGATCCGACTGATCAACCTCAACGCCGGCCCCTTCGTCTTGATCGGCTATTCACAGGGCGCCGAGGTCACCTCGCGGGTGCTGCTCGAGATCCAGCACGGGCAATTGGCGCACCGACAGCAGGATCTGCTGGGCGGCGTCACCTTCGGCAACCCGTGCCGGCAGAGCGGTCACACCTGGCCCGGGGACACCCTGAGCGGTCATGGTATTGCCGCGCTGCGGATCGCGAACACCCCGTCGCAGTGGAACGACTACGCCCATGGCGGCGACCTGTACGCCTGTGTGCCCGACGGCCAAGCCGGCGACAACTGCACCGCGGTGTATCAAGCGGTGACTCAGCTGCAGATCCATGATCCGGTGCAGCTCATCGAGGAGATGCTCACCGCTTTCAGCGGCAAGGGTGGTCTGGGTGAACAACTCTGGGAGCTGCTGACCAACCCGTTCAACCTGACGTCGGTGTTCGAGGCGATCGTCATTGCCACGCGATTCGCGACAACACAGCCGCCCACCCTGGACCACATCAACTACGACGCCGATGACGTCATGGATGGCAGCGGCCGCAGCTCGTTGCGGCATGCCATCGACCACCTCAATGCGTTGGGCCGCCAAGCGGTGGCTGCCTGATTGGTTACACGGAAGGACGGCGATGTTTACTTCAGCCTTCTGGAAGGACACCGGCGAGCGGATCCTGCGGACCTTTGCCGCGACCCTCGCGGCATTGTTGGGTCAACAGGCCGCCGGGTTGTCCATCATCGACGTGGATTGGACCCAGGCCCTCGGTGTTTCGGCGCTGTCGGCGTTTTTGACGCTGCTGACCGCGGTCGCGGCGTCCGGTGTAGGCAGCACCAGGTCGGCTTCATTTCTTGAGACGGGCGGCTAGATGGGGCCGGTGTCGCCCCTGCTCAATTCCCCTGACGAGTACATGTTCGCCGGAGCATTTGTGGCCCTGGCGGTTCAGCAAGTGTGGATGGTCATCTCTGGGCGACTGGTGCCGCGTAGCACCGTCGACCGGCTACTCGGCGCCAAGGATGCCGAGATCGCGTATCTGCGAGAGACCGGCGAAAAGCTCAGCGAGACAGTCGACAAGCTCACCGCACCGGCGCGGTTGGCGGTCCAGGCGATCGAGACGCTACGGGAGCAGTGATGACTGTGCGGCGTTGGCGGCGATGGCTGCGTGATCAAAGAGGTATCGAGACAGCACGCCAGGCCTGCAGCGATGCACAGAAAAAACTCGACCAGGCAAGTGATTTGGCTGCGCGGGCAGAACAACTGATTGAGAACAACGGCTTCGCCGAGGCGATCGAGCGAACGATGAGGCGGAGGTGGGCCCAGTGAGGGCCTCGATGTGGTGGCGGCATATCCCCGCCGTGATGGTGCTTGGGCTATTACCGGCGATCTGGTTCGATCCCGACACCGTCGCCGATGTCCTGCTGCTGGTCGCGGCCTTGGCGGCGTGGACCTTCACCGTGATGTACCTGGCGCGCTCGGCGTGGTGGGTGCGTGCCGTCGGCCGCGGCCTGGTGGCCGCGTGTCTCGCGCTTTCTCTGGTGCTTTCGCAGAACGCCGTCAGTACCTGGTGGGGTGAGGACTACCCCTGGCGTGCTCATATCCGCGGCCTGCTCTACGCCGGGCTGGCGTACGCGCTCATCCGACTCACATTCGCGCTCAGGCGAATTCAAGACAGAAAGTAGGTGTTTGCATGTACACCTATGTGCATCTGGGAACGATTCTTTCGCCGACACGGGCGTGGGTAAAGCTTGACCCCGGGAGTGCCTTCACCTGTCGGCTGATGGACTCAACGACGTATCAGGAATTCAAGGATGGGAAAGAGGTGACCTTCGAGGAGTTGTTGCTGACATCTCCCCTGAATGAGGTCTCTATCTCAAAAGGCAATTGGTATGTAGTGATGGAGGGTCAGGGCACCTACGAGGTGATGATCCCGCCGGTAGCTATCGCTGACCAATATCTGCCCACATTGCATGGGGCCAATGCCATCGAGAAGTCGACCCTCGGCACTCCCGAACTCCATGCACGAAGCGCATGGGACTCCAAAATCGAAGCACAGGCTGCTGCACAAGAGTCAAAACCTGCGCCGCCGCCACCGGCGCCCAGCGGTTGGGAACAGTTGAAGAGCGGTATTGGGGGTGTCCTCGACACAATCAGTGGCTGGGGCGATGCCGTCACTCGATTGGGTGATAGCGCCTCGGAGTGGCTTGGCGCGTTCGGCTCAGGTCTCGCCGACAAGACTGGAATGCCCTCGTGGGCACGCGACTTCTTCGGTGGCTTCTTTGGGTCACTCAAGGGCACGATTGCCGGCTTAGGCGACACGGTGTCCTTCCTCTGGGGTTTGTTGCACACCAGGGAGGAGTGGAAGAACCTTTGGGACACTCTCAAGAAACTAGCTTCATGGGATGGCCTGACTGGCGAGCTCAAGGCTATTTTCAAAGACTTTGTCGCGTGGCAAGACTGGGCTGACGGGAAGTACGCACATGCGGTAGGGCAGATCCTCGGAAATCTTGTAACCACTGCCGGCGCAGCGAAGATTGTAAATATGCTTCGCAAACTCCTCAAAGGCGAGAAGTTGCCTGGCGGAGAAAAGAGCGAAAGCAGTAGCAGTGATAGCAAGCCTAAGGATGAAAAACCGGGTGACAATTCGCTGGAAGAGCCGGAAATAGCGTCTGTAGAGCCGACCAAGGGCAAGCCCAAAAAGGGAGAGCCAAACTCCTACGGATATGATGAAAATGGCGACTTGATGACCTATGCGAATGGCAGTCGCCCGAGTTTCCGAGTAGGTGTTGTTCGTAAAGTATGGGAGGCCTCCCGCAATAAGATGGCGGCCGACATCGAAAACAAAATTATTGATTTACCGAAACTAAAAGAAAACCAAATGTGGGTAAGGGCGCTCGACGACGCTGAAGGTGCCAACATTCATAAAGTGAAATTGCCTAATGGAACTGAAGCGCGCTATAGGCTCATAGAATGGAAGCCAGGGGATCTGCGAAAGGGCCTCTGGGACATGGGGCATATTCCGGAGGCGAAGTATAGTAGACTCTTGGAGGAGTACCTAGGTCATAAACTTGATCCGAAGGACCCGGTTAGAAATAAGAAATTGTTCCTAGATGAGTATAATGATCCTGATAATTATGTCGTCGAGGATTGGATGAGGAACCAATCGCATGTCGATGAGGGCCACTAGTCATTCTTGTTGAATATTTCTGGAGAGTTGAGCCATATGTCTGTAAGTATTAATTCTGCTATGCGGGCCACCTTCGATCAATTCATGGAAGGATACGATCCTTCGTTAGCTCCAGCCTTCCGTTCTGCAGGGCAAACTCTTCTCTTTGGTTCGGTCGCAAACCGTGATATTGCGGCCAGGATTGCCATCACTCTCCGCTTGCTGGACGATGGCGTGGACCCATCGGTGCTAGACGCGGACGTGAATGTTCTGCACGTACTGTTCGGGCCAAATAAGCAGCATGACGCGGGGCTTGAGGCGCCAATGTTGCGTCGACTTATCGAGTGCGGAGCAGATATCAATCAAGTATCGAAAAGATGGGGAGCGCCGCTAATCGGACTGATGGAAAACGGACCAAGGCCTGAGAGCGCCGCAGTGCCATTCTACGATGTGATCTTCGATCAGCCGAACCTGGATCTTTCCGTGCCTTACGGTCAGACGACATTGCGCGAATGGATACTTCACGGCGTATATAATCTTCCCATATTGCGTGAGCGAGTTCTGGCATACGAGGAATCCGGACATGTCTACTGAGTTCATTCCCCACGCAGGTGCTTCCCTCGCAACGAAGAACGTTGTTAGCGGGCATGGTCTGGTCCGTTGGATGGTGCGGCAGCCTTCTCGAGACTCGGTTGATAACGGGTGGCTGATCATGAGTCATATTGATACCAGTGATTATCTTGATGACGCGGATAATTGGCAGATTGTGGACTTCAATGATCTGTGTTCAATCGAGCCGGCGCTCATCGGTATTTGGGATATGGCTATTGGATCAGACCTGCAGATAGTTCGAGATGAGCAGGGGATTCGAATAGTCGACACACCAACCGGTCGAATGATACCTACGCAGAATCTGTACGTTCCACCTCAATTTAGAAAATAATGCTGAGGAAGACGACTGTTTGATTTGACTGCCGCGTGTGATTGTTGATCTTGCTGGTATGCCTGACCTGAGTTATTTGGCTATCGCCTTTAATTCGGGGGCTTGCAGTGCGTTTAAGATCGCCTCATCAGGGGCCAGCGCGGGCGGGAATGTGCTGATCACTCCCGTTGCCGTAGTTTGTACCTACCGTGGATGCGGCTGTTTGCGCGACGTAGGCTACAGCGTAGGCTACAGCGGGCGGTCCATGCCCGTAAATTATGTGATTGACCTGCGAAGCCCCCATAGCCCAATTGGCAGAGGCAGCGGACTTAAAATCCGCCAAGTGTCGGTTCGAGTCCGACTGGGGGCACCCTGTTTCGGGAACGCTCGAGTTTCGCCGCAGTTGTAGTGCTGTTGGGGTCCGGTAAGTCGGGGACTCCAAGTTTTGGGAGGGTCGGAGTTCTGGCAGGGAACACCGCGAAGCGCTGTCCAGCTGAATTGAACGCGCGGGCGGTGCTGGATGTCGTCGAACCTTTCGATGGTGGGACGAAATGGTCGGTGCTGGTGCAGGTGGCCTCTGTTGCCTATGGCGGCGCTGGTGCGTTGCGCAATGAGGTGCGCCGATCCCGGACTTGGGTCGGGTCGGATGCCATTGTCAGCGAGTCTGCGGAGTTGCGGAATCTTAAGTGGCAGAACTGATGCGGTCTAACCTGATCATGAAAGCGGCGCTGGTTTTTCGGAGCCGGGCACGATCGGCTGCACCGGTGGTTCGCGAGCTCAACGGTTCCTACCAGAGGCATCGCTGCGCAGACTGATCGTGACTATTGGGTTGCGCTGTAGTGCAACCGCATTCGGTGTAGGCGACTAGTTACGGTGTTTACGGCGCCTAAGGCGTGGCTGGTCCGCGGCAGTGTCGCGGTAGTCCGCAGCGCCGCGCAACCGCTCATGGGATTGTCGGGTGCTGTGCGCTGAAGCGGGCATCGCGGGATCGGCCGGAGTCATGAGTTGTTTGTACGACAACGCTCTGGCCGAGACGGTCAACGAACACTGCGGCGACATCCCTGCGGGCAGAGCCGGTGGGCGGATACGACGCTCGATGCCCAGTCCACCAACCGGCTTGGGCTGGGCATCTAAGAGAGTCTCCCGGTTGTGCTGGTCATCGACATGGGATTCGTCGCCATCTGCCGGATGCTGGATCACCACTCGGGTCCGTAGTTCCCAGACCCGGATCTCCACGATCCTGGAGCGGTGAACAACCGGTTGGCCGCCGAAGGGGTTGTTCTGCCCGAGAGTCACACTCGATGCCCCTTGGGCTGCTGCACGCCTACGGGTCCGTCTGAGTACTGTGGAGCGAGAGGACCGGCCCTTCCCGGTAGGGAAGCCTGTCCGCCGCGGTACTTGCGCTGGTCATCGGGTGAAATTGACTCAAGCTCCTCGGTCTTGGTAGGCTGGTGGGGTTGCCCTGAAAGAGCGAGGCCGGGTGTCGGGAGTTTTCCGATTCTCCGGTCTTAGGTTGGTGCGCAGTTGACCAGCCGAAACCCGGAGTTTGACTCGAGTTCATCGAACTTGATACGGTTCCCGGGCCGCTTTTAAAGAGTGGAAGTCGAAATTCAAGAAGTAATTCAAGAATTTCGGCGGTTGGTTGGTGTGTTGGTGACTGGCCGAAATCGGGAATTTGCTTCGGGTTCACGGACTTGATACGGTTTCCGAGTTGCCCGAGAGGGTGGCGGGCAGGACTGAGGGAGATTGTTTCCCGGAGGTTTTGTTCAAATAGTTTGGTGTGTTGTTTGAGAACTCAATAGTGTGTCAGTGTTTACAAGACATTTTGTTATGTCGTGACATTTTATTATGTCGAAAAAACAATTCTTTTGTCAGTTGTTTTGTCGGGGTTAAATTTTGTTTGGAGAGTTTGATCCTGGCTCAGGACGAACGCTGGCGGCGTGCTTAACACATGCAAGTCGAACGGAAAGGCCCTTCGGGGTACTCGAGTGGCGAACGGGTGAGTAACACGTGGGTGATCTGCCCTGCACTCTGGGATAAGCCTGGGAAACTGGGTCTAATACCGGATAGGACCGCATGCTTCATGGTGTGTGGTGCAAAGCTTTTGCGGTGTGGGATGAGCCCGCGGCCTATCAGCTTGTTGGTGGGGTAATGGCCTACCAAGGCGACGACGGGTAGCCGGCCTGAGAGGGTGACCGGCCACACTGGGACTGAGATACGGCCCAGACTCCTACGGGAGGCAGCAGTGGGGAATATTGCACAATGGGCGCAAGCCTGATGCAGCGACGCCGCGTGAGGGATGACGGCCTTCGGGTTGTAAACCTCTTTCAGTAGGGACGAAGCGAAAGTGACGGTACCTACAGAAGAAGGACCGGCCAACTACGTGCCAGCAGCCGCGGTAATACGTAGGGTCCGAGCGTTGTCCGGAATTACTGGGCGTAAAGAGCTCGTAGGTGGTTTGTCGCGTTGTTCGTGAAAACTCACAGCTTAACTGTGGGCGTGCGGGCGATACGGGCAGACTAGAGTACTGCAGGGGAGACTGGAATTCCTGGTGTAGCGGTGGAATGCGCAGATATCAGGAGGAACACCGGTGGCGAAGGCGGGTCTCTGGGCAGTAACTGACGCTGAGGAGCGAAAGCGTGGGTAGCGAACAGGATTAGATACCCTGGTAGTCCACGCCGTAAACGGTGGGTACTAGGTGTGGGTTTCCTTCCTTGGGATCCGTGCCGTAGCTAACGCATTAAGTACCCCGCCTGGGGAGTACGGTCGCAAGACTAAAACTCAAAGGAATTGACGGGGGCCCGCACAAGCGGCGGAGCATGTGGATTAATTCGATGCAACGCGAAGAACCTTACCTGGGTTTGACATGCACAGGACGTATCTAGAGATAGGTATTCCCTTGTGGCCTGTGTGCAGGTGGTGCATGGCTGTCGTCAGCTCGTGTCGTGAGATGTTGGGTTAAGTCCCGCAACGAGCGCAACCCTTGTCCTATGTTGCCAGCGGGTAATGCCGGGGACTCGTAGGAGACTGCCGGGGTCAACTCGGAGGAAGGTGGGGATGACGTCAAGTCATCATGCCCCTTATGTCCAGGGCTTCACACATGCTACAATGGCCAGTACAGAGGGCTGCGAAGCCGTAAGGTGGAGCGAATCCCTTAAAGCTGGTCTCAGTTCGGATTGGGGTCTGCAACTCGACCCCATGAAGTCGGAGTCGCTAGTAATCGCAGATCAGCAACGCTGCGGTGAATACGTTCCCGGGCCTTGTACACACCGCCCGTCACGTCATGAAAGTCGGTAACACCCGAAGCCAGTGGCCTAACCCTTGTGGAGGGAGCTGTCGAAGGTGGGATCGGCGATTGGGACGAAGTCGTAACAAGGTAGCCGTACCGGAAGGTGCGGCTGGATCACCTCCTTTCTAAGGAGCACCATTTCCCCGCCGAATGAGCGTGGGAACATAAAGCGGGTTTCTGTAGTGGTTTCCTGCTTGGTGAATATGTTTTATAAATCCTGTCCGCTCTCGTTATCGAGGTGGATGGGTAGTCGGCAAGACGTCGGACTGTCAAAAGAATTGGAATGCTGGCACACTGTTGGGTCCTGAGGCAACACATTGTGTTGTCGCCCTGCTTGGTGGTGGGGTGTGGACTTTGACTTCTGAATAGTGGTTGCGAGCATCTAAACAAGCCTCGCTCGATTTTTCGGGTGGGGCTGGTTTTTGCAATTTTATTAGCTAAGTTCTTAAGGGCGCATGGTGAATGCCTTGGCACTAGAAGCCGAAGAAGGACGTAGGAGGCTGCGATAAGCCTCGGGGAGCTGCCAACCGAGCTTTGATCCGAGGATGTCCGAATGGGGAAACCCAGCACGAGTGATGTCGTGTTACCCACTGCTGAATATATAGGTTGTGGGAGGAAACGCGGGGAAGTGAAACATCTCAGTACCCGTAGGAAGAGAAAACAACCGTGATTCCGTGAGTAGTGGCGAGCGAAAGCGGAAGATGGCTAAACCGTATGCATGTGATACCTGGTAGGGGTTGTGTGTGCGGGGTTGTGGGAGTTGTACTTGCCGGTTCTACCAGGCCGGCGGACAGTAAAAAAGTGTTGTGATTAGCGGAAGTGGTCTGGGACGGCCCGCCGCAGACGGTGAGAGTCCGGTACGCGAAAATCCGACACCTGTCTCGTACTTCATCCCGAGTAGCAGCGGGCTCGTGGAATCTGCTGTGAATCTGCCGGGACCACCCGGTAAGCCTAAATACTCTCTAGTGACCGATAGCGGATTAGTACCGTGAGGGAATGGTGAAAAGTACCCCGGGAGGGGAGTGAAATAGTACCTGAAACCATGTGCCTACAATCCGTCAAAGCCTCCTTGTGGGGTGATGGCGTGCCTTTTGAAGAATGAGCCTGCGAGTCAGGGACACGTCGCGAGGTTAACCCGTGTGGGGTAGCCGTAGCGAAAGCGAGTCTGAATAGGGCGCCCGTAGTGGCGTGTTCTGGACCCGAAGCGGAGTGATCTACCCATGGCCAGGGTGAAGCGGCGGTAAGACGCCGTGGAGGCCCGAACCCACTTAGGTTGAAGACTGAGGGGATGAGCTGTGGGTAGGGGTGAAAGGCCAATCAAACTCCGTGATAGCTGGTTCTCCCCGAAATGCATTTAGGTGCAGCGTCGCGTGTTTCTTGTTGGAGGTAGAGCTACTGGATGGCCGATGGGCCCTACTAGGTTACTGACGTCAGCCAAACTCCGAATGCCAATAAGTGAGAGCGCGGCAGTGAGACGGCGGGGGAGAAGCTCCGTACGTCGAGAGGGAAACAGCCCAGATCGCCGGCTAAGGCCCCTAAGCGTGTACTAAGTGGAAAAGGATGTGCAGTCGCGAAGACAACCAGGAGGTTGGCTTAGAAGCAGCCACCCTTGAAAGAGTGCGTAATAGCTCACTGGTCAAGTGATTGTGCGCCGACAATGTAGCGGGGCTCAAGTACACCGCCGAAGCCGCGGCATTCATGCAATACATTCCCTTCGGGGCAGTGGCATGGATGGGTAGGGGAGCGTCCTGCACCCAGCGAAGCTGCGGAGTAATCCAGCAGTGGAGGGTGCGGGAGTGAGAATGCAGGCATGAGTAGCGACAGGCAAGTGAGAAACTTGCCCGCCGAATGACCAAGGGTTCCTGGGCCAGGCTAGTCCTCCCAGGGTAAGTCGGGACCTAAGGCGAGGCCGACAGGCGTAGTCGATGGACAACGGGTTGATATTCCCGTACCCGTGTGTGCGCGCCCATGATGAATCATCGGTACTAACCACCCAAAAGGTTCTAGATCAATCTCTTCGGAGTGCGACGTGAACCCGCTGCGTGGGACCTTCGGTGGTAGTAGTCAAGCGATGGGGTGACGCAGGAAGGTAGCTGTACCGGTTAGTGGTTTACCGGAGCAAGCCCGTAGGACGACATCTAGGCAAATCCGGGTGTCATATGTCTGAGAGGTGACGCATAGCCGATTGAGGCGAATTCAGTGATCCTATGCTGCCAAGAAAAGCCTCTAGTGAGTTCACACACGGCCCGTACCCCAAACCAACACAGGTGGTCAGGTAGAGAATACTAAGGCGTACGAGATAACTATGGTTAAGGAACTCGGCAAAATACCCCCGTAACTTCGGGAGAAGGGGGACCTCGCTTGGTGACCGGACTTGCTCCGTGAGCTGATCGGGGTCGCAGAGACCAGTGAGAAGCGACTGTTTACTAAAAACACAGGTCCGTGCGAAGTCGCAAGACGATGTATACGGACTGACGCCTGCCCGGTGCTGGAAGGTTAAGAGGACCCGTTAACCCTTGGGTGAAGCGGAGAATTTAAGCCCCAGTAAACGGCGGTGGTAACTATAACCATCCTAAGGTAGCGAAATTCCTTGTCGGGTAAGTTCCGACCTGCACGAATGGCGTAACGACTTCTCAACTGTCTCAACCATAGACTCGGCGAAATTGCACTACGAGTAAAGATGCTCGTTACGCGCGGCAGGACGAAAAGACCCCGGGACCTTCACTATAGCTTGGTATTGGCGTTTGGTTCGGTTTGTGTAGGATAGGTGGGAGACTGTGAAGCAGGCACGCCAGTGTTTGTGGAGTCATCGTTGAAATACCACTCTGATCGTATTGAACCTCTAACCTCGGACCGTATATCCGGTCCAGGGACAGTGCCTGGTGGGTAGTTTAACTGGGGCGGTTGCCTCCCAAAATGTAACGGAGGCGCCCAAAGGTTCCCTCAACCTGGACGGCAATCAGGTGTTGAGTGCAAGTGCACAAGGGAGCTTGACTGCGAGACTTACAAGTCGAGCAGGGACGAAAGTCGGGACTAGTGATCCGGCACCTCTGAGTGGAAGGGGTGTCGCTCAACGGATAAAAGGTACCCCGGGGATAACAGGCTGATCTTCCCCAAGAGTCCATATCGACGGGATGGTTTGGCACCTCGATGTCGGCTCGTCGCATCCTGGGGCTGGAGCAGGTCCCAAGGGTTGGGCTGTTCGCCCATTAAAGCGGCACGCGAGCTGGGTTTAGAACGTCGTGAGACAGTTCGGTCTCTATCCGCCGCGCGCGTCAGAAACTTGAGGAAACCTGTCCCTAGTACGAGAGGACCGGGACGGACGAACCTCTGGTGTACCAGTTGTTCCACCAGGAGCACGGCTGGATAGCTACGTTCGGACAGGATAACCGCTGAAAGCATCTAAGCGGGAAACCTATTCCAAGACCAGGTTTCTTACCCTTTTAGAGGGATAAGGTCACCCACAGACTATGGGTTCAATAGGCCAGACCTGTAAGCGTAGTAATACGTTCAGGGAACTGGCACTAATCGACCGAAAACTTACTAATAAATAGCTTGCAACCACTATTGGAGTTATCCGAGCAATTGGATAACCACACTCCACCACCAGATAACTTGTGTGTACTAAACACACGAAAGAGTTACGGCGGCCACAGCGAGAGGGAAACGCCCGGTCCCATCCCGAACCCGGAAGCTAAGCCTCTCAGCGCCGATGGTACTGTTCTCGACACGGAACGGAAGAGTAGGACACCGCCGAACACACATTGGAAATGCCCCCCAGGAAACTGGGGGGCATTTTCATACCCCAAATGCTAAATTCCACACGCGCTGTTGTTGTTAGCCCTGATTCACCGCATTTCCGTCCCCCGACTTATTGACCTCGGGCTGCCCGGAGCGATATACAACCTTGTTGTTGAAGCCGGAGATGCCGATCTTTTCCGCGGTCTCGACGGTGACCGAGTTTTCCACCCCGGAGACCGTCAGGGAGTCGCAATTTCCGGCTATTTCAACGGTATTGGACACTCCGCTGACGTTGACTGAGCACCCATCACACGTGATCGCGACGTTCTTATGGGTGCCGGCGACGCTGAACGTCGATCCCGCGGGCACCAACGTCGGCCCCGGTGCTGCGGTTGATGACGGCGCTGACCTGGGGATTTTCACCACGGTCGATCTTGCTGGGCGCG
The DNA here is from genome assembly GCF_001605725.1 of Mycobacteroides immunogenum. NCBI lineage: Bacteria > Bacillati > Actinomycetota > Actinomycetes > Mycobacteriales > Mycobacteriaceae > Mycobacteroides > Mycobacteroides immunogenum. Next base: position 1,285,699 of record NZ_CP011530.1, read on the forward strand.
TACCCGTCGGAGCCGAAGTCGTTGGAGCACCATGCGGAATCGTGGGCTTAGAGGCGTAGAAGATGAGCCCGGCCACGCCCGCTGTTATCGCGGCGGAGAAAACAATGAATCGCCGCCGAAACTTACGAAGGGCAGCCACCGGGCTCTGGGCAGTCTCATACACCGCCGGCGGATACGGGCTCGGGCCCGTCACGCCCAGCTCTGATGCCCGCGCCCCCTGATTCAGCGGGCGCTCCAGTTCCCGGATACGAGCCTCGGGATCACCGTCCGGCTCCACCCACCGATGGTCGCACATTTGGACCCTTGCGGCGGTAGCGTTTCTTCTATGGGATCCACCGAGATCGTCGCTGCCGAGCCGCAGCTGTTTGTGACCGATCTTGAACGCTCCATTTCCTTCTACGTGGACAAGCTCGGCTTCGAGGTGGCCTTCACCTACGGCGAGCCGCCGTTCTATGGGCAGGTGCGGCGTGGTGGGGCGAATGTGAACTTACGTAAGGTCGCGGGTCCGGTATTCGACGGCAATTTCCTTGCCACAGAACGCGACCCACTCGCTGCCACACTCACCGCATACAAGCTCGGGCCGCTGCACGAGGAGTATCGAGCCGCGGGCGTGGACTTCCATCAACCGCTGCAAACCCAGGAGTGGGGCAGCGTCACCTTCATCGTGCGAGACCCCGACGGCAACCTGATTCTGTTCTCTGGCGCCGAGGCTTAGGAATCCCTCGCCAGGGGAGCTGCCGGCGACCACAATGGGCGATATGCAACTGCCAAGCTCGTTCGACGGACTTGTGACCGACGGCGGTAAGTCGATCGTCTACGGAGAGCCGTATACGACCGCCGATGGCACCTTGGTCATCACCGTGGCCAAGGTACGAAACCGGGGCCGTGGTCCAGAGGGTGAACCTTTGGAAACGGTCGCCAGACCGCTGGGCGTGTTCGTCGTCAAAGATGGTGACGCGCAATGGCGCCCAGCTTTCAATGCCGATCGTGCCTCAACGCTGGGCATACTCACCGGCATGCTCGCGGCGGCCCTGGGACTGCTCGCCATCGTCCGCCGACCACCCTGGCCGGATCTCACGTTGCCGGGCTGGTCGCCCGCGGAGAACCCGCAGTGGTGGCGCGGCGGGCGCTGACTGCTCAGCGCCCGCCGCGGCCAAACGGCTACTTCTGGGTGACGGTTTCCTTGAAGGTGCCGTCGCCCTGGTTCAGCCAAGTGATGGTGCCCTTCTGGAACTCACTGATCCAGCCGCCCTTGGCGACATCCGGGCCGCCGGCCGTTTCGTCCTCGTCGGCAGTGGGGAAGCCGAGCGTGCCGCCGGCGCCACCGTGCGCGGTGTACACCTTGAGGATTTCGCCCTGAACCAGATGCGCGCCGGTGGACGGCGAGCTGAAGATGGTGCCCTTGGCGAAGGCCTGCACGGTACCGTCGCCTACCTTTTCGGGCTGGCCGGTCGGAGCGCCGAGCTTCGCCTCGCCACCGGCCTTGGTGTACGCCTCCGCGACGGGCGGTTCCAGCACTACCTCACCCACGCCCGGCACGTTGACGGTTGACGGCGCGCCCGCAACGACGGACGACACCGCGCTGCTTGCCGACGATGCCGCACTGGATGCGGCGCTGCCACCGGCGCTGATCGCCGATGATGCCGCACTTGTGGCGCTTGACACCGATTCCTTCGCGGCATCTTTATCCTGCTGGGAACAGGCGACAGCTACCGCTGCGGAGATCGCAACGATGGAGACCGCGCCTGCTGCTCGTTTCATCAGATTGGTATCCATGATTCGAACGTAACAACGTAGCCACGCGATTTAGGTGAGTTTTTCGATGTTCACCAATTGTCGGGGGAACGGCCATTAATTCGCCGAACGCATACCGTACGCGCACAAACCGGTGAGAACGTGTGCGCCAGGTGTGCGCTCGGCGACAAAACGAGCGGTCAGGAGGCCGGAGTCAGCTCGCAGACGTAATCGCCGACGTCGATGTGTACCTCGGCCGCCACCGGGACCGTCGGTGTGGGCACGACGTCGAGCTGGAACTGCTCACGACCGAAGTCATCGCTGGTTCCGGGCCACTGTGCTTGCAAGATGTCGCTGATCAAGCCGGCGACGGCGGGCTCGGTGACACGGTAGGTCTCGGCCTGACAGAACTTCGAGTACACCTCGGTGACGCGGATGCGGGCCTTCTCGATGGGCAAGGTACCCAGGTCGTCGCCGGTTTCCGGGTCGCGCACGGCGGTCCCGGTCGCGCCGATGACCGAGAAGATCATCCCGACCTCTACGCCGGCCTCGTCACCCTTGTTGACCAGTACCGAGTAACGGTCGACGATATCGGCCACCTTCCCGATGATCGGGTCGACGGGCTCGGGCTCCTGCTCACCAGCCGATTGCTCCGCCGGCTTGGTCTCTTCAGGCATTGCCCACACCGACGGTGTAGTTGTTGGGGCGCGACGCGGCTTCGATCTTTTGCCGTTCAGGCTGCCCGGCGGTCTCGGCGGTCGCGAAATCGGTCTTGGCCTTGGCCACTGCGGTGCTCGAGACGTTCTCCGACTCGCGCAGCGCCTGGAAGGCGTGGCGCAAAGTCAGGCGGCTTATCGTCAGCGCCAGGTTCAGGGCGCTGGAGGCCGACTGCTTGTTGCCCTCGTTGAGATCGTTCGAAGCGGTCGCAAGGTGCTTGTCCACGTCCATCATGCCCTGCAGCGTCACCATGGTCGCGTACGCCGACTGCCCGACATTGCGATCAAGCTTGTTGCTCTGCTGAATGCGGTGATACAGGTCGGCAATCAAGATTCCAGAGACGAGTGCCAGCAGCGGAGTGACGATGCCCTGGACGAATCGAGTGAGTTCGGCATCGCTTGCGGTGAAGCCGACAACTGCCGCGACGATGGTTGCGACAATCGCCGCTCCGACGATCGTCCAATGAACCAGTGTGGGCTTCGGGGGAAGCTGATCTGAATTTGCCAACGTCGTTACCGTCCGTTCGGTGAGTGGACACATTCGCTGCATCCGTGACCCCATGAGCACTGACCGCAGCATGTTAACACCGCGCAGGGGTTCGTCCAAGGTCAGGTTACGCGCAGCACTTCAAGTTTGCTGAATGCGCGGATATGCCGGTTTGCCCGAATTGAATTGAATCACAATAGATTTCCGATGATTGCCGGCCATAAGGCCTGGCCTAACGCGTTCGTGACTGCTCGCCTAGTAGTGATCCCTCCAGATCGCGGACTTGCTCACGCAAATCCCGGACCTCCCGCAACAGATCTTGGATCTGAGCCTTCGTGGCAAGTTGGGCGTCCTCTTCCTCGCTGACCCGCCGCACGATCCACGACGCCAGTGTCGCGGTGACCACGCCGATCAGCCCGATTCCGCCGAGCATGAGCGCCACCGCGACACATCGCCCGGTCGGGGTGGCCGGCGTGTAGTCGCCGTAGCCGACGGTTGTGATGGTGGTGACCGCCCACCACAGGGCATCGGGAAACGTCTGTATGCGACCTCCCTTGCCGCGCTCCGCGTCGAGCATCGCCAGCGACGCGACATAGATGAGCAGTGAGGTGGTGGCGGCGGTGTAGGTGACTATTCGGCCGTGCACCGCACCGCCGACCGCGCGCTGCAGAACAGCCACCAACGTGACCAATCGCAGCAGCCGCAACGGCCGCAGCACGGGGAGGGCGATGATGGCCAGCTCATGCAGGTGCCGAAGCACCCACCGTCCCCTGCGCTCAGCCAAGCAGAGGCGCACCACGAAATCCGCCCCGAACGCGGCCCAGGACGCGAGAATCACCGCCTCGGTCGTCTCCGTAAAGATCCCAACCGGTCGAACAAGCACCTGGACCGAGTAGGCGGCCAGAAAGCAGGAGGCCACCCCGGCCAAGGGCCATTCGGTCCGTCGTTCCCACCGCGCCAGCGCTGTTGGCACGCGCTGATGCTAGGGGACTAACCGCACTGCTGCTCGGCAGCGGCATTGGTGGCCACGATGACCGCGGCCTGCCGGTCGGCGGTCAGGTCGTGCCAAGACTTATGAAAGGTCCCCGGGCCGACATTCCCGGTGCTCTGAATGGACTGCAAGTACCCCTCGACGAGCTGGGCGGCGCCGTCTTGCTTGCCGATCATCCAGTCGGCCGCCGCGCGGCATGCCTGGTAGTACTCCTCCTCCAAGGAGCTGGGCGCGGCGTTCACCGATGTTGTGACGCCTGCCGGCGACACCCCTGATCCGGCGGCAGGCGGTTGGGCGGCGGGTGCACCGACCGGCGTGGTGGAGGTGCCAGCGGTGGTCGAAGGGCTGGGCGCCGTCTTCTCGTCCGATTTCGACGTGCACGCCGCTCCGATCAAAGCGACGCAGAAGGTCATCAGGGTCGCGGCGATGCGATTGGGGGCGGTCACCACTCCAAACTAGCAAGTGCCTACCAGCATCAACATTTACTCACCCAGAGCTTTTGCCCGGAAGGCAAAACCGCTGGAAAACGCCGGTACCATTTGAGCTGTGATGGGACACAGGGGCTTTCAGGGGTGTTGTCGCGGCTAGCCGTGTACCCCCTGCCCCTTCCATCGATTGAGCCTTCATGACCACTGCATCTGTCCTGGATCTGCGCCGTCCTTCCTCCGCCGGATCCCTGCCTACCCGCCTGCGATTGCCCGACCTGCTGCGTATCACCGATGAGGGTGCCGATGACGCGCTGCACGGCCGGTTCGACCATCTGCTGCCCAAGGGCGGCCTACCGACCGACGAGCGCTGGGCCACCCGCATCCACGCCGACGACGAGCTCGATGTCTGGCTGATCAGTTGGGTGCCCGACAAATCCACCGAACTGCACGACCACTGCGGATCACTTGGCGCGCTGACCGTCCTGAGCGGTTCGTTGCGCGAGTACCGCTGGGACGGGAGCCAACTGGTGCGACGGAGGCTCGACGCGGGCGATCAAGCGGGATTTCCGCTGGGGTGGGTGCATGACGTCATGCGTGCTCCTGTGAAGGTGAGCGGCGCGCCGCTTCCTGCCGAAATCGGGCCCACGCTGAGCGTGCACGCGTACTCGCCGCCGCTGACCGCGATGTCGTATTACGAAGTGACCCAAGGCAACACGCTGCGACGCAGCCGCACCATCCTCACCGACGAGCCCGAAGGCCCGGCAGCATGACGATCCACGATCTGCTGGCCTCGGCGCGCGGTCGCCTGCGCAGGCTGCCCGCCGACGAGGTGCCGACGGCGCTTGGGCGCGGTGCGTTCCTGGTCGATATTCGCCCGGCCGCGCAACGTGCCGAGGAGGGCGAGGTGGTGAACGCCCTCGTCATCGAGCGCAACGTGCTGGAGTGGCGGCTGGACCCGGAAAGCGACGCCCGGATTCCGCAGGCCGGCAATCACGATGTGGAATGGGTCATTCTGTGCCAGGAGGGCTACACCTCGAGCCTGGCGGCCGCGTCGCTACAGGAGATCGGCCTCTACCGCGCCACCGATGTCATCGGCGGATACAAGGCACTCAAGGACAAGGGCATCCTGATCTAGCCGAAGTCCCCGGCGTCGCGCCGCAGATGCGTCAGCACCGACACCAGCGTGCGGGTGCGTGAGGGCGAGAGCCCGATCTGTGCGAAGACCTTGGCGTTCAGGTCTGCGGTCGCCACCGAGCCGAGATCGCGTCCGGCGTCGGTGATCTCCACTAGCGTGCCGCGACCGTCGGCGGGGTTGGGCACGCGGCGCACCAGGCCCGCCTCCTCCAGCCGATCCACGGTGTTGGTCACCGACGTCGGATGAACCTGAAGGCGGGCACTGGCTTTCGCCATCGGCATGGAGCCCGCGCGGCTGAAGGACAGCAGCATCAGCAGCTCGTAGCGCGAGAAAGTCAGACCATGCGGGCGCAGCACATCCTCGACCCGCGCCAGCATGATCTGGTGGGCGCGCATCACCGACGTGACGGCGGCCATCCCGTCGGCAACCTCGCCCCAGCCGTTTTCCACCCAATGGCGATGGGCATCGTCGACGGGATCGAACGGCAGGGTCATGCGCTTAGCGGTGAATGAAGTTGGCGGGACGCTTCTCGACGAACGCGGCCATGCCCTCGGACTGATCGGCGGTTCCGAATGCCGAGTGGAAAATCCGGCGCTCGAACAGCAATCCCTCGGCCAGGCTGGACTCGAAGGCCCGGTTGACGGCTTCCTTGGCCATCATCGAGGCCGACAACGACATCTCCGAGATGGTCTTGGCGACGGCCTTGGCCTCGTCGAGCAGGCTCTCGGTGGGCACCACGCGTGAGACCAGGCCACTGCGCTCGGCCTCGGCGGCGTCGATGTTCCGGCCTGTGAGGATCAGGTCCATGGCCTTCGCCTTGCCGATGGCGCGGGTGAGCCGCTGGGATCCGCCCATGCCGGGCAACACGCCCAGTTTGATCTCGGGCTGCCCGAACTTGGCGTTCTCCGCGGCGATGATCAGGTCGCACATCATGGCCAGCTCACAGCCGCCACCGAGGGCGTATCCGCTCACCGCGGCGATGGTCGGGGTGCGCACCGCGCCCAACTTGCCCCAGGCGGAAAAGAAGTCGGAGCCGAACATGTCGCTGAACGACTGCTCGCTCATTTCCTTGATATCCGCACCCGCCGCGAACGCCTTCTCGCTGCCGGTGATGATGATCGCGCCGATACCGTGGTCCGCGTCGAATTCTGCTGCGGCGGTGGTCACCTCGTTCATCACCTGCGAGTTCAGCGCATTGAGGGCCTTGGGCCGGTTCAATGTGATGACTGCGACGCGATCGATGCGTTCGGTGAGGATGGTTTCGAAAGTCATGACGCTCCTTGGATTCGCGAGAAGATCGCTGAGAAGTCTAGGCCGGAGCCCCCGGTGGAATTGAAGTCGTCGTAGATGTGCGCAGCTGCCAAGCCCAACTGTGCGTCAACTCCGTTGGCGCGCACGGCGTTGGCGGCCAGGCCCAAGTCCTTGGCCATCAGCGCGACGTCGAAGCCTGGGGCGTAGTCGCGATTGGCGGGGCTGGTGGGCACCGGTCCCGGTACGGGACAGTTCGACGTGAGTGCCCAGCACTGGCCCGAGGCGTTGGCCGCGACATCGAACAGTGCCTGATGGGATAGCCCCAGTTTCTCGCCGAGTACGAACGCCTCACTGATGGCGATCATCGAAACGCCGAGGATCATGTTGTTGCAGATCTTCGCGGCCTGGCCTACACCAGGGCCGCCGCAGTGCACCACCCGCTTGCCCATGACCTCCAGAATTGGTTCGGCAGCGGCGAATACGGCGTCCTCGGCGCCGACCATGAAGGTCAGGGTCGCCGCGGTGGCGCCGGGTACGCCACCGGATACCGGAGCGTCTGCGAAGCGGTGGCCCGCCGCGGTGGCCGCCTCGTGCGCAGCGCGGGCATCGGCCACGTCGACGGTGGAGGAGTCGATGAACAGGGTGCCGGGCCGCGCCGCGGGCAGCAGATCCTCGTACGCCGCGAGCACATGCGCGCCCTTGGGCAGCATGGTGATCACCACATCGGCAGATGCCGTGGCGGCGGTGCCGGACTCGGCCAACGCCACACCGGCCTCGGTGGCGGCGGCGCGTGCCTGCTCGGACAGGTCGAAGGCGGCCACGGTGTGGCCGGCCTTGGTGAGATTGACCGCCATCGGTAATCCCATGTGGCCCAGGCCGATAAAGGCGATATTCGTCATGACCACTCCAGATCATCACTGACCGGCTGGAAGAAGGCTTCGACATCGGCGTCGGTCACCGCGGCGAGTGTCTTCGGATCCCACTGCGGGTTGCGGTCCTTGTCGACCAGCTGCGCGCGGATGCCCTCGACCAGATCGTGTGAACGCACCGATTGGCTGGACACCCGATATTCCTGGGTGAGAACCGCTTCCAGGGAGGGCAACTCACGGGCCCGGCGCACCGCCGCGAGTGTCACCGAGAGTGCGATGGGGGAGCGCGTCAGGATCTGGTCGGCGGCCGCGCGGGCACGCTCATCGCCGTGTGCCTGCAGCGCCGCCACAATGTCGGCGACGGATTCTCCGGTGTAGCACTCGTCGATCCAGCTGCGCTGGGCCAATAGATCACTCGATGGCGCAATGGCGCTGTGCACCGCGAGCGCGGTGGCCAGGTCGCTGTCGATGATGGCCTTGGTGAACTTGCCGAGCCGGTCATGTGGCACGTAGTGATCGGCGAATCCCATGGCAATGGCGTCGGCGCCGGAGAACGGCGCGCCGGTGAGTCCGGCGTGCAGGCCAAGCTGGCCCGGGGCGCGGGACAGCAGATAGGTTCCGCCCACATCCGGGATGAATCCGATGCCCACCTCGGGCATGCCGACCTTGGAGGTGTCGGTGACAATGCGGGTGTTGGCATGCCCGGCGACACCCACACCGCCGCCCATCACGATGCCATCCATCAGCGCCACATACGGTTTCGAGAAGCGTCCGACCTGCGCGTTGAGTTGATACTCCTCGCGGAAGAAGCGCCGTGCCACCACCCCGTCGATCTTTGCGCTGTCGTGGATCTCCACCACGTCGCCGCCGGCACACAGCCCACGTTCCCCGGCGCCGGACAACACCACGGCACGTACCGCGTCATCGGCCTCCCATTCGGACAGGGCCGCGGACATCGCGGTGATCATGTCGTTGGTCAATGAGTTGATGGCCTTGGGGCGGTTCAGCGTCAGCAGGCCGACACCCTTCTCGACCCGGGTCTCAATCTGATCCGTCACGCCGGAAGCCCCTGTTCTATCAACTTGCGGGACACGATGACTCGCATGATCTCGTTGGTTCCTTCCAAGATTTGATGCACCCGTAGGTCTCGTACGATCTTCTCGATGCCGTACTCGGCCAGGTAGCCGTAGCCGCCATGCAGCTGCAACGCCTCGTTGGCCACGGTGAAACCTACGTCAGTGGCGATGCGTTTGGCCATGGCACACAGCTCGGCCGCGCGCGGATCGCCCTCCGTTACCGCGGAGGCCGCGCGCCAGACCATGGTGCGGGCGGCCTCCAGCTCGGTGGCCATATCCGCGAGCCGGAACTGCAGCGCCTGGAATTTGATCAGCTCATCGCCGAACGCCTTGCGCGTGCGCAGGTACTCGATGACCTTCTCCAGCGCCGAGCGAGCCCCGCCCAAAGAGCATGACGCGATGTTGAGCCGGCCGCCGTTGAGACCGCGCATCGCAATGGTGAACCCGACACCCTCCTCGCCGATCCGGTTGGCCACCGGCACCCGGACATCCTCGAAGATGACCTGCGCCGTGGGCTGGGCATGCCAGCCCATCTTGCGTTCGGGTGGGCCGAAGGACAGCCCGGGGGCGTCCTTGGGAACCACGATGGTGGAGATGCCCCGGGGGCCGGGGCCTCCCGTGCGTGCCATCACCACATAGAGATCCGCGGCGCCGGCACCGGAGATGAATTGCTTGACGCCGTTGAGCACGTACTCGTCACCGTCGCGAACCGCGCTGGTCCGCAAAGCCGATGCGTCACTGCCACATTCGGGCTCGGTCAGGCAGTAGGCGCCGATGGTCTCCATTGTGCACATCGAAGGTAGCCAGCGTTGGCGCTGTTCTTCGTCGCCGAATTCATCGATCATCCAGGCCGCCATGTTGTGGATGGAGATGAACGCCGAGACGGCGGAGCATCCGGTCGCCATGGCCTCGAAGATCAGTGAGGCGTCCAGGCGGGTGAGCCCGGAGCCCCCGACATCGGGGTTGATGTAGATGCCGCCCATCCCCAGGGCCGCGGCCTTGGGGAAAACCTCGACTGGGAAGTACTTGTCGCGGTCCCATTCCAGCGCGTGCGGCGCGATGTGGATATCGGCGAATTCTCTTGCCGTATTCCAGATTTCGCGCTGTTCGTCGGTGAGATTGAACATGGATCGCCCGCTCAGTCCATGGTCGGGATCACAAAGGAGGCGCCCTCCTTGATGCCAGACGGCCAGCGCTGGGTCACCGTCTTGGTCTTGGTGTAGAACCGGATGGAGTCGGGTCCGTGCTGGTTGAGGTCGCCGAATCCGGACGCCTTCCAACCGCCAAAGGTGTGGTACGCCACCGGAACCGGGATGGGAACGTTCACGCCCACCATTCCGGTGTTGACCTTGGCGCAGAAGTCGCGCGCGGTGTCGCCGTCACGGGTGAAGATCGCGACACCGTTTCCGAACTCGTGCTCGGACGGCAGCCGCACCGCCTCCTCGTAGTCCTTGGCGCGCACCACCGACACCACCGGCCCGAAGATCTCTTCCTTGTAGATGCGCATGTCGGGTGTTACATGATCGAAAAGCGAAGCGCCGATGAAGAATCCGTCTTCGTGCCCGTCGACCGTGAGGTCGCGACCATCGAGGACCAGCTCGGCCCCCTCGGCGATGCCGATATCGATGTAGTCACGCACCCGCTTCAGCGCGTCGGCGCCCACCAACGGGCCGAAGTCGGAGCCGGCGTCCAGCGATGGCCCGACCACCAGCTCGCGGGCACGCTTGGTCAATCCGTCGACGAGCCGTTCGGCGGTGGCCTCGCCGACGGGTACCGCAACAGAGATGGCCATACAGCGCTCGCCGGCCGAGCCGTAGCCCGCGCCGATCAGCGCATCGATGGCCTGGTCGATATCGGCGTCCGGCATGATGATCATGTGGTTCTTGGCGCCGCCAAAACATTGGGCGCGCTTGCCGTTGGCGGTGGCGGTCTCGTAGATGTACTGCGCGATCGGGGTGGAGCCGACGAATCCGACCGCGGCGATGCGCGGATCGTTCAGTAACGCGTCCACGGCAGTCTTGTCCCCGTTGACGACGTTGAAGACGCCCGGCGGCAGACCCGCCTCGAGGAACAGCTCGGCCAGGCGCAGCGGCACCGACGGGTCACGCTCGGAGGGCTTGAGGACGAACGCGTTTCCGCACGCGAGCGCGGGGCCGGCCTTCCAGAGCGGAATCATGGCGGGGAAATTGAACGGGGTGATGCCCGCGACCACGCCCAGCGGCTGGCGGATGGAGTACACGTCGATGCCGGTACCGGCGCCGCTGGTGTACTCGCCCTTGATGAGGTGGGGGATGCCGGTGGCGAATTCACAGACCTCGAGCCCGCGTTCGATATCGCCCTTGGCGTCGGCGAGGGTCTTGCCGTGCTCCTGCGACAGCATCGCGGCCAGGCTGTCGATCTCGGCGCGCACCAGATCGACGAACTTGGCGAGCACGCGGGCGCGCTGTTGAGGGTTGCGGGCCGCCCAGCCGGGCTGCGCCTCGGCGGCGTTCGCGATGGCCGCCTCGACCTCGGAAACATCGGCCAGCGGTACCTGTCGCACCGGCTTGCCCTGCGTCGGGTCGTACACGTCGGCAAAGCGGCCCGAGGTGCCGGGAACATGCTTGCCGCCGACGAAATGCGTCAATGTGGGTAGTGAACTCATGGTGTAGCCCCTTGGGAAGCGGTGGGAGATCAGGGAGGTCGGTACTCCCGAATCTAGTTGGACATCCATGTAATGTCTAGTAGGACTTCCAGGTAAAAATCCTAGTGTTCACAGGGATCTCACAGGGATTTGCCACAACGGCAGGATGCGAGCGGTAGTGTGAGCCCACGACGTGGCCGGACAGCTCGGGGACCATTCGCGCAAGCCTGGAACTCTTGCACTTGCCTGCTCGTTAAACGTCCAGTTGACTTGTTTGACGTCATCCGCGGAGGCCGCATATCGCGGCGCCGCACTTCCAGGAGAGGACCACGACGGTGCGAACCACCAGCAATCCCATTCTTCGGACGCTGCCCGGAAAAGAGGGTGGCGGCTATGCGCAGTTCGGGGCGGGTGCGGCAGGCGCTGGAGCCATGGCGGCCCAGCAGATGCGCCAGGACCCCTACACCGCGTACCCGGAGGCGCAGTCCGGCGTATCCCGGCCGCTGACCATCGATGATGTGGTGACCAAGACCGGCATCACCCTCGGTGTCATCGTTGCCGTCGCCATCGCCTCCTTCTTCCTCGTCAGCACCAACGTCGGATTGGCCATGCCATTTCTGGCGGTCGGCGGTATCGGCGGCTTGATCATGGTCATGATCGCGAGCTTCGGGCGTAAGCAGGACAACCCGGCGATCGTGCTGAGCTACGCGGCATTCGAAGGTCTGTTCGTCGGCGCCATCTCATTCGCCATCGCCGTCCCGGTAGCCGGGGCCAACGCCGGCGCCCTGATCGGCCAGGCGGTGCTCGGCACCGTCGGTGTCTTCATCGGCATGCTGTTCGTCTATCGCTCGGGCGCCATCCGCGTCACCCCCAAGTTCCAGCGGATGCTGCTGGCCGGCCTGGTCGGCGTGCTGGTGCTGGCGCTCGGCAACCTGGTGCTCGGATTGTTCGGTATCGACATGGGCCTGCGTAGCGGTGGTCCGATCGCCATCATCTTCTCGCTCGTCTGCATCGGTCTGGCCGCGTTCAGCTTCCTGATCGACTTCGACGCCGCCGACCAGATGGTGCGCGCCGGGGCCCCCGAGAAGGCCGCCTGGGGCATCGCCCTCGGCCTGGCTGTCACCCTGGTCTGGCTCTACGTCGAGATCCTGCGACTGCTGAGCTACTTCCAGAACGACTAGCGCGAGACAACGAAAAGGGGCGCCCCCGGGAGGGGCGCCCCTTTTTCATGCGTGTGTTCAGCCGGAAACGCGGACCCGGCCCGCGGCCTCGGCGGCGTTACGCCGGGCCGTGTCCACATCCTCGTCGCGGGCCAACGCCACACCCATGCGACGGGTGACAAAACTTTCCGGCTTGCCGAATAGCCGCAGATCGGTCCGCGGGACACGCAGTGCGTCATCAATCCCGTCGAACACCACACCCTGCGCCTCCACCCCGCCGTAGATGACGGCGCTGGCCCCGGGAGACCTCAGCGTGGTGTCCACGGGCAGTCCGAGGATGGCGCGGGCGTGCAGCTCGAATTCGTTCTGCCACTGTGTGGCCATGGTGACCATGCCCGTGTCATGGGGGCGCGGGCTCACCTCACTGAAGTACACCTGATCGCCCTTGACGAACAGCTCCACACCGAAAATCCCCTGTCCGCCCAGGTTTTCGGTGACGGAACGCGCGATGTGCTGCGCGCTGCGCAGGGCGGCCTCCGACATCGGGTGCGGCTGCCAGCTTTCGACGTAGTCGCCGTTGGCCTGCCGGTGTCCGATCGGCGCGCAGAAGCTTGTCTCGATCTCGCCGTCGGCGCCCACGGCCCGGACGGTCAAAAGCGTGATCTCGTAGTCGAAGTCGACAAACCCCTCGACGATCACGCGGTTGTTGGTCACCCGGCTGCCCGCCATCGCGTAGTCCCAGGCTTTCGCGACATCGGCCGGTCCATCGAGCTTGCTCTGGCCCTTACCGGAGCTGCTCATCAGCGGCTTCACCACACACGGGTAGCCGATGCCGTCATCGATCGCGGCCTGCAGTTCGTCCAGTGAGTCGCAGAATCGGTAAGGGCTGGTGGGCAATTCGAGCGTCTCGGCCGCGAGCCTGCGAATGCCCTCGCGATCCATGGTGAGTCGCGCCGCACGGGCCGTCGGGATCACCCGCACCGAGCCCTCGGTTTCCAGGGCCTCCAGGGTGGCGGTGGCGATCGCCTCGATCTCGGGGACCACCAGGTCGGGCTTTTCGGCCTCGATCAGGGCGCGCAGCTGCTCGGGGTCGGTCATCGAGATGACGCGCGCGTGGTGGGCTACCTGGTGCCCGGGAGCGTTCTCGTAGCGGTCGACGGCAATGGTCTCGACACCCAGACGTTGTAGGGCGATCAGGACTTCGCGGCCGAGCTCACCAGAACCGAGCAGCATGACGCGGGTGGCGCGCGGTGACAGGGGCGTTCCGATAGTGGTCATCGCGACGGAATTCTAGTGAGCGGGCGCCTGCCGCATGGCTGGCAGGCGCCCGCTCACTAGAATTCCGTCGCGATGACCACTATCGGAACGCCCCTGTCACCGCGCGCCACCCGCGTCATGCTGCTCGGTTCTGGTGAGCTCGGCCGCGAAGTCCTGATCGCCCTGCAACACGGCGTGTCGACGAGAGAGAGGGGAGAGCTATGCGAGCCGCTCGATGACCATCGCCATACCCTGGCCGCCACCGACACACATGGTCTCGACGCCGAAGGTCTTGTCATAGGTGGTGAGGTTGTTCAGCAGCGTGGCGGTGATGCGGGCACCGGTCATACCGAACGGGTGGCCCAGCGCGATCGCACCGCCGGAGACGTTCAGCTTGTCCTCGTCGATGCCCAGCTCGCGCGCCGAGCCCAGCACCTGCACCGCGAACGCCTCGTTGATCTCGAACAGGTCGATATCGCCAATCGTCTTGCCCGCGTTGGCCAGTGCGCGCTTGACGGCCTCGATCGGGCCCAGGCCCATGATCTCGGGGGACAGGCCGGACACACCGGTGGAGACGATGCGCGCCAGCGGGGTCAGACCCAGCTCCTTGGCGCGCACATCGCTCATCACAACCAGCGCGGCCGCGCCGTCGTTGAGCGGGCACGCGTTACCGGCGGTGATGGTGCCGTTGGGGCGGAACACCGGCTTCAGCTGGCTGATGGCCTCGTAGGTGGTACCGGCGCGCGGGCCGTCGTCCTTGGACACGACGGTGCCGTCGGCCAGGGTCACCGGGGTGATCTCACGCTCGAAAAAGCCGTCGGCAATGGCCTTTTCGGCCCGGTTCTGGCTGCGCACGCCCCAGTGGTCCTGGTCCTCGCGGCTGATGCCGGTGTGCAGGGCCACATTCTCGGCGGTCTGGCCCATCGCGATGTACACGTCGGGGGTCAGACCATCGTTGCGCGGGTCATGCCACTCGGTGGCACCCTGTGCGGCGGTCGCGGTGCGGGCCTCGGCGTCGGCGTACAGCGGGTTGTGGCTGTCGGGCCAGCCGTCAGAGGTGCCCTTGGGGAAACGCGAAACCGTCTCCACGCCAGCGGAAATGAAGGCGTGACCCTCGCCGGCCTTGATGGCGTGGAACGCCATACGGGTGGTCTGCAACGATGACGAGCAGTAGCGGTTGACGGTGGTACCGGGCATGAAGTCGTAGCCCAGCTGCACCGCGACCGCGCGACCGATGTTGAAACCGGCCTCGCCGCCGGGCTGCCCACAGCCCAGGATCAGGTCGTCGATGTCCTTGGGGTCAAGCGCGGGCACCTTGTCGAGCGCGGCGCGCACCATCTGCGCGGCCAGGTCATCCGGCCGCATGCTCACCAGCGAGCCCTTGCCGGCGCGCCCGATCGGGGAGCGGGCAAGGGAAACGATCACGGCTTCGGGCATGAAAACTCCTGAATATAGGGGATTTAGTACTGGTTCTACTCCCCAGGAATCTAATGCAGCGACGCAACGGGCAGACTGTCGGCCCGGTCTGCGGGCTCGGTCACGCCCGCGGTGATCTCCGCGACGTTGCGCCGCCAGATCCGGCTCAGGACCCGCAGCCGGGCACTCATGGTCTGCGACTCCGCCGCCGCGGACACCCACGGCAAATCTGGGATGGGCCCGCCCGTCCACTCCCCGAGAGCATTCGCCACCGCCGGCAGCAGCAGCCGCGCTGCCAGCGCGTATCCCGCGGCCGAGGGATGGTAATGGTCGTCGGCGAACATCTCCTCGGGCGCCTGGAGGAACTCGGGGGACAGCAGGTCGGCAAGCGGCACCGGCACGCCGCCGGTCGCCCGCACCGCCGCGGCCTGGAAATGTGCCAGACGCAGCCCGCGCGAGCGCACCACCGCACGCAGCGGCTGCGGTATGGCAGTGATCACCCCGAAATCGGGACAGGTACCCACCACCACGACCGATCCCGCCGCGCGCAGCCGTCGCACCGCGTCGCCGAGGCGCTGCGCCGAGGCCCGTACCGCATTGAGCGAGGTCACGTCGTTCGCGCCGATCATCATGACCGCGGCATCCGGGGGCGGTCCGATGATCGACATGGCGTCGATCTGTGCGGCCAGCCCCTTCGACGTCGCTCCCGATATCGCTTTGGTGGACAAGCGGACTCGCTTGCCTGATTCTTCGGCCAAGCCGCGTGCCAGCAGCACACCGGGCACTTCGTCGGGAATGTGGCAGCCGTACCCGGTAGCCGTGGAGTCGCCGAAGATCGCCAGATGCAGGTCGTACTGCACGCCGCGGGTGTATTTGGTGACGGGGCCGCCGCCACGCTCATAGACGCCGTCGGCAACCGGGGGAGCGTCATGAGTCTTCGGAATTACCCGGCGAACCTGTCTGGCCTGCGCATTCAGGAAGCTGTACGCGCCCCAGAGTCCGGTACCCATCGCCGCGCCCGCGGCCCCGGTGCTCAGGGCCGCCCAGATCGTCCGTCTCCGCGTGGCGAGGATGCTCACGGTGGCTATTTTCAACGACCACGACACCCCGCGCCAGTCCTCTGACCAGCATCACGGGAAATGAGGCGTGGACGATGCGGTATCGAAAGCGGTTTGTTGCTTGTTGATAGGTATAGTCCATCGGACGCTAGCTGGCAGCTAGCAGTCTGAGCGTCACAGGACACTGGCTAGGCAAAGGAGCCTGAACAGATGACCGCACCGAAGCGCGCCGTGCAGTACGGGGCCCCGGGTTCTTCCCCTGGCACCGTGAATACGCTGGTCCGTGGCTTACCGCTGAGTGACGGCGCCGCCGTCGAAGTGATCGAGGACGCCGCCAGCCTGGCCGGACGGCTCCTTGGACTCGGCGTCCGGATGACGGTGCGCACGGTCCTGCAGCTCGGCAGTCATGCCCCCACGCTTCCGTACCCCTTCGGATTGATCGAAGAGCTCGGCCGCGTCCTGGTACCGCCGCGCGGCACGGTCAAGGCGACAGTCACCCTGCCGAACACCAACGCGCGGCTGATCCGCGCCAAGGGCGTCGGGCCGGCAGACGGCATAGGGCGCGTGGTGTTGTACCTGCATGGCGGAGCCTTCCTCGTCGGTGGCCCAAACACGCACAGCGCCATGGTGTCCACCATCTCTGAGTATGCCGATGCGCCCTGTCTGGTGGTCAACTACCGGATGCCGCCCAAGGCCTCGCTGGATCAGGCTGTCGACGACTGCCTCGACGGGTACCGCTGGCTGCGTGCGCAGGGATACGCGGCCGATCAGATTGTGTTGGCTGGCGATTCGGCAGGAGGCTTCCTGTCGGTAGCGGTGGCCGAACGTCTCCTCGCCGAGGACGGTGAGGCTCCGGCCGCACTCGCGCTCATCTCACCGCTGATCGAGCTGGACCCCGCGCCCAAGGTCGCACATCCCAACGCCAAGACCGATGTCATGTTGCCGCCCAACTGTTTCGCGGCACTCGAGCAGATTCTCACCAAGGCGGGCGGTGGCATACCGCCGCGCGAGATCATCGACAAGGTCGACAGCCGGATGCCGCAGACGCTGGTGCACTGCTCCGGGTCCGAGGTGCTGCTGTATGACGCGCGCCTGCTGGGACAGCGCCTGGCCGAGCAGGGTGTGCCGGTGGAGATCAAGATCTGGCCCGGTCAGATGCATGTCTTCCAGGTGGCCACCAAGGTCGTGCCCGAGGCGAAGAGGTCGCTGGCGCAAATCGGGCAGTACATCCGCGACGCGGTGCCCGAGACTTCCGCGGCGGAGTTCCTCGCGCCGGCCGCGGTCTGATCGCCGCTTCCGGTCCGCGTCGGCTGCCGGTGTTGGAGCCTCTGCGCGCGGGGCACGCACCGGTCTAATAGCGTTAGCGGCATGCGCATCGCCCAGCATGTCTCGGATCTGATCGGTAACACCCCCCTCGTCCGGCTCAACTCGGTGGTGCCCGAGGGATTCGCGACGGTGGCTGCCAAGATCGAGTACCTCAACCCCGGCGGCAGCTCCAAGGACCGTATCGCCGTCAAGATGATCGAGGCCGCCGAGGAAGCGGGCCTGCTCAAGCCCGGCGGCACCATCGTCGAACCCACCTCGGGCAACACCGGTGTCGGTCTGGCGCTGGTCGCACAGCGCAAGGGCTACCGCTGCGTATTCGTGTGCCCCGACAAGGTCAGCGAGGACAAGCGGAATGTGTTGCGGGCCTACGGGGCCGAGGTCGTCGTGTGCCCCACGGCCGTTCCGCCGGAACATCCGGACAGCTATTACAACGTCTCGGACCGCCTGGTGCGCGAAATCGAGGGTGCTTGGAAGCCCGACCAGTACTCCAACCCGAACGGTCCCGCCAGCCACTACGAGACCACCGGCCCGGAAATCTGGGCCGACACGGACGGCACGATCACCCATTTCGTCGCGGGCGTGGGCACTGGCGGCACCATCACCGGCGCGGGCCGGTACCTCAAGGAGGTCTCTGCGGGCCGTGCGATAGGCGAGGTCAAGGTTGTCGGCGCCGACCCCGAGGGGTCCGTCTACTCCGGCGGAACCGGCCGCCCCTACCTCGTTGAAGGTGTGGGTGAGGACTTCTGGCCCACCGCGTACGACCCCAGCGTGGTCGACGAGGTCATCGCGGTGTCCGATGCCGACTCTTTCGAGATGACTCGCCGGCTAGCGCGTGAAGAAGGGTTGCTGGTCGGCGGATCTTGCGGCATGGCGGTGGTCGCGGCAATTCGATTGGCAGAGAAGGTGGGTCCCGGCGGGCTGGTCGTGGTGCTGCTGCCGGACGGCGGCCGTGGATACCTGTCCAAGGTGTTCAGTGACGCCTGGATGTCCTCCTACGGATTTCTGCGCAGCCGCCTGGACGGCAGCATCTCCGAGCCGACTGTCGGTGACGTACTGCGCGGAAAGTCCGGTGCGCTACCGGATTTGGTGCACACGCACCCGTCGGAGACGGTACGCGATGCCATCGAGATCCTGCGTGAGTATGGGGTGTCGCAGATGCCGGTGGTGGGCGCCGAGCCGCCCGTCATGGCGGGCGAGGTCGCCGGGTCGGTTTCCGAAAGAGAGCTGCTGTCAGCAGTATTCGAAGGCCGGGCGCAGCTCGCCGATGCGGTGGCCCAGCACATGAGCCCGCCGTTGCCGCTGGTCGGTTCGGGTGAGCCGCTGAGTACCGCGGGGTCCATGTTGCGTGACACCGACGCGGTGATGGTTGTTGACGAAGGCAAGCCCGTTGGCGTGATTACCCGCCATGACCTGCTGGGATTCGTTTCTTCGGGTAGAGGCGTGCGGCTCTGAATTTGGCCCCAAATGGTTTCGCGGAAGCCAACCTGTGGAAACGCTGGACGCGTAATGTCCTCTGTTGCTCGACGCTGATGCGTGTCATACGAACTGGAGGACGATCGTGACTGAAGTTCCACCACCCCCGCCGCAGGATCCGGGCGCTTACCCGCCGCCTCCCCCTGCCGCCGCTGTGCCGGCCCTGCCGGGTAGCAACTTTGAGATCTGGATCAAGCGTGTTGGCGCCGCTCTGATCGACAACGGGATTGTCGCGGTGCTCTACTGGATTGGCTACGGCATCGCCCTCGCCACCGCCGAGAAGCAGAGCTTCTCGACCGGCGTGTACGACAGCGATTCCATGGGTGGCATGTCCTACGGCGAAGACGCCGAGGTCTACAGCTTCACCGGCCTCGGCATGGCTGCGGTCACCGTCTTCGGGATCGCGGCGCTCGCCTTCTGGCTCTGGAATCTGAAGAAGCAGGGTGACACGGGCTCGACCATCGGCAAGGGCGTGCTCGGCATCCGGGTGCTCAGCGAGACCACCGGCCAGCCCATCGGATTCGGCATGTCCGTTGTTCGTCAGATCGCGCACTTCCTCGACGCCGTCATCTGCTACATCGGCTTCCTGCTGCCGCTTTTCACCGCAAAGCGCCAGACGATCGCCGACATGTTAGTGAAGACCGTCGTCGTTCCCAAGTAGAAGTAACCCGTAAGGCGGCGCTGGGCTGTCTCACTCCCGCGGGTCCGGTATAGGCTCGGACCCGATGAGTGAGCAGCGCAGCGCCGCCGACGCGTCTCGGTGGCAAGGGTTTTCCACACGGGCCATCCACGGCGGTTTCCATGCCGATCCGCAGACCGGCGCCGTCAACGTGCCGATCTATGCCAGCTCGACCTTCGCCCAGGACGGGGTGGGGCAGCTGCGCGGGGGCTTCGAATACGCACGCACCGGTAATCCGACGCGCGCGGTCCTCGAATCCTCACTGGCGGCATTGGAAGACGCCCACTTCGGCCGGGCGTTCGCGTCCGGCATGGCGGCCACCGACTGCGCGCTGCGCGCGCTGCTGCGGCCGGGCGATCACCTGATCATTCCCAACGACGCCTACGGCGGCACCTTCCGTCTCATCGACAAGGTGTTCTCGCAGTGGGGGATTAGCCACACCCCGGTGCCGGTGGCCGATGTCGACGCCATTCGCGCGGCGATCACGCCCAGCACCAAGCTGATCTGGCTGGAGACGCCCACCAACCCGCTGCTGAGCATCGCCGACATTGCCGCAGTCGCTCAGGTGGCGGCCGACCATTCCGTCAAACTCTTGGTGGACAACACCTTCGCCTCACCGGCGCTGCAGCAGCCGCTGAATCTGGGCGCCGATATCGCACTGCATTCCACCACCAAATACATTGGCGGGCATTCCGATGTGGTGGGTGGTGCGTTGCTCACCAACAGTGAAGAGCTGGACACGGCGTTCGCGTTCCTGCAGAACGGGTCGGGTGCGGTGCCGGGTCCGTTCGACGCTTACCTGACCTATCGGGGCATCAAGACTTTGGCGCTGCGCATGCAGCGGCACAGCGAGAACGCGCAAGCGGTGGCGCAGTTCCTGGACGGACACGCGGCGGTCGCGCAGACGATCTACCCGGGGCTGGAGAGTCACCCCGGACACGCGGTAGCAGCCAAGCAGATGCGCGGATTCGGCGGCATGGTCAGCGTGCGGCTCGCCGGTGGGCGCCAGGCCGCGCTCGATTTGTGCTCGCGAACAGAGCTTTTCATTCTCGCTGAATCCTTGGGCGGCGTGGAGTCGCTGATCGAGCATCCGGGTGCCATGACGCACGCGTCGACGGCCGGATCGCTGCTGGAGGTGCCGGACGATCTGGTGCGGCTGTCGGTGGGTATCGAGGAGGTCGGCGATCTGATCGGCGATCTCGAGCAGGCACTGCGCTAGTTCATCGAATGTAGTGCCGCCGCGATCACGGCGGCGGTCACCGCGAGATTGACTGCCGGGCCCCGGTTGTCGCGGGTCTGGGCCGCCCATCCGCCGTCCGCGATTGTCTGCGACCATCGCGACACCTGCTGTTTGCCCACCGGATCCAGGCTCAAGATCGCGTCGAATCCGTTGACCCCGTGCAGTACCGCGATGATCGCCGCGGTACTCGGGGAGGGCGCGGTGTAATGGAACAGCGCATCCGTCACGCCCTGGCGTACGGCATTGGCGCGCTCGTTGTTGGTCACCGGCCAGTATTTCTCCGGAAACAGCCGGTTGCCCATGCGGACGGTGTGAATATCCCCGGTGATCTCCAGGCGGTGCAGCATCTGCGAGTTCACCCCGCGCCCTACCTTGGTGATCGCCTCTGCCGGATCCATCGGCCGTCGTCGCAGCCGGTGAATCGCCCGGTCGAGCACTGGATCGCCGATATCGGGTGCCTGCAGCACCAGTAGGTGGCCGGCCTTGGCGGGTTCACCGTGGGTGGCGGGGCGAACGCGTTGCGCCAGAGCAAGATCCAGCACGATCGCGGCGGCCAGGGCTTGCGAGCGCCGATTTTTGTCCAGCAGTGGCCGCCCCGAGGCATTGTTCAGCAACAGAAGCAGGAGGTCCTCCGCAATCTGTGGCATGAGGGGACAATAGCGGCAGAACTGGTGACATGATGCCTGGCATGGCCATGGAGACATCGGGAGCAACGGGGTTAGTAACGGTCGGCGAGATCCAGGAGGTGGCCGAGCGGCTGGCCCCTGTGATACGGCGCACACCGATGGTGGCCTTTCGTGCGCTGAGCGACCGGTGCGGGCACGAGGTACGGCTGAAGTGCGAAAACTTGCAGCGCACAGGATCTTTCAAACCACGCGGCGCGTACAACAGGATCAGCAGATTGCCCGAGGATCAGCGGGTCAATGGTGTGGTGGCGGCCAGTGCGGGTAACCACGCGCAGGGTGTGGCCTGGGCGGCGACCACGCTCGGCATCCCGTCGACGGTGTTCATGCCGGTGGGGGCCGCACTGCCCAAGATCGTGGCCACCCGCTCGTACGGAGCGACCGTGCACTTGACCGGTTCCACCATCGATGAGGCACTGGTGGCCGCGACGGAGTTCGCGGCAGAAACCGGCGCGGTGCTCATTCACCCGTTCGACCACCACGACGTCGTGGCCGGGCAGGCCACCGTCGGGCTGGAGATCCTGGAGCAGCTGCCGGACGTAGGCACCATCGTGGTGCCCGCGGGCGGTGGCGGCCTCGTCGCCGGTATCGCCGCGGTGGTCAAGGCGGAGCGTCCGCAGGTGCGGATCGTCGCGGTGCAGGCCGCCGGTGCGGCCGCCTGGCCGGTGTCGCTCAAAGCCGGGCACCCGGTGGCATTGGAATCCATGGAAACCATGGCCGACGGCATCGCCGTGGGTAAGCCAGGCGCGGTGCCGTTCGAGCATGTGGCCGCCCTGGTCGACGATGTGGTCACGGTCAGCGAAGAGGCGCTCTCGCGCGGTCTGCTGCTCTGCCTGGAGCGGGCCAAGTTGGTGGTAGAGCCCGCCGGTGCCGCGGCAGTGGCCGCGCTGCTCACCCTGTCCGCGGAAGAGCTGGGTCTGCGCGGCCCGGTGTGCGCGGTGCTTTCGGGTGGAAATATCGACCCGCTGCTGCTCACTCACGTCATCACCCATGGTCTGCGGGCTGCTGGGCGCTATCTGACGGTGCGGGTGACCGTCGCCGACGCCCCGGGCGGCCTCTCGGGTCTGCTGGATGTCTTCCGGTCCTCGGGCGCCAGCGTCGTCGACGTCACGCATTGGCGTAATAGCGAGCGGCTGCGTCTGGGCGAGGTGGACGTGCTGGCGACTGTCGAGACCCGGGGGCCAGAACACCGGCAGGCCGTCCTCGACGCGATCGTCGCGGCCGGCCTGACGGTTCACGAAGAGCGATAGACCCGCCCCGGCCCAGGCCCACAACGAGTGCGAGCCTCACGCGGATTTCAGGTCAGATTTCCGCGTTAGGCTCGCACTCGATTGGAAGCAGGCGAGTTGTCGGTTGCCGGTGTGATGCTGCGAGCCATGGGGGAGATTCCGTGGCCGTTCCGTGCGACCGAGATGCTGTCGACGGGCGCCGTGACCGAGCACTACATGCGCACCCGCTACCGGCAGCTGTACCCGGGCATTTACGTTCCGCGTGATGCGGAGGTGAGTGCCACGCAGCGCGCGTACTCGGCGTGGTTGTGGACTGAGCGCGGGGGCGTGATCGCCGGGGTGGCGGCCTCGGCCGTGCACGGTGCGAAATGGGTCGACGCTGGTGTCATCGTTGACCTTATCCATCGTCACCACAAGACCGCCACCGGCTTACGGGTCCATCGGGACACGTTGCTGGATAACGAGATTGACCGTCTACATGGGCTTGCCGTCACCAGCCCCGCGCGTACCGCGTTCGACCTCGGCAGATGGCTACCGCAGGCCGTGGCCGTCGAGCGGATGGATGCCCTCATGGCGGCGACCGGCCTGACGGCCGCGCAGGTTGAGGACGTCATGACGACGCACAAAGGGGTTCGGGGGCTGGCTCACCTGACGAGCGCGTTGGCGTTGGTTGACGCGGGTTCCGAGTCGCCGCAGGAGACCAAAACCCGGCTGCTCTTGGTGAAGTCGGGGTTTCCGCCGCCCCAGACACAGATAAGGGTGTTCAGTCGCTATGGCGATTTCATTGCCCGCATAGACATGGGGTGGGAGGACCTGAAGGTTGGTGTCGAATTCGATGGAGCTCAACACTGGTTGGACGCCCGTCAACGATCGCGTGACATCGATCGGGCTTCGGAGTTGGCGGCGGAGGGCTGGGTAATCGTGCGGGTGAGTGCCGACATGCTTCGTCACCGGGCGGGCACCGTGGTCGCACGTGTCGACGAGGCGCTCAGAAATGCCACTAAACCCACAACGAGTGCGAGCCTCACGCGGATTTCAGGTCAGATTTCCGCGTGAGGCTCGCACTCGATTGAAGAACTCTCGGAGGAACTACTCGTGGTACGGCTCGGCGCTGACCAGCGTCACCTTCACCTCGGTGCCGTTGGGCACCGTGTAGCTGCGGGTCTCGCCGACCTTGGCGTCGATCAGGGCACCACCGAGCGGTGAGCTGGGGGAGTAGACCTCAAGCTTGCCGTCCTTGACGCCTTCCTGGCGGGTGGCGATGAGGAAGGTCTCGGAGTCGTCCTTGTCGCCGTCGTAGTAGACCTTCACGACGGAACCGGGCAACGCGACGCCGGACTGAGTGGGGGCTTCGCCCACCTTGGCGTTGTTGAGCAGTTCCTGAAGCTGACGGATGCGTGCCTCCTGCTGGCCCTGCTCTTCGCGGGCGGCGTGATAACCGCCGTTCTCACGCAGGTCTCCCTCTTCGCGGCGCTCGTTGATCTCGGCGGCGATGACGGGGCGGTTGGCGATCAGCTGGTCGAGTTCCGCCTTGAGCCGATCATGTGATTCCTGGGTCAGCCAGGTCACCTGGGTGTCGGTCATGGTGCAGGTACTCCTTGTCTCAGGCCAGCAACGTCCACTGGCGCTCATCTATCGGGTGCCGGGTTGGGTGCATTGCTGCGGGTAGCACTGTCCAAAATGCAGCAATACACGGTCCCAGCAGGGATCCGTGTATCCGCCCAGCATACCACTGTCGCTGTGATGTTCAGCCCATTTTTGATGGAGGTTTGCCCGATGTGAACGTTGCCGACGTGTGGCTGATGGCGCTCGGGGCGGTTCGGCGGTGCCGCCGGCGGCACGTTTTAGATCAGGACGCGACCAGATACGGCGGAACTGCCAGGCTGCAGCCGTAGACATCGCCGGTCACCGGCGGCCGTGTCGTCTTCACCAGGGCTGTGACCGGCACAGATCTGTCCGGCGACGGCGGCACCAGTACCTCGCGGCGTCCGGTCTCGCTGCCGTCGATCGAGCGTGCCCGCAGGATGCAGACGGCGGGCTTGGACGGGTCCTTGCGTTCCACGGACGCGGTCACCGAGACCGTGGAGGAGTCCACCAGCTTGTACGCGGAAAGTTCGCCCTTGACGTCTCCCGGGCCCAAACGGCTATATCCGATCGCGGCGATCCCGACTCCGGCCACGATCACCAATGCGGTCAGCCCAATGGCGACCCAGCGGCCGCGGCCGGGCTTGGCGGGCTTGGTGCCGTATCGGTCCTCTGGTCGCTGCACGGGTCAACGGTATGACGGGTATACCCGAGATGAAACGATGGGGGATGTGAGTCCTCTCTCGAGGACAGAGAACGGACCAGAAAGAGGCGGGCGCACGGGTGACCGGATTGCGATTGATGGCGGTGCACGCCCACCCCGATGACGAGGCCAGTAAGGGTGCAGCCACTACGGCCCGGTACGCCGCCGAGGGCAACGACGTCATGGTGGTGACCCTGACCGGCGGCGAGCGCGGCGACATTCTCAACCCGGCGATGGACCGCCCCGAGGTGGCCGCGAACATCGGGGCCATCAGGCGCGAGGAGATGGCCAAGGCCGCTGCCGAGCTCGGTGTGCAGCACCGCTGGCTGGGTTATGTGGACTCGGGATTGCCGACGGGCGACCCGGTGCCGCCGCTGCCGTCGGACTCGTTCGCGCTGGTGCCCATCGAAGAGCCGATCGCCAAGCTGGTCGCGGTGATCCGGGAATTCCGCCCGCACGTCATGACCACCTACGACGAGAACGGCGGCTATCCGCACCCCGATCACATTCGGTGCCACGAGGTGTCGATGGCGGCTTTTGAAGCCGCGGCGGACCCGGAGCAGTTCCCGGAGGCGGGTGAGCCGTGGACCGTCAGCAAGATCTACTACAACCATGGGTTCATGCGGGCCCGTATGCAGCTGCTCAACGACGAGTGCAAGAAGCACGGGTACCAGGGGCCGTTCGATGAATGGCTCGAACGCTGGCCGGCCGACGACATCTTTGATCGCCGGGTGACCACGCGCGTGCCCTGTGCCGACTTCTTTGATGCTCGGGATGCGGCGTTACGTGCGCACGCGTCGCAAATCCCGCCGGACAGTAGCTTTTTCGCGGTCCCGCGCGAGTTCGAGCGGAATCTGTGGCCCACCGAGGACTTCGAGCTCGCAAAGTCGCGCGTGCCGACGAGCATCCCCGAGGACGATTTGTTCGCAGGAGTTGAAACCAAATGATGTTGATGGATGTCGTGCTGGTGCTGGCTGACGAGAAGAGTCCGACCAACGTTGGGCCGGACTTCGGCAAGGCCGGGCCCTTCGGTCTTACGGTGGTGGTGCTACTGCTGGTGGGCACCTTCTTCCTGGTCCGGTCGATGAACTCGCATCTGCGCAAGCTGCCGGAGACGTTCGATCCCGAACATCCCGAGGCCGATCAGGCCGTCGACGAGGGCACGGTGGGAACGTCCCCCGACAAACCCGAGACTTCCTCGGAATCCGCCGACCAGCGGGGCGATGACCGTTAACCGGCTAGGGGAGGCGACCAGCCCGTACCTGCGTCAGCATGTCGATAACCCGGTGCACTGGCAGCAGTGGACACCGGAAGCACTGCAGGAAGCGCAGTCTCGCGATGTGCCGATCCTGTTGTCGATCGGATACGCGGCGTGCCACTGGTGCCATGTGATGGCCCACGAGTCCTTCGAGGACGATGAGGTGGCCGCCGTCATGAACGCCGGGTTCGTCAACATCAAGGTCGACCGCGAGGAGCGTCCGGACCTGGACGCGGTCTATATGAACGCCACCGTCGCGATGAACGGCCAGGGCGGCTGGCCCATGACGTGCTTTCTCACCCCGGACGGTCGGCCCTTCTACACCGGCACCTATTACCCGAAACAAGGCTTTCTGCAGCTGCTTTCGGCGGTGCGGGAGGCCTGGGATCAGCGCCGCGATGAGGTGGAGGAGGCGGCGTCGAGCATCACCGGGCAGCTGCAAGCGATGTCGGGCCGCCTGCCCGCAGGGCCGGGCGTGGATACCGCGCTGTGCGATGCCGCGATCGCCGCGATTCTGCCCGCCGAGGACATGCGTTTCGGGGGTTTCGGTGGGGCTCCCAAGTTTCCGCCTTCGTCTCTATTGGAAGCACTGCTGCGCGGATACGAACGCACCGGGGACACCACGGTGCTCGGTGCGGTGGAGCGTACCGCCACGGCGATGGCACGCGGCGGCATCTACGACCAGCTGGCCGGGGGCTTCGCGCGGTACAGCGTGGACGCGGCCTGGGTGGTGCCGCATTTCGAGAAGATGCTCTACGACAACGCGTTGCTGCTGCGCGTGTACGCGCATTGGGCACGTCGTACCGGCGATGGGCTGGCCTGCCGGATCGCCTCGGAGACGGCAGATTTCCTGCTGAACGAGCTGCGGGTGGGGGAGCTGTTCGTGTCGTCGCTGGATGCCGACGCCGACGGCTCCGAGGGCTCGACCTATGTGTGGACCCCCGGGCAGCTTGCCGAAGTTCTGGGTACCGAGGACGGTGCCTGGGCGGCAACGCTTTTCGAGGTCACATCGGCGGGAACATTCGAACATGGCAGCTCGGTGCTGCAGCTATTGCGCGATCCCGACGATGTCGACCGGTGGCAGCGGGTGCGCACGGTGCTGCTCGCGGAGCGGCTACGCAGGGTGCAGCCCGGTCGTGACGACAAGGCCGTCACCGCCTGGAACGGGCTGGCGATCACCGCGCTTGTCGAAGCCTCGATCGCGCTGGACCGCGACGACCTGCTGGACGCCGCGTCCGAGTGCGCTGCCGCGCTGCTGGACTTGCATGTGCGCGACGGGCGGCTGCGGCGCGCGAGCCTGGGCGGGCAGGTATCCGAAGGCAGCGGTGTGCTGGAGGACTACGGCACCCTCGCGACGGGCCTGCTGTCGCTGTATCAGGTGACGGGCCAATGGCGTTGGCGTGAGGCGGCCGCGCAGCTGCTGGATACCGCGCTGGATCATTTCGCCGATCCTGAATCACCCGGTGGGTGGTTTGACGTCGCCGACGATGCCGAGCAGCTGGTGCTGCGGCCGGGTGATCCGCTGGACGGGGCCACCCCGTCGGGAGCGTCGTCGGTGACCGAGGCCCTGCTCACCGCCGGCTACCTGCTGGAGGACGCGCGCTATCGGGAGGCCGCGCGGGCCGCGCTGGCCGCGGCGTCGATGGCGCTGGCGCGTGCCCCGCGATCTGCCGGGCACTGGCTGGCGGTGGCCGAGGCCGCCGTCCGCGGCCCGATCCAGGTGGCGGTGGCCTGCGATGCCGAGACCTCGGTGCTGCTGCGGCGGGCCCGGCTCTCAGCCCCCGGTGGCGCCATTGTGGTTGGCGGGGTCAAGGATTCGAGCGAGCTACTGCGTGACAGGGGGACGGTGGGCGACCTCGAAGCCGCCTATGTGTGCCGCGGTACCGTCTGTGATCTCCCGGTCACCGGGACCGAACAATTAGACGCCGCGTTGGGTAGGTAGCGTCCGGGAGCATGACCGTAACTCGCGAACACGTTCTCGCCGTCGTCCAAAGCTACTGCGACCTGCTCACCACGGGCACCGCGGCGCAGATCGCCGACCTGTATGCCGATGACGCGACCGTGGAGGATCCGCTGGGCGCCGATGTTCTCAAGGGCCGCGAGGCGATCCAGGGCTTCTACGCCACCATCGAGCCGCTGGACCGCCACGGCGAGCTGAAGCTGGTGCGGGCCACGAACAACGAGGCCGCGTTCAGCTTCGAGCTGACCATCAAGCACGAGAACGGTGGCATGGTGATCGCGCCGATCGACGTGATGACCTTCAACGACGAGGGCAAGATCAGCTCGATGCGGGCCTTCTGGACCCAGGACGACATCAAGCAGCTCTAGACGGCTTGCGGCGCTGTATGTTCGCCGCATGACTGCCTCTGCACGCGACCAGCTCGAGGGGCTGGGCTTCCTGTACAGCTATCTGCAGCGAGTCTTCGTCTTCACCAGGACGACGCAGATGCTGGACCCGCAACGCCCTGTCGACGTGAACGCCGGCGAGCTCAAGGCGGCCCTTGATCTCGTCGGCGATACGGTCCGGCAATTCGATTTCGAGAGCGGGTTGAGCGTGGCGCAGCGTGCGGCGCTCAGCCCGATCATCGCGGCGGTGCGTGGCTGGATCGACGGGAACCGGCCACAGCCGAATGACTCGCGTGCGCGGGCGATCGCGCACGTCGCGAGCACGGCTTACTTTGACGAGCACCTGAACTCGGCTCGCGTCCACCTTGGGGACCACTACGACGCCGGCTATGCCGACTACTGCAGGCAGCGCATCCTTCTGCTCCAGGCGTGGGTCCGGCAGGTCAGTTCGATCGTCGGGAAAACCGCGGACGGGGTGCCTCTGACGAGTGACGAGGAATCGGCCCTCGGCCGCGCCGTCCACACGATGGCTACCCACGACGCCGAATCTGTTGTCCGGAACTTCGCCACTGTTCAGGCGGCGCTCGCGTGATGAGTTGTTACGAGAAGACGGCGAACCACACCGCGATGTAATGACATGTCGCGGCGATAACCGTCGCCGCGTGGAAGAACTCGTGGTGCCCGAAATGTCTCGGCCAGGGATTCGGCCATTTCGCGGCGTACAGGATCGCGCCGATGCTGTAGAGCGCGCCCCCCACGATCAGCAGCACCACCGCGGGTACCCCGGCGCCGTGTAGCAGGGTGGGGAAGAAGCCGACCGCCACCCAGCCGAGCAACAGGTACAGCGGCACCCCTACCCAGCGCGGTGCCGTGGGCCAACACATTTTCAGTATCACTCCGGCAAGCGCGCCACCCCACACGATGGCCAGCACCAGATTGCCTTGCGAGGGCGGCATCGCCAGCATCGCGAACGGTGTATAACTGCCCGCGATGAACACGAAGATCATCGAGTGATCGAGCCGTTTCATCCAGGTGCGGGTGGCCGGTGATTTCCAGTTCACGCGGTGGTAGGCGGCGCTGACGCCGAAGACGCCCAGCACCGTCAGGCTGTAGATCGCCGTTGCCAATCCGGCCTTCGGTGAGCGCACCGACCATGCGACAGAGACCAGCACGATCCCGGTGACGATCGCGATCACGCAGGCATAGAAATGGATCCAGCCCCGCGCCTTGGGCTTGATGGGCAGCGTCTCGATACCGCCGACCAGTGCGGCCATCGGGATGGAGAGTTCCGACGTGGATGCTTCAGGTGCTTCGGGTGCAGGAGACTCATCGGTCTGCATGCGTCACAGTATCGCGTTCGCCCAACCAGGATTGTGAAGGTTGTGTGCAGATCCATATCCGCTGCTCCGGCCCCCGTGGCGATCGCTAGGCTGGGTCCGTGGAGATCATCCCGCCGCGAATGAAGGAACCGCTGTACAAGCTCTACGAGATGCGGCTCCGTCAGGAGTTGGTCAAGGCGCCGAAACCGCGGCACATCGCGGTCCTGTGCGACGGAAACCGTCGTTGGGCGCGGTCGGCGGGGTACACCGATGTCAGCCACGGGTACCGGATGGGTGCCCGCAAGATCAGCGAGATGCTGGGCTGGTGCCAGGACGCCGGTGTCGAGATGGCCACCGTATATCTGCTGTCGGCCGAGAATCTGACCCGTGATCCCGACCAGCTCACCGAGCTGCTGGAGATCATCACCGACGTGGTCGAGGAGCTGTGCGCCCCACAGAACAAGTGGAGTGTGCGCAGCGTCGGCGACCTAGATCTGCTGCCCGACGAGGTGGCTGAGCGCATGCGTCAGGCTGTGAAGTCCGCGCCCTCCGACGCGGGCTTCCATGTGAACGTGGCGGTCGGCTATGGCGGCAGGCAGGAGATCACCGATGCGGTGCGCACCCTGCTGAACAAGGAGCTGGCCAACGGCGCCACCGCCGAGCAGCTGGTGCAGGCAGTGACCGTCGATGCGATCTCGGAGAACCTCTACACCTCGGGGCAGCCCGACCCGGATCTGGTGATCCGGACATCGGGGGAGCAGCGGTTGTCCGGCTTCCTGCTCTGGCAGAGCGCCTACTCGGAGATGTGGTTCACCGACGCCTACTGGCCCGAATTCCGCCGGGTGGACTTCCTGCGCGCGCTGCGCGACTACGCCGCGCGAAACCGGCGTTTCGGGCAGTAGTCAGCGGCGGCCCATCAGCTCGTCGATCTCGTCGACGGTCCATATCGGGCCCTCACGGTATGCCAGCGGTGTCGGGACCTGTCGCTTGAAGCGTCCGATGAAACCGCCTGCCGCGATGAAGATTTGACCGGTGATGCGCGTGGAGAGATCGCCGGCCAGATAGGCGTACAGCGGTGCCATCCACTCCGGCGGTGCCGGTGCGAGCGACGCCTGCAGGGTCATCTCGTCCAGTAGGCCGCGTGCGTGCAGATCGTGCAGGTGTGCCACGTACTCCGGCCCCTCCGACAGCCGGGTGCGCGCACCCGGGCAGATCACGTTCGCGCGTACCCCGGTGTGCTTCAGTTCGGCGGCCATGGCCAAGGTCAGCCCGTTGACCGCCGCCTTGCCCGCGGGATACCCGGTGCCGCCGTAAATGCCCAGGGACGCAGTCGATCCGGTGTTGATGATGGAGCCATGCCCCTGGGCGGTCATCAGCGGTGCGGTGACGCGGCAGGTATGAAACACCGTGCTCAGATGCGCGTCGATCAGCCGGTGAAAGTCCTCGGGGCTGATCGTCAGGATGGACGATCCGGCGGGTTCGGCGATGCCCGCGCAGTTGATCAACACATCGATGCCGCCGTACTGGGTGCGGCAGGTGTCGATCAGATCGGTGGCCGTCTGCTCGTTGTCCGGTGCGCCGACAAACCCCGTGGCCACGCCACCGCCCGCCGTGATCGCACGCACCGTCGCCTCGACCGCGTCGGCATGCCGGCCATTGACCACCACCTGGGCACCCCGCTCGGCGAGCAGCACTGCGGCCGCGCGGCCGATACCGCGACTGCCGCCAACGACAACGCAATTGGCCATCAGTGTGAGACGGGGCAGTAAGCCGTGTCGAACTTCTTGATGCCGTTGATCCAGCCCGAATGGAACCGGGGCGCGTCCCCGATCCCGGAAATATCCGGCATGCGGTCGGCGATCTTGTTGAAGATGATCTCCAGCTCGACCTTCGCGAGATTGGCGCCCAGACAGTAGTGCGCTCCGGTGCCGCCGAAACCCAGATGCGGGTTGGGGTCGCGGGTGATGTCGAAGGTGTGCGGGTGCTCGAACACTTCCTCATCGAAGTTGGCCGACGGATAGAGCATGACCACCCGTTCGCCGGCCTTGATCGGTACATCACCAATAGCGGTGTCCTGCATAGCTGTTCGCTGCTGCGAGATCAGCGGCGAGGTGTACCGGACAATTTCGTCGATCGCCGTGCTGGGACGGTTGGCCTTGAACAGCTCCCACTGCTCGGGGTGTTCCAGGAACGCCATCATGCCCATGGTCGTGGCGTTGCGGGTGGTTTCATTGCCGGCGACCGACAGCATCACCACAAAGAAACCGAATTGTTCGGGGGTGAGCTGCTCGCCGTCGACGGTGCCGGTGAGGAGGCGGGAGACCACGTCATCGCCCGGAGAATCGCGACGCCGCTCGGCAAGCTGATAGCAGTACCCCAGGATCTGGGCGGCGCCGATCCGCGGATCGATCTCGATGTCGGCCTCGTCGTATCCCGTCATCTGGTTGCTCCACTCGAAGAGCTTGACGCGGTCGTCTTCGGGAACACCGATCAGTTCGGCGATGGCCTGCATGGGCAGCTCACTGGCGACCTCGCGCACGAACTCGCCGTGCCCGCCCTCCAGGGCCGCGCGGACGATGCGTTCGGCGCGCTCCTCCAGGGTGGCGCGTAGTGCGGCGATGGAACGTGGGGTGAACATGCGCGACACCAGTCCGCGCAGCTGAGTGTGTTCGGGCGCGTCCTTGTTGATCAGCACCGACAGCGTGGCCTGGAACTCTTCCGGGCTGATGTGGTCTTCCAGACGGGGAATGGCGCCCTTGCGCCCCGACGAGAAGATATCGGTGTGTAGCGAAACCTCGCGCACATCACGGTGTTTGGAAATCACCCAGTATCCGTCGTCGGCGAATCCGCCGACGGTACGTGGTTGCGGGTTCCACCAGACGGGTGCCTCGCGACGCATGGTCGCGAACTCTGCGTGTGGCATCCGGGTCCCGTACAACTCGGGATCGGTGAAATCGAACCCCTCCGGCAAGCCCAGCTCCGCAGTGGTCTTCATGGCGGTCACCAGAGCGGTACCGGCGTCTTGCCCAAGGGGTAATAGCCGGGCACTTTCTCGCCGGACAGACCCCGTTGGATGCGCTTTTGCATGCCCTCGCTCAGCTTGCCCGCCTTGATGAGGTCCATGTAGAGAGCCGAGACATGTCCGAAGTCGAAGAAGTCTCGTTGCCAATTCCATTGGCCGTTACCGGCATACCGAAACCAGCTGCCGCCGATACCGTAGATCTCCGACTGTCCTCCGGCGGAATCGGTAGCCACCTGCTTCCAGAATCCGATGACCTCGCCTTGCCTGTCATCGACGATCACCTTCTGATACGGGTAGGTCCAGCCCTCCAGACCCTCCATTTCCTGGCCCAATGCGATGTCGCGTATTTCATCGATACCGACGCACATCACGTCTTCCTTGGGGCCGATGTTCCAGCCGTAGGTGGCGTCGTCGGTGTAGAAGCGTGCCAACGGTTTCCAGTCGCCCGTCTTCTCGGCATCCAGGTTGGCTTGGAGCCAGTCCGCGACCACATCGTCGAGTTCCTGGCGGGGGAATTGCGGCATCGTCGGCGCTCCTATTTCTCGGTGATGAACAAGGCTCGGGCGGGACATTCCTCGACGGCGCGCTCGATCTCGTCGCGGGCGTCATCGGGTGGTTCGTGGTCGAGGATTTCGACGGTTCCGCGTTTGGGCACGCGGAAATAGTCGGGGGCCTCCAGCTCGCACATGGCGTGCCCCTGGCACAGATCGGTGTCCACGTCGACGCGGAACTTGGCCGAGGACGCCATTGCTCATACTCCCCGTTTGCGGTAGCGCACCTTGGCCGGCTTCGCCAGCTGCACCACCATCTTGGAGTGATCATTGTGATATGAGTCGGCGGGCTGGGCCATCTCGAACTCATACTCGCGCAACAACACCGAGAAGATGGCCTTGATCTGCATGGTGGCGAAGGCGGCGCCCACACAGCGGTGCCGGCCCGCGCCGAACGGTATCCACGTCCAGCGGTTCACGATGTCTTCCTGGCGGGGCTTCTCGTAGCGGTCAGGTACGAAGCCGTCCGGGTCGGGGAAATCCTCGGCAATCCGGTTGGAAACGGCGGGGGAGGCCGCCACCATGTCTCCGTCATGGATGGGGAACCCGCCCACCTCGAATTCCCCCTTGGCGACCCGCATCAGGATGATCAGCGGTGGGTGCAGTCGCAAGGTTTCCTTCAGCACGTTCTCCAGCTTCGGGATCTGGCGCAGCGCATGGAAACTCACCTCGCTGCCGTCGGCGTACAGCTCATTGAGCTCGTCGATCACCTGTGTCTGGATGTCCGGGTGGCGCAGCAGTTCGATGAGCACCCAGGAGGCGGTTCCCGAGCTGGTGTGGTGCCCGGCGAACATCATCGAGATGAACATCCCGGTGATCTCGTCGGCGGTGAAGCGGGGATTGCCGTCCTCGTCTTTGATCATGATCAGCACATCGAGCATGTCGCGCTGAGTCTTGTCGGTGGGCGGGTTGGCGATCCGGTTGTTCATGATCTCTTGAACCAGCGCGACAAGTCCCAGGCGCGCTTCATCGCGCTGGCGGAAGCTCTCGATCTCCAGGTAGGGGTCCACGTAGCACAGCGGATCGGTACCCTGCTCCAGCTGGTGGTAGAGGTGGGCGAATCTGCCGTCCAGTTCATCGCGGAACTTCTTGCCGATCAGACATGCCGACGAGGTGTAGATGGTCAGTTCGGCAAAAAAGTCGAGCAGGTCGATCTCGCCGGACTCACCCCAGCGCGAGATCATTTGGCGTACTTCGTTTTCGATGGTGGCGGCGTGCCCCTTCATCTGCTCGCCGCGCAGCGCCGCATTGTGCAGCATCTCCTTGCGGCGCTCGGGGTCGGCGTCGAACACCACGCCCTTGCCGAAGATCGGAGTCATGAATGGATACGCCTGGGCCTGGTCCAGGTCGTCGTCGCTGGAGCGGAAGAAGAATTCGTTGGCCTCGGCGCCGGAAAGGAAGACGACCTGCTTATCGGCGAGCTGAAAGGTGCCGACGTTTCCGCATTCCTCGCGGATGCGCTCCATCAGCGCGATCGGGTCGGTGCGGAACTCCTCGAGGTGTCCGTACTGGTCCTCGCCGCCAGAGACCCGGGGAACGGTAGTGCTGAATCCCGGGTCGCTGCGCTCCTGCCCTCCGACTGTGGTCATGACGGCATTCCTTCCTCGCCGAGCTCAAGCTTCTGTTTGTCCGCGGGCGCGTCCTTGAGCGGCGCCTCGGGCTGCACTTCCATCTCCGGGACGTGCACACCCCGGGGAGTTTCGGCGACGAAGGTGACTGCACGCGCGATATCAGCGGGCCGCAGGAAGTAGGAATGCCGGGCCTGCCCCCAGCTCTTCCAGTCCTCCAGCATGGGGCCGACCTGCTCGGCCGAGAGCTGCCAGCCCATCGAGGTCAGCGTGGGGCCGGGATGCACGATGGATGCGCGAACGCCGGTGCCCTCCAACTCCATGCGCATGGTGTTGACCATGGCGAGCAGGGCTGCCTTGGCTGCGCCGTAGGCGCCCATGTGTGGGCGCTGGTGCAGCGCGACATCGGAGCCGATGAAGATGACATCACCACGGCGGCGCGCCACCATATCCGGTACCACGGCGGTGGCCAGCTGATTGGCACCCAGCAGATGGACCTGGATCTGCGCGGCGAAGGTTGCGGCACTCATCTCGTGCACCCGGCCCGGATACATATCGCCGGCGCCGGATACCAGAAGGTCGATTTCACCCAGTGCGTCAATGGTTTCCGCGACAAATGATTTCACCGAGTCGGCGTCGGTGACATCCAGCGGGAACGCGACGGCCTCGCCGCCGTCGGCCCGGATCTTCTCGACCAGCTCGGTCAGTTTGTCGACGCGGCGGGCGCCCAGCGCGACCGGAAATCCGCGCCCGGCCAGCTCGATCGCCGTCGCCGCCCCGATGCCCGAGGACGCGCCGGCGACGATGGATGGGCGGCGCTTGGGGTGTGGATCAAATCGGGGCATCAGTTGACCTCCACGGTGATGGGCAGATGCGCGAACCCACGGACATTGCTGGAATGCACACGTACAGAATTATTTTCGTCGACCTCGTAGCGCTTGATCCTGGTGAACAGTTCGGTCAGGGCCACCTTGGCCTCCATCCGGGCCAGATGCGCGCCCAGGCAGAAATGTGCACCGCTGCCGAAACTGACCAGCTTGGCGCCAATCTCACGCCCGATGCGGTACTCGTCGGCACCGTCGAACACCCGATCGTCGCGGTTGGCCGAACCGGGCAGTAGCAAGAGCACATCGCCTGCGGGGATCGTGGTGTCGTGGAACGTCATATCCTGGGCCACCGTGCGCGCCAGAATCTGGCTGGAGGTGTCATAGCGCAGTGTCTCCTCCACCCACAGCGGTATCCGCTCGTGATCGGCGTGCACCGCGGCAAGTTGGTCGGGATTGCGATGGCCCCAATAGACGGCATTGGCCAACAACTTGGTGGTTGTCTCATTGCCGGCGATCACCATCAGGAACAGGAAGGCCAGCACTTCCTCGTCGGTGAGGCGGTCGCCGTCGATTTCCGCTTGCAGCAGGGCCGATGTCAGGTCTTCGGTTTTGTACGGCGCACGGCGTCTTTCTCGGACCATGTCGATGTAGTACGTCATGAGGTCGATGGACGCCTGAATGGCTTCGGGCGGCACGTCGGCCAGCCCGTCCTCGCGGTGCATGACGCCATCGGCCAGTTCGCGAATACGAGCGCGATCGGACTCGGGCACGCCCATCAACTCGGAGATCACGTCCATGGGCAGCTTGCCAGCGTACTCGGCGATGAAGTCGAAAGATCCGTCAGAAGTATTGGCCAATGCGCGTTCCAGATGGGTACGCGCGAGCGTGATCACCTGTCCCTCGAGTTCACGAATGCGCCGGGGAGTGAAGCCCTTTGACACCAGTGTGCGCAGCCGAAGGTGCTCGGGGTCGTCCATGGCCAGGAACGACATGACGAGTTTGGCGTGCGGCCCGAAGGATGCCTTGTCCATCGAGACACCGTTGGCGTTGGAGAGCGCCTCACTGTTCCGGAAGCCCTGAAGGACATCGTGATGGCGTGATAGCGCCCAGAACTTCAGGTCGTCATTGCGATAGAGCGGTGCTTCGTCACGTAATCGCCGGTAGTACGGGTACGGGTCTTCGTGGAAGTCATAGTTGTACGGGTCGAGAACCAGTCTGGTAGCCGTCACGAGCGCTCTCCCAACATGAGATCCACGACGAAGGTCAGCTTGTCGGCGATCTGGTGATACGTGAAGGTGCCACTGCCCGCGTGCATGAGGGCGCCGAAGAACGTCATCTCCAGAGCTGACACCACGCGCGGATCGGCATCCGGTCCCATGGCGGAACGAATCCGGCGATGGATCTCCAGTCCGATCTTGTCGCGGACACTGCGCACGGCCTGGTCGGTATTGCTCAGCAGCGCCGTGGTGCAGCCGGTCGCGATCTCGGGCTCGTCGGCAACGACAAGGGCCAGGCTTCGCAGCGTTTTGGTGACCCGGGTGACCTGGGTGTCATTGACGTCCGTGAAGTAGGGCGCCTCATGGATGAGGTCCAGATAGATCTCGGCGACAAGGTGACTCTTCGACGAGAAGTACGTGTACGCGGTGGCGGGGGCGACCTTCGCGCGGGCTGCGACACCGCGGATCGTCATATCTGCGTATGTGGTCTCGCCGAGCAGCTCCCGGCCCGCCGTGACGATCTTCTGGATCGTCTCTTCTTGCCGCTTGTTCCGCGGCGTTTCATCTGAGAGGGCCACCACAACTTCACTGGACACGTGTCCAGATTAGCGTCACGTGCGCTACTCGGCAAGATCGGGTGTGAAAAATGCTGTCCACCATCAATTATTGAGAACGGCCCGGCTATGGCCTTGCCATGGTGGGATTTGCGTGGTTATGGTTTGTGAGTAAGGAATGGACAAGTGTCCAGAATTGGAGACAAGGTGAGATGACCCTGTTGGCCGATGGTGAAAGCGAACTGTTCATCGACGGAAAGCTGATCCCCGGGGGTGCGGGACGGTTCCCGACGGTGAATCCGGCCACCGAGGAGGTGCTCGGCACCGCCGCGGATGCCGATGGTGACGACATGAGCAGCGCCATCGAGGCGGCGCGCCGGGCATTCGATGACAGCGAGTGGTCGCGAGACGTCGGACTGCGCGCGCACTGCATCCGTCAACTCCGCGAGGGCATGCGGCTCCACATCGAAGAATTACGGGAACTCACGATTGCCGAGGTGGGCGCGCCGCGCATGCTGACCGCTGGTGCGCAGTTGGAAGGGCCGGTGGACGATCTGCGGTTCGCCGCCGAGACCGCTGAATCCTTCAACTGGACTACTGATCTCGGCGTCGCCTCGCCGATGGGTATCAAGACTCGGCGCACCCTGGCGCGTGAGGCGGTCGGTGTGGTCGGTGCGGTGACGCCGTGGAACTTTCCGCATCAGATCAACCTCGCCAAGGTGGGCCCGGCGCTCGCCGCCGGCAACACTCTCATACTCAAGCCCGCCCCGGACACCCCGTGGTGCGCGGCGGTACTGGGACGAATCATCGCCGAGCACACCGACTTTCCCCCGGGCGTCTTCAACATCGTCACCTCCAGCGACCATCGGATCGGTGCGCAGCTGTCGACGGATCCCCGGGTGGACATGGTGTCGTTTACCGGCTCCACCGCCACCGGACGCGCGGTGATGACCGATGCCGCCGCCACCGTCAAAAAGGTCTTCCTTGAGCTTGGCGGTAAGTCGGCGTTCATCGTGCTCGACGACGCCGAGCTGGGTGCGGCCTGCTCCGTCGCCGCCTTCACGGCGGCGATGCATGCCGGTCAGGGCTGCGCCATCACCACCCGGCTGGTGGTGCCGCGCGCGCGATACGACGACGCGGTACAGGCCGCGGCCGCCACCATGGGCTCACTCAAGCCGGGCGATCCCACCAAACCGGGAACGATCTGCGGGCCCGTGATCTCCGCGCGCCAGCGTGACCGGGTGCAGACCTATCTGGATATGGCTGTCGCCGAAGGTGGTTCATTTGCCTGCGGCGGTGGACGGCCAACAGACGCGGACCGGGGCTTCTATATCGAACCCACCGTGGTGGCCGGGCTGACCAACGAGGCGCGGGTGGCACGCGAGGAGATCTTCGGCCCCGTGCTCGTGGTGATCGCCCATGACGGAGACGATGACGCGGTGTGGATCGCCAACGATTCTCCGTACGGACTATCCGGCACGGTATTCAGCGGTGACGACGAACGTGCGGCCCGGGTGGCGTCGCGTCTGCGCGTCGGGACGGTGAACGTCAATGGCGGGGTGTGGTATTCGGCCGATGTGCCCTTCGGCGGTTACAAGCAATCGGGCAATGGCCGAGAAATGGGTGTGGCCGGTTTCGAGGAATACCTGGAAACCAAAGTCATTGCGACGGCAGTGAAATAGGAAGGATCGCAACGTGAGTTCGACTGGGCAGTTTGAGGGCAAGGTCGCCATCGTCACCGGAGCCGCACAAGGCATCGGCGAGGCGTACGCACACGCGCTGGCCCGCGAGGGAGCGGCGGTGGTGGTTGCCGATATCAACGCCGAAGTGGGTGAGGGTGTCGCCAAACAGATCGTCGCCGACGGCGGCAAGGCCATTTTCGCCAGTGTGGATGTCTCCGATCCTGACTCGGCAATTGCCATGGCAGATAAGGCGGTCGCCGAGTTCGGCGGTATCGACTACCTGGTGAACAATGCCGCGATCTACGGCGGCATGAAGCTCGACCTATTGCTCTCGGTGCCCTGGGATTACTACAAGAAGTTCATGAGCGTGAACCAGGACGGGGCCTTGGTGTGCACCCGCGCGGTCTACAAGCACATCGCCAAACGCGGCGGCGGCGCCATCGTCAACCAATCCTCCACGGCCGCATGGCTCTACTCAGGCTTTTACGGGCTGGCCAAGGTGGGCATCAACGGTCTGACGCAGCAGCTCTCGCGGGAGTTGGGTGGTCAGAAGATCCGTATCAACGCCATCGCGCCGGGACCCACCGACACCGAGGCGACTCGGGGCACGGTGCCCGAACAGTTCCGCAGTGAATTGGTCAAGAACATCCCGCTCAGCCGCATGGGCACCGTCGAGGACATGGTGGGCATGTGCCTTTTCCTGCTGTCGGACAAGGCATCCTGGATCACAGGCCAGGTGTTCAATGTCGACGGCGGACAGATCATCCGGTCATGAAGCTGGGATACATCGGTCTGGGAAACATGGGTGCGCCCATGGCCCAGCGACTGGTGGACTGGCCCGGCGGTCTCACGGTCTTCGACCTACGGGCCGAGACCATGGCGCCGCTCGTCGAGGCAGGAGCGCGTGCGGCGGACAACCTTGCCGATATCGCCGAGGCCGACCTGATCAGCGTGACAGTGCTCGACGACGCGCAGGTGCGTGAGGTGGTCGGCGCGGTGGCTCCTAGGGCCAAGCCCGGCACCATCATCGCGATTCACTCCACCATCAGCGATACCACCGCCGTTGAATTGGCACAGGCCTGGAGCCCGCAGAATATCCACGTCATAGACGCACCGGTCAGCGGTGGCGCGCCGGGCGCGCATAAGGGTGAGCTCGCCACCATGGTGGGTGCCGACACCGAGATCTTCGGGCGCGTCAAAGAGCCGTTCTCCAAGTGGGCGTCATTGGTGATTCACGCGGGGGCTCCGGGCGCGGGTACCCGGATGAAACTGGCGCGCAACCTGTTGCACTTTGTGGCATTCACCGCGGCGGGAGAGGCACAGCGCCTGGCCGAAAGTTGCGGGCTGGATATCACCGATCTAGGCAAGGTGGTGCGGCATACCGACGCCATCACCGGTGGGCCGGGGGCCATCATGCTGCGCGACACCACCGAGCCGGTGACGCCAGACAGCTTCTGGTTGCCCATTTTCACCCATGTGCGGGGCCTGGGAGAGAAGGATCTGAGCTTGGCGCTGGCGCTGGGCGAGGAACGGGCTGTCGAGTTGCCGCTCGCGGAACTGGCCCGGGAGTGGCTGGCCGCGAGTCTTGGTGTGCCACATGAGGAAGGGGCAAATAATGGATGAGCTGCGCCGCCAGGGGCTGGACAAGATGAAAGAGGTCTACGGCTGGGACATGCCCGATATCCCGGGGGACTATTTCAAATACACCATCGACCATCTCTTCGGCACCATCTGGACGCGCCCCGAGTTGTCCATGCGGGATCGCCGGCTGTTACTGCTCGGCGCGGTGAGCGCACTAGGGCTGGACGAGATCCTGGAGATCCAGACGGGTGCGGCCCTCAAAAACGGGGAACTCACCGAGGCCGAGCTGCGTGAGGTAGCCATCTTCATCACCCACTACGTCGGCTGGCCGCTGGGACAGCGGGTCAACAAGCATGTCGAGATGGCCGTGGCAAAACAGAACGAAGCTAAGCGCACGAAAGAATCCGCGGGTGACTAGCCGATTTTCCGGACTGTCCCGGGACCAATTGGCGGTCCTGGTGCCGGAGCTGTTGTTGATCGGCCAGCTGATCGACCGGTCCGGAATGGCGTATTGCATACAGCATTTCGGCCGCGAGGAGATGCTGCAGGTCGCCATCGAGGAGTGGGCGTCGTCAAGCCCGATATACACCCGGCGTATGCAGAGGGCGCTGCGGTTCGAGGGCGACGACGTGATCACCATCTTCAAAGGCATGCAGCTCGATATCGGGGCTCCGCCGCAGTTCATGGACTTCCGCTACACCGTGCATGACAAGTGGCACGGGGAGTTTCATCTCGACCACTGCGGCGCGCTGCTCGATGTGGAGCCGCTCGGACCCGATTACGTGACGGGCATGTGCCACGACATCGAGGACCCCACCTTCGATGCGACGGCCTTCGCGACCAATCCGCACGCCCAGGTGCGGCCGATTCACCGGCCGCCGCGTACCCCGGCGGATCGGCATCCGCACTGTGCGTGGACGGTGACCATCGACGAGTCGTATCCGGCCGTCTCCGGAATTCCAGCCCTGGATGTTGTCGGTCGATCTATCGCCGCCGGTTGGGAATTGGACGGTATTGACACGTCGGGCACGGGCGCTTCGGACTATGCCGGGCCTCTGCTGTCCGATCTGGACTTCGGTGCCTTCTCGCATGCGGCGCTGGTGCGGATTGCCGACGAGATTTGTCTGCAGATGCATCTGCTGTTTCTCGGGTTCTCGATCGCCGTGCGTAAGAGGGCGTCCGATGCGGAACTGGCCCGCACCATATGTACTCAGCAGCTCGTCGGGCTCGCCGGTGTCGCGGCGGCGCGGATCAAGCACGCGCTGCAGATGCCGGAGGGTATCGAGGGGGTACTGCGGGTGCTGGAATTGCATCCGCTGTTGAGTCCCCTCGGATATGTGAACGCCGAAGTATCCGGTGGCCAGCTCCACGTGTGGGGGTCGCCTGCTCATGAGGACGCGGCCTGGATCTCGCTGTGTGGGCCCGCGGAAACGCGACCACTGCAGGCCATTGCGACAGCGGTCGACCCGCATATCGGTGTGCAGATCGGGGGTGATGCCCAGGACTGGGTGGCGTCGTTCACCGAGCACGAGGGTGAGGACACACAGCTACCCGAGGTGATGATCGCCAACGTCAGCGGGGGATCGCGGTTCATCTTCGAACCGCGAAAGTCGCTGCCGCTGACCGTGGTCTAGCTCGCGGGAACTCGCGGGCGTGGTGCCGCGTTGGCGAGCAATGCTTGCCGCTCAGGATGAATTCGACCGCCAGCTCGCCCACCTGACCGATCTCGGGTACCCCATCACCGATGGCATCGAACGGCTTCGCCCGTTGGTACAGGACCTGCGTGCTTCCACCGTCAGCCCCGACGATCACGTCCCATTTGTGCTCGTCGCCACCGGAACCACCTATGAACAGACTGCGCCGCTGATGAGTCTCAACGGGCGCAGCGGATTTCACGTTATGGACGACGGCGACATCGATGTGTATCAACCCAACGTGAACGTGCCCGCCAGTGCCTACCTGCTCACCGATGTCGACACCGGCAGCGAGTTCTGCAATGTGACACCGGAGAAGGCCCTGGAGGCAATCACCGTGAGCGGCCGCACCCCGCTCACCATCGATGAGGGCATCGCACTGGTGACGGCGCGGCCGGACATGTTGCGCAAGAACAGATGTTTCTCCCTTGCGGC
This sequence comes from Mycobacteroides immunogenum, assembly GCF_001605725.1. NCBI lineage: Bacteria > Bacillati > Actinomycetota > Actinomycetes > Mycobacteriales > Mycobacteriaceae > Mycobacteroides > Mycobacteroides immunogenum. The sequence goes on from NZ_CP011530.1 coordinate 1,328,871, forward strand.
GTCCCGGGGGAGAGGACAGCGCGTGCCCGCGATCTGGATATCCGATCGTCGCCCGAAACTCGGCTGGTGCTGGGATCGCAATCCGCACACCTGGCTGGGAACCGCGTCTTGCGGGGGCCGGATCACCGCGTAGCCATCGGTGCGAATAGCTGGAGTTATCGCCTGGCTACGTATGTGAAAAGTAGCCCCCGGGGCCGTCATTGGCATATGGTGGGTTGGCGGTGCCCGGTGAGAGCGGGTGTCGGTACTTGTTTTCTATGGAGGCACCAGCGGATTTATGGGTTTTGTCGAGTTCGTGCAGGACCGCTGGGCGGTCCTGTCCTTTCTCGCCTATCAGCACATGAGTCTGGTCCTGCAAACGCTTGTCGTCGCGGCGACGTGTGCCGTGCTGCTTGGGGTGCTGATTTACCGCTCACCGTGGGGTGTGGCCAGCGGCAATGCGCTTGCCGCCATCGGTCTGACGATTCCCTCGTACGCGCTACTCGGGGTGCTCGTCGGCATCGTCGGTGTTGGTGTTTCGCCATCGGTCATCATGCTGGTCTTCTTTGGCTGCCTGCCGATTCTGCGCAATGTGTTGGTGGGGCTGACCGGTGTGGATCAAACGCTCGTCGAGTCAGCGCGCGGAATGGGCATGGGCCGTGTAGCCACCCTGGTGCGGTTGGAGCTCCCATTGGCCTGGCCCGTAATCATGACGGGCATTCGGGTCTCAGCACAGATGCTGATGGGCACCGCGGCGATCGCCGCGTTCGCATTGGGCCCGGGCCTGGGTGGATACATATTCTCCGGTATCTCACGTATGGGCGGTGCCAATGCCACCAACTCCGTAATAGCCGGCACGGTCGGCATTCTCATCTTGGCGGTGATCCTCGACACGGTGCTCAACGTCGTTACCCGCCTTACGACACCAAGGGGGATCCGTGTCTGACGCGACGGAAAACGCAACCAGTACCGGTGGTGCACGGATTCTGCTCGACGGGGTGACCAAGCTATACGACGGAAAATCCACTCCCGCAGTCGATAACGTGACGATGGAGATACCCGCGGGCGAGACGGTGATGTTCGTCGGCCCCTCTGGATGTGGCAAGACCACCACGATGAAGATGATCAACCGTCTCATCGAACCCACCAGTGGACGAATCTTTATCGGTGACGAGGATGTGACCGATAAGAACCCCGACGATCTGCGGCGCCACATCGGCTATGTCATCCAGGGCGCGGGACTCTTTCCGCACTTTACGGTCGGTGACAACATCGCTATCGTTCCCCGGCTGCTCAACTGGGACAAACAACGCATCGACGAACGCGTGGATGAGCTCCTCGATTTGGTGAATCTAGATCCGGCCCAGTACCGCGGCCGCTACCCGCGTGAGCTGTCGGGCGGTCAGCAGCAGCGTGTCGGTGTGGCCCGGGCATTGGCGGCCGACCCGCCGGTGCTGCTGATGGACGAACCCTTTGGCGCGGTCGACCCGATAACCCGGCAGCGCCTGCAGGACGAACTGCTGCGTCTGCAAGAGGAATTGAGTAAGACAATCGTGTTTGTCACTCATGACTTCGATGAAGCGGTCAAACTCGGAGACCGGATTGCGATCCTTCGCGAGGGATCGCAGATTGTCCAATACGACACCCCCGAGGTGATCTTGGCCAACCCGGCCAACGATTTTGTGCGCGGATTCGTTGGGCACGGCGCTGCGCTCAAGCAGCTCACCATGACCCGGGTGCGCGATGTGGAATTGCACGAGGCGGCCGTCGCACATGTGGGTGACGATCCCGCCGATGCGATCGAGGCCGCCGAATCGATCGATCGCGAACACGTGATCGTGCTCGACGCGCAGGAACGCCCGCTGCGATGGTCATCGTTGGACGAACTCCGTGCGCCCAATGCACTGCAACGGGTTTCCCAAGATGAGGACCTCGAAAAGGTTAGCCTGGCATCGACTCTCACTGACGCGCTGGAGGACATGCTGACCTCATCGCACGGCGTGGTGGTCGTGACCGGTCGGCGCAACACGTACCAGGGCGTGATCCGGGTCGAGACGATCATGGACGCGATGGCCGAGATGCGTGCGGCAGCGCAGTAGGTATATCGCAGATGACCGCGTCCACCGTCACCGCGCCCGAGTCGCCGGAATCAGCACCACCGAAAGGCATTAGCAGGGCCCTTGCCGGCCGGCAGCTGCTACAGCCGCTGGCATGCGTGGTGGCCGTAGTGATTTCGCTGGCCTACGTCGACCTCGCAGACGTCTCCGCGTCGGAGAAGCGCTCGTTGGGGATATCGAATCTGCTTCTCCTGCTTGGGCAACACATGGCGATCAGCGTCGCCGCGACGGTGCTCACATGTGTTGTGGCGATTCCACTCGGTATCGCGTTGACCCGCGGGCCAGTGCGCCGGTACGCGAAGACCATCACCACGCTGGTGGGATTCGGCCAGGCCGCACCGGCAATCGGACTGATTGCGCTGGGCGCGGTACTTTTCGGCATTGGCGGGGTGGGTGCGGTGGTCGCCCTCACCGTCTATGGGGCGTTGCCCATCGTCGCGAATACCGTGATCGGTCTCGACGGTGTCGATCGCCGTCTCGTCGAGGCAGCCCGGGGGATGGGAATGTCGGCGCGATCGACCCTGCTGCGAGTGGAGCTACCGTTGGCATTGCGCGTCATCGTCGCCGGGGTACGCACCGCGTTGGTGCTGATCGTCGGCACAGCCGCGCTGGCTTCATTCACCGGAGCCGGCGGACTGGGCCAGCTGATCACGACGGGCATCAAACTTCAGCAACCGGTCACCCTGGTAGTGGGCGCCATTCTGGTGGCCGCCCTTGCCTTGTTCATCGATTGGCTGGCTCGTGTCGTCGAGATCATCGCCGCGCCAAGGGGACTGTGATGCGTCATCGGCTGCTGGCGATTCTTTGCCTGGCGACGATATTGTCGGCGAGCTGCGGGCTGCAGTCCGCCAGCGGTGCGGTGCTGGCGGCCAAGCCGGGCCTGATCCAGCACTACGACTCGCTTCGCGATGTGCAGATCACCGTCGCGGCAAAGGACTTCACCGAACAACTGGTGCTGGGCAACATCGTCGCGATCATTCTCAACGCGGCCGGTGCCAGCGTCACGAACATGACCAATACCCCTGGCAGCTTCGGCGTGCGACAGTCGATGCTCAAGCGGGTGGCCAACATATCGCCCGAGTACACCGGAACCGGATGGATCAACTATCTGGGGCACGCCGACCCCATCAAGGATCCCGTCGCGCAGTGGCAGGCGGTCAACCGGGAGGATGCCGCCAACCGTCTGGTTTGGCTGCCCCCGGCCCCCATGAACAACACCTACGCGTTCGCGATCCGGGAGTCGGAGGCGCAACGGTTGGGTGTGGCCAAACTGTCCGATTTGGGCCGTCTCTCCCGCAGTGATCTGACTTTTTGTGTAGAAAGCGAATTCGCGAGCCGAAATGACGGCTTCATCCCGATGCTCAAGACGTACGGATTGTCGACAGCACAATTGGGCAGGGTCACCAACCTGGACGTCGGTGTGGTGTACACCGCCACCGCCAAGGGCGATTGCAACTTCGGGGAGGTGTTCACCACCGACGGGCGCATCCCGGCTCTGAAGCTGCGTGTCCTGCAAGATGACCGGCACTTCTTCCCGCTGTACAACCTGACCGAGGTCATCGATGCCGATCTGTTGACGGCTCATCCCGAGCTAAGGGAGGTATTTGCCCTGCTCAACCCGCGGCTGACCAACGACACGATGTTGGCGCTCAATGCCAGGGTGGATTCGGCCGGCGCAGACCCCGCGATCGTGGCGCGTGACTGGCTCATCGACCAAGGTCTGCTCAGCCGCTAGCCCTTGATAGGCCGGCACCTGTCACACTATGAGTAATGGTGGCGATGTCGGCACTGGTTTTCGGGCTCAGCTGGTGGTTGGGTCTGTACCTGCTCGCGCGCAATCCCCGCAAGCCCGTCCTGGTCCTCGCGGCCATCGGACTGATCGGCTACTCCGTGGTGGTGGCGCTCGACGCCGTTCGCGTCACCCCCGGCTCCGATGCCGAACTTCTGGGGCGCATCGAGGTTTTCACCGCGATCATCCCGAGCGTTGCCTGGCTGATGGTGCTGCTCGAACTCACCAACAGCGGGGATCGGTGGCGCGATCGGGCCGCGATGGCGGTACCCGGCGTCGTGTTGGCGGTGGTGTTGCTGGTGGGCGCGTCACTGGCGGGCACCATCGCGGGTCCCGCGCGGCTCGGGCATTGGATCATGTTCTGTGCCAACGGGACCGCGGCCATCGGGGCCGCCATCCTGTTGTTCCGCCGGCGTGCCTCTATACCCGGATCCGCGCGGGGTGTCGTCCTGGTCGCGACCATGTTCTTCACCCTCGGTGATGCTCAGCTGATCATTCCGCTGGGCATCGTGCCGAGCTGGCTGGCGTTAGCCTCCACCGGGTTCGACCTGGTGTTACTCGGCTTGGGCGTCGCGCTCTGGGATGCCTTCGACGAGGGGCAGGCGCTGCGCGGCGACATGCTGCGCTCCTTTGTCGCCTCGATTCTGGTGGGGGCATTGTTCGGTGCCCAGGCCATGATCGGCATCGCCGTTGTCGGACAGTCTGTCGCCTTGGTGGTGTTGTTGTTCACCAGCGTCGGTTTGGCGGTCTGCATCCAGGTGCAGTCCGGCCCGTTCGCCGACTTCCTTGACCGCCTGGCCTTCTCGCGGTCTCCGCAGCTGCGCCAGGAACGCTCCGAGCTGCGCAGCACCGAGGCCGCGCTGCCGCTCAAGTCCGCCTCGCCCATCGCCGGAATCGATGACGAGAGCTTCACCCGGCTCACTCGGCGTGCACTCAGCCACTACGGCGACCTCGCCAAACTCGTCGCCAGCCCATTGGCCGCGCTACCGGTCATCGATGAGCGCCTGGGTGGTCGTGGGGCCACCGACCAGCCCGTCGAACGCGCCAATGAGCTCAGAGCAGTGCTCGCCGAATCCATTTCGCGGCTCAAGCCTCGCGACGACGGCGACTTTGGCACCACGGATCAGTGGCGCTATTACAACGCGCTGTACTTCCCGTACGTCATGGGAGTGCGGGCGTACGCGCAGGGTGCGACGGCTGCCGGGCTGGACCCGGTATCCCGTCAGGCGTGGCAGTGGCTGGTCACCGAGGTGCCCCAGCGTTCACTGCACAATTGGCAGAACGCCGCCGCCAAGCTCATCGCGGCCGATCTGCGCGCGCAGAGCGCCCCCGAGACCAATGGTGTGCGTACCAACGGCTCATCACCAGTTGCGCGGTAGCCTGCCGCGCTCTCGCCGCCATCCGGCGTGGCTGCCGGGATGCCAACGCCACGACGTCGGGATGAACGGCCAGACTAGCGGTACCGCGCGCAACAGCGCGCGATAGGCCGTCTCGTCCGCCAGGTTCCACCGGATCCCGAAACGCTTGCGCACCTGGGGCGGCAGTCCGCCGTAGATGGTCAGCCGCAGCGGCGGCGCCAACGCCATGCGCAGGGGTGTGCTGGGCAAGGCGAGCTTCGCGGCGGGCTTCAAGTAGGGGGCCACCGGCAGGTAGGGGGACTTGCTCATATCGGGAACGGTCCGCCCTTCGATGACCTTCATCAGGTAATCGGCGGCAGGGTTGGGGGTGAGCACCTCGTCGCAGTAGCGTTCCCATTCCTGTTGGAAAGCGGCTCTATTCGGCGGCAGCGGCTGCTCGCTCATCGCATACCGGCGATACCATTCGACACCCTCCTGGTAGAGCTGCTCGCGCTGCGCGTCGGACAACCGATGCCGGGAGTACCTGTCTATGGTCTGTTCGACCATCACCTGGAACGTCGCATGCGCCCACCAGAAGGTGGTGGGATTCAGCGCGTGATACCGGACGCCGTCGGGCTGCACGCCCTTGATGTCGCGGTGGAAATCTCGCACCTTCACCCCGGTGCCGGCGGCCGGATCGTCGTACACGGTTCCGAGGATTGGGGGCAACGAACGGAACACCCTGTCGACGGGGTCAGCGAAGAAGTTGGAATGCTCGATCAGCGCGTACCCGATGGCGGGATCCATTGTTTGCAGCAGGCCGGCGGTGCCGCCGGTGAATGCTATCCGCATATCGCCTGCCCAGCGCCACAACAGGGAACTGCGGCCCAGCTGGGCACCCGGAGCGGTAGAGATGACATCCGCTGTTGTCATCCTTTGATGATGGCACACATCCCGGTGAATTGGCAGGAATTGGCAGTGCCGAATGTCGAGATGGCAGTGCATGCCGAGCAGAGTCGTCCCTATCAGCTTTCACACGGAGCTCGCCAAGGAGTCACCAATGTCCATTGCTTCCCAAAACGCTTCGGTATTACGTACACGATTTGCCCAACCCGACTCGCTCCTGCGATTCGGAATCGGTCTGGACGGCGTCGCCACCGGGATCACTGCCGTCGGGCTGCTGATCGCGGCAAAGTGGCTCGTCGAACCGCTCGGTCCCTCGCTGGAGTTCCAGGTTGCGCACGCCGCCGCCCTCATCGGATACGGAGTGCTGGCCTTCGTCCTGAGCCGGGCGGACAGATCGAAGCTCCCGGCGATCGGCCTCGTCTACATCGCGGGCAATCTGTTGGCCACCGTGCTCTACGTGACGGCCGGCGTCATGAAATGGGTGCCGCTGACCACCGCGGGCGTGACGTTATGCGTCGCCTTCGGGGTCTACACCGCCGTCATGGCGGACATCCAATTCCTGGGACTACGGCGTCTGCGCTCCGCGTAGCCGCCCACATGGCTCACCTGCTGAGAGTGAGCCGGTGCCGGGTCACCCGTGTGGTGGCCCGGCACCTTTCATGTCTAGACCGGGGTGAGGGGCAACCGCAGCGCGCCGGGCGCCGACTCGGGAACCGTCGGCCGCTTGGGCTGCACCGGGGCGATGTGCTGATACGGCGTGCCCAGTGCTGGGCGTGGATCGGCCTCACCGTTGTTGGGCCAGAACGCCATTGCGCGCTCGGCCTGGGCCGTGATGGTGAACGACGGGTTCACGCCCAGGTTGGCAGAGATCGCCGATCCGTCGGTGATGTGTAGCCCCGGGTAGCCGTAGATCCGCTGGTACGGATCGATCACGCCGGTCTCGGGGGAGTCGCCGATGGGGCAGCCGCCGATGAAATGCGCCGTCAGCGGGATGTTCACCGAATCCAGGTGGGTGCTGCCCGCGTAGCCGTCGACCTTCTCGGCCATGCGGCGCGCCACGTCGTGAGCGACCGGGATCCAATCCGGGTTCGGTTCTCCCGAGCCCTGTTTCGCCGTCATCTTCTTGCCGAAAACGCCGCGCTTGAGATAGGTGGTCAGCGAGTTGTCGAGGGACTGCATCACCAGCACGATGATCGAGTGCTGCGCTGCCCGGTACGGGAACGCCGAGCGCAGCAGCATGGTGGGCCGACGGATGTTGAGAAGCCAGGTACGGGCGAAACGCCACGGACCGCCGTCGACCATGTTGGTGCCCAACATGCTCAGGAAGGTCGACCCCTCGCCGTACCGGCACACTTCGACGTGGGTGTTGGGTTCGGGGTGAATTGACGATGTGATCGCGACACCCTGCGAGAAGTCATCACGCGTGGGGGAGTAGACGATGGGCACCTCCTCGGAGTTGGTGCGCGTCTGCTCGCCCAGTCGGGCCGACAGGTTGGGCAGTGACCCGGAGTCCTTCAGCTTGTGCAGCAGGCGCTGGGTGCCCAGGGACGCCGCCGAGAACACGACGTGACGTGCGGTGAAATCACGCTTGTTCCTGCGCACCAGCCGCCCGGTCTGCTTGGTGCGCACGACGTATCCCTCACGGTCCGGTAGCGGGCGCACGTCGAGCACCTGGGTCAGCGGATGTATCTGCGCGCCTGCGTGTTCGGCGAGATACAGGTAATTGGTCTCGGTGGTGTTCTTGGCGTTGTGCTTGCAGCCGGTGAAGCAGGCCGCGCACCCGATGCACCCCGTACGTTCGGGGCCGGCGCCGCCGAAGAACGGATCCGGCACGGTCTTGCCGGGCTCGTCGCCGAAGAACACTCCGACGTTGGTGGGGTGGTAGGTGTCCTCGACGCCCAAGTCCTTGGCGACGGCCAACAACACCTCATCCGGTGGAGTGGTGTGCGGGGTCTGCGTGACCCCGAGCATTCTGCTGGCCTGGTTGTAGTAGGGCGCCAGTTCTGTTTTCCAGTCGGTGATGTGCGCCCATTGTTTGTCGGTGTAGAACTGCTCCAGCGGCTCGTACAGGGTGTTGCCGTAGATCAGCGATCCGCCGCCGACACCCACCGCGCTGGCGATGAAGGTCTTGCCGAGAACCGTCATGCGCTGGGGGCCGAAGCATCCCAGGGCCGGTGCCCACATCGCCTTGCGGACGTGCCAGTTGTTCGGGGGAAAATCCTCGCGTTTCCAGCGCTTTCCCATGTCCAATACGCCGACTCGGTAGCCCTTTTCGGTGAGGCGGAGGGCCGCAACGCTCCCACCGAAACCGGACCCGATGACGACTACGTCGTAGTCATAGTCCATGGCGGCCAACCTACTGGTTGGTCGTGCGCTGCGGGGTGAAATCAGCCTTGCGCTTGAGCTAACGCGGCGCGCATTTTCTCGTGGATCGCGTTGATGGCCTGCAGGGGCCGGATCATCACCTTGAACTCCACGATCTTCCCGGCATCGTCGCAGGTGATGATGTCGACGCCGTTGATGTACTTGCCGTCGATGGTGGACTCGAACTCCAGCACCGCCTGATTTCCGGCCAGGACTTCCTTGGCGTAGTGGAACCCGTTTTCGGGTCCGGCGAGGGTGGCGAAGGCTGCCAGGAGGTACATCGCGGTGACCGGCTTGCCGTGCTGCGGGGTGAACACCACGGGCGAATAGAAGACGACATCGTCGGCCAGGAGGTCGTTGAGTGCCTCCGGGTTCGCGCCGGAAATGATGCCGTGCCAGGTTTCAACCACATTGTTGATCATGGGCCGAAGATATACCAGTCGGTCTACTGGGATCAAGGGTTAAAGCTTGCGCAGGCGCAGCCGGTTGATCGAATGGTCGGCGTCCTTGCGTAGTACCAGCGTTGCGCGCGGCCGGGTCGGCAGGATGTTCTCCAGCAGGTTCGGCAAGTTGATCGAATGCCAAATCTCTTGGGCGGCAAGGGTTGCCTGCTTGTCAGAGAGCTTGGCGTAGTGGTGGAAATGCGAGGACGGATTCGCGAACGAGGTGCCCCGCATCGCCAGGAACCGGGAGATGTACCACTGCTCAATGTCCTCGATGCGCGCGTCCACGTAGATCGAGAAATCGAACAGATCCGAGACCATCAGCGTGGGTCCCGTCTGCAGCACGTTCAGGCCCTCAAGAATCAAAATATCGGGTTGCTGCACAACGTGTTTCTCGTTCTTGATGATGTCGTACAGCAAGTGTGAGTACACCGGGGCGGTGACCTCGTGGGCCCCCGATTTGACCTCGGTGACGAACCGCAGCAGCGCCCGCCGGTTGTAGCTTTCGGGAAAGCCCTTGCGATGCATGATGTTTCGCCGCGATAGCTCGGCGTTGGGATACAGGAACCCGTCGGTGGTCACCAGGTCCACGCGGGGGTGGTGATCCCATCGCGCCAGGAGTGCCTGCAGCACACGGGCGGTCGTCGACTTGCCAACCGCGACGCTGCCCGCCACCCCGATGACAAAGGGAACCAGACGGTCCGGGTGCTGGTCGCCGAGGAAGGTCGCGGTCGCGGCGAACAATCGCTGCCGGGCTGCCACCTGAAGGTGGATCAGACGGGCCAGCGGCAGATAGACCTCGGCGACCTCGGTCAGGTCGATCTGCTCACCCAGGCCGCGCAGGCCGATCAGCTCTTCTTCGGTAAGTACCAGTGGCGTGGATTTGCGCAGCGCGCGCCACTGTTTCCGGTCGAACTCCACGTAGGGGCTCGGCTCGCTCAGCCGCGGCATGAACGCAAGTCTTGCAGGAGCCATTCGTGAACGCGGCACTAGGGTTGTGTGACATGGGCGATAACGGCGAGTCGAAGAACAGTGTCGTCACCGAATACCTGCTGCTCGGGCTGCGATTTGACCGCATCGAAAGCGGTTACGTCGACTCCTTCACCGGTGATTCCGCGCTGCGCAAGCGTGTCGAGAACGAACCCTCGCCCAACCCCGCCGACCTCGCCCGCCAGGCGGGCGCGCTGCGGGCGGAGTTGGCGTCCACCGACCTCGACGACGCGCGCGAGGCGTTCATCGATACCCACCTGAAGGCGCTGGCTTGTGCCGGGCGCAAGTTCGCCGGCGAGGACATCGGGTTTGTCGACGAGGTACACGACTACTTCGATGTGCGCATCGCCAAGGGCGACGAGGAAAATTACCGCCAAGCGCACCATGCTTTGGAAGCCGTTCTGCCCGAGGGTGGTTCGTTGCTAGAACGCAAGATCGCCTATGACCGGTCCCAGGAGATCGACCCGAACCGGCTGCAGGAATGCGTGGACGCCTTCTCCAGCGCGCTGCGTGACAGGGTGCGTGCCGAATTTCCGCTGCCCGACACCGAGACGGTGAAGTACGAGGTTGTCAGCGACAAACCCTGGTCGGGCTTCAACTACTACGAGGGCAACTACCGCTCGACGGTCGCCGTCAACTCCGACCTCAAGCAATACCTGAACAACGTGCCCGCCCTGATCGCACACGAGTCCTACCCGGGACATCACACCGAGCACTGCCGCAAGGAGGCCGGGCTGGTGCACCTGGGTGACCAGCAAGAACAAACGATATTCCTGGTCAACACACCCCAGTGCCTGATGGCCGAGGGGCTCGCGGACCTCGCGCTCTACGCGGCCGTCGGCGAGGACTGGGGTTTGTGGGCTCAAGAGATCTACGCCGACCTGGGACTGCGGTTCGACGGTGAACAGGCCCAAGCCATCGGACGGGCGCGGGCCGGGTTGATCAACGTCCGCCAGGACGCTGCCCTGATGCTCCATGACGAGCATCGCGACGTCGAGGACGTCGTCGCATTCCTCAAACGCTGGCTGTTGGTCACCGATGAGCGGGCCCGGCACATGCTCAAATTCCTGTCCTCGCCGCTGTGGCGCGCGTACATCTCCACCTACGTCGAGGGCTATCAATTGTTGAAGGGATGGCTGGATCGCCGACCGCCGGAGCAGTCGTTGACGGCCCGCTTCGGCAGGCTGCTCGACGAGCCCCTGGTGGCGTCCACGCTCGTGTAGTCGCCGACTAGGCTGATGGCCATGACCGACACAGCTTCAGCCGACATCGCGCAGGGTGCGCAGTACGCCGAGACCGCCAGCGCCGCCTACCAGTCGGCGCTGCAGGTCATCGAGACCATCGAGCCGCGTATCGCGGATGCCACCCGCAAAGAGCTTGCCGACCAACGCGATTCGCTCAAGCTGATCGCCAGTGAGAACTACGCCTCGCCGGCGGTGTTGCTGACCATGGGCACCTGGCTCTCGGACAAGTACGCCGAGGGCACCATCGGGCACCGTTTCTACGCCGGTTGCCAGAACATCGACACTGTCGAGGCGCTGGCCGCCGAGCACGCCCGCGAGCTGTTCGGTGCGCCCTACGCGTATGCGCAGCCACACTCGGGAATTGACGCCAATCTCGTTGCCTACTGGGCAATCCTGGCCACCCGGGTGGAGGCGCCCGCGCTGGCGGACAAGGGTGTGCGCAACGTCAACGACCTGTCCGAGACCGACTGGGAAGAGCTGCGGCACCAGTACGGCAACCAGCGGCTCATGGGCATGTCGCTGGACGCCGGCGGACACCTGACCCACGGCTTCCGCCCGAACATCTCGGGCAAGATGTTCCACCAGCGCAGCTACGGAACCGACCCCGAGACGGGCTTGCTGGACTACGACGCGCTGGCCGCCGCGGCCCGCGAGTTCAAGCCGCTGGTGCTGGTGGGTGGCTACTCGGCCTACCCGCGCCGGGTGAACTTCGCCAAGCTGCGTGAAATCGCCGACGAGGTGGGCGCCACCTTGTTCGTGGACATGGCACACTTCGCCGGCCTGGTGGCCGGAAAGGTGTTCACCGGTGACGAGAACCCGGTGCCGCACGCGCACATCACCACGACCACCACCCACAAGTCCTTGCGCGGCCCGCGCGGTGGCCTGGTGCTGGCCACCGCCGAGTACTCCGACGCCGTCGACAAGGGCTGCCCGATGGTGCTGGGTGGACCGCTCTCGCACGTGATGGCCGCCAAGGCCGTCGCCCTGGCCGAGGCACGCCAGCCCTCGTTCCAGGCGTACGCGCAGCGTGTCGCCGACAACGCCAAGTCGCTGGCCGAGGGTTTCCTCAAGCGCGGCGCCCGCCTGGTCACCGGCGGCACCGATAACCACCTGGTGCTGCTCGATGTGCAGTCCTTCGGGCTCACCGGGCGCCAGGCCGAATCGGCCCTGCTGGACGCGGGCGTCGTCACCAACCGCAACGCCATCCCGGCCGACCCCAACGGAGCCTGGTACACCAGCGGCATCCGGTTCGGCACCCCGGCGCTCACCAGCCGTGGATTCAACGGCGATGAGTTCGACAAGGTCGCCGAGCTCGTCGTCGATGTGCTGTCCAACACCACGCCCGACGGCACCTCGAAGGCCAAGTACACCCTTGCCGACGGCGTGGCGGATCGGGTGAAGGCCGCGTCCGCCGAGCTGCTGGCTGCCAACCCCCTCTACCCGGGCCTGACTCTCTAGGGTCCTTAGTCACCACGACCAGACGCAAAAGCCCCCGACACGCTGGTGTTTCGGGGGCTTTTGCGTCTGCTCGCGAAGGGTCGCGCGGCGATTTCACAATTCTGCCGCGTCCGGTTACTGTTACCGCATGGCACAGAAACCTGTACCCAATGCGTTGACTCTTGAGCTGACGGATGTCGTCGCCGAGACCATCGATCGCCACCGCGATTCTGCGGAGCTTTGGTACGCCCATGAGCACGTCCCCTACGACGAGGGTGAGAACTTCGCCTTCCTGGGTGGACGCGATTGGGAGCCTTCCGACGTCAAGCTGCCCAAGGCTGTCGTCGACGCCGTTCAGATTCTGCTGATCACCAAGGACAACCTCGCGGGCTACCACCGCGAGATGGTCGAGCATTTCTCCCTGGAGGTGATCCCGTGGGCCGATTTCATCGGACGCTGGACCGCCGAGGAGAACCTGCACGCCATCGCGCTGCGTGAGTACCTCGTGGTGACCCGCAATGCCGATCCCAATGCCGACGAGGACACCCGGCTGGCTCATGTCATGAAGGGCTACCGGGCCGATTCGTACAGCCAGATCGAGACGCTGGTGTTCAACGCGTTCTTCGAGCAGATGCACGCCGTGTTCGTTCAGAACCTGGCCGCGCAGGCGGAGGACCCGGTGCTCAAGGGTCTGCTCGCCAACATCGAGAAGGACGAGCGCCGTCACGAGCAGATGTACAGCAAGATCGTGCTGGAATGCTTGCGCCTGCACCCCGAGGACACCATCGCGGCCATCAAGGCCCGCGCGGCGGAACTCAAGGTCATCGGGGCTGATATCGACGGTTATGAGGACAAGGTCGCCACGGTGGCCGAGGCCGGGATCATCGATGAGGGCACCGTGCAGGATGTGGTCCGCGAGCTCACCGACAAGTGGGGCGTCACCGACAGGCTCTAGGGTTTCGCCGAACGTCACCCCGTGGGCGGGTGCGTTTGTGCACTCGTGTGGTAACTCGACACTCACACGAAATGTGCGTTAACCCGGTGTTAGTCAACACGCTTGATCCGGTGCGCGGCATCTGCGGGTAGGTGCGAGTAGCGTCAAAAGCGATGGCTAGCGACATGCTTTGCTATCCGGGAGGTACTGATCGTGGCGAGAGCGACAGGACCGGCCCCGGTCCTGATGTGGACCGTCTGTATGACGGTTCACACCCAGTACCGACCGCGTCCACGACAGATCGCGTGTGGTGCCGCACGGATGTCAGGAGCGCTCGGTGACTGCTTCAATGAACCCTGGGACAATCCGTACCTATGTGCTCGACACCTCGGTGTTGTTGTCTGACCCTTGGGCTACAAACCGATTCGCCGAACATGAGGTAGTGATCCCGTTGGTGGTGATCAGCGAGCTGGAAGGCAAGCGTCACCACCACGAGCTGGGTTGGTTCGCCCGCACTGCGTTGCGGATGCTCGACGATCTGCGGCTGGAGTACGGCCGTCTTGATCAGTCCATTCCTGTTGGGACACAAGGTGGTTCGCTGCATGTCGAGTTGAACCACACCGATCCCTCGGTGCTGCCCGTGGGCTTCCGCACCGACTCCAACGACTCCCGCATCTTGGCGTGCGCGCTCAACCTCGCCGCCGAGGGCAAGCTGGTTACGTTGGTGAGCAAGGACATCCCGTTGCGCGTCAAGGCCGGTGCGGTGGGCCTGGCGGCCGACGAGTACCGCGCCCAGGACGTGGTGAACTCGGGTTGGACCGGCATGGCCGAGCTGGACACCACCGCCGACGTCATCGACTCACTCTTCGAGTCCGGCGAGGCTGATCTGGAAGCAGCGCGAGATCTCCCGTGCCACACCGGAGTCCGGCTTTTGGGCGGAACCTCCAGTGCCCTGGGTCGCGTCAACGCCGAGAAGCGGGTGCAGCTGGTCCGCGGTGACCGTGAGGTCTTCGGATTGCGCGGCCGGTCCGCCGAACAGCGTGTGGCACTGGACATCCTGCTCGACGAGTCGGTCGGGATCGTTTCTCTCGGCGGCAAGGCCGGCACCGGTAAGTCGGCGCTGGCACTGTGCGCCGGACTCGAAGCGGTCCTGGAACGGCGCAGCCATCGCAAGGTAGTGGTGTTCCGTCCGCTCTACGCCGTCGGTGGTCAAGAGCTGGGGTACCTGCCGGGCAGCGAGAGCGAGAAGATGGGCCCGTGGGCGCAGGCCGTCTTCGACACCCTGGAAGGGCTGGCGTCACCGGCGGTCATCGAAGAGGTGCTCTCGCGCGGGATGCTCGAGGTGCTCCCGCTGACCCACATCCGCGGCCGGTCGCTGCACGACTCCTTTGTCATCGTGGACGAGGCACAGTCCCTGGAACGCAATGTGCTGCTGACCGTGCTGTCGCGGCTGGGCACGGGTTCGCGGGTGGTGCTCACCCATGACGTCGCGCAACGCGACAACCTACGTGTCGGCCGTCACGACGGTGTCGCCGCGGTGATCGAGAAGCTCAAGGGGCATCCGCTGTTCGCGCACGTCACGCTGGTGCGCAGCGAACGTTCGCCCATCGCGGCACTGGTCACGGAGATGCTGGAGGAGTTCGGGCCCGGCCTCACCGCGTAGTGCCGGTGTAAACCGGCATTACGCTGTTAGACGTGCTAACTAAGCGTGACGTCTTTCGTTGGACGATGGTCGCGGCCGCGGTGGGAAGTCTGATCGCGGCCGCGATCGTCGTCACCGACAAGCAGCGCGCCCTCGCCGAGCCGGTGGATTGCCAGCAGGAGAAGTGCGTCGCGCTGACATTCGATGACGGGCCGAGCCCCTTCACCGACCGGCTGCTGCGCATCCTGCAGGCCAATGGCGCGCACTCCACCTTCTTTGAAATCGGCAACAAGGTGCAGCGCGACCCGGAAGGCGCCAAACGGGTGGTGGAGGCCGGGATGGAGCTCGGCAGTCACACCTGGGAACACCCCAATATGACGACGATCCCGCCCGAAGCGATCGCCGGTCAGCTGAGCAAGGCGAGCGATGCCATCGAGGCGGCCACCGGCCAGCGTCCCAAACTGTTCCGTACCGCGGGTGGCCTGGTCAACGATCAGGTGCTGGCCGAGGCTAAGAAACAGGGCCTGGCCGATATCAACTGGGACGTCATCCCCTTCGACTGGGCCAACGATTCGAACACCGATGCTTCCCGGGCCATCCTGATGTCACAGATCAAACCCGGATCGGTGGTGCTGTTCCATGACACCTATTCGAGCACAGTGGATCTGGTTGAGCAGTTTCTACCGGTGTTGCGGGCCAACGGCTATCACGCGGTGACGGTCACGAAGATGCTCGGACCGCGCGAGCCAGGCACCAGTTACGGCAGCAGAGAAAACGGCCCGCCCGTCAATCTGCTGAAAGATATTCCGGCATCGGAGATCCCGCCGCTGCCGAACACCCCGTCGCCACTGCCCGCGACCAACATTCCCATCACCGACCTGCCCAATCAAGGGGCGGGCGGACCGACCGTCGGGCAATAGGGGTGCGCCTCGTCGCCTTGGTGTTGATCACGGCACTTCTCGTTGGTCCCGCTAGTGTCGTAGTGCCTGCCCGCCAACATTATTCGGCGACGATCAGTCGCGACGAGCGCGGTGTCCCGCATGTGAGTGCCGATGATTGGGGCTCACTGGGCTACGGCACCGGATATGCGTTCAGCGAGGATCGGGCCTGCACGCTGATCGATCAGATCGTCAAGGTGCGTGGGGAACGTAGCAAGTGGTTGGGGCCGGGAGTCGGCAACCGGAACGTCGATATGGACTTCGGTTACCGGCACCTGAAGCTGTGGGAGAACGCGCCGAAGCGCTGGGCCGACCAGCCGGTCAGAGTGCGCGAGATGGTTGACGGATACGTTGCCGGGTTCAACGAGTCACTAGCGGTCAACGGCGTCAACGGCGGCTGGTGTGATGGTGCCGGTTGGGTCCGTCCGATCACCGCCCAGGACCTCTATGCACATTTCTCCGATGTCGTGATGACGGTGTCCAGCGTCGCCATGATCACCGAAATCGGCAGGGCACAACCACCGTCGGGCACCTCGACACCGCATCCGGGTGCGCTGCCCGCGCCGCCGCGGATGGGAAGCAACGGGTGGGCCCTGGGCTCGGAACGTTCCTCCACCGGTGGTGGTCTGCTGTTGGCCAACCCGCATTACCCGTGGACGGGGGAGAATCGGCTCTGGGAAGCGCACCAGAGCATCCCGGGGCAGCTGAACGTCTACGGCGTCGGGCTCTCGGGAATGCCGCTGGTGCAGCTCGGTTTCACCGATGCGGTGGCCTGGACCGCGACGGTGGCAGCCGGGCGCCGCTTCGCGCTGTACCGCTACGACCTGGATCCGGCAGATCCCACCGCGTACTACGTCGATGGCCGCCGCCAGGTGATGACACCCGACCCGATCACCATTGAAGTTGCCGGCGAGCACGGGATTTCGCCGATCAGCCGGACTCTCTACTCCACCAAGCACGGCCCGGTGGTTGACGCCGACACCGTGGGCTGGACATCCACGCAGGCCGTCGCGATGGCCGACGCCAACGCCGCGACCAACAGCACGCTGTCCCAGTATCTGGGTATGGCCACCGCACGGTCTATGGATGAATTCCAGGACGTGTTCCGGCTGAATCGGGGAGTGCCCTGGATGAACACCGTCTCGACGAGTGCGGACGGGCGTGCCTGGATCGTCGACAGCTCGGCGACCCCGAACCTGTCCAAAGAAGCCCTGGCCGCCTGGGCTGCTGACCGCCAGAAACCCGGACTGATCGGCGATGCGTTCCGCTCCGCGGGCATGGTGGTGCTCAACGGATCCCGGTCATTGTTCGACTGGGCCGACGACGAGGACGCCGCGGCACCCGGACTCATCGGATATGAACATATGCCGCAGCTGGAGCGGCGCGACTACGTCTTCAACGCCAATGACAGTATGTGGCTTGCCAATCCAGATCAGCTGCTCACCGGCTACCAGCCGCAGCAGGGCGGGGAGAAATGGATCCTCTCGCCCCGGACCAAAACAAACGCACGCCTGCTCGCCGAGAACCCTGGCAAGTGGTCCGTCGACGATGTGAGCGCCGCGTTGTTCAGCGACCGCGCGATCCTCGCTGACCAGCTGCGGGTGCCGCTGGTCCGGGCCTGCACGATCACCAAGGTTGTCGACGGAGTGGATCTGGCGCCGGCCTGCGCGGCGCTGGCTGGCTGGGACGGCAGGTTCACCAAGACCGCACGCGGGGCCGTCGTGTTCCGCGAATGGCTGTCCCGGTTCACCTCGGCAGAACGCAAGGATCGTGGCAGGCTCTTCGCTGATGGCTTCAACCCTGCCAATCCCGTTGGCTCGCCTTCGGTTCCGGCCACCGATGTCAAGCCGTGGCTCGCTGAGCTGGCCGCCGCGGTGCGACTGCTGCAGCGGGCGGGCATCCCGGTGGACGCACCGCTGGGCAGTGTGCAACGTGAATTCCACACCGGCCGGCTGCTGCCCGTCGGCGGCGGTACCGATATCGAAGGTGCTGCCAACATCGTGGACTGCTGCTCCTGGGGAACAACTTCCGAGCCGCAACCAGATCCGGGCGAGCGTCTGGAGCCGGGCACCGAGCTGCGCGCCATCCCGGATGCCCCGGGCGTGCTCAATGGTTACCCCGTCCAGGAGGGGGATAGCTTCATCATGGCGCTGCAATACGGACCCGACGGGCCGGATGCCAAAGGCGTTCTGGTTTACGGAAATCCGGATGATCCAAGAAATCCGGCCTATTACACGGGAGCTCAGGCCTTCAGCGCCGAACAGCTGCGCCCCTTGGCCTTCACCGCCGACGACGTCGCCAAGGAGGCGGTGTCTACGGTGACGGTGTCGCGGCCGCGTTAGGACGTGCGGGGGCCGGACTCCTCGGCGGCGGCGAACCAGAGGGCCAGCGCCAGGAGCGCTGCCGTCACCAACAGGCCGATGCCTTCGAGCCACCCCAACGTCTGACCCTGGTGATGGTTGGTGTCCACCAGGTGGCTCACGGTGTGCAGCACCCAATGGCCGGTGGCGATGGCCAGCGCGGGTACTCGCCACGACTGCCACGCGACCGCCGCCAGCAGCGCCAGCCCTACCGGGATCGCGAAGGACCCGAAGTCGAACAGGTAGTGGTCATTTCGCACACCGAACGCGCCGAGCGTCTCGAAGAACGATTCAGGGGCCACAATCGCCCAGGTCCCCGTCACCGCCTGGTAGATACCGGCGATGACGAGGACCAGACGGACGAACCGAGCCTTAATTAATCTTTCACCTTCGCCATGGCGAGTACGTCCAGGCGCTTGTCCAGCTCCTCGACGCTCAGCTTGTCGCCGATGAGGCCGCGATCGATGACCGTCTGACGGATGGTCTTGCGCTGCTTGAGGGCTTCCTTCGCGACCGCCGCCGCTTCCTCGTAACCGATGGCCGAGTTCAGCGGGGTGACGATCGACGGCGAGGACTCCGCCAGCGTCTTCAGGTGCTCCTCGTTGGCGACCAGGCCGTCGACGCACTTGTCGACGAAGAGACGAGACACGTTGGCCAGCAGCGTGAACGACTCCAGCAGGTTGCGCGCCATGACCGGGATGTACACGTTGAGCTCGAAGGCGCCGGACAGGCCACCCACGGTGATCGCCGCGTCGTTGCCGATGACCTGCGCCGCGACCTGGGTCACGGCCTCGGGCAGCACCGGGTTCACCTTGCCGGGCATGATCGAGCTGCCGGGCTGCAGGTCGGGAAGCTGGATCTCGCCCAGGCCGGTCAGCGGGCCGGATCCCATCCAGCGAATGTCATTGGCGATCTTGGTCAGCGACGCCGCGATGGTCTTCAGCGCACCGGACGCCTCGACCAGCCCGTCGCGGGCGGCCTGCGCCTCGAACGAGTCGGTGGCCGTCTTCAGCTCCGACAGGCCCGTCGACTGCTTGAGCACCTCAACAACTTTCGCGCCGAAGCCGTCGGGGGCGTTCAGGCCGGTGCCCACCGCGGTGCCACCGATCGGCAGCTCGCCCAGGCGGGGCAGTGTCGCCTTGACGCGCTCGACGCCGGCCTCGATCTGGCGGGCGTAGCCGCCGAACTCCTGGCCCAGGGTCACCGGCACCGCGTCCATCAGGTGGGTGCGGCCGGACTTCACCACGGTCTTCCAGGCCTTGGCCTTGGTGGCCAGCGCCTGGTGCAGGTACTCCAGCGCCGGGATCAGGTCGCGTGCAGCGGCTTCCGTCGCGGCCAGGTGGGTGGCCGTCGGGAAGGTGTCGTTGGACGACTGCGACATGTTCACGTCGTCGTTCGGGTGCACTGTCACGCCGTTGTTCGCGGCGATCGAGGCGATGACCTCGTTGGCGTTCATGTTCGAGCTGGTGCCCGAGCCGGTCTGGAAGACGTCAATGGGGAACTGATCGTCGTGCTTGCCGTCGGCAATCTCTTGTGCCGCTGCGATAATCGCGTCGGCCTTCTCCGGAGCCAGCAGGCCCAGGTCCTTGTTGACCTGTGCGCAGGCGCCCTTCAGGAGCCCGAGGGCGCGGATCTGGGTGCGCTCCAGGCCGCGTCCCGAGATGGGGAAATTCTCGACCGCGCGCTGAGTCTGCGCGCGCCACAGTGCTTCCACGGGTACCCGGACCTCGCCCATGGTGTCGTGCTCGATGCGGTACTGCTGTTCAGACAATGGTCTTCCTTCTCGTCGTCGATGATGGAGTGATCAGGGGAGAGGATGAGTGGCGCCGTCGTCGCCGGTGAAGTCGACCGCGGAGTATTCGCGGAGTTTGGTGAGGCGGTGGTAGGCCTCGATCATCCGGACGGTGCCGGACTTGGAGCGCATCACGATCGACTGCGTGGTGCACCCGCCGCCGAAGTACCGGACACCCTGCAGCAGATCACCATCGGTGACGCCGGTCGCGCAGAAGAACACGTTCTCGCCGGAAACCAGGTCTTCGGTGGTGAGGATCTGATCGAGGTCGTAGCCGGCGTCGATGGCCTTCTGGCGTTCCTCGTCATCACGCGGGGCAAGCTTGCCGTGGATGGCACCACCCATGCAGCGCATGGCGGCCGCGGCGATGATGCCCTCGGGGGTGCCGCCGATACCCAGCAGCATGTCGGTGCCCGAGTTGGGGCGGGCCGTGGAGATGGCACCGGCCACGTCGCCGTCGGAGATGAGGCGGATGCGGGCGCCGGTTTCGCGGACCTTCTGGATCAGTTCGCCGTGACGGGGCCGGTCCAAGATGCAGACTGTGATGTCGGAGACAGAACAGTTGCGCACCTTGGCGACGCGCTTGATGTTCTCCGAGACGGGAGCGCTGATGTCGATGACATCGGCGGCGTCGGGGCCGACGGCGATCTTCTCCATGTAGAACACGGCGGACGGATCGAACATGGCGCCACGCTCGGAAACAGCGAGCACAGAGATGGCATTGGGCATGCCCTTGCTCATCAGCGTGGTGCCGTCCACCGGGTCCACCGCGAAATCGCAATCCGGGCCGTCGCCGTTGCCCACTTCCTCGCCGTTGTAGAGCATCGGGGCGTTGTCCTTCTCGCCCTCGCCGATGACCACCACGCCGCGCATGGACACGGAATTGACCAGCTCACGCATGGCATCGACGGCGGCACCGTCGCCCTTTTCCTTCTCGCCGCGGCCGACCCAGCGGCCCGCGGCCATGGCACCCGCTTCGGTCACTCTGACCAGCTCTAACGCCAGGTTGCGGTCAGGGGCTTCTCTGCGCGACGGGGTCATGGGATGTGATTCTTTCATGCGGGCCTGCGAGTATGGGAGGCGTGGCAGGCAGCGCAGATGCAAGCGGAGATCCAGAACCCGACGATCGCATTGCCGTGCCCGCACCCAGGCCGGCCAAGCCGCGCCTGTTTCAGGACGGCCGCGACATGTTCTGGTCGATGGCGCCGCTCGTGCTGGTGTGCATCGTGCTGGCTGGGGTGCTGGGCATGTGCTCGTTCACGCCCAGCGGGCCGACCGCCGGTGCGCCGCCCTCCTATGACGCGCACGCCGCGTTGCAGGCCGATGCCCGGCAGTTCTCGTTCCCGATCCGCGAACCGTCGCTGCCCGAGGGGTGGCGTGCCAACTCCGGTGGCCGCGACAGCGTTGACGGAGTACCGCTCTCGAGGGTCGGGTACCTGAGCCCGTCGGGTGCGTACATGGCGGTCCTGCAAAGCGGTGCGCCCGAGGAGAGACTCGTGCCGAAGGTGAACACCTCGCTGGTGCCGCGCGGGCCGGAGGATGTCGACGGCGTGCGCTGGGTGGCGTACGAGGGCGATGAAGGTGTCGAGCCACTGTGGGTTACCCGGCTGGGCAACACGGTGACGGTAGGTGTCACCGGGGCCGGGGATGCCGAGGCCTTCCGGACCGTCGCGCGTGCGGTGCAGACCGCTACGCCGCTGCCGCGCTAGGTTCTGCCACGTCGAAATCGACGAAATGCAGGGCTCTTCTCGGCATTTTGCTGCAAAACGTCGATCTCGATGCCGCCTTACGTGTTGGCGCCCCGTGCCGCCACCGCCCAGTGATATGGGCCGCCCGCTGTGTCGATCACCAGTGAGTCGACCAGATTGACGGCGTTGCACAGGTGATTCGGGGCGATGCGTAGACGGGTGCCGGGAGATGGTGCGGCGCCAGGGAACTCGACGGTCGCATGATGTTCGGACAGCGCGACGATGCGGGCGTCCGGCGCGTCGATCACGCGCCCAAAACCGGTGGCCCATCCGGGGCGGTCCGCGCCCAGGATCTTGCTGCCCGCGTCCACGATCGCGGTCCGGCCGCGAGCGTGTACGACGGTGGTGATGGCGGACAATGCGATGTCATCGAGCGTGCAGACATCCAACTCGAACTGCTGCGCGTCGTTGAAGGGGTAGACGCCGGGCCGCACCTCGGTGAGCACGGTGGAGTCTGCGGCGCCGACGGTGGGGGTGGAGCCGCCGCTGCGTACCGACGGTTCGATCCCTTGTGCGTGCAGGCTTTTGGCAGCCGCGTCGAGTGCACGCGATTCCTGCGCGGCGACCTCGGCGCGTTGTCCGGGCGTGTAGCCGTGGCCAGGGAAGGTGAAGACACCCACAACGTTCAGCCCGGCCGCTCGCGCTGCTGCCGCAACCGCGCCGGCCTCTTCTGGGGTGACCCCGGTGCGGTGATGTCCGGAATCGATCTCGACGACAACGGTAAAGGGTAGATCGCCAAGGTGCTCGGCCAGCTGCTGGGCACCGACGGCGGAATCCACCGCCAACCGCAACGCCGTGCGGGTGGCGACCTGGCGTAGCCGCCGTGCTTTCGGCGCGGTGACCCACAGCGGGTAGGCGATGAAGAGGTCGGTGAATCCCGCTTCGGCGAAGACCTCAGCCTCGCCGATCGTGGCGACGGTCAGGCCGATCGCACCACTGTCGATCTGGCGCTGAGCGATCTCGACGCACTTGTGGCTCTTGGCATGTGGCCGCAGCTGGATGCCGGTGCCGCGCAGGCGCCCGGCCAGTCGTTCGATATTGCGGTCCATCACCGCCAGATCGACGGCCAGGAAAGGAGTGTCGAGCCCGTCCAGTGACACTAGTCGGAATCCAGCGCGTCTTCGATGCGCTTGCGTGCCCCAGCGAGGTGTTCCTCGCAGCGCTTGGCCAGCGCCTCGCCGCGTTCCCAAAGCGCCAGTGAGGTATCCAGATCCAGGCCGCCCTGTTCGAGCTGCTGCACAACTTCGATCAACTCGCCGCGCGCTTCTTCGTATCCCAGTTCGCCCACGGGCTTCCCGGATTCCGTCATGAATCCTCTCCTGTCACGGTTGCGGTCACGGCGCCGTCCGAAACTCTTATTCGTAGCGTTGCCCCGGCGGGTGCGTCGGCCACTGTGCGCAGCACCTCCACGGTGCCATCGTCGCGCACTCGTTGCGTCACCGAGTATCCGCGAGCCAGGGTGGCTGCCGGGCCCAACGTGGTCAGCCGGGCAGCCAGATGCTCGATCCGTTGCGACTCCATGTCCACGAGCCGCCGCACATCGCGGCGTAAAGCGCTTCGGGCGCCGTCGATTTCGTCCTGCCGTACGGTCACCATCCGCAGCGGATCGGCCAGTACCGGCCGGCTGCGCACCTGATCCAGCCCGCGCTCTTCGCGCTGCACCCAGTTGCGCAGTGCGTGCGCCGAACGCCGCCGCAGATCCAGGATCAACGCCTGCTCGGCCGCGGCGTCGGGCACCAGCTTCTTGGCCGCGTCGGTGGGCGTCGCCGCACGCAGGTCCGCCACCAGATCGGAGAGCGGGTTGTCCGGTTCGTGGCCAACGGCGCTTACCACCGGGGTGCGGCAGGCCGAAATCTCGCGGCACAAGGTCTCATCGGAAAACGGCAGCAGGTCCTCCACGCTGCCGCCGCCGCGGGCCAGCACGATCACGTCCACGGCGGGGTCGGCATCGAGCTCTCTGAGCGCGGCGACGATTTCCGCCACCGCGTGCGGGCCTTGCACCGGAGTGTTGCGCACCTCAAATTGCACTGCGGGCCAACGCGCGGCGGCCACCGAGGTCACATCGTGTTCGGCGGCACTGGCCCGGCCGGTGATAAGACCGATGCGCGACGGCAGGAACGGGACGGGGCGTTTCAGCCGCGCGTCGAACAGTCCCTCGGCGGCCAGCAGCTGGCGTAGCCGTTCGATGCGGGCCAGCAGTTCACCGATGCCGACGGCGCGAATCTCGCTGAGCCGCAACGAGAAAGATCCACGGCCCGTGTAGAAGGTGGGTTTGCCGCACACCACCACCTGAGTGCCCTCGGTGAGCTTCACGGGGGCGTTGCGCACCATATCCGGCGGGCACGTCACGGTCAGCGACATGTCGGCGGCAGGGTCACGCAGCACCATGAATACCGTTCTGCTGCCGGGGCGGATGTCGATCTGTGTCAGCTGACCTTCGACCCACACCTGCCCCAGCCGATCGATCCACTTGGCGACACGGGTAGCGACAGCCCGGACCGGCCAGGGGTTCTCGGGGCTGGTTCCGGGATCAGCCACGGGCAGCGGCGCGGGTGATCCTGTTCGCAAGCAAGGTCTGGTACGGCGCCCGGGCCTTGTGGGCGTCTTCGTAGGCCAGCAGCGCCTCGAGCTCGGTCACGGACAGCGACTGCAGCCGCGCCCGCAGCTGGGCCAGTGTCAGGTCGTGGTAGCCGAGCTCGGTGACCACGTCGGGAGCGTTCGAATCGGGGGAAGCAGCGGCGGGCGCGGGGGCTTTCTTGGCGGCGGCCTTCTTCGCCGGAGCCTTGCGCGGCGCGGCCGGTTCGGGCTGGGCGGCCGGTGCTGTCTCGGTTTCGGGCGCGGCCGGCTCCGACGAGTACAGGGCAAACCGTCCTTGCGTCATCCGCTCGGCGGCGTCCTCGTAGACGGCGGTGGCCTGTGTCTCATCGGGCTCGGCGGCGTCGAGCTCGTCGAGGTCCTCGTCGAACGTCGCCCACTCCGGTTGCTCTTCGGTGGGGGGAAAGATGTTTTCCCAGGTCTCGTCGCCCTTGATGGCCAGTTCGGTGACCGTCTGCTGGAACCGCATGAAGTTCTGCACGGCCTGGCTGGCCGCCGTCATCGGATAGGTCAGCACCGCCTGCGGCAGCTTGCGGGTCTCTTCGAGAACGGTCGCGGCGACCCCAAGAATCAACCGGACACCGAACGGGGGACGAATCATAGGTTCAAGCTTGCCTTACGTCGGTCGTGCAGCGAAAGACTGGGCCGTAAGCTGGTGACTATGGCTGCAGTCGATATGGGCACTCCGGGGATGGTGAGCGCCGTCGTCGGCCCGGCGACGAGCAAGCGCGTGCTGCTGGCTGAGCCGCGCGGCTACTGCGCGGGCGTCGATCGTGCCGTCGAGACGGTGGAGCGCGCCCTGGAGAAACATGGTGCTCCCGTCTACGTGCGTCACGAGATTGTGCACAACCGCTATGTGGTGGACACGCTGGCCAAGGCGGGCGCGATCTTCGTCGACGAGACCGATCAGGTGCCCGAGGGCGCGATCGTGGTGTTCTCCGCTCATGGAGTGGCGCCGACCGTGCACGTGGATGCCGCGGCGCGCAATCTGAAGACCATCGACGCCACCTGCCCGCTGGTCACCAAGGTGCACCAGGAAGCCAAGCGGTTCGCGCGCGACGACTTCGACATTCTGCTCATCGGTCACGAGGGCCATGAGGAAGTGATCGGTACCGCCGGCGAGGCCCCCGACCACGTGCAGTTGGTCGACGGCCCCAACGCGGTGGACAACGTCACGGTGCGTGATGAGAACAAGGTCATCTGGCTGTCTCAGACGACGCTGAGCGTCGACGAGACCATGGAGACTGTGCAGCGCCTGCGCGAGCGTTTCCCGACGCTGCAGGACCCGCCCAGCGACGACATCTGCTACGCCACCCAGAACCGTCAGGTCGCGGTCAAGGCGATGGCCCCCGAATGCGAGCTGGTGATTGTCGTCGGTTCGCGCAACTCGTCGAACTCGGTGCGGTTGGTGGAAGTGGCGCTGGGTGCGGGTTCGAATGCGTCGTACCTGGTCGACTACGCCGAGGACATCGATCCGGCCTGGCTTGAGGGCGTGACCACGGTCGGTGTCACCTCGGGGGCTTCCGTGCCGGAGGTGCTGGTGCGCGGCGTGCTGGAGCGGCTCGCGGAGCACGGCTACGGCGAAGTGCAGCCGGTCACGACAGCCAACGAAACTCTGGTGTTCTCGCTGCCGCGTGAACTGCGGGCAGCACGCCACTAATTCGCGCTAGCGGTCGTAGTCCCAGGCGTCGTAGCGGTCCGTGCGGCGCCGCGGCGGGACCGGGGGACGCTCGTCCCGATATCTGACGGCCGGCCGGTGCGGTTCGCGCGGGGCCTCGGTGGCACGCGGCTCCCGGTAGCGCGGCCGCTCCTCATAGCCGTACTCGTCATATTCGTATTCGTCGCGGAGTCGGCGCGCGGGACGGCGTTCCGTGCGCATCGGACGCTCGTCCTCCCATGGGGTGCCCAGCGACGACGTGCGTCGCGCGACGGGCTCGGAATCATGGATGGGGCGACGCCGTGCGGGGGACTCGTGCCGTCCGTGTCGGGTGCGTGCGGCGGCTTCGTCGGCCCGGGGGCGTCGGCTGCGGGTGGCCGTTGCGCCGGCCTTGCTGGTGGAGTCGGTTTCGGTGTCGGCCAGCGTCTGTACCCGGGTCCGTGCGGATGCCCTCGGTTTGGCCGCCTTGGTGGCCTTCGGTTTGGCGGGTTTGGCTGCTTTCTCCCGAACCGGCTTGCTGCTGAAGATTCCCCAGTACCAGCGCACCACTCCGATGATCAGCACACCCAGCGCGGTGCTGATCATCAGTGGGAATCGTTCGATCAGGGGGTATCCGATGGTGATGGCCGTCGACTTTCCGCCGGCAAGGGGCGCCTGCGACATGATCAGGTAGGCCGTCGGAATGCTCGCGAAGAGGATCAGCGGCGGTTGTACGACGGCGGTGAAGATCGATGCGTAGCGGACCGCGAGGACTGCCACGACGCATCCCGCCGCATAGCAGCCAGCGAATGCGCCGGTCAGCTTCTCACCATTGGTCATCGCGTCAAGTGCGAAACCGAGCAGGGTTCCGGCAACTGCTATCAGGATGGCACCCCACCACGGCACGCCCGGGATATCGGGATGTGCCGACCGGTGATCGGCTTCCACCGATGAGCGGGCGCGTTGACCTGTCACATGTTGAAAGGTACCGGTGCCGAGCCGGATGTTCGGTAACGGTGCCCGTCAGCGCGGTTGTGTCAGCAGCAGCGAGCCGACGGATTGGCGTCTGCGTCGGCGTACCGCGCGCGCCAAAATTCCGCTTCGGTGGGCACCGGAGCGGCCGGGTGGCGGCGCCGCAGATGTTCCACGTAGCGCCGGTAGTCGTGGTCGCCCATGACCGAGGTGAACCACCACACCAGCCCTTTGATCGCCTTCATGTCCGGGCCTCGGCGAGTTGGTGCGCTGACCATTGTTTTTCGACGTCCTTCTCCACATCGGTGGGCAGGAAGCCGCTGGGCGCGAAGATTCTTGAGGGCTCTGCCGAATCCTCACTGGTGGGTAGACCTCCGGACCGGATCGCGCGCACGCACGTCCAGGCTCCGGCCGCGACGACGATGAGCACCAGTGAGGCGAAGACAGCCGACAGTGTCCCTTGGACAAACGTGTTGCGAATCACGGCGTCCATGGCCTCGGGGGTCTTGGCGGTCTTGAAACTCGTCAGGCCCGCGTCCCGGGCGGCCGCGTAGATCTGGTGTTGCTTCCAGTAGCCGACGGCCGGGTCCGCGGAGAAGAGTTTCTGCCAGGAGGCCGTCATGGTGACGATCAGGTCCCAGCCCAGCGGGAGGGCCGGGATCCATGCCCATGTGTAGAGGCCCTGTTTGACGACGATCGTCGTCACCACGGTCAGGGCCAGGGCGGCCAGCAGCTGGTTGGCGATGCCGAACAACGGGAACAGGGTGTTGATGCCGCCGAGGGGATCGGTGACACCCATGAGCAGGATCGAGCCCCAGCCGCCGACGACGATCGCCGAGCAGACCCAGGCGCCGATCCGCCAGGAGGCGTCCTTGAAGCGGCGCAGCGGACCACCGAGGTTGCCCAGGGAGTCGGACAGCATGAAACGCGCGACCCGGGTGCCGGCGTCGACCGTGGTGAGGATGAACAGCGCCTCGAACATGATCGCGAAGTGGTACCAGAAGGCCTTGAAGCCACTGCCGCCGAACACATCGGACATGACGTGCGAGATGCCGATGGCGAGAGTGGGGGCACCGCCGGTGCGCGAAACGATGGAACTTTCACCGATGTCGCGGGCGGTTTGGGTCAGCTGGTCGCCGGTGATGTTCGGACCGGTCAGGGGCAGGCTGTTGACGTAGGCGGCCGCGGTTTCGGCGGTGCCACCGGTGGCCGCGGTGGGCGCGTTGATGGCGAAGTACAAGTGCTGGTTGAGGATTGCCGCGGTGACCAGGGCCATCACGGCCACGAACGACTCGGTGAGCATGCCGCCGTAGCCGATGAAGCGGGCCTGGCTTTCCTTTTCCAGCAGTTTGGGCGTGGTGCCCGAGGAGATCAGCGAATGGAAACCGGAGAGCGCTCCGCAGGCGATGGTGATGAACAGGAACGGGAACAGCGATCCGGCGAAGGCCGGTCCCGCGCTGTTGAACGCGAATTCGCTGACCGCGGGAAGCTGTGCGACCGGTCGCGCGATCAGGATCCCCACTGCCAGCATCGCGATGGTGCCGACCTTCATGAAGGTCGACAGGTAGTCGCGGGGAGCGAGCAGTAGCCACACCGGCAGCACCGAGGCGGCGAACCCGTAGAACATCATCAGCCAGGCGATGGTGGTCTTGTCCAGGCTGAACAATGTTTCGCCCCAGCCCGATTCGGAAACCCAGCGGCCGGAGATGATGGCGGTGAGCAGGAGCGCCACTCCGATGACGGTGACCTCGCTGACCTTGCCCGGCCGCAGGTAACGCAGGTACACGCCCATGAAGAGCGCGATCGGGATGGTCATCGCGATGGAGAACACGCCCCATGAACTTTCGCCGAGGGCGTTGACGACGACTAGCCCGAGCACCGCGATGAGGATGATCATGATGACGAAGATCGCGACCATCGCCGCGACGCCGCCGACGGTGCCCATCTCGTCGCGGGCCATCTGGCCGAGGCTGCGGCCGCCGCGGCGGGTGGAGACCACCAGCACCAGGTAGTCCTGCACGGCCCCGGCCAGCACCACACCCACGACGATCCAGATGATTCCGGGCAGATAGCCCATCTGCGCGGCCAGTACCGGTCCCACCAGGGGACCGGCCCCGGCGATGGCGGCAAAGTGGTGTCCGAAGAGCACCCGCCGGTCGGTGGGGATGAAGTCCTTGCCATTGTCCAGCGCCTCGGCGGGAGTGGCGCGGTCATCGCGCGGCCGAACCAGCTTGCGTTCAATCAGCTTGGCGTAGAAGCGGTAGGCGATCAGGTAGGTGCAGATGGCCGCGACGACGAACCAGACCGCGTTGACGTGTTCGCCGCGCAGTAGCGCGATCATCGTCCAGGCGAAAGCGCCGAGCAGCGCCACCAGCAGCAGCACCACCCGAGCGGTGGGGGACGGTGCCCGGTTGTCGATCACGCCGACGGGTGGAAGGTCAGGATCGGTCCGCAGCAGCTCGACGTGGGGCGGGGGAGTTAGGACTTGCGGCGCGTCTGAGGCCATGCGAGCCACCTTATGTGGCCGTCGCCAGGCCCTGTTCAGAGTTGTGGGCGTGTTCAAGATCAGGGAAAGATCGGGGCCATCCCTGATGCGTCTGGTGATCTTGATTCATAGCGTCGAGACGTGAATAAATCAGGCTCTATTGCCATGAATGTGGGTCGGGTGGGGTGTGCTATGTCTCGCGTGGCGGAGTGGTCTGGGCGCACGGGTAGCTCATAGGTTCGAAAGCTCCTACACCTCGTACCAAGGAGCTTGCCCGTGCGCGCGACCACTTTACTCAACCGTGTCCTCGACCTGCCGAAGACCACGGTCCGCGACGTCGAGTGCGGCGACAAGGTGACGGTGTGGGTGCGCCCGCAACAGCGGGTGATGTCCTGTCCGCATTGCGATTTCCGTACCCGGCACCGCTACGACACACGGATGGTGGATTCGGCGTGGCGGCACCTGGACCTCAGTGGGCGGGTATGTGTGCTCAAACTGCGGCGACGTCGGTTGCGCTGCCCCGAGCACGGTGTCCTGGCCGAGTCAGTGCCGTTCGCGCGGCCGGGATCGGGGTTCACCCGCGACTTCGAGGACCTTGCGGTCTGGCTGGCCGCCAAGTGTGACAAGAAGACGGTGTCGACGTTCTGCCGCGTCACGTGGCGCACCGTCGGGGCGATGTGTTCGCGCGTCGTGGCCGAGAAACTGGACCCCGACCGGCTGGCCGGGCTGGTCGACATCGGCGTCGATGAGATCTCCTGGCGCAAGCACCACAAGTATTTGACTTTGGTGTCCGACCACGACACCGGCACAATCGTGTGGGGTGCGCCGGGCAAGAAGGCAGCCACTCTCGACGCGTTCTTCACCGCGGCCCTACCCGCCGATGGCGCGAAGAAGATCGAGGCCGTGTCGATGGACCTCGGGCCGGCATTCGCGAAATCCGTTCGCGCACATGCCCCGCAGGCGGTGATCTGCTTCGATCCGTTCCATGTCGTCAAACTAGCCACCGACGCCCTCGACGACGTTCGCCGTCAGGTATGGCAGTCCGCGCGCAAACTGTCGGACAAGCAGATCGCCAAAACCTACAAGGGAGCCCGCTGGGCGCTGCTGAAGAACCCCGAATCCCTCACCGACACACAGAAAGCCACCCTCGCCCAGCTCAAACGCGAGGGCGGCGCACTGGTCCGCGCCTACGAACTGAAGGAATCGCTGCGGGCGGTGTTCGCCGGGGATCTTGACGCCGACACCGTCACCGACATGCTCGGGAAATGGTGCTCATGGGCGCAGCGGTGCCGGATCCCGCAGTTCGTCAAGGTCGGCCGAACCATCAACAAACACCTCGATGGCATCCAAGCCGCGGTGGAGCGCGGACTGGCCAACGGCCGCCACGAAGGGCTCAACAACAAGGTCCGGTTGATCATCCGCAGGGCCTACGGCTTCCACAACGCCGAGAACGCGCTCGCCATGATCATGCTCGTCTGCGGACCGGTGACCCTCGAAC
The DNA here is from genome assembly GCF_001605725.1 of Mycobacteroides immunogenum. Classification (NCBI taxonomy): domain Bacteria; kingdom Bacillati; phylum Actinomycetota; class Actinomycetes; order Mycobacteriales; family Mycobacteriaceae; genus Mycobacteroides; species Mycobacteroides immunogenum. The sequence continues at coordinate 1,360,077 of NZ_CP011530.1, forward strand.
TCCCATACCACACATGAGGTCATCCACATTCATGGCAATAGAGCCATAAATCAGCGTGTTTTGCAACAGCTTTGGACGCCGCCGTGGTGGTTTTCCCGGTTGCGGCAGTGGCGCTGGCGGCCGTCGCGCATGCGGGGCCGCAGGGTTACGGCGACCCCGAGGTCTTGATCACTTCCCTTGAAGAGGAAGGCAATTACGTGATCCTCAACCGGGTGGGCAACCTACCCGTGGAAGATTGCATGGTGACCCAGGTTCGCCAAGGACCCTCGGTGTATCGATTTGAGCGGCCCGTCGGTTCCGATTCCAACACCGCGCCGACGAAGATCCTGGACCACGGAACGTACTACGTGGACTTGAAATGCTGAGCCGTGGCTCGGGGAAAGATCAGGGATTTCCCCGATGCCGCAGGGTGTTTCAGCGTATTACGGTGAACTCATGACTACTTCTGCACTGCGTCGGCCCAGCACCGGAAAGATGATCGGCGGGGTGTGTGCGGCGTTCGCGCAGCGCTTCGGGTGGGACGTGACGATCGTCCGGGTCCTTGCGGTCGCGTCGATTCTGCTGCCCGGCCCACAGGTATTGGCCTACCTGGCGTTGTGGGTGCTCATTCCGAGGGAGCAGTGACGCCGGGAGTCGTACGTTAATTCTTCGTAACCAGCGGGTGTATGACACTCGGCATGGGGGCGAATCATGGGTTAGTCTGCGGACATGCGTCGATACGATTACCCCCTAGGGGTTACCGTGCTGACGCTTGTCGTGGGAGTGCTCTGCCTTGTGGGTGTTAATCCCGGAAGTGTTGTGGGCCAGCCAGGGCCGATCTCTGTGGTGCACGGTGTCGGCCCGGAAAATGCCGCTGCGGCACCGTCGGACGCGCCGCAGGTCGACGCCTTTGCGCAGGTGGTGCAGATCACCAAGATGTGCCGGGGGGTGCTCGCGGGGGCGATGCTGTTGGTGCTGGCGTTTGTGCTGCGCTACGTGCTGCTTACCGCGACGCGGGGATCGCCTGTGCTGCAACGGGTTTTTGGCCGTTCTGGTCGGGCGGTGTTGCTCGGGGGCTGTGTACATAGGTGCTGATGTGGTCGGTGCGTCCCGACCCATGTCAGTCATGCCGCGATAACGCGGTTCTACACAGGAGCATCCATGTTTTCTCGTTGTGCGATTTCCGCTCTCGTTGTTGCGGGGGCACTGCTGGCGGCGCCGCCGGCGCTTGCCGGACCGGAGGACGGCGAGAGTGCCGCCGATGTCATCGCGGACTTAGAGGCCCGCGGGAACATCGTGGTCGTCAACCGCGTGGGCAGTGGTCCCATGGCCGACTGCACCGCGACGGCTGTGCGCCCGGGCAGGTTCCTCAACCCGGGAACGGTGGTCAATACGCCCGGAGTGGCGTGGGGCGGCATTCTGCTGCAGCACCGCGTCGTCAACGTCGATATCACGTGCTGAGGACGTCCAGCAGCACGATCGCGTGATTGTGCTCCGGGTCCTTGGCGGCGTAAAGCAGCGTGACGGTGCCGTGCTCGCGTTCGAGGTCATGGGCGGTGTCCACCGCGGGGTTGGCGGACAGTTCGGCGCGATACTCCTCGGCGTAGACGCCCCAGTCTTCAGCGGGCGCGTGATGCCAGCGGACCCGCAGATCGGGGCTTGGTGCGATGTCCTTGAACCAGAGGTCGACCTGCGCGGCGGCCTTGCTGACGCCGCGCGGCCAGAGCCTGTCGACCAGGACGCGGTAGCCGTCTGAGGGGTCGGGAGTCTCGTAGATCCGCTTGGTGGAAAAGGTCACCTCGCCATTCTTATCCGCCGCGGTCCGTAGACTCTCCATCTCGTGAGCCTGAACTTGGGAATCGTTGGTCTGCCGAACGTCGGAAAGTCGACGCTGTTCAACGCGTTGACCCGCAATAACGTGTTGGCGGCCAACTACCCGTTTGCGACCATCGAGCCGAACGAGGGCGTGGTGCCGTTGCCGGACCCGCGCCTGGACAAGCTGGCCGAGGTGTTCGGCTCGGCGCGGACACTGCCCGCGACGGTGACGTTCGTGGATATCGCCGGAATCGTCAAGGGTGCCTCCGAGGGGGCTGGGCTGGGGAACAAGTTCCTGGCCAACATCCGCGAATGCGATGCCATCTGTCAGGTGGTGCGGGTGTTCGCTGATGACGACGTGGTGCACGTCGATGGGCGGGTAGACCCGGCGGCCGATATCGAGGTGATCGAGACCGAGCTGATTCTCGCCGACATGCAGACGCTGGAGAAGGCGGTGCCGCGGCTGGAGAAGGAAGCCAAGACCAAGAAGGAACGCCAGCCGCTTCTTGATGCCGCCAAGGCCGCGCAAGAGGTGCTCGATGGCGGCAAGACGCTGTTCTCGACGGGTAAGGACTGGTCGTCGGTGCGCGAGCTGAACCTGATGACCACCAAACCGTTCCTGTATGTGTTCAACGCCGACGAGTCGGTGCTGGGGGACGAGGCCCGGGTGGCGCAGCTGCGTGCGTTGGTGGCCCCCGCCGATGCGGTGTTCCTGGACGCGAAGATCGAGTCGGAGTTGCAGGAGCTGGACGAAGAGTCGGCTGCCGAGCTGCTGGAGTCGATCGGGCAGACCGAGCGCGGCCTGGATGCCTTGGCGCATGCCGGTTTTCACACCCTCAAGCTGCAGACCTATCTGACCGCCGGGCCAAAAGAGGCGCGCGCGTGGACGATTCATCAGGGCGATACCGCGCCCAAGGCGGCCGGCGTCATTCACACCGACTTCGAGAAGGGCTTCATCAAGGCCGAGGTGGTGTCCTACGAGGACCTCATCGAGGCTGGCTCGATGGCCGCGGCCAAGGCCGCCGGGAAGGTCCGGATGGAAGGTAAGGAATACGTCATGGTCGACGGGGACGTGGTGGAGTTCCGCTTCAATGTGTAGGTCCAATGGCTAGCTTGGAGCCGGAAGAAACCGCCGATCTTGCAGGTAGCAGCGTGGCCGCCGCCGGAGCAGTAGGGACACTGAGCGCGGAGATCGAGGTGTACCTGCTTGGCTGGGACGCGGTGTCGTTCAACGGAGGCGCCAAGAGTGCATTCGCTCGTGTCTATATGGCCGTGCATTCATTATGGTCGGCGCAAAGGTCCGCGCAAATGTGCTCGGAACGCGAGGCTGCACTAGTAGCAGAGGCTACGCCGAGACTAGACCCGGGACACAGGGCTGACGCGATCAACGCAGTTGTGTCGGCAGTGATGTTTCTTGAGGGGTTCGTCAACGAGCTTTTCTCGGATGTTGCCGAAAAGCCACATGGGACACCGCGTACTCGTGGCCTGTCGGACACGGCGCGTGAGCAGATGCGCGAGTTGTGGAAAGGCGGCGCCGTTCCGAGTGATCGAATTTCCGTCATTCACAAGTACCAGCTCGCCTTACTATGCGGAGGCAAGCGGACTTTCGCTCCAGGGTGCGCCCCACTTCAGGACATAGCTATGTTGATTCAGTTGCGAAATTACCTAATTCATTACAACTCCGAGAGTCCGAACACAGTTGATCTTCAAAAAGTTTTCATTGGAGTGATGCAGCGGGCTGGCGAGAATCAGCAACCCGTTGGTCCGCCCCTCTTTCCGAACAAGGTTCTCGGTGCTGGATGCGCGAACTGGGCTTGTGATGCGGCAGCACGGTTCGTGGACGAATGGCAGGAGCGCCTCGGGCTCGATCATGACTATCGCAATGAGTTGGGGGCCTACCCGGTTGAGTTCGGGTTCAACGTGTAGAAATCGGACCTGACCGAGGTATTGAGATTCGGGCCTGGGCCGAACTACGTGTGCGGGAGTAACATCGACCGCCCGAACGAGCGGCAGGCAGGGCGCTTCGGGCCGAACGGCGGTGACGTATTCGTGCTCAGGCGAGACGCGACTCGAACGACCGATGTTTCGCTACGGCTGTCCACTGTTAGCGAGTCGGCGTTCGAGGCTCTGCGCGAGCGCATTGATACTGGTCGAGCGCGTCGGGTGAAGTGCAATGCCTGGATTCTGCGCGACCTCCATCGCGACCATTGTCTTTACCGAGGTCTTGGTGCAGTCGTTCCAAGCCTTGCCCTGAGAGGTGAACGTGCTTCCAACGCGATTCGACCATGTGGCCCGGCTGTGTTTGAACTCCTTGACGTTCAGATCCACTCCGAAGCTTCGAAGTATGGCAGGCGTGTAGCACGCCGGATCGAGAACATCCTCAAACTCAGAGTTCCTCATTCCGGGCACGGTGGCGAAGTTCTCCTCGGCTACCGATAACAGCCCGAGGCTGCGAGCTTTCTGAGCCGCTTGGCGACCTGCATCGTCGTTGTCTAGCAGGACATGTACCTGGGAAAGCACATTCGTGAGTGCATCCAGCCTTGCAGACAAGTTCGAGGCGCCTCCGAGCGATTCAACGGCGAGAGCACCTCCCGTCAGCGCGTTCGCGAGATCTACGGACATATGTGCTAGCAACGAGACAAGGGCCTTCGAATCACATCCGCCTTCGACGACCAGTACGAGATCCGCGTTACTCATGTTGTCCCCGACCCGGACACCCAGTGCATTTCGGATTTCTTCAAGGGAACTGGCCGGCGTTGCTCGGTTTGCTCGGACCAGTATGTTGTTGCTGAGGTTCCGCCGGTCGACGAGAGCACCGCTATGGGTTGTCAGAACAACCTGCTGACTGACGGCAATTTCCGAGAGTACGTCACGCAATTGATGAATCGCCCGGGGGTGGAGGTGCGCCTCTGGTTCCTCGATCGCAAGAACCAACGCACCTCGCCTGACTTCCGCAGCCTTCCGGATCAGTGCAAGCGCGGCGAGGCTCTGAACACCATCGCCTTTGTGTTGCAACTCGGTAGACACCCCGTCGTCGACGGTGATCTGAACCTGCGACGACAGCGCTGAGATGATGCGATCAGTCCCGAGTGCGACCTCAACGCCCTTAACGTCAGGCAGGAATGCCTTCAACGTGGCGGCGAGGTCTGCGGACAGTCGTTCCGCGACGGGCTTCACCGCGTCCACCAGCGTCGCAAGCGCGGTGGAGAACCCATCGTCACCCTGCAGGCCAGAGAGTTCGAGTCCGACCATGTCTTCGACGACCCGTTTGGCCCGAGCCGCCGTCCGAACGGATTCCACGTGCTCGACACGAAGCGACCGGCCGACGAACTCGGCGACAAGGCCAGTTTTCCTCGTCAAGGCCGCCGCACCTGGGCCTTGCTTTCGAACCGCGAACTCGACGGTCCGCGCGCCAATCGTCAACCGGATCGGCAACTCGGTCTTCAGCTTCGAGCCGACGCGGGCGTAGAACTGCGTTTGTTCCTCGGGATCTAAATCAAACCAGAGGTCGATGATCGAGTTGCCGTCGGGCGTTTTCTCCTGGAGATCCTTAGGGAAGTCATCGGACCAGTCGTAGAGACTGCGAGGCAGCGGGCGGGTCGCAGCTCGAGCCGCCCGGGCGTTGCCAGAAGGGAAGCCGTAGGTTCGTATTATCCGCATGCTGACAGCCAAGGCGCGGAGGACGTTCGACTTGCCCTCGTTGTTGGGGCCGATGAGAACAGTCAAGTCCCCAAGGTCCAGGCGCGGCGAACGTTTGATCGAACGGTACTTCTGAATGGCAATGCCCGAAATCTTCATACGGCCCCCTTGCGTTGTCGCCGGGCACTCTAGCCGATTAGCCCTGTTCGTTTGCCGACTTGCCGCAATCGACGAGGTGAGGAAGTCCGAGGGCAACCTGACTGGGGGTATTCGAGAACCGCGTCGGCTCGGTAGACCCGATGTTCGGCCTCGAAGGCGTTTGTATTGGAGGCTGCCCAATGGTTTTCGAGCAGATCTCGCAGGTCCTTGTCGGTCATGGTGGCCTTCCTTTCGACCAGATGGTTGCAGTCTCGAGGACTTGTCGGGGTGCGTACCTAGCATCTGGCTCATCGCACAGTCTGCCGATCATCGGCGGCACACTCAGGAGGTCTCCTTATGAGATTTGTTTCGACACGAATCATCACAGCCGACGTCCGTCGATTGGTCACGTTCTACGAGATGGTGACCGAGACGGCGGCTGTCTGGGGGAACGAACTCTTCGCCGAGATCCCGACTTCGGTCGGCACGCTGGCCATCGGCAGCGATAAGACTGTGCCGCTGTTCGGGCAGGGATCTGCCGAGCCTGCGGCCAACCGCTCAGCCATTCTGGAGTTCATCGTGGGCGATGTGGATGCCGAGTATGAGCGGCTTCGCGCGCAGCTCTCCGAGGTGGTGACCGAGCCAACGACAATGCCGTGGGGTAACCGTGCGTTGTTGTTCCGGGACCCCGACGGGAATCTCGTCAACCTGTTCACGCCGGTTACGGATGGAGCGCGCGCTAAGTTCGGCGTATGACCTGTCGCCACGCGCCACGTGGACCAGCCGTGCACCGGCGCGAGTCGATCTGATGGCGCTGGTTTCGGCCGCGATATGTCCACACCCAATGATGTTGATCCCTGACATTGCGGGCGATGCGGATAGAAAGTGGCGTCGGCTCCGTGATGCTTGCCTGGAATCGGTTCGCCGACTGAATATTCCGATTGTCGGTGGGGGACACGTGATTGCCCCGAATGCACCCCATCTGGTCGTGATCGTGGGCGGCGACGATATGACAAGGAGTTTCGATCCGGCCTGCGTCTATGGAAGCCTCTGGGCCAGCGGTGTCCGCTGGGACTACGGGTGGGGTGTCGACAGCGAGAACCCTCAGCCCCTACCGCTGTCCCTGACTCTCGGGTACTGGCTCATGAGTAAATCTCGGATAGGTGAGAGAGGGGGAATTGCCGCCGATGTTGCGTTCCAAGCCGTCGATTTCGGTGCGTCGCGACATACGTGTGCTGAGCTGGGGAGGGATTTGGCCGGACGGGCCGAGCGCGTCTCGATGATTGTCATGGGTGAAGGATCCACCTGTATGACCGCAGCTGCCCACGCGCGGGACATCGAGGATGCAAAGCTCAGCGACGATGAGGTGATGCGGGCACTCGGCAAAGCCGATGCGGACGCCCTGGCCAATCTCCAGTTTCGGGGGACTGAAACGGGCCTCGCGGCGTGGCAGGTCTTGGCAGGTGCGGTTGGCGATCGAGCATTCCGCGGCCACCTTCACGCGAACGCATCGCGAAGGTACCGAGGATATTTCGCGGCCAGCTGGACATCTCATTCGTAAAACTGCACGAGACAGAACTCATGCCCCTCCGGGTCGCGCATGAGGAGCACCACGCCCTCGTCGTAGTTGTGGCGCTCGCCCGACCAAGATCCGCCGAGGCTCTCTACTTGGCTTCGCGCGGAATCGATGTCATCGACTTCGACGTCCAGGTGCAAGCGCACTTTTGAGGTCTTGACTTCGGGTACTCGTTGAAAGGTGAGTCGCGGTTGATCGCCGCTTCGTGTGCCCAGGCTCGTCCATCCCGGATCCTCGCCGTGTTCCGTGGATGGCGCAATATCCAGGACCGCACCCCAGAACGATGCGAGGCGCGCAGGGTCGGCGCAGTCGATGGTGAGCCCGATCCAGCGATTCGTCACCGAGCGATTGTCGCTCATGGCCGAGCACTTGCATATGCCATGAGAAACTGGCAGTACGTCAATCCCGCATGTACGACACCACCGCCATCATCCCGGTTTCGCCGTGATAGATGTTGTGGCAGTGGGTAAGCCACTGCCCGGGGTTGTCGGCGTCGAAGTCCACCTCGACGGTCTTCATGGGTGCGACGAGGACGGTGTCCTTGCGGGCGCGGAACGCCCCCTTGGCATCGTGCACCGCGAAGGTGTGCCCGTGTAGATGCATGGGGTGGAACATCATGGAGTCGTTGATGAAACGCAGGCGTACCCGCTGTCCTTCGCGCACAGGTAGCCCATCTTGCGGGTCGTAGGTTTTGCCGTTGATGGTCCATGTGTACTTCTCACCCGGCCCGGCCAATCGCACATCGTGGGTCACGTTGGGCTCGCGGCGCGTGAGCTGAACCTCCCCGGTGGCGGTGAGCGTCGCGGTATCCAGTGGCACCTGGGACTTCATGAGCATCGCGGCATCCTCGGCCCGCCCGCGCACCGGCGTATCGCCGGACCGCAGGATCAATTGTGCGAATCCCTTCTTCCCCTCGGGAACGGCCACCAGCGGTACCGAAGAACCCGGAATGGTGATGATCGCGTCCACTCGTTCGCCCATGGTGACCAGGACGGTGTCGGCCTGGTAGGGCTGCACCGGAAAGCCGTCGGTATGAGTGACCGTCATCGGCACGCCCGGAATGCTGAGCCGGAACGCCGTGTCGCCGCCCGCGTTGACGATGCGTAGCCGCACCCGCTGCCCGGCGCGATAGGTCGCGGACTGGGGATCGGCGGCCACCCGCCCGTTGATCAGGTAGTAGGGATAGGTCACATCGCCGGCATCCATACCCAGCGGCGCCGTCGGATCTGCCCCCATGCTCATCATCGAATGATCCATCGGTGCCATGCCCTTGGTACGCAGCCCGTCGAGTACTTGATCTGGATCGGTGCCGGTGCCATCGATCCAGTCGTCGAGCGCCACCACCAGCTCCTCGTCGTACGCGGTGCGCTCATCGGGGTCTTCAATGATCAGCGGTGCGTAGAGCCCTCGGTCGATCTGCGTTCCCACATGGGGGTGAAACCAATATGTTCCGGCGTGGGGTACCGCGAACTCGTAGTCGAAGACTCCGTTCGGCGCGATCTCTGACTGAGTGAGGCCGGGCACGCCGTCCATGTCATTGCGCAGAGCCAGCCCATGCCAGTGCACTGTGGTGGGCGCGGGGAGGTTGTTGACCGTCCGCACCCGGAGTATCTCCCCTCTGCGGACACGGATCTCCTGTCCGGGTACCCGCCCCCCGTATGCCCAGGTTGGCACCCGGGTTCCGGCAAGGTCGAGTTCCGTGGGACCTGCGTTCAGCGCGAATTGCCGGACTGCGGCTCCCGGACCTCTTCGCGTCGCTTCCACTGCGGCAATTCGGGGTGAATCGGGATTGATTCGTTGCGATGTGGCAGCTCTGGGGGTGTTTTTGGTGCAGGAGGCCAAGACTCCCACGGCTGCGGCCGTCATGCCCAGACGAAGGAGTTCGCGTCGGCCAAGCCGTGCTGACATGCCAGTGCTCATGAAGTCCATGTATACCCCGCAGGGGTATGTGGAGCAACCCGGGCACGCGCCAATCGCATTGAGCGCTCACCACGAATAGGTCGCGATCAGATCACATACCCCGTAAGGGTATAAAAAATGGTGCTAGCCTGGCTGCCATGTCGACCCGAGCGCGCCGCAGCGGTGGTCATGGTCGACTCTGGCTCGTCGCGATCCTGGTCGCGATGATGTCGAGCCTGCCGATCCTGCATTGTGTCTCCGGGCATGGCGGCGCCGGTGCGCCGCACCACCAGGCGGCACACGCCGCACTGCCCGGGCATGGCCCGTCGGCTACCCATGCGCACCTGGACAATTCGATACACCAGCTGACATGCCAGACCCTGGACGGAATGGTTGCCGTGGCCCGCGGCCTGAATCCGCTGCGCGTTCTGATCGTGCTCGCCGCGCTGATGCTGGCCACTCTCGTGTTCCAACTCGTGGCGGCACATCTGTCGCGGGGGCCGCCGCTGCCCACCGATTGTTACAGGGCCCGGACGGGCCGCGACATCCTCACCACTCTCTGCGTCATTCGGCGCTGATCGGCCCACGGGCATGACGGGATTCCGTCCTGCCCACGCGCGCCGCCATCAGCTTCCCGGCCGCTTCGTGCGGCCCTCACGCAGGGATTCTTCATGAACAACAGCATTGCTCTGTCATCTCGTCGTAGCTGCACTCACCAGGGACCCAGGTTCCACGACCCCAACACATTGGTGGGTAATACCCCGGTGCTGTGGGTGTCCGAGCCCTTCGCGCCACCCGGCACCGGATTTTGGGCCAAGCTCGAAGGCCACAATCCCAACGGTATGAAAGACCGGCCCGCACTGCACATGATCGAGCAGGCCCGGGCACGTGGTGACCTCAAGCCTGGCGCCATGATCGTCGAATCAACCAGCGGAACATTAGGTTTGGGGCTGGCGCTGGCGGGCATCATCTACCGTCATCCGGTCACCCTGGTCACCGATCCGGGTCTGGAACCCATCGTCAGCAGCATGCTGACCGCCTACGGTGCGCGCGTGGAAATCGTGGCCGAGCCGCACCCGATCGGCGGCTGGCAACAGGCACGCAAGGATCGCGTTGCCGAAATACTTGCCGTCGAACCGGATTCGTGGTGCCCCGACCAGTACCAGAACCCCGACAACGTCGACGCTTACCGCGGCCTCGCCGAGGAGTTGATCGACCAGCTGGGCACCGTGGACACACTGGTGTGTTCGGTGGGAACCGGCGGGCACTCCTCCGGCGTGGGACGCGTGCTGCGGGAACATAATCCGGATCTGCGGCTCGTGGGCGTCGACACGATCGGATCGACGATATTCGGGCAGCCCGCCGCCTCGCGGCTGATGCGCGGGCTCGGGTCGAGCATCTACCCGGGCAATGTCGACTATCCCGCCTTTGACGAAGCTCATTGGGTCGCACCGAACGAGGCGGTCTGGGCGGCCCGGACTCTCGCCGCCACCTACCACGCCAGCGGTGGATGGAGCGTCGGTGCGGTGGCATTGGTCGCGGGTTGGGTGGCACGCACCTCGGCGCCCGGCACGCGCATCGCCGCGATCTTCCCCGACGGCCCGATGCGCTATCACGGCACAATTTACGATGACGACTACTGCCGCAGCCACGATCTGCTGGACCGCCCGCCCGCGCAGAATCCCGACGTGATCGACGATCCCGCAGACAGGGTGGTGGATCGCTGGACCAGACTGACCCGCGTGATTGACCCGATAGGACGGACGGCGTGATCCAGACATTCCGCCAGTTCCGGTCTTTCGATCGGCCCAGCCAGATTCTGATGGTGAATCAGTTCGCCATCAACGTCGGCTTCTACATGCTGATGCCCTACCTCGCCGGATATCTGGCCGGGCCCTTGGGGCTGGCGGCCTGGATGGTGGGGCTGGTGCTGGGAGTTCGGAACTTCTCCCAGCAGGGCATGTTTCTGGTCGGCGGCACGCTGGCTGACAGGTTCGGGTACAAGCCGCTGATCGTCGCGGGTTGTTTGTTGCGTACCGCGGGATTCCTGATGCTGGCCTTCGTCGGAACTCTGCCCGCCATATTGATCGCCTCGGCGGCTACGGGTTTCGCGGGTGCACTGTTCAATCCCGCGGTGCGTGCCTACCTCGCGGCCGACTCGGGGGAGCGCAGGGTGGAAGCCTTCGCGGTCTTCAACGTCTTCTATCAGGCCGGCATCCTGTTCGGGCCGATCCTCGGTTTGGCGTTGACCGCGTGGGACTTCCGAATCACCTGTGCCGTCGCCGCGGCGGTCTTCGCTTTTCTGACCGTCATCCAGTTGATGGCGCTGCCGGCGAATGGGGCCGAGCCGGGTGCCGATCGGCAGCCGGTGCTCGCTGATTGGCGGTCGGTGGTTTCCAACAGGGCATTCCTGTTGTTCTCGGGCGCCATGGTCGGTTCGTACGTGCTCACCTTCCAGGTGTACCTGGCGTTGCCGTTCCAGGCCGCGCTGCTGACCGAGGACCAGAGGTCCGAAACGGTTTTGGTGACAAGCATCTTCGTGGTGTCCGGGCTGGTGGCCATCGCCGGTCAGGTGCGACTCACCGGCTGGCTTTCCGCGCGGTTCGGCCCCAGCCGCAGTCTGGTGTTCGGGATGCTGGTGATCGCGACGGCGTTCGTGCCGTTGGCGCTGCTACCCGCCGCGGCGTCGGCAGGACGACTCGCCGCGGTCGCCGCGCTGCTGCTCTCGGCGGCGTTGTTGGCCGTGGGAACCATCGCGACCTTTCCCTTCGAGATGGACACCGTGGTCAGGCTGGCCGACAACCGTTTGGTGGCCACTCACTACGGGCTGTACAACACCATCGTCGGTATCGGCATCCTGGCCGGGAATCTGATGACCGGGTCGGTGTTCGGTTACGCCCAGCAGCACGGTATGCCCTCGTTGTTGTGGGTATCGCTGACCGCTGTCGGCCTGGTGTGCGCGGCGGCATTGTTCGCGTTGTGGCGGGCGGGGCTCCTCGACCGAGGCAGGGAAGTGGCGCCGGCCGCCCGTGCCTGAGTAGTTTGTGGAGGCCATGACCAGCCCCGCCAAGCCCATCAACCTCGTCAACCTCGAGAACGTATCGAAGTCGTACGGCGTCAAGCCGTTGCTCTCGAACGTCAGCCTCGGAGTACAGGCGGGAGATCGCATCGGGGTCGTGGGCCTCAACGGTGGCGGCAAGACGACGCTGTTGGAGGTGCTCGCCGGCATCGAACCGGCAGATCAAGGCAGAGTCAGTCGGGTCGGCGACCTGCGCCAGGCCGTCGTCACCCAGCGCGACGAACTTGAGGGCGAAACGATCTTCGATGTCGTGATCGCGCCGTTGGGCGTCGCCGAGCATGAATGGGCCGGTGACGCGCGGATCCGCTCGGTTCTGGACGGTGTCGGGGTGGCGGCCCTGGGACTCGAGCGGCGCGTGGATCAACTCTCCGGAGGCCAGCGGCGCCGCGTGGGGCTCGCCGCGGCATTGGTGCGTGACCTCGATCTGCTGATCCTTGACGAGCCCACCAACCACCTGGACGTCGAAGGCGTGCAGTGGCTTGCCGAGCACCTGCTGGCGCGGCGCACCGCGCTCGTTGTCGTGACACACGACCGCTGGTTCCTGGATAACGTGGCCACCCGCACCTGGGAAGTGGTCGACGGCAACGTCGAATCGTATGAAGGCGGTTACGCCGACTGGACCTTCGCGCGCGCCGAACGAGGACGGCAGGCCGACGCGGCGGAGGCTCGTCGCCGCAATCTGGCCCGCAAAGAACTGGCTTGGTTGCGCCGTGGCCCGCCCGCGCGCACATCCAAGCCCCGGTACCGCATCGAGGCCGCGGAAGCCTTGATTGCCGACGTGCCGCCGCCGCGAGATTCGGTGGCGCTGACGGCTTTTGCGCGCCGACGGCTGGGCCGGATCGTCATCGAACTCGAGGACGCGACGGTGACGACACCCGCCGGTGAGGAACTGGTGCGTGATCTGACCTGGCGGTTGGCCCCCGGTGAACGCATCGGTTTGGTGGGAGTCAACGGTTCCGGAAAGACCACCCTGTTGCGCGTACTGGCCGGTGCGGTGCCGTTGGCGGCCGGGCATCGCAAAGAGGGCAAGACGGTCAGCATCGGCTGGTTGCGCCAGGAACTGGACGACCTGCCGGAGGACATCCGGGTGCTCGATGCGATCGAATCCATCGCGCTGCGAATTACCTTGGGCGACAAGGAGCTCTCCGCTTCCCAGGTGGCCGAGATGCTCGGGTTCAGCCCGGCGCGTCAGCGCACGCCGGTCGGAGACCTCTCCGGTGGTGAACGCCGCCGGCTGCAGTTGACACGGGTGCTCATGGCCGAACCGAACGTGCTGCTGCTCGACGAGCCCACCAACGACCTGGATATCGAAACGCTGCAGCAGGTGGAGGATCTGCTGGACGGCTGGGCGGGCACCTTGGTGGTTGTCAGCCACGACCGGTATCTCATCGAGCGAGTGTGTGACTCCACCTGGGCGCTGTTCGGTGACGGCAAGCTGACCAATCTGCCCGGCGGCATCGAGGAGTATCTGCGCCGGCACGCCCAACCGGTCGCCGCGCCCGCCGCCAAAGCCGTGCCTGAACGCGGCCGCGATGGTGCGGCACTGCGCGCGGCACAGAAAGAACTCGGCCGACTTGAGCGGGCCGTGGCCAAGCTGGGGGAGCGGGAGGCCGCCCTGCACGCGAAGCTCGCCGAACACGCCACCGATCCGGATCGGGTGGTGACGCTGACGGCAGAGCTCAATGCCGTCGTCGCCGAGAAGGACGCCACCGAGGTGCAATGGATGGAGCTCGCCGAAGAGCTCGAGTAGAGCTAGTCGAGCTCGAATCGCTGCTCGCGCAGCCGGTCCAGGGCGCGCCCGTCGGCCAATTCATCCCGCAGCGCCGGGTGGCGCCAGTAGTACCAAAACAGCCAATACAGCGCGCGCCCACCGGGCGTGTACGCCATGGGCGAGCTCATCGAATGGGACTTTTCTCCCGTTACCCGGATGACGATGGGGAAGCCCCGTTTGGCGAGGGGCGAGTCGCTGGTGACCTCGACGATGTCATCCCAGTCCGCCGACCAGGATTTCCACTCGGTGACGGAGAAGCCGGTGGGCGACAAGTCGATCCGCTGCGGATCGTTGCGGTGCAGGACCAACATCACCAGCCCGACCGCAGATGCCACCGCCACCACCACTGCGGCTATTTCAGCCTTCATGAAGTGGCGCTCCATCGAGATGTCCAGGGCGCCCTGCGGTGCGAACACCGCGAACAAAATGCTCGTCGGCAGCAAGAAGGCCAATGCCGCGATCGTGGCCACCCGAGAGACGGGGTCCGGGTGAAGGTGGGTGGCGGTGCCGTCCGCCTCGCCGCGAACGCTGACCCACCCGGCGCGTTGCATCACGAAAACAATCGTGAGGGCCAGCAGGCTCAACGTGGCGCCGGCAGCGAACGCCGCGGTGAGGTACTCCTGGCGTGTGATGAGCCCCAGCGTCCAGTAGCCAGCTGCAGCGGTGAGCGCCAGCGTGACGATTCCTACCAGCGTCGTGAATATCGGCCGACTTCTCCAGTGCTCTGGCATAGGTAGCGCAGCGTGCGGCATGTGATCCCCCCGTGGTCGGTCATGAAGCGTGTTAGCGAACTATAACCGGATGGATCAAGCGGTGACCGCTGCCGTCAGCCGGGTCGAACATCAACGCCTAAAGAAAAAGCGAGGGCAGTCGCAGTGACTGCCCTCGCCTGTTGAACGGATTGAGTGAGAAACATCCGGGACTAGGCCCGGCATGCGAGGCACTACGCGCCTCGCCGATGCGTCCCCCCTCTGGGGGTTCGCCAACCTGCCGTTATACGGCTAGCGGGAACCACTCATCGGTCTGCTCCGTGTTGTCGCCCTCGACCAGCAGCTCGCCGCTGTAGATGGCTTCGAAGTCGATCTCGATGACCGTGGCACCGAATTCCTCGTTCGTCATGTACTTGACAGTAGGGGTCACCATTAAGAAATCTTTGAGTTACGAATCGGAAAAGTCTGGCAATTTTCGCTGCCGCCATCGGCCCAGGTCATAGACCATAAGCGGCCTTGCTGAACTCTTAAGAAAACGGATTGGTGCCCTTGACGAGCACCCAGGCGGCAATAGCCGCCCCAAATCCGGCCACAACCAGCACCGATGAGACCGCGTTCGGCCATTCTTCGCGGCCAAAACGTCCGTCCACGGATATGCGGCCCGGTCCAATAAGAATGATCGCGATGGCCGCGGCCGCGAGCACAAGCGGGAACTGCACGGCCGTGCCGGATTGAAAGAGATCGTGGCGTACCGAGTAGGCCAAGGTGGCGGCGTAGAGCATCGAGCCCAGCACCGCGCCCCCGCCGAGGGGAGTGAGCATTCCGGCGACAAGTAGCGCGCCGCCGATGCTGTAAGTACCGGCGAGCACGCGCGCCGCGAGATCAGCGGACGCGCTCGAGGCCGAGCCGAGTTGTGCGAACTGTTCGGAGGCGAACACGACGCTCAGCCCGTCCCAGCACAGCGTCACCCCCACCGCGACACGCAGGACCAATAGTCCAATATCGTTGCGGGTCAACGGATCGCTGTACTGTTTGGCGCTCGGCACGCCGGGATTCTATGGCACGCGCGCTAGGGTGAATCCGCTATGGCGGCGGTCACTTCCCGGTACGACGACGGCGACAACATTCCCGGCATACCGACCGTGCGCATCGCACGCGCCGACCTTACCGTGATCACCGCGCTTACCGCTGTTGTGTTCGGTTGGGCCAGCCGGGGATACGGATACTTCTTCGACGAGGCCTACTTCGTGGTCGCCGGGCGCGATCATCCGTCCTGGGGGTACTTCGACCAACCGCCGCTGGTCCCGTTCATCGCGGGCCTCGCTGACAACATTGCGCCCGGATCGCTGTGGGTGCTGCGGCTCGCGGCCACCGCGGCGGTGGCGATCGGGTCGTTGATGTGTGGGCTGATCGCGGCCGAGCTCGGCGGCGGCCGCCTTACCCAATCCGTGTCGGCGATCGCCTACGCCACTGCCATGTTCCAGATTTTGGCGCACTGGCTGCAGACACCGGCGATCGATCCGGCGCTGTGGGCGGCGGTGTGCTGGCTGTTGGTGCGCTGGACGCGCAGTCTGCGGGAACGGTTGCCCGACGACCGGCTGCTGCTCTGGGCGGGGATCGTCACCGCGATCAGCATGCAGACCAAGTTCCTCATTCCGGCCCTGTGGCTTGCGGTGCTGCTGAGTGCGGCAGTACTGGGGCCACGGGCGCTGCTGCGCCGCCGACAGCTGTGGACCGGGGCAGCGGTCGTCGTGGTGACTACCGTCCCCACCCTGATCTGGCAGGGCACTCACGGATGGCCGTACTTGCGCATGGCCGGGATCGTGGCCGCCGAGTCGGAGCGGGGAGCGGCGCTGTTGGGCGGCATGCTCGTCGGCTCCGCCGTCATCGGACTGGGGCTGCTGCTGGCCGGAGTCGTCGCGCTGTTGGCGGCGCCGTCGCTACGGCCCTACCGATATTTGGGATTGGCCGCGGTGTTGGTCGGAGTGTTCATGTTCGTCTCTCATGGACGCGCCTACTACGGCATGGGGTTGTATGCCCTATTGATTGCCGCGGGCGCGGTGGGGCTTTCTCGGTGGCGCCCGGTCCGTCCCGTGGTGCGTGGCGTGGTCTACGGCCTGATCGCGGTGGTGACGGCCGCGTCGGTGATCATGGCAATCGTCCGGCTGCCCATCGTGTCTGAATCGGCCGCCGTGCGCTGGTTTTCTTGGGCCGGTGCGATGGGGCCGACGATGCTTGCCGACGGCGATCACTCCACGGAGGGGCTACGACAGGTCGCCCGGGACACCTACGATTCGATGCCGCCGGAGATACGCAACCGCACGGCCCTCGTCGTGCAGATCTATCCGATGGCCGCCGCCTACGACGTCGAGGCCGGACGCGCGGGAATCTCCCGCGCCTACAGCTTCCACCGCGGCTACTACTACTTCGGGGCGCCGCCGGAATCGATGACGGACATGATGTACGTCGGCGTCGACGATCCGGATGCCAAACTTGCCCAAGGGTTCCGGGGTGTGCAGCGCATCGAGCTGCTGCACACGCCCGGCGAGGACGAGGCGCACGTCTATCGGTACTACGGCAGAATTGCGCCGTGGCAACAGCTATGGGACGACTGGCGCACGTACCAGTAGGCGCGCGATGACGATCGAACAGATGGCGCCTCGCGACGCCCAGATGTATTGGATGTCGACGAAGATCCCCAACGATCAGTTTCTGCTGTTCTGCTTCGATTCGCCGACGCCGGATTTGGACGCCGTGCGCTCGGTGATCGCCGCACGCGCGGCCCGGATAGCGGACCTTCGGGTGCGGGCAGTTGACGTCGCCGGGCACCTTGATTACCCGTACTGGGGTCCGCGCGATGAGTCGCAGGTGCCGTTGACCGTGCATGCGCTGGCCGACCCCAGCTGGCCGCGGTGCCGATCTGCCATTGCCGCACTGCTGCCCAATACCGTCGATATTCGTCAAAGTCCTTGGCATTTACATCTTTTCCCGGATATCAAGGGTGCGCCACGGGTATCGGGCTCGGCGCTGATCGCGGTGCTGCAGGTATCGCACGCGCTGGCCGATGGCCAGCGGGCTACCGCGGTGGCGCGGGCCTTGTTCGGCGACGGATCGCCCGTGGGTGGCGCGGTTCCCGAGGTACCCGCCCGCCCGGCCTTGCGTGGTCTGCTGGACTTCCCGGGGAAGTTGGGGCAGCTACTGGCCGTGAGCAGGGGCGGGTACCTGGCCTACCAGCGGCAGCAGGAGCTGGTGGCGGCCGGTGAGCTGGAGCCGGAACCACAAGGCTTCCCGTTGATTTCGCTCAACGCGCGGCCCGGTGAGCATCGGGAGATTCGGATGATCGTGCGCCCCCGAGACGAACTGCGCGCCGACGGCGTCAGTGTGACTGTCGCGGTGATGACGGCGATTTCTTCGGCACTACCGCGATACTTGCGCGATCACGGTCAATGGGTCCCGGAGAGGCTGGGCGCCGAGGTGACCGTTGCCGAACCAGGAGAATCGCTGGCGCGCAACAATTTCCGCAATGTTGGGGTAGACCTGTGCTGGAGCGAGCCCGACCTGCGGACCCGGGCACGCAGCATCGCCGAGGGTATCGAGAGCAGGCGCCGCCGTGCCGCGCATCCGGTACTGGTGGCCCAGCGCGCCGGTGGGGCGGCGCTGCCGGCGCCGATGATGTGGGCGGGGGTGAACGCGTTCAACACCGACCTCATGCCGCCGACGGTGGCGGGCAATACTGTGGTGTCGAGTGTGGTGCGCGGTGCCGCCGACCTGACGCTCGGTGGTGGGACGGTGGCGTTTACTGCCGGGTTCCCGGCGCTGTCGCCGGCGATGGGTCTGACCCATGGAGTGCATGGCATCGGTGACGCCGTCACGGTGAGCGTGCACACCAGCGCGGCGGTGATGCCCGATGCCGATCATTACGGATCCCTGCTCGCCGACGCTCTTGACGAGGTGTCTCAGCTGCAGCGATGAGTTTTGCGTCCGGCGCGGGTCGATACCGATATGCCAACTATTACTCCTTGTCTCTGGTTCGACACCCAGGCCGAAGAGGCTGCGAACTTCTATGTGTCCGTGTTCCCGAACTCTCGGATTCTTGAGGTCACGCACTATGGGCCAAATACGCCCATGCCGGAGGGCGCCGTGCTCACCGTCGAGTTCGAACTGGACGGGCAGCGGTACACCGCCCTCAACGCGGGGCCGCAGTTCACCTTCGATGAAGCGATCTCGCTCCAGATCGACTGTGCGTCACAAGAGGAAGTCGATCGCTACTGGTCGGCGTTGACCGCAGATGGGGGACAGGAGTCCCAATGCGGTTGGCTCAAGGACAAGTACGGGCTCTCGTGGCAGGTGGTCTCGCGTGAGCTGATCGACCTGATCTTCCATTCCGATCCGGTGACGGGCAATGCCGCGATGCAGGCCATGATGCAGATGCACAAACTCGATGTGGCTGTCGCCCGGGAGGCCGTTGCCGCAGCGCTGGCAGGTTCCTAGCGCCATGCGCTGCTCGCCCAAGCTACGTTCGGCAGAGTTTGCCAGAACTTCATACACTGAAGGCGATGGCTGTCGAGAGTTGCCTTGGGTACACGCGCGGTTGCCGCTGCCCGAAATGTGCCAGGCACCGGCGCCGGCATGAGGACCGGATGGCGCAGGCACGGCAGGATGCCGTGCAAGAGCGGGTAGAACGCCGTGCCCGCTGGCAAGCCGGTATCGCGGACGGCGGTCCCGCGGCGCCGCCGAATCAGGTTGTGGAACCCGCCGATCACGCGCGCGAGTTGGAGCGCGAACGTTCTCGTGCCCAGCATTTGCGGGGGCAGATCGCGGCGCTGCGTGAGATGGCGGCCCAACATTCGCCGGGGACGGACAGTGTCATGTTGGCGCTACTTCAGATGCGTCAGCTCGCCGAGCTGCTGGAACAACACCGCGATGAGCTTCGGATGCTGCTCAACGGATCGCCCGTGGACGAGCAGCAGCCGGTGCTCGATCCCTAGCGTTCGTCGCCGAAGTCGACGTTCCAGCCGAGAGATTTGTAGCGGCGCTTTTCGGACTCGCGGCGCTGCTGTTCGGCACGCTCGTGTTCTGACCAGTCGCCAATGACACCCGGCGATGCCTTGGGCAGATCGCCGAACAGTTCATTGCCGTTGTCCCAGTTGATGAGGAACTCGGGGGTTTCGTGTTCGTCGTCCTCTTCGCCGTGACCCCCGCGGCCGTGCGCGCCTCCCATCGGGGCCATGCCCATGCCACCCATGCCCGTTGCGCCACCGCGGATTCCGGCGCCACCGATGCCGGCGGGGTTAGTTCCGGCGCTGCCGCCCAGGCCGGGAACACCCGCGCCCCCGCGCAATGCGCCTGGGCCGCTGAGGGTTCCGGTGCCTGAACCTGAGCCCGACGACGAGCTGTAACCCGCTGCGGTGGTGCTGCCCAGCGGCAGACCCGACCCGGTCTTATCCGAGCCGCCGCCGAGACCGCTGAGGGCATTGCCCAAGCCGCTACCCGAACCGCCGGAACCACTTTGGGGGCTGCCGCCGCCCGAACCGCCGCCGCTGCCGGCACCAGCGCCCTGGCCTTGTCCGCTCTGGTTGCCTGAACCGTCGCTGAAGGCGGGTTTAGTGTTCTTGTCGGCGAGTCCGTCGGTGAGATTGTTCGCGCCGCCGGTGCCCTGGCCGCCGCCTGAGCCGCCGCCGTTTCCTCCGCCTCCACCGTTGTTGTTGATCACCGGATTCGGTGTGTCGCCACCTGTTTGGGGGTTGTACGCACTCTGGAATTTGCGTTGCTCGCCGCTGAGCGGATTGGTGTACGTGGACTGCGCGTACCCCTGCAGCTCCTTCAGCTTCTTGGCGTAGTCGTCAGGGTCCTTCTTCTTTTCGGGTGCAGGGCTATGGCTGTTGGCCATGTTCACTGACGCCTGCAGCGTCCGGGAATCGCCGCGGAGAGTATCCGCAACATGCCGGGTTACCGTGGCCAGGCTGTTTGCTTCGCCGTCCAATGCGACGTTGCGTTCACTGGTGGAGGTTGCTTGCTTGGCCGCGTCCGCAGCCGCGCCCGTCCAGAAGTCGTCCTGGCCAAGTTTGCCACTCAACGACTTGATCTCAACGCTTGCGGCGTTAAGTTCGTTTGCAATTCCGTCCCATAGATTCGCCGTGTCTGAGACGCTGCCCGGGTCCAGGCTCTTCAGCTCGTTGAGTATCTGTTGATAGTCGTTCTTGCCGTACCAATTGTCATTACCCATATCAATTCCCTCCCGCTACTGGGGCAGCCTGCCTGCTACGGCAGTGGCGATGGCTGTAGCTTTTGAACAAGTGTCTGGCATCGACGCATGGGCCTGGTCGCCAGTGGATACGTAAACATCAAAGAACACCACAGCTTTTTGCGATGGCAACACCACAGTGCAGTTGTCTCGATTAGCGGAGGCATAAATAGCGCCTGAGAGTCCGCCAATTGAAACCGGCTGTTGAAGACTCAGCGTGGGGTCGGGGCGTAGGTACTTCTCGACAGTTGCGTTGAGCACATCGATTGTTAGCGACCAGGACCGGTTTCCGTCCCACCAGCGACATCCGCGTATTTGGTTTTGCATTTCGATACTGACATCGTCAACCTTATTTGGATCCACCCCCCAGTTTTGAAGTTCCTCACGAGCAAACGAGGTGCATGGCTCGAAGGCAGTGCCATCCGAGTGCTTGTCAGGCGGTGGATGAGGCGCTGGCAGAGTATTTTGGACAGTCGTCGGCGATGCCGTCGATTGTTGCAATTCGCTGGCTGCGTTTGAGGAGGAACGTACTGCCAAGCCGCCGGTCGCTTGCGTGCATGCCGCAAGCACACTAGCGGCCGTAATGGCCGACGCCAGAAGCGCAGTTTTACTGCATGCCCGCAGCATGAGGATCAATCGAGATTTGGCGACCTTTCAGGGACGCAGTGTTGTTCTCCTCGACGGCACGTACGGCCATCTCGGTGGCGACGAAGCGGTCGGCGAAGCCTTGATACTCCTTGCTTAACGCTGTAAGTGCGGTCTCAAGATTGGCGGCAACGGTTGAGTATTGGTCTACGACACCCTTGCCTGTGTCGAGAGGTACACCCTCACCAAAGCCGCTGACTTTCTTTAGCTCGGCAATCTTCCGTAGCTGCGCATCGACTTTCTCCTTGGCGCGCAGGCAATAAGCTGCGGCTTTCTGACCAGCGTTCTCTGCCATGTGCAACGTTTGACCGTTGCTGGCGTCGTACATCGCGTTCTGCTGTAGATCGGGACTGAAGTTGTCCCAGTTGAAGCCTGTGGTCACGATTTCCTCCCCTCGTGGTGGTTGCCAGTATGCCTGCGTGTGCATCCGTACGCCATGTAACCCCTAGGTGCCTGCGGCCGGCCAGCCGGGGTCGGCAGGAAGTGTTGGGTAGTCATCTCTCGGATGCTCACCGAGCAGAAGGAAACGGCGCTTTTCGTAAGGGTCAGGCGCGGTATCTGCGCAGGTTCTTCTGTCGTTATCGAACTCATTCTGGGGCCATATGTTGGGTTCGGAACGGTAAAACTCTGTGCTCATGTGCAGGACGGTTCGGATTTTCCATCCACCGAATACATCGCGGCTGGGGCTGGGGTTAGTGCCTCGCTGCGGTTTGACCGTCGGGTCTGGTTCGGCCGGGGTCGGCGGGCGCAGGGTGATCAGCAGGGAAACAGTGCCGTCATACAAGGTGGGGAAGTCTGGCGACTTGGGGCGGGGCCAGTAGGAAGAGTAGGTATAGGTGCCGTTGGGCTGCCGAGTGGCGGTGGCGTAGTTCCGCTCGCAGAGCTTGACTACGTATCCGGAATGCATATTGCCCGACAGTGACACGATGTGTTCTTGCCAGGTGCCAACTATTGGGGTGGTGGTCTGGATTCCGTCGATGCTCAGTTGCGGGTCGCCAGCGAGCGGCGGTCGTACCGCGTTGTTGGGCCCTTCGGTATTGGGAGGCACTGCGCGCTCGAAGCCGGGGTAGTAGTACCGCGAATCGGCCATGAGGCCTGCGAGAACGTAGGACTCGCGGTAGGCGCGCAGGATGACGGCCGGACCGGTGGTCAGGTCGATGCCCGGTTCGGCAGTCCAGCGGATCCGCAGGTCTTGGGTCAGGCCGGTGAACGGAACCGGGGTTTGGTCGGCGGCACTATCGCGGTCCCAGAGGGTGCAGCCGGTGAGTGTCAATGTGACAGCCAACAGCATGCGGGCCACGGACCAGACACGGTTCCGTCCCTGCAGGTCGCGCGTCATGCCGGCCACTGCGCAACCATGTTGTAGGCAACTCTGATCGGATCGGCATTACCTGCTTCTCCGGGCACACCCTTCAGACCGTTATTCACCGCCGTGTGGTAATCGGACGCCCGCATCTGATGTCCGGGGTGCGCCTTGTTGATCTCGTCAAGTGTTCCTACCTTCATGGGGCCGCCTGGGTGCTCAGGATCGGGTACCAGGAGGTCGCCGGGGATCTGGTTCGGCTGGAGTGTTCCGTTGGCCAAGTAGGCACTGAGAAGCAGATGCTGTGCGCTTTCCGGTGCCATGTCTACGCCGCTGGTCATACCGCCGTCGCCGACAGACCCGATGATGCTGGATTTGAGTGCGTTGGCCATCATGCCGAACTCGGGGCCTGCGAGTTTCACAAGCTTGGTACCGGCGTCATAGGCCTTGCTCTTAAGGTCGTGCAGAGCTTTCTCGTCTCCGTGTTGCTGGTTGTTGGCCGCCGTAAGTCCGGAATCGGCAAGGGCCTGGAACCTGCCCGCCTGATCGAGATCACCGATCGCACCACTACCGGAATTGTGCACGGAATCAGCGTAATGCTGGGTTGCCGTGATCGAGTCGTGGTACAGCGCGCCATTGATCGTCTTTGCCGCTTCCGGGTCCGACGACAGGACGTTGAACACGTTCCTGGCTTCGACAAGGTTCCCCTTGCTGGTGTGGGCGTCGGTATCGAACGCGTCACCGAACCCCGGAAACTTGCCGAATATGTCCTCGGTGCCGCCCGCAATGGCTGCGGTGTACGGCGCGAGACCGTTTGCCATGCCCTGCATGAGGCCAGGGTTGTAGTCGCCGACGGAGGCGAATATACCCATGGGGTGTTTCGCAAGACCGGGGTGTTCGGAGAGGTAGCTGGCGTAGGCGCGGGCTGTCTCACCAGACGTCCGCGCATCTTCCAGAGAAACCCCGTCTCCCGGCACGGCTGATGTGCCGGTCCAGCTAAATAGGCTCCCCGCCGCTGTGCCGCGGTCGGGGAATACATGGCTGGTCAGATCGCCAAGGAATCGGTCGTTGCGCTGTCCGTCGGGTCCGGTCAACATGTCGTGCACAGCGATGTGGTCGCGGCTGGTCGCCTTGAAGATGTTCTGCAGTTCGGAATCGACGGGGCCCTTGAGTGAGTCGCCGTGCTGGTTTTCGTATTGCAGGATGTCGGCGCCACGTTGCAATAGTTTGTGGTCGAGGTCGGTGCCGCGCTGAAAGCCTGCGTCGCCGTCCATGATGACCTCGGACAAGCGGTTGAGGTTCCCTGCAGCGGCATCGATCTTCGCCTCCGGCCTGCTCGGGTTGAAAATGGTTGGGTCATCGCGGTGGTAGACGGGTGACTTGTCGTTCAGCAGATTCTGAACTGAGGTTGGCAATTCATTGAATCCGCCGGTCGCAAGTTTGTCTGTCGATCCTTGATCTCCGGGCCTTTCGGACTTGGCGAAGGCGTACTGGTTCGAGCCCATCATCTGAAGTGCATTGCCGACGATGCTCTTGTTGTCGCCAAGTCGCCGCTCCGCCCGGTGGATGTCCTCGATAGACATGCCCTTCATTTGATCGTTCATCTGCCCGAGCACCAGCTGCTGGGAGCGCGTCAATTGCACGGGCCGGCCGGCGTCGCGGTCCTCGATCTGCTCTGGGCTCAAGGTGGATGCAGCCTGGACGCGCGCCTTTTCCTCGTCGGTGGCGGTTCCGGCCAGAACGTCGTGCACATCTTGTTGTGCTTGTTGCGGCGTTTCCTCGGAAAGCTGTTTCTGTGCCAGGGTGTGGCCGCCTGTGCCCTGGTCCAGGACGCGGGCCAGATCGTCATCCAACATCTCGCCACGCGCTATCAATCCGGTTACCCGGCTATGGAGGTCCTTGAGTTTGTTGATGATCTTCTGTATCTCATCAGGCTTCTTCCCCGTGATGTCCGGCGGAGTCACGGCGTTGGTCTTGGGATCGATCTCCACCTTCGGGGGCGCCTCAGCGTCAGCCAAGAACTTGCCGATGTCATCGGCCAACGCTTGCGAATCTCCGTAGGCCTTGTTGGCATGCATCGCGACATACATCGCTTCGAAACCAGCATTGTCGAATCGCGTGGCCGACCGCTTCATCGCATCCTTGGCGGCATCACCGGCATCGCCCTGCCAGGTCGAAATGTCGACAATGGCTTGCACCTTGCCGGAGGCCTCCTGGCTGGCATCGCCACGTTTGGATGCCGCGTCGGCGAGCGCCTTGATATGCGGTGGCCACTTCTGTAGTTCGGCGAGTGTCATTCCCATACGAATCCCCCTAAACCTTGCCGTCCGGTCCGGTGCGCCTGATGAGATCGCGATTGGTGTCATCACGCGCCACGAACTTCTGGGCAGACGAGATGTGATGGTCGCCATGGCCGGTGAGGTCGGCGTGATGTGCTTCGGTTTCCTTCTCCCAGTCGGTGATGCGGCTGCTCAAGGCATTGGCCGAGCGTGCCGACCCGAATCCTGCCTGCGCGTCTTTCATCGCCCGGTGCGCGGCGTCGTGAGCTTCTTTGAGGTCGTCGGCGTGCTGGTGTAACTGCTTGCCGTGGCTCTGTAGTTCTGTGGGGTCCACATATAACGGATTGCCTGAAGGCCCCGAAACGCTCGGCATGACTGGTTCTCCTTGTTGGACACAAACCCCTATGTAAATATCCGACGGCCTAGGGGGCGATTCGGTTCCAAGATCTTCAAGATTTCCTGAAGCCACAGTTCGGGCGAGCTGCCGCCTGCATTCGACCGCTCCCGGACCCTTGACCGCACTAACTTATCGCTGATAACTTAACGCCGTTATTCTCCGGCGGAAGGCGCGATGATGCTCGAACGTTTGGCTCGATGGGTGATCGCGGCGCCCCGCCTCGTCCTCGGTGTGGCGCTGCTGATCGCGATCGTGGCGGCGATCTTCGGTGTACCGGTCACCAAGCATCTTGCCGCCGGCGGTCAGCAGGATCCCAACTCCGAGTCCGCCTATGTCACAAAGGCTCTCAGAGAGAAGTTTGACATCAGCGACCAATCCCTGGTCTTCATGCTCACCAGTGACCATGGCGTGCAGAGTCCGCAGATGCGTTCCGTCGCAGCTGATCTAGCGCGCCAGCTCAAGGAATCCGGCGTGGTGATCAATCTGACCTCGGCGTGGACGGCGCCGCCGCAGGTGGCAGAGGGGCTGCTGGGCGCCGACGGTAAGTCCGGGCTGATCGTCGCCGGTCTGACCGGCGGCGAGAACGACGCGCAGAAGCACGCGGCAAAGCTCATCAAGTCTCTCGCCGTCGATCGCGACGGGGTATCGGTCAAGGCCGGTGGTGTCGCCACGCTCTACAACCAGATCGTGACGCAGTCCGAGAAGGACCTGCTGGTCATGGAATCGATCGCGATTCCGATCAGCTTCGTGGTGCTGGTGTGGATCTTCGGCGGTCTCTATGCGGCGCTCCTGCCGCTCGTCGTCGGAGTGTTCTCGATCGTCGGCGCCATGTCCATCCTGCGGGGACTCACGTACGTCACCGATGTCTCGGTATTCGCGTTGAATCTTGCTGTCGCTATGGGATTGGCGCTCGCCATCGACTATTCGCTGCTGATCATCAGCCGTTATCGCGAGGAGGTGAATGCCGGCAAGCCGCGCGATGAAGCGCTGGTGTTGACCATGGCCACGGCAGGGCGGACCGTGCTGTTCTCGGCGTTGACGGTCGCTCTCGCGCTGGTCGCGCTGATCCTGTTCCCGATGTACTTCCTCAAATCCTTCGGATACGCCGGTGTGGCAGTCGTGTTCGTCGGTGCCATCGCGGCCCTGATCATTGTTCCCGCAGTGGTCACCCTGCTCGGTGACCGTATTGATGCCCTCGACGTCCGGCGCCTGATTCGTAAGATCCTGCGCAGGCCGGAACCTGTCGCCAAGGATGTCACCGAAACCTTCTGGTACCGGACCACCAAAAAGGTTATGGCGCGCGCCATTCCGATCGCCATTGTCATTGTCACCGCATTGGTTGTGCTTGGCCTGCCGTTCCTTGACGGCAAGTTCGGCTTCCCGGATGACCGCGTGCTGCCCACGTCTGCCTCGGCGCACCAGGTTGGCAACGAGATGCGCCGCAACTTCAACAACAACAGCTCCACCAACTTGTCAGTCATCGCAGAGGGCATCGGTGCGGTGCCGCCGAAGCAAATCGACGAGTACGCCGCCGACCTGTCAAATATCGAGGACGTCAAGGAGGTGGCCGCGCCCACCGGCGCTTTCATCCGGGGAATGAAGGTGGGACCACCGGCAAGTGCGACCGGAATCAAAAAAGACACAGCACTTTTCACGGTCCAGACGGCGGCCAAGCCCTATACGGAGGCGGCCGAGCGTCAGCTCGATGCCATCCATGCTCTTCCCGGTCCGGCCGACGTTTCGGTGAAGATTGGTGGTGGGGCGCAACTGGATCGCGATGCCGTCGACGGGATTGTGCACAAACTGCCCTTGGTGCTGGCGATCATCGCGGTGGTCACCTTTGTCCTACTGTTCCTGCTCACCGGCTCGGTGGTGCTGCCGCTCAAGGCGCTGGTACTCAACGTGTTGTCCCTGACCGCCACCTTCGGTGCACTGATCTGGATATTCCAGGAGGGGCACCTCGGCGGGTTCGGCACCGAGGTCACCGGAACCATCGTGGCCACCATGCCGATGCTGCTGTTCTGCATAGCATTTGGATTGTCGATGGACTACGAGGTGTTCCTCATCTCGCGCATCCGTGAGTACTGGATGGCCTCGGGCCGCACCCGGGCCGACAATGACGAGGCGGTGGCGCTCGGCGTGGCCCGCACCGGACGGGTTGTCACCGCGGCGGCGCTGATCATGGCGATTGCCTTCGCGGCACTGATGGCCGCGCAGGTGTCCTTCATGCGCATGTTCGGCACCGGGCTCACCATCGCCATCCTTGTCGACGCGACCATCATCCGGATGCTGTTGGTGCCGTCTTTCATGCGGATGCTCGGGCGCTTCAACTGGTGGGCACCCAAGCCGTTGGTCAAGCTGCACGAACGGATCGGATTCAGTGACTAAGCGGCAGCGGTCCTCGCGCGGTTCCGGCGACCAGCTGCGCGATGAAATAATCGAGGCCGCAATCGATCTTGTGCTGGGCACCCAGGAATTGCGTGCACCCTCCATTCGCGAGGTGGCACGCAAGATCGGTGTCACCCCGCCATCGATCTATCTGCATTTCGCCGACAAGGACGAGCTGATGGATGCCGTCTGCGGACAGTACTTTCAGCGGCTCAACGACAAGATGGTCCAGGCCGCCCGCGGTGACATCTCCGCGCTGGAACGTCTCCATGCGCAGGGCATGGCCTATGTGCGTTTCGCCATCGCGACACCCTTGATGTACCGGCTGGCGACGGTCACCCAACCCGAGGGCGAACTCGACGAGACCATGGCCAGCGCCGCCTTCGATCACCTACACAACGGAGTCAAAGAGCTTGTCGCCGAGGGGATATACCCGGAAGGTGACACCGTGACCATGGCGTTGCAGCTGTGGGTGGCCGCCCACGGTATCGCGTCGATGCTCGTCACCAAGCCGCACCTGCCGTGGGGCGATGCCGAGGAATTCGCCAGCCAGGTGCTGCGTGCGGCCTGCCTGGGGCAAGCGGTCAGCGATGTCGACCTGACGGACGTGCTGCCGCGTCAGAAGTAGAGCTGTGCCGAGGCCAACGTGCCCGGCGCCGCGGAATTGTCGGAGAACTCGAACAGCCCGACGCCGCGGCGGCCATCCAGGCTTATCGTGGCCGATACTGAGGAGCCCGCCGCCAGCAGCTTATTAACGCCCAAAGAGCTTGCTCCGGAGGCGAACTCGGCCAGCGAAGACTCGCAGACCCCGTCCAGGGAGAGCACGGCGTCGGCGGAGAGCAGGGTGGTGACCGTCGAAACATCGCGGGCTCCCAACGCCGCCGCCAGCTCCTGGACGCGCTGTTTACCGGTGTCATGCACGCCCTTGAGCCCGCGCATGAATCCCAGCACGCCGTTGAGCCCCTGGTTCTTGAGCAGCTGCGGCCCCAGCTTGGCGCTGGCCAGCAGGCCGTCACCGCCCGCACCCAGCAGCTGGCCGATCATGGCGCGCAGTTCCCAGTAGGCGAACAGGCGGTCGATCTTCAGGGACGAGGCCGGACCGTCTTCGACGACGTCATAGCGCAGATGCATGGGGATATGCATGGTGACGCCGGTGGACATGGTGGTGTGAATGGTCAGATCACGCAGCACCGACATGCCGGCAACCACATCGTTTTCGACTTCGAAGACGATGGTGTTGGGCGCGATGAAGGTGTCGTAGAACTTGCCGATGGCGGCTTCGCCGATATGCGGCCGCGAACCCACCGGGTCATTCACCTGTCCGTAGGTGGCGAACAGGCCGACCCAGGTGTCCTTGTCATGAGCACCGACAGCTGCTGGCGACGCTTGAACAGTCGCCAGCAGCTCATCGGCAAAGGGTGCGCTGGACACGGGTTTCTCAAAAACCGATCAGGACAGTGATCCGAGCACCGCGTCGTAGTCGGGTTCCTGGGCGATCTCCGGCACCAGCTCGGTGTAGGCGACGTTGCCGTCGGCACCGATCACGACGATGGCGCGGCCCAGCAATCCGGTCATCGGGCCGTCGGCGATGGTGACACCGAAGTCCTCGCCGAACGAGCTGCGGAACGCCGAGGCGGTGCCCACGTTCTCGATGCCCTCGGTGCCGCAGAAGCGCTTCTGGGCAAACGGCAGGTCCTTGGACACACACAGCACCGGCGCGCCCGCCTCGGCGGCACGCTGATTGAAGGTGCGCACGCTGGCCTGGCAGACGGGGGTGTCGATCGAGGGAAAGATGTTGAGGATCACCGGCTTATCCCGGTACTGATCGCTGGTGACGGGGCCGAGATCGGCGCCTACCAGCTCAAATGCCGGGGCAGGAGAGCCGACAGCGGGAAGCTCGCCGACCGTGTTGATGGGGTTTCCGCGCAACGTGATCTGTGCCATGGCCCCAGTGTTCCAGAGTTCGGGTGCGGATTGCATCAGCGGGGCTAGGTTGGTGGCATGACGACGCCCGTCAGCTTTGACAACAGGTTCTTCTCCGCAACGTGGTCGGCCATCGCGCGCCGTGAGCCTCGTGAGATCAAGGAGCTGCGCGCCGAGAATCTGCGCGGCCTGACAGGCCGCGTCTTGGAGGTGGGGGCGGGGACCGGTTCGAACTTCCCGCTGTACCCGAACACCGTCACCTCGGTGACGGCGCTGGAACCCGAGTCCCGGTTGCGTCCGCAAGCCGAGGACGCCGCCGCGGGTGCCGCGATCCCGGTGACCGTGATCGCGGGCGTCTTCGAGGATCTGACGGTGACCGACACGGACCAGTTTGACGCGGTGGTGTGCTCGCTGGTGCTGTGCTCGGTGAGCGACCCAGATCGCGCCGCGGCTCAGGCGTTCGAGGTACTCAAGCCCGGGGGCGAGATGCGTTTCTTCGAGCACGTGGCCCATGGCGGTGCCCTCGGCCTGGTCCAGCGTGCGGTGGACGTGACGTTCTGGCCCAGACTGTTCGGGAACTGCCACACGCACCGGGACACGCTGGCCGCGATCGAGCGGGCCGGGTTCGAGATCGAGGGGCATCGTGACGACTGGCTGAAGGTGATGGGTATCCCGATGCCGTCCTCGTCGATCGTGATTGGGCGTGCGGTCAAGCCTGCTTAGAGAACCTGTCTATCAACCGAATTCGACGACGGTCATGGCCGGCCGGAACCGGTCGGACAACGGCAGGTTGTAGAACAGCGGCGTGGCCAGCTTCAGGAAGGTGCCGCGCCCGGCGGGCATCCGGACCTCGCGCACCGCGCGAACGCCCTCGAGCGCGCGCAGCTGGCCGTATTGGTGGGCGGTGAAGGAGAAGGGCATCGGCGGCACTGTGTAGTGCTCACTGAGGCGCCAGCCACGCCGCTGCGAATACACGCTCATCAGCCAGGGAATGGTGTCAAAGACCATCCAGCCGCCGGGGAAGCGTTTCGCGCAGGCGGCGATGAGGTCGAACACCACGTCGCGCTCCAGATACATGAACAGTCCCTCGGCGGTGATCAGCACGCCATGGGAGTCGTCGACCTGATTCATCCACGAATGATCGAGCGCCGACTGCGCGGCATACCGAACCCGGTCCGACGGCGGCAGCAACTGCCTGCGCAACCTCGCGATGGGCTCAAGGTCGACGGACAGCCAGTTCAGCTCGCCGTTATCGATCCGCCAGAAACTGGTTTGCAGGCCTTCGGCCAGCGCCACCACCGTGGCGCGCGGATGGGCCTCGAGGTATTCATTGGAAACGTTGTCAAATGTCAACGCGCGTAGCGCAATACCTTGATGCGTGCGGCCAAAGTGGTGGTAGTCGTAGTCCAGGCTGTCGCGCAGGACGATGGCCATCGGATCCTCGAGAACACCGTCGGGCCGGTTGGCTTCGGTGGCCCGCTGATTCAGCGTGATGAGTGCGGTTTCGGACACCCCGTCGAGGTGGCGGGCATCAATGGCGGCCATGCACGCCACACTACTAGCGAACGAGCTTGTGCAATGTCCGCAAGTTCCGGGTGGTGGTGGTCGACTTGTACCGCTTCTTTCCGGTGGTCTTCCCGATGGGGCTGCTCAGGGTGTGCGACTTGGGGACCTGCCAGTACAGCACTCCGTCGCCGGTAGCTATGTGTTCGCTCGCGTCCAGCTCGCCTTCCAGGGTGGCCAGCTCGGCCAGCACGGCGGGATCGCTGCAGAACATCACATATGAATGCACGCCCTCGATCTCTGGCTCCCACGGGAACTCCGCGATGATGCGCGCAATGGTGTCCACGCCGTACACCAGCACCCACGCCTCGTATCCGAAGCGTTCGCCCAGTACCCGCTGCAGGCGTTCTTTTACCGCGGCCGCTGGTGCGTCGGCGTCCAACAGCACATTGCCGCTGGCGAGAATTGTTGTCACGCCGGTGAATCCGTCGGACTCGAGCGCGTCGCGGACATCGGCCATCTTCATGGTGATCCCGCCGACGTTGACGCCACGCAGCAGAGCGGCATATCTGGTCATCTGGTTTTCTCTCCGGTGAGTGGCGCCTAGCCGAACTGCAGCAGCGTCATGGACGGGCGAGTCCGGCGCAGAAAACCGCGATCAAGACGCTTGGAGTTGACGAACTTCCAGATCCCGCGGCCACGGTGCAGCGGTATGTCGATGGCGGCGACAACACCCGGAATGGAGGTGAGTGCCTCGCCTTGGTCGGGTGTCAGCGCGAATGGCATGGGCGGAGCCACATAGCGGTCCGACAACTTGAATCCCTGCAGGGTGCGTCTGCTGAACCAGTGCGGGATGCTGTCGAACATCATCTGGCCGCCGGGAAAACGCCTGGCGCAGGCCTCGATCAAGCCGAGCGACTCCTCGGGTTGCAGATACATCAGCAGCCCTTCGGCCGTGATGAACGCGCCGCCGGAGGCGTCGACCTGATCCATCCAGCTCAGATCCAGCGCCGATTGCGCCAGCCGCACAATGCGCTGATCCTCGGGCAGCAGCTTGTCGCGTAGTTCCATGACAGGTGGCAAATCGACTGAATACCAGGTGAATTGGGTGGAAGGATCGGCGCCGCCCAAACGCCAAAAACTGGTTTGCATGCCCTCTGCAAGAGCGACAACCGCGGCCTTGGGGTGCGTCGCCAGGTACACGCGTGCCTGTTGGTCAAAGGCCAGGGCCCGTAAGGCATGGGTCTGAGACGGCCGGCCAAACTTGCGATAGTCGTACTCGATGGCGTCGAACAGCTCGGCGGCCAGCGGGTCCCGGATGACGCTGTCGGGCCGCTTGGCTTCGGTGCCGCGGTTGTGCAATGTCCACAAGGTGGTAGCCGAGACGCCTTCCAGGCTGTCTCCGCTGATCTTCGCCATGAACCTGATGCTAGTGAAATGGGGCGACGATCGGACCCACTCTTGGTTAGGCTGACCGGTATGACCGATTCGAAGGGGAGCGGCGACTCGGCCGCGGACGAGGCCAAGCGCAAGTTCCGCGAGGCGCTTGACCGCAAGAACAACAAGGCCAACTCGGCCGCCGATCACAAGGACACCTCGAGCAAGCCGACCCACGCACATGGCCGGGCCGGCTCGCACCGCGAATTCCGTCGTAAGAGCGGCTAGGCAGCAGCCTTCGTCTGGTTGGCCAGCGCCCGGGCGACGATCAGCCCGCCCAGCACCACCACCCAGCACACCAGCCCAAACCCCTTGAGTCCCCAGACGACTGAGGCCAGGGTGAACCCGCCGGCGATCATCAGTGCCACCCCGACCGCGGCACTGCGCAGGCCGGGCAGCGCGACGTAGCCGCCGTCCCAACCGGGCAGAGGATTGTTCTCCAATGGCCGCAGCGCCAGGAACAAGCCAGCCACCAGGACCGCCATCGTTGCGACCTGCAGCACCGAGAGTGCGATGAAATCCGGTGCGGCGGTGTCATATCGAGAGAACCCGAGGAAGTCGAACAGCAGGTGCATGCCGAGTAGTGCGGGCATGTGCCAGAGGTACAGCGTCATCGCACCCGAGTTGCCGATGGCCACGGCCCA